>NZ_QKKX01000045.1 GCF_003434305.1 Micromonospora sp. MW-13
AGCCAGGGCGGCCCACACCGCACCGGCGCCGATGACGGCGCTGACCACGTATTCGATCTCACCGCCCATCTCGCCGGCTCTCGGGACGGTGTCCCGCCGGACCAGCCCCCGCAGGTCGCGGTCGCCGCTGAGCCAGTCCCACAGCGCGACTCGGTCGGTATCCGAGCCGACGATCACGATGCGTGCCTCCACAGTCTCCCCTTCGTGACGCAGATTCCAGTCAGCCACTGTAGCCAGCGGGCGGCACATCCCAGCGCCATCCATCCAGGTGGCAAGTGTGCAACATGGTGACTGTGCCTGGCGTCACTCGCTCGAACGTCCTCATCTGCGGCGGCAAGTGCGCCCCGGGCTGTACGACCGGACGGATCTGATGCTGGGGTCCCGCGTCCGAGTGCTGCAAACGATCGGAGGCGTGAGTACTTTCCGCCTCTGGCGGCAGACCAACCGGTCCGCCCGGTTTGCGCAGGTCGGCGTCGAGGTGGCTACCGCCGATCAGGTTGAGGTGACCGTGCGGGCAGGTCCGGGTGGGCCCGGCACGCCACCCGGACCTGCTGGCCAGGTTCGTCGGCGCCCGGCTCACCGACGGCGCCGTGATCGTCGGCCACCACGCCGACACGGGCTGCTGCGGCTCGTACTGCGCTCCGACCGCGACGACCCGACCATCGGCACACTCGGCGACGAATGGGTCCTGGCCGCCGGAGCACCGGGTCGTGGCGGCGCTTCCGGTTGGCGGTGGAGTCGGCTGCCTTGACCTGGATCGGGGTATCCGCAGGTGGGTCGCGTCGGCGACCGTCTCCTAGATCGTGATTCAGGTCGTGGGCAACCGTTGACGTGGCCTCGGTCACGCTCCTATGGTGAACCACCAGTTCACTCAGTGATCCGATGCGCCGGGGTTCGGCCGACGGATCTCACGCCAGACGACGCTTCCGAGGGATTCGGAGAGTGCCTGCATGACCGCGACAAGAACCGCCACCACCTCGGTGGCCGCCGAGGGCGGACCGGCCGGGCAGGCGGACCGGGCAACACCGCGCCGATCCGAGCGCCTGTCCGCCACGAGGAAACGTGTGCACAACGCCGCCGGGGCCGCACTGGTCGTGGCGGTGCTCGCCGGCCTGTGGGAGGGCTACAAGGCGCTGGGCCGCGCCGTCGACGATGTCGTGCCCGGCACCAAGATCGCCTTCCCGGTCGCTACCGACGATCTCTCGATGCCGCACGTCTGGTCGATCCTCGGCGCCCTGGTCGAGCCGGCCCGGCGGGGCGACCCAATGCTGCTGGGCAGCTATCTCCTCGGCGAGACCGGCGTGACGCTCCGCGAGTCGTTCTACGGTCTGGTGGCGGGCTCGTCGCTCGGCCTGCTGCTGGCGGTCCTCTTCCTTCACGTGGTGCCGCTCAGCAAGGGGTTGATGCCCTGGCTGGTGGCGTCGCAGACGGTTCCCCTGGTGGCGATCGCGCCGATGATCGTGATCTGGGGTGGGAAGGCCGGCGCACCACCCTGGGTGGCGGTGACCGGTATCGCCGCCTACCTCGCGTTCTTCCCGGTCACCATCAACACCCTGCGGGGCCTGAAGTCACCGCCGAAGGTCCAACTGGAGTTCATGCGCAGCGTGGGCGCGGGCCGCTGGCAGGTCCTGGGGTGGCTGCGGATCCCGGCGGCGCTGCCCTTCGTGTTCGCCGGGCTCCGGCTCGCGGCCACCGCGAGCGTGGTGGGCGCGATCGTGGGCGAGCTGTCCGCGGGCACCGGCCGGGGCATCGGCCGGGCGATCCTCA
The DNA here is from genome assembly GCF_003434305.1 of Micromonospora sp. MW-13. Lineage (GTDB taxonomy): Bacteria > Actinomycetota > Actinomycetes > Mycobacteriales > Micromonosporaceae > Micromonospora. The sequence continues at coordinate 1,768 of NZ_QKKX01000045.1, forward strand.
CCTTCGCCTACTACTACTCCAACGGGCCGGAGAAGTTGTACGCGGCCGTCCTGGTCGCCGCGGCGGCGGGCATCGTCTTCGTGCAGTCCCTGGCACTCATCGAGCGCGTGGCGCTCCGGCACCGGCACACCCGGTGAACATCCCTTCCGTCTCAACAACACCTGGAGAGATGCTGATGTCTGAGGCCGCGATCATTTCCGTGCGAGGCGTCACCAAGCAGTTCACCGGCGGGAACCGTACGGTGACCGCGCTCGAGGACATCGACCTGTCGATCAGGCGGGGCGAGTTCGTTTCCCTGTTGGGCCCGAGTGGCTGCGGCAAGAGCACCCTGTTGCGGATCTTGGCGGACCTGACCGAGCCGACCGACGGCACGGTGTCACTGAACGGCAAGACGCCGGGCGCGGCCCGGACGGACCGGGACTACGGCATGGTCTTCCAGCAGGCCGGCCTCTTCGAGTGGCGTACCGTGCAGCGCAACGTCGAGCTGCCGTTGCAGGTGGCCGGGGTGGACAAGCAGACCCGGCGGGCCAAGGCCCACGAGATGCTGGACCTGGTCCGGCTCTCCGACTTCGCCCGGCACTTTCCCTGGCAGCTCTCCGGTGGCATGCAGCAGCGGGTGGCGATCGCCCGCGCGCTGTCGGCGGACCCGGAGATCCTTTTCATGGACGAGCCGCTGGGTGCGCTCGACGAGATGAACCGCGAGCGGTTGCAGGGCGAGCTGCTGCGGATCTGGTCGGATACCCGGACCACCGTCGTCTTCGTCACCCACAGCATCTCCGAGGCGGTGTTCCTGTCGTCGCGGATCGTCGTGATGTCCGCGCGTCCCGGACGCATCGCCGCCAGCATCGACGTCGACCTGCCGTACCCGCGCACGGCGGCGACCCGGACCACCGACGCGTTCTTCGCCAAGGTCACCGAGGTGCGTACGGTGCTGCACGGCGTCCCGGCCGAGCAGGCGGCGCGATGAGTACGACGCAGCTCGCGCGGGGCACCTCGCCCGGTGCCGGAGTCCGGACGGCGGTGGGCCGGTTCCTCCCGGTCGTCCTCACCGCGCTGGTGATCCTCGGCTCGTGGCAGCTTGTGGTGACCGTCTTCGACGTTCCGTCGTTCATCGTGCCGGCACCGACCGGCATCTCGTCGGCGTTTCGGGCCGAGTTCGGCACGATCATGTCGGCGTCGGTGGTCACCGTGCAGGAGGTGCTCCTCGGCCTGGTCCTCGGCGCGGTGGCGGGGGTCGCGGTGGCGTTGGCGCTCAGCCGGTTCCCGGGCGTGTCCGGTCCGGTGCTGACCGCGGCCGTGGTCATCAACTGTGCCCCGATCGTGGCCCTCGCGCCGATCTTCAACAACTGGTTCGGGGTCACCAACCTGATGTCCAAGGCAGGCGTGGCCGCGGTGATGGTCTTCTTCCCGGTCCTGGTCAACACCACCAGGGGACTTCTCCAGGTCTCATCCCTGCACCTGGAGATCATGCAATCGCTCGCGGCGCAACCTCGACAGGTGGCGCTCATGCTGCGGTTGCCCAACGCGTTGCCGTACCTGTTCAACGCGCTCAAGCTCGGCAGCACGCTCGCCGTGATCGGCGTGATCGTGACCGAGTACTTCGGTGGACCGAGCAACGCGCTCGGGGTGTACATCGCCTATCAGGCGGCCCTGCCCCGCTTCGAGTTCGCCTGGGCGGGGATCGCCGTGGCCAGCGCGCTCGGCCTGCTGCTGTTCGGTGTCACGTCTCTGTTGGAACGCCTCCTGATGCCCTGGCACGAGTCCCTGCACGACAGCGACTCGTGAGCCACGGGCCACCACGATCTTTTGGAGTCAGAATGGCCCTGCAACTATGGCGGACCTCGCGGAGGAGTCGCCCCACCACAATCGCCGCCGCCCTCACCGCCGCCCTGCTCGCCACCTCGGCCTGCGGTGGCATGTCCGACACCCCGAGCGAGTCCGCAGCCGAGGCTGCCAAGAACTGCGAGTCGACGACCAAGGTCCGGGTGGTGCTCCAGTGGGTCGCCCAGGCCCAGTTCGCCGGCTACTACGCGGCCAGGGAGAAGGGTTACTACGCCGAGGAGTGTCTCGACGTCACGATCCAGGAGGGTGGCGTCAACATCGTCCCCCAGCAGGTGCTCTCCGCCGGCAACGCCGAGTTCGCGGTCAGCCACGTCACCAAGACGATGGTGACCCGAGCGCAGGGCGCGAACCTGGTGAACATCGGCCAGGTGTTCCAGCGGGGCGCGTACCTCCAGGTGGCCTGGGCCGACTCCGGCATCAAGTCGCTGACCGACCTGAAGGGCAAGAAGGTCGGGAGCTGGGGGTACGGCAACGAACTCGTGCTGTTCGCGGCGATGAAGGACGCCGGCGTCGACCCGAAACGCGACGCCGAGATCATCCAGCAACCCTTCGACATGTCGCTGCTGCTCCGTCGGGAGATCGACGCCGCCCAGGCCAAGACCTACAACGAGTACGCCCAACTGCTGGAGACCAAGAACCCGGCGACCGGGAAGCTCTACCAGCCGTCGGACTTCTCGGCGATCAGCCTCCAGGACGCCGGCTACACCAGCCTGGAGGACGGCATCTACGCCCGTGGTGACTGGCTGGGGGAGCAGGCCAACCAGGACACGGCGGTGAAGTTCCTGAAGGCGACCTACCGCGGCTGGGGTTTCTGCCGCGACGACCTGGCCGGCTGCGTCGACATCGTGCTCGACAACGGCAGCGCGCTGGGGCAGGGGCACCAGACCTGGATGCTCAACGAGATCAACAAGCTGATCTGGCCGGCCAGCAACGGCGTGGGAATGATGGACCAGGCGGCCTGGGACCAGACGATCAAGATCGCGATCGGTGGCGGCGTCCTCAAAAACGCCCCGGACAAGGACGCTTTCCGGACCGATCTGTCGCAGCGCGCGAACGACGGGCTCAAGGCCGACGGCTTCGACGTCAACGGCAACTCCTACAAGCCGCAGACCGTGACGATCACCGAAGGCGGGAAGTAGGCGAGCGGCGTGTGCCGGGCGGCGCCCGCCGTTCGGCACCCGCCCGCAGCCAGTGACGTCTGCCAAGATGTGGGCCGTATCTCACGGCTGATGGCGATTGATGGAGGTAGCGATGGCGCCCAGTGAGGCGGGGCTGGTGCGACGCACGATCTGGCTCCTGCGGGCCGTGGCGGCGCACCCCGAAGGGGTCGGACTCAGCGAGGTGGCCCGGGAGGCGGGCATCCCCAAGGCCACCTGCTACCGGGTGCTCAGCGTGCTGGAGCGGGAGAGCTGGCTCACCCTCGATCCGGTGACCCGTCGCTACCGGGTGTCGCTCGGACTGCTCTCCATCGTGGGCGGCCTGCTCGACGGTGGTGGCGCCTACGGCCACATGCGGGAGGTGCTGCGGAACCTGGCCGAGGAGACCAGGGAGACCGCGGGCTTCGACGTGCTGTTGCCGCCGAAGGTGATGGTCGTCGCCCAGGTGCCGGGGCCGTCGCTGATCGGGCAGACGCTCAAGCCGGTACCCCGTACCCAGCCGGTGTGGGCGACCTCCACCGGGAAGGTGCTGCTGGCGGCGCTGAGCTCGGAATCGGTGCGGGCCGACTTCACCGAGGAGTTCGCCGAGCACGCCCCGCCGGAGGTGGGGGACCTGGAGTCCTTCATGGGCTCGCTGGAGGAGGTGCGGAACCGGGGGTTCGCCTTCGCGTACGACGAGTTGGAGGTCGGTGCGGCGTCGGTCGCCGCACCGGTGCGGCTGCGCGCGAACACGCCGTACGCGGTGTGGATCGGCGGGCCCACCTACCGGATCACCCGCGACCGCATCGACACCATGGCGGAGTCGGTGATCAAGGCTGCCCGACAGCTCACCGACCTGCTGAGCAACGCTGACATCGATATTCCGAGTGCCTTCGCCAGACACTAGGGCACTCACGGACCGTACCGGCTCGCCCATGGCGACGCCTGCGGTGAAGGAGGTAGCAATGGCCGTACCCGCCGAGGCGTTGGCGGCGGCGATGACCGTGGTCGACAAGACTCCCAAGGGCCTGTACGTCGACGGTGAGTGGCGCGCGGGCCGGGACGGTGTCGTCCTCGCCGTGGAGGACCCGGCCACGGGGGCGACGATCGCCGAGGTGGCGGACGCCTCGGTCGCCGACGGGCTGGACGCCCTGGCCGCCGCCGCCCGGGCCCAGTCCGGCTGGGCTGCCACCCCGCCCCGGGAACGGGGGGAGGTGCTGCGTCGCGCGTTCGACCTGATCATCGAGCGCCGGGACGATCTGGCCCGGATGATGACCCTGGAGATGGGCAAGGCGTTCGCCGAGTCGCAGGCCGAGGTCAGCTACGCCGCGGAGTTTCTCCGCTGGTTCGCCGAGGAGGCCGTCCGGATCGACGGCGGCTATCTCACCGCACCGGCCGGAAACTCCCGTGTCGTGGTCATGCGGCAGCCGGTCGGACCCTGCCTGCTGGTGACCCCGTGGAACTTCCCGATGGCGATGGGCACCCGCAAGATCGGTCCCGCCCTGGCGGCCGGCTGCACCGTCGTGGTCAAGCCGGCCAAGCAGACTCCACTGTCGATGCTGGCGCTGGTCGAGATCCTGGAGCAGGCCGGTCTGCCGCGTGGCGTGGTCAACGTGCTCACCACCTCGCAGGCCGGCCGGGTCACCTCGGCTCTGCTCACCGACGAGCGGCTGCGCAAGCTGTCGTTCACCGGTTCGACCGCGGTCGGCCGGACCCTGCTCGCCCAGTCCGCCGAGCGGGTGCTGCGTACGTCGATGGAGCTGGGCGGGAACGCGCCGTTCATCGTCTTCGACGACGCCGACCTCGACTTGGCGGTCGAGGGGGCCGTCCAGGCGAAGATGCGCAACGTCGGTGAGGCGTGCACCGCCGCGAACCGTTTCTACGTGCAGCGGTCGGTGGCGCCGCGGTTCGTCGAAGCGCTGGCCGAGCGCCTCGGTGGGCTGCGCGTCGGGCACGGGCTGGACCCGTCGACCGACGTGGGGCCGCTCATCGACCGGGCCGCGGTGGCGTCGGTCGCCGAGTTGGTCGCCGACGCGACGCAGGCGGGCGCGGGGGTCGTCACCGGCGGCGGGCCGATCGCGGGGGAGGGCCACTTCTTCGCGCCGACCGTGCTGTCCGGGGTGCCCGACGGCGCCCGGTGCGTCCGGGAGGAGATCTTCGGCCCGGTCGCCCCGGTCGTGGCCTTCGACGACGAGGACGAGGCGCTCGGCATGGCCAACGCCTCGGAGTACGGCCTGGCCGCCTACGTCTTCACCGAGAACTTCGGCCGTGGCCTGCGGGTGACCGAGCGGCTGGAGAGCGGGATGGTGGGGCTCAACCAGGGCGTCATCTCCAACCCGGCGGCGCCCTTCGGCGGTGTCAAGCAGTCCGGTCTCGGGCGCGAAGGCGGGAAGGTCGGCATCGACGAGTACCTGAACATCAAGTACGCGGCGCTGCGGGCGTCGTGGTGACCGGGTTCCTGCTCGCCGGGGTCCAACTGGAGCCGGTCTTCGGCGACATCCCGGCGAACATCGCCAGGACGTCGTTCTGGATCCGGGAGGCGGCGGACCGCGGGGCCCGACTCGTGGTGCTGCCCGAGGCGGCCTCGGCGGGGTACGTCTTCGCCGATCGGACGGAAGCCGCGCGGCACGCGCAGCCGGTGCCCGACGGTCCCACGGTCGCCGCCTGGGCGCGGCTCGCCGCCGAGCTGGACGTGTGGATCGTGGGTGGGGTGACCGAGCGGGACGGGGACCGGGTCTACAACGCGGCGGTGCTGCTCGGCCCCACCGGCCACGTCGGAACCTTCCGCAAGGCCCATCTGTGGAACGACGAGAAGGAGATCTACGACCGCAACAGTGACGGCTTCCCGGTCTTCGACACGCCGCTGGGTCGGATCGGGATCGGGATCTGCTACGACGCGTGGTTCCCGGAGACGTTCCGCAGCGCGGCGTTGCAGGGCGCCGACCTGGTGGTGTTGCCCTCGAACTGGGTGCCGGTGCCCGGGCAGCCCGAGGCCGTCCCGGCGATGGCGAACCTCATGTGCATGACCGGGGCGCACTCCAACCAGTGCTACGTCGCCGGGGTCAGCCGGATCGGAGTCGAGCGGGGGCAGGCGTTCGTCGGCCGGTCCGTCCTCGTCGGACCCGACGGTTGGCCGATCGCCGGCCCGGCGAGCCCGGACCGGGAGGAACTCGTGCTGGCCGAGGTGGACCTGATCGGCTCGCGGGCCGAACGGTTGCACAACCCGTTCAACCAGCCGTTGGCCGATCGGCGGACCGACCTCTACGTGGCGGGACCGGCGATGAGCTGAACCGGCCCCGCCGTCCCTTGTGACCTGCGGGGTTGGCGGCACGCCGGTGTCCCGGGCACCGGGATCTGTTCTCGAAGGCTATTGACTCGCTATCCCCCGTAGCGCCAAGATATGAACCGATGGTTCATTCAATGAACCACTAAGGAGTGATCGTGAGCATCCGGGTTCGCAAGCTGATCCGTCACCTCGAAGAGACGCGGCTGGAGAACGGCAGGACGGTGCAGCCGGTGCACCGGGTCGCCTTCGCCGGCGTGGTCATCGAGAATCCGTACCCCAGCGAGTACGTCCAGGACCTGGTCACCCTGGCCGACGAGATCGGCGAGGAGATCGGCAACCTGGTCGGCCCCGCCTGCGTGGAACTGCTCGGCGAGGAGGTCGAGGCGTTCGGCAAGGCGGCGCTCGTCGGTATCGACGGCGAGGTCGAGCACGGCTCGGCGCTGATCCACAACCTCCGCTTCGGCAACGTCTTCCGCGGCGCGGCCGGCGGCACCGAACTGCTGCCCGCCGCCGAGAAGGTCGGCCTGCCCGGCAGCCCCATCGACATCCCGCTCAAGCACAAGCTGGACGCCAAGACCCGCTCGCACCACCAGACGGTGACCCTCCAGGTGGCCGACGTACCCCGCCCCCGGGAGATCCTCGTGGTCTGCGCCGCGTCGAACGCCGGACGCCCGCTGGCCCGCCTCGCCGCCTTCGGCGCCGAGCTGAAGAGCAACTGACCCCAGCGCTCGACGGGACGGAGCCAGCCGATGACCATCACCGACACCACCACCTGGACCAGCCAGCGGCTCAAGGAGATCGACAAGGAGTACGTCATCCACTCCTGGTCGGTGCAGGGCGCGCTCGACCCCATCCCCGTGGCCGGCGGATCCGGTTCCTGGTTCTGGGACTACGACGGCCGCCGGTACCTCGACTTCCAGTCGCAACTGGTCAACCTGAACCTGGGCCACCAGCACCCCCGACTGGTCGAGGCGATCCGCGCCCAGGCCGAGCAGCTCTGCTACATCGGACCCGGCTTCGCCGAGCGTTCCCGGGCCGAGCTGGCCGAGCTGCTGGCCGGGCTCACCCCCGGTGACCTGAAGATGAGCTTCTTCACCACCGGCGGGGCGGCGGCCAACGAGAACGCCGTCCGGCTGGCCCGGCACGTCACCGGCCGGCAGAAGATCATCGCCCGCTACCGCTCGTACCACGGCGCCACGGCGGGCGCGATGTCGCTCACCGGCGACCCGCGCCGGTGGGCGGCGGAGCCGGGAATGACCGGCGTGGTGCGGATGCTCGACCCCTATACCTACCGGTGCCCGGCCGGGCACCCCGACCCGTGCCCGGTCTGCTCCGGCGGCCCGCACCTGGAGGAGATCCTCCAGTACGAGAACCCGGAGACCGTCGCCGCGGTGATCGTCGAGCCGGTCACCGGCACGAACGGGCTGCTCTACCCGCCGGACGGGTACCTGCGGTCGCTGCGGGAGGTCTGCGACCGGTACGGCATCCTGCTCATCTTCGACGAGGTGATGGCGGGCTTCGGCCGTACCGGTGAATGGTTCGCCTGCGACCACTGGGACATCGTGCCGGACATTCTCACCACCGCGAAGGGACTGAACTCCGGCTACGTCCCCCTCGGGGCCATGACGGTCTCCGCCCGGATCTCCGACTGGCTGCGGGACCACATGTTCTGGGGCGGGCTGACCTACGCCGGGCACCCGCTCGCCTGCGCCTCCGGCGTGGCCTCCCTGCGGATCATGCAGGACGAGGGCGTGGTGGAGAACGCGCGGGCGATGGGGCAGCGGCTCGGTGCCGGCCTGGCCAAGCTGGCGCAGTGCCACCCGAGCATCGGCGACATCCGGGGCCGGGGGCTGTTCTACGGCGTCGAGCTGGTACGCAACCGCGACACCCGGGACCCGCTCGTCCCGTTCAACGCCAAGGGCCCGGCGGCGGCCCCGGTCAGCCGGCTGCTCAAGGCCGCGATGCAGCAGGGCGTCTACCTGACCGCCAACTTCAACGTCCTGCGGCTGACCCCGCCACTGGTGATCAACGCCGAGGAGATCGATCTCGGGCTCGGTGTCCTCGACGAGGTGCTGTCCCTCGCCGACGAGCACTACCAGGGCTGACCAACGGCGCGACGGGTGGGAGACCCACCACGGAAGGAGAGGTAGGCATGCCGACGACGCTGATCACCAACGGCACGGTCGTCAACGCCGATGCGGCGGTCCGCGCCGACGTGCTGGTGCGGGACGGCCGGATCGTCGCCCTCGGTGCCGGGCCGGAGTGGACCGCCGACCACGTCGTCGACGCGACCGGGAAGCTGGTCATGCCCGGCGGCATCGACGCGCACACCCACCTGGAATACCCGGTCGACGGGTTCAGCACCCACACCGCCGACGACTTCCACACCGGGACCGTCGCGGCCGTGTACGGCGGCACGACCACCGTCCTCGACTTCGTCAAGAAGGAGCCGGACCGGTCGCTGTACGACACCTACCTGCGGCGGCGGGACGCGGCGGCGGCCAAGGCCGTGATCGACGTGGGCCTGCACGCCATCGTGCCGCCCCGTGCCGCCCAGCCGGACGTCCTCGACGACCTGCGCCGGCTGGTCGGCGAGGGCGCCACCAGCTGGAAGTTCTTCATGGCCTACCCGGGCCAGATGGTCGAGGACGACGAACTGCTCGACGGCTTCGAGCTGGCGCGCGAGCTCGGCGTACTGCCGATGGTGCACGCCGAGAACGGACACATGGTCGCCCGCGAGGTCCGGCGCCTGGTGGACAGCGGCCGGACCGCCGAGAGCTTCCACCTGCGGGCACACGGGCACGACTCCGAGGCCGAGGCGGTGCACCGGGCCGTCGTGCTCGCCGACACCATCGGCATTCCACTGTACGTGGTGCACGTCTCCAGCACGGCGGCGGCCGACGAGATCAGCCGGGCCCGCTCCGCCGGGTCGCAGGTGTGGGGCGAGACCTGCCCCCAGTACCTGGTCGTGGCCTACGAGGACTACGCCGACCTCGGCGAGCGGGCCGCCGCGTACATCTGCTCCCCGCCGATCCGGGAACGCAGCAACCAGGACGGCCTGTGGCGGATGCTCGCCACCGGTGCCCTCTCCACCGTCGCCACCGACCACGCCGGCTTCTGCCTGCACCAGCCCGACGACCTGCCGCCGCAGAAGATGCGCAGCCCCGGCTACTTCCCGAAGGTGCCCAACGGCGTCCCGGGCATCGAGGACCGGCTGATGGTCCTCTGGCAGGCCGGGGTGGCCGGCGGACTGATCGACCCGTGCCGCTTCGTGGACCTGGTCGCCACCCGGCCGGCCAAGCTGTTCGGCCTCTTCCCGCAGAAGGGGATCGTCGCCGTCGGGGCAGACGCCGACCTGGTGATCTGGGATCCGGCAGCCGACCACGTGATCACGGCGGCGGGCTCGCACATGCGTACCGACTACAACATCTACGAGGGCATGCGGGTGACCGGCAAACCGGTGCACGTCTTCTCCCGCGGCGAGCACCTGGTCGACGCGGACGGCCTCCGGCACGCCACCCCCGGCCGGGGAACCTTCCTGACCCGCGCCGCGCCGCGCCAACCCTGACCTACCGAATCCCCACCCTCCACCACGACCGAGCGGAGCTGACACCGAGATGAAACTTCCCCTGGGTATCCACGTCGGTGAGCGACTCAGCCTGGAGCAGACCTACTGGCAGGCCGAGTTCGCCGACCAGAACGGGTTCGAGTCCGTGTGGGTCGCCGAGGGACGACTCGCCCGCGACGGCATCGTCCCGGCGGCGATCATCGCGAGCCGGACGAGGAACGTGAAGATCGGCACCGGCGTCGTCAACAACAAGAGCCGCAACGCGGCCCTGATGGCGGTCACCTTCAAAACCCTGGACGAGGTCGCGCCGGGCCGGGCGATCCTGGGCATCGGCGCCTGGTGGGAGCCGCTGGCGACGAAGGTCGGCCAGCCACTGTCCAAGCCCATCAAATCGATGCGCGAGTACATCACCGTCCTGCAGACCTTCTTCCGCAACGAGGTCGTCTCCTTCGACGGCGAGTTCGTGCAGATGACGGACGTGCGCTTCGACAGCATGTACCGCGAGAACAAGCCGGTCGACATTCCGATCTACATCGGCGCGGTCGGCCCCCGGATGCTCGAACTCGCCGGTGAGATCAGCGACGGCGTGCACATGGACTTCCTGCTCCCCCCGTCGTACATGGTCGGCGCCCGTGCCGCGATCGAGCGGGGGGTGGCCAAGCGGACCGACGGCCGCGACGGCATCGACCTGACCCAGATCGTGTCGTGCAGCGTCAACGACGACGACCCGCAGGAGGCCATCGACGCGTGCAAGGCATTCCTCACCCTCTACCTCTGCCAGCAGCCGCACATCGCCGAGCACTGCGGGGTCGAGCGCGAACTCGTCGACCGGTTGCAGGAGATCGCCGGCTGGCCCGCGACGCCGGAGGACATCAAGCGGGCGATGCGGCTGGTCCCCAACAGCCTGGTGCAGAACGTCACCGCCTGCGGCTCCACCGACGACGCCTTCCAGAAGCTGCAGTCGTACCACGAGGCCGGGGTGCGCTGCCCGATCATCTCCACCCTGGGGGACAAGGAGCAGACCCTCACCCGGCTCGCCCAGGCCGCGAAGGGGTGACCCCGATGACCGAGAGCCATTCCACCCGCATCGCCGTGGTCGGTGGCACCGGCCCGCAGGGCCGGGGGCTGGGCTACCGCCTGGCGCGTGCCGGACACGAGGTCGTCCTCGGCTCACGCGACATTCAGCGGGCCACGGCCGCCGCCGAGGAACTGTCCCGGCTCGCCGTCGGTGCCCGGATCACCGGTGCGACGAACCTGGCGGCTGCGGAGAGCGCCGGCATCGTGCTGCTCGCCGTGCCGTACGACGGACACGCCCAACTGGTGACCAGCCTGGTGCCGGCGTTGGCCGGCAAACTCGTCGTCAGCTGCGTCAACCCGCTCAGCTTCGACCGGTTCGGGCCGTACGGCCGTACCGTCTCGGCCGGCAGCGGCGCCGAGGAGGCCGCCGGAATCGTCGCCTCGGCGACCGTGGTCGGCGCGTTCCACCACCTGGCCGCCCCCCTCCTGCTCGACCCGGAGGCGGACCTGAGCCACGAGGACGTCCTGGTCTGCGGGGACGACGTCGCCGCCAAGGAGCAGGTGATGGCCCTCGCCGCCGACGTGACCGGCGGCCGTGGCCTCGACGCCGGCCGGCTGCGGCTGGCCCGCCAACTGGAACCCCTGACCGCAGTCCTGATCAGTGTGAACAAGCGGTACAAGACCCGTTCCGGGCTGGCCCTCACCGGCCTGGCCCCGGCGGTCGGAAAGGTCCCCGCGTGAAACTCGCAGCCCTGCAACTTCGTGCCACCGACGACCGGGCAGAGACGATCGGCCGGGCCGCCGACCTGATCGACGACGCCGCCGCTCAGGATGCCCGGATCCTGCTGCTGCCGGAGCTGTTCGCGGTGCCGTTCGTCCAACCGGAGCCCGACCTCGACTACTTCCGGTACGCCGAGGGACTCGACGGCCCGTCCAACCGGATGGCGGCCGAGCGGTCGAAGCGGCACCGGATGACCGTCATCTCGTCGATCTTCGAGGCGGGGCAGGTGCCGGGGGTGTACCACAACACCGCCTGCACCTACGTCGACGGCGAACTCAGGTCGGTGTACCGCAAGTCGCACCTGCCGTTCTCCAACGGCTTCCCGGAGAAGTTCTACTTCCAACCGGGCGGCGCCGAGCCGGAGGTGGTCCAGACCGGTGAGACCGGCGTCGGCACCATCATCTGCTACGAGCGGCACTTCCCCGAGCTGAGCCGGGTGGTCGCCCTGCGCGGCGGATCGGTGCTCTGCGTTCCCGTCGCCTCGGCGAGCGCCCCGATGCGTGAGGTGTTCCAGCTGGAGCTGCGCGCCCACGCGGTGTTCAACGGCCTCTTCGTGATCTGCGCCAACCGGGTCGGCACCGAAGGTGTGAAGGACTACTTCGGGCTCAGCGCGGTCTACGGCCCCGACGGCGGCGTGCTCGCCCAGGCCGCCGACGACCGGGACGACGTGGCGGTGGCCGAGGTCGACCTCAGCCTGGTCGACCTCGCCCGCCGTCGACGCCCCTTCCTCCGCGACCGGCGACCCGAGCTGTACGGGCGGCTGACCAGGATGGAACCCGACGCATGACGGACGGCTCGTGGGTGGTGGTCGTACCGGCCAAGTCATTCACGGCGGCCAAGACCCGCTGCGTCGGCCTCGACCCCGCGCAACGGCGCGGGCTGGCCCGGGCGATGCTGCTCGACGTCGTCGGCGAGCTGATCCGGGCCCGTCGGGTGCGCGCCGTCGTCGTCGCCGCGACCGACCCGGAGGTGGTCGGCGCGGCGTTGTCCACCGGTGCCGTGGTCGCCGGCAGCACCCGTGGGCCGGACCTCAACCGGGAGGTTCTCGACGCGCTCACCATCGCCGGGGAGGCGCTCCCCGACGCGCGGCTGGCCGTCGCCATGGCCGATCTCGCCGGAGCACGGCCCACGGACTACGACGCGGTACTGGCGGCAGCCGGATCCCACCCACGGGCCATCGTCTCGGACGACGACGGCACCGGGACCACCATGGTGACCCTCACCGTGCCCGGCGAGTTCCGGCCCTTCCTCGGCGCCGACTCGCGCCGCCGGTTCCTCGCCGACGGATACCACGATCTCCCGGTGACCGCGCCTGGGCTGCGGCGGGACGTGGACACCGTCGCCCACCTGCGCTCGCTCGGGATGGACCGGCTCGGCGGGGCGACCCGCTCGTGGGCCGGGTCATCGGCGCCGACCGCGAACCGGCCGACCCGGTCGGTTGCCTGATACTGATCAACGGTTCGGTACCCGCGTCTCGGAGAGGACACGATGACCCTGCTCGCCAGCCGGGCCTCCGGCGACCGCACGTGGCTGGTCGCCGTCGCCGCCAGCCTCTGGGGCTTCTCGGGCCTGCTGCGGGAACCGCTCTCCCGGCAGCTTCCGGCGCTGAGCGTGGTCCTGGCCGAACACGTCGTCCTCGTGCTCCTGGTGTCGCCCTGGCTGATCCCGGCCGTACGCTCGCTCCTCCGTTCCTCCGTGCGGACGAAGCTGGCCGTGCTGGTGATCGGGGCCGGCTCCTCGGCGCTGGCCACAACGCTCTTCACCGCCGCGTTCCGGCTGGGCGACCCGATCACCCCGCAGGTGTTGCAGAAGCTGCAACCGGCGCTGGCGATCGTCCTGGCCGCCGCGTTGCTGGGGGAGCGGGTGAGCCGACGATTCCCCCTCTTCGCGGTGCCCGCGGTCGTCGGCGCCTGGCTGTTGGCCTTCCCCGACCCGCTGGGGGTGCAACCTCGCGGCCTGGCCGCCGCCGCGCTGGCCACCGGGGCCGCAGCCCTCTGGGCGGCCGGCACCGTCCTCGGCCGGATGGTCAGTGCCGAACTGTCCTTCCTGCACATCACCACGCTGCGGTTCACCGTCGGGCTGGTCACCCTCGCCACCTTCGCTGCGGCGACCTGGACACCGGTCACGGTTCCGGTGGAGCTGGTACCCCGGCTGGTGCTGCTTGCGGCCGTACCGGGCCTGCTCGCCCTGTCGCTGTACTACCACGCCCTGCGGCGCACGCCCGCGTCGAACGCGACCCTGGCCGAACTGGCCTTCCCACTGACGGCCGCCGTGGTCGGACTCGCCCTGCTCGACGGGCGACTGGGCGCGAGCCAGTGGACCGGCCTGGTGCTGGTCCTGGCCTCGGTGGTGCTGCTCGCGCTGCACGAGAACCGCAGTGCGCTTCCGGCGGTACGGCAGCGGGCCGAGGAGAACGGCCGAACGCCCGCCTACCAGCCCTGAACACCCCGCACGCGGAGTCTTCGAGTCACGGTCCGTTGCGAGAGGTGGCGGCCCGCTTGCCTGGAGTCTCGCCCTCATCGATCTCCGAGCCCCGGAACCCATCGTGAACGGCGCAGTTACGATTAAATGGCTCATTGGCGTTCTTGACAGTCTCGGTCTCGTTGGGACATGCTCTGGGCCGGAACGTTCGCCCGATAGTCAGTCGCGTATGGGCGTGTACCCACAAGGTCAACGTTCCGCCCCGCCCGATATACGAGGAGGCCCATTTGCGTCGCAGTATTGCAGCCAGCTTGGCTGTGCTTGTCGCCGGGCTCGGAACAATGGTTTCCCCGGAGTTCGCACATGCCGGCAGCGGTGCGCCGTTCAAGCTGCCTTACCGGGCCGGATACGCGTACACCATTACCCAGACCCCCGGGAGCGGCTACTCCCACAACGACGCCTATAACCGCCATGCCGTTGACTTCGCCATGCCGCAAGGCACCCCGATCGTCGCCTCGGCGGCCGGCACCGTCTACTACGAGGGATGGAGCACCGGTGGCGGCATCATCGCCCTAATCGACCACGGCAACAATCGCTGCTCTCAGTACGCCCATCTCAGCGCCACCATCGTCAACAAAGGACAACGGGTGGCCCAGGGGCAGCATATCGGCGCCTCCGGCGCCACTGGAAACGTGACCGGTCCGCACCTGCACTGGAATGTCGTCTACTGCGACTCGCAGCTGAGCCGCGAAATCCCCAATACGGTGGAGGTCGGCACCAACTATCCCACCGGTACCGCACCGGTGAGCCAGAACAGGCTGTCGGCCGGCCTGCCGGGGGCTGACGGCGAACGGGTGTCCGACTTCAGTGGTGACGGTGCCGCCGATGTTCTGGGGGTCGCTGCCGACGGTGACTTCTGGTACTACCCCCACAATGGTGCCGGCCTCAGCAGCCCGGTCAAGATCGGGCACGGCTGGTCGACCTTCCGGCACGTGATGGCCGCGGACTGGAGCGGTGACGGCGCCGCCGACATCCTGGGTGTCGACTCCTCCGGGAGACTGTTGTACTACCCGAACAACAGCTATGGACTGTCCGGCTACACGCAGCTCGGGCATGGCTGGGCGACCTTCCGG
>NZ_QKKX01000046.1 GCF_003434305.1 Micromonospora sp. MW-13
GGACACGGCTGGTCCACCTTCATACACGTCATGTGACAACGACCAGCTACGTGGACAGGTCGGCCCAGGTGCCGGTCCCGGTGCCCCGGCCGACCCGTCCGGTCGTCTTCTGCCCCTGCACGTCACGGCGGTAACGTCCAGGTGTCGATCCCTTGGAAGTGTGGAGGGCTCGGTTATGCGGTTCGGGCCTCCAGAGCCTGCACCGTTGATCGTTCGTAGTCGGTAGGTGATCGAGGCGGCGGTCCGCCGTCCCGGTAGCTCGTCCACCGATCTCGGCACCGGCACCCCTCCGGCCGTCGCGTCAGGACGGCCGGGCGTGGCGACTGGCCGCCGGTCGGGAGATGACTGCGGCGATGGCGACGGCCGCGACGGCGCAGCAGCTCGCGACTGCGGCCAGAACCGGGGCGTAGCTGCCGGTGGTGGCCTGCAGGGCGGCCGCCGCGAGGGGGCCGGCGGCTTTGGCGAGGGTCATGGGGACGACGAGGATACCGGCGAGGGTGGCGTAGCGGCCGGTGTCGTAACGTTCGGTGATGGTGGCGGCGAAGGCCGGCCGGTGGCCCCACGAGACGAGAGCCGCGATGAGGTGGACGGCGAGGGCGCTGATGGCGGCGGTGTGGGCGGTGAACCCGAGTGCGAGCAGCCAGAATCCGCGGTCGGCCAGCGCCCCCCGTATCGCCCCGTTGCTCGCCGCCGCATCGTGCCGGGGCCGGACGGGGTGCGCAGGCCGGCGTACCAGCAGGGCGTGCAGTGGCACGGTCACCGTCTGAAGGGCGGCCAGTGCGAGCAGGGCGGTGCGCCAGCCGTGGGCGTCGACCAGCCACCCGGTCAGCGGCAGGAACACCGTGCTGGCGAAGCCGGCGACGACGGTGACGGCAAGCAGGGAGCCCGCGCGGCGTTCGGGGCTGGTGAGGGCGATGACGACGGCGAACGCGGCTTCGTAGAGGCTGGCGGCGCAGGCGGCCCCCATGCCGACCTGCACCGCGTAGAGCTGCCACAGCTGGTCGACCCGGCTGAACAGCAGCAGGAGCAGCACTCCGGCCGCGGAGCCTGCGGCCATCAGGGCCCGGCCGCCGTGGCGGTCGAGCCACCGACCGACCGGCACTGCCAGGACGGCGCCGACGAGGACGCTGGCGGTGAACGCCCCGGTGACCGCCGTGGTGCTGGTGTGCAGGTCGGCGGCGAGTGGGTTGAGCAGGACGGCGAAGGCGTAGTAGAGGGTGCCGTAGCCGATGGTCTGGGTGATGGCGAGCGCGGCGACCGTGGTCCGTCCGCGGCGGTCCCCGCCGACGCTGGTGTGGCCGGCGGGGACGTCGGTGGTGGGGCTGGTGGTCACCCGCAGCAGCCGCCGCCGCCGGAGGAGACGTTGGCCAGGCCGAGTTCGGCGCGCGGGAGACCGGCGTCTGCCGTGCCCTGGCCGGTGGTGTCGAACTGGTTACCGGCGAGGGACGCGAGTTGCAGCGCGATGTCGGGGTCGATGCCGAGTTCGTCGGCGGCGGCACGGGTGGCGGCGGCGATGGTGCCTGCGGTGGGCAGGTGGCGCAGGGCTGCGGAGATGAGCTGGTTCGGGACGTCCGGGGCGAGGCCGTAGCGGCCGGCGGCGTCGTCGAGCATCGCCTGGTAGCCCTGGGTGGAGGAGCAGACGCCGGTTTCGGGGAGGTCGAGCTGCACGTCGCGGGCGGCCGTCCAGTCTCCGGCGAGGGCTGCGGTGATCGAGCGGACCTGCTCGTAGCCGGTGGCCATCAGGAAGGTCGGGGCGCGGCCGTAGGACTTCATGCCGACGGCAAAGTAGCCGGGCTCCGGCTGGGTGAGTTCGTCGACGCCGTGCGGGCGCACGGTGCCGCAGGAGTGCTCGTTCGGATCGATCAGCGGTGCCAGCGTCCGGGTGCATCCCAGCGCGGGGTCGAGGTCGAGGCGCAACTCGGCGGCGATGGTGTGGTCGGGACGGAAGCCGGTGGCGGCGACGATCCGGTCGGCGACCAGCGTGCGCCCGTCGAGGGCGGTCAGCTCGGCGTGCCCGTCGATGGCGGTGACGGCGTGTACGGCGAAGCCGGTGACCAACCGGACGCGCCCAGAGTCGACGAGCAGCTTGGTCCCGGTGCCCAGCGCGCCGCGGCCGGGCAGCGCGTCGGCGTCCCCGCCGCCGAGCGCACGGTCGACGGAACCGCCACGGGTGGCCCAGGTGATGGTCGTGCCCGGCTCCTGCTCGGCCAGCTCGGCGAGCGCGAGCAGCGTGTTCGCGGCGGAGTGCCCCGCGCCGACGACGACGGTGTGTCGGCCGGCGAACCGGTCACGGTCGGCGCCGAACACGTCGGGCAACGCGCCGTCGATCAGCGCCGTGCTCTGCGGGTCGGTCTCGCCGTGTGCGGCAAGCCCGTTGGCGCCGAGCACGTTCGGGGTGCGCCAGGTGCCGGAGGCGTCGATCACCGCCGCGGCGAGCACGTCCTCGCCGGTGGCGAGCCGGACGACGAACGGCGCGTTCTCGCGGCCGGCGGTCTTGACCCGGTCCACGCCGACGCGGCCGATCGCCACAACCGGGGCGTCATAGCGGATGTACGGCGCGACCTGCGGCAGCTTCGCCAGCGGCTGCAGGTACGCCTCGACCAGGTCGGCACCGGTGGGCAGCACGTCGGCGTCGGGGGCGGCCCAACCGGCGGCCTCCAGCAGGCGGCGGGCGGCGTGGTCGATGTTGTACCGCCACGGCGAGAACAACCGTACGTGCCCCCACGCTGCCACGGCTGCCCCCGTCGACGGCCCGGCCTCCAGCACGGTGAACGGTAGTCCCCGCTCGTGCAGGTGTGCCGCCGCGGCCAGCCCCACCGGACCGGCGCCGATGACCACGACCGGGTGCGGCCCGTCGACCCGCCCGGCCCGACCGGCCACCCCGGCCGGCTGGGCCGGCACCGTGTCATCAGCTGTGGCTGATGCGTTGCTGGTGCCGCAGCAGCTCGCGCCCGCGTCGATCGCCTCGGTCTTCGTGCCCGGGTCGCGGCAGGCGTCGGCCTGCTCGGCGGCCTGGGCGGGGCCGCAGCACGGTGCGGCGGTCTGGTCCTTGCTCATCAGACGACTCTCCCTGGTTCCTGGCGTGGGCAAACACGTGTCGCCGGACACGACGCCCGGATCGATCACGCAGGCTGGTCGACGGTTGTGACCCGTTTCAGGTCCAGGGGTATCAACCCCGACTGATCGGTGTCTCGATTCCCGTCGAACCGGATAGCCCACCTTGCATCTCGGTTAGACGCCTGTCAAGCTAGGCGCATGTCGGTTCTTCCCGTGCCGGACACCACGGGGGCGCAGGGCTGCTGCCCTCCCCTGTCGGTGCAGGCTCTCGCGCCACAGGCCGCCGGCGAGTTGGCGCCGCTGTTCAAGGCGTTGGGCGACCCGGTCAGGCTGCGGCTGCTGTCGCTCATCGCCGCTACCACGGAGATCTGCGTCTGCGATCTGACCGATGCCTTCGAACTCACCGGGGCGACCATCTCGCATCACCTGCGGGTGCTGCGCGAGGCCGGCATGGTCGACTGCGAACGCCGCGGCACCTGGGTCTACTACTGGGTGCGCACAGAGGCGCTGAACCTGCTCGGCAACCTGCTGACCAGCAACGCCGCCACGCCGCCCGGAGCCGGGTCTGCGGCTTCCGGCACCTCCTCGTTGGCAACTCATCCCGACTTGAATCAGGGCGCGCTGATATCAGCTAATTCTGATGTGGTGCGGTTGTTGGGAGACCCGCTACGGGCGCAGATCGTGCGGAGCCTCGCCGCCGGCCCGGCAACGACGTCGCACCTGGTCGCGGACACCGGCGCGAAGCAGCCCAACGTGTCCGGGCACCTCAAGCTGCTTCGCGAAGCTGGCGTCGTGACTGCCGAGCCACGCGGCCGCTTCACCTACTACCGGCTCGTCCCGGACGCCCTGCAGGGTGCGGCACTGCACCTGGCCGACCTCGCCGCGCAGGCCCGGGCCCACTCCGAGAACTTCAGGACCTGCTGACATGACGAACACCGCCACCGTCGGCGACGCATCGCCGACGGTCGTCGCGCGGCTGTCGCGCCTCGACCAGTTGCTCCCGCTGTGGATCGGTCTGGCCATGGCTGCCGGCCTGCTGCTCGGCCGACTCATCCCCGGCCTGAACACCGCCCTGGAAGCAGTCAGGATCGGCGGGATCTCCCTGCCGATCGCGCTCGGCCTGCTCGTCATGATGTATCCGGTGCTGGCCAAGGTCCGTTACGACCGGCTCGACACCGTCACCGGCGATCGTCGGCTGCTGCTGTCCTCGCTGCTGCTCAACTGGGTCCTCGGCCCGGCCCTGATGTTCGCCCTCGCCTGGATCTTCCTCGCCGACCACGCCGAGTACCGCACCGGCCTGATCATCGTCGGCCTGGCCCGCTGCATCGCCATGGTCATCATCTGGAACGACCTGGCCTGCGGCGACCGCGAAGCCGCCGCTGTCCTCGTCGCCCTCAACTCCGTGTTCCAGGTCCTCGCCTTCGGCCTGCTGGGCTGGTTCTACCTGTCCGTGCTGCCGGACTGGCTCAATCTGTCCGGCGCGCAGTTGCAGGTGTCTGGGTGGGACATCGCGGTCAACGTGCTGATCTTCCTCGGCATCCCCCTGCTCGCCGGCTACCTCACCCGCCGCCTTGGCGAGAGAGCCAGGGGTCGCACCTGGTACGAGAGCCGTTTCCTGCCGAAGATCGGGCCGGTCGCCCTGTACGGGCTGCTGTTCACCATCGTCATCCTGTTTGCCCTGCAGGGTGACGCCATCACGTCGCAGCCGTGGGACGTCGTGCTGATCGCCGTGCCGCTGCTGGTCTACTTCGCGGTCATGTGGGCCGGCTCCTACGCCTTCGGCCGGACCATCGGCCTGAACTACGAGCGCACCACCACCCTCGCGTTCACCGCCGCCGGCAACAACTTCGAGCTGGCCATCGCCGTCGCCATCGGCACGTTCGGCGTCACCAGCGGCCAGGCCCTCGCCGGTGTCGTCGGCCCGCTCATCGAGGTACCCGTGCTGGTCGCCCTGGTCTACGTCAGCCTCGCCCTACGCCGGCGCCTGTTCCCGGCCGCGAGCTCTCCTCGGGCCGCCACGACCTCTGGGGGCCGGTCATGAACCAGATGCCGCCGCTGACCGACGACGTGCTACGCGCCGTGCGTGACGACATCGACACCCGCGTACGGGCCCTGCTTGCCGACCTCACCGACCGATAAGGAAAATCCTCGTGCCCGACAAGCCCAGCGTCCTGTTCGTCTGTGTGCACAACGCCGGCCGCTCCCAGCTGGCCGCCGGCTGGCTACGCCACCTCGCCGCCGGCCGCGTCGAGGTCCGCTCCGCCGGCTCCACACCCGCCGAGACCATCAACCCCGCCGCCGTCGAAGCCATGCGCGAAGTCGGCATCGACATCACCGACCAGACCCCCAGGCTCCTCGAATACGACACCGTCGAAGCCTCCGACGTCGTGATCACCATGGGCTGCGGCGACGCCTGCCCCGTCTTCCCCGGCAAACGCTACGAGGACTGGAAACTCGAAGACCCGGCCGGCAAGGGCGTCGAGGCCGTGCGCCCGATCCGCGACGAGATCAAGACCCGGATCGAGAAACTGCTCGCGGACCTCACCCCCACGAACTGACCATGGCCCCGGTCCGACCACCAGCACGCCCGGAACGGCTCCCGCCGGGCGTCAGAGGTCGATCCCGGTGAGGACCATGACCCGTTCGTGGGTGTAGTCCGCCATGGCGTACCGGACCCCCTCCCGGCCGACCCCCGATTCCTTGACACCGCCGTACGGCATCTGATCCGCCCGAAATGACGGCACGTCGCCGATGATGACGCCGCCGACCTCGAGGTCGCGATGTGCGCGGAACGCGAGCTGGAGGTCGTGGGTGAAGACACCCGCCTGAAGACCGAACCTCGAATCGTTGATCCGCCGGAACGCGTCGTCGGCCCCGTCGACCCGTTGCAGCACGAGGACCGGGCCGAAGATCTCCTCGCGGACGACCCTCGCGTTCGCCGGAGCATCCTCCAGGATCGTCGGTGCGTACGTCGTTCCGGTCCGGGTCCCGCCGGTGAGCAGCCGGGCACCCGCCGTCACGGCGTCGGCCACCCAGGACTCGACCCGTTCGGCCGCCTCGCGGTTGATCAGCGGGCCGACCTGGGTCTGTTCGTCATTCGGGTCGCCGGTGCGCAGCGCCGCCACCGCCGCCACGAGGCGTTCCTTCAGCGGCTCGTACACCTGCGCGTCGGCGTAGACGCGCTGCACTCCGATGCAGGACTGGCCGGCCTGGTAGTTGGCGAAGGTGGCGATCCGCCGCGCCGCCCAGTCAAGGTCGGCGTCGCCGCCGTAGTCGGCGCTGACGTAGGCCGCGGCGTTTCCGCCCAACTCGAGGACGACGTGCTTGTGCGGTACCGAGGCCGCGATCGCCGCGCCGACCGGACCGGAGCCGGTGAACGAGACGACCGGTAGGCGCGTGTCGCCGACCAGCGTGCCGACCCGGTCGTCGGGCACGTTGAGCACGCTCACCATGCCGGCCGGCAGCCCGACCGCAGCGATGATCTCGCCGAGTAGCAGCGCCGACAGCGGCGTCTTGGGCGCCGGCTTGACGACGACGGGGGCGCCCACCGCGATCGCCGGTGCCACCTTGTGCGCGACCAGGTTCAACGGGAAGTTGAACGGGGTGATGGCCAGCACCGGCCCCTTGGGTACGCGGCGGACGTAGGCCAGCCGCCCCTCGGCGGACCCGTCGGTGTCCAGCCGCATCACCTCACCGGACCAGGTCCGGGTTGACTCCGCGGCCACCCGGAACACCGAAACGGCGCGGCCGACCTCGGCCCGCGCCCACTGCACTGGCTTGCCGCTCTCGGCGGTGATCAGCCGGGCGAGTTCCTCGGCCCGCTCGGCGAGCACGCGACTCGTCGCGGCCAGTGCCTCGGCGCGCACATGGATCGGAAGCGTGGCCGCTTCCCGGCGGACGGCGTCGGCGGCGGCCACCGCCCGTTCGGTCTGGGCGTCGGTGGCGTAGGTCGT
This sequence comes from Micromonospora sp. MW-13, assembly GCF_003434305.1. GTDB lineage: Bacteria > Actinomycetota > Actinomycetes > Mycobacteriales > Micromonosporaceae > Micromonospora. The sequence goes on from NZ_QKKX01000046.1 coordinate 7,011, forward strand.
GCACGCCACCGGGCGGCCGTCGTAGGGGTGGCGCACCTCTAGTGTCGTCTCGCCGTGGACCGCGGTTCCGGCGATCCACAACGGCAGCGGTTCGGTCATGGCTGGAAGGTACGCGCGGGCAGGGGGCGTCGCCGTTGTACGAAGTGGCACTGCTGGCGTGGTCACTTGGTCGGTGTGGACAGCGTCCGCTGCCGCGCGGTGATCGCGAACCACAGCTCCATCCTGGCGTCGACGGAGGAGAGGTCGCGCCCGAGCAGTGCCGCCGCCTTCTGCACCCGGTATCTGAGGGTGTGCCGGTGGATCCGGAGCGAGGCGGCCGCCGGGTCGTACTGCCCGTGCTGTCCGAGCCACGCCGCCAGCGACGCCACCAGGTCGATCCCGGTTGCTCGCGCGTACTCGTCGAGCGGGCCGAGCAGGCTGTCCGCGTACGCGGACAGCGCGGGCAGGTCCACCAGGCCGACCGCGCTGGTGCGCCGGACCTGGCTGTAGTCGAGGACGGGTGGCATCAGGTGGCGGGCGGTCGCCGCCGCCTGGCGAGCCTGGTGGATGGCCTGAGCCAGCCCCGCAGCGCTGGATCCGACGCTGGTGCCCGCCGCGACGCGCCCGTCGTCCGGAATCCTGGCCAGCAGGACGTCCTGGTCCCGCTGGTCGGCGGTGACCGCCAGGAGGTCACCGCCGACGACGGCCGCGAACACGTGGTCGTCGAGCCGGGCGATCAGGTCGAGCAGCAGCTCATCGAGGACGTCCGGTGGGCCGGTGAGGGCCGTGACGTGCAGTCGCTCATTGGTGAGCAGCGCCGCACCGAGCCCGACGAGGATCTCCTCGTCGGGCTGGCCCCCGTCGAGCAGCAGGCGTAGCAGCGCCGCCGAACGCGCCGTCACCTCCCCGACCTTCGTCTGCTCCAGGTCGAAGGAGAGCAGGGCGGTCGCGACGTTGATCAGGGACTGGTCGGTGGCGCCCAGCGGGCGGTCCATGCCCACGGCGAGGAAGCCGCGGCCGGGAGCGTGGCCGGCAGTGGCGGGCGACAATGGGTGGACCACGACGTGGGAAGCCCCGTGGACCAGGGAGAGCGCGGCGTGCCGCCGTCCCCGCAGCCGGCCCACCTCGTCGGCGAGCCCGGCGGCGGAGGGGCGCGCGCCAGCGGGCGAGACGTGCCGGATCTTGCCGCCGGGACTGAGGAGGGCCGCCCAGCCGCCGAGGGTCGCCGCGAGCCGGCTGACCACTCCCGGGGCATGCCCGGTGACCGCCGCGCGGGTCAGTGCCTGCTGGCCGGCGAACCCACGTTCCACCTCCGCGTACCGCTCGGCGGTGAGGAGGTCGGAGACCGCCTTGCTGATGGCGATGAACGGGGTCGGCTGGTCGACCTCGATGAGGGGCAGGCCCCGTTCCCGGGCGACCTGGACGAGCAGCGCCGGCACCGTGTCCGTGACGAGTCCGACGCCGTAGCCGAGCGCGACCACGTCGGCGTCGAGCAGACGGCCGAGGTACGCGTTGACGCCCGCCCGGTCCGGGGGCAGGCGTAGGCCGGTGGTCAGCAGCAGCTCGCCGCCCTGTAGATACGGCGTGGGATCGTCGAGTTCACTGGTGGCCGCCCAGCGGATGGGTACCTGGAGGGCGGCGCCCTCCGGCCCCGGGCTGGTCAGCATCCGCAGACCCAGGTCCGGGTGTGCGAGCAGGGCGTCGAGGGTGACCGGCATGTTCCCCCTCCCACGAACTGTTGTGCAGACTGTATAAGAGCCGTTTCGCAACTTGTACTCAGCGCCCGACGCGGCACCCCGCCCGGCTACCTACATTTGCCGGCATGCCGAACAGGATCTCCGGAGGCCCAGACCTTCCCCAGCAGCGCCGCGTCGTCACCGACATCCCCGGCCCGGCCTCACGGGAACGTGCTGCCCGCCGCCGGCGTCTCGTCGCCGACGGCGTAGGCACCACGCTGCCGGTGTTCATCGAGGCCGCCGGCGGCGGCGTGCTGCGCGACGTGGACGGCAACTCGCTGATCGACCTCGCCTCGGGCATCGCCGTGACCGGTGTCGGCAACGCGGCCCCGGAGGTCGCCGACCGGGTCGCCGCGCAGGCGCGGTTGTTCACGCACACCTGCTTCATGGTCACTTCCTACGACGGGTACGTCGATGTCTGCGAGCAGCTCGCGGAGCTGACCCCTGGTGACCACGCGAAGAAGTCCGTCCTGCTCAACTCTGGGGCGGAGGCGGTGGAGAACGCCATCAAGATCGCCCGTACCTTCACGGGTCGGGACGCGGTCGTGGTCTTCGACCACGCCTACCACGGCCGTACCAACCTGACCATGGCGATGACGGCGAAGAACATGCCGTACAAGCAGGGCTTCGGACCGTTCGCCGCCGAGGTCCACCGGGCCCCCGTCTCCTACCCCTTCCGGGACGACCTCTCCGGCGTCGAGGCGGCCGAGCAGGCGATCGACCGGATCGAGCGGCAGGTCGGTTCCGGGAATGTCGCCTGCGTCGTGATCGAGCCGATCCTCGGCGAGGGTGGATTCATCGTTCCGGCCGAGGGATTCCTCCCCCGACTCGCCGACTGGGCGCGCGAAAGCGGCGTCGTCTTCGTCGCCGACGAGATCCAGACCGGGTTCTGCCGCACCGGAGACTGGTTCGCCTGCGACCACGAGGGCGTCGTGCCGGACCTGATCACGACCGCGAAGGGGATCGCGGGAGGTCTTCCGCTGGCTGCGGTCACCGGCCGCGCCGAGATCATGGACTCGGTGCACGGCGGTGGGCTCGGCGGCACGTACGGCGGCAACCCGGTCGCCTGCGCCGCCGCGCTCGGCGCGATCGAGGTCATGCGGAGCCGGGACCTGAACTCCGCTGCTCGGCGGCTGGGCGAGCTGATGGTCGGCCGGCTGAGGGAGATCGCCCACGAGCACCCGGCGATCGGGGACATCCGCGGCCGGGGCGCGATGATCGCCGTAGAACTCGTCCGCGACGACGGGCGTACGCCGGACCCGGCCCGGGCGGCGGCCGTGTCCAGGCACTGCCACGCGCAGGGCGTACTGACGCTCACCTGCGGCAGCTACGGCAACGTGCTCCGGTTCCTGCCGCCGCTGGTGATCTCCGAGGATCTTCTCGCCGAGGCGATGGACGTACTCGCCGACGCCTTCACCACAACCGCCTGACGAGCGTGTCCGCCGGCAGGACCAGAGCGTTACGGGAGACGACATGAGCAGCACCAGCAGACGTACCGCGATCGTGACCGGGGCAGCCCGGGGCATCGGTGCGGCCATCGCCCGGCGGCTCGCCGCCGACGGCTTCTCCGTCGCGGTCCTCGACCTCGACGAGGCCGGCTGCGGACCGGTCGTCGACGCGATCGAGTCCGGCGGCGGTCGCGCCCTGGCGGTCGGCGTCGATGTCACCGACGCGGTCGGCGTCGAGGCTGCGGTGGCCCGGGTCGCCGCGGAACTCGGGGCGCCGACGGTACTGGTCAACAACGCCGGTATCCTTCGGGACAACCTCCTCTTCAGGATGAGTGCCGAGGACTGGGACGCGGTGATGGCGGTCCACCTGCGGGGTGCCTTCCTCCTGAGCCGCGTCGTGCAGCGGCATATGGTCGACCACCGGTGGGGGCGCATCGTCAACCTCTCCAGCACCTCGGCGCTGGGTAACCGCGGTCAGGCCAACTACTCTGCCGCCAAGGCCGGTCTCCAGGGCTTCACCAAGACCCTCGCCATCGAACTCGGAAAGTTCGGCGTCACCGCCAACGCCATCGCGCCGGGCTTCATCGAGACCGAAATGACCGCCGCGACCGCGGAGCGCGCCGGTGTCCCGTTCGAGGAGTTCAAGGCCCGGGCCGCCGCGCGGATCCCGGTCGGCCGCCCCGGCAGGCCGGAGGACGTCGCCCACGCGGTGTCGTTCCTCGCCAGCGAAGGGGCGGGCTTCGTCTCGGGCCAGGTCATCTACGTCGCCGGCGGTCCCCGCGCCTGAGCGGCCGGAAGGAGTACGGTGAAGGTCTTCCACGGCATCGAGGAGTTCGCCGACGCGGTCGGCACCCACCTGGGACACAGCGACTGGCACACGATCACCCAGGAACAGATCGACCTGTTCGCCGCGGCCACCGGTGACCACCAGTGGATCCACGTGGACCGGGAGAGGGCGGCGCGCGGTCCGTTCGGATCGACCATCGCGCACGGCTACCTGCTCCTGTCGCTGGTGCCGAAGCTGGTCCTGCGGGTCTATCGGGTCGAGGGGCTGACGATGGGCGTCAACTACGGCTGCGACAGGGTCCGGTTTCCCGCACCGGTGCCGGTGGGCTCCCAGGTCCGCGCCGGGGTCGAGCTGATGTCGCTGGTCCCGCGCGCCACCGGGGTACAGGCGATGGCCCGCGTCACCATCGAGCGTGCGGGGGCCAGCAAGCCGGCGTGCGTGGCCGAGACCATCAGCCTGCTGGTGCCCTGACCCGCGCGCACTCCGGTCGCCCGGCCCGCCCGGCACCGTCTGCCGGCCCGCCCGTTATCTCCCGGTTGTCCCCGGCCGGAGCCGCCCCGGCCACCCGGCTCGGTGCGACTTCCTGCCCCTGGCGTGGCTGCCGGCGGTCCGCCTGGACCCTCGTCCGCCTCGCCCGCCGCTGATGCGACGTTCTTTTCGCCATGCAGCATGCGGGAATCTCCGCCAGCCGTGCTCCACGACACCGTCCACTGTCCGACGGAACCGACCGGGCCGTCCGGCGGGCCGATGGACAAAGGGAGCGCCGCAATGACCTGCTCTCGACATCTGTCCGATGACAGCGCAGCGGACCTGCCGGTAATTCTTTAGCGACCTCACCGATGGGGAGCGGGATGAACAGTGATCATGGGCGACAGTCCGGACCAACGATTGAGTACGCGGCCGAGGCCGGAGTGGCGCGCATCGCGCTCAATCGCCCGAGCCGGCTGAACGCAGTCATCCCGCAGCTCGTACGTGAGCTGCTGGAAGCCATCGAGCAGGCCGACCGGAGCGGGGCGCGGGTCATCGTGCTCAGCGGCCGGGGCCGTTCGTTCTCCTCGGGTTACGATCTGAAACACGAGGTGGTCGGCAGCCCGCCGGACAACGAGCGCACCGAACGGCTGAGCCGGATCCAGGCGCTGACCACCCGATTGCGCAACTCGCCGAGTTGCGTTATCGCTCAGGTCCACGGGTACGCGTTGGGCGCGGGTGCCGAACTCGCCCTCGCCGCCGATTTCGTGGTCGCCGCCGAGGACGCGGTATTCGGGTTTCCCGAAGTCGAAGCCGGGCTGAGTGTGACCGGTGGCGTCTCCGCCATCCTGCCCCGGCTGATCGGGCCGGCCCGGGCCCGGCGGATGATGATCCTGGGGGAGCGGGTCGACGGGCAGCAGGCGTACGAGATGGGGCTGGTCAGCCACGTCGCCACCGCGGCGGATCTGCCGGCGGTCGTGAACGCGTTGGCCGAGACGGTCCGGAGTCGTCCCGTCCGCGCCGTCGAGGGCGCCAAACGGCTCCTCGAAGAGGGCACCTGGACGGACCTGGCGACCGCGCTCGACGCCGAGGTGCGCTTCGCCCTCCGGGCCCAGGACTCGGGCGAGGCTCTGGCAGCACAGCAACGATTCGACGCGAGGTCCAGCGGCTCACAGGCGGAAGGTGCGTGATGACGGCAGATCAGGACGGGGACGTCCTGCGGGTGCGGGACCTGGCCACGCTCGTCCGGCGGGCGGCTCGGCTGTGGCCGGACCGGCCCGCGCTGAGATTCGACCAGCACGACATCGGCTACACCTTCGCCGAACTCGACCACCTGTCGGACCACTACGCGGCCGTACTCGACACGCTGGGCATCGGGTACGGCGACCGGATCGCGCTGGTCTTCGACAACCGTCCGGACTATCCGCTGCTCTGGCTGGGCGCCGCCAAGATCGGTGCAGCGGTCGTGCCGGTGAACCCCAGGTACTCGGTCCGGGAGATTGTCCGGCTGTTGGAGCACGCGGAGCCGGCCCTCACCGTGACCTGCGCCGACTACCGGGATCTCGTACTCGCCGCGGCGGGCGGGCGGTATCGGGTGGCCGTCACCGACCCCGCGCCCCAGTCAGAGGTGATCCACCTGGCCGGCGTGGATGTCGCACCGGCGCCCGTGCGCGCGTCGGTGTACCCCGAGACGTTGGCCAACATCCAGTACACCTCGGGCACCACCGGCCAACCCAAGGGCTGCATGCTGTCGCACGGCTACTGGACGACGATGGTGCGCAAGTACGCGGACGGTTTTCCCTATCTCGGACCCGACGACGTGCTGCTCACGGCTCAGCCCTTCTACTACCTGGATCCGCAGTGGAGCCTCGCGGCGTGCCTGCTGGTCGGGTCGTCGCTCGTCGTCCTGGACCGCTTCCACCCCACCTCGTTCTGGGACAAGGTGCGGGCGTACGGCGTCACGTATCTCTACTGCATCGGAATGATGCCCACCCTCCTGCTGCGCCAGCCGGAGCGGCCCACCGACCGTGCTCACTCGCTGCGTGCCGTCGCCTGCTCCGGCATCCCGAAGCACCTGCACGCCGCCTTAGAGGCGCGGTTCGGGGTTGCCTGGTACGAGGGCTTCGGGATGACCGAGACCGGGGGCGATCTTCGGGTCCTGCCCGACGACCATGACGAACTGGTCGGCACCGGGTGCGTGGGGCGGCCGAACCCGCACCGTGAGGTCAGGATCGTCGACGAACACGGCCGGGCGGTGCCGCGTGGTGCCACTGGGGAGCTGGTCCTGCGTGGCATCGGCATGATGGACGGCTACTACCGGGACGAGCAGGCGACCCGCGCGGTGTTCCGGGACGGGTGGTTCCACACCGGTGACCTGGCCCGGATGGATGAGTACGGCCGGGTGTACCTGACCGGCCGGTTGAAGGACATGGCACGTCGCAGTGGGGAGAACATCGCGCTGAACGAGGTCGAGGCGGTGTTGACCTCGGCCGGCCGGGTCAGCCAGGCAGCCTGTATCCCGGTCGCCGACGACCTGCGCGGGGAGGAGGTCCAGGCGTTTCTCGTGGTCGGCGGGGAGGCTGACACCGCGACGACGCTGGGCGAGGTCGTGGCGCACGCGAGTGCGAACCTGGCACCGTTCAAGGTGCCGCGGTACTGGAGCCTCGTCGACGAGCTGCCGCTGACGCCGTCGCAGCGGGTTGCCAAGGAGAAGTTGCGGGCACTGTCGGTCCCGGCCTTCGACCGCACGACGGGGCAGCACGTCCGCCTTGGCCCGTCCGCCGCTCCCGGTGGGCACGTCGCCGAGCGATCCGATGGCTGAGCCGAGACTCACGATCGCGAACCACTCGGTCAGCGTGTCGGATGCCTGGGTGCTCCTGCAGTTGCCGTCCGATCTGGAGTTCGTCGGCTTCGACTACGCCGGCAGCCTCCGCAACGGCCCGCCGAGCCCGACCGACGTGGTGGAGTTGCAGGACTTCGGTCGGCTGCTGCTGCTCGGTGTCTCGCTGACCGCCGACGATGTCCGGTCGTGCCTCATGGCGGCCGAGCAGGCCCCGTGGGCGGCGGTCCCGAAGGACGCCCGTCTCGCCGACACCCCCTACGGCGGCGCGGGGACGCCGTACGCGCACGCCATAGCGCTCTACCGTCACTTCCGCTACCGGCACCGTCTCCGCGTCACGGTCGCGTCGGCGATCCTCCATCTGAAGCGTCCGTCGCTCGTGCCGCTGTTGAACAACCGGACCCTCGCCTTCTACAGCGAGCAGGCGGTGGACCTCGCCGCTACCAGCGGAAGCGACTCCCCGCTGTACTGGGAGGTGTTCCGGCGGGACCTGATCGCCAGCGCCGAGGGCGTCGACGCCCTTCGGCGGCAGTTCGCCGAGGCGGATGACGTCGTCTCGCACGCGCTGTCGCGACTGAGCGACGTACGGCTGTTCGGGATCGCGGTCAACAGCCTGGCGGCGAACTGACCGTCGCCGGCCGCTGCACCGCCCGATCCGGGCGGGGCCCGTTGCCGGATCTCTTCGTGGTCAGAGGCTGGCGTCCAGGATGGCGTGCATCTGTAGGGCGATTCCGAAGCTCAGCAGCCACTCCGGGCCACGGGGGTCCTTCCCGGTCAGCTCGGCGACCCGGTCGAGCCGGTAGGAGAGCGTGTGCCGGTGGATGCACAGCCGCTCCGCGGTGGGGCCGGGACGGCATCCCAGGTCGAAGTAGGCGGCCAGCGTCCGGACGAGTTCGCTGTTGTGCGTGGCGTCGTGGCTCAGCAGTTCGCCGAGCAGCGTGTCCACGAACGGCTGCATGACGCCCTGCGGGTCGAGCCCGGCGAGCAGTCCGGGCAGTCCCAGTGCGGTGACGTCCTGGATCTGGCTGGCCGTCTGCCTGGAGGACTGGGCGGCGGTGGCCGCCTCCCGGATGGCCAGGGCGAAGCTCTCCGCGTCGGTCTTGGGCCGGCTGCGCCCTACGGTGACCGCCTTCCAGCCGCGGTGGTGGCAGGCCTGGAGGAAGTCCTCGGGCACTGTACTGTCGACCGGCTGGACCAGGCAGAAGATCTTGCCCTGGAGCCCGCCGACGATGGGTTGGGTGCTGGCCGCCGCGATGTCCTCGAGTACGGTCAGCGCACGTGCGCCGGGGATGCTGCGGTCGAGGCGTACCGCGAGGACGCAGTAGCCCTCGGCCGGCTCGAGCCCCAGCCCGCGCAGTGCCGACGTCAGCTTCTCGTGGCTCATCGAGCCCTCGACGGCGGCCCGGAGCAGCTGCTCCACCGTGGCCCGCCGGGCATCGCGCCGGGACGTCTCGCGGGCGAAGCGCAGGAGGACCGCGGCGCGGGCACGTTCGACGAGCAGCAGCTCAGGGGCGCTCAGCCGACGGGGCCCGAGGTACACGATCGCACCTTCGACCTGGTTGTGCAGACCGACGCTGACCAGCACCGCAACCCGGCCGTCGCCCACCTCGACCTGGGTCGTGTCGATCGGCGGGGAGGTCTTCAGCACCATCGCGAGGTCGGCGGGCAGTCGCAGGCTGCGCTGGCCGCGATGGCTCCACGAGGAGATCACCGCGCCGGTGTAGTCGACGAACATCGCGTCGAACCCCGACACCTGACGGGCGGTGAGCTTCAGGATCGTCTCCAGTTCGGCACCCGACATGACCGCCGCGACCAGCGCATCGTGCAGTTTCAGGATTTTCGACAGGCTGGCCCGTCGCAGGGTCTCCACAACCTGATTCAGATCCCGCACGTAGGTCGTCACGTCGACCTGCTGCGCGCAGTGCGCGACCGACATTCCCGACGTGTCGACGGAAGCGGCCAAAGCCGACTGCGCGGCGATCTCGGGCAGCCCGACCGCGACAAGTGTCCCGCCGGGCTCGGGCAGCTCGCGGATACGCGCGACGGCGGCCGGTATGGTGGCGGCGTCCACGACGAGGATTTCGCCGCCGCCGTGAAAGGCCGCTGGTTCGGTGACGACGGCCGTCACCGGCAGCATTGCGTGGTCGGATTCGCGAATGAACCTGGTCGGGTACTCAACTGCGCTCAGCACAGCAGAAGTGGACACGTCGAGCACCCGTGAAGTGCTGGCGTGTGGCAAATTGTCTCCTCGTGCTGTGCCGCCGGGCAGGTCTTTCTAGTGGTTTGTCCCGTCACTGTCTGTCAGTTTGCGGCGGGGGACGGGCGGGCGATGGCCGCGGGGCGGTCGGGTGCCGGGCTGCCAACCCCACCTATTCTAGCGTTCTCAGCAGGCACGTTGGAGCGGCCGGCGGCCGTGCTCGCGTCCGGCGCCGTCCGAGGGAGCGCGCCACAGCGGGTGACCGCCCGGTTTTGGCCAGTTGGCCATGCGCCTGGGGAAGAGACTATCCATCCGTCGGCTGACGTGATTCGGGCCACGTGTGACTCTCTTACGACCGATCCGCCATAGCGCAACCGCTGTCGGCGTATTGGCTTGCGACGAGCCCTTCCGGTCGGCAGCTCCATAGCGGGTGGCCGATCACAAATACATGATCGGGAGATGAATCGTGACCAGGAGAATATCCCGGCGGGCCTTGCTGCCGCTCCTGTTGGCTCCGGTGGTGGCGCTTTCGGCGTGCTCGACGGGAGGCGACTCGGACGGCGTCGGCGACGGTGAGACCACCATTCGTCTGATGGCGTACGCGACCGGCGGCTTCAAAGAGAAGTACCTCAAGTCGGTTGTTGAGCAGTTCGAGAAGACAAACCCCGGCATCAAGGTGGAATACGACGGCGTCGTCTCGTCCGCCGAGATGCTCGGCCGGCTTCGTACGCAGAAGAGCAATCCGACGATCGACGTTGTGATCATGGATCTGTCGGTGGCTGAGAGCGCCAACAAGGAGAACATCTTCGCGCCGCTGGACCCGGCGGCCGTCCCCAACATGAAAGACCTCAGCGAGCACGCGAAGGTGCGGGACAACTTCGGTCCCGGTGTCACGTTCGACAACCTGACGCTCGCCTACAACACCAAGGCCGTGACCACCGCGCCGACGTCCTGGAACGACCTCTGGGACCCCGCTCACAAGGGGAAGGTCTCGATCAGCGCGCCACCCCAGCTGGACGGTATCGGGCTGACCGTGATCCTCGGCGACATGCTGGGCGTGGACTACCAGCGCTCCATCGACCCCGTGGTCGGGCGCCTGCGCGAGCTGGCGCCCTCCGTGCAGACCTGGAACCCGCAGCCAGACACCTACACGCTCGTCAAGTCCGGGCAGGTCAGCCTGGCCCTGGCCTGGAACGCGCGCAGCCAGCTACAGCGTGACCTGTCCGACGGCGCGCTGGGGGTCGCCCTCCCGAAGGAGGGCAGCATCATGCAGGTCAACACCATCAATCTCGTCAAGGGCAGCAAGCGGGCGAGCGCCGCGCAGACCTTCATCAACTACGCCCTCGGCCCCGAGGCGCAGGCCGCGTTCGCCGCGGAGATGTTCTACGCCCCGACCAACACCCTGACCAAGGTCAGTGACGCGGTCGCCCAGCGGACCGTGATGACGCCGGAGAAGCTCGAAACCATGATCCCCGTCGACTGGAACTGGCTCGCCGAGCACCGTGCCCAGTGGACCGACATCTGGCGCGAGGACGTCATCTCGAAGTAGTTCCGCCCACGTCGAGGAGTCCAGCGTGGAAGACGCCTATCTCGTACTAAGCAAGCTGACCAAGACATATCCGAACCAGCCCCGGCCGGCGGTGCGTGATGTCGACATCGACGTCGCGCGAGGCGAGTTCATCTCGCTGCTCGGGCCGTCGGGCTGCGGGAAGACGACGACCCTGCGGATGATCGCGGGTCTGATCGTTCCCACCTCCGGCGGTATCCGTGTCGGCCGCGTCGACATGACCAACCGCCCCGTGCACAAGCGGGACATGGGCATGGTGTTCCAGTCCTACGCGTTGTTTCCCCACATGTCGGTAGGGGAGAACGTCGACTTCGGGTTGCAGATGCGCCGGATCCCCAAGAGCGAACGCCGGCGCCGGGTCGCCGAAGCGCTCGACATGGTCCATCTGACCCACCTCGCGAACCGCCGGGTGAGCCAGCTCTCCGGCGGGCAGGCCCAGCGGATCGCCCTGGCCCGGGCGTTGGTGATCGAGCCGACCGTGCTGCTGCTGGACGAGCCGCTGAGCAACCTCGACGCGAAGCTCCGCGAGGAACTGCGCGTCGAGATCCGGCGCATCCAGCAGGAAACCGGGATCACGACGGTGTTCGTCACCCACGACCAGGACGAGGCCCTCGCGATGTCGGACCGCCTGGTGGTGATGTCCGAGGGGCGTGTCGAGCAGGTGGGCGAGCCGTGGGCGGTCTACGAGACACCGAGGAACCGGTTCGTCGCGGACTTCATCGGCAGGACCAACTTGTTCGACGGGCTGGCCGTCGGCCGCGACGACGGCCTGCTGCGCGTCGCGGTCGAGGGGCTCGGCACGCTGTCGGTACGGACGCCGGAAACCGGTCGGACGAGTGTCACCGTGATGGTACGGCCGCATCGCGTCCAGCTGGAGCCCGTCGAGCAGCTGGCGAACGAACTGAAGGGGCGCGTCGTCCAGTCGAGCTACCTGGGCGACGTGGAGTCCGTGGTGGTGGAGGTCGACGGCGTCCGCATCACCGCCGAGCGGACGCACAGCGGTCGCCCGCTCGCGCTCGGGGCTGAGGTCAGGCTTGGATGGGGTGACACGGATGCGTACGTCATCCCGCAGTAGCGGGGGCCGCACCTCCAGGGCGGCGCGGGCCGCCCTGCTCGCCCCCGGCCTGGTGGCCATCGGGGTCAGCTTCCTCGTGCCGCTGGCGTGGCTGGCCCGCATGTCCTTGAACCGGACCGTCGGGTCGGCCGAGCTCCAGTCGGCGGTGAGCCCGCAGTCCTACGTCGACGTGCTGACCGACGAGTTCGTGTGGAAGATCGCCTGGCAGACGCTGCAACTCGGGGTCCTGGTCACGGTGCTGGCGATCGCGGTGTCGTACCCCATCGCGCTCTTCCTCGCCCGGACGCGCTCGCGCCTGCGCGGGCTCCTGATGGCGTTGGCCATCGCGCCGCTGCTGACGTCGTCGGTCGTGCGTACCTTCGGCTGGCTGACCCTGCTCTCCGACGACGGGGTCGTGAACTCGGTCCTGAGCGGGCTCGGTGTCACCAGCGAGCCGCTCACGCTCACCAACAATCGCACCGGTGTGGTCATCGCACTCGTCGAGATCATGATGCCGTACGCCATCATCGCGATGATCGCCGGATTCGGGCGGGTGTCGAAGGACCTGGAGGACGCGGCCGGATCGCTCGGCGCGGGCCGGCTGCGCTGCTTCCTCCGGATCACCTTTCCGCTGAGCCTGCCGGGCGTCCTCACCGGGGCGTTGATGGTCTTCGTGCTGACCATCTCCGCGTTCGTCACACCACGTCTCATGGGTGGGGGCCGGGTGTTCGTGATCGCCACCGAGATCTTCGACCAGGCGACCACGACGCTGGACTGGCCCCGCGCGTCGGCACTCTCGATCCTCTTGCTTTTCCTCTTCGGAGTGTTCCTGGTGTTGTACCAGCGACTCTTCCGCCTGGTGGAAGGACGGTAGCCGACGTGAAATACCTGCCTGAAGCGATCTACCGCACCATCGGGGCCGTCGTGGTCATCGCCTGCTACCTGTTCCTGCTGGCACCGCTGCTCGTGGTCTTCGTCATCTCCTTCGACGCCGGCGCCAACCTCGAGTTCCCGCCCAAGGAATGGTCCCTGCGGTGGTACGCCGAGCTGGCCGGCAACAGCGAGTTCCTCGAGGGACTGCGGGTGTCACTGGTGCTCGGCCTGGTCGTGACAGCTGTCTCGCTCATCGTCGGGGTCACCGCCGCGCTCGCGCTCACCCGGTACGACTTCACCGGACGCGACGGCCTGGTCGGTCTGTTCACCTCGCCGCTGCTGCTCCCGAGCGTCGTGCTGGGCCTGGCCCTGCTGCTGGTGCTCGGGCCGGTGGGTCTGGTCGGCACGTATCCCGGCCTGGTCCTCGCGCACCTGAGCCTGACCATCCCGTACGTGGTCCGCACCGTGATGATGAGCCTCAACGCGGTGGACGCCTCCTGCGAGCAGGCGGCCCGGACGCTCGGCGCCAGCCCGTTCACCACCTTCCGCCGGATCACCCTTCCGTTGATCACGCCTGGTCTGATCGCCGGTGGGGCGCTGTCGTTCATCATCTCCTTCGACGAGGCGGTGGTGTCGCTGTTCGTGGTCGGCACGGGCCGCACCACGCTGCCCGTGGTGGTGTTCCGCTACGTCTCGAACAACACCGACCCGCAGGTCGCCGCGTTGTCGGTGGTGCTCATCGTCTTCTCGCTCGCGGCCGTCGTGTTGATCGAACGGGCGCTCGGGCTCAAGCGTGTGCTGAGCAGGGCGTGACGGCCATGGCGGAGATCATGACTGCGACCGGCGCCGTCGACGCCGCCGGGCTCGGCCTGACCCTCATGCACGAGCACCTCTTCATCAACCTGTTGCGCGAGTATCGGGGCACCGGGCTGATCCAGGACTTCCCGTTGGTGCGGTCCGAACTCGACCGCTACCGGGAGGCGGGCGGTGTGACGGTGGTGGACGTGACCCCTGCGGAGTTGACCTGGGGAGCGAGCCCGGACCCGAACGGCGTCTACCGCCCGGGTGGTGGGCTGGCCGCGGCCTCGGCCGAGCACACCAGGGCCCCGGACAACGTCGCGGCCCTGCGTGAACTGTCGGTGGCGACCGGCGTGCAGATCGTTCTCGGGACCGGGTACTACCGTGATCCCTACCTCGCGTCCGAGGACTTCGACCGCAGGAGCGTCGGCGCCATCTCGGAGTTGCTGGTCCGCGACCTGTGCGACGGGTTCGCCGGGACCTCGATCCGCGCCGGTCTCATCGGCGAGGTCGGCGCGGACCAGTGGTTCATCTCGGCCAGGGAGGAGCGGAACCTGCGTGCCTCGGCCCAGGCGAGCCGGCGTACCGGGGCGGCGATCAGCACCCACGCGGCGCGCTGGCCGGTGGGTCGACAGCAACTCGACCTGCTGCTGGAGGAAGGGGTGCCGCCCGACCGCGTGATCATCGGTCACTGCGACACGGTGAACATCCCGGAATACCACCTGGATCTGGCGAGGAGCGGCTGCTACGTGCAGTTCGACACCATCCGGCCGGGCTCGGAGTTCGCGCTGGAAACGCGGGTCACGCACGTGGTGTCGTTGATCCGGGCCGGCTTCATCGATCGCGTACTCCTCAGTCACGACGTGTGCGGTAGGGATCACCTGACGGCGTACGGCGGGGGAGGTTTCAGTTACATCCCCGAGCGGTTCTCCCAGCGGTTGCTGCGGGCCGGTGTCGATTACGGGGAACTGGAACACATTCTCGTCCGGAATCCGCGGCGAGCGCTGTCGGGGGAGGCGGGATGACGGCGTCCCGTGATTTCGAGCAGACCGTCCGGATGGCGGTGCGATTCTCTGATCTCGATGTCGCGGGGCACGTCAACAACGTCGCCTGGATGAGGTTCGTCCAGGTCGGGGTGTCGCAGGTGCTCGCCGCCCGGCGGGCGGGCGCGTCCGGCCGGCCCGGGCACGCGTGGGACCACCGGGAACGCGGGTGGCTGTGGGCGGACGTGCGATACCACCGAGCGGTCCGGGAGGCCGGAACCCCGATCACCGTCCGGGCCTGGGCCGTCGACCACCGCGATGGGGTCCTCGTCGCCTGCGAGGTGGGTGCCGGCACCCCGGACGGGCGGCTGGTCGGCTGCGTCACCGCGCAGGTCCGGGTCGGCCCGCCCGGCCCGGCCGGACTCCCCGCGAGAGCGACTGCGCGCCTCGGGCCCGGACCGGCCCCGCCGGCTGGGCAGTGGCCGTGGTCGTTGGTCGTCCCGGTCCGCCCGACCGATCAGGCGCACGGCGGATCGCTGGCCCCGCTCGGTGCGGCCGATCTGCTCCAGGAGGCCCGGCACGACGCGGTGTCCTCGTGGCGGCACGGGATCGACGGCCGCCTGGTCGTGGCCCGAACCGTCCTGGAGTTGACCCAGGCGTCCCTCGGGACGCGGATACGCCTCGACTCCCGGTGCTCCCGGATCGGCCGCGCGTCCTTCGACCTGGCCTCGCGCGCCGTCGAGTTGGCCAGCGGCGCGGTGGTGGTCTCGTCGACCACGAGGGTCGCCCGGATCCGGTCCGACTCCGACCAGTCCGCCGCCCCGTGGTCGGCGGCGGAGCGGGCGCTGCTCAGCGAGGTCCAGCGGGGTGTCGGGCCGGGCTCGCCCGGGCCTGTGGCTCCAATTGGCCACGCCCCGTCCGGCGGTTGTGGACAGATGGATATATGACCTGAAATCCGTAGCTCATACAGTTGCGGAGGTCGACGGAGAAAATTCAGTCCGGACAAACCCGAGTGCGATGTCTCGCACAGAATTAGGGACACCAGATGTACCGACTTGGAATTGACACTGGCGGGACGCACACAGACCTCGTCCTGTTGGACGAAAAGAGCGGTAGAACGTGGGTCGAAAAGGTCCCTTCAACGCCCCGACGGATAGTCGACGCCGTACTGTCGGGAGCCGCACGGATTCTCGACAAGGCGGCCATCGAGCCGAAGGACGTACACACGATCGTCTACGGGACAACCGTCGCGGTGAACATGATTCTCCAGGGCGAGCGGATCTCGGCGGGCCTGATCACGACCGCCGGATTCGGCGACGTCCTTGAAGTACGGAACTCCTACCGCTACGGCAACATCTATGACGTGCAGTGGGAACCGAGCCCGCCGATCATCGAACGGCGTCACTGTTTCGAGGTTCGCCAACGCCACGACTTCCGTGGACAGGAGGTGGAACCGCTCGACGAGGAGCAGGTCCGGCAGACCGCTCGGGCGATCAGGGACCTCGGCCTGGAGAGCGTGGCGATCTGCCTGCTCCACGGCTACACCCAGCCCGGCCACGAGGTGCGGGTGGCGCAGATTCTGGCGGAGGAGTTGCCCGGGCTCCCGGTGTCGTTGTCCTCGGTGGTGAGCCCCCGGATCTCCGAGTACGAGCGCGCCAGCACGACCGCCCTGGACGCCTACGTGAAACCGAAGCTGAGCGCCCACTTCGTGGACTTCGCCGAGCAGGCGGAGAAGGCCGGGTTCGGCGCCACGTTGTTGACGATGCAGGGCAGCGGGGGCACGTTCAGCCTCAGGCGTGCCGCGGAGCGACCGATCCGCGTGGCCAACTCCGGGCCGGTCGCGGGTGCCATCGCCGGTGCGTACTTCGCCGCCGAGGTCGACTGCGCCAACGTCATCACCTACGACATGGGCGGTACCAGCACCGACCTGGCAGTGGTGATCGACGGCGCGCCCACCGTCGTACCCCGTGACGAACTGCTGGGACACCCGATCCAGTTGTCCAGCATCGAGATCACCCCGATCGGGTCCGGCGGGGGGTCGATCGTCTGGATCGACGAGGGTGGCGCGTTGCGGGTCGGACCGGACAGCGCCGGCGCGAGCCCGGGACCGGTCTGCTACGGCGCCGGCGGGACGCGGCCCACCCTGACCGACGCGGCCGTGGTCACCGGCCGCCTCAACCCGGACTACTTCCTCGGCGGGCGGCAACGGCTCGACCGGGAGGCCGCCCGCGACGCGCTGGCGCTGTCGCGGGACGACACCGACGACTGGGATCCCGAGCGGTGGGCCGCGGGCGCCATCGCGATTGCCGCTGCCGACAGCGTCCGGGCGATCAGGCGGGTCTCCATCGCCCGCGGCCTCGACCCCCGTGACTTCGCGATCGTCGGGTTCGGCGGCGCGGGAGGTCTGATCGTCAGCGACGCGGCCCGCGAACTCGGCATCCCGACCGTGGTCATCCCACCGAACCCCGGCAACGTCTCGGCGATGGGACTGCTGCTGGCGGACCAGAGCTGCGACGCCGTCGCATCGCGGCTCTGCCCGTTGGACGAGGTCGACGTCGGCACCGTGACCGAGTGGTTCGACCAGCTTGAGGCCGAGGCGGCGAAGGAACTCCTGTCCGAGGGCATCGCAATGGACCGGATCACGGTGCGGCGCACGGCGGAACTGCGCTACCGGGGGCAGAGTTTCGAGCTCGTGGTGCCCTTCGAGAAGGGGTACGGCGACGGGGCACTCGAACACCTGGCCAGCTCCTTCCACCAGCTTCACGAACAGCGGTACGGCCACGCCTCGCCGAACGACCCG
This sequence comes from Micromonospora sp. MW-13, assembly GCF_003434305.1. Classification (GTDB taxonomy): domain Bacteria; phylum Actinomycetota; class Actinomycetes; order Mycobacteriales; family Micromonosporaceae; genus Micromonospora. The sequence goes on from NZ_QKKX01000046.1 coordinate 24,540, forward strand.
GTGCAACTGGTGAGCCTGCGGGTCTCCGCCGTCGCCACGACCGCCAAGCCGTCGTTCCCGAGACTGCCCCGAGCAGCCGGCGCCGGTGCCGACGCGGCGGTGAAGGAACGTCGCCCGGTCATGTTCGACCGGAAGATCGACACTCCCGTCTACGACCGGGCGCTGCTGCGCCCCGGCCATGTCATCGAAGGCCCGGCGATCGTCGAGGAGCCGGGTAGCACCACGGTGCTGTGGCCCGACCAGAGGCTGTCCGTGAGTCCGATCGGCACGCTCGTGCTCACCGCGCGCTGACACCACTTCCGAACAGGATTCAACACATGAGAGAGAAGTTCGTGAAATCAGCGGATACCCGAGACGCCAGCGCGGGCAGCGGCCCGGACGTGGTGACCGTGGAGGTCATCCGCAGCGCCCTGGAGTCGCTCGCGGAGCAGATGACCGAGACGATGACCCGTACGAGCTACTCCCTGCTGTTGAAGGAGGGCAAGGACTGCTCGTCGTCCATCTTCGACGCCCAGGGGCGGCTGGTCGCCGAAGGCGCGAACGTCCCGGTCCACCTCAACGCCCTCGGGCCCTGTCTCAAGGGCATGTTGAAGCACCACTTCCCGCCGCACACCCTCGTACCCGGCGACGTCATCCTCACCAATGACCCGTACGTGGACGGCAGTGTCGGGGCGCACCACACGGCCGACTTCATCGTCTACGAGCCGATCTTCTACGACGACGAACTCGTCGGCTTCTCCACGATCTTCGCGCACCTGGCCGGAGCGGGCGGTCTGGACCCGAACGACTGGCACACCAGCATCTTCGAGGAAGGTCTGCGGATTCCCCCGGTCAAGCTGTACTCCGGTGGAGTCCTGGATGAGGACCTGCTCAAGTTGATCCTCACCAACACCAGCGTGCCGTACGCGCAACGGGGTGACCTGCTGGCCCAGGTGTCGGGGGCGCACGTCGGTGCGGAGGGGTTCCGGCGCCTGCTGGACCGCTACGGCCGCGACGTGGTGCTGCAGGCGGTCGACGCGCAGATCGACTACGCCGAGCGCCGGACCGCGGAGTACATCCGCCGGGTCCCGGACGGGACCTACCAGACGGAGAAGCTGCTGCTCGAAGACGGCAGCATGGGCGGGCCGGTCAGGCTCAGGCTCGCCATGAGGGTCACCGGTGACCGGATCACTTTCGACTTCACCGGCTCCGACGCCCAGATCGCCGGGCCGATCAACTGTCCGATGTCGGCGACCATCTCGGCCTGCCTGTTCGGCCTGCTCGCGATGATGCCGCCGGACATCCCCAAGAACCAGGGCCCGGCGGACCTGGTGACGATCGAGGCGCCCGCGGGCTCCATCGTCAACCCCACCCCGCCCGCCGCCGTGTACCAGCGGATGGCGGTCACCCACCAGATCGTGGACATGATCTTCGAGGCGATGGCCGGGGTGCTGCCCAGGGCGGTGGTGGCCAACTCGTGTGGCCTCATCTACGGCCGCGGCTCGGCGATCAACACCACCACCCACCCCGACGGCGGCGACGTCTCGGCTCGGCAGGAGTGGCGCATGGGCACCGGACCGAGCACCGGTGGGCTCGGTGCCCGGGCGAGCCGCGACGGCCTGAGCGCCATGCCCGGATGGATCACCAACGTCGCCAGCCCGTCGATCGAGAGTTCCGAGTGGGAAGCGCCGGTGCTGTACCAGTCGAAGACCCTCTACACCGACTCCGGCGGCGCCGGTGAGTGGCGCGGCGGACTCGGCCTCAGGCTGAGCTGGCAGGTCAGGGGCGAAGAAGCCAGGTTCTCGCACACGTCGCAGTACTCGGCGATCCCGCCGAAGGGCCTCTTCGGCGGCCACAGCGGCGCACCGAGCCGGTGGATCATCAACGAGGGCAGGGAGTCGGAACAGGTCCTGCGGTACCAGACCGGCCCCACCATGCCGCTCGACCACGGCGACACCGTCACCCTCTACACCCCCGGCGGCGGCGGGTACGGTGATCCGCTGCACCGGAACCCCGACCGGGTACGGACCGACGTGCTCAACCGCAAGGTGAGCGTCGAGGCGGCCCGGGACGCCTACGGTGTCGTGATCACCGACACCCACGAGGTCGACGAGCCGGCGACCGCCTGGCAGCGGGCCACCCTGCGGACGGCACGGGACCAGGCATGACGACGGTGAACACGAAGAACGGCGCAACGGCGTCGAGGCCGACGGTCCTCGTCGGTGGTGGTGTGCTCGGGCTCTGCGTCGCATGGGAACTCGCCCGGTGCGGGCACCGGGTCGTCGTCCTGGAACGGGACCGAGTCGGCAGCGGAGCGTCCCGGGGAAACGCCGGGGAGATCTGCTCCCCGATCGTGGGTCCGCTGCCGGCCCCGGGCATCGTCAGCACGGCGTTGAAGAACATGTACCGCAAGGACAGCGCCCTCTACGTCCATCCGATGGCCGCACTGACCATGGGGACCTTCCTGCTGCAGATGGCCCGCAACGCCACCGCCGAGCGCTTCCGCGCGGGGGTCCGGGCGCTGGCGCAGCTCGGCGCGGACACGTACGACCGGTTCGCCGCCATGTCCGACAGCGGGGTGGACATCGAGGTCACCAGGCGCGAGTACCTGTACCTGTTCCCGTCCCGGGACCGTGCCGAACGCAAGCGCGCGTTCCTGCGCGAGCACTACCCGGTGCGGGACGATCTCGGCGAGCTCCTGGACGGGCCGGAGCTGCTCACGCTGGAGCGCTGCCTGGGGGAGCGGGCCCGGGCCGGGTTCGTGCTCTCCGGCCAGGCGCAGGTCGACCCGAGCACCTTCGTGGACGCGCTGGCCGACGCCCTGCGGGCGAACGGCGTCGTGATCCACGAGGGTGCCCGGGTGACCCGGATCGAACCCTCGTCGCACGAGGTCCGGGTCGAGTCCAGCGTCGACACCTTCGCGGCCGGGCACGTCGTGGTCGCGGCGGGTGCCGGTTCGGCCGTGCTGACCGCGAACCTCGGCCTCGACCTGCCCGTCCGGGCCGGCAAGGGCTACAGCTTCAGCATCGCGCCCGCGCAGCCGCTGACCCGGGTGCTGAAGCTGGAGGAGGCGCACGTGGGCGCCGTCCCGCTGGGCGACGGGGTGCGGATCGCCGGCACGATGGAGTTCGACGCCCGGGAGGACAGCTTCAACCCCAACCGGATCCGGGAGGTCGTCAACGCAGCGGCGCCGTACTTCACGGGCGTCGACTGGACCCGGCGGACCGCGCAGTGGATGGGGGCGCGTCCGATGACCCCGGACGGGCTGCCGTTCATCGGGGCGGCGCCCGGCCATTCGCGGGTGTACCTCGCGACCGGGCACAACATGCTCGGCGTCATGATGGCGCCCTCGACCGCGCACCTGCTGGCCCGGCTCATCGGCGGCCACGAGGTGCCGGCGCTGCGACCGTTCGACCCGGCGCGTGCGCTCGGGCGCCGGGCCCGCCCGGTCAACCGGACCGTACCGGGTACGTCGCGACGGAGGGATGAGTAGGTGCCCGAGGCGATGATTGTCGCGGCGGTGCGGTCGCCGATCGGCCGCGCGGTGAAGGGTTCGTTGGCCTCGGTACGGCCGGATGACCTGGTCGCCCAGGTCATCCGGCACGGCCTGGCGGCGGTGCCCGAACTCGATCCGGCGGACATCGAGGACCTGTTGCTCGGCTGCGCGCAGCCGGCGGGAGAGTCCGGCTTCAACATGGCCCGGATCGTGGGGATCCAACTGGGCCTGGACCGGCTTCCCGGGACCACCGTCAACCGGTACTGCGGCTCGTCCATGCAGACGACCCGGATGGCCTTCCACGCGATCAGGGCCGGCGAGGGCGAGGTGTACCTCTCGGCCGGTGTCGAGACGGTCTCCCGGTTCGACCGGGGGACGGCCGACGGATGGCCCGGTACCCGGAACGAGGTCTTCGCGGAGCCGGGCCAGCGGGCCGCCCGGCGGGTCGAGGAGCGGATCCAGGGGTGGGACGACCCACGGGAGCGCGGACTGCTGCCCGACGCGCACATCCCGATGGGTCAGACCGCCGAGAACGTGGCCTGGCTGAAGGGGATCGAGCGGACGGAGATGGACCACTTCGCCGTGCGCTCACAGTGGCGTGCGGAGAAGGCGACCGATATCGGGTTCTGGGCCCGGGAGATCTGCCCGGTGCGCCTGCCCGACGGACGGACCGTCAGCACCGACGACGGGCCGCGGCGCGGCGTGACGTACGAGGTGGTCTCCCAGCTTCCGCCGGTGTTCCGGCCCGACGGCCGGGTCACCGCAGGAAACAGTTGCCCGCTGAACGACGGCGCCGCGATGCTCGTCGTCATGAGTGACGCCAAGGTTCGCGAGCTGGGGCTCGTCCCGCGGGCGCGGATCGTGGCGACCGCCGTCACCGCGCTGTCACCCGAGATCATGGGCCTTGGCCCGGTCGAGGCGACCCGTACGGTGCTGCGGCGGGCCGGCATGAGCATCGCCGACATCGACCAGGTCGAGATCAACGAGGCGTTCGCGTCGCAGGTGCTGGCCTGCCAACGGGAACTGGACATCGCCGACGATCGGTTGAACGTGAATGGTGGCGCGATCGCCATGGGACACCCGTTCGGGATGAGCGGCGCCCGGCTGACCGCGACCCTGCTGAACTCGCTCGAGTTCCACGACGGTGAGATCGGCCTGCAGACGATGTGCACGGCGGGCGGGCAGGGCATGGCGATGATCGTGCAGCGGATCTCTTGACGTCCCCCCGTCATGAACCCGGGCACTCCGGTCTGCTACCTCCCGCAGGGGGTGAGCTTCCGGTGGGTTACCGCTTCCCGGCGCGGTGCCGGCATCGCCGCGTTGACATCCCGGTCCTGACTGGCCCCGCACGGGCAGGTCCACGACCGGACGTTCAACGCCAGCTTCTCCCCGACTACACCACCCACCCCGCACGTGGAGGTCGACGGAACCCATGACCCGCCGTCTCGCCCGCGGCGCACCAGCCACGCCCCAGAAAACGCCGCACCTGCGGCCGGCCTCGCCGGTCATGGTGGTGTTTGTCGATACCCTGATTAGATGCGCCTTTCCCGTGCGAGCATCGGACTGCTGCTGCTTCTTGCCCTCGCCGCCTGCTCGGGTCCCGACCCGGCCGCGACCGCGCCTTCCTCGTCGCCGGCCGCGCCGCCCCGGCCCGGGCGGCTGGTGTCGAGCACCCACCCGTACACCGCCGACGGCCCCGCCACGCCCACGGACTACGGCAAGCCCGGTACACCGCACGCGGAAGTCATGTACAAGCTGCAACAACAGGTGCTGAACCAGGCCGGCGCACCGGCGCACACGTCTGTGACCTGCAACAAGAAGTTCATCACCGGCAACGTGAAGGCGAGGTGCACGGTAAAGTTCGACGATCTCGCGGTGCCCATGGACGTGACCGTGTCGATCGCCGACCAGTACCTGACCTGGTCCGCCGTCGCCTCGGTCGGCGTGCTGTCCCAGAGGAACGTGGGCTGGCTGTGGATCAACGAAGCAGGCAACAACAACGCCCGGCCGGGCACCGCGATGTGCGACGCCGCGATGCCCGAACAGGCCGTGTTCCCCTTCGGCCCGACGCCGTTCTTCTGCTGGTACACCACAGAAATCGGCACCGTGGTGGAGAAGCAGGTGGCGATCGACCGGCAGGGCGTCACCTTCGAGAAGGCCTGACCGAGCCATGGGCAGACTTCGGCACGCCGCCGAAGCGCTCGGCCACACCGCCCGTCGCGGGGGTGCACGGTGCGTCCGTCGGACGACCAACAGAAGGCCAGGCCTTCTTCGGGTTGAGGGCGCAGCTCGTACCCCGCGCCGGGACATGGCAGCCCTACCTGTCCTGGCCGGTGCCCCGATTGCCCGTCGGCGGCTGCTGAGGAACGGCAACCGGCCGGACCGCGTGGGCCATCAACCTTCGGGCAGCGAATCGACCAGGAACACCTGGTCCGCTCCACCGGTGCACGGCTCGACCGCCGCCTCGGCCAGCACCTCGGTGTCATCGTCCCGGATGCCCATGCACAAGTCGCTGCCCGCCGGGCGGAGGCGGTAGGCGGTCGGCGCAGATCCGGTCGGCTCGAAGCGGAACAGTTGGGGCCAGAGGTCGCTGCGGCAGTCCTTCCAGGGCTCGATCAGGTTTCGGCCGGGATCCTCCAAGCGGACGGTGAGGCAGCCCAACCCCTGCACCGGGTGGTCCCACTTGATGATGTACAGGCCGTCGGCCACCGGCTCCAGGTAGGTTTCCGGTGGGGTAGCACCGGCGCAGGGACGCTGGACCGCGATCTCGCTGCGGTACCGGCCGCTGCGGTCACGCCCCTCGGAGATGCAGAGCTGCGGGGAGCGGGCGGGGCGGATCTGACTCCGGCCGCCGCTCGGCCTGGCCGAGGCGCCGGCGCTGCCGCTCGCCGAGGTGGCCGCACCGGCGCGCTCTGCCGCCGGCCGCTGCCCACCGTCGGGGCGACGGATCCAGGCGCCGACGCCGAGTGCGGCCAGCAGGACGCCGACGATGAGCAGGGCCAGCGGCGCGGGCCGCGCGAACCAGCGCCGACCCGCCGCGCCGGATCGTCGTACTTTCGTGCTCGCGTCGCCTGCGGTGGCATCGGCCGGTGGCGGTTCCGGCGGAGGCGTGGTCGGCATCGGATCGTACGGGGCGAGTGCGCTGGCGGCGAGGCGGTCCCGCGCCCGCAGCCACACCTCCACGTGATCCTCCCCGCCGCAGGCGCGGACGAACGCGGCCAGCACCTCGGGTCGCGGCAGAGTGGACCGGCGCAGGACATCGGCGGCGGTGCTGCGGGCCAGCACGTCACCGGCCGCAGCCGCGCGCTGCTCCAGTTGTCGGTACGTCAGGCGGGACCGGTCCTTGAGCCGGCGCAGCATGTCGACGAACTCGGCCGGGTCGGCCGCCTCGTCCGGTCGAAGCTCCCCCGTGGTCATCGCCCGATTCTCCAGACACCCGACGTGCCGGGGCAAGTCGCCGCCGAGCGGCTGTCCGAGATGGTCGGACAAGGACTCGGACAAGCCGCATTGAGCTGCCCGGACACGGCATCGTCCCGACCATGGGATTGTCCCCGCCGACCCGCTTGTCTAGCGTCGTTCACCGATGGCCGCACCGCTGACGGTGTACGGCCCGACGGGCTCGGCCCGGCACCGGGCCGAGCCCGACCACATCGACGACGCGGGGGATTTGATGGATGACTCTGCCCGGGATCCGGTGCCACAGGCCGCCACGGCGGGGGAGTACGTCGTGCTGCTCGGAAAGGTGCGACGGTGTTCCGGCCTGACCTACCGGGAGATCTCCCGGCGGTCCTCGGCTGCCGGGCACTGGCTGCCGCCGAGCACCCTCGCCACGATGCTGGGGCGGACTACCCTGCCCCGGGAGCGGACCGTCGTGGCGCTGCTGGCCGGGTGCGGTATGCCGGCCGGGGACATCGAGCGGTGGGTCGGGTTGCGGCGTGACATCGAGGCGCGACTGGGCGAGCCAGCGCGAGGGGACAGCCAGCCGACGGACCCCGACCCGACGTCTCCCGACGCTGGGCTCGCGGCCGTCGACCCGGCCGAGCCGCAGCAGGCACCAGCCGAGGCGGACCGGGCCAGCCGGCCGGCCCGTCGACGGCTGCGGCTGGGGGTGCTCGTGCTGGTGGGCGCGCTGGTGGGCGCGCTGGCCGTCGGCGCGTCCGGGGCGCTGCTGTCGCACGCCGACGGTGACGGCAGGAACGCCGCCTCAACCGATGGCTGCCCGCTAGTCCTGCGGCAGGGCATGTACGGCCCCTGCGTGCTGGATCTCCAGGAGCGGCTGGTCGCCGGCGGGCTGCGCGTACCGGTGGACGGCTGGTTCGGCCCGGATACCGCCAGCCGGGTGATGGCCTTCCAGGCGCTGGGTGGCCTGCCGGTCAGCGGCACGGTGGACGGGCGGTTGCTCGACGAGCTGTCGGGCGACCCGATGGTGCCGGCCAGTTGGCCGGAGGACCGGATCAGCAGTCGACTGCGGAAAACCTTCCCGGAAGACCCGGCCGGGGCGGTGCGGTTGGCGCGGTGCCTGTCCGGGCTGGACCCGTACCGTATCGAGGTTCTCGCGGACGGATCGCGGCGCTGGGGGCTGTTCCAGTTCAGCGACATGGAGTTGTCCCGGCTCGGCGTCGACCGCCGGACCGCGTTGGATCCGGACTGGAGTATTGGGGCGGCGCGGGATGTCTGGTCGCGCACCGGCGACTTCGGTCACTGGCGCTGCGCACCGTCGTAGTGAAACGCGCCTTCCCCTGCCCGGTTACGGACCGGGCAGGGCGCCCCCTCGCACCGGTGGACGACTCCCGGTCGCAGCCGGTTGACGTAGACGTACGCACCCACGGAATCGCCGGCGGCGCGGCCGAAGCCGGTCATGTGCCGGACCACGCCCTTAGCAGGTGGATCGTCGGTGGTGGCATCGAAACTGAAGCAGAGGAGGCGGCGGAGACTGCGACGGCGGTCGGGCTCGGCGACAACAGTGTTGCCGACAGGTTGGCCGGTTCGGGCATTCATCAAGCTCTCCTCTGAAGGGCGTTGCCGTCGCCACCGGTCGCCTTCTATCCGGCGAAAGTCGAGTTCCGCCGGAACGGCGTAAGCCGGAATCGTGCGGTTGGTTCAGATCCCCACTACCGCCGCGGCACTGGCGTCAACCATGAATCAGGTGCGGGGGCACGGGCAAGGAGTACGCCTGTTCGGAACTGTTCGGAAAGGGATCGGTACGCCCCGCCGGGTTGGCCGGCTCGCGCCCCGGACCACGGCCCTGTCGGCGTACAGCTTCACCCACACAGGCACGCAGCGGCGGACCGCGTCTACGGCTGAGGTCGCCGCTGCCGACCAGTTCATCCGTGGCGCAAGCCCACCCCGTCTGCACGTGGACTGACCAAGGCACCTCCGGCGTGGTCACCCTTCACCGGCAGAACGCAGGAAGTTTGGTCGACCTGCCGCTGCACGAGGCCGCTGACGACACCGCGACGTGCGCACCGCCCACCCGCCTTACCGGCGCATCCGGCGTCACCACAGCGGCATACGAGAGCAGTACCACGCCAGTCAGCCGACTGCCGGACCTGGCACGGCCAGGGACGATGCGGGCGGCGATGTGCCATGAACCTGTCCACGAACGGACGTCGGCAACGGTCAACATCAAGTCACCGCTCTCGCACCGAGCCGATGGGACGACGACCATGACTCTCTCCGTGACAGCCGATGATCCGCTATTCAGCGAGGAGGTCGTGACCGGGCTGACCAAGGATCATCTGGTTCGGCTGGCCACAGGAACCCTTGCCTGCGTGCACGCCCGCGCGTTCCTGCCCGCCGAACTGCGGGCGGATCTGGCCGGGCTGGTGGACCGGATGCCGTTGAGCTCGGTCAACTCGAAACGGGTCAACCCGCCTGTGCTGCGGTTCGGCCCGACGGTCAACGACTTCGTCGCCGATGGCCAGCTCGATCCCGGCTACTGGACGCACGTCGAGTCGGCGCGCACGGCGTGGGCGGCGGCCGACCTGGACCCCGATCCGCTCCGGATCTGCCTGGAGGGGCTCGGCGAGGTGTGGGGCGGGCCGCCGGAGGCGGCCCGGATAGCGGGTCGCCCGGTCATGGCTGGCACGATCCGCGAGTCGAACGGTGGGCTGCGGGTCCACTTCGACGACGTGGCACGGGAATTCCCGCGCGGGCTGTTCGACCAGAAGCTCGTCGCCCAACTGGCGATCAACGTCTACCTGATGATGCCGTCCGTCGGGGGTGAAACCACCATCTGGCGCCGCACCTGGGAGCCCACGGACGAGGCGGCCCGGATCGGCTTCGGCTATGACAGCGAGGTGGTGGCGGGCGTCCAGTCGGTGACGGTGCGACCGGAGCCGGGCGACGCTCTCGTGTTCAACCCGCGCTTCTACCACTCCGTGGCAGGCGGGCAGGACGGGCGCAGGGTGTCGGTCGCCATGTTCATCGGCATCACGACCGGTGGGAATCTGGCGATCTGGTCATGACGACACCGCGCGCCCGCGGTGCCTCCGCCGAGGAGATTCGTCTGGAGTTCGCCAGAAGACATCCGCGACTGCCGATGTTCACACCCACGGGTGGAACAGTGGTCGTGCTTCCCTCCCTCACCCTCTCGCCGGGGGAGTTGGCGCACATCGAGGGCTATGCCCGCTATGAGGAGCGACTTCTGTTCCTCCTGCTCATGTTGCGCGAGCCCGCCGTCTCCGTGATCTTCCTGTCCTCGGTGCCCGTCGACGCCGAGGTCGTCGACTACTACCTGAGCTTCCTGCCCGATCCGGCGGGCGCCCGTGCCCGGCTGCGGATGATGCCGGTGGGCCTGGCCGAGAACACCGAACTGTGCCCGTTGACGCACAGGATCCTCGCCGACCCCGCGATGTGCCACGAGATCGCGCGGGCGGCGGGCACCGATGCCTGGCTGTTTCCCTTTGTCGTGACCGAACACGAGGAGCGGCTGTCGGAGATCACTGGCCTTCCGCTGTACGGCGCGCCTGCGCGGCTGGCCGTTCTGGGGACGAAATCTGGCAGCCGGGCGATCGCAGAAGGCGCTTGCGTCGCGACGGTCCCTGGCGCCGGGGGGCTGGCCAGCGTCGGGGAGGTGGAGGCCGTCGTGGCTCGACTGGTCGCGGACGGCCCGGTCATGCTGAAGCTGGACGACGGATACGGAGGCCTTGGCAACGCCATCGTCGAAGCCATGCCGAACGGACGCCTGGCCCAGGCCCGGATCAGGTTCACCGCACCGGACGAGACCTGGACGTCGTTCGCGGCAAAGATCTCCGCGCGGGGCGCGACCGCGGAGCGGTACCTCACGACACCGGGTCTGCGCTCGCCGAGCACGTTCGCCAGCATCACCCCGGACGGAACGCCCGAGGTGATCGTCACCCAGGACCAGGTCCTCGACGGGATGGTCTACGTGGGATGCCGGTCCCCGGCGGACAGCCGGTATCGACCAGCGCTGCGCGCCGCCGCCCAACGCGTCGTGGACGCCTTGTCCGCACGTGGTGTCATTGGCGTGTTCAGCCTGGATTTCCTGGCCGTCGAGCGTGGTGGATGGGAAATCCTGTTGTGCGAGACCAACCTGCGGGTCGGCGGCACAACGCACCCGTTCGGTACGACGTTGCTCGTGACCGGCGGTTGCGTTGACGGCGCCACTGGCCAGGTTGTCGACGGCGGGCGCGCCAAGGCCTACGTCGGCACGGATCACCTGTGGGTTCCCCACTTCCGCGGCTGCCGCCCCGCCGACATCATCGACCGCTTGGGCGCCAACGCCTTCGACCCGCGCCGCGGTACTGGCGCGGTCCTGCACCTGCTGGGTGCCGCATGCGTGTACGGCAAACTGGGAATCACCGCGATAGGCGACACTCCCGGCGAAGCCGAGCAGGTCTATCAGGACAGCCGCCGAGCGCTCGGCGCGGCCGACTCCTGAGCCCGCTTGGCTTCGCCGTGGGTGTTACCGAAGTTCGGCGCGAATGGCGGCACCAGCCTCCTGGGTGCTCAACGAGCCACCGATGTCGGGCGTGCAGCGCCCTGCTGACACCGCCGTCGAAACCGCTCCACGGATCGCCAGTGCAGCCTCGGAGAGGCCGATTCCCTCACAGAGGAGCGCGGCGCTGAGGATCGCTCCGACGGGGTTCGCCTTTCCCTGCCCCGCGATGTCCGGTGCGCTGCCGTGGACCGGTTCGTACACGCCGAATCCGGTCTTTGGGTTGAGGTTCGCCGATGCCGCCATGCCGAGGCCACCGGCCAACTGGGCGGTGAGGTCGCTCAGAATGTCACCGTAGGAATTGTTGGTCACGATGACGTCGAACACTGACGGGTCGGCGATCAGTTTCATCGCCGCCGCGTCCACGTACAGGTGGGAACAGTCGATGTCGGGACGCCGTTCGACCGCCTCGCGCCAACAACGCTGCCACAGTTTCCCGCCATTGGGAACGGCGTTCGACTTGTCCACGAGGCACACCGACTTTCGCGCTATCGAGAACGCGTAGTCGAGCACGCGTGAGACACCGCGGTAGGTGTTGACCTCCTCGTCGATCGCGATCTCGTCCGGTGTGTCGGCACGCACCCTGCCGCCGACGCCGACATACAGTCCTTCGGAGTTTTCTCGCACGATGACGCAGTCGACGTTCCTGCGACGTTCGTCCCGCAGGGGGCTCAGCCGGGCGTCCCACAGAAACGCTGGCCGATGGTTCACGTACAGGTCGAGCTCGAAACGCATCTTGATCAGCACGCCCCGGCCGTACTCCGAATTGTTGATGCCGGGAGCGCCGATGGCACCGAACAGCACCGATTTCGCGGAACGTATCCGTTCGAAGTCCTCCGGGGACAGGCCTGCCCCGGTTTTCCGGAACGTGGTGGCGTTGACCTCGTCGAGGTGGTCGAAGTCGAGTCCGAGCCCCAGTTCATCGAGGACCTTGACGGCCTCGTCCGTCACCTCTGGTCCGATTCCGTCACCAGGTACAACAGCGATCACCGTCACTGTGATCTCCTCATAATCGTAGCCGTCACCGCTTGGGCTCCAGGGTCGCCAGCCGCCCCTGCGCGGTGTCGAGATATGCGTGCGGTTTGTTGAACGCGATACGAACGAAGCCGGAATCCGATGTCCGGTCGGACAGAAATAGCTGCCCCGGCGCGAGGAGCACACCCAGGTCGATCGCGAGCCTGCGAACGAAGGACCGGCAATCCTCTCGGCCGTATGGCCCGAGTTCGGCGACGACATAACAACCGCCCCGAGGAGACGTGCAGCGTAACCCCACACCGCGGAAGATACGCACCGCCTTGTCCCGCAGCTGCTGAAGATCCGGCCGTGGATCCCATTCTTGCCCGTCAACCAGTCCGGACCGGGCCACGGCCTGTTGCAGGGGCACCGGAGCTCCGCCCGTCAGGCCGATGTGGATGCTGCGCAACGCACGGGTGAGTGCGGGGGCGGCACGGAGGAAGCCGATTCTCCAGCCACTGATGGCGTGGCTCTTCGAGAAACTGCCGACCACGATCGCTCGGTCTCGCAGTCCCGGCACGTCCGCCGCCGAGATGTGCTGTCCGCCGTCGTAGACATATGAGGCGTACACCTCGTCGGAAATGACCAGCAGATCGTGCCGCTCACACAGTTCCGCGATGACCGCCCACTCGTCTTCCTCCAGCACATGGCCAGTGGGATTGTTCGGCGTGTTCACCAGAATCGCCTTGGTACGGGGACCGATCGCGGCGGCGAGTGCCGTGGCGTCCCACCGCCAGTCCGGCGGCCGGACCCGGACGAATCTCGGCACGGCCGACGCCGTTGCGATCGAGACGAGATAGGGCTCGAAGAACGGCTCGAACACGACGATCTCGTCACCCGGATCGAGGACGCCGAGCATCGCGACAGCCAGCCCTTCGGCCGCTCCCACCGTGATGGTGAGCTCGGTGTCCGGATCGGCCGGTGTCCGGAACGACTGGCCCAACGCCGCCCGGAGCTCCCCGTTGCCACGCATGTCGCCGTACTGGTTGTTCCCGTCCCGCAGCGCGGCGCACGCCTGGTCGATCATCGCCTTCGGCGGCCGTGGCCATCCGGGGCTGCCCAGCGCGAGGTCCACCGCACCCATCCTGCGGCCCGCCTCGATCAACTCGCTGAGGCCGTCGGCGGGTAGTCGAGCCAGACGACGTGCGCCGGTGGCCATGGGCGCACCGCCTGTCACCGCGTGCCCGCCCTGGCTTGCGTTGATCCACTGCCCCGCGGGATCTCGGGCAGCCACGATGGCCGGCTCCGCTCGTAGTCCGCGATGTCCGCCGCGTCGCGCAGCGTCACTTCGATGGTGTCGAGTCCGTTGAGCAGCAGCCAGCGTGCCCGTTCGTCGATGCTGAACGACCAACGGTCCTGGCCAGCGGCCACTTCGCACTTCGTCAGGTCGACACTGATCTCGAAGGACGGATCGGCTTCGGCGCGGTCCATCAGCGACGCGACGGCTTCGTCCGGCAGGACGACCGCCAGCAGGCCGTTGCGCAGTGCGTTGCGGTGGAAGATGTCGCCGAACCGGGTCGAGACGACCACCGCGAATCCCCACTCGCGCAGCGCCCAGACCGCCTGCTCACGCGAGCTTCCGGTGCCGAAGTTCGTGTCCGCGATCAGTACCGTCGCGCCTTCGTGTTCCTTGGAGTTGAGGATGAAGGCGGGGTCCTTTCGCCACCGCGCGAACAGGGCGTCAGAAAGGCCGTGCCGCGAGATCCGCTTGCCGAACTCGGCCGGAATGATCTGATCGGTGTCGACGTTGCTGCGCCGGAGCACCACTGTCCGGCCGGTGTGCGAGGAAAACGGTTCCATTGCCTACTCTCAGACCAGATCGTGTGGGGCGGCGAGCCTGCCGGTCACCGCTGTTGCCGCCGCGACGGCGGGTGAGACCAGATGGGTACGGGCCCTGCCACCCTGGCGCCCCTCGAAGTTCCGGTTCGACGTGGACGCCACCCGGTTGTTGCCGGAGATCCGGTCCGAGTTCATGCCGAGGCACATCGAGCAGCCGGGCAGGCGCCACTCGGCACCCGCCGCCTTGAAGACCTCGTGCAGGCCCTCCTGCTCGGCCTGGACGCGCACCCGGCCGGAGCCCGGGACCACGAGCATCCGGACACCGGGTTTGACCCGGCGGCCACGCAGGATCTCGCCCGCCGCCCGTAGATCCTCGATCCGCCCGTTCGTGCACGAACCGATGAACACCGTGTCGATCGGGATGTCACGCATCCGGGTGCCCGGCCGGAGGTCCATGTACTCGAGCGCGCGCTCGGCGCTGGCCCGCTCGACCGGATCGGTGAACGACTCGGGCGAGGGCACCGCCGCGTCGAGCGGAAGGGCGTGCCCGGGATTGGTTCCCCACGTGACGTGCGGGCTGAGCTCGGCCAGGTCGATCCGGACCACTCGGTCGAAGGCGTCCGGGTCGTCGGTCACCAGCGTCTCCCAGTCCGACACCGCGTCCTGCCAGGCCGCACCGGACGGCGCGTAGGGCCGGTCCCGCAGATAGGCGAGCGTGTTGTCGTCCGGGGCGATCATCCCGGCACGCGCACCAGCCTCGATGCTCATGTTGCACATGGTCATCCGGCCTTCCATGGACATCGAACGCACCGCCTCACCGCGGTACTCGATGAGGAAGCCCTGGGCACCGTTGGTACCGATGGCGCCGATGACCGCGAGGATGATGTCCTTCGCCTCGGTTCCCGCCGGGGGCAGCCCGGTGAACTCGACCGCCATGGTCCGGGGGCGGGCGACCGCGAGTGTCTGCGTGGCGAGCACGTGCTCGACGTCGCTGGTTCCCACGCCGAAGGCGAGTGCGCCAAGGGCGCCGTGGGTCGACGTGTGGCTGTCGCCGCACACCACCAGCATTCCGGGCTGTACCAGGCCGAGTTCGGGACCGACGACGTGCACGATGCCCTGGCTGGCGTCACCGATCGAGTACAGCTCGATGTCGTGCTCGGCGCAGTTGCCGCGCAACGCGTCGATCTGCGCCCGGCTCGCGTCGTCGGCGATGGTCAGCGAGTGGGTCGGCACGTTGTGGTCCTCGACCGCGAGCGTCAGTTCCGGGCGACGGACCCGGCGGCCGGACAGCCGGAGACCTTCGAACGCCTGGGGCGACGACACTTCGTGGATCAGATGCAGGTCGATGTAGAGCAGATCGGTCCGTTCGTCCAGTTCGCGGACGACGTGGCGCTGCCACAGCTTCTCGGCCAGCGTCCTACCGGTCATCGGGCCGACTCCGCGGTGTTCGCCATCTCGGCGAGGATCTCCTCACGCAGGACACCCAGCTCGACGCAGTCGCCGTCGGCACGACCGTTGACGTACTTCTCGTACAGCGAGTCGACCATGTCGTCGTGAAGGTCGAGCTTGGCCTGTGCGGCGACGTGCCGCAGCACCGCGCGGCCGGAGTGGCGGGCCACCAGCAGTTGCGACTCACGGCCGAACCGGCCCGGCTCGACGTACTCGTAGGTCAACGGGTTCTGCAGCATCCCCTGCTGGTGCATGCCCGCCGCGGTGGCAAAGGCGTACGTGCCGAACAGCGCCTTGTTGCGTGGCTCTTCGAGTCCGATCGCCGCGCGGATCGCCGAGTAGACCTCGTACATCCCCTCGGTCTTGACGTCGGTCGTGGCCCCGTAGACCTCACTCTTGTACGCCAGCAGGCCGACGACCTCCTCGAGTGCCGTGTTGCCGGCACGTTCGCCGATGCCGCCCAGCGTCACCTGGACCTCGTCCGCGCCCGCCTCGACGGCCGCCATGGTGTTGGCCAGTGCGAGTCCGAAGTCGTTGTGGCAGTGCACGGTGAGGCTCGCCGATGCCGGTGCCCACTCCCGGACCGTCGCGACCAGCTCGCCGAACTCGGCCGGTGTCACACACCCCATCGTGTCCCCGACACCGACCTGGGTCGCACCGGCCTCCAGCGCGGTCTCGACGGTGGCACGCAGGAGGTCGAGTGAACCGCGGCTGGAATCCTCCATCGCCAGGGTGATGAACGGAACGCCGAGCGAGGAGGCCAGCGAGATGGCGTCGTACAGCTCGCGCAAGGCGGCGTCGCGGGTGATGCCACGCTTGTGCTCGAGGTGGATCTCGCTGGCGGTGGCGATGACCTGCAACTGGTGGTTCTTCGTGCCCGCCGCCTCGACCGCCGCTTCGACGTCACCGCGGGCCGCCCGGCACAAGGTCGCCACCCGCGCGGTGGTGAGTGCCTCGGAGATCAGCCGGGTGGCCTCGACGTCCTTTGCCGACGAGGCAGGGAATCCGGCTTCGACGGCGTCGACGCCGAGTGCCTCGATCCGCAGGGCGAGGTCGAGTTTCGTCCGCGGACTCATCGCGTTGCGCGGGGCCTGCTCACCGTCCCGCAAGGTCGTGTCGAAAATCGAAATGCGCCGCGGTGCGCGGCCGGTGCTGTCAGTCATCCCAACCTCCTCGTTGGTGGTCACACGACGTTCAATTCGGGACGGCCTGCGGCGCCGGTGAACCGGCCCGCGTGGAAGCCGCTGATGTCGGTGAAGGTCGGCCGCTGCAGGCAGAGGTCACGCAGAACCTCGCCGACGGCGGGGCCCATCATGAAGCCGTGCCCGGAAAACCCGGCGGCGTAGAGGAATCGGCCGTCGCCGGCGGTCCCGATCAGCGCGTTGTGATCAGGAGTCATCTCGTAGAGGCCTGCCCAGCCCGTGGTGAGACCCACATCCGCGAGCGCGGGTGCCCTTCGCTGCACGGCCGCGGCGACACTTGCCAACCAGCTCTCCGACCGGTTCGTGTTGAATCCGGGCTTCTCGTCCGGGTCGGACATTCCCAGCAGCAGTCCGGCACCCTCGGCGCGGAAGTAGAAGGCGGTGCCGAAGTCGATGGTGAAAGGTGTCGCCGGATCGAGGCCGTTCATCGGCTCGGTGAGCACGATCTGCCGCCGCAACGGGACGACAGGCAGGTCGACACCGGCCCATGCGCCCACTTCGCGAGACCAGGCACCAGCCGCGCAGATGACCGTGTCGGTTTCGATCCGGCCGCCCTCGGTGCTGACCGCGATGATCCGATCCCCGTCGTACTCGATACCGGACGCAGCACAGTTGGTGACCAGCCGCGCACCGAGCCTGCGGGCCGTGGTGGCGAACCCGAGCACCACCGATTCGGGGGTGCAGTGTCCGTCCGTCGGCGAGTACACCGCCGCCAGAAGCCCGTCGGTGCCGATCAACGGCGACAGACGCCGCGCCTCGGCGACCGAGATCATCCGGCTGGGCACGCCGAGGTCGTTCTGCACGGCGACGGCCGACTCGAACTCGGCCACGGTTTCCGGCTGGTCCAGCAGGAACAGGTAACCCACCTGCCGCAGGTCGATGTCCTGGCCGAAGCGTTCGCCGAAACGTTCGTACGTCTCGAGACTGCGCGTCGCCAGCTCGATGTTGACGCGGTCGGAGAACTGGGCGCGGACTCCGCCCGCCGCGCGGCAGGTGGATCCGGACCCGAGAGCACCGCGCTCGATCAGCACGACGTCGCGCACTCCGGCGGCGGCCAGGTGGTACGCGGCGCTGACTCCGATGACTCCGCCGCCGATGATCACAACGGACGCCTTCGATGGAATTTCGGTCACTTCACGCCTCACAACCCACGTACCATCGAATGCCCAGCCTGCTCAGGAACTCGCCATGCGCTCACGCAGACTGCGCGGCCGCATGTCGGTCCATACCGTTTCGATGTGGGCGAGACAGTCCTGCTTCGAACGGGCCGTACCCACCGGCTTCCAGCCAGCCGGAATTTCCCGGCCCTCCGGCCAGATCGAGTACTGCTCCTCGTCATTCACGACGACGAGATACGACTGGTCGTCATCCTCGGTTGAGTTCATCTGCCTGCTCTCCTTCCCATCCTTTGGCAGAGGGGTGGTCCACGGTCGAATGCTCGGCGAGCAGCCGTTCGATCTCGTCGTCGGACATCTCGTCGACCTGACGGGCCAGCCGGGTGACGGTCTCGATCCGCCCTGGCGTGCCGGCGTGACGGACCACGTCGGCGAACGACGCGATCGTGGGAGCGCCGAACAGGGCACGCGCGGACAGGTCGATGTCGAAGGTCGCGTTGACGCGAGCGATCACCTGATGCGCGCGCAGAGAATGCCCGCCCAGCGTCAAAAAGTTCGCATGGATGTCGATCTGACCAGGCTCCGGCAGGTCCAGCACCAGAGCCCAGATCGCGGCGACCAGATCCTCAAGCGGATCCCGTGGCGTCTCGACACCGGATGACTCCGGAACAGGAAGATTGCCGACGTCTATCTTGCCGTTCGACGTGACGGGAAACCGTCGCAGCGGGACGAGGACCGCCGGAACCATCTGGCCCGGCAGGTGATTCACCAGGTGTTCGCGTACGGCGTCGACGTCGATCGCCCCGCCCGTCGCAGGAGTGACATAGCCGACGAGGTAGGTGTTCTCACGCTCGTCGACGCGCGCGGCGACCACGGCCTCGGCCACTGCCGGGTGCTCCCTGAGCCTGGCTTCGATCTCGCCGGTCTCGATGCGGACACCGCGAATGCTGACCTGACTGTCGATTCGCCCGACGAACTCGATCGCACCGTCGGGGCGGTAGCGGGCGAGATCTCCGGTGCGGTACATCCGCTCACCCGGCCGAGTGGCGAACGGATCGGGAACGAACCGCTCGGCGGTCAGACCCGGGCTGTCGACATACCCACGCGCGAGGCTCGTTCCGGCGATGTGCAGTTCACCGGAAACGCCTATGGCGACCGGCCGCAAGGCGTGGTCCAGGATGTAGGTGCGTACGTTGTCGATCGGCCGTCCGATCGAGGGTGCCCGCCACGAACCGGTGCGCCGCGGGACGACACCGGCCGTGGTGACCACGCTGGCCTCGGTCGGTCCGTAGTGGTTGATCAGCTCGTATCCGGTGTCGGATCGAGGTCGCTCGCCGAGCCTGTCACCGCCGGTGAGTAGCGCGCGCAGCACCAAGCCTGGCGGCGACGGCAGTTTCACGACCTCCGCGGCGAGCGGAGTCGGCAGGAACGTGACCGTGATCCGGTTGTCCGCCAACCAGTTCAGCAGCAGGTCCGGCCGCAGCCGCTCGTCGTCCCCGGCGATGTGCAGGGTGGCTCCGGCGGCCAGTGCGGGCCAGATCTCCCACACCGACGCGTCGAACCCGACGGCAGCACACTGTCCGACGCGGTCGGTGTCGCCGATCCGGTACGAATCCAGGTGCCACGCCACCAGATTGGCGAGACCCGCGTGCGCGACCGCGACACCCTTCGGCCGTCCCGTCGATCCGGACGTGTAGATGACGTACGCCAGATTGCCCGGATCCACCGGAGCATCGACCGGATCAATGCCTCGGGCGTCCGGGCGGAGGACTCGCACGCCCTCGGGGACGGAAAGCCGTGCACGAACGTCGTCCGTGGTGATCAGGACGGGAGCGCCGCAGTCCGTCAGCATGTACTCGAGGCGTGCGTCGGGGTGCTCCGGATCGAGTGGTACGTAGGTGCCGCCCGCCTTGAACACGGCCAGCATGGCGATGACCAGCTCGATCGAGCGCGGCAGGCAGATCGCCACCGCGACCTCCGGGACCACGCCTGCCTCACGAAGACAACGGGCCAGCCGGCCGGCGTCGGCGTCGAGATCCGCGTAGGTCAGCGACCGTGTCCCGTTGGTCACGGCGACCGCGTCCGGGCGCTCTGCGGCTTGTGCCGCGACCTGGACATGGACCAGGGTGACGGGCCGTGCCACCTCGGTCGCGTTCCACTCGACGACCTGGCGGTGGTACTCCTCGGGGGCCAGTACGGGCAGGCCGGGGTCTTCGTCGACGGGCATACGCATCACGGTCTCTTTCGCGTGGTTTCGCTGCTCGCCCATAGTGGATCGCGCGCTTGGTGTGGCACCGACGCGCAAAGGTCACCGAGATCAACGGCGCAGGCGTCGGTATCTCCTGGTGATCGCGACCTGTGCCGGATTGGGTACGGGTAGCCTACGGAATGCGTGTCCGGGCGGCGGGGGAGAGCGGCGTGGCTGGATGCTCGCGTGCCGGACGATCGGCGGGGTGCCGCCCGGACCGTCGCCGCTATCCCCGTACTCGACCCGTAGCAGTCCCTTGGACACCAATGGCAACGTGTCCGACCAGCGGTGTCGTCGCAGTCGGCCGACCACGAACGTGTCGATGCCGTACCAGCAGGCAGAGCCATAGTGGGCACCGAACCTGGTAAGTCCGCCTCACGCGGCGTCGGAAGCGAGGGCATCGCAGGATGAGCGCAGTTCCACAAGCTCGATCGGTCGCGAACAGACAGCGACTGCTGGATCTCATGCTCACCCGGGAGGGCCACTCGAATCGGATCACCCCGGCCGACCGGACCGCGGACCTGCCGCTCTCGTTCGCCCAGCAACGGCTGTGGACCCTCGACCGCCTGCTGCCTGACCGCTGTCTGTACAACGCGCCATTGGCCTACCGGCTGCGCGGCCCACTGGACCGCTCCGCCTTGCGGAAGGCGTTCACGGGCGTGGTCGCCCGCCATGAGGCGTTGCGGACCACCTTCGCCGTACGTGCGGGAACCCCCGTTCAAGTGATCGGCACATCCCGTCCTGTCGATATCCCGGCAGTGAGTCTGGCCGGGATGCCGGACAGGGAAACCGAAGCCGTCCGCCTGGCCATGGCCGAGGCCAGGGTTCCTTTCGACCTGGAAACCGGCCCGTTGCTCCGGCTCAAACTGATCGAACTGGCCGCCGACGACCACGTCCTGCTGATCACGCTGCACCACATCGTGACCGACACGTGGTCGCTCGGTGTGATGTTCCGGGAGATCACCACGTTGTACGCCGCGGCACGCGACGGGGCCTCGCCGACCTTGCCGGAACTCGCCGTGCAGTACGCGGATTTCGCCGTCTGGCAGCGCCGGACGATGTCCGGCGAACGCCTGCGGCGGGAACTCACCCACTGGAGCGACCGACTGAGCGGCGCACCCCAGATGCTCACCCTGCCCGCGGATCGGCAACACCGTGCCGTGCCGTCCTTCGGCGGTGCGGAGCACGTCTTCACCGTGCCCGAGCCGATTCTGGCGCTGTTGCGGTCAGTCGCCGCGGCACAGGACGCGACGTTGTTCATGGTGCTGCTGGCCGCGTTCAAGGTGCAGCTTTCCCGGTACTGCGGCGAGACCGACATCGTCGTCGGCTCTCCGGTCGTCGGCCGTGGCCACGTCGAACTGGAGCCGCTGATCGGCTTCTTCGTCAACAACCTGGTGCTCAGAACCGATCTGGCCGGTGATCCACCGTTCACCGAACTCGTCAGGCGGGTACGCCACACCGCGCTCGACGCCTACGACCACCAGGAACTGCCGTTCGAGAAGCTGGTGAACGAACTGCAGCCGACGCGCAATCTGAGCGTGCAACCGTTGGCCCAGGTCAACTTCCAGGTCTACGAACCGCAGAACCTTGATTCGGCCCGGGTTCCTTCGGCGGGGCGAACCTCCGTACACGGCGACGACCTGACCTTGCCTGGCCTGCACGTCGAGTCCCTGCCTGTCGCGACGCGCACGAGCAAATTCGATTTTTCCATCATGTTCAGCGAAGTCGGTCGGGATTTCGTCGGCCAGATCGAGTACTCGACCGATCTGTATGACAAGCCCACCATCGAGCGGTTCGCCGACAATTTCGCCGCCCTGCTCGACGGAATCGTGGCCCGCCCGGACAGCAGGCTGTCCGAACTGCCGGTGTTCGCCGAGCGGGAGCGCGTCCGTGTCCTGGAGGAGTGGAACGACACCGACCGGCCGGGTGCGGGTGGGCGCTGCCTGCACGAACTCGTGCAGGCGCAAGCAGAACGTACTCCGGACGCGATCGCGGTGATCGCCGAGGATTTCCGGCTGACCTATCGAGAACTCGACAACCGCGCCAACGCACTGGCCCATCACCTACGGGCGCTCGGCGCCGAGACCGAGTCGACGATCGGTGTCTGCATCGAGCGGTCCGCCGAGTTCGTCATCGCCGTCCTCGCCGTCCTCAAGGCTGGTGGCGTCTACCTGGCGCTCGACCCGGACCAGCCCGTCGACCGGCTGGCTTCGCTGCTCACCGACGCCGGTGCGGCGATGCTGATCACCCGGGCCCAGCAGACCACGGTTCCCGCAGTGGACGGCATCGGGACCTACGTCTTCGAACGCGACTGGGCCATCACCGAGAAGTACCCCACCACGCCACCGGTCGGCACCACCGCTCCGGAGAGCCTCGCGTACGCCATTCACACGTCGGGCTCCACCGGCCGTCCCAAGTGTGTTGTCACGCCGCATGAGGGCGTCGTCAACTACCTCACCTGGTTGCAGGCCGAACACGGTCTGTCCGCAGAGGACCGTGTGCTGCAGAAGGCACCGTTCGGCTTCGACGTGTCCGTGTGGGAGATTTTCTGGCCGCTCAGCACCGGAGCCGCGGTGGTGCTGGCCCGGCCCGGTGAGCAAGGAAATCCGAAATACCTCGCCGAGCTGATCAGGGACACGCGAATCACCGTCGCACACTTCGTGCCGTCCATGCTGCGGTTCTTCGTCGCCGAGCCCGCAGCCGCGGAATGCGCGAGACTGCGTCTGGTGATCTGCGGTGGCGAGGCCATCACCACGGACCTGGTGAACCGTTTCCACCGGACCTTCGATGCCGTGCTGCACAACCAGTACGGCCCAGCCGAGGCCGCTATCCAGGTCACCGGGTGCACCCTACGGCCAGGAGCAGAGAAGGCCTCGCTTGGTCGCGCGGTGTGGAACACCCGGTTGTACGTTCTCGACGCCGCCGGGAGCCCCGTTCCGCAAGGTGCGGCCGGTGAGCTCTACCTCGCGGGTGTCCAACTCGCTCGTGGCTATCTCAACCAGCCGGGCATGACCGCCGAACGCTTCCTGCCCAACCCTTTCGGCGCACCCGGCAGCCGGATGTACCGCACGGGCGACCTCGTCCGCTGGCTTCCCGACGGGACGCTGGAGTTCCTCGGCCGCACCGACCATCAGGTGAAGATCCGTGGCGTCCGGATCGAGCCCGGCGAGATCCAGAGCCACCTGACGGCCGATCCCGCCGTTCGCCAGGCGATCGTGGTGGCGAGGCAAGATCCGTCTGGTGACAAGCGACTGGTGGCCTACGTGGTCCCGCACGACACGGCGGACCCCGGCCGGTTGTCCGCGGCACTGCGTGCCGACCTGTCGGGTCGCTTGCCGAGCTATCTGGTGCCGTCGGCGTTCGTCGTCCTCGATTCTCTGCCCCTCAACCGCAATGGCAAGGTGGACGTGGCCGCACTGCCGCTGTCCACCGTTTCGTCCGACCGTCCGACGTTGGTCGCGGCGCGCACCCAGGTGGAACGGGTGCTGGGCGAGGTGTGGCAGACAGTGTTGCGCCTGGACGAGGTGGGCGTGCACGACAACTTCTTCGCGCTCGGCGGTGACTCGATCCGTGCGATCGAGGTCACGTCACTGGCTGCGGCTTCCGGGCTGCGGCTGCACCCCAACCAGCTCTTCCAGCACCAGAGCCTTGCCGAACTGGCCGCGGTCGCAACCGAGGCGGACGACGAGAACGTGGCCGGGTGCCTGGCCGAGCAGGGCGAGGTCACCGGGCCGGTGCACCTCACCCCGATCCAGCGTTCCTTCGTGTCGGTCGGGGACCCCCGCCGGGACTACCAGACGCAGTACCTGGCGTTGGAGATCACCGCGGACCTACCCGCCGAGATCATCGACACCGCCATCGACCACCTGGTGCGGCACCATGACGTGCTCAGGACGAGATTGGCATTCGACGGCGCGGCCTGGACCCAGGCTGTGGAGGCGTACCGGCCGGAGGAGCGGCTGGTCCGGCACACTGTCGACGACCTGGACGTCGGCGTCCTGCTGGACGACTACGCGACAAGGGCGGCCGAATCCCTCGACCCGGTGGCGGGCCGGATGGTGCGAGCGGTGTACCTGGAACGTCACGGCGCCAGGCCGGTGCTGCTGGTGATCATCCACCACCTCTGCGTGGACGCCGTCTCGTGGCGCATCCTGATCGAGGATTTCGATTCGGTGTGCCGTCAGCTTCTCGACGGCCGGACCGACCCGGTGCTGCCCGCCAAGACCACCTCCTTCCAGATGTGGGCTGGACGCCTGCACGATCTGGCCGGATCTCCCGAACTGGCCGATGAGGCACGCCATTGGCGCTCGATGGTTCCCCGCGAGCTGCCGTCCCTGCCTCGTGACGGCGTGGTGACCTCCGATCGAAGCACGTACGGCGACGTGGAGCAGTTCGACTCCGTGGTGTCCCGCGACACCACTCGTGCCCTGATCGAGGAGGTGCCCGACGCCTACCGGACCCAGGTCAACGACGTGCTGATGACCGCGTTGGCGCTGGCGTTCGGCGCCTGGACCGGTTCGCCACGGCTGTTGGTGGATCTGGAGGGCCACGGCAGGGAACCGCTCTTCGACGACGTCGACCTCACCAGGACCGTCGGCTGGTTCACCTCGGTCTTTCCGGTCTACCTGGACCTGCCCGACCCCGCCGACGTCGGTGGTTGCCTGATCGCGGTGAAGGAGACATTGCGCGCGGTTCCCCGCCGCGGCGTCGGCCTCGGCCTGCTGCGGCACGTCCGCGCGGACGAACACCGCATCGACGATCTGCCGCAAGCCGAAGTCCTGTTCAACTACCTCGGCCGGATCGACACCCCCTCTGGCGGGGACGCCCTGGTCCGCCAGGTACCGGATCCGCTGCGGGCTGGAAACGCACCGAGCCGGCCGCGTACCTACCCGATCGAAGCGTATGCCCGGATCCAGGGCGGGCGCCTCGTCGTGCACTGGTCGTACGATCGCAACGTCTACGACCGGAGCCGCATCGAAGGCATCGCCGGTGACTTCACCAGGGCGTTGGAACGGATCACCGAGTTCTGCCGCCTGCCGGACAGCGGAGGGCGCACGGCGTCGGACTACCCGCTCACCGGCCTGTCCACCGCGGACCTGAAGCGGCTTTTCGGCTCCTGCCGTGGCATCGAGGACATCTATCCGTTGTCCACGTTGCAGACGGGCATCCTGTTCCACACGCTCACCGCGGCCAACGCCGACGTGTACCTGACGCAGGCGAGCTGGGAACTCGGTGACATCGACGCGGACGCGATGGATCAGGCCTGGCAGGAGGTGACCCGCAGGACCGCCATGCTGCGTACCCGGTTCACGTGGAAAGCCGTGTATCCGGCGCTCCAGGTGGTCGAGCGCGACGTGCACCTCCCGGTCACGCATCTGGACTGGTCGGACCGGGATCACGCGCAACAGCGGTCGGCACTGGAAGACCTGCTCGACGAGGGCAGGCGGAACACCTTCGACCTCGAACGAGCCCCGATCGCCCGTGTCACTCTGATCAAGAGCGGTCCCGCGAACTGGCGCATCCTGGTGGAAACACACCACATCCTGTTCGACGGCTGGAGCATCACCATGCTCATCGGCGACGCGCTGGCCGTGTATCAGGCTCTGGTCGCCGGTGCGGAGTTGCGGCTGCCGGCCCGCCGTCCGTTCCGGGACTTCATCGAATGGCAGGGTGCTCGGAAGGCAGGCGCGGACGAGAGGTACTGGCGGAACTACCTCGCGGGGTTCACCGAACCGACGAGGTTGCCCGTTGAGCCGTCCGACGCCACCGGGTACGGCGTTCACCACCGGGAGCTTCCGGCAGAGTTGTCCAACGCGGTGCAGGACTGCGCGCGACGCCTGCGTATCACCCCCAGCACGCTGTTCCAAGTCAGTTGGTCGCTGATGCTCAGCCGGTACACGAACGCCACCGACGTGGTGTTCGGGGCCACTGTGTCCGGCCGGGCCGACATGCCCGGGATGGAGCGGATGATCGGCCTGTTCATCAACACGCTCCCGGTCCGCGTCCGGCTGGGACGTGGTGATCAACGGCTCGACGACTGGCTGCGGGAGGTGCAGACGGACTGGACCCGGATGCCGTCCGAACAGACCTCACTGGCGGACATCACCGCATGGAGCGAGATTCCGCCGCGGCAGTCACTGTTCGACAGCATCGTGGTGGTCGGGAACTACCCGGTCGACGATCCGGTCCGGACCGCGCTGGGCGGCATGTCCGCGCGAACTCTGCGGGTTCGCGAGATGAACAACTACCCGCTCAGCCTGATCGTCAACGGTGGGACACCGTACGAATTCGAGATGCAGTACGACCGGAGCAAATACAGCCCGGCCATGATCGAGGACATCGAGAGGTGTGTCACCTCGGTTCTGCACATGATCGTCACCGACACCGACGTGACGATCGCCGAACTGATTACCGCAGTCGGTTACCGCCCGCTGCCAGGTCACTGAGCCCGCCGACGGCGCGGATCCTGGCGTGGTGTCGGTTGACGGTCCTCTGACGGCGGCACAGTCGGGGCGGGTGCGGGGGGCGTTCGAGAACCGCTGGGTGCCTTTACCGTGGCACGAGACGGACCGGCATCGATTCGAATCCCCAGACTAGATTGGAGGTGAGGCGCTGCGGTTGGCCGGCCAGTTCGGCATGGTCCGTGCGACGGACCAGTTCCTCGAAGAACACCTCCATCTCGGTGACCGCCAGTGGACCACCGAGGCAGAAGTGGGGGCCGTGGCCGAAGGAGAAGTGACGGTTCGGTGAGCGTGTGATGTCGAACGTCTCCGGATCGACGAAGGCTTTGGGATCGCGGTTCACCGCCGGCAGCCACACGGCCAGCTGGTCGCCGCTGCTGATGGCGTGGCCGCCGATCTCGGTGTCCCGCACCGCGGTCCGGCGTACGTGCAGCACCGGGCTGGCGTATCGCAGGATCTCCTGGACCGCGGACGGCACGTAGCTCCTGTCGACCTGGAGTGCTCGCCACGAGTCTGGATTGTCGATCAGCGCCAGGAGTCCACCAACGGTGCCGTGCCGGGTCGTCTCGTTGCCCCCCGAGAGGAGACCGGTGCAGTTGAGGAACACCTCCTCGTCGGTCAGTGGCGCTCCGTCGATCTGCCCGTTGACCAGCGCGCTGGTCACGTCGTTGCCCGGGCTTCGTCGGCGCTGTCTGGCCAGGTCGTCGTAGTAGAGGAAAATGTCGGTGTACGCCTCCCTCATCTGCTCGACGCTGGTGTGCGGATCGTTCCCGAAAGCGGTCGCGGTCAGCCGCAGCATCAGGTCCCAGTCACTTTTCGGTACGCCGAGCATGTCGCAGATGACCGCCACCGGCAATCGTGCCGCCACGTCGGTGAAGTCGCAGACGTCCTGGTCGTAGGCCAGGTCCAAAGCCTCCGTCACCACCTCTCGCATCGTGTCCCGCAGCCGTGCCACCGTCCGGGGTGTGTACGTCGAGTTGATGATCCGCTTGATCGCGCCGTGTCGGGGCGGGTCGGTGACGATGAGCATCTTGCCGGCCGCGGCCTCCGCAGCGGGCTGATCGCTGCCGAGACGCATCCCCTTCCCGGAGACGAACGTCGACGGGTCGGTCAGGACCCGGGTGGCGGGCTCATGCTCCAGGACGGACCAGAACGCACCCCGATCGCTGACCGGCGTGTAGAACACGGGGGTTTGTGCTCGGAGCATCGTCCACAGGGGTACCGGGTCGACGGCCCGGTAGAGCTCGGGATCCGACAGGTCGGGCAGCTGGCTCTCGAGATCACTGCTGGGCATGAGGTTCAACCCTTACTTGTAGCTGGATCAGGGTTTGCTGGGCGGTGGGCCCGCCGGCGGGCGCGTCCGGTGTCAAGCAGGACGGCTACGGGACGTGAATTCGCCTGTGCAAGGCCGACTCCTGCCGATTGGCCGCACACCTTGGCCGACCAATCGAATGTGCCGTCGTCCATCAATGGCTGGTCAGGGGTAGTGTGCCCGAGAAGCGCAGGAATCGGTGATAAGCAAGAACGGTCCGGGGCGCTCCGTGGTCACAGATTGGCGTCCGGCCTGCTCGCATCGAGCCGGAGACGTTGGTGATCGATCTTAGATTCAGATCGACATGAGTGGTAGTGACGAACATCACGCGCCATGTAGTGACCTGGCAGTGATGAAGCTAAAAGTGTTTGTGGATTCACGCATCGACTCACGCCTTTTGATTTATCCGTGCTATTCTGAGCACTTTTCATCGTGTGTTTGGGCTGGCCTGGACGTGAGGTAGGGCGAGGATGGCCTGGACGATCGTGGTGGCGGTTGACGGTCTTCCGGCGGCGGGACAGCCGGGGCCGGTGCGGGCGGCGGTCAGGTCGTGCACTGCGCCGGGCAGGGTGGGCGAGGCGAGGCGAGGCCCAACAGTGCGACCGCGGCCGGGTGAGACAGCACAGCGAGGCTCCCGGTTGGGGCATCGGACCTTGGTCGACCGCTGCCTCACCGGGAGCCTCGTCCTATGCCGGCAAAGCCTCTCCGCACGTACCGTGAACAGGCCCGTCACGATGAAAGGCCGCACTGATCGCGGCAATCGCTGCCGCTGCGATCGCGTCGGTAATCGATACGACTGTGGCGTCCGGTCCGTCCGGCGTCCACAGCAGCGGTAGCTCGGTGCAACCGAGCAGGGAGGTGAACCCACGTCCGCGGTAGCGGCGGATGAGCTCGTCGAGAACGTTCACCTCGGCCGGACCGGTCCGGCCGCTCTTCACCGCGGTGATGAGCCGGTCCAGGGTTTCCTGCTCCGCGCTCGTCGGGTAGTGCAGCTCGACATCGTCCGGCCACGAAGGTTCGTACAGGCGTTGCCGCCGAGTCGGTGACGTGCAGAACACCACGCACCGGGTGGCACCGCGGACGGACAGTTCCCGCGTGGCCGCCCGCAGCCCATCGACGATGGTGGCGCCGGTCCGCTCCTGGATGTCCACCCGGTAGGCGTGTGTTGTCGCCGAAGCGAGTGCCAGCACTGTGCATCCGAGTGACTGCAGGGACCTGGTCGCCGCGACCAGGTGGGGGAGAGGCGATTCGACACCGGGCACCCCACTGAGATGCCCGATCCGGCTGGGAAACGGCCAACTGAGCAGGACGGCGGAGAAGTGACCCTGGTCCGTCTCGGCTGAGGTCAACCGGACGAACCGCTCGTACAGGTGAGCTCCGGCCAGCGGCCCGAGGCCGCCGACGATCCCGGCGACCGGAGCGGTCCGGATGCCGGTGCCATTGTTCAGACCCGGCATCGCTTCACTGCTTCTCCTGCGGATCCGTTCGTGACCCGCTCGGTGTCGCATCTATTTCCCGCCACACTTTGAAGGGCACGAGGCTGAACGTCGCCACCGCGTAGACACAGGCGAAGATGAGGAGGGTGCCGGTCAGGCCGGCGTAGGAGATGAGACCGCCTCCGACGATCGGGCCGAGTGGAACCATCGCGAAGGCTGCGGCGGATATCGCGCCCAGCCCCCGGGCACGCATGTTCTCCGGAATCCGGTGGTACTGCGCGGTGCGCAGGATCGGATTGATCATCCCGGCGCAGAACCCGGTCGCCGCGACCACTATGAAGATCAACGGCAGGGCGGGTTCCGCGGCAAGCACGAGACAGCGGGGCAGCCCGACCAGCATGAAGACCACGGTGAAAAGCAGCCTGCGGGGCAGCCGATGGGCCACGGCGCCAAAGGCGATACCACCGGCAACTCCGGCGACCGCCGAGGTGCCGATGAGCAGGCCGACTGCGCCCGCACCCGACAGCACCTCATCGCCATACACCGGTAGCACCACGCTGACGTAGGCCACATCGAGCATGTTCGTCACGGCCAGGAGCAACGCGATCGAGCGCAGCAACCGATCCCGCCACAGGAAGGTAAAACCCTGCAGCAGGCCCGCCAGATAGGATTCCCTGGTCGCGGCGGGTTTGGACCGCGGCGCTCCGGAAACGGCGACGATCAACGCCGCCAGCACGAAGGTTCCCGCGTCCACCAGCAACACGTTGACCGGACCGATCAGCGCTATCAGGACACCGGCAAGCGGAGCACCAGCCATTCGCGCCCCGCGTTCGACCACCTCCAGCACGCTCGACGCCCGTTCGATGCTCATTCCGGACCGTTGCGCCAACGCGGGCAACAATGCCTCGCGTGCGGCGTTGCCCGGTACGTCGAAAGCGGCCCCGAGGAAGACGAGGGCGAGCAGCGTCGGGAACGTCAGCATACCCGCGATGTGCAGGAGCGGGATCAGAGCCACCATCGCCGCGCCGAAGAGGTCGGCGATGACGCTCGCCCGGCGGTAGCCGATTCGGTCGACCAGGACGCCGCCGAAGGTCATGGACAGCAGGATCGGCAGGAACGACGCCGCCGCCGCGATGCCCGTCTGCGTGGCACTTCCCGTCGTCTCGAGCACGAACCACGGCACCGCGAGATAGGTCATCGAGTTGCCGGCGAGTGAGATGCCGTGTGCGGTCAGCACCGCGTACAGCGGGTACTGGCTTCGTCCTGCCACACGCGTGCCAGGTGCGCTGGGGGTCGCGTCCATCATGAGTCCTTCGAGAACACGGAAATCGGTAGGTCGGCGCGGTTGTCGTCGCCGTCGCCGTCGAGCACGGAATCGATCAGCCGGTCGACAGTTCGCACGGTCGAATCCGCCCATTCCGGGTCGAACAGCACGCTGTCGTACACGAAGTGCAGATCGATGTCCGAGGGGCGCTGGGTGACGAACAGTGCGATCGGATAGCGCGACCAGGCGTCGGGCGGATCGACCGGGGTGATCGTGAGCCCGGGAATCCCGCCGCCGTCGTCGGGCGCTTCCTGCATGTTGAACAGCGCCTGTGCGAGGTGAACGTCCGAAGTGAACTCCGCCAGGCTGCCGCGCAGACTCTCCAGTGGCGGCTCGGCGTGCGCGAAACCGTCGAGCAGACTGGCCCGGACCCGCGCCAACAGTTCGGACAACGTCAGATCCGCCGTGACGTCGGCGCGTATCAGCAGTGTGTTCGCCACGAAGCCGATCATGTCCTTGCGCTCGGGACGAGCACGGTTCGCCACCGGCGTCGCGACGTGGAAAGCCTCCTGGCCGAAAGCAAGGAACAACGCGGCCTGGAACACGGCCATCAGCAGCATGGACGGCGTTGCCTGGGAGCGGGCTGCCAGCCGCAGCAAGTTCCGGGTTCGTTGCTCACCCAGCGGTTTCGCGCGGTGCCGTCGGCGCTGATACCGGTCCTCGGTGAAGGGGTACCCGTCCGGCAGCCTGATCAGCGGAACCGCTTCGGCCAACTGGTTGCGCCAGTAGGTGATGTCGGAATCCCAGGTCCCCGCTTCGAGTTGCGCACGCTGCCAGGTGGCGAAGTCCGGGTACTGAAGTGGCACGGGGGTCAGCGGCGACGGCAGCCCGGACGAGAATGCCCGATACAACTCGGTCAACTCTCGGTAGTAGTTCCCCATCGAGTGACCGTCGAACACGATGTGGTGCGCCACCAGGAAGAAGACGTGCTCCTGACGGGACAGGCGGATCAGACCGGTCCGCCACAGTGGTCCGTTCGCGAGATCGAAACCCCGTTGCACCACGGCGTGGATGCGCTCGGTCAACATGCTTTGCGGCTCGGTACCGAGATCGTCAACGGACAGGGCGGTCGGTGCGGGTGGGTGCAGGCGGACCGTCGGTTCGCCGTCCAGGTCGGGGAACACCGTGCGGAGCGCTTCGTGGCGGCGGACGATCTCCGTGATGGCGTCGGTGAGTGCGGCGATGTCCAGGTCACCACAAATGCGGAAGATGCCCGCCACGTTGTAGCAGGCGTTGCCGGGGGCGAGGTGGCGGTCGACGTGCCAGATGTGCGACTGGGACGGCGAAAGCCGTGGACTGCCGTCCGGCGACGGACACACAGGCGTACGGGTGTGGTCGCCGGTCGTCCGCCCGACGAACTCGGCCATGGCCGCCACGGTCGGCGCGTCGAACACCGCCCGCAGGGGTATCTCGGTGCCCAGCACGTCGGAGATCCGGGCGGCCAGGCGCATGGCGAGCAGGGAGTGCCCACCGAGGTCGAAGAAGCTGTCGTGGACGCCCACCACGGTCGCGTCCAGCACCTCGGTCCAGACCGCGATCAGGGCATCCTCAAGCGGATCGCTCGCGGCGGTCGGCGCATCGAGCAGCGCGGACCGTTCCGCCGGAGGTTCGGGCAGTGCCTGACGATCGAGCTTGCCGGTTCGGTTGTGAGGCAGGGCGTCCATCGACACGAACGTCGTTGG
The DNA here is from genome assembly GCF_003434305.1 of Micromonospora sp. MW-13. GTDB lineage: Bacteria > Actinomycetota > Actinomycetes > Mycobacteriales > Micromonosporaceae > Micromonospora. Next base: position 56,997 of record NZ_QKKX01000046.1, read on the forward strand.
TATCGAGTGGTCCGGCAGTGCGCTGGCCAAGCTTGCCCGCAGATCGCCGATGGTCGGCTGCGGGGTCGTGTCCGACCAGGCCACGTAGGCCACAAGCGTGGCGTCCCATACCCGGCACGCCGCTTCCCTGACCGCGGGCAGGGCGGACAAGGCGGCCTCGACCTCGCCGAGTTCCACGCGCTGACCGCGAATCTTGACCTGGTTGTCCGTCCTGCCAAGGAACTCCAGAAATCCGTCCGCACCCACCCGTGCCGTATCGCCCGTGCGGTACATCCGCTCGCCTGGGCGGCCGAAGGGATTCGGCACGAAGCGTTCCGCGGTGATGCCGGGGCGATGCCAGTACCCTTGGGTCAGCCCCGCCCCGCCGATGTACACCTCCCCGGATTGACCGACCGGGACCAGATTCAGCAACCGGTCGAGTAGCTGTACGGACACACCGGTGATCGGCTGCCCGATCGGCACGTCGGTGCCGATCGTCTCCCCGGGTATCTCATACGCGGTGGCCGTCATCGTGCATTCGCTTGGCCCGTACATGTTGACGATCTTCGCGTTCACGAAGACGCGCCGCAACGCGGCGACATCCGCGTGGTGCAGCTTCTCCCCGCTGACCAGGATCACCCGAACCGCTGGAACGGTGGTGTCCAGCCTGTCCGCCTCCCGGACGAGTTCACGCACCAGCGAGGGCACGACCGCGAGGACGGCGGTCACACCGGCGTCCACGATCACCCGCAACGCCGCAGCGGCGTCCCGGCCGCCTTTCGGCGTGATCACGGTGCGGGCACCTACCGTGAGCGGGAAGAACATGTCGCGCAGCGACGCGTCGAACGAGACCGCGGCGAGCTGGACCACCAGGTCGTCAGCGTCGATGTACCGCTCAAGGCACAGATTGTCGAAGTAGTTCAGCACGCCGCCGTGCATGCCGGCGATTCCCTTGGGTGTTCCGCTGGAACCCGAGGTGAAGTAGACGTAGGCGATGTCGTCCGGCTGGACCGACGGCGGGCTACCGATGGCGGGATCGTCCTGCGCGGACAACATGGCAGCGAGGTCGAGCCACGTTGTCACCTCGGGAAGCTCCGCCTGCCGGTGATCGGTCACTCCGAGACGCGGCGGATCGGTCGACAGCATGCGCCGCAACCGATCGAGTGGCTGGTCGGAGTCGAGTGGCACGACAGCCGCTCCCGATTGCCACACCGCCAGTATCGTCGCGACGAGCCAGGGAGAACGATCCAGCTGTACGGCAACGAACGTGCCAGGTCCGGCACCGTGCCGTTGGAGCTGGCGCGTGATGCGGTCCGCGGTTTCACCGAGCCGTTGGTACGTCCACGAAACGCCGTCGAACAGGACGGCGGGTGCATCGGGCGTACGCGTCGCGCACGCCTTGATCCGGGCGGGTATGCCACCGGTCCACTCACCGACCGAGGCGGCGGCTGGCCCTTCTCCCACAGTGTTTCCTCCGGTCATGTCCGCGCGGCGGTGTCGCTGGACATCGAAACCTCCTGTAGGAGCTGTTCCGCCGTCGCGGTGACCTTCCGCCATGTCGGCTCGTCCTGCGCAAGCACGGAACAGAACTCCCGGATGGTCGGCGCCTCGAATACCTGCGTGACCGCCACTTCCACGCCGAGCACGGCGTTGACCGCGGCGATGAGCCGCATGGCGCCCAGTGAGTTCCCGCCCGATTCGAAGAAGTTCGCCTCGGTGTCGAAAGCGGTCACGCCGAGAACGTCCTCCCACAGGCTCACGAGGACTTCCTCGATGGGCGATTCCGGCGTCCTTGGGCCGCTGCGGCGATCCGACCGGGGCGCCGGTTCGGGGAGCGCGGCACGGTCGACCTTGCCACTGGTCGTGAGGGGCAGGGCGACCAGGATGGACACCACGTCCGGGACCATGTAGCGCGGCACCTTCTCACGGAGGAACTCCCGCAGGTGATCACCGTCGAGATCCTCCGAACTGGTGGTCACGTAGGCGAAGAGGCGGCGGTCGCCCGCGGGATCGGGACGGGCCACGGCGACGGCGTCCTTCACGTCCGGGTGCCCGCGCAGCGCGAACTCCACCTCGCCCAGTTCGACCCGGAAGCCCTGAATCTTGACCTGGAAGTCTTTGCGCCCGAGGAACTCTATGTTTCCGTCGGGCAGGTAGCGGCCGAGGTCTCCGGTTCGGTAGAGGGCGTCGCCGGTGCGAAAGTCGGTGACGAAGCTCGCCGCCGTGCGTTCCGGATCACGCCAGTACCCGGCGCTCACTCCGGTGCCGCCAATGTGCAGTTCGCCCGCCACACCGATCGGGCAGGGCTTGCGGTCGGGGTCCATGACGTAGAACCTCTGGTTGGCCATCGGCTTTCCGTACGGAATGCTGCGCCAGTCCGGCGCCACCTCACCGATCGGATAGAGAATGGACCAGATGGACCCTTCGGTTGCGCCGCCCGCGCTCACCACCAGTGCGTCCGGGGCCAGCGCACGAATCCGGTCCGGCAGCGGCAGCGGCAGCCAGTCGCCACTCAGCAGCACCAGACGCAGTGCGGGCAGTGCCGCCGCATCGCCGCCTCGGCTTCGTGCCAGTTCCGTCACCATGTCCATCAACGCGGGCACGGAGTTCCAGATGGTCACGTCGTGTTTGCTGATCGTGTCCAGCCAGACCGCCGCGTCCGGCACCGCGGTGTGCGGCGGGAAGACGATGGTCGCCCCGGCACCGAGAGTGCCGAAGATGTCGTAGATGGCCAGATCGAACGTGAAGGAGGACACCGCGATCACCCGGTCGCCGGGACGGACCCCGAACCGGGAGTTGATGTCGAGAATCGTGTTCACCGCGCCCCGGTGAGTGATCATCACACCCTTCGGCGCACCGGTCGACCCGGAGGTGTAGATGATGTACGCCAGGTCATCGGGCGCCGTGGCGACAGGTGACACCGGACTGTCGCCCGGCCGCTGTTCGTCGATGCGAACCCGCCGGACGTTCTCCGGCCAGCGCAGGCGTTCGTCCACATCCGCGTGGGTGATCACGCAGCGCGCTTCCGAGTGCTGGAGCAGATGTGTGATCCGTGCCGCCGGAAAGTCCGGATCGATGGGCACGAAGACAGCGCCCGCACGCAGCGTGGCCAGCGCCGCGACCACCTGCTCCCAGCCCTTCCGCAGGACGATGGCGACGATGTCGCCGGGTTCCACCCCGCGTGCGATGAGCGCGTTGGCCAAGGCTTCGGCCTGATCGCCGACCTCGCGGTAGGTCAGCTCCCCGCCGGGGTGAACGATCGCGGGCAGCTCCGGTGCCCGGTCGGCCCACGAGTAGAAGAGCGCGTGGAGGGCCGAGTCGCCGTCAGGAAAGTCGACTCGTGTGCTGTTGGCCCGAGCGATCACATCGGAATCGGCCTCGATCGGCGATCCGTCCAGCTCGGCCATGACTGCTCTCCATCCTGATCACATCGGTTCCGCGGAAGAAGGTGCTGGTGTGCCGTGGAAAGCGTTCAGCGGCTTGTTGGGCGCCGCGGCTGCTGCCGTGAGCAAAGTCGTGTAGTGGTCGGCGAGCCGTCGTGCGGTTCCGTGATCGAACAGGTCGGCGGAGTAGGTGATGGCGCCTGCGATCCGGCCGTCGTCGATTCGGACGCCGACGGCGAGGTCGAACTTGGCAGGCTCAGCGCCCAGTGGCATGGGGCTCACCTTCAGGCCAGGCAGCTCAGGAACGCTCGGTCCGCCTTCCGCGGCGGAGAACATCACTTGGAAGAAGGGTGTGCGGCCCGGTTCCCGTCGTGGAGTGAGGCGCTCGACCAGCCGCTCGAACGGGACGTCCTGGTTGGCGTACGCGTCCAGCGCCACGTCTCGTGCCCGCCTGACCAGCTCGGTGAAATCCGGATCCCCGGACAGGTCCATTCGCAACACCAGCGTGTTGACGAAGAACCCGACCGTCCGCTCGATCTCCACCCGGTTGCGGCCCGCGACCGGAGTGCCCACGGCCACGTCGGTCGTCCCGCACCACCGTGCCAATACTCCACACCATCCGGCCAGCATCACCATGAACAGCGTTGCCCCGCATTCGCGGGCCACCCCGCGCAGACGTGCGGCCACGACGTCCGGCACGGAGAAATCCACCACGCCGCCCCGGCCGGAATCCGTGATCGGGCGGGGCCGGTCGGCCGGGACTCGTGCCGTCACCAATCCGGCCAGCTGCCCCCGCCAGTACGCCAGCTGCCGTTCGGCGACTCCGCTGTCCAACCAGTCCCGCTGCCAGTAGGCGAAATCCGAGTACCGCACCGACACGTCCGGTAGATCCGGCACCCCGCCGTCAGCCACCACCCCGTACACCCGCGACAACTCATCCCACAGGATCTCCATCGACCAGGCGTCGACCGCCACATGATGCGCCGCGAAGACGAAGACGAAGTCCTCAACGCCTGTACGTACCAGGAGACCCCGCACCAGTGGCCCGGCCCGCAGGTCGAACACGTCGAAAGCGCAGCCGTCGACCAGCCGCGACAGGTCCGCGTCCAGCCGCTCGGGTTCGACTCCGGTCAGGTCGACCACCTCGGTGCGGAAGGAGCCCGGTGGCAAGGTGATCAGCGACGGGTTGTCGTCCCGGCCGTGGATGCGTGAACGGAGGATCTCGTGACGGGTGACGAGATACGACAGAGAGTCGGCGAAAGCCTGCTCGTCGAGCGCTCCGGACAGTCGCAACGCGACGTAACTGTTGTAGTCGCGACGGTTCGGGTCCAGGTTGTAGAGGAACCACAGTCGCAGCTGCGACGCGGAAAGCCTGGCCTGGACGTCGTCGGGGCGCTTGGGTATCTCCGACTGTGCTTCTCGGCCCGCGCCCTTGACGGCGTCGACGAATCCGGCCAGCACCGGGAACTCGAAGAGTGTTTTCATCGCCAGCTCGATCCGCAGCGCCTGCCGGAGCCTCGACACCACCCTGGCCGCCCGCAGGGAGTGCCCGCCGAGCTCGAAGAAGTCGTCGTCGAGCCCCACCCGGTCGACCTCGAGTTCCCGTTCCCACACGCCCGCGACCAGTTTTCCGATGTCGTCGCGGGGCGGGACGTAGGTCCGCTCGGGCCGGTTGCGCACGACGTCGGGAAGCGCCGCCCGGTCCACCTTGCCGGTCGGCGTCAGCGGGAGACGGTCCAGTGTCGCGAACACGGTGGGAACCATGTGATCGGGCAGGGTCACCCGTAGGTGGGCGCGGAGTTCCGACCAGGCCGCCCGCGATCCTGGCTGCCAGACCACGTATCCGGCCAGTTCGGGATCCCGTTCCTCGCCGCGTACGGCCACCACCGCATGGGCGACAGCGGGATGCGCGGACAATGCGGCTTCGATCTCGCCCAGTTCGACCCGGTGTCCGTGGAGCTGGACCTGGTGGTCCTGCCTGCCGCCGTACATCAGCGATCCGTCAGCTGACCAGGACGCGAGGTCGCCGGTGCGGTACACGCGTGAGCCGGGCGGCCCATAGGGATCCGGCACGAAACGTTCGGCGGTGAGACCTGGCCTGCCGACATAGCCCCGTGCCACACCGAGTCCACCGATGACGAGCTCGCCCTGCACGCTGATGGGCGTCAACTGGCCGTGATCGTCCAGGATCCGGACCGTGGCGCCCCGGATCGGACGGCCGATGGGCACCCGGACGCCGGGTGCGCTGTCCTTCACCGTGTGCATTGTCGTGTAGACGGTGGCCTCGGCCGGGCCATAGACGTTCCACAACGTGTGCACCCGCGGAACCAGCCGCTGGGCGAGATCGCCGGGCAACGTCGCACCACCGGAGGAAATGCGCAGTTCGGCGGAGTTCCACCCGTCGGGGAGCAGCGACGAGGTCGCGGGGGAGGCGTGCGTGACCGTGACCCGGTACCGATCGATCGCCGCCGCGAACTGGTCGCCGTCCGCGGCGACCTCACGGGACAGCACGGCCACCCGCGCGCCACACGTCAACGGAGCCAGCAGCTCCACGATCACCACATCGGACGCCTGGGACGCGATGGCGCCCATGGTGTCACGTGGGGTCAGTTCCAGCCGGTCGCAGACGTCCAGCATCATGCCGGACAGTCCCCGATGGGTGATCATCACGCCCTTGGGCTCACCAGTCGAGCCGGACGTGAAGGCGAGGTACGCCAGGGTGTCCGGATCCGCGGCACGTTGCCCTGCCGTCCGCGCGGAGGGATCGACAGGCCGGTTCGCCGCCGAGTCGAAGTCGATCACGGTCACCGAGGCGGGTGGTCCGTCGGCCCGGACGCCATCCCGTACCACCACGGCCTCGGCTCCGGACAGAGTCACGATGCGTTCTATCCGGTTGACCGGATACGCCGGATCGATCAGGACGAACGCGCCACCAGCCGCCAAGACGGCGATCATCGAGACAATGACCGCGGGCGAACGTTCCATCAGGATGCCCACCACGGACTCCGGCCCGATCCCGTTGTCGCCCAACGACTCGCGCACGGCTTCGACCTGACGATCCAGCTCGCGGTACGTCAGTTCGCCGCCGTCCCAGACCACGGCCACCGACTCACCGTCACGGCGGGCTTGTGCCGCGATGACCTCATGCAGATACGGCAGTGTCTCGGCGGCTTCCGGACCGGTGCCGAGCTGGATCAGGTGGTCGCGCTCGTCGGCCGAGAGAAGACCAAGAGCACTCAACGGTGCTCCGGGTGACGCGGCGGCTGCCGTGAGCAACGTCGTGTAGTGGGCGGCAAGGCGTTGTGCGGTGTCGCGGTCGAACAGGTCCGCGGAGTAGTTGATGGTGCCGATGATCCGGTCGCCGTCGACTCGTACGCCGACGCCGAGGTCGAACTTGGCGGTGTCGACGCCCAGTGGCATCGGGGTCACCGCTATGCCCGGCAATCGCGGAACGTCCGGCTCGCCGTCCTCCACCGAGAACATCACCTGGAAGAAGGGCGTACGGCCCGGTTCGCGTCGACGGACCAACTGTTCCACCAGACGCTCGAACGGCACATCCTGATGCGCGTACGCACTCACGGCCACGTCGCGCACTCGCCTCACCAGATCGCTGAAACGCGGATCGCCAGCCAGATCTACCCGCAGCACCAACGTGTTGACGAAGAACCCCACCATCCGCTCAAGCTCTACCCGGCTCCGGCCCGCGACCGGAGTGCCCACGGCCACGTCGGTCGTCCCACACCACCGCGTCAACACCCCATACCAGCCGGCCAGCATCACCATGAACAACGTCGCGCCGCAGTCGCGCGCCACACCCCGCAACCGTCGGGCCACCACCTCCGGCAACACAAAATCCACCACGCCGCCCCGACCGGAACCCACCACCGGACGAGACCGATCCCCCGGGATCTCGGTGGTGACCAACCCGGCCAGCCGCTCCCGCCAGTACGCCAACTGTCGCTCTGCGACACCGCTTTCGAGCCACTCCCGTTGCCACGACGCGAAGTCCGAGTATTCCAGCGACACCTCCGGAAGACCCGGGACTTCGCCGCCGGCCGCCGCGCGGTACGCATGGGACAACTCGTCCCACAAGACGCCCATCGACCATCCGTCGACCACGATGTGATGGGCCACGAAGACGAAAGCGAACTCCTCAACACCCACCCGTACCAACAGGCCGCGCACCAACGGTCCGACCCGCAGGTCGAACACACCAAAGGCAGAACCATCGACCAACCGTGACAATTCTTCGGCACCACCATCGTGCCCAACGAGGTCGCGGTACTCGAAGTCCAGCCAGGAGTCCGTCTTCGTGCTCAGCTCCAGCTCGCCGTCCCGCTCGGTGAATACGGTGCGGAGCACGGCGTGACGCCGGACGACCTCGGTGACCGCGCGTTCCAGCGCCACGGCGTCCACCGGCCCGCGCAGGCAGAACGCATGGTGCACGTTGTACGCGGAGTGCTCGTCGATCAACTGTTCCGTCAGCCAGAGTCGTTCCTGGGCATAGGAAGCCACCGGGCAGTCCGGGTTCCGCCGTCGCATGGAGTCCTGCTCGGTAGCCCGTAACCGGACGTTGATCAGTCGCTTCAGTTTGGCCGAGCGCTCCAGGTCCCGCGCACCATCGCTGGGCTGTGTCGGCTCAGGCACAATTGCCTCCTCGGTGCATCAGGTCCACCAGATGAGCTCGTTGTCCCCGGTCAGGCCCGTGAAGCAGGTCAGCAGCAGACGCCTGCCGCTCTCCGGAGTCGGTCCGCCGAGGACCGCGTGCACGAGATTCCCGTTGATGACACACAGATCCCCGGTTTCGGCAGGGACGACGACGCTGGGAAAGTCGTCAAGCAGTTCGGGCGGATAGGGAAAGCCGCTGTGGGTGAGACCCAAGCGGTCCCTGCTGGGATCATCCGGCTCAAGGTTCCACAGCTTGATCTGACCTGTTCCCACAGGGACGTACGGGTAGACGTTCACCGCCATTACGCGCCGCACGGTCTGGACCTCGAAACCCGCCTGGAGCGGATCGCTGAGCTGAGCCAGATCGTCGTGCGGCATCAGCAGATAGGCGCCGGTCTTGTTCCAGCACACAGCCTTGGAGTCACCGGCGACGCGGCCGTTGTGCGTGGCCGCCCGGACCCGCTGCACCATGCCCTGTCCGGCGAGACGGTCGCGGAAGCCGGCGACCGGGTTGGTCGCCTTCCGATAGAGATCGGCCACCGCGTCCGCGACCCGCGCGGCCTCGGACAGGTACTCGTCCGTGGTCACTTCGATGTGCGAGGCGCCGACGATGTAGCCTTCCACGCCGTCCTCACCGTCGCCATACCGTGGCGTCCGCATGCCGGAGACCCAGAAGTTCTCGACTATCCGTGCGCAATCCGCGGGACCAACGAAGTTCCGCACCCGGTACGCGGCCAGATCGCCGCGCAGAACGTCGAACACGGCGTCGACGTCCACGTCGCGGACTGTCTCGTGCACCCGAAACCCGTCACGCGGCAGGGCACTGCCCGTGATCCGAGGCACCGTCGCGTTGTAGTCCACGGGTTTCTCCGTTCTCGGTCGCGATCATCGTTGCTCGCCTGCACCGGCGTGGTGCAGCAGCGAGCGGCGGGTGTGGAGGAAACCGAGCATCGCGGGCACCGGGCTGACGATGCGTGTTCTGCCGTCAAGCCGGTCGCGGAACCTCTCTCGCACCGCGGGCAACTGTGACCAGTGGGAGTTCGGGCTGAGGTGGTGCTCCTGGTGATACCCGTCGTTGAACGTCAACTTGTTGTACAGGCGGCTGTAGTGGCTCACCGAGTCCGCCGCCCGATCATCGGGGTCCGCCCCGTAGTGCCGGTAGTAGTTCTGCACGTTCACCATCGTCAGCGCCAGGAAGAACGCGGGCAGGTACGACAGCAGAGCCCACTGCCACGAAATGGCCGCGAACAGCACGAGAGACAGACAGTGCGCGGCCCGGTCGGCACGTATCTGGAGCAGTTCCCTGCCACGCCGGGGTTCGCGGCGGGAAGCGAGTGACAGCAGGTCGTCCTCGTTGTCGCCGACTCGCCACAGGCGGTATACATAGGACAGCTCCCGGCCACGGCTCACCAGGCTGCTCAGCGCGCCCCCGACCGCGTAGCGCAGGAGCGGCGTGTGTTCGCCGTCCTTTCCGTCGCGATAGGTGGACGTGAGGTCTTTCGTCGCGCCGTCCTGTCCGATCTGATCGTTGTTGAAACGGTGGTGGTTGCGTACATGCGTGAGTTGGTACGCCTGCACCGACTGCCCGATGTTGATCGAATTCAACAGCGACACCATCGCGTTCAACCGTGCCGACACGAACCACGGCACATGGGTGAACAAGTGGCTCACCACGATGATGTTGTATGAGATCAGCACGGCGATGCCCGCCGTCGAGACGACTTTCCACGGGAGAGACGCGTCGTCCCACGCGGTGGCCAGCCACAGCATGACAACCAACTGCGCCATGCTGAACCCGAGCAGTAACGCGTCCTTCGGCGCGTTCTTCCACACCCGCACGTGGCCTCCTAGAAGTACGATCGCAGAGCGCCCCGGCGGCGCACGTCCAACGTGGCACAGTGGAACGATCCGCCGAAGCTGTTGAAATTGCGAAAGTTGCACGGAATCGGCGTGAAGCCAAAGTTCTTCAGCAGCGAGATCATCGGTTCGTCCTGGCGCTCGACGACCACCCGTTCCTCGTCCAGCATCAGGATGTTCATGTTGATCCACTTGCTGGTCATGTACAACGGGTGCGAGTCCGGGATGATCGGCTTCGGCGCGTGGATGACGTCCCAGCCCTTGAACAGGTCCGGCACCCGCCGGACCCGCTCCGGATTGATCAGCACCTTGCCGGGTGCCATGGGGACCAGCGTCGCGTCGATGTGCATCGGATGAGCGTCGTCGAACTCGAAGACATGGATCCGGTAGTCGTCACCGAGGTGCCTGCTCAGCCATTCGATACCGAACGCGTTGGTGACATTGCTCATCTGGGCGATGATGTCGCGCCCGCACCGCGTGAAGTCGGCCGCGTCGAAGGTCGGCTCGAACTCGGTCACCACCAGCCGCCGTGGCCCGTCCTCGCCCGGATCGGCCCAGGTGGAGTCGTACTGCTCGTCCTTCAGCTCCGGCTTCGGACCCGCGCTCCACCTCGCACCGCCCCGGAAGTACTCCTTGAGCAGTGGCCGGTAGGCGAGGGTCTCGTAATAGCGGGAGCGCCACGCGGTCGGGCATTCGATGATCTCGTCGCCGACCACCAGCAGGACGTCGCGCGGCATTGCCGCGTACATGCCTGTGCTGGACCAGTCGAGGGTGCGATACGGGACGTTCTGGGGAATGGGCTCCGGCCGCCGGACTGTCACCCCTTCGCTTTCCAGGATGTGCACGAACTCGTCGAGCTCCTGGTTGGCCGCCGCGACCGCCTCCGGTGGAAACGGCTTGCCCGCGTCGCGCCGGAAGGTGTCGTGCTGATCGGCAGGCAACACCGGTGGAAGCGCGGCGTGCCAAGGCGGGAAGTGCGCCTCGTCGACAATTCCGACGATCACCTCTTCCAGTGGATCCCACTCCGTGTGGCACCACACCGGACTTGTCCGCCGGTTCTCGACGACCGGACGTGATCCACCGGTTTCCACTGCTTCAACTGTCATGCTGTGTTCCCTCAACGGTCTCTTCCGTTCCGGCGGCCCTCCGGCTCGTGCGGTGCGGTGCGAAGGTCTGCCGGTCTCCGGACCACGCCGACCGCGACGCCACGGCTTCCAGGCGTGCCAGATCCGTGTCCGACAACGACAGCGCCGCCGCCCTGACGTTCTCGGCGACCCGATTCCGGCTGCGGGTACCGGGAATCGGCACGATGTCATCGCCTTGAGCCAGCAGCCAGGCGAGCGCGAGTTGCGCAGGCGTGACGCCGGACTCCGCCGCGAGCTCACGCATGTCCGCGAGGGCGGCGCGGTTGCGCTCCAGGTGCTCACCATGCAGGCGCGGGTCCAGATGACGGTCGTCCCCGGCCGTCAGATCCGCCGCCCGCAGGTCGTTGCCGGTCAGGAAGCCCCGGCCGAGCGGGCTGTACGGGACGAGCCCGATGCCGAGTTCGCGTGCGGCGGGCACCACGTCGTCCTCGGGGTCGCGCCACCACAGGGACCATTCGTACTGCAACGCGGCGATCGGGTGAGTGGCAGCGGCACGCTTGAGGTCCTCCGGCCCGATCTCCGAGACCCCGAGATACCGCACCTTTCCCTTGCTGACCAGTTCACCCATCGCACCGACGGTCTCCTCGATCGGCACGTCGGGATCCACCCGGTGCAGGTAGTACAAGTCGATGTGCTCGACGTTCAACCTGGACAGCGACGCCTCGCAGAACCGGGCGACGTCCTCCGGCCGCGCCGAGACCCGTGCCGGACCGTCCCGCTCCTCCCGCAGGATGCCGAACTTCGTCGCCAGCACCACCTCGTCCCGCCGGCCGGCGATGGCCTGGCCGACGAGGCGTTCGTTGTCACCGGCGCCGTAGCTCATGGACGTGTCGATCAACGTCACGCCGAGATCGAGCGCATGCCGGACGGTGGCAAGAGATTCGTTGTCGTCGGCTGGTCCGTAGTCCTGCGACATGCCCATGCACCCGAGGCCGACGGGGAAGACGGCGAGCCCCGATCCGCCAAGCGGACGTGCGGGTGCGGGACTGGAGTTGACGTCCACATGGCCTCCACGGCGTAGGTCGCTGGCGGTGGAGATTTCCACCGCGGTGATCGAACTGACGCGTTTCATGATCGTGTGCGTGCGTGGCCGAACGCGGACATAACCGCGATCACCCGTACCGGCCAACAGTGCTGGTCAAGCCCATCGGCGCGGCCGGTAGGCGGGTCGACTACGGGAGTTGCCGCCACGTTCGACGCGCGGCCGTCACGCCCGTAGCCGAGCGCCATCGGCCAACTCGGCGGCGTACGCGTGCAGCAGGGTGTGCATGCTGTACCGCCGAGGCAGGACTTCCGTGATCAGGTGAGCACGGACGAGTTCGTCCAGCCACCGGCGGACGTGATCCGTGGACCCACCGGCGACCGCGGCCACGGCAGGAAGGTCGATCTCCGTCTGTGAACGCGCTCCCAGCTCGACGAACAACCGCGCCGCTCCCGAACTGAGATTGCGGTAGGACCAGGAGAACACCGTTCGCAGATCGGTCGACGCGTCGCCGTCGTGCAGTGCGTCCAGGATCCGTCCATCCGCCAGTTCACCGGCCAGCGCGGCCAAGGGATGCGTGGGGTTGATGGCGGCCTTGGCACCGACCACGGCCAGCGCGAGCGGCAGCTGAGCGCATCGGGCGATCAGTTGGTCCGTCGCCTGCGGCTCGGCCGCCAGCCGGTCGGCTCCCAGCCGCGTGCTCAACAACGCCCTCGCCTCGGTTGTGGTCAGCAGGTCGAGTTTCAGCGGATGAGTGGCTTCCGTGGCGACGAGCCCGAGCAGCGGATCACGGCTCGTCACCACGATGTGACACCCCGGAGAGCCGGGCAGGAGCGGACGGACCTGGTCGGCGTCACGGGCGTTGTCGAGCACCACGAGCACCCGTTTGCCCGCCAGCAGACTGCGGTACGCGCTGGCCCGGTCGGCGAGTCCGGCGGGAACACGCTCGGGCCTGCCCCCGAGCGCCTCGATGAAGCCAGGCAGGACCTCGCTCGGCGGCACCGGCTCCGCCTCCGGACCGAATCCACCGAGGTTCGCGTACAGATGCCCGTCAGGGAACTGCTCCACGACGCGCCGGGCCCAATGCACCGCGAGTGCGCTCTTGCCCACGCCTGCCGTGCCGGAGATGGCCACACTCGTTATCGCGGTCGAGTGCTGGTCGTCGGTAAGGATGGCATCGAGCCGCGCGATGGACTCGGCGCGGCCGACGAAACCGCGCGGTGCGGTCGGCAACTGAGTCGGCACAGGCCGTGCGGTGAAGGCCGTCTGCCTGGAAGGCGCCGAGGGCAAGTATGGCAAGTTGCTCACACCATCGAGTTCGCCACGCAGGATCGACTGGTGCAGGTCACGCAAGTCAGGACTGGGGTCCAGCCCCAGCTCACCGGCCAGCCGGTCACGCAGCCCGATGAACACGTGCAGCGCCGCGGCTTGCTGTCCGCTCCCGGCGAGGGCGACCATCAGCCGGGCGTGCGCTGGCTCGTGCAACGGGTTGGCCTCGATGAGCCGGTACAGCACCGGTAGCACGTCATCGTGGCGGTTCAGAGCGCTTGCCGTGGCAGCGTACTCGAGGATGGCCATTTCCTGGTGCCTGTTCAGCGCCGCAACGGCGGACTGGACCTGCAGCATCGGCAGGTCCTCCAGCGTCTGGCCGCGCCACAAGCCGATCGCCTGCTGGTACACGGTGAACGCCTCTTCCAGCCGCCCGGCGTCCCGGTCACGGCGGGCACGGGACACCAGACGCTCGAACGCAAGGTGGTCGAGCTGGCTGTGATCGGCTGTGAGCATGTACCCGCCGCCCGCCGAAACCAGCACGTCACTGGTTCGCGCCGGTGACTGGGTGGACTGCAGCTTGCGCCGCAGACGGGACACCTGGGACCGCACGAGCTCGCCCGCCTTCGGCGGGGGCCTGCGCCCGTACACCTGCTCGACCAGCGCCTCGATGCTGACCGGCACGCGTGGCGAAAGGGCGAGCATGCCAAGCAGGATGCGCCGGGGTTCCGAACCGAAAGTCACCGACATGCCGTCGACTCGGACGGACAGGATTCCCAGCACCCTGATCTGCAAATCTCTGGCCAGCAGCGGATAGTCCTGGCCGACCTGGATCAGGTCACGCGCCTCAGCGGGCGACAACCCTAGCACGGACGCGATGCTGTACAATGTGTTTGCCCGCGGTCGGCTGACCCGGTGCTGCTCGAGATCACGCAGTCCACCCAGGCTGATGTTGGCTTTCGAAGCGAGCTGCTGCTGCGTCAAACCGGCGCGAAGTCGAAGTGCCTGGATCCGTTGGCCGACTGACTCGGTGTTCGTCAGACCTCGTTCAACCATTTTCATGTGCCACCGTCTCTCTCAAAGGTGGGTAAAATCGGATCCACCGCTTAAACGGCACATTCCCAGCCGTGCTGGCCATTCGTCTCGCGGCGGGCATGGGTAGCGGCGCCGGACGAGCCACGGTGATGGAGCCGATCTGGAATACGGACAGTGAGGTTTTTCCAACTAGTTGTGCAGGTGGAGGAGGCTCGGGGACCCTGATGTGGGGCTGAGGTGAGGCTCCCGGTAAGACAAGCAATCGACCAAGAAGGGTGCCCCCGCCGGGAGGCTCGTTGCTGTCTTACCCGTCCTTGATCGCGCTGTCCACCCAGGCGCTGAACCACCTCGCCGACTTGATCCACACCCACCCCAGCAGCAGCGATCCCACTGGCGCAAGTGGAACCAGGCCGTCACGCCATGCTCGCTCTGGCTGCGGTTCCCCGCGTAGCATGGCGGCCAGGACTTGAGGGATAGAGGTTCATGGCTGAAACGAGACGGCAGTACGATCCGGATTTCCGCGTTGGTGCGGTGCGGTGCGGATCGTGGGGGAGACCGGCACGTCGATCGCGCAGACCGCTCGTGACCTGGGGATCAACGACGGCACACTCGCGAACGGGGTGAAGAAAGACCGCCTGGCCCGAGGGGAAGCCGCGGCCGCTGGTGGGGTGTCCGAAGACGAGCGGACGGAGTTGACGCGGTCGCGGCCGGAGAACGCCGAGCTGGCGCTGGGGCGTGCTGTCCTCACACGATCCGTGGTCCTGCGGGAGCACGACGTGCCTCACGCGGCGGCCTGTCGAGCGCTCGGTGCGTCCGTGTTCTGGTTCGACAAGTAGGGGGGCCGGCCACCCGCACCGCGGCAGGAGCGTCGGGTCCGGCTGGCCGACGCGGTGCGGAAGGTGTTCGGCCGATGACTGTCACCCGCTACGGAGCAGGGGGCAAGCCCACCTGCCTCCCACTCCATCACGGCGGTCGGCCTGGCCGCTTACCCACAGGCAGCAACGGCTCCAACGGCCCACCGCACATCGGTCAGGTCGAACCGCCCCGTCACCGCTAGGGTGGCCACGAGGCCTCCGGCTTCAGGTTCTGCTTGGTCGCTGAACCATCTACCGGAGACCTCACCCATTTCTGTCAGGGCAGCTCAGGTGCCCACGCTGACGTCGACACCGGCCCCTGGGTCAGCCGCGGGTGACGACGTTCGTGATCCGTGGCGCCCGGACGATGACCTTGGTGATCGGCGCCTCCCCGATGGCCCGGCGTACGTGCGGCGAGGCCAGGGCGAGTTCGCGCAGCTCGTCCTCTGAGATGGCGGTGGACACCTCGGCCGTGTCCCGCACCTTGCCGTCCACCTGGAAGACGCAGGTCGTCGTCTGCTGCGTCAGCAGGTCGGGATCGGCCTGCGGCCAGGACGTGGTGGCGACCGACGGCTCGTGGCCCAGCCGCTGCCAGCCCTCCTCGGCCGTGAACGGTGCGAAGCACGACAGCATCCGCACCAGCGCCTCCGCGCTCTGCCGCACGACGGGGTCGGCAGGGCCGGGCGTGGTGTCGATCGCCTTGCGCAGCAGGTTCGTCAGCTCCATCAACCGGGCGATGGCGACGTTGAGGCGTCGGTGGTCCATGGCGTCGGTCGCCGCTGCGACCAGCCGGTGTGCGGCGCGGCGCAGTTCCTGGTCGCCGGGGCCGCCGGCGGGCACCGTGGCGACGTCGTCGGCCAGCCGCAGCACGCGGCGGAGCCACTTGACTGATCCGGTCAGCGAGACGTCGGCCCAGTCGATGTCGTCCTCCGGGGGGCCGGCGAACAGCATCGTGACGCGAACGGCGTCGGGCCCGTGTTGCGCGATCTGCTCCTGCAGCACGACCAGGTTGCCCAGAGTCTTGCTCATGGCCTTGCCATTCATGATCACCTGGCCCTGGCTGATCAGCTTGGCGAACGGCTCGACGAACGGCACCAGGCCGAGGTCGTACAGGGCCTTGGTCATGAAGCGGGCGTACATCAGGTGGCCGGTCGCGTGCTCCTTGCCGCCGATGTACTCGGCGACGGGCAGCCATCGGGCCACTCCGGCCGGGTCGAACGGGCCGTCGGTGTAGTCGGGGTTCGGGTAGCGCAGGAAATACCACGACGAGTCCACGAACGTGTCCATCGTGTCGGTGTCCCGGGCGGCTGGCCCGCCGCATTGCGGGCACGGCACGCGTACCCAGTCCTCGGCGCTCTGCAACGGCGACCGTCCGCCGTCGGGGCGCAGCTGGTAGCCCTCGGTGGGCAACTCCAAGGGGAGGTCCTGATCCGGCACCGGCACGAGGCCGCAGTCGGGGCAGTGGATGATCGGGATCGGCGTGCCCCAGTACCGCTGGCGCGAGAGCAGCCAGTCGCGCAGCCGATAGGTGACGGCGGACGTGCCGGCCGCCGCCTCCTCTAGCGCGGCGATGACGGCCGCTGCGCCGTCAGCGACCGTCGACCCGTCGAATCGGCCGGAGTTGACCAGCAAGCCCGGTCCCTCCGCGGCCACACCGGTCTCGGCCGGGTCCGCCGCGCCGGTCTCGATGACCACGCGCACCGGCAGGCCGAGCGCGCGGGCGAAGTCGAGATCGCGCTGATCGTGTGCGGGCACCGCCATGATGGCGCCCGTACCATATTCGGCGAGCACGTAGTCGGCCGCGTAGACCGGGATGCGCTCCCCGTTGATCGGGTTGACGGCGTGCCGGCCGAGGAAGACGCCAGTCTTCGGCCGGTCGGTAGCCAGTCGTTCGATCTCGGTTGCCGTCGCGGTCTGCGCGCGGTAGCGCTCGAACTCGTCGCGCTGCTCCGGCGAGCACAGTTCCTCAGCGAGCGCCGAGTCCACGGCGACCACGAAGAACGTCGCGCCGAACAGGGTGTCGGGGCGCGTGGTGAAGACGCGGACCGGCTCGGTCCGGGAGTCGACCGCGAAGTCGATGTGGGCGCCCACCGACCGACCGATCCAGTTGCGCTGCATCGCGAGGATCTCGGCCGGCCAGGACCCTTCGAGCAGGGCCATGTCGTCGAGCATGCGCTGCGCGTACGCGCTGGTGCGGAAGAACCACTGGGTCAGGGCCCGCTGCACGACGTCGGCGCCGCAGCGCTCGCACCGCCCGCCGACGACCTGCTCGTTGGCGAGCACGGTGAGGTCATTGGGGCACCAGTTGACCGCCGCCTCCTTACGGAAGGCGAGGCCGGCCTCGAACATGCGGATGAACAGCCACTGGTTCCACCGGTAGTAGGACGGATCCGAGGTGTGCAGGCGGGTGCGCCAGTCGAACGAGATGCCCAGTCGCCGGAACGACTCGGCCTGCACAACGATGTTGGAATAGGTCCATCCGCGGGGGTCGAGTGAGCGCTTGAAGGCGGCGTTCTCGGCGGGCAGGCCGAGGGAGTCCCAGCCGATCGGGTTGAGGACGTTGCAGCCGCTCATCCGCAGGTAGCGGGCAATGGCATCGCTGATGGAGTACACCTCGGCGTGGCCCATGTGCAGGTCGCCGGAGGGATAGGGGAACATGCTGACGACATAAGAGCGCGGTCGGGTGTCATCGCCCCCGACAAGACCGTCCGCCTCGAAAGAGTGCAATTCGTCCCAGACCGACAGCCACTTCTCCGCCATCATGTCGTGGTTGGGCGACTCGTTCGGGGAATCGGCCACATTCATCTCTCGCGCTCCATCCGGCATTGACTCCACAATTCGGGAAAGTATGCCACAGCGAGTCCTTTTCACCGTGATCATGCTGGTCACGGCGGGTGTGAGTAACCCGGATGCATTCGCGGCCATCGTCGGCAGCGTCGATCCCGGTGGCGGCGCCCGGGCCCCGGCCGGCAGTCCCTGCGCACCCTGGCCCACCTGCGCACCGGCGACACCTACGCCGCTGTTGTGCCGTGCTCCGTGGCAGGGTCATTGCGTTCTGGGATTGCTGTTGGTGACGGCGGCGATGATGCCGTGGGAGCGGCGGATTGCGCGTCGGGTGGCGCGGGCGATGTTGGTTTCCCGCCGATCTGGTGGTAGCCGATCGCGGTGTTACGCAGGGTGGCCATGACAGCGGGTCCCGTTGCCGGTCCGGGCCTGATGCGAATCTTCACGGAACGGCGGTGGATGGTCAGCTCGGTCTCCAGCTCGGCGACACGCCGCCGAGCGGCCATCAACTCCCCTTGGTCGTGCGAGGTGACACCCGGCATCTGGGCGGTGTCGATCAGCTCCTGGCGGCGCCAGTTGTAGATCGTCTGATCACTGATCTCCAGGTCCCGGACCAGCTCAGCGACCGACCGGCCAGCCTTGAGCCAGTCTCCACAAGATCCGGGGCGGTCCACACCAGGCGTCCGCGCAAGGGCCGATCAATCGTGACGCACCCTCGCCGAGGGCTGGCCAGCCAAGTGTTGACATCGGAGAGAAGGATGCTCCAGAGTTACTGGACTAGCCCAGTATTCTGTGCGGTACTCCACACGAAGGTGGATCAAATGGTCACGAGATCGAGATCGAGATCGAGGACGGCGCTGTCGCTGCTGACGGTGGTGACGCTGGCGACCGGCCTGCTGGCGCAGGTACCCGAGGACGTCCAGGCGGCCGGCGTCCAGGCAGTCCGCGAGCAGGCGGCCAGCGAGCGGACGGCTCACGACCAGCCCGGCTCCCGCGATGACCTGACCCTGCCCGACGGCTACGTCGACCGAGTGAAC
The DNA here is from genome assembly GCF_003434305.1 of Micromonospora sp. MW-13. Classification (GTDB taxonomy): domain Bacteria; phylum Actinomycetota; class Actinomycetes; order Mycobacteriales; family Micromonosporaceae; genus Micromonospora. Next base: position 75,990 of record NZ_QKKX01000046.1, read on the forward strand.
CACGCGCTGGACCAGGGGACCGACCACTGGGGCGAGAAGTTGCTCGGCCTGCCCGACGGTCCGACGATGGCCAACGTCAAGCCGCTGTTGGTGCCGGCCAACCACGGCGGCACGACGGACGCCGCCTCGCCCTGGTACTACCTGCCCTTCACCTATCCGGCGCCGGACCCCAGTCGGTGGGCCGAGAAGCGGGACTTCTCGCTGCACGTCGCCGACGGCAGCGAGCTGATGTCGCAATGGTCGGACTCGCGGGCGACCCAGCGCGTCCGCTTCTTCGTCGGCGCGGACGGGGCCGAGCGCTACGGCCAGGCCGAGGCGAGGTCGGGCGCCCCCCGCCTGACCGGCGGATACCTGCCGATCCTCGCCAACTCATATCGTGACGCCGCCGGGGTCCGCTACGAGCGCGAGTCGTTCGTCACCGAGCTCACCCCGGGCGGCCCGGCAGTCAGCATGCTCCGGTTCGTCGTCAGTGGGCCGGCGAAGGCGCACCCGCGGCTCCGCCTCAACCTGAGCCGTAACAAGGTGGCAGACGTCGTCGCCAAGCCTGGGCGGCTGACCCTCGATGGGAAGACCGTGGTCGCGTACAGCGGTGCGGCGACCTGGTCCGCGACCGACCTGAGCTTCACGCCCGACCTTAGCCGCGGGAAGGCCGAGTTCTACCTGGTCGTGCCGAACGAGCCGGCCGAGCTCACCGCCGTACGTCCGTCGGCCGAGCTGTACGCCGCCGCGAAGTCCCGCACCGGCGACTACTGGACGGCGCAGCTCAACGCCGGCGCCAAGGTCCGGATCCCGGAGAGGTACGCCGCGGACGCCATGCGCAGCACGCTGCTGAACAACCTGGTGATGGGCTTCAATCTGACCGTCGGAAACGGTTACGAGTCGCTGGACAAGTCCTTCGCCTTCGTGCCGGAGATCGCGGCGACGGTCACCTCGCTCGGCGACTTCGGCTACCAGGACAAGGCCCGCGCGAACCTCACCGAGATGCTGCTACGCGGCCAGGGCAGCTTCTTCGTGTCCTGGGAGCGCGGCATCAAGCTGCAGACGGTGGCGACGTACTACCTGCAGAGCAATGACGGGTCGTTGCTGCAGGAGAACCTGCCGATGTTCCGCGACTGGCTTGCCGACTTCAAGCGGCAACGCCTCGCGGATCCGAACGGTCTGCTGGCCAAGACCCGCTACGCCTCCGACATCCCGGAGCCGGTCTACGGCCTGCACCACCAGTCCGAGGTCTGGCGCGGTCTGCGCGACGTCGGTGTCGCGTTGCGGCTGATGGGCCGTGCCGACGAGGCGAAGCTGTTCCTCGACGAGGCGACCGGCCTGCGCTCGTCGCTGCTGGGTGCCGTGGAGAAGTCGAAGACGGTGTTGCCGGACGGTTCGGTGTTCGTGCCGATCGCACTGCTGGACCCCGCGTCGTCGAAGCCGTACGACAAGGTCACCACCGACTACCTCGGCAGCTACTGGAACCTGATCATGCCGTACGCACTCGCGACCGGGCTGTTCGAGCCGGGCAGCGCGACGGCGACCGGACTTCGGGACTACCTCTACAAGCACGGGTCGCTGTTGCTCGGCCTCACCAGGTTCAACCTGTCGACCGCCGATCCCGGTGTCTGCCAGAACATCCGGCACAACCAGTGGCCGGCGATTGCTGGATACAAGTCCAGCGGCATCGACCAGCAGTACGGCTACTCGCTGATGCGGTTCCTGGCCGACAATGCCGAGTCCGATCGCCTCGACCTGAGCTTCTACGGGATGCTCGCGCACAACTTCACGCCGAACACCTTCGTCGGCGGCGAGGGTGCCACGATCTCGCCGTGCCCGCAGTTCGGTGAGTACTACCGGTCGCAGTACTGGCCGCCGTTGTCGCCGAACAACGCCACCTACCTGGAGGCGGTGCGCGGTCTGCTGGTCAGCGAGGACCTGGACGCCGACGGCGTGCCGACCCGGCTGCACCTGGCGCCGGCCACACCGCGGCCCTGGCTCGCGGACGGGGAGCGGATCGAGGTCGCCGACCTGCCGACCTCCTTCGGCACCGTCGGGTTCGCCTCCTCGTCGGAGCTGAAGCACGGCCGGCTGACCGTGCGGGTCGACCCACCGCGCGCGGTCGCCGGACGGGCGCCGCTGACGAACGTGGTGCTGCACCTGCGCGTGCCGCGCGGTCACCGGCTGACCGGGGTCACTGTCGACGGCCGCCCGGTGACCTATGACGCCGCGCGTGAACTGGTCGACCTCGGCCGGCCGACGACGGCGGTTACGGTCCGGGCGACGTACCGGGCGACGAAGGTGGCCGACGTGCCGAGCGCGGAGGCCACGAAGGTGACGACCCCGCGTCCGTTGGTGGAGCCGGGTGAGACGTTCGCGCTGGACCTGGAGGTCGAGGCGCTCGGGCAGCGTACGGTCAACGGCACCGTCGAGGTCGGCGCTCCGGCCGGGTGGACGGTCCGCCAGTCGAAGCTGCCGTTCCGCGTGAGCAGCAACCAGAGACTGGCCTGGTCCGACCTCGCGACCTCGGTCCGGGTCCCCACTGATGCGGCGCCCGGGAGCTACCGGATCGACGTGGTCACCCGACCGTCCGGTGGTACGGCACGGACCACCTCGCTGTCGGTCCGGGTCGCCCGACCGGACCCGGCGGACTACGCCGCGCTGGTGAAGCGGGACGCGCCGGTGGGCTACTGGCGGCTCGATGACGCCCAGGGCCAACCGGTGGTCGATGCCTCCGGCAACGGAAACACTGGTGCCTACCGTGGCAGTGTCGGCCGGTCCCAGCCAGGGGCGATCGCCGACTCTGCCGACACCGCAGTCCGGCTGGACGACGGCTACGCCGAGATCCCGGACAGCGCCTCGCTCAGCATCACCGGCGCCTACACACTGGAGGCGTGGGTCAAGGACGCGGCGGGTGGACCGCAGGGCATCGTCGAGAAGTACGACGGCGGCGACTGCCTGCCGTCGCGCAACGGCTACGCCTTGCGCCTGGTCAACGGCAACAAGCTGCAGGCGCTCACGGTCGCCGACCATGAGCAGTCCGGCGCGTCCAGCCCCCGCAGCGTCCAGCAGGTGCGATGGCAGCACGTGGCGGCAACGTATGACGGAACGACGCTGCGCACCTACATCGACGGGCAACTGCAAACGTCGACCCCGGTGGCCAAGGCGCCGACCGACGGCAAGGGCAGCCTCAAGCTGGGCGCCCGCGGAGACGACGGGGCGGACCGTTTCTTCGGCGGCTTGGACGAGGTCGCGATCTACGACAAGGCCCTGACCCCGGGCCAGATCGACTCCCACTACGTCAAGGGTGTGCTCGGCAACCCCGGCCCGTCGTCCAGTGCACAGCAGTCCGGTGTGAGTTCGGTGCAGAGCAGCTCATCGCCGGCTCCGGCGGGTTCGGCACCCGGGCAGACGTCGACGGGTCGGCAGCCGGCGGTCACCGGCCAGTCCTCCTACGCGGCGCAGGTGCTGGCCGACAAGCCGGTCGGCTACTGGCGGCTGGGTGAGGAATCCGGCACGAGCGCGGAGGACTCCTCCGGCACCGGTAACCGCGGCGCCTACACCGACGCGGTGACACTGGGCCGCCCAGGCGCGCTCACGGTCGATCCGGACACCGCCGCAGAGCTGACCGGCGGCCACATCGCCGTACCGGACTCGGCCTCGGTGAGCGTCAGCGGCTCGTTCACCCTTGAGGCATGGGTGAATCTCAATGACGTCTGCGGGCAGTACAGCGTGGTCGAGAAGTACGACGCGCCCGCCTACAACGGCTACGTGTTGCGCGTCCTGCCCGGAGGCAGAATCAACGCCCTCACGTTGGGCGGAGCCGGGCAGTTGGCGTCGGTCGAGGGGCAGACGGTGGTCACGCCGGACACGTGGCATCACGTGGCCGCGGTCTACGACGGGTCGACCATCACGGTCTACCTCGACGGACGACTCGACGGCTCGGCCGCCACGAAGGTGAACCCGACCGACGGGGCGGGAAGCCTCAAGCTGGGGGCCCGTGGTGACGACGCCGGTACCAGGCTCGCCGGGCTGCTCGACGAGGTTGCCGTCTACGACCACGCCCTCACCGCCGACGAGGTCAAGCGACACTACTCGGTCGGCACGACGGGCTAATCCTCAACGTCACGTGGCTCCGGCGTCGGACGTGGCGCCGGCATGAGGACGGCCACCGCACGATCACCGATGGTCCGTGAGGACCACCGAAGATCGTGCGGTGGCCGGAGCCACAGCGTGGACAGTGAGTACGGGACCCGTCGCCAAGCGAGGGATCTGTCGGACTGGTTCCGGTGGGGATGCCACAAGACCGGCCGAGGCGGTGACCCTGGAGGAGCCTGTGCGAGAGGCACCCAGCACTGTCTTGTCCGTCGCCCTCGCGGGCTCGTGCCGGCCCGACCCGGTGCGAGTGGAAGGACCGGCAGCAGCATGGCAACCACCACGGACGAGTTCCCTGTTTCCGTCGGCTGCGTCGCTCGGGCCGGGCGACCGGATGGCGGGCAAGTCAGATCAGCTTGACGCGTACCCCGCTGCTCGTGCCGTTCTCAACGGATCCGCGGCCGGTCTATCGAAGTCCCGCGCGGGTGCGGTGGAGGCCACCCGGTACTGCGTGTTGCTCGTCGTAGCGCGGTGAGGGCCCGCACCCTGGTGCGCCCCGCCGGCCCGCCGCGAGGCGGCCGGAGTCCCCGCCGAGTGGGGTGACCGGTGACGAGGTCTACGGCGTCGGCCCTGGGCCCCGGGCTGACCTGGAGCATCGCGGCCTGGGCCAACTCCCTGCGGTTGGATCCGACCAACGCGCCACCGTCAACGCCGACCGAACCCCCGTGCGCGTCGACGACCTCGCCACCCCCACCGCTGAGCCGCTGCGGAACCGGCGCGAAAGGACCCTACTGCCGGTGCCGGTCACCCAAGCCCGGATCAGATGAATATCGTGCGGGCCGGGTCGAGGAAGTCGGTCGCGATGATCTGGGCGACGCCGTACGGCATGGCGTCGAAGCCCTTGTAGTTGTGCCAGGCATTGATCTGGCCGTCGGTCTGGATCAGGGCGATCTCGGACCGGCCGTCGTCGTTGAGATCCATGAACCGCACCCTCGCGGGGTCGGTGAACCCGATCGCGATGATGACCGACCTTCCGTACGGCGAGGCGGCGAAGCCGACGTCGTTGTGCCAGGCTTTGATCTGGCCGTCGGTCTGGATCAGGGCGATCTCGGACCGGCCGTCATCGTCCAGGTCGGTGAACACCGTCCGGGCCGGGTCGGTGAACCCGGTCGCGATGATGACCGACCTTCCGTACGGCGAGGCGGCGAAGCCGAGGTCGTTGTGCCAGGCTTTGATCTGGCCGTCCGCCTGGATCTGGATCAGCTCGGACTTCCCGTCGTTGTCGAGGTCGGCGAACCGCACTCTGGCCGGATCGGTGAATCCGGCCCCGATGACGACCGAGGCGCCGTACGGCATCTGGGCGAAGCCGAGGTCGTTGTGCCAGGCTTTGATCTGACCGTCTGCCTGGATCTGGATCAGCTCGGACTTCCCGTCGTCGTCGAGGTCGGCGAACCGCACTCTGGCCGGGTCGGTGAAGGAGGTCCCGATGATCGCGGCGGTGCCGTACGGCGTGGCGTCGAAGCCCTTGTAGTTGTGCCAGGCCTTGATCTGGCCGTCGGTCTGGATCAGCCCGATCTCGGCGAGGCCGTTACCGTCGAGCGAGGACTGTCGGCTGCCGCCCTGAACCGGTACGCCGTTGACCCAGCGGAGGTTGATCGAGTACATGTGCCTGCTGCCGTCCGTGGCCGCGGCGTGCATCACGACCTTGTCACCGCCGCCCAGCCCCTCCTGGGCCGTCACGATGTCCGCGCCACCTGGACCGCAGAGTCCCGTGTTGGCCTGGGTCATGAAGGCGGCCGGCGCAGGCGTCCAGGGGCCGATGACCGCCGGCGCGGTGGCGTACGACGTGAAGTAGCCGCAACTGGCGAAAGACCCACCGGAGTAGAACAGCAGCATCTTGCCGTCACGCTGGACCAGGTCCGGCGCCTCGATGATCTGGCCTGCCGGAACGGTCAGCATCGCGGTCGTCGGACCGATCAGGGTGGTGCCGTTGTTGGTGACCTGGCTGACCCAGAGCGTGGACGGCCGGTTGATGGCGTTGCCGTCGTTCTTCCAGGTCAGGTAGCGCGTTCCGTCCCGTGCGACGAAGGTGTTCGCGTCGATCGCGCCGCCCTGGCTGAGGGGGCAGATGAGCGGCCCCGAGCCGTAGGGCACGAACCCCCCGATCGGAGAAGTCGCGAACGCCACGCCGATGCACTGACGACCAGAGGCGGCGTCCTGGGCCGTGTAGGTGAGCGTCAGACTGCCGTCAGGGTTGGGTTGAACGTCGGGAGCCCAGGTCCTGCCGGCGACGGCCCAGCTACCGGGCCCGCCCGGCATCGCGTCACCGAGGACCTGCCACGGCCCGTCGATGGTGGGCGCGCTGGCCACCGGGAGGTGCCTGAAGTCGTTGGTGGCGTAGGCGTACCACGTCTGGCCGATGCGGACCACGTCCGGGTCTGCGAATCCTTGTGCGATGAGCTCCTTGGGGCCTTCGGCTCCTGCGGTGACGGCACTCGGGCCTGCCACGACCGGCGCGGCCGGCACTACGAGAGTGAGGGTGGCAAGCACTGTGAGCAAGGCCGCGTGGGCCTGGCTGCGGCGGATGGGCGGGATACGCACGGCGATCTCCCTTCGGGGCCGGCCGTTGTCGGCTGCGGCACGACCAATACCGGGCTAGGCCAGTATCGTGAAGGTCGACCGAGTTGTTGTCAATGGCTCGCTACGCACAGCGACCCCTGCTCTTGGGCGCCACCGGCGACCTTCGTCGCGCAGTCGTTGGGCTTCGACGTCACCGCGTGCCGCGTCGACCTCCGCTCATCGTCATCCATGCCTCATCGGTGCAGCCGGTCGAGACCACTGCGCCCGCCCACCCGACTGCTTGAATGAGTGCGTGACTGACTCGCGCGCGGTGCAACCCCTGAGCTTTGGATACTCGTTCGACGCGGAGGACGCGCGCCGGCTGCGGTTACTCGATGAGCACGGTGCTGAACTCGCGGTCGTGGAACCTCGCCGTGGCGCAGAGAAAGCGGCATGGCCGCCCCGAACACGGGTTCTGGCCTTCCAGGCCGACACCGTCACGGTCACGCTGACCACCGGTGAACGGTTCGAGTTCGTGAACGGCAGGAAAGCGCCCTGCCGCCGACGTAATGCCGGCACCACATGGACCCTCCAGGGACGCACGTACGAGGTCGTCCACACAAGCTCACGTCAGGCGCAGCTCCGCCGAGACGGAATGATCCTCGCCTCGGCGCGCTCCTCCTCCCGCCGGTACGGCCCCGTCCGCACGACGATCGAGGCAGAGTGCGACGTCGCTGACCGTATCGGCGTCGTACTCCTCGAACAGGTCATCCGCCCCGGCCGGCCGATGGCATTCTTCGCAGCTCTCGACATGCTCATGATGGCAGGGTGAGATCGAAGCCCGTCGTCGAAGCGACCATCGCCGTTCCGCTGCCGCCCCTGGCATCTGCCGTGTCCGAGACCCCGGCACACGGTGACCGTCGATGGGACGCCCTTCGGATCACCCGGGGACACGGTCTTGTAGCGCTTCAGGCAGGCGGATCTGCCGTCGATCGGGCACTCGGTGGCTGAGCGCCGACGTGCGTGGCTGAAAGGTGGCGCGTCCACGATCGTGTCGACAGGCCGGCGCGGAGCGCACAATGGGGGGATGCCCGCCCTTGCCCCGCAGCCACGTCATGCGCTCCTGCCGGACCTCGAACGGTCCCGCGCCGTGCTGGTCGCCTGCGACGACGACGCCGTCCGCGTGCCTGAGTTTCAGCCCGCGGCACGGACCGCACAGCTGGCTGAGGCGTTGGCTTCCGCTAGGACCGGTATGGCTTTCCACCCCGGGAGCGTCGCGGTGGTCACGTCGTGGCAGCATCCCGCCGAGGTGTTCGACGCCGTCCGGCGCGCCGCTGAGGAGGCGTCGGACGTTCTGCTGTTCCACTACGCCGGCTCCGGTCTGCGACACAGGGAGTTCGCCCTCACCCGTACGGTCCCGGGATCGGACAATTCGATTCCGCTGCGAGCAGTTGCCGACATCGTGCGGGACAGCACTGCGGCACGCCAGGTCGTCCTCCTCGACTGCGAGCACTTCGAGGACGCTTCGAGCTATTTCACCCGCGACCCGGTGCCCGATGGGTCCAGCACGCCGCACACGCTGTCGCTGCTCGGAAAGCAACCGAGCATGTACTTCGCGTCCGGTGACGACAGGATTCCCGCAGGCGACGAGTTCACCGACACCCTCGCCGAGGCGCTGCGGTCCGGCGTCGAGGACGGCCCGGAGGCACTGGACCTGGTGGCGCTGCGGAACGCGATCGAGGGGCGATGGGCCCAGCTTCGGTACTACGTCGAGAACGAGTACATCGGCGCACCGGACACGTTGAACCTGGTTGGCGGCCGTGACGTGGCGCTGGGTGTCAACGTTGCCTTCGGACCTGACGGTGACCGCGGCCGGGGGCCCTTCTACCTCGATGCGGGAGTCGTCGACCTCATGGAGCGATGGTGGGATTAGGCGCGTCGGGAGCCCATCGACGAGGCCCGCCTCCTTCGACGAGCACTACCGCCGGGCCGCTGTCGAGCGGCGCCCGGTAGCGAGCCACCCGGGACCGCTGCCCGGTCATCGTCACCGCGGAAATCGGTTCGTCGGAACACTGCCCACCATGCCAGGGTCAGAGCGCCAGCCGACGAGATGGGTCCCGATTCCAATGCAGCGCCAGATCCGCGCCGACTTCGACAGCAGCACGATCGTGGTGTACCAGGCATACCCGGCCAGGATCGCGGAGGCGGCACTGGCGACTGGCCGGTTCGTGGCGCCGTTCTCGTTCACCCGCATGACCTGGATCAAACCGTCGCTGCTGTGGCTGATGCACCGGAGCAACTGGGGTCGCAAGCCTGGCCAGGAGCGGATACTGGCGGTGCGCATCACCCGCGCCGGCTGGGAGCAGGCGCTGGCCCAAGCCGTCCTCACCACGCCCGAACCAGCGATACACGACAGCGCCGCCGCCTGGAGCATGGCGTTCGGAAACGCGCGCGTGCACGTACAGTGGGATCCGGAACGGTCGCTGCGGGGCGCGGCGCTCAACCACTACAGCATCCAGGTCGGCGTCGGCCGGACGTTGATCCGCACCTATGTCGAGGACTGGGTTGTCGGTCTGACCGATCTCACCCCCACCGTGCACAAGATCGCCGCACTCGTGCGCGCCGGCCAGAACGCCAGGGCCCAGCGGCTGCTGCCACCGGAACGCCCCTACCCGCTCGACCCGAGGACTGCCTGGCGCATCAACGCCGACAAGTGACAGGAAAGGCCCGACCAAACCACGTCGCGAGAAGCGGATGGCCGACGGCCCGGGAAACGGGGAACTGGGCCATGGCGTGACGCCGGAAGAGGACGGCGTCCGCCGGTTGTGCTTAGCTGAGGTCGATGACTGGCCGAAGGAGGAGTTCGTTGACGTAGCCGTCGTCGGAGTTGAGCCAGGCGCCGAATCCGGCGTCGCGGTATGCCGTCGCCAGGGTGAGCCAGCCGAGGAAGAAACCCATGCCGCCGCAGGTGGCGCCGCCGCCGTCACCGCCGCAGACGATGGTCGGTTCGGAAGTCCATTCATGCTGATACGAGTCCTGGCCGATGGCCAGCGCCCACAGATTCGGTTCCCGATGTGACCCGGTCCGGTGGTCGTAGGGATAGCCGTCGCTCGGGCTGTCGTCGCCCCAGCGGAACAACGTGGCGGCGCCGGCGCCGCAGGCGTACTCCCATTCGTCCGGGCTCGCCGGACGCAGGCCCAACGTCGCCGCCTCACGGATCGCACCGTCGTACGAGATCTGCTCCAGCAGCCGCGCCCGGCGTACCTGCCCGGCGGAGTCCAGCTCCACCGACAGTTTGCCGCCGCCGCCGCCGCCGCCGGACATGGACAGGGTGGTGCCCGGCCGGACGTTGGCGGTCAGCAGTAGCTGCTGGACGCGAGGATCGTCGGACGGCAGGATCTTCGCGCACGCGTCCATCGCCTCGACGGCGACCAACATCGCCGGCAGGCTTACGACGCGCGCGGGCGAGGTCATGGCGTCGACGAACGCGGCGAGCGCGGGCAGGCCGTACTCATCCGCGCTCTCGGCGTAGCTGGCCGCCTGCTGCGGCGTGGGGACGAAGCGTGCTCCGTCGTAGCCCAGGTGCACCCGGCCGCCGGGAACCAGGGAGAACCGCAGGCCTGCCCGGTCGAACAACGCCACCCGCTGCCGCCGGCCCGCGTACTGGTGCCAGCGGACCTCAACCAGGTCCACGTCGTGGTCACCGGCGATCGCCCGCGCGACGCGAGTCGCTGAGCCGTCGGACAGCTCGTTCCACCGCGCGACGGTCAGATCAGAATGCGACATGACCATATTCTGTAGTACGCAGCGAAGCCGCCGGTCGAACGGGTCATGGCGGGTGCTCTGATCGCGGATGGATGCGGACGCAGCGTCGTCCCATCGAGCAGGTGTGGGCCTGATCCCGATGGCGACGCCACCGTCTACACCAGGCCCGAACCTTCCACTACCGGCGGCGCTGCTACCCATGGGCAACTGCCGTTGCGGTATCAGGAAGGGTCCCCTGCCATACGGAATCCGTATGGCAGGGGACCTTCCCTGCCCACATTGTTGCCGGGTTGCCGCTTTGTCTGTGCTGCTGGGGTTGTCGCGTTAGACGCGGGTGATGCGGATTGCGTCGGCGATCACGTAGCCGGTGCTGCCGGACCACCGGCTGATGCCCACTTTGTTGGTGTCTCCGGCGGTCAGGGTGAAGGTGCCCAGTGAGCGCCATCCACCACCGTTGGCTGTCTGGTTCACGGTGACCGTCTGGTTGCCGTTGCTGGTTACCACGATGTATGGGGTGGTGGTGTTGTAACCGGCGACGGCCGGGTACCAGGCCTCTACCCGGTAGGTGGCGGTGGCCGGGATGTTCACCTTGTACCAGGCGGCGTCGCTGGCCGCGACCGGGTCGGCGTATCGGTAGTCGGCGCCGTAGCGCTGCGACGAGTACGACGAGGTGCCCCAGTTGGCGCTTGCGGTGAATCGGCCGGCGGTGGTGTTGTCCACGATGGTCGACCACGAGGGCGGCGTGGTGGTGCCGGTGACGAGTTGCATGTAGTAGGTCCAGTTCCAGTTCGGTCCCGGGTCGGTGTGCGTGGCGCCCGGCACCTGGTTGTGACCGATGATGTTGTTGCGGGTCTTCGGGATGCCGTACTTGTCGCACAGGTGCCGTACCAGCGCGGCCGAGGACCGGTACATCGCGTCGGTGTACCAGGAGGCGTTGTCGACGTAGCCTTCGTGTTCCAGACCGATCGACTGGGTGTTGTAGGTCCAGTTGCCGGCGTGCCAGGCGACGTCCTTGTCCCGCACCATCTGGGTCACCGCGCCGTCGGAGGAGCGGAGCAGGTAGTGCGCGCTGGTGCCGGCGGCTGCGTTCTGGAACCAGCTGATCGAGCCGGCGTAGCTGCCCTGCATGGTGTGGATGACGATGTAGTTGATCGGGTACGACGACTCGCGGCTGGAGGCCGTGTAGTTGGACGAGTTCGCCGGCACCCAGGCCGCCGGGCCGTAGTCGGTGCTCTGGATGCCCATGTCGGCGGTGCCCAGCGGCGCCACGTCGGCGTAGTCGCCCCGCTGGGGCGCGACCGGACGGCCAGCCACGGTGACCTGGCCGGTGGCCGTGGTCGCGCTGAAGCCGCTGGCGAGCAGGTCGTACACGGCGTCGGCGTACAGCCGGGCGGTGGCCTTGTCCGACGAGCCGCCGTAGCGGGCGATCACGCCGTACCACTGGTTGACGTCGTCGCGCTGCGCCGCGGTGAGCCCGGCCTGATCGGCGTACGAGCGGAGCACCGCCGCCGCGCCGGCGACGTTC
>NZ_QKKX01000047.1 GCF_003434305.1 Micromonospora sp. MW-13
GGCCGATCATCAGGATCAGCGCGCCGCCGAGCAGTTGGCTCACCCGACGCGAGGGTCTCCGAACAGTCACCGTCACTCCTCGTCGACTACAAAAGGGCGACTGTGATCATGCCGCCCGGGTTGCCGCACCATATAGCGCGACACCCATCTATGTCGAGACCTTGCATGAGACCCGAAGATGACGAAGAATTCCTTCATGTGGCGGATGTCGGGACGACATCACCGCGAAATGGTCCGAGGTCCCCGACGATGCGGTCCACGGTGACCGGCTCGTCGCTGCCGTCGGCGCGCCGCACGACCACGGTCACCCGGCCGTCGTCGGGGTGAGGGCGTGCACGGTGAAGCCGGTGAGCAGCCGGATCCGGCCGGCGTCGACGTGCGCGCGCAGCCGCGAGCCGAGCGCGCCGCGCGCCGGCAGGGCGTCGGCGTCCCCGCCGCCGTAGGTGCGCGCCGGCGAGGCGGTGGACGGCTGCCCTGCCTGGGGCTGGGTTGGTCAGGTGATGGCGGGGCTGCGCCGTTCGAGCAGCACGACGTCGCGCCATCGACCGTGGTGGCGGCCGACGCGTTCGCGGGTGCCGATGATTCGGAAGCCGGCGCGCTGGTGCAGGGCGAGGCTGGCGGTGTTCTCGGGAAAGACACCGGACTGGATGGTCCAGATGCCGGCGACCTCGGTGGAGGCGATCACCGCGTCGAGGAGCAGCCGGCCGGTGCCTCGGCCGCGCGCGGCGGGGTCGAGGTAGACGGAGTGCTCCACCACGCCGGCGTAGACGGCGCGCGTCGAGGTGGGCGAGACGGCGATCCAGCCGAGGACGAGGTCGTGGCCGTCGACGGCCACGAAGCGGTGCGCGGGCAGCTTTGCGGCGTCGAACGCCGCCCAGGTTGGTGCGCTGGTCTCGAAGCTGGCGTGCCCGTGGTCGAGGCCCGCCTGGTAAATGGCGAGGACCCGTTCGGCGTCGTCGGCCGCCATGGGGCGGATGGTGATACCGGCCATCAGCAGGCTCCGTTCAGGTGGGGGCGGGTCGGCCCATGCCGACGTCGGCGGCCGAGGGGAACCGGCCGAGGCAGGCGTCGTTGATGCGGTAGTGCCGGGCCGTGCCGACCGAGTCGACGGCCGGCCGGTGCGGTGCGGCCGGCTCCCGACGGTCGGGCTCGGGGCGCTCGGATCAATGCGCGGGTGCGTGGCGGGTGCGGTGCCGACGTACCGCGTCGCGGTTGGCGCATCGGGGCGAGCAGTAGCGCTGCCGGCCGGTCCGGGACAGGTCGGCGTAGATCGTCCGGCATTCGTCCAGGGCGCACCGGCCCAGCCGGTCCATTCCCCGGCCGGTCAGGTGCAGGGCGGTGCCGACGCTGATCAGAGCGCGGAGCACGGCCGAGAGGGACACCCCGTCGTCCCGGTAGTGCAGGTGCCAGCGCCCGTCCGCGTGGTTGGTCAGCCGGGGGTACGTCGAGGCGCCGGCAAGCATCCGGTTGAGCAGCGCGGCCCGCTCGTCCGCCGATGTGGCGTCGACGATCTCGGACCACTGCTCGACCAGCCGGAGGGTGACGGTGAGGTCGTCGTCGCGTACCGGCATGTCGATCACCACCCCGGCCGCCTGGCATCGACGGGCCAGTTCCGCCGCCGAACCGGGTGGGTCGTTGGCGAGGTCGACGGCGAGTCGTACCGGGTCTGCCCCGTAAGGGTTGAGATGCATAATGCCATTACAGCAGGCTGTGGGCATGAGCGACAGCGACGGGCACGTCTGGCAGACCAGGTCCCGGCACCGGACGAGCGAGGGGACCCTGTACTACCAGTCCTGCCACTGCGGACTGTGGCGGATCTGCGCCGGCCCGGCGGCCGGAATCCCGGTGTGGACCCGGCGGGCCCGGTCGTCCGCCGGAGGGCCGGAGATCATCCCGTCACGGGTGAGCCCTTCGGGGAGGGGTCGGCTGCCGTCGCCGTCGGAGGACCGGGCCGGCCCTCGGCGGCCTTGGTCCGGATGAACGGGCCTGGGTTGCGCCATTTGAGAACGCGCTGTCACATGCGGTGGTGGGAAACGTCAGCTTTCACGTACCTGGCCCTGGACGTGCCGGGCTGCCTCCGTGCCCTGGTGCCGTAGCGCGGATGCGCTTTCGCCCGCTTCCGACTGCACCGATTGCACGGCTTGTTGCGCTGGCTGCCGGAGATTGTCCTGCACCTGGTGGGCTACCTGGCCGGCCTGCTGCTTGATCTGCCCGGAGTGCTGCATCGCCTTTTGTTTCGCCTGAAGGGCTAGCTTTTGCTCGGTTCGGCTGGGTGAGATGAGTGACGAGGCGAGCAGCCCGACGCCAAAAGCGATCAAGCCTGCGGCGAGCGGGTTGCCCTCAGTCCGGTCCCGCGTCATCTGCGGCACTGCCTGAGCCTGGTGGGCGGCGGACGAGGCGGCGTGCGAAGCCCGGTCCGCGACACCGGAGACAGCGCCGGATGCCTGGTGGGCAGTGCCGGCCAGGCGGTGACGGGCCTCGACGGCTGATCCGCCGCTGTCATGACGGGCCTGGCTGGCGGTACCCATCACCCTGTCCTTGATCCGGCCGAAGCGGCCCCGAGCCCGGCCGATCCGTTCGGTCGCCATCCGTCGCGGACTGGCCTTGTAGGTCAGCGCGTCCACGTCGGTGCTCAGTTCCATCCTGGTGGTTTCGATCTCCTGGCGGATCTGTTCGGGATCGTTCGACATGACGTCTCCTCTCGCCTCGGTTCAGCGGCCACGAAGGGCGTTTGGTATCTCCCGGGCGGTCTGTTGCGTCCGTGGAAGCGGGCGCAACTGCCGCATCTGCTTACGCGCCCGAGCGACGAGGACGGCTCCGATCACCGCCCAAATCGCGCCGACGATCAGGGCGGCCCAGCCCTGGTCCATGATGTTGGACAGGCCCCACCACAGCGCGCTCGACAGGAAGAACAGGGTCAGCAGGCCGGCGATCGCCGCCACGGCGAACATGCCGGCGACATTGCCGGCTGTCTTCGCCTCCTGGCGAACTTCGGCCTTCGCCAGTTGCACCTCCTGTCGCACCAGGGTGGAGAAGTCCCGGGTGACCTCGCTGAGCAGGTCGCCGATCGAGGCGTGGGACCGCTCGGCGGTGGCGCTGGCACTGGGCGGCCTGGAGTCGCTCACCGGGTCACCTCGCCGTCCGGGACACGGGCCGTCCCCGTGGCTTGGTCGAGCACCGGCCCAGGATGTGTGGGCGGCGCCTCAGCCGGCATGCCGGGGAGTCGACCGCCCGGTTCGGGCCGGCGGTCCTCCCCTTGGACACCTTCCTCGGGGCCGGCAGCGGCGACGTTGCGGGTCAGCCGGCCTACCAGCAGGCCAGCCACGACGGCGCCGGCGAGGAATGCGCCAGGGCGCTGGCGCGCGTAGTCGCGCACCTCGTTGACGAGATCGCCTGGCTCCCGTCCTTCCAGCCATCCGGCGGCCTGCTCGGCAGCACCCGAGGCGCGCCGCACGACCTCGCTGGCCACACCGTCGTGGCCGCTGTTGCTGGCCATCGACTGTAGTTCCGCGCTGAGGGAGCGCAGGCCGTCGGCAGCACGTTTCTGTTGCGCCTCCGCCTGTTGCCGCAACTGCTCGGAGGCTTCAGCGGCCAGATTCCGCGCCTGCCGGCCGGTCTCGCTCGCGACCTGCTTGCCCTGCCCGGCGGCCGAATGGGCCAACTGTCCGCCAGCCTGTGTCGCTTCGTGACCAATCTTCGTGGCCTGTTCCCGCACCTGTTGCTGCTTGCCCCCGGCGCTGGGCGGCGAACCCGAACTACTCCGCGTCGTCATCCGATCCCCCTTCTGAAATCCCTGCCCGAAGGGCAGGTACCGCGCATACCCAACCTTGCTGAGGGCATGCAGCGCGAAGGGCGGCCTGGTGGCCTCGACGATTAGGGCCTGTCCTGTGAATCCTGCGGCGCGCTCAGGATCCGCGCGATCAGGGCAGGCAGTACCTGTGCCAGGCGGGATGGTTGGGGGGGCCTGGTCACCAGCGAGAGCATGACCTTCCTCGGCACCGGGGAGGGCAGCAGGCGGTCGGTGGGGTCGTCCCACCAGCGGGCCGCGAGGTCGGGAACCACGGCCGGGACCTTGCGGTGCCGGGCGATGCGCAGGGTGGCCTCGATCGTGGGGCCCGGCTGCGGGAGCGCGCCGAGCCCGGACAAACCTGCGTGCAAGTGCTCGCCGGCCAGGTCAATCGAGGAGTACATCACTTCCCTTCCCGCCAACGCCTTCTTCCCGGCGGCCAGGGGTGTGGTGTCTGCGGGCAGAACCAGGACCAGCGGGGAGGCCCCGAGCCCGGTGGCCTGGAGGCCGTGGGGCAGGACGGCCTGGTCTGCGATCGTGACGATCGCCGCGTCCAGCAGACCCTGGTGGACCCGGCCGATCAGGGTGGGGCCGTGATCGACTTCGGCCTGGAGCGTCACGCCTGCGAGTTCGATCTGGGCGGCGGTGAACACGATCGGGGCCAGCGCCTGGATCGTGCCCAGGCTCAACGACGGGGCCTGCGTCGCGGCGGCAATCTGGGCTGGGAGGGCGTCGAGGTCGGCCAGCAGGCGTGCGGCCTGCCGGGCTAGCTCCCGCCCGGCCGGGGTCGGGCGGGCCCCGGTCGTGTCCCGCTCGAACAACCTGGTCCCCAGGCGGCGTTCCAGCGCGGCCAGTCGGCGCGAGGCCGAGGGCTGGGTGGTTAGCAGTTCCTTGGCCGCGGCCCCGACCGACCCGTGCCGGGACACGGCCTCGGCCAGCACCAGGTCCTCGGTCTTCAGGTGGGATCTCATGCCTCCAGTGTATGAGCCAGATGCGCGAAGAGATCTTTACCCGGCCGGAGGAGGGCGGTCGAGGATCGGTGCGTGCGTAGAGGACTGCTGCTACTGACCGTGATCACGTTCGTGACCTGGATCGGGACGAGGATGACCGCCGTCGCCCTGCCCCTGGTCGCACTGGAGGAGACCGGGCATGCCTGGACCACGGGGCTGGTCGGCGGCATGGCCGGGCTGCCCCTGCTGACGGTGGGCTGGTGGGGCAAGGGGCTGCGTGACCGTCTCACCGGTGGGAGAGCCCTGGCGGTAGTGACGGGCGTGAACGCTGCCGGGCTCGCCGTCGTCCCCGTGGCCTCCTTGATGGGTCAGGTCGGGGCGGTCGCGCTGTGCGTCTCGGGCCTGGTGACCGGGGTCGCGGGCGCGCTGCTGGGCCCTGCCGAACGATCCCTGGTCTCCGACCTCGCCGACGAACACGTTGCCCGCGGCGGCAGGACCGGACCAGCGAGGTGGTTGGCCTGGCAGGACCTGGCCCACCGGGTCTCGATGATCTTCGCTCCGCCCGCCGGGGCCTGGGCCGTGACCATGTTGGGCGCGGGTTCCCTGCTGTGGTGCGAGACCGCCGTGGTCGCCCTGGCCGCGATCGCCTTCCTGGCCGTCCCCGCCCGCAGAACGACACACCACGAAGACCAGGGCGGCGTTCAGGGAGAGGCCACGCCGGGACGGCCAGTCTCTGCTCTGGCGGTGCTACGTTCCCGCCCGCAGGTCGCCGCCGGCGTGCTCATGGCTGGGGTCGGCGGGGTGTGCTGGTTCGGGTTCAGCCTGGGCCTGGCCGTACTCGGGGTCGAGCACGACATGCCCGGCGCACTCATCGCTGCGGGCATGAGCGGGTACGGGGCCGCATCCGTGGCCGCCTCCCTGCTGGTGCCGGTGGTCATCGACCGCCTGCCGCGCATGACGGCGATGCTGGTCTCCTGGGTCGTGCCCGGGGCCGTGTTCGTCGCCCTGCCGCTGGTGGCACCGAGCCTGGCCGGTATCGCGGTCGTGGCCGCAGTGGGCGGAGCCGCGATGCCCTGGGGCATCGCCGCCTTGAACGCTCTGATCAGCGAGCAGACCCACGGCCCCGAACGCCGGGCGGCGTTCACCGCAGAGACAGTCCTGCACTCCGGAGGCACCTCCCTGGGGCTGCTGGCTGGCGGAGCCCTGATCGGTTGGGCAGGATCCGAGGCCGCGCTCCTGACCACCGGGCTCCTCCAGATTGCCGCCGCAATCGGGGGGGCAGGGTGGGCCTGGAAAACCCATCACCAGCAAGCCGTCGAAACGGGTGTTCGCACGGCCGCCTGCTGAGCCACAGGTGGCAAGTCGTGACGACCTCACCGACGAGCAGTGGGCCCAGATCCACCCTCTGATGCCCTCGTCTGCGCGGGGCGGGCAGGGGCGCGACCACCGCCAGGTCATCGACGGGATCCTGTGGCAGCTGCGCACCGGAGCGCCCTGGCGAGACGTCCCAAAGCGGTACGGGCCGTGGAAAACCCTGCACGAGCGACTGCGACGGTGGACCGCGGACGGGACTTGGGACCGGATCCTGGCCCGCGTCCAGACCACGCAGGCCGACGCCGGGCGGATCGAGTGGGTCTTCTCGATCGACTCGACCGTGGTGCGTGCCCACCAGCACGCAGCCGGGGCGCGACACCCTGCAGGTGGGAGCGCCGCCTGGGTCGAGGATCTTGCCCTGCCCGGAGAGGCGCTTGGACGCTCCAGGGGCGGGCTGAGCACGAAGATCCACCTGGCCACCGACGCCCGCGGCCTGCCCATGGTGGTCCTGCTGACCCCAGGCCAGGCCGGTGACAACCCGCAGCTGCTCATCCTGCTGGACCAGGTGCGGGTCAACGCCTTCGGGCCGGGCCGGCCCCGAAAACGCCCCGACTGCGTCCTGGCCGACCGGGCTTACTCCAGCCCTTCTACCCGCCACGCCCTGCGGGCCCGAGGGATCAGGTTCGTCAGTCCGGAGAAGAAGGACCACGCCGCCCACCGCCGCCGTCGTGGCTCCCGGGGCGGTCGTCCGCCCGCGTTCGACGCGGAGGTCTACAAGGGCAGGAACGTGGTCGAGCGGTGCTTCAACCGTCTCAAGCAGTTCCGGGGCCTGGCCACGCGGTATGCGAAGCGGGCCGCCGGTCACTGGTCGTCATCGCCGCGATCGCGTTGTGGCTGCGCTGATTCACAGGACAGGCCCTAGCCGACCGAGCCTTCGCCGGCCGGCGACACCCAGACTTGAGGGGATCGAAGACGGCCCGGAGCCCGCTGTCGAGCACCGGGAGATGTGATGACATCGGATCAAGGCCCACAGACACATCCCGGCGCCTGCGCCCAAGCGTCCGGGTCTCTGGCCAAGGAGACCCGCGTCTCGGACCAAGGCGGGACGGTGCGGCGTACTCGCTGCCCCGTGCGCTTCGGGCGCCCAGACCCGTATCGGGTGGCCCACATGTATACCAGTCCGTCGATTAGCTGCATGGCCTCGGCGGCCGAGTCCGACAATCAGGACTATGCAGGCACGTTGGATCCGGGGAGTAGTCATGACACGTAAGAGGGCCTCCACCGTTCGGCAAGCTCTCATCCTTGCCTTCGCGGCCGGGGCGCTGACCGGAGCGGCGAGTACGCTGACCCTTCGGCGACGCCGGCCCGACAGCGGCATCCCGGCGGAAGATGCCCGCGGCCCGCTCATGACGAGTGGTGTCGGCGGTCCGGTGGGCGAGACCACTCTTCCGCCCCTCGGGGCACGGTTCGACGCACCCCCACAGGGCTCGGTCACCATGCCGGCGGCCAAGAGGGCCATCTGATTCGGGTAGTGGCTGATCGCGGTGCGGGCGTGCGGCGGCGTGGATATCGGTCGGACTTTGTCGGATGAGCGCTGAGCGGGCTGCCCGGTTCGGTTGGCTCCTGACCTGAGCGGATGTGTTCTTCGCAGGAAGGACGTGCGGGCGCATCTGACGACGATCGGTGGCGTCCTGGACGAGGTTGCACGCTCGGTCGCGGCAGCGCCACAGCAACCCTGACCGCAAGAGCTCATCGCCGCGCTGGGACCGAGGAGGTGTGACCGTCACTGCCGCCGGGTGGCGCTCTGGCGCAGTCGTTAGGGTCTTTCTGCGCCGGCTTCCTCGGTGAGGCCGGCAGTGGTGAGGCCCAGGTGCAGCCGCTCGCCGATATCCGCGTTGGACAGACCGATGCCGAGCAGTCTCAGCACGTCGCGTTCGCCCACGGTCAGCGGCCTGGCCACTCGGCTGTCAGTGGCACTCACGTCAGTTCGGCGATCACTGCGCGGACCATTCGGCGGCCGTGCTCGGCCATCCGTGGAAAGGTATGCCGGTAGTAGTCGATGCCGGTCAGCGACGGTGCGAGGGCCCAGCCGCAGGCGCGGCGCCAGGTAGCGTCGTCGTACTCGATTGCCTCCCGGTAGGCATCCCGGGCCGCGCCGGTGAAGGTCCATAGCGCCGGAGCCACGTCCGGCGCCGGGTCGCCGACACCGAGTGCGCCGAAGTCGATGACCGCGGTCAGCCGGCCGCAGTCGGTGATCAGGTTGCCCGGCTGCAGGTCACCGTGGATCCAGACGGGGTCCCGGTGCCAGTCAGGAGCAGCCAGGCAGGCGTCCCAGGCCGCCTCGGCCGCGGTCACGTCGAAGCCGTCGTCATGCTCGGCGAGCCGGGGCAGCACACGGCGGACGGCTTCATCGGCGTGGAGCAGGGCGGACCCGCGGGAACCCGGTGGTTTGGCCGGACCTCCGGCCGGATCCACCCCGTGCAGGGCGCGAACGAAGGCTGCCACATCGCGGGCCAGGGGTACGTCGTCGCAGCCAAGCCTGGGAGGCGTGCTCCCCGCGAACCACGGCACCACGGTCCACCGCCACGGGTACCCCGCGCCCGGCTCGCCCACGTGAAGCGGGACTGGAATCCGCACAGGAAGGTGGGGCACCAGCAGGGGCAGCCACCGCGCATCAGAATCGGCCTGGTCGACCGCCCAGGCAATCTTGGGCATCCGGGCGACGAGTTCGTTGCCGATCCGAAAGAGCACGTGGTCGGTGCCCTCCAGCTCGTCGGGTAGGGGCGTCACGGGCAGGTCGGCCCACCGCGGGCACTGGGCCGCCATCAGGCGGCGCACCTGCCCGACGGTGGCTCGGATCTCGTCGTCATGGATGGGCACGGCTGGCACGGTAAGGCGGTCAGGCGGTGTGCCGCCAACCGATTAGTGCTCCAGTCGTACCCGCCTGATCTGGTGTTGTGGCAGCTCATCGGCATGGGACGTGCCGCGACTCGGTGGTCTCACCCTCGACGCGGACCCGGCCGCCCGGGGTCTGCTCCACCGGTTGGGCGGCCGGGTCCGCGTCGAAGGGGTGCGGGTTGAGCCGAAAGAAAACCTGATTCATTCCAGAAGAGTGGACTATATTCAACACGTGGCGTCCGACTTCGAGACTCAGCTTCGGGCGGTCTCGTTGCGCGTGACCCGACCCCGGTTGGCGGTGCTCGCAGCGCTGCGCGACCATCCGCACGTCGACACCGACACGGTGATCGCGCTGGTACGGGCGGATCAGCCCACGGTCTCCCACCAGGCGGTGTACGACGTGCTGCGGGCGCTCACCGACGCCGGTCTGGTGCGGCGCATCCAGCCTGCCGGTGCGACCGCCCGGTACGAGTCCCGGGTGGGGGACAACCACCACCACGTCGTGTGCCGCTCCTGCGGCGCGATCGCCGACGTCGAGTGCGCTGTCGGCCGTGCTCCCTGTCTCACCGCCTCGAACGACCACGGCTTCACGGTCGACGAGGCGGAGGTCGTCTACTGGGGCACCTGCCCCGACTGTTCGACCGAACGCACCTCCCAGTGATCCGCCAGTAGTTCGGAAGGAAACAGATGAGCGACACCCAGGACAACGCCCCCTCAAGCGCGCAGGGCGTGGACAACAAGGCGGCGGCCGGCTGCCCGGTCGCGCACGACTCCGTGACCGCGCACGGCAGCGAGAGCGAGAACCCGGCGATCGACTCGCCGACGCCGAGGACCGGAGGCCGCCCGCGCACCAACCGGGACTGGTGGCCCAACCAGCTCGACCTCTCGGTGTTGCATGCGCACTCGTCGAAGGGCAACCCGCTGGGGGAGAACTTCAGCTATGCCAAGGAGTTCGCCAAGCTCGACGTCGAGGCCCTCAAGCAGGACATCACCGAGGCCCTCACCACCTCGCAGGACTGGTGGCCGGCTGACTTCGGCCACTACGGCGGCCTGATGATCCGGATGAGCTGGCACGCGGCGGGCACCTACCGCATCGAGGACGGTCGCGGCGGCGCCGGCG
Organism: Micromonospora sp. MW-13; assembly: GCF_003434305.1. GTDB lineage: Bacteria > Actinomycetota > Actinomycetes > Mycobacteriales > Micromonosporaceae > Micromonospora. Next base: position 10,070 of record NZ_QKKX01000047.1, read on the forward strand.
ACGGCGGTCAGCGGTTCGCCCCGCTCAACAGTTGGCCGGACAACGCCAACCTCGACAAGGCCCGCCGGCTGCTGTGGCCGGTCAAGCAGAAGTACGGCCAGCAGGTCTCGTGGGCCGACCTGCTCGTGTTCGCCGGCAACGTCGCCCTGGAGTCGATGGGCTTCAAGACCTTCGGCTTCGGCTTCGGCCGGGAGGACGTCTGGGAGCCCGAGGAGATCTTCTGGGGTCCGGAGGACACCTGGCTCGGTGACGAGCGCTACGCCTCCGAGAAGGAGATGGTGGCCGGCGTCGGGGCGACCGAGATGGGCCTCATCTACGTCAACCCGGAGGGCCCCCGCGGCAACGCGGATCCGGCCGCGTCGGCGTACTTCATCCGCGAGACCTTCGCCCGGATGGCGATGAACGACGAGGAGACCGTAGCCCTCATCGCCGGTGGCCACACCTTCGGCAAGACCCACGGCGCCGGCGTCGCCGACGACCACGTGGGCCTCGAGCCCGAGGCCGCCCCGCTGGAGGCGCAGGGCCTGGGCTGGCTGAGCACGTACGGCAGCGGCAAGGGCGGGGACACGATCACCAGCGGTCTCGAGGTGACGTGGACCGACCGGCCGACGCAGTGGAGCAACCGCTTCTTCGAAATCCTCTTCGGCTACGAGTGGGAACTCACCACGAGCCCCGGCGGCGCGAAGCAGTGGGTCGCCAAGGATGCCGAGGCGATCATCCCGGACGCCCACGACCCGTCGAAGAAGCACAAGCCGACGATGCTCACGACCGACCTGGCGCTGCGCGTCGACCCGACGTACGAGAAGATCTCGCGCCGCTTCCTGGAGAATCCCGACGAGTTCGCCCTCGCGTTCGCCAAGGCCTGGTACAAGCTGCTGCACCGCGACATGGGCCCGGTCGACCGTTTCCTCGGACCGTGGGTCCCGGAGCCCCAGCTGTGGCAGGACCCGGTGCCGGCCGTCGACCACGCGCTCGTGGGTGACGCCGACGTCGCCGCCCTCAAGGCGACGGTCTTGAACTCCGGCATCCCGACCGCCCAACTGGTCGCCACCGCCTGGGCCTCAGCCGCCAGCTACCGGTCCACCGACAAGCGCGGCGGCGCCAACGGCGCGCGGATCCGTCTCGAGCCGCAGCGCAGCTGGGAGGTCAACCAGCCCGAGCAGCTCGCGACGGTCCTGGAGACCCTCGAGGGCATCCGGCGGGAGTTCAACTCCGCCGGCGGCGCGAAGATCTCGCTCGCCGACCTGATCGTGCTGGCCGGCTCGGCCGCCGTCGAGAAGGCGGCGCGCGACGCCGGCGTCGAGGTGACCGTGCCGTTCCGTCCGGGCCGCACCGACGCCACTGCCGAGCAGACCGACGTCGAGTCCTTCCGGGTCCTCGAGCCGCGCGCCGACGGGTTCCGCAACTACCTGCGTCCCGGCGAGAAGACCCAGCCGGAGGTGCTGCTCCTCGACCGTGCCTACATGCTCAACCTGACCGCGCCCGAGATGACCGTCCTCGTCGGCGGCCTGCGCTCCCTCGAGGCAAACGTCGGCGGCACGCGGCACGGCGTCCTCACCGACCGGCCCGGCGTGCTCACCAACGACTTCTTCACCAACCTGCTCTCCCCGGGCACCCGGTGGAAGGCGTCGGAGTCCGACGAGCACGTGTACGAGATCCGGGACCTGGCCACCGATGAGGTGAGGTGGACCGCCACCGCGGTCGACCTCATCTTCGGCTCCAACTCCCAGCTACGGGCCCTCGCGGAGGTCTACGCCAGCCAGGACGCGCGCGACAAGTTCGTGGCCGACTTCGTCGCAGCCTGGACCAAGGTCATGGAACTCGACCGGTTCGACCTCGCCTGACCCGGCACCACCCGACGAGCCCCGGTCGATCCACCATCGATCGACCGGGGCTCGTTCGCCATTGGATCGGCGGTCGCCCAATACCAACGCCTGGTCCGCTTCGCAAAAGGCCGCCATCACCCGACCGGGTTCCGGGACAAGTTCTCAGATATTCGACGGAGCCTCTCGTATTAGCGTGGGTTTGCGCGCCAGATGAAAGGCGAGAGCCTTCGAAGACTGGCGTAACCCGATCGAGAGGACACGGACCATGCGCGACCTTTCTCGTCGCGACCTGCTCAGGGCGACGGCGGCCGTTGGCGCCGGGGCGGTCGTTCTCCCGGGCATCATGGCCGGGGGCACCCCGGGGCTTGCGGCCGACGGCCCGGATCTGTCCTCCAGCGCGAAGTGCCCGCCGGCGAAGCTGACCGGCCGCATCGTCCGTCCCCAGAACCCCGAGTACGCGAGTGCGAGCCTCGGCTGGGACGAGCTCTTCGTTCACTATCCGCTGGTCATCGTCTTCGCCCAGGAGACCCAGGACGTGGTCAACGCCCTCACGTGGGCGCGGCAGAACAACGTCGCGCTGCGGGTGCGCAGCGGTCGTCACAGCCTCGAGGGCTGGTCGAACGTGGACAACGGCATCGTGATCGACGTCAGCGAGCTGAAGTCGGCCCAGATCGACACAGCCGCTCGCACCGCCACAGTCGGCGCCGGGCTCAACCAGTTGGAGGCGGTGACCACGCTCGGGAAGCAGGATCTCGCGGTAACGACGGGAACGGAGGGAAGCGTGGGCCTGTCCGGTGCGACCCTCGGCGGCGGCCTCGGCTTCCTCACCCGCTACCTCGGCATGGCCTGCGACAACCTGATAGGGGCGGAGATCGTCGTCGCGTCGGGTGCCGACGGCGCGAAGGCGATCGAGGTAGACCCGTGGAATCACTCGGACCTGCTCTGGGCGCTGCGCGGAGCGGGAAACGGCAACTTCGGGATCGTCACCTCACTCACCTACAAGGTGGCCTCGCTGAAGAGCGTCGCCTACCTGCAAGCAACATGGGACGGCCTCGACGACCTGTACGGGGTCTTCGACACCTGGCAGCGCACCGCACCGTTCGCCGACAACCGCCTCGGAACCCAACTCGAGATCCACAAATCCCAGATCCTGCTGTTCGGGGTTCTCGCGGAAGGATCGGAGGCAGAGGCACGGGAGTTGCTGGGGCCGGTCCTGTCGGTCGGCAACCCCGAGGTCACGGTGCAGACCGGGGGCTGGGGCGACACCTATGCCGGATTCCAGATTCCGACCGAGGACGAGCCCGCGAACTGGAAGTTCTTCTCCCAGTTCACCAACGAGCCGTTCCCGAAGAAGGCGATCAGCGTGATCCGCGCATTCATGGAAGACGCCCCCTCGGATGACAGCAATTTCTTCACCCAGGCATTCGGCACGGGAGCCCAATCGAGCGAACCCTTCGGCGGCGCGGCGTTTCCGCATCGCGACGCGCTCTTCTATTCCGAGCCGGGCGCCGGCTGGGGCACTCGTGGCGAGCCGGACAGCGGCAACGCCATCACCCCGATCGCCCAGGCCTGGATCGCCGAGTTCAGCCAGGCACTGCGGCCCTACGTACACGGCGCCTACGTCAACGTGCCGAACATCGGAATGGCGGAGTGGGAAACCGCCTACTGGGGTCCCAACTTCGACCGGCTCCGCAGGATCAAGGCGAAGTACGACCCCCACAACGTCTTCCAGTACGAGCAGAGCATTCCGCCCGCAGCACGCTGACCTGCGCAGCAGCCCGCGCAGGCCGGCGGCGGTGCATGCCAGCCGGCCGACATCCTTCGAGGAGGGTGCCACGGACCCGGCCGTCGAGGCGCCGGTCAGTGGCCGGCCATGGGCTGCGCCGCCGGTCATCGGCCGGCCAGGCCGTACCGAGGGGTTGCCCGCCGCGCCCGCGCAGCGGACACCCCCCCGGTCGGGTGTCCGGTCAGGAAGTCGAGCGGCCGTGCCGAGCCGCTCGAACAGCCGGTCGACGACGATGACCCGCTCGGCACCGAGGAGCTACGCGGAGCGGGCGACCAGGTGGCCAACCCGGCTTCCCCAGCCCGCTACCGCCTCACCGTCCCTGAGCCCGCAGAAGTCCCGCCGCCCTAGAAGCTACTGACCAGCTTGACGAACGCGTCGTCGATCTTCGCCGGGTCGCGGGCGTCGAACGCCTTGCCCGCGGACGCTTTGGCGATCCGGTCGAGAGTCGCGAAATCGGACTGCTCGTCGAAGGCGATGCAGAAGATCTTGACCGGCCGATCCGGATCCAGCGCGACATCCTGAAGCAGCTTGGCGAGCTTGTTGTCCTTGTTGTACTCGTTCTTGCCGTCGGTCAGTACGACCAACGCGTTGATCCGGGACTGGTCATAGTGGTCGAGCATGTGACGGTGTGCCGCCCGTACGGTGGCGTACAACGCGGTGCCGCCTTCGACATGGAGGTTGTTGATCTTGTTGATCAGGGTCTTCTGGTTGAACGCCGACAGTCGGACCTCTTCGCTGTAGGGCGATTTCGGCCGCTGCGGCGTCTCGGAGGAGAACGACCAGAGCCCGACCTGGTCCTCGGAGTTCAACAGGCCGAAGCCCTTGGCGGCTGCCGTGGTCGCCACCTGGAACCTGCTCCGGTCACCGATCTTGGCGTTCATGGAACCGGACGTGTCGACGGCGACGAGGATGTTCGCCTTCTTGCGCAGCGTGCCCCAGCCGTTGAGGATCGCCTTGACCACGGTCGGTTCCGGCGGGTCGAAGTAGGTGAGATCCGGGACTGCCCCGCGCCCGCCGACGGAGGCGACCAGCGGGCCGGACGCGTTTCGCTCGTGGTCGCGGAACCCGAGCCGGCTGAAGCTGCGCTGTTGAGGCGAATCCTGAAGGAACGCCAGAAAGTCGGCAGCGGCGTCACGCTGCTCCGGGCTGGCCGAGGGGAGGACCACGTACGGGTGGTCAAGGTTGAACGTTCCCTCCTTCGGATACACCGCGACCAGCGGGACCCTGGGCTTCTCGCCCGGGGTCGGACTCAGCTTCCCCTCGTTGTACTGGTAGACCAGCTCCTCCTGCGTCACGATCGCGCTCATGTCGGTCGGGGCCTGCGCGCCGTCGCCGGACAGGTCCGCCTCGGCGAGGTTCTTCAGCAGGTCCACCACGTCGTCGCTGTAGTGGGACACGTTGGCCTCGATGCGGCGGACGAACTGGGTCACCCGCGGATTCGCCAGGTCGCTCTCGGTGAGGTCGCTGGCCCGGTTGATGGCCGCGTAGTACGTGGCGATGATGGCAGCCAGCCCGGAGGTGGACAGGTTCGGGTTGACCTTGCCGAATGCGAACCGTCCCCACTCGGGGCGACCGAAGGTGGCCCAGCCCGCCCGCCCGGACGAGCCCAGGATCTCACCCCAGCCGAGCTGACCCTGCTGTCGGAGCAGCTCGCCCTTCGGCTGCGGCATGGCGATGACCAGCGGGCTGTTCGCGATCGACGGGTACGGCCCGGAGGTCTGCGGTGGGCGCCCGGCGGCCTCGTCCAGCAACTTCAACTGCCCGGTCCACAGGGTCGACGTCGGCATCCACACCTGCGGTTGTGGAATGTTGGGCTGCTTGACGGCCCAATCGCCGGCCAGCGCGTCCGTCGCCGCACCGGAGGTGAGGCCGTGGACGGTCACGGTGGCGCAGCGGTCGCCGAACCGCCGATTGCTCCTGTTGTATCGCTCGGCCAGCTCACCAAGCAGCACGTCCTTCTCCACCGACGAGCTGACCTCCAGCGGTGTGCACCCGACGTCCGCCGCCGGCCGGACGATCAGGTAGGCCCCCGCGACGACCGCGACTCCGGCCACGATGGCTGTGGCGTACGGCACCCACGGCGGGGCAGTCGATCGACCTGAAACCATTGGTCCTCCATGTGTCGGCTGACGGTGACGACATCAGCCATAGTGCAGCACCGTGCCGGTGCAACTCGACTCGCTGGAACAATGCCACGAGCCTGACGGCCTGCCCGCTGGGCGGGCCAGAGACCTGGACGAGCACCTCGATTTGCTCGCTGCGCTGCGTCGACTGGCGGGTAGCAGACCCTCGTCGCGTCCGGTCTGCACCCCGCCCTTGACCTGCGCTTATTCAGCCGGACATGCCAGGTGGTGCCAACCGTGACACCTCTGCTGAGCCAACATGGCTTGTGCCTGTGCCATCGGTGTGCCAAACTGGCACCATGGACTTGACCTCGTACGTGAGCAACCTCGGGCGTGAGTTCGCCACGCTTGCCGAAGCCGGCGGAGAGGAGGCGCGTGCGCTGGTCGAGCGCCTGACCGGGTCGCTCGAGTCGGCGATCCGGATGACGCTGCTGGACGCGCTGTCGGCCGCCGCCGACGAGATCACCCGGGACCTGGCTCCGGGTTCGGTGGAACTGCGCCTGCGTGGACGCGATCCGAGCTTCGTCGTGACCTCGCCACCCGCCGAGCCGCTCGAACTCGCGGCCGGGAGCACCGCGGCTACGGTCGACGGCGCGCCGGACAGCGATCTGCTGATCGCCGAGGACGGCCCCGCCGCGCGGATCAACGTACGCCTGCCCGAGCAGCTCAAGGCCGCGGTCGAGGAGGCCGCGGCCAAGGAGGGCCGCTCGGTCAATGCCTGGCTGGTCCGGGCGGCGGCAGCCGCCTTGCAGCGGTCCGATCGCGAGCAGCGGCCCGAGCCACGCGGCAGCGCGAAACGGGCCAGGCAGGGCTTCACCGGCTGGGTGCGCTAGCCGCACCGCACGCTTTCCTCACACCACGTCCCCGGCCTGCGGGGACGGCTCACCCACCCATGATGCGGGGACAACCATGCCAAATTTCGAGACGCCCGAACCGATTTCCGTCACGCTCGAACTCGGCGTCGTCGGCGACGTGCGGATCGCCGCGAGCGACCGGACCGACACTGTCGTCGAGGTCCGCCCGAGCGACGAAACCGACGAGTCCGACGTGAAGGCCGCTCAGCAGGTCCGTGTCGACTACACCAACGGCACGCTCCGGGTGACCGGTCCGAAGGCGCGCGCTTTCGACTTCTCCCGCAAGACCAGGTCGGTCGACGTGTCCATCGAACTGCCCAGCGGTTCCCAGGTGTCCGCCGAGATGCAGGTGGGCGACGTCCGCTGTGCCGGTCGACTCGGGGAGTGCAGGCTCAAGACCTCCGCCGGGAACTTCTGGCTCGAACGAACCGGCCCGCTGCGCCTGGACACGTCGGCCGGTCACGTCACGGCCGACGGCATCACGGGCAACGCCGAGATCTCCACCGGCTCCGGCAAGGTCCAGATCGGCGAGGTCGAGGGCACCGCGGTGGTCAAGAACTCCAACGGCGAAACCGCGATCGACGCGGTCACCGGCGACCTGCGGGTGCGCGCGGCCAACGGCGACATCCACGTCGAGCGGGCCGGCGCCGGCGTGGACGCCAAGACGTCCAACGGCAGCATCCGCCTCGGCGAGGTGGTCCGCGGCTCGGTCGTCCTCGGGACCGCCATGGGCAACCTGGATGTCGGCATCGCCGCGGGCACCGCCGCCTGGCTGGAGGTGAACACCGCATTCGGGCACGTGCGCAACCTGCTGGAGAACGCCACCCGGCCCGACGAGGCCGACGAGACCGTCGAGGTGCGTGGCCGCACCTCCTACGGCGACATCACCATCCACCGCTCCTGATCCACCTCCGGCTCCGGAAAAGGGAAACCATGACCAGCAAGCAATCCCGGCCCGCGATCGCCGCGACCGGGCTACGGAAGTCGTTCGGCGACCAGGTCGTGCTCGACGGTCTCGATCTGAACGTGCGACAGGGAACGGTCTTCTCGCTGCTCGGCGCGAACGGTGCCGGGAAGACCACCACGGTCAAGATCCTGTCCACTCTGCTCAGTGCCGACGCCGGTGACGTCCAGGTCGCCGGGCACGACCTCGCCCGCGAACCGGACGCGGTGCGCGCCGCGATCGGCGTCACCGGTCAGTTCTCCGCGGTGGACAACCTGCTCACCGGCGAGGAGAACCTGCTGCTGATGGCGGATCTGCACCACCTCCCCCGGGGCGAAGGCCGGCGGCGCGCCGCCCAGCTGCTCGAACAGTTCGACCTGACCGAGGCGGGCAGGAAGCCGGCATCGACCTACTCCGGGGGCATGCGGCGGCGGCTCGACCTGGCGATGACCCTGGTCGGCAGCCCGCGGGTGATCTTCCTCGACGAGCCGACCACCGGACTGGATCCGCGCAGCCGCCGCAACATGTGGCAGATCATCCGGGACCTGGTGGCCAGCGGCGTCACCATCTTCCTGACCACGCAGTACCTGGAGGAAGCCGACGAGCTGGCCGACCGGATCGCGGTCATCGACCACGGCCGGGTGGTCGCCGAGGGAACCGCGGAGGAACTGAAGCGCCGCATCCCCGGTGGACACGTTCGCCTGCGGTTCGCCGACCCGCAGGGCCTCGACGCGGCCATGCGGGTGCTGGAGCAGGCCTCGCCCGACAACGACGCGCTCGCCCTGCGGGTGCCCAGCGATGGCAGCCTGCGCGCGCTGAAGACCCTGATCGGCCGGCTCGACGACCGGGCCATCGAGGTCGACGAACTGTCCGTGCACACCCCCGATCTCGACGACGTCTTCCTCGCCCTCACCGGCAACCCCAGCAACGAGAAGGTGACCACCCGATGAGCACCTCCACCCTCACCGGCCCGGCTCCGGCGAGACTCCGTCTCCATCCGCTACGCGACTCGGCGACGATGCTGCGCCGCAACCTCAAGCGCATGCTGCGGTACCCGTCCATGACCGTGACGCTCGTCGGGATGCCCGTCGTCTTCCTGCTGCTGTTCGTCTACGTGCTCGGCGGCACACTGGGCGCCGGACTCGGCGGGGCGGCGCACGTCGGCGCGGCCGGCGGGCGCGCCGCGTACGCCAACTACGTGGCACCCGCGATCATCCTGATGACCGTGACGGCCACGGTCCAGGGGACCGCGATCTCGATCGCCATGGACATGACCGAAGGCATCATCACCCGGTTTCGCACCATGCACATCGCCCGCGTCTCGGTGCTGACCGGGCATGTCCTGGGCAGCATGATCCAGGCGGTGTTCAGCCTGGCGATCGTGATCGGCGTGGCGCTGCTGGTCGGCTTCCGGCCCACCGCCGGGCTGGGCGGGTGGCTGGCCACGGCCGGTTTCCTGGTGGCGGTGACCTTCGCACTCGTCTGGTTGTCCGTCGCGCTCGGCCAGGTGAGCAAGAGCGTCGAGACCGCGAGCAACCTGCCCATGCCGCTCGTCCTGCTGCCCTTCCTCGGCAGCGGGTTCGTACCCACCGACTCCATGCCGGCCGTTCTGCGCTGGTTCGCCGAGTACCAGCCGTTCACGCCGATCATCGAGACCCTGCGCGGCCTGCTGATGGACAAGCCGATCGGGAACAACGCGTGGATCGGGCTCGCCTGGTGCGCCGCCATCGCGCTGGGCGGATACCTCTGGTCGAAACGTCTGTTCAACCGCGAGTCCTGACCAGGCACCGCCCTTCCCCGACCGCGCCCTGCTCGCGAGACGGCCAGCGCCCTCGCCCGAGCCTCCCACGCTCTCATTTCCCCTGCCGTGCTGGTGTCGCCGTGGCATCCCCATGCCCGAAACCGGCACCGAGGAAGGACACGACGAATGAGCACTACTCAGGACTACCAGGCTGCGGAACTGCTCCTCCGTCGACCCGCCCGACCCGGCGAGTTGGTCGTCGGCGACAAGATCAAGCCGCAGTGGATCGACGGAGGGGCCCGATTCTGGTACGCGGTGAGCAACGGAGCCGGCAGGCGGTTCGTGCTGGTCGACCCGGCGGCGGGCAGCCGCGAGCCGGCCTTCGACCACGCCCGGCTCGCCGTCGCGCTGGCCGCGGCCTCCGGGCAGCAGGTCGACCGTGAGGCGTTGCCGTTCAGGGCCATCGAGCTGGCCGGGAACGCCGTGGAGTTCGACGCGTTCGGCGGGCGTTGGCGCTGCCGCCTGGACAGTTACGCCTGCGAGCGGGCCGAGCTCCCGCCGTCGGGCAACCCGCTGGAGGTGCCGTCACCCGACAAGAAGGTCGCGGTGGCCCTGCGGGGGCACGACCTGTGGGCGCGCTCGCTGTCCGACGGCCGCGAGTGGGCGCTGACCACCGACGGCGAGCCCGCCTACCGGTACGCCTCCAGCCCGGAGTGCCTCGGCAACGGCACCCTGCTGCGCAAGTTCGGCCTGCCGCACCTGCCGCCTGCCGTGGCCTGGTCGCCCGACTCGACGAAGGCGCTGACGCATCGGACCGATGAGCGCGGTGTCCGGCAGACCCACCTCGTGGAGGCCAGGCCCGCCGACGGCGGCGCCTCGGTGCTGCGCACCCAGCGGTACCCGTACCCCGGGGACGAGGCGCTGCCGCGCGCCGAACTGGTGGTCCTCGACATCGCGTCGGGCACGGTGGTCCGCGCGCAGGCGGAGCCGCTGATGATGTCGGCGCTGTCGCCGATCCTGATCAAGTGGGCGTGGTGGGCCCCGGACAGCTCGGCGGTGTACTACCTCAGCACGCCCCGCGACCGGCACACCCTCACCCTGCACCGCCTCGATCCGGCCACCGGCCAGGTCACCACCGTGCTCAGCGAGACCGGGGCCACCCGCGTGGAGCCCAACCAGTGGATGACCGAGCCACCGATCGTGCGGGTGCTGGCCGACGAGGCGCTCTGGTACTCGCAGCGGGACGGCTGGGGCCACCTGTACCGGTACGACCTGCACACCGGCACGCTGCTCGGGCAGGTCACCTCCGGGCAGTGGGCGGTGCGGCAGATCCTGCACGTCGACGAGACCGAGCGGGTGGTGTACTTCATTGCCTCCGGGCTGGTGGACGCCGACCCGTACCGGCGCACGGTGTGCCGGGTCGGCCTGGATGGCTCCGGCTTCGCCAAGGTCACCGACGACGAACGGGACCACGTCGTCACGGTGCCGGACACCATGGAGTACTTCATCGACTCGGCGTCCACCGTCGACACCCCGCCGGTGTCCCGCGTCCGCGACTGGACCGGGCGGGTGCTGGTCGAGCTGGAGCGGGCCGACATCAGCAAGCTCACCGCCACCGGCTGGACTCCGCCGGAACGGTTCCGCGTCAAGGCGGCCGACGCAGTGACGGACATCTACGGTGTGCTGTACCGGCCAAGGGGGTTCGACCCCGCCCGGCGCTACCCGGTGGTGGACAGCGTCTACCCCGGCCCGCACGTCAACCGGGTCGACCCGTGCTTCGACCCCGGCGGGTTCGGCTTCGACGCGGAGGCCATCGCGGCGCTGGGCTTCGTGGTGGTGGCAGTGGACGGGCGCGGCACCCCGGGGCGGAGCAAGGCCTTTCACGACGCCTCCTACGGTCACCTCGCCGACGCGGGATCTCTGGACGACCATGTCGCCGCGCTACGGCAACTGGCCCGGACCCGGCCATGGATGGACCTGGACCGGGTGGGCGCGTTCGGCTTGTCCGGCGGCGGGTTCGCCACCGTGCGGGCGATGCTCGACTTCCCCGAGGTCTACCGGGCCGGCGTCGCCCTCTGCGGCGTCCACGACCACCGCCACTACCAGGCGTCCTATGCGGAGCTGTACGACGGTGCGGACAACCCAGAGGCATGGGCCCGCGCATCCAATGTCGACATCGCGGACCGGCTGACCGGCAAGCTGCTGCTCATCCACGGCGAATCGGACGACAACGTCCACCCGGACCACACGCTGCGGCTGGCCGACCGGCTCATCGCCGCCGACAAGGACTTCGAGCTGCTCATCGTGCCCGGGGCGGAGCACCTGTTCATCGACTGCCTGCACTACGTCCGCAAGCGTAGCTGGGACTTCCTGGTACGCGAGCTGATGGGCGCGCAGCCGCCGGCCTACCGCCCCGCCCCCATCCCCATCGACCCCGAGCTGCTCGGCGAACTCTTCGCCTGAGCGCGACCAGCCCTCGTCGGCCCGGGCCGGCAGAGACTCGGCGATCCGGCGATCCGGCGATCCGGCAGCGTGGGCGGGTGCCGGCCGATCGCGCCGCGACCAGCTCGGCGGCTGGCCGGACCGCGAAAAGCGTATGCAGATTGATCAATGGCTTGTAGTGTGGGCCCGTCGTCTCATACCCCTGGAAGGGAAGTGGGCATGTCCAGGATCACCGTTCGCGCGCTCGGCGCCCTCGGCGCCCTCGGCGTGCTCGCCGCGACCCTCGGCGTCCTGGCGGTCGCCGCGCCTGCTCAGGCGGCGTCCCGCGATGGAATCTGCGACGCCGGGGAGTTCTGTTACTACTACAACAGCGACCACGCGGGGTCGATCTCCGATCACACCGGATCGCTGGCCGACTACGGCTCGACCCAGCCGGACTGCTACGAGTTCAAGGGCGCCGGCAACGGCCAGGGCCTGTGCATCAAGAACAATGCCGCCTCCGTGTGGAACCGCACTGGCAACACGGTGCGGGTCTACTACAACAGCGACTACGACGGCTCCTACGCCCACCAGGACTTCGCGCCGGGCGCCAAGGCGAACCTGAACGCCACGCTCAAGAACAACAACGCCTCCCACCAGCTGATCTCTGCCGGGACGACCTACCCGGCCAAGGACGACTACCCGTACAAGGGTCAGACCACGGGTATCGATCCGTGGAACTTCTACAAGGGGCAGTGCACCAGCTTCGCCGCCTGGGCGCTGCGGAGCCGGGTCGGCGTGGCCTTCCACAACCAGTACGCGGGCCAGGCGCGGTGGGGCAACGCCAAGGAGTGGGTCGCCGCTGCCGGGAACGCCGGCGTGCCGGTCTACAACAGCCCGAAGGCCGGTGACATCGCGGTCCGCCTCGGCGGCACCTACGGTCACGTCGCCTTCGTCACCAGCGTGAATTCGAACGGCTCCTTCGAAATCGACGAGTACAACTACCTCTACGCCGACGCGTACAGTCACCGGACGGTGACGGTGGGAACTGCCAACAGCCAGTTCTCCAAGTTCATCCGCTTCAAGTGACCTGCTGGCCCAACTGAGGCATGCGGGCACGCCGGCCCGGCGGGGTGGGCGTGCCCGCACGGTCGTACGACGAGCCGCCCCGGCCGAAGAGCGAGCTGATGACGCGGCTACGGACGGCGACCACCGCCGACGAGATCGTCGAGGTGCTCTACGAGTTGGGCCGTGGCCGGCGCGGCGGCGCTGACATACCTGGCCGACCATCCCGATCCGCACGTGCGCGACGCTCTCGAAAGCACCCTGCGGGCGTACCGCGGCCCCGGAGCGCGCCGGCTACGCGAGCGGTTACGAATCGGCAGCGCCTCGGTGCCGGATCCGACCCACCACTGAGGTCACCCGAAGCCTGGGGCAACCGTCGACCGGCGCGTTCCGGCCGGCGGTGCCCGACGTCCGGCGACCGCGCCGGCTCCCACCCGCACGGTCCGGGCCACGGCGAAGGGGCGGGACCCGTCCGGGTTCGGTCCGGGGCTCGAACGTGCCGGCCCGGTCCCGGGGGCCACCGGTCCGCGCCGGCCCGCTGGTGTCGGTCGGCACGGTCACAGACCCCACTAGCTCGGCGGGGCGTCCTTGACGAACACGATCCCGTCAATGCTGGCGACGTGGGCCGGGTCCAGCGGGAAGTAGCCGAACCAGGGGGACACGCGGGAGGCGGGCGCCACCTCGCCGAGGACAGCGGCCAGTCGGCGGGCGTCGACGACGTATCGGTCCTCCGGGAGCGCGTACAGGAGCCCTTCGATGGTGTCCGGGGGTGGGGTGTCCACCCCGTGGTGGCGGATCGTGCCGAGGGCCGTGGCGAGGAAGGCGTACCCCTCGCCCAGTTGGGCGCTGACGATCGCCCCGGCGCTCCACCATTGCAGCGGCAGGCCGCCCATCCGCATCCTGCTCTTGTCCCGCTGGAGATGCCCGTTGTGGGCGTACACCAGCGCCGGGCCCTGCTCGGCGATGGCGAACAGGTTGGCGGCCATCATCGAATCCCGCAGCGCGCAGAGCCGCGCCAGGCGGCTCGGTGACCCGTCGGCCATCCAGAAGTGGTATCGCAGCAGCCCGGTGGCGGTACGACCGTACATGCGTGCCCGGTCCCAGTCGTCCGGTGCGGACGCCGCGATCAGGTGTGGCGTCTGCGTGTCGAGCAGGGCCACCAGGTCGTCGGCGAGCAGCCGCAGCTGCCTGGCCTCGGGCGTCTGCCCCACGGACCGGGACGGTTCCATCATCGAGGCGGGGTCGGTCCACCGGTCGTCGGCGCCGAGCAGGCGGTCGAGCGTTTCCGTGGTGCAGGGAAGCAGGTCGGCGTCAACCCGGGCGGTGAGGTAGGCGTGGAGTGCGGTGAGGGCCTGCCGGGGGCTCGCGGCGCCGGTGGTCTCCAGCGGGCCGTCGAAACCGACGAAGCGCAGCCGCTCGGACGCGGGCCGGCCGTCGTTGTACGCGCGCATCCAGCGCACCAGTTCGCGGTTGGCCGCGAAGGCACCCCATCCGTGGCTGAAGCCGCGCTCCATGACCTCGTCGAGGATGCCCGTGCCCGACGTGACGTAGTCGTCCACGACCAGGCCCATCATGCAGTCGCTCTCGATGGCGATCGCCCGGTAGCCCTCCTGCTCGACGAGTTGCCGGAAGAGGTCGTTTCGCAGGTCGAGCAGAACATCCTCGCCGTGGGTCGGCTCACCCAAGGCAAGCAGCCGCGGCCGGGCCGGGAGCAACCCCATGACGGTAGCGGCGTCGACGAGATGGGCGGCGTCTTTGATAGCAGCAGTCATGCCATGAACGGTATCGTTGAACCATCGGTAGAAACTTTTCCGCGACAACAGCAGGCCGGTGAGACGAAACCTTCAAAGTGGCGGACAACTCAGGCCGGTTGACCTGGCCGCGAGGTTTCAGTCGGGGCACCGGATCTGGAGCGGGCCCGACCCGTGTCAGCGGCGGCGGTCGGCTCGCGCGCCGGGCGCGGCCGGTCGGCGCGTCAGTCGGGTTTGATCGCGTGGATTCGTTCCACGGTGCCGGCCTTGAGTCGTTCGGCCTCGACGATGTCGAAGCCGGCCGCTTGCACCAGGGGTAGTTGGCGGCGGGTGAAGTGTTCGCCGGCGGAGGGGACGGTGATCCGTTCGAGCAGCCACTGGGCGGCATGGACGGGTGGCCAGGTGCTGCGGATGTGATCGAGTAGGAGTAGCTGTCCGCCGGGGATCAGGACGCGGTGCATCTCACGGATCGCGGCGGCCGGATCGGGGATCGTGCACAGTGACAGGGCGCAGACGGCCGTGTCGAAGGAGGCGGCGGCGAAGGGCAGCCGCTCGGCGTCGCCTTCGTGCAGGTCGACGGTTCGGCCGAGGTCGACGGCCCGTTGCCGGGCGATGGCGAGCATGGCGGGGCTGAGTTCGATTCCGGTGACCGCGACGTCGGGCGGGTAGTGGGGCAGGTTGCGGCCGGTGCCGATGGCCACGTCGAGGGTCCGGCCGCGGGCGCGGGCACCGAGCCATTCCCGGCCGCCCCCGAACTGGAGCTTCTCCAGAAGGGCGATCTGCCTGTCGTAGCTGGGCGCGGCCTTGTCCCAGACGCGCCGTGCCCTGGCGGTCTGATCCGGTGCGGTGGTCACGGTACCTCCAGCGGACAGGAAGCGGTGCCGGTCGGGGGACAGGTCGACGGCGGTGCGGGCCGGACGGCGAGGCCCCGACCATAGTCACATGGCGACGCTGCGCCGCACCCGGCATCGAAGGACGCGAACCACTCGCCCCACTCGCAGGCTCCCACACCTCCCGTGACGCACGGCAGGCGCTCGACCGATGCCTGGCGGCGACGCCACCGGCATGGTGGTCACCGCCCCAGAGGCGGTGCTCGACGCCGTGCCCCCGCCTGATCGTCTGTCCGGATCTGTTCCGGCGGTGACCCCGGCCAAGGTCGTCACGGACGTAAGGGATGGAACACGGGTGACGGTCTGGCGCGAAGGTGCCCAGCAGGCTGGCGATCCCGGTATGCGGTGCGGCATGGCAGAGCCGGGCGGACGACGGCGGCCGGTTCTCTCCGGCCGCTCGGTGCGTCAGCGGCCGGTTCTCTCCGGCCGCTCGGTGCGTCAGCCAGGCAGGGTGACGCCGCCGATCGGGGCGAGCACCTCGCCGGTGTAGTAGGACGACAACAGGTCGCTGGCGAAGAAGACGTAGGAAGGGGCGATCTCGTCAGGTTGGGCGGCGCGTCCCATCGGGACCTGCTGGCCGAACTCCTGGACCTTGTCGCCCGGGAGGGTGGCCGGGATCAGCGGGGTCCAGACCGGTCCGGGGGCGACGCAGTTGACCCGGATCCTCTTCTTGACCAACGACTGGGCGAGAGAGTAGGTGAGAGCGATGATCGCGCCCTTGGTGGCCGAGTAGTCGATCAGATGGCTGTTGCCCTTGAGACCATTGATCGAGGCCGTGTTGATGATCGAGGAAGCCTCCGGCAGGTGGTCGAGTGCCGCCTTGGTGACCCGGTAGTAGCTGTGGATGTTGACGGCGAAGGTGCGCTGCCACTGTTCCTCGGAGATCTCGGTCAGCGAGTCGGCGTTCTGCTGGTAGGCGACGTTGTTCACCAGCAGATCCAGACCGCCCAGCTCACCTACGGTCCGGGCCACCACCTCGGAGCAGTGCCGGGCGTCGGCCAGGTCGCCGGGGATGAGCACGCAGCGGCGCCCGGTGGCCTCGATCAGCTCGGCGGTCTGTCGGGCGTCTTCGTGCTCGGCGAGGTAGGCCACGGCGACATCGGCGCCCTCCTTGGCGAACGCGATCGCGACCGCCCGCCCGATTCCCGAGTCGCCGCCGGTCACCAGGGCTCGCCTACCGCGCAGCAGGTCGCGGCCGACGTAGTCGGCCATCCGATCCCGGGGCCGGGGATCCATGCCGGCCGATTCGCCCGGATAGGGCTGTTCCTGCGGGCCCGGTTGCGGCATGTCGTCAGAAGAAGCCATCTGCTGCCCGTACCCCCAACCTGCTGACTTATCCCAACATCCAGCGACCACCGGTGGCGCATCGACCGCCACGCCGCACGCCGGGTGAGCGGCGGCCCGTGGTCAGCGTGGCGTGGCACCGACGATCAGCGCGAGGCCGGTCTCCGGGTCGACCCGCTTGGTCAGTTCGGGCCCGACCTCGGTGATGATGACCTCCAGGGTGGGCCACACCTCGCCGCGGAGTAGATGGCCGCCGAGGGTGCTGCCGTCGGGCCGGCCGAGCACGGCGTGCACGTGGAGCACAGGCTCGCCGTCCCGCTCGGCCACGTCACCGAGCAGCGACAGCACCTCGGCCTGCCCGCCGATCGGGATGCGGAGGTAGTCGCCCCGATCGCGGTCGAAGTAGCCGACCTCGCCGCCGGAGAAGCCACCGACGGCGCTCACCTGGCCGGACCGTACGCCGTGCGCGTCCAGTGCCCGGCCGATGGTGCTCACCGCCTCCTCACCCTTGTCACAGACCACCACCAGGACCCGTCGGGTCTGGTGGTGCACCTCCTGAACTCGCACGCTCCCTCCTCCTTCCGAGTCCGGCCGTCCGCCGACCGGTCGGCCGTCCGCTCACCCGGCCGGCGATGTCTTCCTCCCGTCTCATGCCACCCGGTACGCCTCGGCCCGCGCGGCCCGCAGCGCCAGCCCGTTGCCGGGCGCGTCGAGACACACCGGGGCAACCCCGCCGCCGGCCCCGACAACGCCATCGAAAAGCATCGACTCGATGCGGACGTGGTCGTGGAACCACTCGATGTGCCGCAGGTTCGGTACGGCCGCGGCCACCGGAAGGTGTTGGTGCGGCGCGCAGTGCGCGGACACCTCCAGCCCGGCGGCGGCGGCCACCGAGGCGGCGCGGAGGAACTCGCTGATCCCGCCGCACCGCGTGACGTCGATCTGGAGGCAGTCCACGTAGGGCGCCATCCGGTGGAAGTAGGCCAGGTCGTAGCCGTATTCCCCCGCCGCGACGTCGGGCAGCACGTGGTCACGGACCAGGCCGAGCCCCGGCAGGTCGTCGGAGCTCACGGGCTCCTCGTACCAGCGCACGTCGAGGTCCGCGGCACGGCGCATCACCCGGATGGCCTGCTTGCGCTGGTAGGCGCCGTTGGCGTCGACGTACAGCTCGGCCGCGTCGCCGATGGTGCGCCGGGCGGCGGCCATCCGGCTCAGGTCGCGGGGCACCTCACTGCCACCCGATCCACCGATCTTGATTTTCACCCGGGGAATGCCCTGGTCGTGCACCCAGCCGGCCAACTGCCGATGCTGTCGATCGGCGTCGTAGGTGGTGAAGCCGCCGCTGCCGTACACCGGCACCTGGCGGCGGGCGGTGCCGAGCAGCCGGGCCAGCGGCAGGCCGTGCCGGCGGGCCTTCAGGTCCCAGATCGCACAGTCGGCGGCGGAGAGCGCCAGCCCGGCTACCCCGGGCCGGCCGGCGTTGCGCAGCCGCCGCCGCATCGCCGACCAGACAGCCGGCACGTCGTCGGGGTCGCGGTCGGCCACCACCGGGGCGAGCAGCTCCGCCACCACGGGCACGACCGCCGTCGGGCCGTACGTCCATCCCAGGCCCGTTGCGCCCTCGGCGGCGGCCTCGACGAGCACCAGGGTGGTGCTGTCCCAGGCCAGGGTGCCGTCACCCTCGGGCGCGTCGGTCGGCACGCGGTACGCACGCGCGGTGAGACGCACCGTCACCGGCCCTTCCGCCCGGTGCGGGCCACGAGCCCGGCCAGCGGGGCGAGGGCGGCCAGCCCGACCAGGCCGGCAGCGGCCAGCCGGGCGATCCGCGAGGGGGCCTGCGGCCGGCGGGCCCAGAAACGTTCGGGCCGGGCCGGAACCTCGTCGGCGTGCAGGCCGGCGCGGAGCAGTTCGGCGAGGTGCAGGGCCGTCCGTCCGCCGGAGGCACCCTGCTCGACCTGGGTCCGGCAGCTGAACCCGTCGGCCAGGATGACGTCGGTGTCGGCGGCGTCGCGCAGCGCGGGCAGCAGCACCCGTTCGGCGCACGCCTCGGAGACCTCGTAGTGGCCAGCCTCGAAACCGAAGTTGCCGGCCAGTCCGCAGCAGCCCGAGTCGAGGAACTCCGCCCGCACTCCGGCGGCCGTCAGCACGGCCTGGTCGGCGGCGGTGCCGAGAACGGCGTGCTGGTGGCAGTGGGTCTGGATCAGCGCGTGCGCGTCGATGGACGGGGGGCGCCAGCCGGGGCTGTGGTCGTGCAGCAGCTCGGCCAGGGTGACGCTCTGCTCCCGTAGCCGGGTGACGTCCTCGTCGGAGGGGAACAGCTCGTGGGCGTCACCGCGGAACACGGCCGTGCAACTCGGCTCCAGGCCGACCACCCGGGTGCCGGCCCGCAGATGCGGTCGCAGCACGTCGACCGTGCGTCGCAGCACCTGTGCGGCGATGCCGAGCTGGCCGGTGGAGATCCAGGTCAGACCGCAGCAGACAGGCTGCCGTGGCACCCGCACCCGCCAGCCGGCCGCCTCCAGCACCTCGACCGCCGCCTGCGCGACGCCGGGATGGAAGTGGTTGGTGAAGGTGTCCGGCCACAGCAGCACCTCGCCGCGCGTCCCGTCCCCGCCCGGGGTGCGCCGGGCGAACCACCGCTGGAACGACTCGGCGGCGAAGACCGGGATGTCGCGGCGGCGGTCGATCCCGCCGACCGTCTTGGCGATCCGGCTCAGCCCGGGCGCGTGCGCCAGGGCGTTGACCACCCGCGGCCCGAGCCCGGCCGCCGCAGCCACCAGGGGAAGCCAGCCCATCGAGTAGTGTGCGCGGGGCCGCAGCCTGCCCCGGTAGTGGTGGGACAGGAACTCCGCCTTGTAGGTGGCCATGTCGACGTTGACCGGGCAGTCCGCCTTGCAGCCCTTGCACGCCAGGCAGAGGTCCAGGGCGTCGCGCACCGCCGCCGAGCGCCATCCGTCGCCGATGACGCCGCCGCGCGCGGTGCCGTCGAGCATCTCGAACAGCAGGCGGGCCCGGCCCCGGGTGGAGTGCTCCTCCTCCCGGGTGACCATGTAGGAGGGGCACATCACGCCGCCGTCGTGCCGGCGGCACTTGCCGACCCCGACGCAGCGCAGCACGGCCCGGCCGAAGCTTCCACCGTCGTCCGGGTAGCGGAAGACGGTCTGCACGCCGCCGTGGTCGTAGTCGGCGCCGAGCCGTAGGTGACTGTCCAGCGGGTAGGCCGGCATCACCTTGCCGGGGTTCATCCGGTCGTCCGGATCGAAGATCGCCTTGAACTGGCCGAACGCGCGGGCCAGCCGGTCGCCGAACATCCTCGGTAGCAGCTCGGCGCGGGCCTGCCCGTCGCCGTGCTCGCCGGAGAACGAGCCGCCGTAGGAGATCGTCAGGTCGGCCGCGCGTTGCATGAAGGACCGGAACTGGCGTACGCCGTCGGCGGTGCGCAGCCGGAACGGGATCCGGGTGTGTACGCAGCCCTGCCCGAAATGACCGTACAGCGACGCCTGCTCCAGCCCGTACTCCTGGTAGAGCTGGTTCAGGCCACGCAGGTAGTCCCCGAGCCTGTCGGGCGGGACGGCGGAGTCCTCCCATCCGGGCCAGGTGTCCTCGGCGTCGGGGACGCGGGCGGTGGCCCCGAGTCCGGAGTCGCGGACCTCCCACATCCGCTGCTCGTCGGCCTCGTCGACGAACTCGTGCGCGGTCGGCCCGCCGTCGCGGCTCACCGCGGCGATGAGTCGGTCCGCGGCCTGCCGCGCCTGCTGCGGCGTGTCACCGCCGAGCTGCACCATCAGCCAGGCCCCGCCTGGCGGCAGCTCGTGCAGCGCCCTGGGGTGCAGGTTCTTGCGCCGTTCGAAGCCGACCAGCTTGTCGTCGATGCCTTCGAGCACGATCGGCCGGTGTTCCAGGATCCGGGGGACGTCGTCGCCGGCGGCGGCGATGTCCGGGTAGCTGAGGAAGACAAGGCACTGGGCCGGTACCACGGGCACCAGCTTCAGCCGGGCCCGCAGGATCGTCACCAGGGTGCCCTCCGAGCCGACCAGCGCCTGGGCGACGTGGAAGTTCCGCTCCGGTAGCAGGCTGTCGAGGTTGTAGCCGGACACCCGCCGGGGGATCTTGGGGTACCGGCTGCGCAGGTCGGCGAGGTGGTCGTCGCGCAACGCGCGTAGCTGTCGGTAGATCTCCGCCTGCCGGCCGCCGCGGCGCTGAACCTCCGCGTACTGCTCGTCGGTGGTCTCCCCGACCCACATCCGGGTGCCGTCGTAGAGCAGCACCTCCAGCGCGACGACGTTGTCGACGACCTTTCCGGTGCGCTGGGCGGTGGCGCCGCAGGAGTTGTTGCCGAGCATTCCGCCCAGGGTGCAGTGGTTGTGCGTGGCCGGGCGCGGGCCGTACTCCAGACCGGTCGCCCTGAGTTGGGCATTGAGCGAGTCCAGCACGATCCCGGGCTCGACCAGACACGTGCGGGCCCGCGCGTCCACCTCCAGCAGCCGGTGGCAGTACTTCGACCAGTCCAGCACCACGGCGGTGTTGGTGCACTCGCCGGCCAGGCTGGTGCCGCCGCCCCGCGAGACCAGCGGCGCGTCGTGGCGGCGGCAGACCGCGACCGCGGCCACTGCGGCCTCCACCGTCCGCGGTACGACCACCCCGAGGGGTATCTGCCGGTAGTTGGAGGCGTCCGTGGAGTACGCGGCCCGGGAACCGGCATCGAAGCGCACCTCCCCGTCGACCTCGGCCCGCAGGTCGGCGGCGAGAGCCGCCAGGTCGACGTCGCGCGCCGGCTCGGGTGGACGCAGCACCGGCTCGGGCAGGATCACCCGGTGGGCAGCCCCCGTGGTGCCGGTCTCACCGAGGCGCCGGCTCATGAACGCAGCTCGGTGAACTTGTCGCGAGCCACCGTCGCCACCGTGGCGAGCCTGTGCGGCTGGCCGCGCAGGAACGCCTCGGTGAAGTGTTTCGCCTGGTCGTACCTGACCTTTCCCGGCATCGGCGGCTCGTTCGGGTTGACGTCGCAGTCGACCAGCGCCGCACCGGGATGCGCCAGCGCCTCCCGGATCGCGCCGGGCAGCGCCTCGGGGTCGGTGACCTTGGCGCCGTACCCGCCGCAGGCCCGGGCCCAGGCAGCGAAGTCCGCCTCCGGCTGGCGGTGCCGCACGGCGTACTCGGGGTAGCCGAGGATGACCTGTTCCCACAGGATCTGGCCGTACGCGTTGTTGTTGTTGATGATCACCTTGATGGGCAGCTCGTGCCGGACCGCGGTGAGGAACTCCGCCATCAGCATGGCGAAGCCCCCGTCCCCCACGAAGGCGATCACCTGCCGGCCCCTGTGCGCGTGTTGCATGGCGATCGCGTACGGCAGGCCCGGCGCCATGGTGGCGAGGTTGCCGGACAGGTAGAACTCCCGGCCGCCGCGGATGGTCCAGTGCCGGGCGGCCCAGGTGGCGATGGTGCCGGAGTCGCAGGTGAGGATCGCGTCGGAGGTGGCTGCCTCGTCCACGCAACTGATCAGGTACTGCGGCGCGATCGGGTTCCGGGTCGGGTCCTGTAGGGCGATCATTTCCGAGCGCCACCTGTCCCGCTCCTGCTGGTACTTCGCCAGGAAGGACCGGTCGGTGCGGGCCTGGAGCATCGGCAGCAGTTGTCGTAGCGCCAGCCTGGCGTCGGCGGTGACCGCCGCGTCCACCGGCAGCCGCAGGCCGATCAGGCTGGCGTCGATGTCGATCTGCACGACGCGGGCCTGCCCCGGCGACGGCAGGTATTTCCCGTACGGGAAGGAGGTGCCGATCATCAGCAGGGTGTCGCACTCCTCCATCAGTTCCTCGCTCGGCCTGGTGCCGAGCAGGCCGAGGCCGCCGGTGGTGAGCGGATGGTCGTCGGGGACCACCATCTTGCCGGGGAGCGTCTTGACGATCGGGCTGGCCAGCGCCTCCGCAACCGCGAGCACCTCGTCGCGGGCATGCCGGGCGCCCACGCCGACCAGCATGGCGATCTTCTTGCCGGTGTTGAGCACCGCCGCCGCCCGGGCCAGGTCGGCCTCCGCCGCGGGCACCGGCGGCTGCGACACGACGGTGCTGCTCGTCGGCGGCTCGCCGGGGCTGACGTGCCGGTAAGGGTCCTCCCCGGCCAGGGCGACCTGCAGATCGTTGGGGAAGCTCAGGTGCGCGACGGTCCGCTTGGCCAGGGCGTTGCGGATGGCGATGTCGACCACCCCCGGCATCTGCTGCGGGTTGGTCACCATCAGGTTGTACGCCGCGACGTCCTGGTAGAGCAGCGTGGTGTCCACCTCCTGCTGGTAGCGCGAGCCGAGCACCGAGGTCTCCTGCATGCCGGTGATGGCGAGCACCGGCACGTGGTCGAGCCTGGCGTCGTACAGGCCGTTGAGCAGGTGGACGGCACCCGGGCCGGAGGTGGCGCAGCAGACGCCGAGCCGACCGGTGGCCTTGGCGTAGCCGGTGGCCATGAAGGCCGCCGCCTCCTCGTGGTGCACCAGCACGAAGGTGAGCTTCTCCCGCTGCCGGCGGAAGCCCTCCATCAGGCCGTTGATGCCGTCACCCGGTAGCCCGAAGACGGTGTCGACGCCCCACTCCACCAGTCGTCGGGCCAGGCTCTCGCCGACGATCTCCTGCACCTCGCGCCTCCTGACCGAGTTCCACGCCCCCGCTGCCCCGTCCCCATGTTTCGGTAGTCAGTCGGGCAATCTGCCGGAACAACCGGACTTCGTTCGATTGGTGGAAATGCCGGGGCGGTCCGGCGGGCTCGCCGGACCGCCCCACCGGCTGGGTCACGTCCGCCCGTCGCCGGTCGAGCCGGCGTCCTCGGCCTGCGCCGTGTCGTCCGCCCGCTCGCGCTCCTGCCGCCGCCGGTCCCGCCGCCGGTCGACGATCGCCGCCAGCAGCAGCGATCCGGCGGCCATCGCCCGGCCCCAGCGGCGCAGGGCGGTGCGGATCGGGCCGGCCGGGGCGGCCGGGGGCGGGCCCGGCACCACGATCCGGTCCACCCCGGGGTACGCGAGCCGGGCGGCCGAGTCCGCCTCCTGCCGCGACAGCACGGCCCGGTTGCCGGTGACGACGAGTCGTCCGGCGTCGTCCCGGTACCGCCAGTGCCACGCGTCGCCCTCCGGCCACATCTCGATTCGACCCCCCGGCCGGTCCACGGCCGGGGTCTCCTGCCCGCCGGGGCCGTCCCCGCCCTCGGACGGCCCGGCCGGGCGGGGCGCGCAGCGGCGCAGGTCGGCGCGGGTGAGCGCGCCGACGCCGGCGGCGTCGCCGCGCCGCAGGGCCCGCGCGAGCAGGAACGCGAGCAGCCCGGCCAGGACCGGGAGGACGAGGACCAGCACCCGCAGCACGGACAGCAGGTCGTAGACGGGTAGCCGGAGCAGCCGGGCGAGGATGTCGTCCCCGGCGGCGACCACGAGCACGGCGTAGAAGGTCAGCGCGGCGACCCCGATGCCCGTCCGGGCCGGGTGGTCGCGGGGCCTGTCGAGCAGATGGTGCTGCCTGCGGTCCTTCGTCCGCAGCCGTTCGGCGAACGGCCAGGCGTAGAGGGCCAGGAAGGTCACCCCGCCGAGCACGACGCCAGGAAGGAACGGTGCCGGCACCAGGTGCCCGGCGATCCGGAACTCCCAGGGCGGGAAGAGGCGCAGGGCGCCGTCGCCCCAGGCGACGTACCAGTCCGGCTGCGCGGGCGAGGTGGCCTGGGCCGGTTGGAACGGGCCGTACATCCAGACCGGGTTGATCTGTACCAGACCGCCGAGGGCGAACAGCACCGCGAGCACCCAGGCGAACAGCGCCAGTGAGCGCAGGGTGTAGCTCGGCCACAGCCGCGACCCGACCACGTTGTGCTCGGTGCGCCCGGGGCCGGGGAACTGGCTGTGCTTCTGCCGGACCAGGATGCCCAGGTGCAGGGAGATGAGGACGACGAGGACGGCGGGCACCAGCAGCACGTGGCTGACGTACAGCCGCGGGATCATCACGTCGGAGGGGAACTCGCCGCCGAGGGCGAGCGACGCCAGCCACGCGCCGACCAGGGGGATCGACTCCACCACCGAGACGATGATCCGCAATCCCAGGCCCGAGAGCAGGTCGTCGGGCATGGAGTAGCCGGTGAACCCGTTGGCCAGCGCCAGGGCCAGCATCGTCACGCCGATCAGCCAGTTCAGCTCGCGGGGCTTGCGGAACGCCCCGGTGAAGAAGATCCGGCTCAGGTGCAGCAGGATCGCCGCGGCGAAGACCAGCGCGGCCCAGTGGTGGGTCTGCCGGATCAGCAGCCCGGCACGGACGTCCCAGCTCAGCCGCACCGTCGACGCGTACGCGGCGGAGGTGGTGGCGCCGTCCAGCGGGGCGTAGTCGCCGTGGTAGACGCGGTCCGCGCTGCTGGCCTCGAAGAAGAAGGTGAGGTAGACGCCGGTGAGTACCAGGGCGACGAACGAGTAGAGCGCGAGTTCGCCCAGCATGAACGACCAATGGTCGGGAAAGACCTTCGCCAGCGCCCGGCGGGCGATCGGGGAGAGCCGCAGCCGGTCGTCGAGTGCCCGGGCCAGCCGGTCGGTGATCACGGCCGGCTCCAGAACCCGGCGCCGGGCGGGCCGGTGAAGTCCCCGGCGGCGCGGAGGAAGCCGTCCGGGCCGACCTCGATCGGCAACCCGGGCAGCGGCCGGGCGGCCGGTCCGGCCACCGGCCGGGCATCGGCGAGCAGGTCGAACGACGACTGGTGGCAGGGGCAGAGCAGGCGCCCGGTGCCCCTGAGGTAGAGCCGGACGGGGCATCCGGCGTGCGTGCAGAGCAGCGACCAGACGGCCAGCCCGTCGAGGTGCCCGCCGGAGGGCTGCCGGGAGAAGCGCCCAGGTTCGAGCCGTACCGCGAAGGCGGGGCCGTCGCCGGCGTCGACGTGCCCCTCGGGAAAGACCCCGACCATGGTGTCGGCGGGGACGTCCTGCGGGCGCAGCGGCCGTCCGCCGGCGTCGACCAGCCGCACGCCCGGTCCCCAGGGGGTGTCCGTGCGGGCCCGGACCGGGCGGACCCGGTCGAACGGCAGCAGGGAGCGCAGCGGGAACAGCGCGGCGGCGCCGAGCGCGGTCAGCGCCAGCCCGAGCGCCGCGAGCAGGCCCCGGCGCCGGACGGGACTGTCCGGGGCGGTGAGCGCCCTGGTGGTCATCGTCTGCTCGAACGGGGGTGGGGCGAACCCCTCGTGCTCCTCGACGTAACCACCGGTCGGCACCAGGTGCCGCCCCCACTGGGACAGTCCCACGGCTAGGCCGGCGAAGGCCACCGAGAGGGTGACCCCCTCCCACCGGGTGTCCCCGCCCAGCACGTACGTCACGGCGAAGCCGACCGCTCCGGCGGCACCGGTCAGGAAGGCGGCGACGATCCGGCGGCTCGCGGCGCGCTCCGCAGGCGGCGGACGCCGGATGCTCACTCTCCGGCCCTCCGGCCCAGCCACCGGGCGGCGGCCACCAGCAGGCCGAGGGTGGCCAGCCAGGCGACCAGCCCCTCAGCCAGCGGTCCGAGGCGGTCCAGCGGGTTGCCGCCCCGGTCCATCCGCTCGCCGCGCAACCGGCGCACGTAGGTGGTCACGTCGTCGACCTGCCGGTCGTCGAGAACCTGGCTCGGGAAGACCGGCATCAGCCCGGGGCCGACCCGGACCGCCTCGGCGATCTGCACCGCGGTCGCGTCGTACAGCGGGGGAGCGGTCCAGCCGTTGGTGAGGGCGGCGCCCGCGCCGGTGGCCCCGTGGCAGGGCGCGCAGTTCGCTGCGAAGACCTCGCGGCCGGAGACCGGGTTCCCCGGGGCGACCCGGGGGATCTGTGGCCCTCCGCCGCTGAGGCTGGCGACGTGGTCCACCAGCGCGGAGATGTCCGCGGCGGAGAACACCGGCTCCCTGCGGCGGGCCTGCTGCGCTTCGTGCGACAACGGCATCCGTCCCGTGGCGACCTGGAAGTCGACCGAGGCGGGGCCGACCCCGACCAGGGACGGTCCCCGCTGCGCGCCCTGACCCTGCTCGCCGTGGCAGCTCGCACAGTTCTCCAGGTAGAGCTGAGTGCCTCGGTCTGCCGCCCGGGAAGCCGCGCCCGGGCCGGCCACCCCGGGGGAGGCGGTGGGCTCGGGCGTCGGCGCCGCGCCGAGGGCGACCGGTCCGGCGGCGAGCACCAGCACCGCGCCCACGGCGAGGGCACGGCGCGGGCGGGGCGCGACGGGCCTGGCTGAGGATCCGCGTGGTCGCCGCACCGTCAGTCCAGCGTGAGTAGGTAGGCGGCGATGTCCTGCGCGTCGATCGCGTCGACGCCCAGGTTGGGCATCGCGGTGCCCGGCTCCACGTCGTGCGGGTCGGAGATCCAGCGCCGCAGGTTGTCGGCGTTGTTGGGCAGCTCACCGGCGATGTAGGAGCGGGCGCCGAACCGGGTCAGCGGTGGCCCGACCAGACCGTCGGCGCGCCCGACGCCAGGGATGGTGTGGCAGGAGCCGCAGCCGTACCGGGCGATCAGTTCCGCGCCCCGGTCCGGCCGCCCGGCCCGGGCCTCGGGTGGTGGCGGGGGCGCCGCCGAGGAGCAGCCGGTGACCGTCACGGCCGGCGGGAGGGCGAGGGCCACCCCGAGCGCCCAGATCCGACGGGACACGTTCATCGCCGTTCTCCTTCCGTTGCCGCGCTGGCCGGCACCGCAGCGGTGCCGGGGAGCGTCGCGGTCCGGGGCAGGCCGGCGGGCCGGTCGCGGTCCAGTTGCCGCAGCCATCGCAGGAACACCGTCAGCGTCACGACCAGCACGACCAGGTCCATCGGCGCCCACATCAACAGGCCAGCCAGTTGTTGGTCGGCCAGCGGGTCGGCGCCGAACACCCGGGCGGGATAGACCGGCGCCGGGGCCAGGGTGAGCACCGCCCCGAGCGCCGAGGCCGGCAGCATGGTGCCGACCAGCGCCAGCACCGCCACCGGGGCAGGTGCGCGGTGCCGCGGCGGGCCGAGCACCGGTGCCCAGAACGACCAGGCCGCGGCCAGGAAGCACAGGTGTTCGGCGGTGTGCGTGACCGGGTGGTCCACCGCCGCGGTGTACGGCTCCGGCAGGTGCCAGAACCACAGGACGATGCTCTGCCCGCCCCCGGCCAGCAGGGCGTACGTGGTGGGGCGGCGCAGCCGGCGCACGGCCGGCGTCACCCGCCAGCGGGCCAGCAGCCGGCGCAGCGGCACCGGCGCGGCCAGGGTCAGCGGCAGCCCCGCCCCGCCGGCCGCCAGCAGGGGACCAGCCACCAGCAGGAACAGCATGTGCTGGGTCATGTGCCCGGCGAACGAGGACTCCGCCAGCTCGTGTGCCGGTCCCTGCTCGGCGGCGAGCACCGTCAGCACCCCCACGCCGAACGCGGCCACCCGCCAGGGTGGCACGATCTGGCCGGCGCCACGGCGGGCCCACAGCTCCTGGACGCCCCGCCCGTAGCCGGCCACCAGCAGGCAGACCGGGACGACCGCCAGCATCGTCAGCAGGCCCTCGGCCACCGTTTCCGGGCCGGGCTGGTGGGCGAGGTCGGCGCTCAGCGTTGACATGGCGGCAGCACCAGCACGGCGACCCCGCCGAGCACGATGATGGTCAGGAAGAGCAGGTTGGCCCAGATCCCCAGGGTGGCGAGCATCCGTGCCCGGCCGAACGCCCGGTCGTCCGCGCCGGCCTCCTGTGCCTGGGCGGTGCGCCGCCAGGCCAGGGCGGCGACCAGCAGCGAGCCCACGGTCACCAGGGCCGGGACGACCACCGCGAGCCCGACGGCCTGCCAGAGCGGCACGGCGGAGACGCGTTCGGAACCGGCAGCGCAGGTGAGCTCGTCGAGGCTCCAGCCGGCGAGCAGGTGCACCACCCAGGCGACCGCGCCGCCGAGCACGCCGTACCAGAGCAGCAGCCCGCCGGTCAGGCGGGCCCGGGATTCGGCTCGGGTGGTCGTCACAGGCGTGGGGTGAGATAGATGGTGAACAGGATGGCGGCCCACACGGCGTCGACGAAGTGCCAGTAGATGGCGGCGTTGCGGACCCGGTCGTGGCGGTGCGCGCCGAAGCTGCCGCCGCGCAGCGAGGCGGCGAGCAGCCAGCCGATCATGGTCAGTCCGATCAGGACGTGCAGCCCGTGGAAGCCGGTGATCAGGTAGAACAGCGAGCCGTACGCGTCGGTGGTCATGGTGAACTGCCGGAGCTTCTCGGCGTACTCGGTGGCCTGTAGGGCCAGGAAGGTGATCCCGAGCAGCATGGTGGCGGCCAGTCCGGAGCGCAGCCGCCACCGCTGGCCACGCCGGATGCCGTGTTCGGCCCAGAGCATGGGCAGGCTGCTGGGCAGCAGGACTGCCGTCATCACCAGCGGCTTGAGCAGGCTGGGAGCCTCGATGCCGGGCGGGGGCCACTGCGGGCCGTACTGGAAGCGCAGGTAGTAGTAGCTGCCGAGCAGGCAGGCGAAGAGGGTGGCCTCGGTGGCCACGAACATCACCATGCCCCACCAGCCGGTGGACCGTCCGGCCGGCAGTTCGGCGCTGAGCGATTCGGCGCGGGTCGCGGCCGTCACGATGCCGGCCGGGTCCGTCATGCCGTCACCCCCAGTTCCCGGTCCGGGCGGCGCGGTGGCCAGAGCCACACCGCGATGGTCACCACCACCACGAGCACGGCGACCGCCGCCACCGGATACCAGGCGAGGAGCATCGAGGTGAAGAACAGCAGCAGGGCGCCGGCGAGCAGGAGCGGCTGCAGGCTCGACTCCGGCATCTCCACCGCCCGCTCCCGGTGTGCGTCCAGCTCGCTGGTGAGCAGGGTCCGGCGGCCCTCGCTGAGGACGCGGTCCGCGCTCGCGCCCGGGCCGGTCGACTCGGCGGTCCGCTCGTCCCAGGTCGGGTGCAGGCTGTGCACGCGGGGCAGGACGGGGAAGTTGTACGGCTCGGGCGGCGACTGGGTCGACCATTCCAGGCTGTCGCCGCTCCACGGGTCCGGCGGGGCGGGTTTGCCCCGGCGCACGGCGTGTACCACGCCGACGAGTACGAGTAGCAGCCCGACGGCGAGTAGGTACGACCCGACGGTGCTGACCAGGTTCCACCCGTCCCAGCCGGGCTCGCTGCGGTAGGTGTAGACGCGGCGTGGCATGCCGAACAGGCCGTAGAGGTGCATCGGGAAGAAGGTGACGTGCATGCCGGTGAAGATCAGCCAGAACGCCCACCGGCCGAGCCGCTCGCCGTACATGCGGCCGGTGATCTTCGGCAGCCAGTAGTAGATGCCGGCGAGCATCGGGAAGACCGCTCCGCCGATCAGCACGTAGTGGAAGTGGGCCACCACGAAGTAGGAGTCGGTGACCTGCTGGTCGAAGGCGGTCAGGGCGAACATCGTGCCGGTGAAGCCGCCGAGCACGAAGGTGACGATGAAGCCGATGACGAACAGCAGCGGCACCTTGAGCACCAGCCGGCCGAGCAGCATGGTGGCCAGCCAGGCGAAGATCTGGAGCCCGGACGGGATGGTGATGATGGTGCTGGCCGCGCTGAAGAAGCTGTACGACAGCTGCGGCAGCCCGGTGGCGAACATGTGGTGCACCCAGACGCCGAACGAGATGATCGCGATCGCCACGATGGCCAGCACCACCAGCGGGTAGCCGACCACGCCGCGGCGGGTGAACGCGGGCAGCACGGCTGAGACGATGCCCAGCGCCGGCATGACGATGATGTAGACGTCCGGATGGCCGAAGATCCAGAACAGGTGCTGCCAGAGCAGCACGTTCCCACCGGCGGACGGGTCGAAGAAGTGGGTGTCGAACCGGCGGTCGAGGAAGAGCATCGCGTTGTCGAGGTTCAGCGCCGGCAACGCGAAGATCACCATGAACGCGGTGGCCACAATCGCCCAGACGAACAGCGGCACCCGGTTGAGCGACATCCCGGGGGCGCGTAGCTTGAGCGCGGTGACGATGAAGTTGATCGCGCCGGCGGTGGTGGAGATGCCGAGGAAGAGCAGCCCGAGGGCGTAGACGTCCATGTGCAGGCCAGGAGTGTTCTGCTCTCCGGTCAGCGGTGCGTAGGCGAACCAGCCGTTGTTCGGCGCGGCACCGAAGGGCAGGCTCGACCACATGAACAGCCCGGCGAACAGGAAGACCCAGTAGCCGAACGCGTTCAGCCTGGGGAAGGCCATGTCCCGGGAGCCGATCATCAACGGCACCAGGAAGTTGCCGAAGCCGAAGAGCATCGGGGTGGCGAACAGGAAGATCATCGCCGTGCCGTGCATGGTGAACAGCTGGTTGTACTCCTGCGGTGACACCACGCCCGCCTCGGGCCGGGCGAGTTGGGTGCGCATCGCCAGGGCGCTGAGGCCGGCGAGGGCGAAGAAGAACCCGGCGGTGACCAGGTACCGCCGGCCGATCCGCTTGTGGTCGACGGTGCTGAACCAGGCCCGCAGGGAGGGCGGTTCGGCCCAGTGTTCCGTGAGCCGGGCCAGGTCCGCCGGGCTGACGGCGGGCGACGGTGTGGTGGTGGGCATGTCCTGTCACCTATTCCAGCGACCGCAGGTAGGCGATGAGGTCGGGCAGCCGCGCGGCGTCGATCGGCTGCGGGGGCATGGCGTTGCCCGGCTTGGCCGTCTGGGAGTTGGCGATCCAGCCGCCGAGGTGGCCGGCGTCGTTGGGCACCGCCCCGGCACCGATGCTCCACCGTGAGCCCACGTTCGACAGGTCGGGGCCCACCCGCCCCTCGGCGCCGGTGCCCCGGACGGCGTGGCAGGCGGAGCAGGTGCCCTGCACGAACGCCTGCCGGCCGCGGCGCTCGGCGTCGGTGCCGGGCTCCCGGGCCGGGGCGTCCAGCCGGGCCAGCCAGGCGTCGTAGTCGGCGCGGGGTTGCGCCACGACCAGGAAGGCCATGTGGGCGTGCTGGGTGCCGCAGTACTCGGCGCACTGACCCCGGTAGCTGCCGGCCCGCTCCGCCCGCAGCCAGGTCTCGCGGGTCTCACCGGCGATCAGGTCGGTCTTGGGCATGAGTTGTGGCACCCAGAAGCTGTGCAGCACGTCGGCGGTGCGCAGCCGTACCCGCACCTGTTCCCCCACCGGGATGTGGATCTCGTTGGCGGTCGCTCCGGACGCGCCCGGGTAACGCACCTCCCACCACCACTTGTGGCCGGTCACCTCGACGGTGGGCGCTTCTGGGCCGGGTCCGTCGCCGAGCGCGGCCAGGTCGCGCAGGCCCACCCCGTAGACGGCGACGAGGATGACCAGCGGCAGGCCGGCGCCAGCGATGGTGACGAAACGCAGCGGCTGGCCGTGCCGTACCCGGGCGGTGCCCCGCCGGAACACCAGCGCCCAGATCAGCAGGGCCATGACCTCGACGAAGACGGCCATGGAGATCCAGAAGAGCAGCCACCAGAGGCCGGCCACCCTGGCCGATCCGGTGCCGGCGGGATTCAGGGCGGAGGGCGAGTCGCCGGCGCAGCCGGCGAGCAGGAGCAGGCCGAACAGCGCGATCGGCAGCGAACGACGTGATCGTCCGCGCCGCCGGGTGTCCCGGACGGCGCTGACGGTCAGGTCCGCTGTCGTCTCCACCGGAAGCGATGCTAGGAGCTTTAAGCCGTTTATGGCGCTTTATTCCGAATAGCATCGTTCACGCGCTTTGGGGGCTTACGGTGGACGGGCAGGAATCCATCCGGCAAGCGCCTGCGGCGCGGACAGGGAGATCATGCGAACCTCCACGGTGGACCTCGTCGCGGACACTCCCCGAGCAGCCGCCGCGCGCCGCACGATGGCCTGGACGACCGGTGGGCTGGCGGCGGCGGCAGCGGTCGCCGGCGGCTGGCTCGCCCCGCCCGACGCGGTGCAGGGCCAGGCGCAGCGACTCATGTACCTGCACGTCCCCGCCGCCTGGGTCGCCTACGCCGCGTTCGCCGTCGTACTGGCCGCCGGCGTGGCCTACCTGATCACCGGCGACCTCCAGTGGGACCGGCTCGCCCGGGCGGGCGCGGAGATCGGCGTGACGCTGACCGTCGTCACGATCGCCACCGGCTCGCTGTGGGGGCACCTCGTCTGGGGCACCTGGTGGGCCTGGGACCCCCGACTGGTCAGCACCGCCCTGCTCCTGCTCGCGTACGCCGGCTACCTGGCCCTGCGCAGCGCCATGAGCGAACGGGCCGGCACCCGCGACGGAGGCGACCATCGGGTGGCCCGCTCGGCGGCAGTCGCCGGCGTGGTCGGGTTCCTGCTCGTCCCGGTGGTGCACTTCTCCGTCGTCTGGTGGCGGTCGCTGCACCAGCAGGCGACCGTGTTCGCCCCGCAACGGCCGCCGATCGACCCTCGGATGGGTGTCGCCCTGCTGCTCGCCGTGGCCGCCGCGACGCTCGGCGCGCTCTGCGTCCTGCTGCACCGGGCCGTGCGGCTCGAACGTCGTGGCACCACCGGCGCGTCCCGCGCCCCCGACCGCGTCCCGGCCCGGGTCGGATGATCCGCCGCCGCACCGGCCGGGCCACCCTCGCCGTCGTGCTCCTCGCCGCCGGCGCGCTCCTGGTCACCAGCGCGCTGCGCGACACCCTCACCTACTACCGGACGCCGGGCGAGGTGCTCGGCGACCCGGCAGCGGCCCGGGAACGGGTACGCCTCGGTGGGGACGTGGTGCCCGGGTCCCTGCGCCGCGACGGCGACCTGGTGGTGTTTCGCCTCGCCGAGGGGGGACACGAGATCACCGTCGAGCAGCGCGGCGCTCCGACGGGGACGTTCCGGGAGGGCGAGGGCGCGGTGGTCGAGGGCAGCCTGGCGGTGGACGGGACGTTCCGCTCCGACCACGTCGTGGTCCGGCACGGCAACGAGTACGCCCCGTCGACCTCCCCGGTGGAGCCGGCCGATGCTCGGTGAGCTGGGCACGGCGAGTCTCACCGTCGGACTGCTCTGCGCCGTACTGACCGCCCTGCTCTGGCTGCGGGTGGCCCTGTTCTCCGCGCCGATCCGACCGGCCCGTCTCGCCACCGCCGCGACCTTCGCCGCCGCTGCCGTCGCCTGCGGTGTGCTGGAGGCGGCCCTGCTGCGGCACGACTTCAGCGTGCGGTTCGTGGCGGAGAACGGTGGCCGCCAGGTGCCCCTGTACTACACGGTGACCAGCCTCTGGTCAGCCCTGGACGGGTCGTTGCTGCTCTGGCTGCTGGTCCTCGGCGGCTACGCGGTGCTGCTCGCCGGCCGCCGCTACCCGCTGCGGCTGCACGCCTACGCGATGACGGTGCTCAGCGCGGTTGCCATGTTCTTCTTCGCGCTGTCCTGCTTCGCCGCGAACCCGTTCCGGACGGTGGATCCGGTGCCCGCCGACGGACCGGGGCCCAACCCGCTGCTGCAACAGCATCCGGCGATGGGAGTACATCCCCCCCTGCTCTACGCCGGCTACATCGGTCTGGTCGTGCCGTTCGCCTTCGCGCTCGCCGCGCCGCTGGCCGGCCGGCAGGGGCGCGCCTGGCTGCGGATGGCCCGGCCATGGACGTTGCCCGCCTGGGCGGCGCTGAGCGCCGGCATCGGTCTCGGCGCCTGGTGGTCGTACGCGGTGCTGGGCTGGGGCGGCTACTGGGCGTGGGACCCGGTGGAGAACGCCTCCCTGCTGCCCTGGCTGACCGCTACCGCGTTCCTGCACACCGCGCTCGGTCGCGGCGCCGGCCGGGCCGGGTGGAACCGGGTGCTGGCCTGCGCGAGCTTCGTGCTGGTGCTGCTCGGCACGTTCCTCACCCGGTCCGGCGCGGTGGCCAGCGTGCACGCCTTCACCGACTCGCCGCTGGGGCCCGTGCTGTTCGGCTTCGTGTTGCTCGCGGTCGTCGCGTCGACGGTCCTGACCGGCAGGCGCACCGCCGAGCCGGCGCGTCGTACCGGGTCGCCGGTGCTGTCCCGCAACACCGTCGTCCTGGTCAACGGGGTGCTTCTGGTGACCCTCGCGGCGGTGGTGCTGATCGGCACGGTCTTTCCCCTGCTGTCCGGCCCGCTCGCCGGCGTCCGCACCTCCGTCGGCCCGGGCTACTACCAGCGCACGGCGGTACCACTGGCGATCGTGCTGCTGCTGGCGATGGGCGTGACGCCGGCCCTGCGGGCCGGCGGGTGGACCCGGGCGGTACGCCGTCTCGCCGTACCGGGTGGCGTGGCCCTGGCCACGGTCGCCGTGGTGGGCCTGCTCAGCCGGCCCGGCCTGCCCGCGCTCACCGCCTTCGGCACCGCCGCGTTCGTGCTCGCCGGCCTCGTCGGGGAGCTGCCGGACCGGCTGCGGCGGGCGGGGCGGGGCCAGCGGGTGGGACGGCTCGCCGGCACGCTGGCCCACTGCGGGATCGCCCTGGTCGCGGTGGGCGTCGCGGGATCCTCAGCGTACGGGCGGGAGACCGAACGGACCGTCCGGACCGGCGAGACGCTGCGGGTCGGTGACGCGACCATCCGCCTGGTCGGGGTGGACCGGACGACAGGCGCCGGCCAGATGTCGGCGCGCGCTCGGCTGCGGCTCTCCGAGTCGGGTCGCGCGGAGCGTACCGTCACCCCGGCCCTGCGTTACCACCCGGCCCGGGACACCGCCGTCACGGTGCCGGCGATCGACACCGGACTGCTCCGGGACACCTACGTCACCCTGATCGCGGTCTCGCCCGACAGCGGCAGCGCAACCCTGCGGCTCGCGGTCAACCCGCTCGTCGGCCTGCTCTGGGCCGGCGGCGCGCTGACCTCGGTGGCGGGACTCGGGGCGGCGATCGGCACCGCCCGCCCGCGACGCCGAAGCGGGGCGACCCCCGGCGGAACCCGCCCGGCAACCGTCGCCGCCCGCGCCCGGGTCGGGAGATGACCCGCCTCGCCGGTCGACGGCCGCGCCGGATACCCGTCGGACCGGCGCTGGTGCTCACGGCCACCGTCGCCATCGCCGTGGTCGTGGCCCTCGGCCTACGGTCACCCCCGGCGTCGGACGTCGACACCACCGACAGGTCGGCACCCGTGCCGGCCCCGGCCCTCTCCGGCGCCACGCTGGACGGCGGCCGGTTCGACCTGGCCGACGCGCGTGGCTACGTGCTTCTGATCAACGTCTTCGCCTCGTGGTGCGGGCCGTGCCGGGACGAGCTGCCGCTGCTGGTCGACGCCGGGCAGCGCTGGTCCCCGCGCGGCCTGCGGCTGGTCGGGCTGAACGTCCGGGACGGCACCGAGGCGGTCCGCGCGCTGCTCGACGAGACCGGCGCGACCGGGCTGACCGTGCTACCCGATCCGGACGGCACCCGGGCGGTCGACTGGGGCGTCCGGGGGGTGCCCGAGACCTTCGTGGTGGACCGGAACGGTCGCATCGTCGACCGGCAGCGGGGGGTGGTCACCCGGCAGTGGCTGCAGCAGCGGGTGGCGCCGCTGCTGGCCGAATGAGGTGGCGCCCCGCCGCAGCGGCGCTCGCCCTCGCGGCCCTGCTCGCCGCGGCCGGCGTGGGCCTGACCCGGTCGGCCGCCGGCACCGGTCGGGACGACCCGGTCCGCTCGGTCGCCGCCGACCTGCGCTGCCCGGCCTGTCAGGGCGAGTCGGTGGCCGACTCCCGCTCGCCGATCGCGGCAGCGATGCGGCAGGCCGTGTCGGACCAGTTGGCTCAGGGGCGCAGCCGCGCCGAGGTCCGACGCTGGTTCGTCGAGCGCTATGGTCCTGAGGTGCTGGTCGAACCGCCGGCCCGTGGGGTGGGGCTGCTGCTCTGGGCCGTCCCCGCGCTGACCCTGCTGGGCGCCGGCTACGCGGCCCGACGCACGCTGCGGCCCCGCTCGGGGCCCGACGGCGGCCCGACGGCACCGACGTCCCCGCGGCGGGCGGCCAGGGCGATGCCGGGTGCCAGGGCCCGTCGGGCCTGGCGATGCTCGGCGCTCGGGCTGATCGCCGTCGTGGTGTCGGTAGCCGTCGCCACCCGCAGCCTCGACCGCCCCGGGCCCACCCCGACGCCGGCGGATCCGGTCGCGGTCGCGCTGGGCCTGGCGCGCGACCTGGAGGCGCAGGACCGGTACGCCGCCGCGGCGCAGATGTACCGGGAGGCCCTGCGCGACCGGTCCGACGACACCATTCGGCTGCGACTGGCCTTCGCGTTGCTGAGGGCAGGAGACGCCGCCGGGGCGGCGCAGGCGGCGACGGAAGCGCTCGCTCGCGTGCCGGACTCCCCTGACGGCCTGCTCGTGCTGGGCCTCGCCCAGCGGCGGACTCGTCCCGTCGAGGCACCGCGCACCCTACGACGCTTCCTGACCGTCGCGCCGGAGCATCCGGCAGTCCCGGAGATCGAACGGCTGCTGGCCGCCCGCCCATGACCTCCCTGGCGGGGTGCCGGCACGAGCCGCGCCGGTCACCCCGGCCACACTCCTGGAGGAGCCGGCGACCGTGCCGGCAGCCGTGCGCGTCCGGGGGTCAGGAGCGCGCTCGTGACCGTGCCAGCAGGTAGCCGACGACCAGGCCCGCCGCCATGATGAAGAGGGCCCGGCCGGAGACCGCCGACCGGAGCTGATTCAATCCCCTGCGCGGATCGACAACCGCGCCGGCCAGATCGCCGGCCGCTCCGACGAGCACGTCACCGAGTCGATCACCGTTCATCGCCCGTACCGCCCTCCGCGTCGACTCCCGTTGTCGGCCGTACCCCTCGGCACCCGATCCAAACCGGCCGAAAGAAAATTTCGCGGCTGCGGCCATCGGATGTAGACATTTTTTTTGCCGCCGCCTATCGTCACCGCATCGCCCATAGGTGCAGATCGATTGAGGGGTGTGTCGATGCGACAGTTACGACGGTGGGCCGGCGTTCCGATGGCTCTGTTGGCGGCGGGGATCCTGGTCGGCGGTGATCCGGCGAGCGCCGGGGCGGCGCCGAAGCCGGTGCCCCCGACCGTCACCGAGGCCGTGACCAGCAAGCTGCTCGGTCAGGCCGAGCGTTCCAGCATGGGTGACGTCGCGGCACCGGAGACCCGCGTCACGATCAGCCGGCAGGCCGGGCGGTGGGCGTTCGGCACCGCCGTCGCGGTCGCCCCCCGCAAGGAGGACGCCCACCCGACCGGCTCGGTGTTCATCGCGCGCGCAGACGCCGGGCGGTGGCGGGTCGCGTTCGACGGCGAGGCCGACTTCAGCGACCTGGCCGCCGAGTCGCCCCTCGTGTCGGAGCGGGAGCGGCAGGTCTTCAACACCACGCCGGCCCCCATGTACGCCGGCGGCGACTACCGGACCGGGATGGCCCTGCCGTTCGCGGTCGGCCAGACCTGGACGCTCACCAGCGGTCCGCACGGCTGGGGCGGCAGCGAGTCGCCGTACAGCTCCGTCGACCTCGCCGGCGGCGACCAGGTCGTCCGCGCCGCCCGGGGCGGCACGGCGTACACGATGTGCCAGGGCTGGATCCGGGTGATCCACGACCGGGGCTACTCGACCGACTACTACCACCTGTGGAGCAGCATCTCGGTCAACGGGGCGGCGGTCGGCGCGGGCGCGTACCTGGGCTACACCGGCACCGACGTCACCTGCGGCGGGGCCGCCTACGGCCGGCACGTCCACTTCGGGCTGCGGCAGAACAGTGCGTACGTCCCCATCGCCGGTCACGGCATCGGCAAGTGGGCGTTCGAGAACGGCGCCGCGGCCTACCAGGGCGGCGCGCGGCACGGATCGGCCTGGGCCGGGGCCGGCGGCGCCGTCTACAACTACGGCGCGCTCGGCTTCAACCAGGGAGTGGTGGACGCCAACGGCGGTGGGAGCCTCACCCGGCGCGCCGGCCCCGGCACCGGCTACGCCGCGCTCGGATCCGTTGGCGACGGGGCCACCGTCACCATCTCCTGCTCCGCGAACGGAACCTCACACGCCGGGCGGTACGGCACCACGTCGCTCTGGAACCGGCTCAGCGACGGTAGCTGGGTCTCCGACGCGTACCTCTGGACCGGGGTGAACGGCACGATCAACGGCTGGTGCTGATCGTCTGCCCGGCGCGGCGGCGAGCCGCCGCGCCGGGCACGGCACGCCTGGCAGCAGCATCCCGGTAGGGCAGACAGGGTGGTGGGACAGTCGCGGTTTGCGGCTGACCGGCCCGGGCATGACGCAGACATGTCCACGAACCGCGCCCCGCTTCTCGACAACACCCTCCGGCTGGCTCTCGAAGGCTACGGCTGGCTCCCCAACCGCCGGCGTCGCGCCGGCAGTGACGTCGTGCACGCCCGGCTCATGGGCCAGCCCGCGGTCGGACTGTGCGGGCCTGAAGCGGCACGGTTCTTCTACGACGAGAAGCACATCCACCGGCACGGGGCCATTCCGGAGCCGGCGCAGGCCACCCTCTTCGGCCACCGCGCGGTGCACACCCTGGACGGGGAGATCCACCGCCACCGCAAGGCGATGTTCGTGTCGCTGCTGACCCCCGAGGGCATCGCCGGCCTGGTCGACCGGACGATCAGGGAATGGGACGAGACCGCCGGTTCCTGGACGCCCCGACAGCGGGTGGAGTTGTTCGCGGAGACGAGCCAGGTGCTGACCCGCGCGGTGTGCGCCTGGGTCGGTGTGCCGCTGGACGGTCACGACGTACCCGCCCTGGCATCCGACCTGGTGGCGCTGGTCGACGGGTTCGCCACCCTCGGCCCCCGGCACTGGCGGGCCCGACTCGCACGCAAGCGCCGGGAGGACTGGCTGAGCCGGCTCGTCGAGGATGTGCGGCGGGGTGAGCTGGCTGTCGAGGAGGGCTCGGTGATCGACGTGGTCGCCGGCTACCGGGAGGCCGACGGGAGGTTGCTCGATGCCCGGGTCGCCGCGGTGGAACTGCTCAATGTCATCCGGCCCACCGTGGCGGTCTGCTGGTTCGTCACGTTCGCCGCGCACGCACTGCACCGGTGGCCGGACGTTCGTGACCGCCTGCGCGGTCGAGCGACCGGGTACCCGGAGGCATTTGTGCATGAGGTCCGCCGGTTCTACCCCTTCGCACCGTTTGTCGGCGGCCGGGCGGTCAAGGATCTCTCCTGGCAGGGCGAACCGATCACCGCCGGTTCGATCGTGTTGCTCGACCTGTACGGACAGAACCACTCACCGCACCTGTGGCCCGACCCCTACGCGTTCAGGCCGGAGCGCTTCCTGGACCGCGAGATCGGTCAGTTCGACCTGGTGCCACAGGGCGGCGGCGACCCCCGCACCGGCCATCGGTGTCCCGGCGAGACCGCCACGGTCGCCCTGTTGGGGGCACTGACCCCCCGACTGGCCGCGTTCGACCACGACGTGCCCGACCAGGATCTCACCATCTCGCTGACGCGAATCCCGGCCCGGGTGGCAAGCGGCTTCGTCTTCGCCGTCGGGCAGCACTCACCGAGTCACGCGCAGCCGGTGCCGTTGCCCTGATCTGGTCGTCTGATCAGCGCGCGGGTTCCCCCTCTCCAGCACGACCGCGGCCGGCACCCGACCGGGTGCCGGCCTCGGTCGTCGACCTGTCAGCGGCGGGACTCCCGCTTGGCCAACTCCGGCTCGGCGCCCTTGCCAACCTTGCGCAGGGCCTCGCGCAACTGCTCCTCGGTCATCTTCGAGTTGCCCTCGATACCAGCGTTGTGGGCCTGCTGGCGCAGGTCGTGCAGTCGCTCGCGGTCACTCATGTCACCCTCCTGTCCGTGCGGCGCGGGAACCCGTCCTCGCGCGGTGCGGAGCAGTGTCTTCCCTGGTGGGTCACCGACAAACGGGGCGACCGCTCGACGGGGCACCGTCGCTGGTCGAGGCGTCCGGCCGGGCAGCCCTGTCAGCTTGCGCCGGTGGCGGCGTGCGGGA
The DNA here is from genome assembly GCF_003434305.1 of Micromonospora sp. MW-13. Taxonomy (GTDB): domain Bacteria; phylum Actinomycetota; class Actinomycetes; order Mycobacteriales; family Micromonosporaceae; genus Micromonospora. The sequence continues at coordinate 50,428 of NZ_QKKX01000047.1, forward strand.
CGGTGACGGGCTTCGACTCGGGCGAGGCATGCTGGCGCAGGAAGATGCTCAACACGATCAACGCTCCGACGGCGAGGAACTCACTCTGCCAGTTCTGCATCGACTGGAACCAGAAGTCGCTGGTGCCCAGGAACTGCCAGGCGCTGATGGGAGCGGCCCCGCTCTGGAGCATCTGCTGCTCGTTGTACTCGGCGACACCGCCAAGGACGTGACCGGCGAAGGAACCCGCGAAGATCATCAGCAGGGCGATGGAGAGGCTGTTGCGGTAGATCGCGAGCGGCAGGCCACCGCTGCGTACCGGCCACGGCGAGTTCGCCGTGGCGTGTTCGCGACAATCGCCCGGACGGTCGTCCTGGTCCTCCGGCTTGGACTCCGACGAGCCCTTCTGCACCAGGTACGCCGTCAACAGCACGTACCCGCCCATCTGCAGGAACTCCGACTCCCAGTTCTCGAAGGTCGCCTCGGCGAAGTGTCCGGTGCCCAGGTAGGCCAGGTACGACAGGGTCGGGTGGCCGTACTGCGCCAGTTCCTCGTTGTGGGTGCGCCAGCCGAAGACGCTCTGCAACACCAGGAAGATCAGGAACGCGCCGAACATCGCGATCGTCAGGCCGTGTTGCCGTATCCGGCGTCGCATTGCTTCTCCTCCCGATAGCGCCCTCACTGCAGGGCAAATGCCCGTCTGCCCGTTCGGGCAAACACCCGACCGGAGCTGACGGCCCCAGGTCGCCTCGGCAGGCGGTCGTTCGTGACCAGGCCGGGTGCGCCGGCTGTTCCCGAGGGGCCCGCTGCGGCGTCCGGACCGGCTGCGGTGGGACCGGCTGCGGTAGCAACCGGTCCCACCGTCAGCTCTGCACGGTTCCGAGTACCGCCTCAGCAACGCTTACGCAGCGTGACCGGGAAGGCGCACGACGATCCGGCTCCCGTACGCCGGAACTCAGAAGTCGTCGATCTCGCAACGCATGGCCTGGGCGCCCATGCCCGACACGACGGTGCACCACTCCTGGTCACCGCTGCGATTGGGGGCGCCGGTGTTGGCGTAGACGCCGTACGTGGCGATCACAGCCGTATAGCTGTTGCTGGAGACGTCGTGTCCGTCCATCCGCAACTTGACCGTCATGGAGATCTTCTTCGGGCCGAGGCAGTTGACCTCGCCGCTCGCGATGACTGTTCCTCCCGAATAGACCGGCGCCAGGGCGACCGCTGAGCACGCAGGATCGGCGGCGGCGAACGCCGCCCCGCCGGGGAACAGTGCCAGGGCGGTCGAGGCCACCGCCGTTGCGCAGATCGTGGCCAGCACCCGGCTGGGCATCTTATTCACGGACCGTCTCCTCAGATGATTTCCCGTGGGTCGCCGCACTGCCATATCACCTCGTCCCAGAATGGTGCGAACGAACACACGGTGACCACCACCGAATAAGCACTCCCGGAGTAGGGGAAAGTGCGTGTGGCGAACGTCAGGGAGTTCGGGGAGTACGCGCATGCGGCCAGGTTGTTGTAGGCTGCGACGTCCGTTTCGACGTGGACGTAGACGCACGCTTTGGCGGTCGAACCCGTCGGGTGTATCCTGCCGTTGATCTTGACATTCGTTGCGTTGACGACGACCGAACCCTCGTAGAAACCGTAGGTCTGGTGGCCGTCGAACACGCCGAAGGCGACGTACGACGCGGCGTGCGCTACGCCCGGTGCGACGGCCAGCCCGAGCGAACTCGCGAGCACCATGGCCAGTGGCACGAGGAACAGCCTTTTCAGGCGGGTGGTCAGCTTCATGGGAACTCCTTTCTGGGATGTTGGCGCACGCCTCGTCGCGGCCAGCCGCAGCGTCGGCCGAAGTCCGGACCCGATTGGTCAATGCGCGCTCTGTCTCCTATACCGGAAACAGTGTGGTGATCAGAGCATCCACCGGCCGTCGCTGGCAACTATTCAGGCCGTCCGAACGCGTTCGGTACTGTTCCGAACAGGGCTGAGGAATGCGGCCAGGATCGCCACGCACATACGATCGGCGTACCTTGCGGCCGTCAGTCGGTGTCGTGGGTGGGGAGGTGGGGGAGGAGCCCGGCGAGTCTGGCGGTGTCGCCGAGGCGGGTGAAGATCGCGGCGGCCTCCTCGAACGCCCGTCGCGCGGCCGACGGCTCGGTGTGCGCATACGCCCTACCGAGGCTGGTGAGCGCGGCGGCCTGCATCGAATGCCACCCGCGTGTCCGCCACATCGCAACGGACTCCTCAAGGTGACCGATCGCCCGAGCCGGGCAGTCCTCCGCCAGTTCGATCTCGCCCAACACGGCGAGGGCCTCGGCCAGGTGATGGCTCATGTTGTACTCGCGACTGAGCGTCACCGCCGCCTCGGCCGTGGTCCGCGCGTCCGGACCACCGCGCCGCAGGTCCAGGCGGGCCAGCGCGAGCAGCGTCAACACCTCGGTGTACCTGTCGCCGTAGTACCGCGAGATGCCCAGCGACTCGTGAAGCATGCGTTGGCTGCGCTCGAAGTCGTCGAGTTCGCGATGGGCGATACCGGAAAACTGCAGGACGGTCGCGACCCAGCGCGGGTTGCCCAACGCCCGCGCCTCGTCCAGCGCACCGGTCAGGCCACCGGCGGCGGCGGCGAAGCGCCCCTGCTCGTAACTGACGATCGACAGTGCCAACCGGGCTCGGATCCGGCCGCCCGGGTGATCCGACCGCTTGGCGAGGTGCAGGGCGCGGCTGGCGTGGGCGGCAGCGGCAGGATGGTCGCCGATGGCGGTGAGCGCCCACGAGCACATCACGGCGGCGTCGCACATGCCCTGCTCGTGTCGGAGTTCGGTGAACATGCCCAGTAGCCGGAACGCCTCGTCGCGCAGCCGGGACATCGCGTCGCCGTCGGGGCCGTCGGTGGTCCAGGTAGTCACGTCGATCAGACCGCGCAGCATGACCGCCTCACCGAGCAGGTTGCCCGCCGCTCGGCACACCGACATGACCTCGGTGTTGGTGTCGGCCCAGTCGCTGTACATGCCGCGTACGTCGAAGTACTTCTCCATGCACCCGGCCAGATCGAACGCCACGTCGTCGAGGCCGAGCACGCAGGTCTGCCGGATCAGGGACAGCAGCGCCGCACGTTCGGCGTCGAACCACCGACCCGCATCGGTATACGACGGGGACCGCTGCAACCAGTCCATGGGCGGACGTGGCGCGGGCCCGCCGATCGCCGCGTAGCAGGGACCCGGGATGTGCTTGGCCATCCGTTCGGTGATGGCCAGCCAGCCACCGAACCCGCGGGTGAGTGCGCCGGCGAGTGATTCGCCGGTCTCCTCGAGCGAGGCGCGTTCCCGGGCGAACAGTCGCACCAGGTCGTGAAAGCGGTAGCGCTGCTGCCCGGCGACATCGGTGCCGGCGGCGGTGAGTAGCTGCGCGTCCACCAGCGCCTCGGCGTGCTCGACTCCGCGTTCGAGGGTGGCATCGAGCACGACCGCGGTGAACCAGGCGGGGAAGTCGGGCAGGTCGAAGAGGCTGAGCAGCCGGAACAGCCGCCGTACTTCCGGTTCGAGCCCCTGATAGCTCAGCGCGAGCGATGCGCGGACGGCCAGGTCGCCGGCTGCCAACTGGTCCAGGCGTCGTCGCTCGTCGCCGAGCATCGCCGCCAGATGACCGAGCTGCCAGGTGGGCCGGGCGGCGAGCCGTGCGCCGGCGACGCGTACCGCCAGTGGCAGCCCGCCGCACAGTCCGACGATCTGTGCCGCCTGGGCGTGCTGTGCCGTCACTCGCTCGTCCGCGGTGACGCTGGCCAGCAGCCGGATCGCGGTGGCGGGCGGGAACACGTCGAGGTCGACTCGACGGGCACCCTCGATGCCCGTCAGCCGGATCCGGCTGGTCAGCAGGACCGCACAGGTCGCCGTGCCCGGCAGTAGCGGTCGGACTTGCTCCTCGGTAGCGGCGTTGTCCAACACCAGCAGTACCCGACGGTCGGCGAGGCGGGTGCGGTACAGCTCGGCGCGCTCGGTCTCGTCCGCGGGAATCACCTGGCTGGGTACGCCCAGCGCGCGCAGGAACCTGGCCAGCACGTCGCCGGAGCGCAGCGGCGACGCCTCGGCCCCGCGCAGGTTCACGTACAGCCGACCGTCGGGGTACGCGGCGGCCAGCCGGTGCGCGACGTGGACCGCGAGGGTCGTCTTGCCGACACCGCCCATGCCGCTGATCGCCGCGATCGGCGCCGCGTGGTGCTGCCGACCATCACGCCGCACGCCCGCCAGGTACTCGCACAGTGGTGTCACGTGCTCCTCTCGACCGGTGAAGTCGGCGATGTCGGCGGGCAGCATGGCGGGCACGGCCAACCCGTCCGGCACCGGCTGCGGTACGTCGGGCGGGGCGGACGCTGTGCCCTTCGGCCGCGTGGCGGTGGTGGCGAGCGTGTTGCGTACCGTGACCCAGGTGGCGGTCGCCGCCTCGTCGAGCCCGCAGGCCCGGACGAAGGCCGCGACGATCTCGCTCCTGGGCAGGCTGGAACGGGCAAGCATCGTGGCGGTCGTGCTGGCGGGCATGACGTCGCCGGCAGCCTCCGCCCGGCGGGCGAGCTGTCGATAGGTCAGATCCGACCAGGCTCGTAGCTGGCGCAGGGCGGCGACGAACTCCTCCGCACTGGTGATCTCATCCGGCTTCGGCAGCCCGTCAACAAGCTCAGCCACATGACCTTCCCGTGCCGACGCCATCCCTAGTTGATCAATATAGCCGCGGGTAGGTTCCTGGGCCAGCGACGTTCGAGTCGGTTCGGTACAGACCCGAACGCCGTGGGTCGTTGTGCTGCTCCTGTGCCGGTGCTGCGATGAAAGTCAATCCCGCGCCACCGAACATCCGGAGGTACACATTGCTCAAACGGATCCTGGCCTGTGCGACGGCCGCTGTCCTGACCACGGTACTGGGGGTGGTGGCCATGGGCGCGCCTGCGCACGCCGCCCCCGCGCGCAACGACAGTTTCAACGAACCCGTCTACTTCGTACCCGGTTTCACCTTCGACCTGCTCGGCCGCGATCCCGCCCACCACTGTTGGGAGGGCTACTGGAAGTCGACCGCCGACGCCATGCGCTCGTGGGGCTGGACCGGCAGCTACCACACGGTCAGCTTCTACAAGGGCGACAACGGCTGCAACACGGTGATCAGGGAGAACGGCGACCGAGACGTCTCGATCTACGAACTCGGCCGTCTCCTGGCCTGGAACATCTACAGCTCCTACTCCAAGAACAACATCTCGGTCGACATCATGGCGCACTCCATGGGCGGGCTCATCGCCCGCTCGGCGCTCACCGGCGTCGCCGCGCACGCCAGCGGCTGGCCGCCCTACCTCTACGTCGAGGACGTCGTCACCATCGGCACCCCGCACCGTGGCACGTCGCAGGCAAGCCTCTGCGCGGCAACCTACGGCTACCGGCAGTGCTCCGAGATGTCTCCCGGCTCGCCGCTGCTGAACGCGCTCTACCAGAGTCCACAGTCGGCGCAGGGCACCGACTGGACGTTGATCGGCTCCGACGACGACGACACGGTATCGACCGAGTCCGCGCTCGGCATGACCGCCGGACACTACCTCCGCTACGACGCGAACCAGGGCCTCGAACACAGCAACGTGCACCAGGTGACCAGCGGTAGCTACTACCAGCGGTACAAGAACTACTACGAAGCCAACTGGGTCGCGGGATGGGGCGCCCCGCCCGCGCGCTCGGCCAACAACTCCCTCTACTTCTGGTGGCGTTGGTAGCCCGGACACACACCTCGATCAGCCCTTTTGAGTCCCGGGAAGCCGAAACGGCCGGGAACAACCGCGAGTCACCGAGAGACTGCGCCAAGCGGCCGTGACACCCCTGGTCGTGCCGCTCGGTCCGGCGACCGGCACGTGCCGACGCCAGGTGGCACCGGCTGGTTGTCGCATCGCCGGTGGCCGTCGTTCCTCGACGGCCACCGGCGATGCGAGGCCGGCATCCAACCGGCAACCTGGGGGCCAGGGGTGCGAGCCCTATCGGCCAACGACGAGGCTTCCGGTCGGGGCGTCGGATCCCGGTCGACGGTGTCTTGCCGGGAGGCCCGCTCTCCGTCGATCCCCGGCCTTGCGCGCCCGACGGGCCTGCCGGGTCACCGGGTGACTGCCGGGATCACGTGCTCGCCGTACGCGGCCAGGGTGGACTCCTTCGCGTCGTGTTGCAGGTAGACGGCGAACTGGTCGACGCCCAGCTCGCGCAGCTCGGCCAGCCGCTTGAGGTGGTTCTCCACCGGCCCGAGCAGGCAGAACCGGTCGATCACCTCGTCCGGTACGAAGTCCGCGTGGGTGTTGCCGGCGCGGCCGTGCTCGGCGTAGTCGTAGCCCTTGCGCCCCTTGATGTAGTCGGTCAACGCGACCGGCACGTCGCCGCCGGTGCCGTAGCGCTCGACGATGTCCGCGATGTGATTGCCGACCATGCCACCGAACCAGCGGGTCTGCTCCCGCTGGTGCGCCAGGTCCTCGCCGACGTAGGCGGGGGCGGCGACGCAGAACTTGATCGCCGCCGGGTCGCGCCCGGCCCGCTCGGCCGCCGTCCGGACCGCACCGATCATCCAGGCGGCGATGTCCGGGTCGGCGAGTTGCAGGATGTACCCGTCGCCCACCTCCCCGGTCAGCGCGAGGGCCTTCGGCCCGTACGCCGCCACCCAGACCTCCAGCCGGCTCCGTGGTGCCCAGGCGAACCGGAGCTGCCGATCGCGCAGCGTCACCGACTCGCCGTTGCCCAACGCCCGGATCACCCGCACGCACTCGTGCAGCTCGGCCAGCGTGGTCGGCCGCGAGCCGAGCACCCGGACGGCCGAGTCGCCCCGGCCGATCCCGCAGATCGTCCGGTTGCCGTACATCTCGTTGAGGGTCGCGAAGTGCGAGGCGGTGACCGTCCAGTCCCGGGTGCTCGGGTTGGTCACCATCGGCCCGACGACCACCCGCTCGGTCTCGGCGAGGATCCGGCTGTAGATGACGAACGGCTCCTGCCAGAGCACGTGCGAGTCGAACGTCCAGACGTGGCTGAAGCCGGCCGCCTCGGCCTGCTTCGCCAGCTCGACCACGTCGTGGGCGGGCGGGTCGCACTGTAGGACGACGCCGATGTCCATACCTCTACCGCACCTTCGGGAAGCCGAGGTCGACCTGGGACGTGGCCGGGTCCGGCCAACGGGAGGTGACCACCTTGGATCGGGTGTAGAACTGGATGCCGTCGGGCCCGTACATGTGCAGGTCCCCGAAGAGCGAGGACTTCCAGCCGCCGAAGCTGTAGTAGGCCACCGGTACCGGCACCGGCACGTTGACGCCGACCATCCCGCAGACCACGTCGTACTGGAAGCGGCGGGCCGCGCCGCCGTCCCGGGTGAAGATGGCCGTGCCGTTGCCGTACTCGTTGTCGTTGACCAGTTTCAGCGCCTCCTCGTACGTGTCGACGCGGACCACCGAGAGCACCGGGCCGAAGATCTCGTCGGTGTAGAGCGGCGATCCGGGGGAGACCCGGTCGACCAGCGAGGCACCGAGGAAGAAGCCCGGCCCGTCGGCGAGCGGCGCGTTGCGGCCGTCCACCACCACCTCGGCCCCACCGGGGTCGGCGAGGTAGCCGGCGACCCGGTCGCGGTGCTCGCGGCTGATCAGCGGACCCATCTCGGCGGCCGGGTCGGTGGCCGGGCCGACGTTGATCCGGCCGACCCGCTCGCTGATCGCCCTGACCAGCGGGTCGGCGACCGGGCCCACCGCGACGACCACCGAGATGGCCATGCAGCGCTCGCCGGCCGAGCCGTAGCCGGCGGAGACGGCGGCGTCGGCGGCGGCGTCGACGTCCGCGTCCGGGAGCACCACCATGTGGTTCTTCGCCCCGCCGAGCGCCTGCACCCGCTTGCCGGCGCGGGTGCCGGCCTCGTAGACGGCCTTCGCGACCGGGGTCGAGCCGACGAAGCTCAGCGCCTGCACGTCGGGGTGGGCGATCAACGTCTCGACCGCCTCCCGGTCGCCCTGCACGACGTTGAACGCCCCGTCGGGCAGGCCGGCCTGGCGCAACAGGTCGGCCAGCAGCAGCGTGACCGACGGGTCCTTCTCGCTCGGCTTGAGCACGAAGGTGTTGCCGCAGACCAGGGCGTTGCAGAACATCCACATCGGCACCATCGCCGGGAAGTTGAACGGCGTGATGCCGGCGACCACCCCCAGCGGCTGACGGATGGAGTAGACGTCCACCCCGCCCGCGGCCTGCTCGCTGTAGCCGCCCTTGAGCAGGTGCGGGGCGCCGGTGGCGAACTCGATGTTCTCCAGGCCACGGGCCAGCTCGCCGCCCGCGTCCGCGACGGTCTTGCCGTGTTCCAGGCTGACCAGGGCGGCGATCTCCTTGCGGTTGGCGTCGACCAGCTCACGGAAGCGGAACATCACCTCGGCCCGGCGGGACAGCGACTGCGCCCGCCAGCCCGGGAAGGCGGCCAGCGCGCTGGCCACCGCCGCGTCCGTCTCCGCCGCGGTGGCGGCCACCACGGTCGCCTGTTGCTGCCCGGTGGCCGGGTCCCAGACCGGCAGCCGGCGGGTACCGGTGCCGGCGACGGCCGTGTTGTCGATCCAGTGCCTGATCTCGGGTGCTTCCAGCGTCATCGCTTCGCCGCCCTCAGACCAGGTAGTCCGACAGCCCACGGGGCACGTAGCGCCCGTGGCCGGCCCGACCGTGGTAGGTGTCGCCGGAGACCAGCACGGTGCCCCGGGAGATGACCGTGTCGACCTTGCCGGCGATCTCGTAACCCTCCCAGGCCGAGTGGTCCATGTTCATGTGGTGTGTGTCGACACTGATCCGGGTGTGGCCCGCCGGGTCGTAGAGCACGATGTCGGCGTCCGAGCCGGGCGCGATGACGCCCTTGCGGGGGTAGAGGCCGAACATCCGGGCCGGGGTGGTGGCGACCGTCTCGACCCAGCGTTGCAGCGACAGCTTGCCGTCCACCACACCCTGGTAGAGCAGGTCGACCCGGTGCTCGACACTGCCGATGCCGTTGGGGATCTTCGAGAAGTCCCCGACGCCCAGTTCCTTCTGGTCCTTGAAGCAGAACGGGCAGTGGTCGGTGGAGACCACGGCGAGGTCGTTGGTGCGCAGACCCCGCCACAGGTCGGCGCGGTGCGGCTCGTCGCGCGGGCGCAGCGGGGTGGAGCAGACCCACTTGGCGCCCTCGAAGCCGGGCGCGCCGAGCTGGTCCTCCAGGGTCAGGTAGAGGTACTGCGGGCAGGTCTCGGCGAAGACGTTGCGGCCCAGGTCACGGGCGGCGGCCACCTGCTCCAGCGCCTTGCTGGCGGAGAGGTGCACGATGTAGAGCGGGCAGTCGGCGGCGACGCTGGCCAACCAGATCGCCCGGCTGGTCGCCTCGGCCTCCAGCGCCTCGGGGCGGGTGATCCCGTGGTGGATCGGGTCGGTCTCGCCCCGGGCGAGGGCCTGCTGGACCAGCACGTCGATCGCCGGGCCGTTCTCGGCGTGCATCATGATCATGCTGCCGTTCTCCCGCGCCCGCTGCATCGCCCGCAGGATCTGGCCGTCGTCGCTGTAGAAGACGCCCGGGTACGCCATGAAGAGCTTGAAGCTGGTGATGCCCTCGGTCGTGACCAGTTGGTCCATCGCCTTGAGCGAGTCCTCGTCGACCCCGCCGAGGATCATGTGGAAGGCGTAGTCGACGTGGCAGTTGCCGGCCGCCTTGGCGTGCCAGGCGGCCAGCCCGTCCTGGACCACCTCGCCGGTGCGCTGCACCGCGAAGTCGACGATGGTGGTGGTGCCGCCGAACGCCGCCGCCCGGGTGCCGGTGTCGAAGGTGTCGCTGGCGAAGGTGCCGCCGAACGGCAGCTCCATGTGGGTGTGCGCGTCGACCCCGCCGGGGATGACGTACTTGCCGGTGGCGTCGATGGTCTCGACGTCCTGCGGGCCCCGGCCCGGTGCGAAGATCGCGGCGATCGTCTCGCCGTCCACCAGCACGTCGGCGGGGGTCGCGCCGGTGGGACCGACAACCGTCCCACCCTTGATCAGCAGAACGCTCACAGCTGCACCGTCCCGGTCTCGATCAGTGGCGAGGTCACGGCTTCACCAGGCTCTCGTACGCGTCCGGGCGGCGGTCCCGGTAGAAGGCCCACCGGTCGCGCACCTCGGCCAGCAGCCCCAGGTCCAGGTCGCGGACGATCAGCTCCGGGTGGTGCGCGTCGCCGACCTCGCCGACGAACTTCCCCTCCGGGTCGACGAAGTAGGACGTGCCGTAGAAGTCGTTGTCGCCGAGTTCCTCGATCCCGGTGCGGTTGATCGCGCCGATGAAGTACTCGTTGGCCACCGCCGACGCCGGCTGCTCCAGCTTCCACAGGTAGGACGAGAGGCCCCGGCTGGTCGCCGAGGGGTTGAAGACGAGCTGGGCGCCGCCCAGCCCGAGTGCCCGCCAGCCCTCCGGAAAGTGCCGGTCGTAGCAGATGTAGACGCCGACCTTGCCGACGGCGGTGTCGAAGACCGGGAAGCCGAGGTTGCCGGGGCGGAAGTAGAACTTCTCCCAGAAGCCGTTGACCTGCGGGATGTGGTGCTTGCGGTACTTGCCGAGGTACCTGCCGTCGGCGTCCACCACGGCGGCGGTGTTGTAGAGCACGCCGGGCTGCTCCTGCTCGTACATCGGCAGCACCATCACCAGGCCCAGTTCGGCGGCGAGGGCCTGGAACCGCTCGGTCGTCGGACCGGGGATGGACTCGGCGTACTCGTAGTAGGCCTTGTCCTGCACCTGGCAGAAGTACGGCCCGTAGAACAGCTCCTGGAAGCAGATGACCTTGGCACCCTGCGCGGCGGCCTGCCGCGCGTACTCCTCGTGTGCCTTGATCATCGATTCCTTGTCGCCTGTCCAGCTGGTCTGGACGATGGCGGCCCGGATCACGTCTGCCATGGTCTCCCCTTCCTGTGGTCGTCGGCGCACCGGCGGCATGACTCCTACGTGGCCGGTCACGAGGGTTCCGGCCGATGACCTTGTTCGGGATCGGATCGCGTAGCACACTAGCGACACAAATCTATGCGGACAATCGGCCAATCGTTACGGATTGTTTCGGAGCTGTAACATGCTCGAACTCATCGTGAGCGCCGTGGAGGACCGCAGCGCCCGGGGCATCGCCGCTGCCGTCAGCCGGCTGGTCAGCGCCGGTACGCTGCCCTCCGGCGCGCGCCTGCCGACCGTCCGCGACGTGGCCCGCCAGCTCGGCATCAGCCCCACCACGGTCAGCGAGGCGTGGCGCAGCCTGGCCCGTGCCGGCGCGATCCAGACCCGCGGCCGGTCCGGCACCTTCGTGCGTACCCCGGCGCTGCCCCGCCGGCGCCTGCGCTACGCGCAACTCGGCGCCCGCGTCGGCGCCCCGGCCGGCCCGGCCGCGACCGGCGGGGCCGCGCCGTCCTGCGACCTCTCCACCGGGGTACCCGACTTCGACCTGCTGCCCAGCATCACCACGGCCCTGGGGCGGATCGGTGACGCCCGACTCACCAACAGCTACCTGGACGAGCCGGTGCTGCCCCGGCTGGAGGCGGTGCTGCGCGAGCGGTGGCCCTTCCCGCCGCCGCAGCTCACCGTGGTCGACGGCGCGCTCGACGCGATCGACCGGGTGACCGCCTCGGTGGTGCGCTTCGGCGACCACGTGCTGATCGAGAATCCGGCCTTCCCGCCGCTGCTGGACCTGTTGGAGACGGTCGGCGCGACCGTGGTCGGGGTGCCCCTGGACGCCGCCGGCCTGCGCCCGGACGCGCTCGCCGAGGCCCTGAGCTGTGCTCCGGTCGCGCTCTACCTCCAGCCGCGCGCGCACAACCCGACCGGAGTCAGCATGACCCGGCGTCGGGCCGACGAACTGGCCCGGGTGCTGGCGCGGCACCCCGGCGTCACCGTCATCGAGGACGACCACGCCGGCGACATCGCCAGCGCGCCGCCGGTGAGCCTGGGCCGGCGGCTGCCCGAGCGCACCGTCCATGTCCGCAGCTTCTCCAAGAGCCACGGTCCCGACCTTCGGCTGGCCGCCCTCGGCGGGCCGGCGGAACTCGTCACCGCGGTCAGCGACCGGCGGATGCTCGGCCCCGGCTGGTCCAGCCGGCTACTCCAGGCGGTGCTCCTGGAGCTGCTCACCGACCCGGCGACCGGCGCCCAGGTCGAGCACGCCCGCGACGAGTACGCCCGCCGCCGCCGGACCCTGCTCGCCGCGCTCGCCGCCCGTGGGGTGGTCGCGACCGCCGCTGACGGCATCAACCTCTGGATGTCCGTGGCCGACCAGCAGGTCGCCATGCTGACCCTGGCCGCGCACGGCATCGCGGTCGCCCCGGGCGCCCCGTTCGAGATCAGCCCCCTGGACACCGACCACGTCCGGCTCACCGTCGGGCTGGTGCGCGACGGCTACGACCAGCTCGCCGACGTGCTCGCCGAGGCCGCCGGCACTCCGCACCGGGGCAGCGGTGCCCGCAGCCGGCCGCACCCGCGCGGCTGGCGCTGACCCGGCGCCGTACCGGCTCCGCGACCTCCGGCACCGACCTGCCCTGGGCCGACCGGCCCGCTGTCTGCCGCCGCACCGCCTCCCGCCGAGTCCGTCCCGCCGGGACAGGGCACCCCCGTCGAGGTGTCTCATGCCGTCCCGGACACCTCGACCCTCAGAAGTCGCCGGCCCCGTGCCGTAGCTGGGCGAGCACCTCGACCAGGGACGCGACGTTGTCCGGCGACAACCCGGGCGCGGCGAACACCTGGTCGTTGAGTTCCTCGGTTGCCTTGGCGGCCAGTTCCCGCCCCTTCGGGAGGAGTTCGACGAGCGTGGCGCGCCGGTCGGTCGGGTGGGGCGTACGCCTGACGAGATCAGCCGATTCCAGCCGGTCGACGGCGTTGGTGACGCTGGTGGCATGCACCTGTAGCCGCTTGCCGATCTTCGCCATGGGCAGGGACCCGGCGCGGCTGAAGTACAGGAGCATCAGGACCTCGTAGCGGGCGAAGGTCACCCCGTAGGGCCGCAGGACGGATTCGACGCGGGCGAGGGCGATCTGTTGTGCGCGCATGAGCGAGGTCACGGCCGCCATCCCGTCCGCCGCGGCCTCCCAGCCGTGGGCGGCCCAGTGGCGGCGCGCTTCCGCGACCGGGTCCAGGGGGAGCTGGTCAGGAGCGGGCACGTGGCAATCCTAGAGTGTCCAAGCGTGCATGGACATCGGATAGTCGGACGTCCTAGTGTATTGACTGATCCGCCCCACAGCTCGCCATCGCGCGATACGAGTGGAAGGTGACGCCTCGTCGTCAGCTCCCTCGGCCTAGGAGTGCCATGAGTCAGCCCGAGTCCTTCTCCCGACCCGCCCCCGCGCTGCACGTGCCGGTGCATCCGGTGCGCTTCGTGACCTCCGCGAGCCTCTTCGACGGCCACGACGCGGCCATCACGATCATGCGGCGGCTGCTGCAGAGCCAGGGCGCCGAGGTCGTGCACCTCGGCCATGACCGCAGCGTGGAGGAGGTGGTGGCGGCGGCGTTGCAGGAGGACGTGCAGGGCGTCGCCGTCTCGTCCTACCAGGGCGGGCACGTCGAGTACTTCGGCTACCTGGTCGAGCGCCTCGCCGAGCGGGGCGCCGCACACGTGCAGGTGTTCGGCGGCGGGGGCGGGACGATCGTGCCGGAGGAGATCGCGGGCCTGGCCGAGCGTGGCGTTCGGATCTTCAGCCCGCAGGACGGCCAGCGGCTGGGGCTGCCCGGCATGATCAACGAGCTGATCCGCGACTGCGACGTCGACCTGTCGACCCGGCAGCCAGACATCGAAGCCCTGCTGGCGGGGGATGACGCCGCGCTGGCGCGAGCGATCACCGCGCTGGAGACGGGTGCCGGCGGCGACCTGGCCGAGGCGGTGCGGTCCGCCGCGGCCTCGCGTACCGTCCCGGTGCTGGGCATCACCGGGACGGGCGGATCCGGCAAGTCGTCACTGACCGACGAACTGGTACGCCGGCTGCGCCGCGACAGTGCGGACAAGGTCCGGGTGGCGGTGCTGGCCGTCGACCCGACCCGCCGCCGCGGCGGAACGTTGCTGGGTGACCGGATCCGGATGAACAGCATCGTCCCGGGGGTGGTCTTCTTCCGGTCCCTGGCGACCCGGCGGCCGGGGGCGCAGGTGCCCGAGCACCTCGACGACATCGTGGCCGCGTGCAAGGCCGCCGGCTACGACGTGGTCATCATCGAGACGCCCGGCATCGGCCAGGGCGACGCCGCGATCGTGCCGCACGTCGACGTGTCCCTGTACGTGATGACGCCTGAGTTCGGTGCGCCCAGCCAACTCGAGAAGATCGACATGCTCGACCTGGCTGACGTGGTGGCCATCAACAAGTTCGAGCGCCGCGGCGCGGAGGACGCGCTGCGAGACGTGGCGCGCCAGATGGTGCGTAACCGTGAGCGGTTCGGGACCCCATGGTCGGACATGCCGGTCTTCGGCACGAGCGCGGCCCGGTTCGACGACGACGGCGTGACGGCCCTGTACCACCACCTCAAGCACCTCCTCGGCCAGCACGGATTCCCGAGCCTCGCCGGCGCCCTGCCCGCCGTGCGGGGTCGCGTCTCCACCGGCCTGCGGTCGGTGCTGCCCGCCGGACGGGAGCGCTACCTGGCCGACATCGCGCAGACCGTGCGCCACTATCACGCCACCACGGCCGAGCAGGTGGAACTGGTCCGCCGCCGGCAGCATCTGGCCGTGACACGGGACCTGCTCGCGGCCGACGGCGACTCGGCCGCGACGTCGGTCGAGGCGCTGCTGGGGCGCACCGAGCAGGGCCTGGACGGCGCGGTGCGCCGGCTGCTGGAACAGTGGCCGGCGCTGCGCGCCCGGTACGACGGCGACGAGCAGGTGTACACCGTCCGGGGCAAGGAGATCCGCACCCCGCTGACGCGCACGACGCTCTCGGGCACCAAGGTGCCGCGGGTGGCGCTGCCCCGCGACGGCGACGACGGCGAGCTGCTGCGGTTCCTGCGCGGTGAGAACCTGCCCGGGTACTTCCCCTTCACCGCCGGGGTGTTCCCGTTCAAGCGGACCGAGGAGGCGCCGGCCCGCATGTTCGCCGGCGAGGGTGACGCGTTCCGCACGAACCGTCGTTTCCACCTGCTCAGCGCCGGCCAGCCGGCGACCCGCCTGTCCACGGCGTTCGACTCGGTGACCCTGTACGGCCGCAACCCCGACAGGCGTCCCGACATCTACGGCAAGATCGGCACCTCGGGCGTCTCCATCGCCACCGTCGACGACATGCGCGAGCTGTACGCCGGGTTCGACCTGTGCTCGCCCACCACCTCGGTGTCGATGACCATCAACGGTCCGGCGCCGGCGATCCTGGCGATGTTCTTCAACGCGGCCGTCGACCAGCAGCTCGACCGGTTCCGCGAGGCCGAGGGGCGCGAACCTGACGCCGCGGAGGCCGCCCAGATCCGGGCGCGGACGCTGTCGACGGTGCGGGGGACCGTGCAGGCCGACATCCTGAAGGAGGACCAGGGACAGAACACCTGCATCTTCTCCACCGAGTTCGCCCTGCGCTGCATGGCGGACATGCAGGAGTGGTTCATCGCCCACCAGGTCCGCAACTTCTACTCCGTCAGCATCAGCGGTTACCACATCGCCGAGGCAGGGGCGAACCCGATCAGCCAGTTGGCGTTCACCCTCGCCAACGGCTTCACCTACGTCGAGGCGTACCTCGCCCGTGGCATGAACATCGATGACTTCGCGCCCAACCTGTCCTTCTTCTTCTCGAACGGCATGGACGCCGAGTACACGGTCATCGGCCGCGTGGCCCGGCGGATCTGGGCGATCGCGATGCGCGAGAAGTACGGCGCCGGCGAGCGGGCCCAGAAGCTCAAGTACCACGTGCAGACCTCCGGCCGGTCCCTGCACGCCCAGGAGATGGACTTCAACGACATCCGGACCACCCTGCAGGCCCTGTGCGCCGTCTACGACAACGCCAACAGCCTGCACACCAACGCCTACGACGAGGCTGTCACCACCCCGACCGCGCAGTCGGTGCGCCGGGCCCTGGCCATCCAGATGATCATCGACGCGGAGTGGGGGCTCGCGGACACCGAGAACGCGCTGCAGGGCTCCTACATCGTCGACCAGCTCACCGACCTCGTCGAGGAGGCGGTGCTCGCCGAGTTCGACCGCATCGCCGACCGCGGCGGCGTCCTCGGCGCGATGGAGACCGGGTACCAGCGTGGCCGCATCCAGGACGAGTCGATGCTCTACGAGCACAAGAAGCACGACGGCTCGTTGCCCATCGTCGGCGTCAACACCTTCCTCGGCGAGGACGCCGGCAAACCCGTACCGGCCATCGAGGTGGCCCGGGGCACCGACGCGGAGAAGCAGTCGCAACTCGACCGGCTGGCCGCCTTCCACACCCGGCACGCCGCCGTCGCCCCCGCGGCGCTGGAACGGCTCAAGACCGCGACGACCAGCGGCGGCAACGTCTTCGACGCGCTGATGGACGCGGCCCGCCACTGCTCACTCGGGCAGATCAGCGAGGCGTTCTTCGAGGTCGGCGGCCAGTACCGCCGCAACGTCTGACCCCGCGGGGGGCAGGAGCGAACGTGAAGAAGGTGTTCCCGGGCATCTCGTGCTGTCCCACGGTTCGGTGCGGTGACCGGGTGGGCGGACGGTCGGGGGTGCGGCTCGGCCCTTGCGGGCCGAGCCGCTCGGTCACGCGTGGGTGAACTCCATTACCCAGTTGGATTCCCAGGTCCGCCCGCCGTCGGCGGAGAATTCCTGCTCCCACCGCGCCGAGGTGGGGGTGATGTCGGACCAGATGAAGTGTGCCCTGATCGGGATGCCGTCGTGCGTGTCGTCGCCGTAGAAGTCCCCGCGGCCGTCGGTGAAGGTGCCCACGACCGGCGGGGTGAGCAGGCCGGTGTGGCTGCTCGCCCAGTAGATCGACCATTCCTTACGTTCGACGTCGAACAGGCGCAGGGTGAAGCCACGGCTGCCGAGCGTCGGGAAGATGATCTCTTCGGTGTTGCCTCCGCCGTTGAAGATCGGCCCGCAGGTCGTGCTGCTGGGGAAGGTCTCCCAGTCGTCGCTGCCGGCGAACAGCGTCTTGAGCTTGCGGTTGACCACGTTCCAGGAGCCGACGAGGAAGTCGAAGTCGTTCATGCCGACAATCCTGGCGGGCTACCCCTGACATCCTCTGTCAGTGGTCTCGCGGCTGTCGCGGAGCCGGCGCGGCGGACGGCCACCGCCGCACCCGCGGGGGCAGTCGCTGCGGGAAGCCGGCCGCGGTTGATCTCTTGTCGGTGCCGTTGGTTATGCTGCCGCGCGGCGAGGCCGTAGCGCAGAGGTCGACGCGCCTTGACAGCAAGCTGGAGGACGCCGGTTCGAATCCGGCCGGTCTCGCCCCACAGTGAACAAGGAGGCAGGGTGTCCGTCGGTCGGGACGAGCTGGCGACCTGCCTCGCCGTGCTGGCCCGCCTCGACGAGCCCGACCTCGACGAACGGGCCCGTCAGGCGCTCGAACGCGCCGTCGGAGCCGCCGCCCGGGGCGTGAAGAAGCGGGCCAAGGCCCGGCGGGAGGCCGCCACCCGGGCGGCCGACCGCGAGGTCCTCGCCACGGCCACCCGGTTCCACACCGAGATCCCGGACCCGACCCCACCCCCGGCCGAACCCGGCTCCGACAGCCACAGTGTCGGCACCCTCCGGCGGGACCGCCACTGCTACGTCTGCAAGGTCGCCTACCGCCGGGTCGACGCCGACTACCACCTGATGTGTCCGGACTGCGCCGGGGAGAACCGGGCCCGCCGGCACGCCCGGTGCGACCTCGGCGGGCGCACCGCTCTGGTCACCGGCGGCCGGGTGAAAATCGGCTTCCACACCGCGCTGAAGCTCCTCCGCGACGGCGCGCGAGTCATCGTCACCACCCGTTTCCCGCGCGATGCCGCCCGCCGGTACGCGGCCGTGCCGGACTCCGCCGACTGGGCCGACCGGCTCTACGTGCACGGCCTCGACCTGCTCGACCTGCCCGCCACCCTGGGTCTCGTGTCGCTGGTCGGCCGGCGCTTCACCGGGCTGGACATCCTGGTCAACAACGCCGCCCAGACGCTCTGGCGACCTCCGGCCTACCACCGGGAGGTACGGGAGGCGGAGTCGACGCCCCTCGTCGGGACGGCCGCCCGGATCGCCGTGGGCGCCGCTCCCGCCCGGCCCGACCCGGCCGGGCTGCCGGCACTGCTGGATGCCTACTTCCCAGCCGGGCGGGTGGACGAGACCGGACAGCCGCTCGACCTGCGGGAGGCCAACTCCTGGGTGCTCCGGGACGCGGACGTCACCCCGCACGAGTGGTTGCAGGTGCACGTGGTCAACGCCTTCGCGCCGTTCCTGCTCACCTCGCGGCTGCGCCCACTGCTGGAGGCCAGCCCGCACCCGCAGCGCCACGTCGTGCAGGTGTCCGCGATGGAGGGCAGCTACTCGCGGGCCGGCAAGACGGTCCGCCACCCACACACCAACATGGCCAAGGCCTCGCTCAACATGCTGGTCCGCACAGTCGCCGCCGACTACGTGACCAGCGGGATCCACATGAACAGCGTGGACACCGGCTGGGTCACCGACGAACGCCCGCACCCGAGCAAGACCCACCAGCGCGAGCACGGCTTCCGCCCGCCGCTCGACGTGATCGACGGTGCCGCCCGGGTCTACGACCCGGTGGTGCGCGGGGTCAACGGCGCACCGGTGAGCGGCCAGTTCCTCAAGGACTACCGGAGCGTGCCGTGGTGACCGATCCGACGCCGGTGCGCTGCCCGGTCATCGCCGACCCCACCGCCGGCCTGGCCGATCCGGCCGACTTCGACCCGCTGCTGGGCCGCCTGGCCACCCCCGCGCCGGTCGCCGGCACCGAGGTGTTCCCGCGCGGCACGGTCCGCGCCGACGGCCGGCTCGACCTGTGCAAGCAGGGCGTCGGCCCGGCGCAGACCGCCCGGATCGTGGCCGCGGCGGTCGACTCCCCGCTGGTCCGGCACCTGCTGCTCGGCACCAATGCGCTCGGCGGTGCCGGGGCCCGGGCGGTGGCCGACGCGCTGCGCCCCGGCCACCGGCTGCACACCCTCTATCTGGGCTGCAACCTCATCGACGCCACCGGAGCCGACGCCCTGGCCGAGCGGCTGGCAGCCGACGAACAGGTCCGGGCGCTCTGGCTCAAGCGCAACCCGATCGGTGACGACGGGGTGCGCCGGCTCGCCGACGCGCTGCGGGTGAACACGACCCTGCGTACCCTCGATCTGGTCAACGTGGGGATGAGCGCCCGCGGGCTGATCACGCTGGCCGCGGCGCTGGCCGACCGGCCGGTCCCGGTGCAGCGGCTCTTCCTCGGCGGCAACGGCTTCGGCCCGGAGGTGGTGCCCGCCCTCGGCACGATGATCCACGCCGCCGGGGTACGCGAGCTCTACCTGGCCGCCAACCACCTCGGCGACGACGGGGCCACCGCGCTGGCCGCGCTCGCCGAGGGGGTGCCGATGACGCTCGGCCTGGGCGGCAACGGCGTCACCCCGGTCGGGGTCGCGGCGCTGGCCCGCCACCTGGCCGGTTGGGAGGCCCTGGACCTGGCCCGGCCGCCGTCGGAGCGGGCCCTCGGGGCCCGGGGCAACGTGGTGGGCGACGCCGGCGCGGAGGCCCTCGCCGACGCCGTGCCGGGTGCCCGGCTGCGCCGGCTCGACGTGCGGCGTACCGAGATCGGCGGGCGCGGGGCACGACGGCTGGTCGCGGCGATCGAGGGGCACCCGACGCTGCGCTACCTCGGCATCAACGGCGGGGTGCCGCGCAAACAGCGACGTCGGGTCGCCGCGCTGCTCGCCGAGCAGCCCGCACCGGTGCCCCACGAGGACATCCAGGCGATCGCGAGCGTCTACCGGTGAACCAGCCCGTCCTTCCCGAGCTGCCCGTCTGGCAGCGCGTCCGCCGGTACGCCGTACCTCCGACGATGATCGAGGCGGGCGCAGCGGCCCGCGCCGCCGGCGACTGGCGGGCCGGCTGCGCCGCCGGCCGGATCGACGTCGACATCGACCTCGCCGAGGTGCGTCGCACGCACGGCGCGCGGCAGGCCGACCTGATCGAGGCGGACCTGGCGGTGCTCGCTCCGGACCTGCTGCGCTGGCACCTGCCCCGGGCTCTCGGTGGGCGCACCAGCCTCGCCACCGGCCAGCCGTGGCTGCTGTCCACCCGCGCGGGCCGCATCGGCGCCGACGACGCCATCCTGGTGCTGCGGCTGCCGAAGACGGTGGACGGCTCGCAGCGGATGCGGCTGGAGGTGCGCGCCACCGTCGAGACGGAGCCCGGCTGGCCGGACCTGCCGTCGGTGTTCTGGAGCGCCGAGCACGTCGCCGGGCTCCGCGGGGCGTACGGCGGCACGCCGCGGCGGCTGCCCGGCTTCGAGGCCGACGGGTCGGTGCGGCCGTTCGCGGCGTACCCGACGCAGGTCGACCCGGCGGACCCGGCGACCCGGATGGAGGTCTTCGACCGGCTGATCGTGGCGGGCGACCCGGTCGGCGCGTGGGCGGCGGCCGGCGTGGACCTCGACGTGGCCCCGCCGGAGGGCCGCCACCACGGCCTCGACAAGGCGCTGACCGGCCCGACGGTCCCGGTGGGGATCGGCCCCGAGCTGGACCGGCTGCACACCCGCTACGACGTCGACCGGGTGGTGCTCCACCACGACTGGCGGCTGGTCGCCGAGGTGCGCCGCGAGCGGGGCGCGGTCACCGCCCGGCTCATCGGCTACGACAGCGGTCGCTACCGCATCACCCCGCTCGCCGGGCCGGTCCACACCCGACCGGTCGACCTGGAGCTGATCCGGCATGGCCTGCTCGACCCGGCCGACCTGCACCCCCTGGTCCGCGCCACGCTCTTCCCCGCCACCCCGGCGGCACCCCTGCGCGACCGGGTCGACCTGCGCCGCGAGGTGCCGGTGCGGTGCCGGGGCGAGTGGCACACCCTGCGGCACGGCGAGGGCCGGCTCGACCCGGTGTCCCACCCGCCGGAGGAGGTCCGCCGCGAGCAGCTCCTCGGCGGCCTCGGCGGGCAGGTGGCCGGCTGCCTGGCAGCGGTGGCGGCCTGGCGCGGATCGGCGGACCGGCTGCCCCGGCCGTTGCGGCAGCTCCGCCGGGAGGTGCTGCTACGCGTCCAGCACGGCGGCTCCGCCGCGTTGGCCGCGCTGCTGGACGCCGGCCTCGATCCCCGGATGGCCGACGGCCGGGGCGGAACGCTGCTGCACCACGCACGGGCCCTCGACGATTCCGCGCTGGTCGGTCGGCTGGTCGACGCGGGCGTCCCGGTCGAGGCCCGGGATCGCCGGGGGCGTACCGCGCTGCACGTGGCGGTCGGCGACGGGGGCACCCCGGAGCTGGTCGGCGCCCTGCTGGCGGCCGGCGCCGACCCCACCGTCTCCGACGACGAGGGGTACAGCGTCGCCGACCTGGCCGGCTACAAGGCCGAGATGTACGACGAGGACGACGAGGAGCACCGTGGGCCGCGCCAGGTCCGCCAGGTGATCGAGGAGTGGATCAACCGGTGAATTCCGCGCTCGCCGCCGCCGACGCAGTGGTCGCCGTCACCCGGGCCTGGCGCTCCGAACCGGTGCGCGATCCGAAGGCGGAGGCGCTGGCCCTCGCCGTGGCGGCCAACCTGCCGGTGCTGCTCTGGGGCGAGCCGGGGATCGGCAAGTCGGCCACCCTGCAACAGCTCGCCGACGGGCTCGGCACCCCGCTGGAGACGGTGATCGCCAGCGTGCACGAGCCCTCGGACTTCTCCGGGCTGCCGATCGTCGGCGACTCTCCCGCCACCGACGGGGTGCCGATGGCGCCGCCGGACTGGGCGGTCCGGCTGGCCC
Source organism: Micromonospora sp. MW-13 (assembly GCF_003434305.1). GTDB lineage: Bacteria > Actinomycetota > Actinomycetes > Mycobacteriales > Micromonosporaceae > Micromonospora. The sequence continues at coordinate 72,240 of NZ_QKKX01000047.1, forward strand.
GGGGCGGCACCGGGCTGCTCTTCTTCGACGAGCTCTCCTCCGCGCCGCCGGCCGTGCAGGCGGCGCTGCTGCGGGTGGTGCTGGAACGCCGGGTCGGCAGCCTGCACCTGCCGGCGGCCGTGCGGATCGTCGCGGCGGCCAACCCGCCGACCAGCGCCGCCGACGGCTGGCACCTCACGCCGCCGCTGGCCAACCGCTTCGTCCACCTGCACTGGACGCACGAGCCGCGCACCGTGGCGCGGGGCCTGGCCGGCACCTGGCCGGCGGTGACCGTGCCGGCGGTCGAGCCGGCCCGGGCCGCCTCGGCGCTGGCCCGGGCGCGCGGCGCCGTCGCCGGTTTCCTCACCGCCCGGCCCGGGTTGGCCCATCACCTGCCCACCGACCCGGAGGCCCGGGGCGGCGCCTGGCCGTCGCCGCGCACCTGGGAGATGGTGCTGCGGCTGCTCACCTTCCACCACTGCTGCGGCACCGGCCGGGAGGCGTTGTCGCTGGCCCTGGTCGGTGCGGTCGGCGACGGCGCCGGCCTGGAGTTCGTCACCTACCTGGACAACCTCGACCTGCCGGACCCGGAGCGGGTGCTGGCCGACCCCGCCGCCTTCGCGTTGCCCGAGCGGGGCGACCGGCAGCTCGCCTTCCTCACCGCGGTGATCTCGGCCGTGCAGGGGCGGGTCGACCAGCGACGCTGGGAGGCCGCCTGGGTGGTGCTGGAGAAGGCGGTGCAGGCCGGCGTGCCGGACGTGGCCGCGCGGGCGGCGATGGACCTCGCCGCGCTGCGCCAGCAGTCCTGGCCGGTGCCCACCGCGATCGACGCGTTCGCCGAGGTGCTGCACCTGTCCGGGCGCCTGACCTGATGACCGGCGCGCTGGACCGGACGAAGCTGCTCGCGGCCCGGTTCCGGGCCGCGCAGGACCGGCCCTACCTGGCCTCGGCGCTGTACAGCATCACCGTCGTCGAGTCCCGGGGAGTGCCGACGATGGGGGTCGACCGCCGCTGGCGCTGCTACGTCAACCCGGACTTCGTGGCCGGGCTGCCGGTGCCGCAACTCGCCGCGGTGTGGGTCCACGAGGTCGCCCACCTGCTGCGCGACCACCACAGCCGGGCCGACCGGCTCGCCGCCGACAGGGGCCGCGGCCACCACCGGGTCAACGTGGCCCAGGACTGCGAGATCAACGACGACCTGCTCGCCGACCGGCTGCCGCTGCCGCCGGGCCGACTGGAGCCGAAGACCTACGGCATGCCGGCCGGGCTGCTCTTCGAGCGCTACCTGGCCCTGCTACCGCCGGAGGTGGGGGGCGGGCACGACTGCGGCTCGGGCGCGCACGGGGTGGACCGGCCGTGGGAGGTCGGCGACGGCAGCGGCGAGGGGATCGGTGAGGTGGAGGCGGGGGCGATCCGCCGGGACGTCGCCCAGCGGATCCGTTCCGCGTCCCGGTCCCGGGGCAGCGTGCCGGCGGGCTGGCGGCGCTGGGCGGAGGCGGTGCTGGAGCCCACCGTCGACTGGCGTCGGGCCCTCACCGGCGCGGTGCGGGAGGCGGCAGCCTGGGCCAGCGGCGCGGTCGACTACACGTACCAGCGGCCGTCGCGGCGCTCCCAGGCGCTGCGCGGGGTGGTGCTGCCCCGGCTGCGCCAGCCGGTGCCCCGGGTGGCGATCGTGGTGGACACCTCGGGCTCCATGTCCGACGGCCGGCTCTCGGCGGCGCTGGCCGAGGTGAGCGGGGTGCTGCGGGCGGTCGGCATCGGCGGCAACCGGGTCACCGTGCTTTCCTGCGACGCCGCCGTCCACGTGGTACGCGCCGTGCACACCATCGGCGAGGTGCGGCTCGCCGGAGGTGGCGGCACCGACATGCGGGTCGGGGTCGACGAGGCGCTGCGGCACCGGCCGCACATCGTCGTCGTGCTCACCGACGGGTACACGCCATGGCCCGCGGCGCCCCCGGAGTCGGCCCGGCTGATCGCGGGGCTGATCGGGGCGGACGCGCCGACGCCGCCCGGGTGGATCGCCACGGTGCGGATCGACGACCCGGCGCAGGCCAGTCGGCACGCTCGTGCTGGTACGTGATCGAGGGGTCATCCTCTTCCTGACCGGCGCACGCCGGAAGAGTGATCAGCGCAGCGCAGACGGTGGCGCCGATGTCCGGGATGGAGTCGCCCGGCAGGTGCCGATGCCGTTACGCCGGGTCAGGCCCGGGTGCGCCGGGACGACCTCGACCCTTGCGGACGAGCGACACGATCCCCCTGGCCACGCCGACAAGGATCACGGCGCCGGGAAGAATGGCCACCAGGGACAGTAGGAAGTTGCCGAACTGCTGGCTCCCGACGGACTCCGTCGACTCGCCACGGGCAACCCCATCGATCACGGTCATACATTGGCTGCTCTCGGGATCGCAGGTGGAGGCATTCAGGTTGAAGGAGATGCCGAACCAGATCAACCCGATACCCACCGCTGCGCCGACCAGCAGACCCGTGACCGTGGCCGCAGCGACGAAGCCCCTGCTCCGACTCCCCACCCGCGCGATCCAACCGATCGAGACGGAGAGGATCACCATCACCGGCACCGTCAACAGCGCGAAGATCCAGTTGCCGGTGCCGGCGGAGACACCTACGGTGATCATTCCCACGGGAATGCTGAGCAGCACACCGAGCAGGGCGGAGTCTTTCCACGACCATGGTTTACGCGGCTTTGCACTGTCCCCGGTCATGCCTGCACCTTATCGAGCCGTCGGGCGCGAGAGGGCTGCGGTTCCGGTCGCGGCCCAGGCACGGGTGACTGGGAGCGGCGCCTGTCCTGGCCCGACCGTGCAGGACCAGCACGGTCTCGCCGGGCCCGGCCTCGCGCTGTCCTGGGCGACACCGCCGCCCAGGACAGCGACAGCAGTCAGCGGATCAGAACTCGTCGTCGAAGCTGACGCTCCCGGTCACGCCCACCTGGTACGCCGAGACGCGCCGTTCGAAGAAGTTCGACAGCTCCTGGACGTCCTGCAACTCCATGAACGCGAACGGGTTGCGGCTGCCGTAGAGCGGATCGATGCCGAGTTGGGCGAGCCGGCGGTCGGCGACGTGCTGAAGGTACTCGCGCATGTCGCCCAGGGACATCCCGCTGACGCCCTGTTCGAGCAGGTCGGCGGCGAACTGCACCTCGCATTCGACGGCCTCGGCCAACATGTCCCTGACCTGCTGGACCATGGTGTCGTCGAAGAGGTCGGGTTCTTCGGCGCGGACGGTGTCGACGACGTCGAAGGCGAACGCCATGTGCATCGACTCGTCGCGGAAGACCCAGTTGGTGCCGGACGCGAGGCCCTGCAACACGCCGCGGGAGCGCAGGAAGTACACGTACGCGAAGGCGCCGTAGAAGAACAGGCCCTCGATACAGGCGGCGAAGCAGATCAAATTGAGCAGGAACATCCTGCGGTCGTCGCGGGTCTTCAACTCGCGTAGTTCGAAGATCGAGTCGATCCACCTGAAGCAGAACTCGGCCTTGCGGGCGATCGACGGGATGTTCTCGACGGCGGCGAAGGCTTCGAAGCGTTCCTGCTCGTCGGGGACGTAGGTGTCGAGCAGGTTCAGGTAGAACTGGACGTGCACGGCTTCTTCGAACAGTTGCCGGGAGAGGTAGAGCCGGCCCTCGGGGGAGTTGATGTGCTGGTAGAGGTTGAGTACCAGGTTGTTGGCGACGATCGTGTCGCCGGTGGCGAAGAACGCGACCAGCCGGGACACCAGGTGCTGCTCGGCCGGGGAGAGCCTGGCCAGGTCGGCGAGGTCGGCGTGCAGGTCGACCTCCTCGACGGTCCAGGTGTTCCTGATGGCGTCCTTGAACCGGTCGAAGAAGTGCGGGTAGCGCATCGGGCGCAGGGTCAGATCCATGCCGGGGTCGAGCAGCAGCTGCCCGGCGGCGTGGGCGTCGTCGGTCGTGCGGGTTGCGGCAATGGTGGTCACTGGCAGGCCTCACAGCTCTCGGGGTTTTCCAGGGAACAGGCCAGGGCCTCCTCGTCCGACACCACCGGCTTGAGGCCGGCGGCCAGCGGCTTCGTGGCGGCGGGGGCGAGGGAGACGGTGGCCTGCTGGATGCGCGTCGCGGGACGCGAGCGCAGGTAGTACGTGGTCTTGAGCCCGGACTTCCAGGCGTAGAGGTACATCGAGGAGAGCTTGCCGATCGTCGGTGCGCTCAGGAACAGGTTCAGCGACTGCGACTGGTCGATGTACGGCGCGCGGGCGGCGGCCAGGTCGATCAGCGCGCGCTGCGGCAGCTCCCAGGCGGTGCGGAACAGCTCCCGGACGTCGGCGGGCAGGTCGGTGATGCCCTGCACGGAGCCCTCGGCGCGTTTGATCTGCTCGCGGATCGGGGCGGTCCAGAGGCCGCGGGCCTTGAGTTCGCGTACCAGGTAGGTGTTGATCTGCAGGAACTCGCCGGACATGGTCTCGCGCTTGAACAGGTTGGAGACCTGCGGCTCGATGCACTCGTAGCAGCCCGCGATCGACGCGATCGTCGCGGTTGGCGCGATCGCCACCAGCAACGAGTTCCGCAGACCGTGTGCGGCGATCCGGTCCCGCACGGTGGCCCACCGGTCGGTCTGGGTGGGTTCGACACCCCACAGGTCGGGGTGCAGCTCCCCGCGGGCCGCGCGGGTCTCGGCGTACGCGGGATGCGCGCCGAATCGCTCGGCCAGCCCGGTGGAGGTCTCCAGCGCGGTCAGGAAGATCTCCTCCTGTACGCGGGTGGACAGCTCCGTAGCCTCGGCGGAGCCGAACGGGAGCCGCAGCGCGAAGAAGGCGTCCTGCAGGCCCATCAGCCCAAGCCCGACCGGCCGCCAGCGGGGGTTCGAGGCGGCGGCCTGCCCGCTGGGGTAGTAGTTGATGTCGATGACCCGGTCCAGGAACACGACCGCGGTACGCACCGTCTCGCGGAGCCTGTCCCAGTCGACGCCGTCCGCGCCCACGTGCGCGCCGAGGTTGATCGAGCCCAGGTTGCAGACCGCGGTCTCGTCGTCGGAGTTGACCTCAAGGATCTCGGTGCACAGGTTCGACAGGTGGATGGTGTTGCCGGGAGCGCCGGTCTGGTTCGACAGCCGGTTCGACGGGTCCTTGAACGTCATCCAGCCGTTGCCGGTCTGGGCCAGGGTGCGCATCATCCGCCCGTACAGGTCGCGGGCCTTGACGGTCTTGACCGCCTTCTTCTCCGCGACCCGGTAGGCGGCCTCGAATTCCTCGCCGAACAGGTCCGGCAGCTCCGGCGCGTCCGACGGGTCGATGAGCGACCAGTCGGCGTCCGCCTCGACCCGGCGCATGAACTCGTCCGGGATCCAGTTGGCGAGATTGAGGTTGTGGGTGCGGCGCGACTCCTCGCCGGTGTTGTCGCGCAGTTCGAGGAACTCCTCGATGTCCGGGTGCCACGGCTCCAGGTAGACGCAGGCCGCGCCCTTGCGTCGACCACCCTGGTTGACTGCTGCGACCCCCGCGTCGAGGGTCTTGAGGAACGGCACGATCCCGTTCGACCGGCCGTTGGTGCCGCGGATCAGGGCACCCCGCCCGCGTACCCGGGACCAGGAGATGCCGATGCCTCCGGAGAACTTCGACAGCCGAGCCACCTGGTGATAGCGCTCGTAGATCGAGTCCAGCTCGTCGCGCGGCGAGTCCACCAGGAAGCACGACGACATCTGGGTGTGCCGGGTGCCGGAGTTGAACAGCGTCGGCGAGCTGGGCAGGTAGGCCAGCGAGGACATGAGCCGGTAGAAGCCGATCGCCTCGCCGGGGGTCTCGGACAGGCCGCAGGCGACCCGCAGCAGCCAGTACTGCGGCGTCTCCACCACCAGCCGCGACTCCGGATGCCGCAGCAGGTAACGGTCCGCGACGGTCCGTAGGCCGAAGTACTCGAACCGCAGATCCCCGTTGGGATCGACGGCGTCGTCGAGCTTGCGGGCGTTGCGGGCCACGAACGCTGCGGTGTCGTCGCCGATCAGTCCCTGGTCCCAGGCGTGTCGAATCGACTGGCTGAAGCTGGCGATGCCCTGCCCCCGGACCTCCTTGTCCACGTACGCGGCCAGCAGCCGCGCCGCGAGCCTCGAATACTGCGGCTCCTCACCGATCAGTTCGGCGGCGGTCTGGATGGACAGCTTGTCCAGTTCGGCGGTGGTGGCACCGTCGTACAGGCCGCTGATCGTCCTGGTCGCGACCCGTAGCGGGTCCACCTCGTCGAGGTCGGCCACCCACCGCTCGACCGCCCTCACGATCTTGTTGACATCGACCGGCTCGGTGTCACCGTTGCGCTTACGGACCCGCATCGCGTGCCGGCGCTGCTCCGGCACCTCCTGATCGGACGCGGCGATCTGCTGCACAGCCGTCATGTCCCCTCCTCACGCCCTCTCCGCGAGATCGGCGGGCGCGCAGGAGACGCCACCAGTCCCCCCGCACGGTGGTGACGCCGTGGGGACCGGCTAACGGCGTCGGCCGTCCCGCGCGGCCTCCGACCACCGCACACCGGACGGTGTGCGGTGCGCTGGCAGGTCTTCGGACTCGCGGGCACGACCGGACATCCCGGTCTCCTACTGGCCGTCGCTTCCCAGCCCCTCTCGGGTCCAGTGCTTCGTGACGGCGGTCGTTCCCACTCACCGCTGCGGGGCAGCCCCGGACTCACACCGGGTTCCCTCTTGCCTCGACCATGGTGGACCAGTGGTCGAACCAGCTACGAGCAACACCATATATGGGCGTCGTGGCAAATGAACAACACTAGATGGTGTGTCGGGCGTGTCGCACACCTCATGTCACGCTCCGCACTCCAGGCGCTATCCTCCGTGCCGGCGACGAGAGTCCCGACCCTGCCGCCGGCCACACCGGTTCCTCCGGCACCGTCGCACCGAGCTGCTGAGCCCGCACCGATCCGCATCCGGGGAGAACCCGGACACGGATCGGCAGCCCGGCCAGCCCACGGCACCTCGGGGTCAGGGCGAGGGCGCCGGGCCGAGGGCGAGCAGCACCGGCCCGGCCGGCCCGTCGACGAGGTCGCCCAGGCTCACCCGGTCGAGGACGGCGAGGAACGCCTCCTGCGCCTGGCGCAGCTCCACCCGCAGCCGGCAGGCCGCCCGCAGCGGGCAGGCCGGCGCCTCGCAGTCGACCACCTCGCCGTCCCCCTCGAACGCCCGGACCACCTGCCCGACGGTGTACGCCGTAGCCTCCGCGGCGAACGTCACTCCACCGGAGCGCCCCCGGATGGTCACCAGCACCCCGAGGTGCTGCAACCGCTGCACCACCTTGGCGACGTGGTTGCGGGGCAGCGCCAACCGCTCGGCCAGCTCGTCCACCGTCGTCCGCCGGCCCGAGGCGGCGGTGAGCATGGCGATCCGCAGCGCCATGTCGGTGGACCGGTTGAGCTTCACGTTCCGACCCTAGCCCGGGTGTACGCCCCGCACTACGGCCGGCGGAGCGCCGGTGTGACCCTCGCGACCCGCGATCCGGGACCTTCGACCCTAAAGAGGTATCCGCGATACCTGTTTTGGTGGGCGCACCCGAAAGGGGCGACCGAGAAGGAGAACATCGTGCTCAACCAGCCTTCAGCAGCGGTGGTATCGGCAACCCTGCCCGCCGTACGGGCGCACGGCGAGGCCATCACGCGCCGGTTCTACCAGCGGATGTTCGACGCGCATCCCGAGCTGCTCGACCTGTTCAACCGGGGCAACCAGGCGAGCGGCGCGCAGCAGGCCGCCCTGGCCGCCGCCGTGGTCGCATACGCCGAGCACCTGACCGGCCGGAGCGCCATGCCCTGGGGGCCGGTCCTGGACCGGATCGCGCACAAGCACGCCTCGCTGGGCATCACCCCGAACCAGTACACCATCGTGGGCCGGCACCTGCTCGCCGCCGTCGGGGAGGTGCTCGGCGACGCGGTCACCCCGCAGGTCGCCGCCGCCTGGGACGAGGTCTACTGGCTGCTGGCCTGCGAGCTGGTCGCCCGGGAGGCCCGGCTCTACGCGGGCGCCGGGCTGGCCGAGGGCGAGTCGGTCTGGCGCCCCTGGCGGGTGACCGCCCGCCGGCAGGAGACCACCGACGTGGTCTCGTTCACCCTGACGCCGGACGACGGGGGAGCGGTGCCCGCCTTCGTCCCCGGTCAGTACACCTCGGTCGCGGTCGACCTCGACGGCGGTCGCGGCCAGCAGATCCGCCAGTACAGCCTCGCCGGCCGCCCCGGCGCCGACCACTGGCGGATCGCCGTCAAGCGGGTACGCGGCGCCGACGGGGTCCCCGACGGCCTGGTCTCCACCCACCTGCACGAGCACGTGGCGGTCGGTGACCCGCTGCGACTCAGCCCACCCTTCGGCGAGGTCAGCGCCGTCGCCGGGGACGGGCCGCTGCTGCTGGTCAGCGCCGGCATCGGGCTGACCCCGGCGATGGCCGCGCTGGAGCACCTGGCGGTCGCCACGCCGCGGCGCCCGGTGGTGATGGTGCACGCCGACCGGGCCGGCGCGGCGCACGCCCTGCGCGGTGACCTGCCGCGCCTGCACGCCGCGCTGCCCAACCTGCACACCACGCTGTGGTACGAGGACACCACCGACGCCACGCTGCCCGGCGTCCCCGCCGAGGTGACCGGTGGCCGGGTCGACCCCGAGCTGATCCCGCTCTCCCTCGACGCCCACGTGCACCTGTGCGGGCCGTTGCCGTTCATGAACACCGTCCGGGGTGGCCTGTTGCGCCGGGGCGTACCGGTGGAGCGGATCGCCTACGAGGTGTTCGGGCCCGGCATGCTGCGTGGCGAGCCGAACTGACCCGGGCCCGCCCCGGCGGGCCGCCGACCCGCCGGGGCTGGTCCCACCCGTCCCCCCAACACGGGACTTGCTCGCCTGCGGGTGGGGTAGGCCCCACCAGCGATTGGGCGGCAAGCGGGATCGTTTCGGTCCGCGGAAATTCCTAGCGTCGGTGCCATACCGAGTTGGGAGGGCCGGATGGACCGGGACAGGGTGGTGGACGGCCTGCGCGCGCTGGCGATCCTCGGAGTCGTCTGCGGGCACTGGCTGGTCGGGGCGCTGGTCGCCGACCCGGCCGGCGCGCTGCGGATCGACAGCCCCATGCGCTATCTGCCGTGGCTGCACCCGGCGACCTGGGTGCTGCAACTGCTCGGTCTCTTCTTCCTGGTCGGCGGCTACTCGTGCGCCCGCAGCCTGGACCGGGCCGGGCGACGTGGCCAGTCGGACCGGGAGTGGGTGGGCGTCCGGCTCCGCAGGTTGGCCACGCCGGTACTCGTCGGGGGCGGCATCGTGGCCGTACTGCTGGGGCTCGCCCGGATCGGCGGGGTGCCCGGCGGCACGCTGCGTACCTGGTTGGTGCTCTTCTTCCAGCCGCTGTGGTTCATCGCCGTCTACGCGGTGATCACCACTCTCACGCCGTACCTGATGCGGCTGGACCGGCGGTACGGCACCCGCGCGGCCCTGGCCGGCGTGGGCGCGGTCGCCCTGGTGGACCTGGTGCGGTACGGCCCCGGTCGGGATCTCGTGCCCGACTGGTTCGGGTACCTGACCACGCTGCCCGCCTGGGGATTCGCCTACCTGCTCGGCATCGCCTGGGCGCGCGGCCGGCTCGGCCGACGCGCGGCCTGGTCGATGCTGGCCGGCGGCCTCGCCCTGTTCGCGTTCCTCCTGCTGGTGGCGCGCTACCCGGTCAGCATCGTCAGCGTTCCGGGCAGCGACCGGTCGAACTCCAACCCGCCGTCGCTGCTGGTGCCGGCGCTGGCCCTCATCCAGATCGGCGCCGCGCTGCAACTGCGGGACCGGTTCGAGCGGCTGCTGCGCCGTCCCGGCCCGTGGGCGGTCGTCACCGCGCTCAACGTGAGCGCGATGAGCATCTTCTGCTGGCACCACACCGCACTTGTCGTGGTGGCCGAGGCCACCCGCCGGGTGGGCGTACTGCCCGGGATGGGGGACGCGCCGACGGGCGCGAACTGGGTGCTGGCCCGGCTCGGCTGGTTCCCGGTGTTGGCCGCCACGCTGGCCGTGCTGGTTCTCGCGGTCCGCCGGTTCGAGCAGCCCACCGGACGGCGGCTGCCGGCCGGTGTCAGGGGTGCAGCGGGCGTAGCGGGCGGTCAGCGTCCGGCAGGCGCGCGACGAGTTCCGGCGGCTCGGTGACGTCGAGGTCGAGGTCGAGGTCGAGGTCGAGGTCGAGGTCGAGGTCGAGGTCGAGGTCGAGGGTAGGACGCTAGACGGTCGGCACCACCATCGGAGTGCCGGTCGCCGGGTTCGACATCACGATGCTCGGCAGGCCGAAGACCTCCTGCATGAGGGCCGCGTCCACCACGTCGGCCGGTGCCCCCTGCGCGACAACCCGGCCGTCCTTCATCGCGACGATGTGATCGGCGAAGCGGCAGGCCTGGTTGATGTCGTGCAGGACCGCGACGATCGAGCGGCCCTCGTCGCGCAGCCGGGCGAAGAGCGCCAGCAACTCGTACTGGTGGGTGATGTCGAGGAACGTGGTGGGCTCGTCGAGCAGCAGGTACTGCGTCTCCTGCGCCAGCACCATCGCGATCCAGACCCGTTGCCGTTGCCCTCCGGACAACTCCTCGACGGGCCGCTCGGCCAGGTCCGTGACGCCGGCCACCGCCATGGCCGACCGGACGGCCTCCTCGTCGGCGGCCGATCCGGTGGCGAGCAGGGACTGGTGCGGGTAACGGCCCCGGGCGACGAGCCGCCGGACGACGATGTTCTCCGGAGCGACCAGGCCCTGGGGCAGGAACCCCACCTGTCGCGCGAACCTCTTCGGGCGGTGGCCGGCCACGTCCCGGCCGTCGAGGCGGACGGTGCCCGACGACGGCGTGAGCAGTCGGACGAACGCCTTGAGCAACGTCGACTTCCCACACGCGTTGGGCCCCACGATGGCCGTGAACGCGCCGTCCGGGACGGCCAGGCTCACCCGCGTCGACACCACCCGCTCGCCGTAGCCGAGCGTGACGTCCTCCGCGGTCAGGCGACTGGTCACCGTCGTTTCACCTCCATGCCGAGCAGCCAGATGAGATAGCAGCCGCCGATCGCCGTGGTGACCACACCGACGGGCAGCGCGACCGGCGCCAGCAGCAGCTGCGCGACGAGGTCGGCGGCCAGCAGCAGCACCGCGCCGGTCAGCGCCGCCGGCACCAGGGGCACGCCGGCGGCCCGGGCGAGCCGCCGGCCGATCTGGGGCGCGGCGAGGGCGATGAACACGACCGGCCCGGCGACCGCGGTCACCGTCGCGGTGCAGCCCACGCCGGCCAGGACCATCAGCAGCCGGAGCCGGCCCAGGTGTACGCCGGTGGTGCGGGCGACCTCGTCGCCCAGCGCCGCCTGGTGCATGGCGTGGGAGATCACGACGAGCAGCAGCACGAGCAGGCCGATGATGGCGAACGGGAGCCGCACCTCGGCCCAGTCGACGCCGTTGAGCGAGCCGGCGTTCCACCCGGTCGCGGCGAGCGCCACGTCGATCTCGGCCCGCAGCACGATCCAGGAGTTGAGCGCGGTCAGCATCGCGTTCACGGCGATCCCGATGACGACCAGCCGGAGGCCGCTGAGCCCGGAGTCCAGTGACAGCAGGTAGATGACCGCGGCGGCCAGCAGCCCGCCCGCCACCGAGCCCGCCGCGAGCTGCCCGGCGGTGCCGTTGAGCACCGTGATCGCCACCAGCGCACCGGTGTAGGCGCCCGCGTCGAGGCCGATGACGTCGGGGCTGCCCAGCGCGTTGCGGGTCAGGTTCTGGAAGACCGCTCCGGCGAGCCCCAGGGAGGCGCCGAAGACCAGCGCGGCGGCCACCCTCGGCAGCCGCCACTCCCTGATCACGAAGGCCGACTCGCCGCCCCGGACCAGGGCCGTGAACACCTCCGCCGGGGTGGCCCAGTCCTGCCCGTGACAGAGGGCCAGCAGGGCGAGGGCCGCCGCGACCGCGACGAGCCCCGACGACACGACGGCGGTGCGTCGTTCGACCTCGACCTCGACCGGCCCCGCCCGCAGCGTCACCGTGCTCACAGCGCCGCCGCACCGTAGCGACGGACGGCCCAGATCAGCACCGGCCCGCCCAGGAACGCCGTGACGATCGACACCGGGACCTCGCCCGTGGGCAGCAGGACCCGCGAGCCGACGTCGGCGACGAGCAGCAGGACCGGCCCGAGCAGCATCGAGTACGCCATGATCCACGGAATCGAGTCGACCGCCAGCCGCCGCGCCAGGTGCGGAACCATCAGGCCGACGAACGCGATCGGCCCGGCAACGGCGGTGGCGACGCCGGTGAGCAGGGTGACGAGCACCAGGACGGCGACCCGGATCCGCGGCACGTGGGCGCCGAGCGCGTGGGCGACGTTCTCGCCGAGGGCCAGCGCGTTCAGCGGTCCCGTCGCGGCCATCGCGGCGACCAGGGCGGCCACGGTCACCAGCACGGGCACCACCAACGGCGTCTGCTCGCTGCCGGCCAGCGCCCCCACCGACCAGAACCGGTACCGGTCGAAGACGTCGGGGAAGGTCAGCCGCAGGCCGAGCGAGACGCCCATCAGGACCCAGCTCAGTGCGACGCCGGCGAGGACCAGCCGCAGCGGCGAGGCCCGCCCGACGGCGTAGACCACGACCGCGGCGAGGGCGGAGCCGGCCACCGCGAGCACGAGCTGCCCGGACTGCGACCCGGCGACGCCCGCCAGGACACCCAGGTTGATGGCGAAACCGGCCCCGGCGGTCACCCCGAGGATGCCGGGCTCGGCCAGCGGGTTGCGGGTCAGCGACTGGATCAGCACCCCGGCCGCGCCGAGGGCGGCGCCGACACAGACGCCGAGGATCGTGCGGGGCAGCCGGATGTCGCGTACGACGAGGTGGTCGGCGGTGCCCGCGAAGTCGGTGAGCGCCCGCCAGACCTCGGCCACCGCGACGGCGCGGGCGCCCACGACCAGGCTCGCGCCTGCCGCGACGACGAGCAGCGCGACGGACACGAGCAGGAGGGTCGCCCGTCGGGACAGGTCAGTCTTCAAGCCCGGCGATCCCGCGTTTCCAGTACCCGGTGATCAGCGAGTCGAGGCCGTCCCGGCTCCAGGCGCGCAGCGGCCTGATGTCGGTCGCCTCGCCGGCCGCGAAGAGGAAGGCCCGCCCCGCCGGCAGGCGCAGCGACCGCACCTCCTCCGCGAGCGTCGAGCCCGTGCTCTCGCGCACCAGCCAGGTCACCGTCACCCCGTCGCGCGACGCCAGCGGGTAGCCCCGTTCGGCGGCGTCGTCGACCTCGACCACGACGTGGGCCGACACGTCGGCGGGGGAGTGGTCCAGCCACCGGCCGACGGCTGGCAGGGCGGTGCTGTCGACGGCGAAGACGTAGTGGTCGTAGTGGTGCGGGAACGCCTTCGCCCCGGGCGGGCCGGCGATCGTCACCTCGTCGCCCACCGCCGCCGAGGTCGCCCAGGTCGAGGCGACGCCGCCGTCGTGCAGCACGAAGTCCAGGTCGAGCTCGTGGCCGGCGGCGTCGTACCGGCGAACCGTGTACTTGCGGGTGGTGGGCAGCGGCCGTGGCCAGTCGAGCATCCCCTGCCCGTTCGGAACGGGGTCGCGGCGGGTGCCGTCCGGATCGGGAAAGACGATCTTGACATGGTCGTCGGCCTGGTAGGTGTGGAAGCCGGCGAGGGCCGGGCCGGCGAGGGTCAGCCGCAGTATGCGCGGGGTCAGCTGCTGCCGGGCGACGACCCGGATGCTCCGTACCCCGATCGGGTAGCCGATCCGGGCCGTGCCGCTGCCCGCGCGGTGGTGGGCGGCGACCCGCGTGGCCGGATCGTGACGGTCGACGGTCATCGGGCGAGCAGCGGCGCGAACGCCCTGTCGACGGAGTCGAGGGTCTTGAGGGCCGACTCGTACGTCGCCGCCTCCGTGTACTGCAGCGGGAACATCCGGCCGGCCCTGACCGCGGGCAGGTTCTTCCACAGCGCGGAGTCGAGCACCTGCTTCACCGCCTCGGCGGGGGTGCCGTCGGGCTGGAGGGTGTACGTGATGGCGTCGGCCTCGCCGAGGCTCTCCGGCAGTTCCTCGATCGCGGGGTACTCGGTCACGTCGAGCCCGCCGCCGCCCTTCTTCTTGACCTCGCCGTAGTAGGTCACGCCCACGTCCTGGGCGATGTTGGTGCCCCACGACCTGGCGAACTCGCGGTGGAACGTGCCCTTGGAGATGTCGCCGTAGGAGCCCAGGTGCCCGAACTTCAGGCTGGCGAGCGCGGCGCCGTACTTGGCCCTCAGCTCCCCCGCCCTCTTCTCGTACGCGTTCTTGGCCGTCTCGAAGTGCTCGGTGCGACCGGCGGCGTCGGACTGGCGGCGGGACAGCTCGCGCCAGGCGTCGGGAACCGTGGGGCCGATCGCGACGACGGGCGCGATGCTCTCGAGCCGCTTCATGTCGATGTCGCCGAGGACCGGCTTCGGCACGCCGATCACGATGAGGTCCGGCTTGGCTGCGGCGATGGCCTCGTAGTTGGTCTCGGCGGCAGCCTCGCCCGCGACCTTGGGCAGCCGGTCGTAGGTGGCGCGGTCCTGCTCGGTCATCATCGCCAGGCCGCGCTTCCAGGTCGAGATCCCCACCAGGGCGGCGTCCGCCTCGATGAGGACCGGTACCGCATAGCCGGTGGCGACCACGCGCTCGGGGGCGGCGGGGATCTTGATCTCGCCGTTGTCGGCGGAGAAGACGCGGGTGCCGGAGCCGCCGTCGGACTTGGTGGCGGGTTCGGAACCGCCGGATCCGCAACCGGTCACCACGGCGAGTGCCAGGGCGGCGGCGACGGCCGGACGCCAGTGTTGTCGTACGGACATTGACTGTTCCTTCGAAGGGCTTCAGGAGGGGGCAACCCCGCTGGGCTGCAAACTTAGGTTAGCCTTGCTTTTGTTTTCGGGATGTCGGCGAGAGGTCAACCCATGTCGGGTAGAGGTCAGAGCGTGACTGTCGCGGACCCGCTCGCGGCGGATCCCGTCAGCTGTGAGGAGTTCGGCTACGGCCTCGGCAGGCCCGACGGCATCCTCGTCCTGAGATACCGCTCGGCGGCCCCCATGGCGTTCGGTGAGAACCGGCAGGATTTCCTGCACCAGCTCTACTGGTCGCCTGACGGCATCCTCTCCGCCCGCCACGGCCGGCGCACCGCCTTCATCGGCTCGGACGAGGTCTTCTGGGTCCACCGAGGGGTGACCCACGAGGTGCACGCGGCGGACCGGCAGACCGTCTACCGGATCTGCCTGCGCGAGGTGCCCGCCGCCCTCGACGGCCTCCGTGCCGGTGCCGCCCACATCGCCGTCGAAGCGGCGGAACTCGTCCTGGCGCTGGCCGACCGGGAGTACGACGAGCGCGGCGCGGCCGAGGCCCGCAGCCGGATCATGACCGGGCTCGGCCCCCGTTCCCAGCCGGCCGACGACCGGCAGGCCGGTGGCCCCGGCGTCGCGGTGACGGTCGCCATGGCGCTGGCCAACGACCCCGGCGACCCCACCCGCCTCGACGAGTGGGCCGAGCGGCTGCACGTCAGCGTCAAGACGCTGCAACGCGACTTCGACCGCGAGTTCGGCATGTCGTACTCGCAATGGCGGACCAGGCTGCGGCTGCGCGCGTCGCTGACGCTGCTACCTACCCGACCAGTCGGCGAGGTCGCCCGTCGCATCGGGTACGCCAGTCCGTCCGCCTTCATCTCCGCCTTCGTCCGGGAGTACGGCTGCACGCCCGGCCGCGCCGCAGCGATGATCCACGCCGGAGACGGTGCTGGCAAGCCGCTGCTGTTGTCCCGTTTCCACTGATAGCGGGAACCTGAGCCGTCGACATCGGCAGCGGGCCGGGGTCTCCGCTCGTTGTCCGCCCGCTTCCGCGCCCCGCGCCGGACCACCGCGGGGCGCGTAGCGGGTGTCGGTGCGGCGGCCGGAGGGCTGGGAGTGGACGTCACCGCCCCAGATCTGTACGCGATGGTCAACGCGGTGGCGTGGGTCAGGCTGCCAGGGCAAGTGCCATCGCGCCGGGCGTGTACGGAGTGATGTCGATCCTGGTGACGAGTCCGGTGTTGACCCGGAAGCGGATGAGCGCGTACGCGTGTCCACCCGGTGCGATGACCGCTCCGGGGTGACCGCCGATGAGAACTGGAACTGCGGCAGCGATGCGATCGACGAATGTCTTCGTCTCTTGTGCGATTGCCGCAGCTCCCCGGACTTCGGTTCGGGCGCCAGTCGGGAGCAGGCGAATGTCAGCAGCGCGGACGGCGTCGGGAGCCATCAGGGTGACGAGTCGTGCGATGTCACCACCCTTTGCAGCTGCGAGGAAGGCCTCGACGATCTCGGTCGATTCTGTGCGGTGGTCGGGTTCGACAGGTTGAGCGCCGCGGAGCTTCGCCCGGGCACGGCTGGCCAGCTTCTTCGCCGAGGCCGGGTTCGTGTCGAGCACGACAGCGACCTGCGCGAACGGGACAGCGAACAGATCGTGCAGGACGTACGCCACTCGCTGTTTGGGTGAGAGTTCGGCGAGCAGCACGAGCAGCGCCCTGGAAACCTCCTCGCGGCGGAGGAACGCCTCGTCGGCGCTGATCTGTTCGCTGGGGATGTCATCGGCGAGCAGGGGGAGTTCGCCCCGTCGCTTGCGGGCCCGAAGAAGGTCCAGACACAAGCGTGCGGTCACCGTGGTGAACCAGCCCTCCAGATTCGTGACGCCGGTCGCGTCCGATGCCTGCACCCGAGTCCAGGCGGTCTGGACGGCGTCCTCGGCGTCGTGATGCGAGCCCACGACCCGGTGGGCCAGCGACATCAGCCGGGGTCGGGCCGCCTCGAAGTGTTCACCGAGTTCCACGGGTGAGGTCACCTTTCAAGCGTGCTCGACGTCAGGAGGTGTGAGAGAGACCAGATGCCTGCCGAGCGTATCCCGTTGAGGAGACAGACATGAGCGTACAGATCGTCCGATTCAGCACCGGTGCAGAGAAGATTGGGGAAGTCGAAGACGGCATTAAGCGCCTGTTCGCCGCTATGGAGGAGGCGGCGCCGACGGGCATCGACTACACCGCGTTGCGGGTGGGGGACGGCGCGGAGTTCCTGCTGATCCTGGAGCTCGCCGACGCGGACACCAATCCGCTCCTGGAGATCCAAGAGGCCCTCGCTTTCAGGGCCAAGGTCGCTGGGTGGGCGGAAGTGCCTGTAGCCCCGCAGTCGGTGACGGTGTTGGGGCGGTACTCCCGTTGATCGCAGGGGTCGAAGTCGGTCTGTTCATTGCGACTCTCGGCTGCATTCTGGCCAATGCCTTCGAGGTCGCCGCCAAGGCGGTCCAGGCGCAGTTCGTGGTGCAGAACTCGGCAGAGGTGGGCCTGGAACGCAGGTGGATCCCCTACCTCGCGATTCTTGAGGGCCTGGGGGTAGCGGGGCTCGTGGTCGGGCTGCTCGGCTGGCCGGTCGTCGGGCTGGCCGCTGCCGTTGGGCTGGTGGTGTTCTTCGTCGGAGCCGTCCTCGCCCACGTCCGGGCGCAGGTGTTCCACAACATCGCCTTCCCCGTGGTCTTCCTCGGCCTGGCGGTCGCTGCGCTCGGGCATTTCGCATGGTCGGGCAGTTGATCGCCGCGGCGCTTGGGGCCTGCGTTGATGCTGAGTCGTTCGGTGCCCCGCCGGGTTCACGCACCGGCAGGTTCGTTGTCGCCCGGCTTGACGGAACGAGGATGACGGATGCGGGCCACGCCTTCTACGAGTTCTCAGACGCGCTGCTCTTTCCCGGCTACTTCGGCTGGAACTGGAACGCGTTGTCCGACTGTCTCTGTGATCTGACCTGGTTGCCCGCGGACGGGTATCTGATCGTGGTCGAGGACGCGCCCTGGTTGCTGTCGAGCAGTGCCGAGGAGCAGCACACACTGTTCCAGATCCTGTCCCGGGCCGTTCACCACTGGGCGAACCCACTCGGCCGGCCAGCCGGCAAGGGCGTCCCGTTCAAGGTGTTGCTGCTGTGCGACCGCGACGATGAGGCGGCGCTGCTGCGGCAGGAGATCGCCCGGGCAGTCCGCTGATCCTGGTCTTCGAACGGACGGTGCGGCTGGCCTTGGGGAAGGTCCGCCGTCGGGTCAGGCGCGGGCGGCTGGTTCGGTGGGCGTGGTGGTGGCGCTGTCCCCCGGTCCACCGTTGGCTGGCTCGGCCTGCGCTTCGTCGCCGGCGCGGCTGGGAGCCACCGCCCGCAGCCGGCGGACGTCTCGACTGGCCAGCATGCCGAGGACGGCGAGCACCACCAGCGCGGCGAGGAGCAGCAGCGTGTCGCGGGTGCCGATCACCGCGGCGAGTGGTCCGACCGCCACCTGGCCGAGTGGGATGGCGACCCAGGATCCCAACATGTCGTAGGAGTAGACGCGGGCCAGCCGGTCGGCCGGGATGTGCTGTGCGATCGACGTGTCCCAGGCCACCGCGAACTGTTCGACGGCGACGCCGACCGCTAGTGCGGACGCCACCAGCACGACGATGGTGGGCGCCAGGGCCAGCCCCACCAGCAGGAACGACTCGGCGAACATGCAGGCCACCCCGAGCAGCAGCAGCCGGCGCACCCGGATCCGCAGGGCGATCAATCCGCCCGCCACCATTCCGGCGGTTTGTGCGGCCAGGACCACGCCCCAGGCGCTACGGCCGATCGTCTCGTCGGCGACGGTCGGGCCGAGCACGTTCACGCCGCCGGCGAGGGCCGCGTTGAGGATCATGAAGCCGAGTACCACGGCCCAGACCCAGGTGCGAGCGGTGAACTCGGTCCAGCCCACCTGGAGGTCGGCGATGATGCCCGTGCGGGCGCTCTTCGCCTGCGGGGCAGTGATCCGGACTCCGGTGAACGCCAAAGCCGCGACAGCGAAGGTGAGCGCGTCGACGGCGAGGCCCCAGCCGGGCCCGACGGCGGCCACGAGGAGGCCGCCGAGCGCGGCGCCGCCGATCATGCCCGCGTTTATGCCGAGCCGGATGAGCGCGTTGGCCTGCTGGATCAGCTCCGGCGGCACGGTCTGCGGCGTCGCGGAGGCCGAGGCTGGCTGGGACAGGGCGCTCACGATGCCGTTCGCCGCGCCGAGCGTCAGCAACAGCGGGATCGTCGCCGTTCCGGTGAGCACCAGGGCGGCAACCGCCGCCTGGGTCAGCGCACCCAGCACGTTGGAGCCGACAAGCACCAACCGGCGCGGAATCCGGTCGGCCACCACCCCACCGAAGAGCACGAACAGCACGGTCGCCAGCGATCTGGCGCCGACCACCAGCCCCAGGTCACGCACCGAGCCGGTCAGATCGAGTACGGCGAAGGCGAGCGCGATGGGAGCGACACCGTTGCCCAGCATGTTGACCATTCGGCCAGCAGCCAGGTATCGGAACACGCCATACCGCAGTGGAGCCAGCACCAGCCCTCCAGCTAGGACAGGACAGAATCTACCCGGAGCGGTTCGAGGGCGCCGAGCCGGTTCGGCCCCGGGACGCACTCGTGGCTGAGGTGTCCGAGCCCAGAGGGTCGAACTCGGCGGTGACCCACCCACAGGTGGTGCAGGGGACACCTGTAACGATCGGCTTCAACTGCGCTTCGATCGAGCCATTTTCTTGACAGCAGAAAAGGCGGTGCGGCGCTACGACCACGGCTGGCCGTCCACGGCCACGGCACATTCGGAGGGCGTGGGGCCGAATAGTTTGTGCGATGGACGGTTGGGTCCCCTGCCAGTGGTCCGTCGACGCCACCCGGCCCGGCGACAACACCCCCCGGATCATCAACGACAGGGGGACGAGCCATACCGGACCGGGCGACGGAGGCTCATCGGCTGGGGCGGTTTACCGCCACATTGACCAGGGGATCTGCCGTTTTGTCCGGATCAGCCGCAGTGGACGCGATCGTAGCCGGTGGCCCCGCCCCCGCCGGACGTGTCGAAGCTGCCACTGATGTCGATGCAGCTGTTCGGGGCGTAGACGTAGAGCGGCCCCGCGTACTTGGTGAAGTTCTGGCCCGGCTTGTCGCCGTCGGTCTGCCAGGTGCCGCCGCTCTTGCGGGCCGCGACGACGATGTCCCAGGCGCTGCTGATCACGCTGTCGTTCGTGCGGGCGATGACGCAGTTGTAGCCGTTCGAGCTGTTGTAGTAGACGTCGATGTAGCCCCCGGACTGGCCCCTCCACGAGATGGGCCATGATTTCAGGAACCCGTAGGAGCTGCCACAGTAGTTCGTCCGGGGAATGGCGTTGGCCGGACCGGCCGATAGTCCCACCAGGC
Source organism: Micromonospora sp. MW-13 (assembly GCF_003434305.1). GTDB lineage: Bacteria > Actinomycetota > Actinomycetes > Mycobacteriales > Micromonosporaceae > Micromonospora. The sequence goes on from NZ_QKKX01000047.1 coordinate 92,389, forward strand.
CACTGGTGGTCAGCGCGAGAGTACCGAGCACGGCGGCGGTGCGGGTGCGGAGGGTGCCGGCAGGGGTGCGGCGGAAGATCGACATGAACGGTCCTTCCTTGGTTCCGGTTGGCAGCACCGAGACAACCACCTGTCCGCCCCCGACGGACAGGTGTCGAAACGGTCACCGTTTCCTCCCCGGACGCGGTCGGGCTGGGAGTGTCAGGTTGATTGCGGATTCAGCCGCACTCCTCTCGGCAATTGATGATGTTCGCGAACCGGCATGTCTCACTCGTCACGACGCCTACCTCCCCAACGTGCCACGCTG
>NZ_QKKX01000048.1 GCF_003434305.1 Micromonospora sp. MW-13
TGAACCATGTACAACACCCCCGCCCCGGCCCGGATTCCACCCCCACGGTGACCCCGCCCACAGGACTAAACCCCCCAAACCCCCCAAACCACCCAGCACCGACCCCCCAGCCCCGGTGATCAAGAGGTTTACGTCAAGGGGGCGGCGAATCCTGACGCAAACCTCTTGATCACCGGGGACGGAGGCGGAGGGGAGCAGGCGGGGTGCCCCGGGTTGTGCGGGATGTTGCGGCATCGGAGCCCGCGAAAGGCCGCAACATCCCGCCCAACGTGCTGATGTTGGGATGCGCTGCGCGGCTGGGCCGGGTCAGAGCCAGCCGGAGCGGCGGAACAGTCGGTGCAGGGTCAGCCCGGCCGTCGCCATCAGCAGTAGCGCCGCCGGGTAGCCGTAGCGCCAGTTCAGTCCGGGCATGTTGGCGAAGTTCATGCCGTACATCCCGGCGACGGCGGTCTGGGCGGCGGCGATCGCCGCCCACGCGGCGATCTTGCGCATGTCGTTGTTCTGCTCGACGGCCAACTGCGCCAGCCGGGACTGGAGGATCGAGTTGAGCAGGTCGTCGTACGCGCCGACCCGGTCCACGGCTCGGGCCAGGTCGCTGTCCACGTCGGCGAACCAGCGGCGCAGGGCCGGGGGCGGGCCGTCGGGCTGCTGCCCGAGCAGCACCCGCATCGGCGCCTGCAACGGCAGTACCGCCCGCTTGAACTCGACGATTTCCCGCTTGAGTTGGTAGATCTGCTGGATGTCGGCGGACCGGTCGCGGGCGAAGACCGTCTCCTCCAGCCGCTCCAGGTCCGACTCGACGTGGCCGGCGACCTCCAGGTACAGCTCGACCATCCGGGCGCAGACCGCGTACGCCACCGCCCAGGGGCCCTCGGCCAGCACCGCCCTGCGGCGCTCGACGTCCTCGCGTACCGTGGCGAGTGCGCCGGCCGCGCCGTGCCGGACGGTGATGACGAACCGGTCGCCGAGGAACACCATCACGTCGCCGGTGTCGATCACCTCGGAGGTGTCGGTCAGTTCGGTGTGCGCGACGTAGCCGGCGGTGCGTAGCACCAGCAGCGTCACGTCGCCGTGCCGTTGCAGGGTCGGCCGGTGCCCGTCGGCGAGGGCCTGCGCGACGCTGTGCTCGTCGAGGCCGAAGGTGAGCCCGACCGCGGCCATCACCGCCGGTGCCGGGTCGTGCAGGCCGAGCCAGACGAACGAGCGTCGACTTCGGCTGCGCCGCGTGTACGCCTCGGTGTAGTGCGGGCGTCCCGGCTGGCGTCGTCCGTCGACGTAGACCGCGCAGTCGACCACGGCGTCCGGATTGGACCGCCCGCCGGCGGGCACGGCGACCGCGACCGGCCGGCTCCACGTACGGCGCAACAGGGCGGGCAGCCGCCCGAGCCATCGGGCCCGCACGGTTCGCTGGTCCACCGCTCACCTCCGCCACGCCGGAACTGACCGCAACCGTAGGCGATCTCCCGGGCGCCGGCGGGGCGGGGGCGGGCGGTCAGGGCAGCAGGGTGGCGAAGACGACGACGTTGTCCAGGTAGGAGCGGGCGCGCTCGTCGAACCGACCGCCGCAGGTGACCAGGCGCAGCCGGGGCGCGGGGCCCGCGCCGTAGACCAGGTCGGTGGGGAACCGCGCCTTCGGGTACGAACCGACGCCGTCCACGGCGAACGTGGCGACCCGCGCGTCGGAGCGGGTGACCTGGATGCGGTCGCCCGGTTTGAGCCGGCCGAGGGCGAAGAAGACCGCCGGGCCGCTCTCCCGGGAGTCGACGTGCCCGACGACGACGGCGTTGCCGGCCTCGCCGGGGCTGGCCCCGAGGCGGTACCAGCCGGCGACGGCGGGCCGGTCCGACGGCGGGACCTCCACCTCGCCGGTGGCGCTGGCGCCGACCGGCACCAGGTCGGCGCGTACGTCGATCGCCGGGATGGTGATCCGGACCGGCGTGGCGCGGGGCAGCGGCTTCCCGGGCACGGTGCTGCGGCCCGTCGCCGGGTCGGTCACGGTACCCGGGGCGACCCGCGGTGGCTGTGGGGGCGTGCGGGTCGCCCCGAGGGCGAGCAGCCCGCCTCCGGCGACGCCGGCCAGCGCGATCAGCGCCACGGCGGTCCGTGGGACCCGGTCGCCGGTGGGCACGTGCGCCTCCTTCGCGTACGCGGGCGGATGCCCGCGGCGGCGTGGGCCGGCGCGGGCACCCGTCTCAGGGATGGTGGTGACGTACGTCGTCAGGCGCGGGCGACCGCGTAGCGCCGGCGACGTACCAGGAGCAGTGCGCCGGTGGCCGCGGCTGCGACGAGGGTGCCGCCGGCCGCCAGCAGGCCGTGGTTGTCCGCGCGGGGGCCGGTGCCGGCCGGGGCTCCGCCGACGGGGGTGACGGTGAACGTGGCACTGCCCAAGGAGGTCCCGTCGCCGCAGGTCGCCGTGACCGTGTACGTGCCGAGGGTGAACCCGGCGGTGAACAGTTCGGCGCTGAGCCCGCCGCCGGCGGCGGCCGTGGTGGACCGGACGTTCTGGTCGCGGTCGGGGCCGGTGACGCGGAAGATCGCGTCGCCCGACTTCGGGTTGCAGGTCGAGGTGAGCACCACCGTCCCGCCGACGGGGGTGGTGGCCGGTGACACCGTGGTGTCCGCGAGCGCGGCGACCGGGAGCAGAAGCGTGCCGATACCCACGCCGAGCGCCACCGATCCGAGAACTGACTGTGTCTTCATTCGCGTCTTCCCTCACTTTTCGTCCGCTGACTGCGTGGGACGTCGTTCGGGTGGCCAACTCCGTGACTGAGCACCGGTGTGCCCAACACTAGGAGGGTTGGGCACCCGATCCGGTGAAAACGAGAATTCTTCGTTGCCGTCACGTGTCCACCCGGGCGGCATGAGAGCTGCGGAAACGGCGGTGCCGGCGCTCGTCAGCCCGGCGGTCCGGGTCGTACCCGCCCGGCGCGGCGGGCCGGCGGCCGAGCACGGGTTACGCCCTCGGCAGAGCGCGCCCCCGCCGGGGTCGACTCCGGTCGATGATGGGACGACGTCCGGCCGGGGCGGGCCGGGCCCGATCCGGGGAGGTGCCGTGGCAGTGATCGACCAGGTGCGGGGGCCGGCCGACTGGCGGGCCGACCAGCTCGCCGCCGCCGGGCACTGGCAGCTCGTGCTCGGCGACGCCCAGCGCGCCGAGGTGCGGGCCGCGGTCGCCGCCGTGGAGGCCACCGGCGGTTCACCGGACGGGCTGTCCCAGGCCGACTTTCCGCTGCCGACCTTCGGCCCGCGGCTGGACCGGCTGGCCGCCGAGGTGACCGGCGGCTGCGGTGTCGGGCTCGTCCGCGGCCTGCCCGTCGCCGGGCTGACCGCGCGCGGCTGCGAACTGCTCGCCCTCGGCGTCGCCGCCCACGTCGGCCGGCTCGTCGGGCAGGGGCCCGACGGCGCGGTCCTACGACACGTCCGCGACCGGGGCGCCGACCCCGACCGGCCGACCACCCGCAGCTACGAGCACCGCCGCGGCATCGGGTACCACGCCGACCCGACCGACGTCGTCGCCCTGCTCTGCGTCCGGCCGGCCCGCTCCGGCGGGCTCAGCACGGTCGTCAGCTCGGTGGCGGTGCACAACGAGATCGTGCGCACCCGCCCCGACCTGGCCCGCGTGCTCTACGAGCCGTGGTGGTACGACCGGCGCACCGGCGACGGGCCGGACAGCTTCGCGCAGCGGCCCGTGTACGCCCGCGTCGGCGGTCGCCTCACCGCCCACTACGGGCCGGACTACATCCGCTCGGCGCAGCGGGGTGCGCACGTGCCGCCGCTGACCCCGGCGCAGCGGGAGGCGATGGACGTCCTGGACCGGCTGCACGAGGACCCGCGGTTCGTGCTCGGCATGGACCTGCGGGTGGGGGACATGCAGTTCCTCGCCAACGACGTCGTGGTGCACGCGCGCACCGCGTACGAGGACCATCCCGAGCCGGAGCGGCGCCGCGACCTGATCCGGCTCTGGCTGGACACGGGCCGGGACTGACCCGTCCGCGTCGGCCGGGTCGCCGCGTCGGTGAACCGCCCACCCAGGGCGTCCGGCGCGTCCGACGGTCCCGGTTCCGGCAGCGACAGGCTCATGGCGGGAGGATGGGCGACGGCCGGTCACCGTGGGTGGTACCCCACGGTGACCGGACCGGCCGGCCTGTCGGTCAGGCGCACCCTCGGTACTGCAACGAGGCGTCCTTCATGTACGCCCACAGCGGCAGGCCGTTCCACCAGTCGTAGGTCAGGGTCCAGCCGTTGGAGGTGTTGCCCGTCGGGCCCGTCACGACCTGCCCGTAGCGGCGGGTGCCGTACAGCGTGGCCTCGTTGGGCTCGGTGTACATCCCCGCGTAGTCCCACACGACGGTGAAGCTGCTCGTCGTGCAGGCGGCCTGCGCGGCCCCGGCCGGCCCGGCGACCGCCAGCGCCGTCGCCGCCACCGTCGTCGCGACGCAGCCGGCCGTGGCCCGCAGCAGGCGCCGTCGAATCGTCATGCCATCCTCCATCGGATCGTCGGACATGGATGTTCCTCCGGGAGGCTACCGTCGCGCCGTCCGTCCGTCCGGCCGGTCCGCCGCCGCCGCGGCGGCGAAAACTGCTGGATCCCGGCGGTACGGTGGGCCGGTGATCGAATTCCGGACCGAACGGCTGGTGCTGCGGGGCTGGCGGGCCAGTGACCTGGCGCCGTGGGCGGCGATGAACGCCGACCCGCAGGTGCGCGAGTTCCTCGGCCCGCCGCTGACCGCCGGGGAGTCCGCCGCGTCCGCCCGCCGCTTCCAGGCCGACCTCGACGCCAAGGGCTACGGCTTCTGGGCCGTCGAGGTCCGCGACACCGGCGGTTTCGTCGGTTTCGTCGGCCTCGACGACGTCGACGAGGGGATGCCGTTCACCGGTGTGGAGGTCGGCTGGCGGCTGGCCCGCCCCGCCTGGGGCCACGGCTACGCCACCGAGGCCGCCCGCGCCGCCCTGCGCCACGGCTTCGACACCATCGGGCTGCCCGAGATCGTCGCGATCACCGCCGTCGGCAACGTGCGCTCCCAGGCGGTGATGCGTCGCCTCGGCATGACCGCCGATCCGGGCGAGGACTTCGACCACCCCGAGGTCGACTCGGGCCCGCTGCGCCGGCACGTGCTGTACCGGGCGCGACGCCCGGGAAACCCTGATCATGGACACAGGGACCGTCACGGCCCACGCCGCGGGCACCTGGACGCTGGGTGACCGCACCGTCCCCCGAGCACCTGGTTGCCAACGTCGCCGCCGTGCGTGGCCGCTAGCGGCCCGGGGCGTCCCGGGTGTCGGGGTCGGTCACCCAGCCGGCGACGAGCACCAGCCCCGTCGGGCGGTGCACGGCGAGGAACCCGAACGGCCGGTCGACGTCCAGCCGGACCACGCGCTTGTGGGTCGTGTCCCGCGGCGGCGCCGAGCCGGCTCGGAACCCCAGGGCGGTCACCGCGGCGGCCAGGAAGCCGGTGGCGCTGAAGGACGCCGTGGCGCTCTGCCGGGCCTGCGACACCACCAGGCGCGGGCTGATCCCGGGGAAGTGGTCCCCGGTCGGATCCGTCGCCGCCGCGAGCCCGAACAGGGCGGCCCGGGCCAGCAGGTCGTGCTCGGCGGTGACGGTGAACCCGACCGTCGACACCTGGAGTTCGGGCCGGTCGTCCGGCGCCGCCACGAGCCGCTCGGTCACGCCCGGCCCGGCGTCGAGCGGGAGCGGGTCGCCGCCGCCCAGGGCGCCGATCGCGGCGGGCAGCGCCGCCGCGGGCCCCGTACCGGGCGGGCCGAGGGTGAGCACCACGTCGACGTCGTCGCGGCCCGCGACGGTCAGCAGGGACAGCGGTCCGGCGCCGGTGCCGACCACCCGCAGGGCGCTCAGGTCGGCGCCGGCGCGGAACAGCCCGACCAGGTTCCGGCCCCGCCACGGGCCGGCCTCGGGGCGGGGCCACGTCTCGTGGAACGGCTGCGCCCACCGGGTCGACACGGACAGCGCGCTGGCCAGCACCAGCACGGTGGCCGGGGTGGCCCGCACCGGCAGCTGCGGGACCTGGCCGTCGGTGTGCCTGCTGGCCCACTCGTCGAGCAGCGGCTGGTCCACCGCCGGGTCCCCGGTCAACTCGCCGCGCATCGCCGCCGGCACCTCCCGTCGCCAGCGCTCCGACAGCTCCAGCCCCCGCCGGGACCAGACGCCCAGGGCGAGCCGCACCGCCGGCGAGGCCGCCAGGTCGTACCGGGCCGGCTCGGGCGCGGCGGCCAGCAGCTCGCAGCGGGCGGGGTCGGCCGCGTACCGGGCGAGCAGGGACAGCAGCGGGTACACCCCGGCGCCGGAGAGCACCCCCGGCCCGTCCTCCAGGGTGGACGCCCAGCGGGCGGTGAGGGCGTTGGTGGCGGCGACACTCATGCGGACGTCCTCGGGTCGGGCGGATGCGGCAGCCGCCGGGCGGCCGGCCGCCGTCGAGGATGCCAGAGGATCTCCACCGGGCGACGGGGAGCCGTCACCCGGCGGGCGCCACCCGGCCGGGTGGCGCCGGGTCCGGCCCGGCGGTGTGACAGCGTGTCGGGGTGAACGATTCCGCGCCGGTCGACGTCGACCTCGCCCTGGTCGGCGGCGGCGGGGCCGGGTCCCTCGTGCTGGCCGCCCTGGACCGGCACGGCGTGCGGGGGCTGCGGGTCGCGGTGCTCGACCCGGTGCGCAGGCGTGGCCAGGACCGCACCTGGGCGTTCTGGGGCCGCCCCGGCGGCGACCTGGACCCGCTGCTCAGCGCGAGCTGGGAGCAGGTCGAGGTGACCACCCCGGCCCGCCGCCGGGTGCTCGACCTCACCCCGCTGCGGTACGCCATGCTGCGCTCCGCCCCGGTCTACGCCCGGGCCGCCGAGGCCGAGCGCCGCCTCGGGGCGAGGCGGATCGACGCGGCGGTGACCGGCCTGGACGACGACGGCGCCGGGGTGCTGGTCCGGGGCGCCGGCGGGGTCCCGCTGGCCCGGGCGTCCTGGGTGCTCGACTCCCGCCCCCACCCGCCGGTCCGGCCCGGTCGCACGTCCTGGTTGCAGCACTTCCGTGGCTGGTGGGTGGAGTCCGGCGGGCCGCTGTTCGACCCCACCCGGGCGGTGCTGATGGACTTCCGCACCCCGCAGCCCCGGCGGGGCGTCTCCTTCGGCTACGTGCTGCCGGTCAGCGACCGGTACGCGCTGGTCGAGTACACCGAGTTCTCCCCGGACCGGCTCACCGACGACGGGTACGACCGGGCGCTGCGCGGCTACCTCGGCCGGCTCGGCCTGGACCCGGCCGCGCTGGCGGTGCGGGAGGTGGAGGACGGGGCGATCCCGATGACCGACGCCCCGTTCCCGCGCCGCCCCTCGCCCCGGGTGGTCCGCCTCGGCACGGCCGGTGGCGCCACCCGCCCCTCCACCGGCTTCACCTTCTCCGCCATGCTGCGTCAGGCCGACCGGGTGGCCCGGGCGCTGGCCGTCGGCCGGCCGCCGGTGCCGCCGCCCGCGTACCCCCGGCGGCACTTGTGGATGGACGCGGTCGCGCTGCGGGCCCTGGACACCGGACGGGTCGGCGGCCCGGAGTTCTTCGACCGGCTGTTCGACCGCAACCCCGCCCAGCGGGTACTGCGTTTCCTCGACGGCGACACCTCGCCGGCGGAGGACCTGGCGGTGATGCGGTCCAGCCCGTTGCTGCCGATGACCTGTGCCGTCGTCGGTGACGCCGTCGGACGGCTTGGCGGCCGGCTGCGCCGCCCCGGCGGCTGACCCGCCGCCGGCCGGTGGTGGTGTGGGCGACGCCGCCCGTTCCCGACGGTCCGGTCCACGGTGGCGCGGGGCGTACCCGGTAGGTTGCGGGCATGGCGGACGCGACGGCCGACAGGGTCGTGGAGATCTGGACCGACGGGGCGTGCAGCGGCAACCCGGGCCCGGGCGGCTGGGGCGCCCTGCTGCGCTACGGCGAACACGAGCGGGAACTGTGCGGCGGGGAGGCGACGCCGACCACCAACAACCGGATGGAGCTGATGGCCGCGATCCAGGCGTTGGAGAGCCTGACCCGGCCGGTCACCGTGCGGTTGCACACCGACAGCACGTACGTGCGCAACGGCATCACCGGCTGGCTGGCGGGCTGGAAACGCAACGGCTGGTTGACGGCGGCGAAGCAGCCGGTCAAGAACGCCGACCTGTGGCAGCGGCTGGAGGCCGCCTGCGCCCGGCACCAGATGACCTGGCTGTGGGTGAAGGGGCACAACGGCCATCCCGAGAACGAGCGGGCCGACGCCCTGGCCAACAAGGGGATGACCGAGGCCCGGGCGGTGTCCGCGGCGCGGTGAGGCCGCCGCGCGGTCTTGTGTCGATCCGCATCGATAGGTAACGTTGCGGATTGATTGCGTCACTCACAGTTGTCACGGGAGGTGTCCGCGTGACCGCGACCGCCGCTACCGACCTGCCCCTCTGGCCGCCGACCAACCCCGACCACGGCCCGTTCGCCCTGCTCGACGAGGCGGAGCGGGGCCGCCTGGCCGGGCCCGTGACCCGGGTCCGGCTGGCGACCGGCAGCACCGCCTGGCTCGTCACCCGGCACGCCGACGTGCGTCAGCTGCTGCGCCACCCCGGCCTCAGCGCCAATTTCGAGAAGCCGGGCTTCCCGCTGCTTCGTCCGTTGCCGCCCCAGTCCGAGGTGGACCGTCAGGGTGGCTTCATCCGGATGGACGGCGACGAGCACACGCGGCTGCGCCGGATGCTCACCGCCGAATTTATGATCAAGAACGTTCGGCGGATCGAGCCGCTGATCCAGCGGACCGTCGACGAGTCCCTCGACGACCTCCAGGCCGCCGGCCCGCCCGCCGACCTGGTCGAGGCGTTCGCCCTGCCGGTGCCCTCGATGGTGATCTGCCACCTGCTCGGCGTCCCGTACGCCGACCACGCCTTCTTCCAGGCCCGCAGCCGCACCCTGCTCGACCGCACCGCGCCCGTGGACCGGGTCCGCACCGAGGTCCGGGAGCTGCGGGACTACCTGCGCGAGCTGATCGTCGCCCGGCAGACCGGCGCGGACGCCTCCACCGACCTGATCAGCCGGCTGGTCCGTGACCGGGTGGCCACCGGGCAGCTCTCCGTCGACGAGCTGGTCGGCATGGCCCTGCTGCTGCTCGTCGCCGGCCACGAGACCACGGCCAACATGATCGGCCTGAGCACCCTGCTGCTGTTGCGCGAGCCGGGCCGCCTCGACGCGCTGCGGGAGAACCCGGACCGGGCTCCCGCGCTGGTCGAAGAGCTGCTGCGCTACCTCAGCGTGGTCCGCACCGGCCTGCCCCGGCTGGCCCTGGAGGACATCGAGATCGGCGGCCGGCTGATCCGGGCGGGGGAGGGCGTGATCGCCGTGCTGTCGCTGGCCAACCGCGACCCGGAGGTCTTCGGTGCCGCCGACGAGTTCGATCCCTACCAGCAGGCGCACCAGCACCTGGCGTTCGGCTTCGGGGTGCACCAGTGCATCGGCCAGCCGCTGGCCCGCGCCGAGCTGCGGATCGCCCTGGTCGAGCTGGCCCGCCGCTTCCCCGGGCTGCGCACCACCGCGACGCCGGAGCAGGTCTCCACCCGCGACACGTCGGTCGTGTTCGGCCTCAACAGCCTGCCGGTGACCTGGTGACCGGGGGCGGCACGATGCGGATCGAGGTGGACCGGGACCGCTGCTGCGGGTCGGGAAACTGCGTGCTCGCCGCGCCGGAGGTCTTCGACCAGGACGAGGCCGACGGGCTGGTGCTGCTGCTCCGCGCCGCGCCGCCGCCCGAGGCGGTCGACCGGGTCCGCCGCGCCGCCGACGTCTGCCCCGCCGGCGCCATCCGCCTCACCTGACCCCCGCCATCGCCTCACCGGGCCGCTGCGGAACCCGGGGCGCCGCGACGGTGTGGGTGGTGGGTCAGGTTTCGCTGGAGGGGTCGGTGGTGCCGGAGACGGCGTCCACGTCGTAACCGGCTCGGCTGGTCTCCCGTGCCGGGCGGGCGTTCTCGGCGGGCAGGTCGGCGAAATCGTCCCCGGTGTCCTCGGTCGTGCGCAGCGACTCGCCCGGCGGTCGCAGGGACGCCTCGTAGGCGGTCGCGCCGTCGGGCTCGTCGCTGCTGGCTCGGTCGAAGCGTTCCTCACTGGTCATGCCGCAGTCCTGCCCGCCCCGGCCGGCCGCAAACGTCCCCGGCCGGCACTCCGGTTCGTCACCGGCGGCGTCCGCCGGCGGTGCCGTGGGGCCTGCGGGGCTGCCGGGGCGCGCCGGGGCGGCGGACCGGGGTGACCGGCAGGGACCAGTGCGCCGGCCGGGCCAGCGCCGGCGGCAGCCCGGTCCGGTGGTCGCCGCGGGCCGCGTCGGCCTGCGACTGGTGCAGGAACAGGGCGCGCCGCAGGTCCGCCCCGCGCAGGTCGGCGCCGCGCAGGTCCGCGCCGGTGAGGTCGGCGAGGGTGAGGTCCACGTCGCGCAGGTCCGCGCCGAGCAGGACGGCGCCGCGCAGGTTCGCCCCGACCAGGTCGACCCGCCGCAGGTCGGCGGCGACCAGGACGGCCCCTCGACGGTCGAGCCCGGCCCGGTTCCCCCGGGCCCGTTCGCCGGCCCGGGACAGCAGCGGGTTCACCCGCCCCCGGTGCGCGTCGACGTCCAGCCCGAGCAGGTCCTGCGGGCTGCCGGCCGTGAGCCGTCGGGTATCCGCCAGCGCGGCGCCCAGCTCCTCGCGCAGCGGGCCGGGCGGGGTCAGCGCGACCGCCTCGGTCAGATACCACAGCAACTCGTGCAGCGGACGCATGACCGCGAACGTGTCGAACATCCGCGCGGCGGTGTCCGGGGCGGACCGCCAGTCACGGCCGGCGAAGGTGACCTGGGCGACCTGCTGCCCCGCCCCGAAGCAGTCGAAGACGGTGCACCCGGGAAAGCCCCTGGCCCGCAGGTCCCGGTGGATGCCGCAGCGGAAGTCCCCGCCCAGGTTCGGGCAGGGCCGCCCGGCCGGCTTGTCGACGGCGAAGTCCGCCGACGCGGCGAAGGCGGGCGCCACGCAGCACAGCCCGAAGCACCGGGAGCAGTCCGCCCGCAGGTCGCCGCCGCCGGTGGACGGGGACTGCGCGGGCTGGGGCGTACCGGACACGCTGGGTGTTCTCCTCGGGACGGGGCGAGACGCCGGGGCGGTCCCCGGTTCTCCCATTGTCCCGCCGGCCCTCGTCGACGCGGGCCGGGGGTGCCGTCGGGCCCGGTCCGTGGCACGCCGCCCCACCATCTCGGCCGGCGGGGCAGGTGTGGCCGGCCGTGGGGCGGGTAGCCGCTGCCCATGGAGCTGGCCGAGGAGTCGCCGTACCGGTTCCGGATCGACCGGCGCGACCCGATGCGGGTGCCCGGAGTCGTCTTCGCCTCCCGCGCGTTGCTTCCCGACGTCGGCGCGGACCGGGCCCTGGAGCAGGTGGCGAACGTGGCCACCCTGCCCGGCATCGTCGGCGCCTCGTACGCGATGCCCGACGTGCACTGGGGGTACGGCTTCCCGATCGGCGGCGTCGCCGCCACCGACGTCGCCGCCGGTGGGGTGGTCTCCCCGGGCGGGGTCGGCTTCGACATCTCCTGCGGGGTCCGGCTGCTCACCGCCGACCTGGACCGGGCCGACCTGCCCCGACTGCGCGACGCGCTGATGGCCGGCCTCGACGCGGCGGTCCCGCGCGGCATGGGCCGGGGCGCGGTGTGGCACCTGGCCGACCGGGCCGAGCTGGACGCGGTGCTGCGCGGCGGCTCCCGGTACGCCGTCGCACGCGGCCACGGCGTGCCGCGCGACCTGGACCGGTGCGAGGACTTCGGCGCGGTCGACGACGCCGACCCGGCCCAGGTCAGCGAGCGGGCCGTGCAGCGCGGCCAGGGGCAGGTCGGCAGCCTCGGCTCGGGCAACCACTTCCTGGAGGTGCAGGCGGTCGACGCGGTGCACGACGAGGCGGTGGCGGCGGCGTTCGGGCTGCGCGCCGGCCAGGTCGTCGTGATGATCCACTGCGGGTCGCGCGGGCTGGGCCACCAGATCTGCACCGACCACGTCCAGGCGATGGAGCGGACGATGCCCCGGCACGGGATCGAGGTGCCGGACCGGCAGCTCGCCTGCGCGCCGGTCGACTCCCCGCAGGGGCGGGCCTACCTCGGGGCGATGGCCGCCGCCGCGAACTACGCCCGGGCCAACCGGCAGCTCCTCACCGCCGCCGCCCGTGAGGTGTTCCGACGGGTCGCCGGCAGCGGGCTCGACCTGGTGTACGACGTCTCGCACAACCTTGCCAAGATCGAGACGCACGGGGTGGACGGCGTCGACCGGCGGCTCTGCGTGCACCGCAAGGGCGCCACCCGCGCGCTGCCGCCCGGGCACAGCGACCTGCCCGCCGACCTGCGCGCCGCCGGCCAACCGGTGCTCATCCCCGGCTCGATGGGCACCGCCTCGTACGTGCTGACCGGGGTGGCCGGCGGCCCGGCGTTCGCGTCGACCTGCCACGGCGCGGGCCGGGTCCGCAGCCGAAGCCAGGCCATGAAGATGGTACGGGGGCAGGAACTGCGCCGGGAGCTGGAGGCCCGGGGCATCGCGGTGCGCGGGGCGTCCTGGCGGGGGCTGGCCGAGGAGACGCCGGAGGCGTACAAGGACGTCACGGCCGTGGTGGACGCCGCCGAGGGGGCGGGCCTGTGCCGCCGGGTGGCCCGGCTGGTGCCGCTGGGCGTGGTCAAGGGCTGACCCGCGGCCCGGGCCGAGCGGCCCTCGCGGACGGGCGGGGGCGGCCCGCGCCGCGGGTCACACGTCCAGGGTCACCGCGCAGGACCAGCCCGCCTCGTCCCGGTCGAAGCGCAGCCCGTGCAGCGACACGGCCTTCGGCACCGCGCCGACCGGCTCCACCGCGTCGGCGGCCACGACCCGCCAGCGCACCCGCAGGCCACCGTCGGGGCCGGCGGTCACGTCCGTCGCGACCGGCAGCACCCCCTCGGTCTCCAGCCGGAAGATCACCTCGTCGAGGACGCCCACCAGCGGGTCCCCGTCGGCGCCCGCCGGGACGTCGAACGTCACCTCGGCGCCCTCGCCCGCGCCGCAGGTGTCGGCGAAGGTCTCGACCATCGCCGTCACCGCCTCGGCCACGCAGCCCTCCCGGTCCGGCGCCCACGCCTCGATCCGCACGTCGGCGGTGTGCGGCACGGCCCGATGCCCCCGCCCTGGTCCTCGTCGCATCCCCCGATCATCTCGCCCGGACCGGGCCCCGGTGGCACTGTGCCGGGAACCCGCCGGTCAGGCCGTCGTGGTCGCCCGGCGGACCTCCTGCACCAGCCACCCGTTGCCGTCGGGGTCGCTGAACGACAGGTAGGAGGCGTAGTCGCGCCGTTCGGGGTCCGAGCCGGGGACGCGCACCCCGCCCTCCTCGAAATGGAAGATCTCGCTCGCCGGCAGCCCGCGTGCCAGCAGTTCCTCGCGTGCCGCGTCGAGGTCGGTCACCACCAGGTGCAGGCCGCCGACGCCGCCCGCGCCGTCCGGGTCGCGCATCAGGGCGATCGAACACGCCGACCCCGGCGGGGTGAGCTGCACGACCCGGAAGTCGTCACCGGAGCGGAAGTCGACGTCCAGCCGGAACCCGGCGCGCTCCTGGTAGAACTCCTTGGCCTGGTCCACGTCGGACACCGGCACCACGACGAGTTCGAGCGTGAAGTCCATGTTCCAGCCCCCTGGCCTCGATGAGCGGTTCCTCCGGTACGGCGGTGGCTCGGCCGTCGAGCCCTCGGAACATCGACGATCCCGTCTGCGCTCATGACGAATCGTGCCGGCTCGGGTGCGGTTGCGGCACCCTCCGGTCGGTCGTACCGGGTCAGCCGTCGAACTCGAACACGCCGCCGTGGCGGGACTGCGAGCCCCCGCGCCGCCCCCGATCCGCCACAGTGGAGGGTCAGCCGCCGGTGCCGGCCGGTGCGGCGTAGAGGGCGGCCAGTTCGGCCGCGGTGGCGGCCAGCAGGGCCCGTAGCCGCGTCGGGGCCAGCACCTCCACGTCCGCGCCGAGCCGGAGCAGGTCGCCGTGGGCGTGGGTGAGCGACTCGATCGGCACCACCGCCGTCACCCAGCCGGCGTCGTCCGGTGGCCCGGCGGTGCGCTCGGCCGCGGCGACGACCACGTCGCTGGCGATCTCCCGCAACCGGTCCCGCCCCCGGTGGGAGAGCCGGATCGTGGCGTCGTCGCGGTGCAGCCGGGCCCGGAAGCCGGCCACGTGCGCCTGCCAGTACGCCATCAGGTCGAACCCCGCCGGCCGGTCGAAGCCCTCGTCGAGTTCGGTCAGCGTCAGGATCTGGTTGACCCGGTACGTGGCGGGGGAGTCCCGGCCGGCCCGCGCGGCCACCACGTACCAGCGGCCACCCTTGAGCACCAGCCCGTACGGCGCCAGCGTCCGGTCGCCCTCCCCGGACCAGCCGCGGTAGCGGACCCGGATGCGCCGCTGCCGCCACACCGCGTCGGCCACGGCGGGCAGGTGGGCCGAGGCGTCGCCGTCGGAGTACCAGTTGGGGGCGTCGAGCAGGAACCGCTGCCGGATACCGGCCGCCCGGTCGGCGAGCGGGGGCGGCAGGGCTGCGTGCAGCTTGCGCCCGAGCGCGGCCACCACCTCCCCGTACCCGAGTTCGGTGGCGGGTCCCGGCAGGCCGGCCAGGAAGAGCCGGTCCGCCTCCTCGGCGGTGAGCCCGGTCAGCCGGGTCCGCCAGCCGTCGACGAGTCGGTACCCGCCGTCGTGGCCGGCCTCGCCGTAGAGCGGGATGCCGGCGGCGTGCAGCGCCTCCACGTCCCGGTAGATCGTGCGGGGGGAGACGTCCAGGCGCTCGGCGAGCTGGGTGGCGGTCAGCCGGCCGTGGGCCTGGAGCAGCAGCAGGACGGAGAGGAGGCGGGTGGCTCGCACTCCGCTGACGGTAGCTGCAGGCCTGGGCCCGGCACGTCCTCGCCCCGGGCCGCCCGGACCTCGACGGCTACCTGGCCGACACCCGGGCCGAGGGCCCGGTGGGTCGCTGACCGGCCGGGACGCCTCAGCCGGTCGGGGGCACCGCGCCCCGGTAGATGCTGGTGAGCCAGACGTCGAGCAGGACGTCCACCACGTCCGGCTCCGCCACGGCCGGCCCGTCGGCCGCGAAGGTGGCGTACCAGACCCGCTCGTTCATCGAGGTCAGCGCGATCGCCAGGTCCCGGGCGGGCAGCCCGTCCGGGGCCGCGCCGCGGCGCCGCTCCGCCGCCACGGCGGCCTCGACGGCCTGCACCCAGCGCTCCAGCACCGCGGCCCACAGCCGGCGCACCTCGGCGTTGGTGCCGCGCACCTCG
This sequence comes from Micromonospora sp. MW-13, assembly GCF_003434305.1. GTDB lineage: Bacteria > Actinomycetota > Actinomycetes > Mycobacteriales > Micromonosporaceae > Micromonospora. Next base: position 15,285 of record NZ_QKKX01000048.1, read on the forward strand.
GCGCAGGCCCGCACCACCTCGCGGTGCGCGCCGAACGTCTCGTGGAACCGGTGGATCAGTTCCCGCCACCGGGCCCGCGGGTCCTCGGCCAGCCGGACCAGCACGTCGCCGGCCGCCGCGTCGGCCTCCTCGGTGACCCGGTCCAGCAGGGTGAGCAGGACTGTGTCCTTGGACGGGAAGTAGAAGTAGAACGTCGGTCGCGAGATGCCCGCGCCCCGGGCCAGGTCGTCGACGGAGATCGCACCGAACGGCCGCTGGGTGAGCAGGCGCTCGGCGGTGGCCAGGATGGCCTGCTGCCGGTCGTCCCCGGTCGAGCGGGCCGCCCGCCGGCCCCGCGCGCCGGCGCCGGGCGTACGGGCGGTGGCGGTCATGAGCGCAGATGCTACTACCTCAACACCGTGTCGATTCCACTCGACATGCTGTTGACCGACGTCGACGGCGCTGGATAGGGTCCGACTCACCACCCTGCGACGGGAGACGCACGATGGCCTCCGACCACGTCGACGTGTTGATCGTCGGCGCCGGCCTCTCCGGCGTCGGCGCCGCCTGTCACCTGCGCCGCAACCGCCCCGAGAAGACGTACGCGGTGCTGGAGGCGCGCGGCGCGATCGGCGGCACCTGGGACCTGTTCCGCTACCCGGGCATCCGGTCCGACTCGGACATGTACACCCTCGGCTACTCGTTCAAGCCGTGGACGAACCCGTTGGCCATCGCCGACGGCGACTCGATCCGCGACTACGTGCGCGAGACGGCCCGCGAGTACGGCGTCGACGAGCACATCCGCTTCCACCACCGGGTGCTCGCCGCCGAGTGGGACAGCGCGCGCGCCCGCTGGACGGTGCACGCCCACCGCGACGACACCGGCGAGGACGTCACCCTCACCTGCGCGTTCCTGTTCACCTGCTCCGGTTACTACCGCTACGACGCCGGCTACACCCCGGACCTGCCCGGCGCGCGGGCGTACACCGGGCGGCTGGTGCACCCGCAGCACTGGCCCGCCGACCTCGACCACACCGGCCGGCGGGTGGTGGTGATCGGCAGCGGCGCGACCGCGGTGACGCTGGTGCCGGCGCTGGCCGAGCGGGCCGCCCACGTCACCATGCTCCAGCGCTCACCGACGTACGTGGTCGCGCTGCCCGCGCGCGACGCCCTCGCCGACGCGCTGCGCCGCTTCCTGCCGCCCCGGGCCGCGTACCCGGTCGTGCGGTGGAAGAACGTGCTGTTCGGCACGGCCACCTTCCAGCTCAGCCGGCGCGCCCCGAAGCTGGTGAAGCGGTTCCTGCGGCGCGCGGCGAAGAGCCGGCTGCCCGCCGGCTACGACGTCGACCGGCACTTCTCGCCCCGCTACGACCCGTGGGACCAACGGCTGTGCGTGGTCCCCGACGGTGACCTGTTCACCGCGATCGGGCAGGGCCGGGCCTCGGTCGTCACCGACCGGATCGAGACCCTCACCGCCACCGGCCTGCGCCTCGCCTCCGGCGCGGAGCTGACCGCCGACGTCGTAGTCACCGCCACCGGCCTCAACCTGCTCGTCCTCGGCGGCATGACGATCACCGTGGACGGCGAACGGGTCGACCTCGCACGGACGGTGGCGTACAAGGGCATGATGCTCTCCGGCGTGCCGAACTTCGCGATGACCATCGGCTACACCAACGCCTCCTGGACGCTGAAGGCCGACCTCGTCGCCACCTACGTCTGCCGGCTGCTCACCCACCTCGACGACACCGGCCAGCAGGTCGTCACCCCGCTCGCCCCCGCCTACGGTGAGCTGGAGCCGCTCATCGACCTGAAGTCCGGGTACGTGCTGCGCAGCGTCGACGCGCTGCCCAAGCAGGGCGCGGCGGCGCCGTGGCGGCTGCACCAGAACTACCCCCGCGACGTGCTGCTGATGCGGCACGGCCGGCTCGCCGACTCCGGGGTGCGCTTCTCCCGCGCGGGCACGCCGTCGATGACAGACCGTCTGCCCGGCAGCGAACACGCCGAGGTGGGGGACCCCGCCGACACCCCCGCCGGCTGACCCCCCCGCCGACCCAGCAGAGGAGACCGACGTGCGCAGGTTCGACTTCGCGGCCGGGACGGCCGTGGTCACCGGGGCGGCCAGCGGCATCGGCGAGGCCCTCGCCCACGGCCTGGCCCGGCGCGGCGCCGACCTGGTCCTGCTCGACCGGGACGCCGACCGGCTCGCCGCCGTGGTGGCCGCGATCCGGGCCGCCCACCCCGACCGGCAGGTCGGCACCCACCTGGTGGACCTCGGCGACGCCGCCGCGACCGACGCGGTGGCCGAGGAGATCCGCCACCGCCATCCCCGGGTGCGGCTGCTGGTCAACAATGCCGGCGTCGCCCTCGGCGGCCGGTTCGACCAGGTCACCCTGGAGGAGTTCGGCTGGGTGGTCGACGTCAACTTCCGGGCCGTGGTGCGGCTGACCCACGCCCTGCTGCCCGCCCTGAAGGCCGAGCCGGGCGCCCACCTGGTCAACGTGTCCAGCCTGTTCGGGCTCATCGCCCCCGCCGGCCAGGCCGCGTACGCGGCGAGCAAGTTCGCCGTCCGCGGCTTCACCGAGGCGCTGCGCCACGAACTGGTCGACGACGGCATCGGGGTGACCTCCGTGCACCCCGGCGGCATCCGCACCCGCATCGCGCAGAGCGCCCGGGTCGGCAGCGGCGTGCCCGCCGAGGAGTTCGAGGCCGGCCGCCGGCAGTTCGAGAAGCTGCTCTCCATCGACCCGGCCACCGCCGCCGAGGTCATCCTGCGCGGCGTCGAGCGCCGCCGGGGCCGGGTGCTGATCGGCTGGTCGGCGAAGCTGCCGGACCTGTTGGCCCGGCTCGCCCCCGCCTCGTACGGGCGGGTCCTCGCCCTCGCCCTGAACCGCGCCCCCCGGCCGGCCACCGCCGGGCCCGCGCCCCGCCGTCCGGCCGGTCCGCCCACCTCCCCGGCGTCGGCGGACGGCCCCGGGGAGCCGGCGTGACCGGGCCGGCCTCGACCCGCACCGTCCGGGGGCGGGCGGTCCGCTGCCGGGTGGCCGGCCAGGGTCCGCCGGTGGTGCTGCTGCACGGGATCGGCCGTACCCTTGCCGACTTCGCCGAGCAGCACGCCCTGCTCGCCCGCGACCACCGGGTGGTCAGCCTCGACCTGGCCGGGCACGGCGGCTCCGCGCCGCTGGACGAGCCGCACACCCTCCCGGCGCTGGCCCGGGCCACCGCCGACTGCCTCGACGCCCTCGGCGTCGACGGCCCGGCCCACCTGGTCGGCAACTCCCTCGGCGGAGCGGTCGCGATGCGGCTGGCCGTCGACGACCCGGCCCGCGCGGCCAGCCTGGTCCTGGTCAACAGCGCCGGCTTCGGCGGGCAGGTGACGATCGCGCTGCGCCTGCTGGCGCTGCGGCCCCTCGGCCGGCTGCTGCTGCGGCCGAACCGGGCCGTGGTCCGGCGCACCGAGCGGGTCCTCTTCCACGACCGGCGGCACGTCACGCCGGAGCGCCTCGCCGAGGCCCTCGCGGTGGCCCGCCGACCGCACGCCGCCCGGGTGATGCTGGAACTCGTCGGCAGCCTCGGTACGGTCCGCGGCGTCGCCCCCGGGTGGCGCGCCGAACTGCTCGACGCCGTGGCCCGGCTGGACCTGCCCATCCTGGTGGTCTGGGGCGACCGTGACCTGATCCTGCCCGCCGCGCACCTCGACGCCGCCCGCGCCCGGCTGCCCCGGGCCCGCGCCCACCTGTTCGCCGACACCGGCCACCTGCCCCAGATCGAGCGGGCCGAGGAGTTCCACCGGCTGGTCACCGACTTCTGGGCCGACCACCCGGCGCGCGGCTGAGGGCGGTCAGGGCGGGCTGCCGTCGCGCTTGTCCTCCTGGGCCAGCACCGCCTCCCGCACGTGCGGGTCGTCGCGTTCGGCCAGTTCCGCGGCGAGCCGCGGGTCGTCGGCCAGCCGCCCCCGGTTGCGGTGCAGGAATGCGTCGAACCCCCCGGTGTACGGGCAGGCCAGGTCGCCGAGCACGGTGTCCGGCCGGTACCGGCAGCCGCCGCAGTAGTCGCTGAGCTCGTCGATGTACCGGCCGTCGACCGCGTACGGGCGGGTGTCCACCCGGCCCAGGTCGGCGTACCAGCTCATGCCGACCACCGTCGCGTTCATCACCCAGTCGGCGCCGTCGACGAAGCACCCCCTGAACCAGTCCGCCAGCTCCGCCGGCCGCCAGCCGCGCTGCAACGCGTAGTTGCCGAGCACCAGCAGCCGCTGCGAATGGTGCGCCCAGGCCCGGTCCCGCACCCCGGCCAGCACGTCGGCCAGGCAGCGCGCCTCGACCGCGTCGGCGTCCAGGTCGGCGAACCAGCCGGGCAGCGGCTCGGTCGCGGCCAGCCAGTTGGCGCCCCGGAACGGGGGCTCGAAGTACCAGTAGAGCTGCCAGAGGAACTCCCGCCAGCCGAGCAGCCCGCGGATGAACGGCTCCACCGCCGACAGCGACGCGGCCCCCTCGCGCCAGGCCCCCTCGGCCGCCCGGATCGCCTCGGCCGGGTCGAGCAGCCCCAGGTTGAACGACGACGACAGCACGCTGTGCGCCAACAGCGGGTCGCCGACGCTCATCACCTTGTGGTAGCGGCCGTGGTCGGGCAGCCGGTGCCGGACGAAGTGCCGCAGCCGGGCGTCGGCCTCGGCGTGCGTGGCGGGGTAGCGGCGCGGCGCGTCCTGGCCGACGAACCGCATCCCGTCCTTCTCCCACCGGTCCAGATCGTCGCGCACCTCCGCGTCGATCTCGTCCTCGACGATCGGCGGGGGAGCGGGGGCGACCGTGCCGCCGGCGCGGCGGGGCCGGCGCGGCACCCGCCCCGGCGGGCCGTCCAGCACGCCGTGCTCACGGCGGGCCCAGCGGTAGAACTCGGCCATCCGCAACGGCCCTCGCCGGGACCCGTCCGCCCAGGCGGTGAAGTCGTCGCGGCTGGTGAGGAAGCCCCGGGGCGGCAGGATCGTCAGCCCCGGCACGGAGCGGGCGAAGGCCAGCCCCGCCCGCGACGGCGGGTGGCACACCTCGACCGGCCCGTCGACGCGGGCCAGGGCCTCCCGGAACGTCCCGGCCCGCACCAGCAGCGCCCGATCGCCCAGCTCGGCGGCCCGGTGGCGCAGCGCGGACAGGATCAGGTGGGCCTTCTGCCGGTGCAGCGGGCGCCGCCGGAACAACTCCCGCGCCTCCACGAGCAGCACCGGCTGCGCCCCGTCGTCGAGGAAATGCGGCCCGAGTTGGTCGGCGAGCAGCCACCGGCGGGAAGACATGCGTCGATTCTGCCCAGTGCGGCGGGGCGTCGCCCGCCGTCCCGGCGTGTCCGACGGGTGGCGCACGCCACAGCGTCCCCTCCCTCGTCGCGCGGCGACCCGGCGCGGCGGGCCGGTGTCGCCGCGGCGCGACCTGTCGGACGCCGTGGCGACCCGGACCGGCAGCCCGGCGGCGGTGCCGTCGCTCCCACCCGTTCCTGGCCGTGGCACCCGGGCGTGCCGGTGCGCGCCCCCGTGGCGCGGGCCACGTCCGGGTGAGCCGGGACCCGGCCCCGCAGGACCGCGACGCAGCATAGATACATGACGCATCCCACCCCCGCGCCGCGCGCCGCCGCCCCCTCCGCCGCGGAGCGGGTGTACCGGCACCTGAAGCGGTCGATCCTCGAACAGGTCTACCCCGGCGGGCTGCTGATCAGCGAGGGGGAGATCGCCGAGGCGACCGGGGTGTCCCGCACCCCGGTCCGGGAGGCCCTGCTGCGGCTGGAGGCCGAAGGGCTGGTCGCCCTCTACCCGAAGCGCGGCGCGCTGATCCGGCCGGTTTCCGCCGGGGAGGTCGCCGACGTGATCGAGGCGCGCCGGCTGGTGGAGCTGCACGCCGCCGAGCGGGTCTGGCCCCGCCGAGCCGCGCTGCGCGCCGACCTGGCCCGCTGGCTGGACCGGATGCGCGAGGCCCACGCCGCCGGCGACGTCACCGCGCTGATGGCCGCCGACCGGGCCTTCCACGCCACCGTCGTCGAGGCCGCCGGAAACGAGATCCTCGCCGAGCTGTACCACCGGCTGCGCGACCGCCAGCTACGCATGGGCGAGGCCAGCTTCCGGCTCTCGCCCGGCTGGGCCGAGGTGGCGCTCACCGAGCACGCCGCCCAACTCGCCGCCCTCGACGGCGACGATCTGCGGGTCTGGCTGGACAGCGTCGGCGCGCACATCGACAACGCCGCGACCGTGCTGCGGACCCTGGGGTGAGCGTCGCCGGGACCGCGGCACCCCGCCGCTCCGCCGCGTTGGTCTGGGCGGTGGCCCTCAGCGCGTACGTGGCGGCGGTGTTCCACCGCAGCTCCCTCGGCGTGCTGCGGATCGTCGCGTTCTGGTTTCCCGGCCGGCGCAACCCGATGCTGGTGCAGCTCACCTGCACCCTCGGCCAGTTCGGCGCGGTCCTCGGCGCCGTGCCGCTGGTCGCCCTGCTGCACCAGGCCGGCTGGACCCCGGCGTTCCTCGCCGCCGCCGCGCTCGGCACCACCGTGCTCACCATGGTCGTCGCGGCCGTCCGGGACACCCCGCACCGCGAGCACGCCGCCGCGCCCACCCCCGACCTGGCCACCGTACGCCGGGACCTGGCTGCCGCCTGGGCCCAGCCCGGCACCCGACTGGGCCTGTGGACGCACTTCGTCACCCAGTTCTCCGGCTCGGTGTTCGCGCTGCTGTGGGGATACCCGTTCCTGGTGCAGGGGCAGGGGATGACACCCACCGCCGCGGCCTCCCTGCTCACCCTGATGACCCTGGCGGGCCTGCTGACCGGGCCGCTGGTCGCCTACCTGTGCGCCCGGCACCCGTTCCGCCGCTCGGTGCTGGTCCTCACCGTCACCGCGGCCACCGCCGCGATCTGGGCCGTGGTGCTGGCCTGGCCTGGCCGCGCCCCGGGCTGGTTGCTGGTCGCCCTGGTCGTGGTGCTCGCCGCCAACGGCCCCGGCTCGGCCATCGGCTTCGACTACGCCCGCACCGGCCCACCAGCCCACCAGCGCTGCGGGGCTCCCGCCGCCCGGCCGTGGTAACCACCGGGCGTTGCTGGGCTCGGAGTCGTGATCAGCGGTAGTTTCGCCGGGGAGCGTGATCGACGTGGCATACCCGCCCGGTGACGCTCTCCGTCGTCGTCCCGCCCACCACGGGTCGCCGGCACCGACAGCGGTGGAGCAGGAGGAGAACGTGAGCCAGGAAGTCCGGGGAGTCATTTCACGGCGCAAGGGCGCGCCGGTCGAGGTCACCACGATCGTGGTGCCCGACCCGGGGCCCGGCGAGGCGGTGGTCCGCGTCCAGGCCTGCGGGGTCTGCCACACCGACCTGCACTACCGCGAGGGCGGGATCAACGACGAGTACCCCTTCCTGCTGGGCCACGAGGCGGCCGGCATCGTCGAGCAGGTGGGCGACGGCGTCACCGGCCTCGCGCCCGGCGACTTCGTGGTGCTCAACTGGCGGGCCGTCTGCGGGGTCTGCCGCGCCTGCCGGCGGGGCCGGCCGTGGTACTGCTTCGCCACCCACAACGCGGCCCGGAAGATGACCCTCACCGACGGTACCGAGCTGTCCCCCGCCCTGGGCATCGGGGCCTTCGCCGAGAAGACCCTCGTCCACGCCGGACAGTGCACCAAGGTCAACCCGGCTGCCCGGCCCGCCGCCGTCGGCCTGCTCGGCTGCGGGGTGATGGCCGGCCTCGGCGCGGCGATGAACACCGGCGGGGTCACCCGCGGCGACTCGGTGGCCGTCATCGGCTGCGGCGGGGTCGGCGACGCCGCCGTCGCCGGCGCGGCCCTGGCCGGGGCGACCACGATCATCGCCGTGGACACCGACTCCCGCAAGCTCGACTGGGCCCGGAAATTCGGCGCCACCCACACGGTCAACGCCTCCGAGGACGACCCCGTCGAGGCGATCCGCGCGGCCACCGGCGGCTTCGGCGCGGACGTCGTCATCGACGCCGTCGGCCGGCCGGAGACCTGGAAGCAGGCGTTCTACGCCCGCGACCTCGCCGGTACCGTCGTGCTGGTCGGCGTGCCCACCCCGGAGATGACCGTCGACCTTCCCCTGCTGGACGTCTTCGGCCGCGGCGGCGCCCTCAAGTCGAGCTGGTACGGCGACTGCCTGCCCAGCCGCGACTTCCCCATGCTCACCGAGCTCTACCTGCAGGGCCGGCTCGACCTGGACGCGTTCGTCTCCGAGGAGATCGCCCTGGACCAGGTCGAGGAGGCGTTCACCCGGATGCACCACGGCGACGTGCTGCGCTCGGTGGTGGTCTTCCCGTGACCGTCCGCGTCGACCACACCGTGACCTCCGGCACGTTCTCCCTCGACGGGCAGACCTTCGACGTCGACAACAACGTCTGGGTCGTCGGCGACGACAGCGAGTGCCTCGTCGTCGACGCCCCGCACGACGTCGACGCGATCCTGCGCGCCGTCGGCCAGCGCCGGGTGGTGGCGATCGTGGCCACCCACGCCCACGACGACCACGTCCGGGTGGCCCCGTCGCTGTCCCGGGCCACCGGCGCGCCGGTGCTGCTGCACCCCGACGACCGGGTGCTGTGGGACCTGGTGCACCCCGACACGGCCCCCGACGGGGAACTGCGCGACGGCGCCACGATCGAGGTGGCCGGCACCGGCCTGCGGGTGCTGCACACCCCCGGCCACAGCCCCGGCGCGTGCAGCCTGTACGCCCCGCAACTCGGCGTGGTCTTCACCGGCGACACCCTCTTCGCCGGTGGACCGGGCGCCACCGGCCGCTCCTACAGCGACTTCGGCACCATCGTCGAGTCGATCCGCACCCGGCTGCTCACCCTCCCGCCGGAGACGGTCGTGCACACCGGCCACGGCGACAGCACCACCGTCGGCGCCGAGGCCCCGCACCTCGACGAGTGGATCGCCCGGGGCCACTGACCCCGTCCGCCGGCCGGCCGGTACGGCGTCAGCCACCCGGCCGGCCGCCCCGGCTCCGGCAGCCGGACCGGCGCCGGTCGGCTCGCCACCGGCCGTACGCCCCGCGGCTTCGCCCGGGCGCGCTCGCCGAAGCTCAGCTCGGAGACGGCCAGCACGGCGGGCCGCCGGGGCGGGCCGGTCCTCGTCAACGCGGTCCGCACGGTAACCCCGACCCGCAGCGGGACCCGACGCCCCGCCGGGGTGCTTGCCGGGTGCGGGCTGGGGCGATAACCTGCGAATGACCCGGACGTCGGCGTCGAGCCGCCCGGTGTCAGTCCTCCATCGCCCGGCAGCCGATCCGGTCCGGGCGATCCGCCCCCGGCCCCCAGCCGTGGCCGCCCGGTGCCCACCCCCCCGGCGGTACCTCCCGACTCGGCCCGGTGCCTGCGGCTTCGCCGGTTCCTGCGGGTCCGCGCCGGTCCGTCAGCTCCGCGCGTCCGGCCCCGACGGAGGCAAGGCCCCAGCCTCCCGCCTGCCCTGCCTCCGGCTTCGTCCGGCACCGCCGCAGGCTCCGGCGTCTCGTTCTCCACCAGGCCCGCGCGGCTCTCCCCGCGCGGCTTCTCCCCGTGCCGCCGCTACCGGCGGCGGTGCACGACCCCTGCCCCGAAAGGAAACAACACCATGTCTCACGAATCCGCGCCCGCGCTGCCCGTCAGCGGGGTGCTCGACATCGTCGCCGGACACGGCGTGGTCCGGGCCGACGGGTACCTGCCGTCGCCCCTGGACGTTGACGTCCCCGCCGCCCAACTGCGCCGCCACGGCCTGCGCCGGGGCGACCTCGTCACCGGCGCGGCCCGCCCCGCGCCCGCCGGCGGTCGCCGCAGCCCCCGGCCCGCCGCCCTGGTGCGGCTGGACACCGTCAACGGGATGGAGCCGGACGAGGCGAAGCGCCGGCCGGAGTTCTACAAGCTGACTCCGCTGTACCCGCAGGAGCGGTTGCGGTTGGAGACCGAGCCGCACATCCTGACGACCCGGGTCATCGACCTGGTCATGCCGCTCGGCAAGGGC
>NZ_QKKX01000049.1 GCF_003434305.1 Micromonospora sp. MW-13
CCCGGTCGTACAACCTGGCGACTCGCTCGGGCGGACGGACCCTCAGCGGGGGAGTGGACGTCGCCGCGCTCGCCCCGCCGAAGCTGCTCCTCGCAGCCGCCCGCAACATCGAGGACGGCGGCTCGCTCACCGTCGTCGCCTCGGCGCTGGTCGACACCGGATCGGCGGCCGACACGCTGATCCACGAGGAACTCAAGAGCACCGGCAATGCCGAGCTGCGGCTGGACCGGGCATCGGCCGACCGGCGCACGTACCCGGCCGTCGACATCCGGCCCTCCGGCACCCGGCGGGAGGAACTGCTCGTCCCGCCCGCCGAACTGACCCGGCTGCGCGGGCTGCGGGCCGCGCTGTCCACCCTGGACCGCCAGGCCGCCCTCGCCCGCCTGCTGGGCGAACTGCGGGCCACCCCGGACAACCGCCGGTTCCTCACCCGGCTGGCCTGACCGAACGAGCGTACGGGCTCGACGGCTTCGGCACCCAGCGGTACCGCGACGCCTGACCGTCGCGGGAAAACCGGTACGGGCACGCGCCCCCGAGCGGGCAAACTCGGGCCCGTGCCTGCCGCCGATCGTGATCTGTCGACCTCCGACCGGGCCGCCGCGCCGATGCCCGTGCCGACTCCGGCCCGGGCCGCCTGGCCGCTCCGCGCGCCGACCCCGGCGCAGGCGGCGGCGCTGGCCCATGTGCGCCGGACCGCGCTCCGTGATCGCTCCGCCGCCCTCGCCGTGATCGCCCGGCACCTGGCCGGGGCCGGTGTCCACCACCACCCGGAGAAGTTGGTGGCCGCGGTCGCCGCGCGGGGCCGGCTCACCATCAACTTCCACCCCGACCGGGTGCTCGCCGACGGGCGGACGGTGGCCGCCGCGCTGGCCGCGGAGGGCAGCTACCGCAACCAGTTCGAGACGGGAATCTCCAACGGCGGCCTCACCGCGTACCCGGGTGGGGACCGGGACCGCTGGGAGGAGGCGCTGTTCGGCGACGCCTACCAGACCCCGGGCGTGCCCCCGCGCGACCGTCCCCGGTACGGCGGGCTGAACCTGCTCGACCACCCCGACGGCGCCTGCCCCCGGTTCGGCTCCTGCCATCTGCGGTTGCGGCCTGAGGTTCTCGCCCGGACCACGCTCTGCTTCGGCGACAGCCACCTCGGGCCGACCCGGTTCGGCACCGTCGAGGTGCCCGAACCGGTCCTCGCCGCCCTCTTCGACGCCACCGCCGGCACGGGGGTAGCCCTCGGCGTCGCCGGGATGGACACCGCCACCCTGGCCCGGACCCTGTTCCGGCGGCCGGGCCGGGACCCCTGGCGCCCCGGCCCGGCCGCCCGGGCCTTGGACGACTACGTCGAGGCGCAGATCCACGGGGAGATCAGCCTCAGCCGGGACGTCGACGCTCTGGTGCTCGACCCCTCGTTCGACGGCACCGAGGTGGGACGGCTCCTGACCGACCTGGCCGCCCGGCACGGGTGGGCGCTGCGTTGGCACGCCGGGTTCGAGCTGCCGGTCGACGGGATCGACCCGGAGTTCCGTGGGCCGGACATTCCCCTGGTGGCGGCCCGGATCCACGCCGAGTTGGCCCGGCCCGGCGAGCCGGTCGACGCGGCGCTGGTCGGCCGGGCCGCCGGTTCCGTGGCCACCGAACCGGACCGGTGGGCGGGGCGGGGCTCGCTGCCGGTCACCGGCCAGCACCTCAAGCAGCTCTGGCACGTGCTCGTCCGGTTTGGTACGCCCCGCGTCCGTTGAGCGTTCCTGTCACCGCCGACCGTTGGTGGCGGTGACCACGGTCGCAGTCTGGGCCTGCTGCCGTGCATATCCGGAATGACGGACACGCCAAGCTGGTTGTGTCCCCTGTACCGCCTGCCGGTAAACCGCCGGTGGAGCCTTTCCCCCGAGGGGCGCTCAACCCGGAGCGCGTCGCAACGATCGAAAGGGCAACCATCGTGAAGGCTGACTTCACTCGATGGCTCCCGGCCATCGCGAAGACCACCGACCGGATCCCGACCATCGCGAGAACCCCGAACCGCAGGACCCTCCTGAGCATCGCCGGCATCGCCGTCCTCGGCGGCCTGGCGTTCGGCCCCACGGCCGTCGCCGCCCCGGTCACCGCCGGCCCGCACGCCGGTGCGGTGGCCGCGATCGACCTGGCCACCGGCAAGAGCCGCGAGGGCGCTGTCGCCGAATCCGCGCTGACCACCGGCGAGAGCGTCAGCAGGACCACGTCGGCCGAGAAGCCGAACCGGGACGAACTGGTCCCGCACGGCGTCGAGGGCGCCCAGTCGCGCATCCCCCTCGACGACGCACAGCTCGAGAACGCCGACGCGATCATCAAGGCCGCCAAGGAGACCGGCGTCGGCGAGCGGGGCGCGGTGATCGGTGTGGCCACCTCGTTGCAGGAGTCGAAGCTGTACAACCTCGGCCACCTGGGGGCGTACAACGACCACGACTCGCAGGGCCTGTTCCAGCAGCGCCCGTCGTCGGGTTGGGGCTCGCCCGACGAGATCACCGATCCCGACTACGCCTCCAAGGCGTTCTTCAACGCCCTCAAGAACGTGGGCGGCTGGCAGGAACTGCCGCTGACCGCCGCCGCGCAGACGGTGCAGGTGTCGGCGTACCCGTACGCGTACGCGCAGTGGGAGGACCAGGCCGCGGACGTCGTCCAGCAGCTCTGGTGACGCAATCCTGACCCGGCCCCGGCCGGCCCCGTGCGGGGCCGGCCGGGGCCTTTCCCGACCGGCGTCCGGTCAGTGGCATCGCGGGTACGAGTGACCCGGATGCCCCCGCTCGTCGGGACCCGGCGTCGGCTCGCCTGCCCGGTCCCGACCCGCCTGGACCAACCGGTGCCGGATGTCCGGTTCGCCGCGCCGCATGGGTGTGACGGCCGGCATCCGGGTGGCGGAACACCGGCCGGGCCGGGGCGGTTACACATGGCGGACGATCGAGTAGGGCCGCGCCCCACCCCCTGGATCTCGGGGACGGAATGCGGGCCGGCCGCCGGTCGTTACACCTGGACCCGCCACCGGCACCCCCGGTGCGCGACCTTCCCCCCTTTTGATCTTCTTGGGCGCCTTGACGTGGTGCCC
>NZ_QKKX01000050.1 GCF_003434305.1 Micromonospora sp. MW-13
GGACAAGGGCAAGCTGATCCCGCACGGTGTGCGGGGCGAGCAGTCGCGTATCGCGCTTGACGGTGAGCAGACCGCCAACGTGAGGGCGATCGTCGCCGCGACGAAGAAGGCCGGCCTGGACGAGCGGGCCGCGGTCGTCTCGGTCGGTACCGCGTTGCAGGAGTCGAAGCTGGAGAACCTGGGTCACCTGGGCGACCGCAACGACCACGACTCGCTGGGTCTGTTCCAGCAGCGCCCGTCGTCCGGGTGGGGTTCGCCGGAGCAGATCACCGATCCGGAGCACTCGACCCTGGCGTTCCTGCAGGGCCTGAAGCAGGTTGACGGGTGGCGGGACATGCCGCTGACCGAGGCCGCGCAGACGGTGCAGGTGTCCGCGTACCCCGACGCGTACGCCCAGTGGGAGCAGCAGGCCGCCGACCTGGTCGCCGAACACTGGAACAGCTGACCCGTACCGCTGAAAAGGTCGCTGGCCGGTCCCCCCCCGGGGACCGGCCGGCGGCGTTCGCGCGGGCGGGGTCCGTCGGGTTTCACTGGACGGGTGGACGAGTCGATCTGGAATTCGGTACGGGCGTCGCGGGGCTGGTTGGACGCCGCCAACGGCACCGGGGACGCGGAGCTGACCTGCCGGATCCTCAAGCTGACCGAGGAGGCCGGCGAGGTCGCCGGGGCGTGGATCGGGGCGTTGGGTCAGAACCCGCGCAAGGGGGTGACGCACAGCCGCGAGGACGTCGCGGCCGAGCTGGCCGACGTGGCGTTCACCGCCCTGGTGGCCATCGAGAGCCTCGGGCTCGACCCGCGGTCGCTGCTGCACGCCTGCGCCGCCAAGGTTCGCGCCCGCACGGGCACCGCGTGACCGACACCGGGCGCGGCGCACGGCGGTGACCCCCGGCGACGGCGGGGGAGTGCGGTGGATCACCCGGGCCGGGTGGAACAGCCCGTGGGGTGGGTAGGTTGTAGCCAGTGTCGGTGTGCTCAGTGTCCCCGGGCCTCACCTGAATCGCCGTCGCGGAATACCGTCCGGCTGGAGCCGCGTCGCGCCACGCGCCGAGAGGCGACCTGCGCACCGACACCGAAACCGCCCCTGGCCCGCCGGCCGGGGGCGGTTTCGGCTCAGCGGCAAACCGTATGGTGGAAAGACTCGGCCCGGGGTCGCGACCCGCACCGGCCTGGCCTATGTTCAGGAGGTCAGCTTCCGCCGACCGGGGAGGGGGTGTTCGGGATGGGGCTGCGGACCTTCATCCAGGGCTGGCCGGTCTACCGGCAGCTCACCGGCACCGACCCGCTCGGCCGGGGCACAGCGGCCCAGTCGGCCCGCTCGGCGACGCTGACCGCGCGCACCGAGACCGCCGACAGCGTGGCCCGGTCGGTCTGCCCGTACTGTGCGGTCGGCTGCGGCCAGCGGGTCTTCGTCACCGACGGCCGGGTCACCCAGATCGAGGGGGACCCGGACAGCCCGATCTCCCGGGGCCGGCTCTGCCCGAAGGGCTCGGCCAGCAAGTCGCTGGTCACCAGCCCGCTGCGGCAGACCACGGTCCGTTACCGCCGGCCGTACGCGACCGAGTGGGAGGACCTGGACCTCGAAACCGCCGTCGACATGATCGCCGACCGGATCCTCGCCGCCCGCGAGGAGACCTGGGAGGACGTCGACGACGCCGGCCGGCCGCTCAACCGCACACTGGGCATCTCCAGCCTGGGCGGGGCGACGCTGGACAACGAGGAGAACTACCTCATCAAGAAGCTGTTCACGGCGATGGGGGCGCTCCAGATCGAGAACCAGGCCCGCATTTGACACTCCGCCACCGTCCCCGGTCTGGGGACCAGCTTCGGTCGCGGCGGCGCGACGGACTTCCAGCAGGACCTCGTCAACGCTGACGTCATCGTCATCCAGGGCTCCAACATGGCGGAGGCCCACCCGGTGGGCTTCCAGTGGGTGATGGAGGCCAGGAAGCGCGGCGCCAAGGTCTTCCACGTCGACCCCCGGTTCACCCGGACCAGCGCGGTCGTCGACTCGTACCTGCCGATCCGGGCGGGCACCGACATCGCGCTGCTCGGCGGCGTGGTGCGGTACATCCTGGAGAACGAGCTGGACTTCCGGGAGTACGTCCTGGCGTACACCAACGCGGCGACGATCGTCAGCGAGCAGTTCGTCGACACCGAGGACCTGGACGGCCTCTTCTCCGGCTACAACAGCGAGACCGGCTCGTACGACCAGACGAGCTGGCAGTACGAGGGCCAGGAGCGCAACTCCGGGGGTGACGACACCGGGAAGGAACGGGACACCGCGGCCGGCCTGGAGCACGAGTCGCACGGCGCGTCCGTGCGGGGACGGACCCGGCGGGACGAGACGTTGCAGCACCCGCGCTGCGTCTACCAGATCCTGCGGCGGCACTTCTCCCGGTACACCCCGGAGATGGTGGAGCGGGTCTGCGGGATCCCGCAGGAGCGGTTCCTTGAGCTGGCCCGCGCCTGGACGGAGAACTCCGGCCGGGAGCGCACCGGCGCGCTGGTCTACTCGGTGGGCTGGACGCAGCACAGCGTCGGCGTGCAGTACATCCGCACTGGCGCGATCATCCAGACCCTGCTGGGCAACATGGGCCGGCCGGGTGGCGGGATCCTGGCGCTGCGCGGGCACGCCAGCATCCAGGGCTCGACCGACATCCCGACCCTGTTCAACCTGCTACCCGGCTACCTGCCGATGCCGCACCACGCCGACCACGAAACCTTCGACGACTGGGTGCGCAGCATCCGTCACCCCGGTCAGAAGGGCTTCTGGGGCCACTCCCGGGCGTTCGCGGCGAGCCTGCTCAAGGCGTACTGGGGCGACGCCGCGACGCCGGACAACGACTTCGGCTACGGGTACCTGCCCCGGATGACCGGCGACCACGGCACGTACCAGCAGGTGCTGAACATGATCGACGGGAAGGTGAAGGGGTACTTCCTGCTCGGCCAGAACCCGGCGGTCGGCTCCGCGCACGGCAAGGCACAGCGGCTCGGCATGGCCAACCTCGACTGGCTGGTCGTCCGGGACCTGTTCCTCATCGAGAGCGCCACCTTCTGGAAGAACAGCCCGGAGGTGGACACCGGGGAGATCGTGCCGCAGGAGTGCCGTACCGAGGTGTTCTTCCTGCCCGCCGCGTCACACGTGGAGAAGGAGGGCACCTTCACCCAGACCCAGCGGCTGCTCCAGTGGCGGGAGAAGGCCGTCGACCCGCCGGGCGACGCCCGCTCCGAACTGTGGTTCTTCTACCACCTGGGCCGTAAGCTGCGGGAGAAGCTGGCCGGCTCCCCCCACCGGCGCGACCGGGCGCTGCTCGACCTGGCCTGGGACTACCCGACCCACGGTGACCTGGCCGAGCCCAGCGCCGAGGCGGTGCTGCGTGAGATCAACGGCTACGACACGGCCTCCGGCCGGCCGCTGTCCGCGTTCACCGAGGCGCGCGACGACGGCTCCACCGCGATCGGCTGCTGGATCTACACCGGCGTGTACGCCGACGGCGTCAACCAGGCCGCCCGGCGCAAGTCCCGGCACGAGCAGGACTGGGTGGCCGCCGAGTGGGGCTGGGCGTGGCCGGCGAACCGCCGCACCCTGTACAACCGCGCCTCCGCCGACCCGCAGGGCCGGCCGTGGAGCGAACGCAAGCGCTACGTCTGGTGGGACCCGGAGAAGGCGGAGTGGACCGGCTACGACGTGCCGGACTTCGAGAGGACCAAGCCGCCGACGTACCGTCCGCCGGAGGACGCCTCCGGGCCGGACGGGATCGCCGGCGACGACCCGTTCGTCATGCAGAGCGACGGCAAGGCCTGGCTGTACGCGCCGAGCGGGGTGCTCGACGGCCCGCTGCCGACGCACTACGAGCCGGCCGAGTCCCCGATGCGCAACCCGATGTACGGCCAGCAGGCCAACCCGGCCCGCAAGGTCTACGAGCACCCGGTGAACTTGATGAACCCGAGCCCGCCGGAGGCGCACAGCGACGTCTTCCCGTACGTGTTCACGGTCAGCCGGCTCACCGAGCACCACACGGCCGGCGGGATGAGCCGCACCGTGCGGCCCCTGGCGGAGTTGCAGCCGGAGATGTTCGTGGAGGTGTCCCCGGAGTTGGCCGCCGAGGCCGGGCTGGCCCACCTGGGCTGGGCGCACCTGGTCACCGGCCGGTCGGTGATCGAGGCGAAGGTGCTGGTCACCGACCGACTCACCCCGCTGCGGGTGGACGGGCGGATCATCCACCAGCTCTGGCTGCCGTACCATTTCGGCACCGAGGGGCTGGTCACCGGCGACTCGGCCAACGACCTGTTCGGCATCACCCTGGACCCGAACGTGCTGATCCAGGAGAGCAAGGTCGGCACCTGCCACGTGCGGCCCGGCCGGCGGCCCACCGGGCCGGCCCTGCTCGACCTGGTCGCCGACTACCGGCGGCGGGCCGGGATGAGCCTGGACCGGAGGACCCCGGTGGCCACCACCGACGCGGCGGGCGGCGGCACCGACGAGCGCTCGCCGGAGGCGTCGCCGGTCGAGAAGAGGGGCGAGGATGCCTGACGCCAACAGCCTCTACGGGCCGCTGGACCCGGCCCCGGACGCCGGCTGGACCGACGCCCGCGCCCGGATGGGCTTCTTCACCGACACCAGCGTCTGCATCGGCTGCAAGGCCTGCGAGGTGGCCTGCAAGGAGTGGAACGACGTGCCGGGCTCCGGGCTGGACCTGCTCGGCATGTCGTACGACAACACCGGCGCGCTGACCGCGAACTCGTGGCGGCACGTGGCGTTCGTCGAGCAGCCCCGCCCGGCCGGGCACCGCACCCCGCCGTTCGCCGGGCTCCCCACCGCCGCGACGGTCAGCGCCGCGTCGGCGGCGGTGGCCGCCGGGACGGCCGACGACACCGGCACGGACCCCGGGCTCCCGCCGGGCGACCCGGTCGCCGCCGCCCGGATGGCCGCCGGCCCGGAGTTCCTCGGCATGCCGGGCGCCCAGCCACCCGGCCGGGCCACCGGGCCCGCCGAGCGCACCGACTTCCGCTGGCTGATGATGTCGGACGTGTGCAAGCACTGCACCCACGCCGCCTGCCTGGACGTCTGCCCCACCGGCTCGCTGTTCCGCACCGAGTTCGGCACGGTCGTGGTGCAGGAGGACATCTGCAACGGCTGCGGCTACTGCATCTCCGCCTGCCCGTACGGGGTGATCGACCAGCGTCGGGGCGACGGCCGGGCGTGGAAGTGCACGCTGTGCTACGACCGGCTCGGCGCCGGGCAGACCCCGGCCTGCGCGCAGGCCTGCCCCACCGAGTCCATTCAGTACGGCCCGCTCGACGAACTGCGGGAGCGGGCCGCCGAGCGGGTGGCCACCCTGCACGAGCGGGGGGTGCCGGAGGCCCAGCTCTACGGCCACGACCCCGCCGACGGCGTCGGCGGCGACGGCGCGTTCTTCCTGCTCCTCGACTCACCCGAGGTGTACGGGCTGCCCCCGGACCCGGTGGTCACCACCCGGGACCTGCCCGCGATGTGGAAGCGCGCCGGGCTGGCCGCCCTGGCCATGGCGGCGGCGGCCGTCGCCGCGTTCGTCGGAGGTTCCTCGTGAGTCCGCACCGTCCCCCGGTGGGCGACCGGTTCCGCCGCTTCCTGGGGCGCCTCGACGCCGCCGGCCCGACCGGCGACGTCCCCACCGGCCCCGGGGGCGGGCCCCGCGCCGGCCGGCGCGGGGGTGGCCGGCGCGGCGGCGGGGAGCAGCTCAACGTCCCGCCGGCCGAGTTCACCTCCTACTACGGCCGGCCGGTGCTCAAACCGCCGGTGTGGAAGTGGGACATCGCGGCGTACCTGTTCACCGGCGGGCTGGCCGCGGGGTCGTCGTTGCTGGCCGCCGGGGGGCAGCTCACCGGCCGGCCGGCGCTGCGCCGCGCCGGCCGGGTCACCGCGCTGGCCGCCGTGAGCGCCAGCGCGTACTTCCTCGTCAACGACCTGGGCCGGCCGGACCGGTTCCACCACATGCTGCGGGTGGCGAAGCTGACCTCCCCGATGTCGGTGGGCACCTGGATCCTCACCGCGTTCGGCCCCGCCGCCGGGGTCGCCGCCGTCGCCGAGGCCGCGCCGTGGCTGCCCGAGCGGGGGGTGCTCGGGCTGGGCCGCCGGCTGCTGCCCCCGGTCGGGCAGGCCGCGGGGCTGGTCGCCGCCGCGACCGCGCCGGCCCTGGCCACGTACACCGGGGTGCTGCTGGCCGGCACGGCCGTGCCGTCGTGGCACGAGGCGTACCCGGAACTGCCGATCATCTTCGCGGGCAGCGCCCTGGCCAGCGGCGCCGGCGTGGGCCTGCTCGCCGCGCCCGGCGACCAGGCCGGCCCGGCCCGGCGGATGGCGGTGGCCGGCGCGGCCCTGGAGCTGTGGGGCTCGCACCGGGTGGAGAACCGGCTCGGCCTGCTCAGCGAGCCCTACCGCACCGGCACCCCCGGGCGGCTGCTGCGCGCCGGCCGGGCGTTGACCGCCGCCGGGGTCGCCGGGGCGCTCGTCGGCCGGCGCAGCCGCGTGCTGTCCGGGCTCTCCGGCGTCGCCCTGCTCGCCGCGTCGGTGGCCACCCGGTTCGGGATCTTCCACGGCGGCGTCGCCTCCGCCCGCGACCCGAAATACACGGTCGTCCCGCAGCGCGAACGGATCCGCCGCCGCGAGGCGGAACGCCCCGCCGTCGAGGGCTGATCCCCCTCCCGGCGGACGCTGAGGCCCTTCCTGCGCGGCCGGGCGGGCGCTGTGATCAAATGGCCGGTGGAGGCGTTCAGGCGGCTGGTGCCCCTCCCGGTCTTCAAAACCGGTGTGGTCCGGTACCCGGGCCAGGCGGGTTCGATTCCCGTCCGTCTCCGCCAGGCAGACCCATTGGAGAGGACGCGATGCGCGACGCCGACCCACGGCGGCGGGTGCCGCGCACCGACCTGCTGCTGGCCGACCCGCGGCTCGCCGCCGCCGTCGCCACGCTCGGCCGCGGCCGGGTCAAGGCCGCGATCGTCGCCGCCCAGGACCGCGCCCGCCGCGGCGAGATCACCCCCGAGCGGGTACGCGACGCCGCGCTCGCCGCCCTGCCCGCGCCCGACCCCCGGGTGGTGCTCAACGCCACCGGCGTCGTGCTGCACACCAACCTCGGCCGGGCGGCGCTCTGCCCCGCCGCCGTGGACGCCCTGGTGGCCGCCGCCGGGCACACCGACGTGGAACTGGACCTGGCCACCGGCCGGCGGGCCCGGCGCGGCCGGGACGCCCTCGCCGCGCTCGCCGCCGCCGTACCCGACGCGGCTGCCGTGCACGTGGTCAACAACGGCGCCGCCGCCCTGGTCCTCGCCGCCACGGCCCTCGCCGCCGGCCGGGAGATCGTGGTCAGCCGGGGCGAGCTGGTGGAGATCGGCGACGGGTTCCGCCTGCCGGACCTGCTGGCCAGCACCGGTGCCCGGCTGCGCGAGGTGGGCACCACCAACCGCACCAACCTGGCCGACTACGCCGCCGCGGTCGGGCCCGACACCGGCTTCGTGCTCAAGGTCCACCCGTCGAACTTCGTGGTCACCGGGTTCACCCGCGCCGTCGGCGTCGACCGGCTGGCCACCCTCGGCGTGCCGGTGGTCGCCGACATCGGCTCCGGGCTGCTGACCGCCGACCCTTTGCTGCCCGCCGAGCCGGACGCGGCCAGCACCCTGCGGGCCGGCGCCCACCTGGTCACCGCCAGCGGCGACAAGCTGCTCGGCGGCCCCCAGGCCGGGTTGCTGCTCGGCGACGCCGACCTGGTCGAGCGGCTGCGCCGGCACCCGCTCGCCCGCGCCCTGCGGGTCGACAAGCTGACCCTGGCCGCCCTCGCGGCCACCCTGCACACCCCGGACACCCCCACCCGGGACGCGCTGCACGCCGACCCGGCAGCCCTGCGGCAGCGCACCGAGCGGCTGCGCGACCTGCTGGCCGCCGACGGCTGCAAGGCCGAGGTGGTGCCCGCCGTCGCCGTGGTCGGCGGCGGCGGTGCCCCGGGCGTCGAACTGGACTCGTGGGCCCTGGCGCTGCCCGAGCGGTACGCGCAGCCGCTGCGCGCCGGAGCGCCCCCGGTGCTCGGCCGGGTGGCCCAGGGGCGGCTGCTGCTGGACCTGCGCTGCGTCCCCGCCGCCGCCGACGACGCGCTGCGCGCGGCCGTCCTGACCGTGCCCGCGGGCGGCTGACGTGTGGGTGCTGGCCACCGCCGGGCACGTCGACCACGGCAAGTCGACCCTGGTCCGGGCGCTGACCGGGATGGAGCCCGACCGGTGGGCCGAGGAGCGCCGCCGGGGCATGACCATCGACCTCGGCTTCGCCTGGACCACGCTGCCCTCCGGTGGCACGGTGGCGTTCGTCGACGTTCCCGGCCACGAGCGGTTCGTGCCGAACATGCTCGCCGGCGTCGGCCCCGTCCCGGCCGCCCTGCTGGCGGTCGCCGCCGACGAGGGGTGGATGCCCCAGTCGGCCGAGCACCTGGCGGCGCTGCACGCGCTCGGGGTGTCGTACGGGCTGCTGGTGGTGACCCGCGCCGACCTGGCCGACCCGGGGCCGGCCCTGGCGCATGCCCGCGCGGAGATCGCCGCCACCTCCCTGGGCGCCGTGGAGGCCGTGGCGGTCAGCGCGGTCACCGGGGCCGGCCTGCCCGAGCTGCGGGACGCCCTGGACCGGCTCGTGGCGCGGCTGCCCGGCCCGGCGGCCGACGCCCCGGTGCGGCTGTGGGTGGACCGGTCGTTCACCGTCCGGGGCAGCGGCACGGTCGTCACCGGCACCCTCGGCGGCGGCCGGCTGGCCGTCGGCGACCACCTCGAACTGGCCGACACCGGTGAGCCGGTGCGGGTGCGTGGCCTGCACTGCCTCGGCGTGCCCCACGAGCGGGTCGACGCGGTGGCCCGGGTGGCGGTGAACCTGCGCAACGTGCCCCGCGAGCGGCTGGGCCGCGGCGAGGCCCTGCTCACCCCTGGCCGGTTCCATCGCACCGACCTGCTCGACGTGCGGGTCGCCGGTGACCCGGCCGCCGACCTGCCGGCCACCCTCACCCTGCACGTCGGCTCTGCCGCCGTCGCCGTCCGGGTCCGTCCGCTCGGCCCGGACACCGCCCGGCTGCGGCTGGCCCGCCCGCTGCCGCTGCTCGTCGGCGACCGGGCGCTGCTGCGCGACCCCGGCCGCCACCACGTCGCCGGCGGGGTGACCGTCCTCGACGTGGCCCCGCCCCCGCTGACCCGGCGGGGGGCCGCCGCCGCGCGGGCCCGGGTGCTCGCCGGCCTGGACGGGCGACCGGACCTGGCCGGGGAGTTGCGCCGCCGGCTCCTGGCCCGCCGGGGCGAGCTGACCCGGATGGGGGTGCCGGTCACCGCCGCGCCGGTCGCCGGGGACTGGCTGGCCGACCCCGACCACTGGCGGGCCCTCGCCGCCCGGCTGGCCGCCGAGACCGACCGGTACGCCGCCGCGCACCCGTTGGAGCCGGGCGTCCCGGTCGACGTGCTGCGCCAGCGCCTCGACCTGCCCGACCGGGCGCTGGTGGAGGCCCTGGTCCGCCCGCCGCTGCGGGTGCGTGCCGGCCGGGTCGGCGCGGCCGGTGCGGACGCGCTGCCGCAGCCGGTGGCCCGGGCCGTGGCCCGGGTCCGCGCCGAGTACGGCGACCGCCCGTTCCAGGCCCCCGAGGCGTACCGCCTCGTAGACCTGGGCCTCGGACCCCGGGAGATCGGCGCGGCCGTGCGGGCGGGGGCGCTGCTGCGGCTCGCGGAGAACGTGGTGCTGCTGCCCGGCGCGGTCGACGACGCGGCCCGGGTCCTCGCCCGGCTGCCGCAGCCGTTCACGCTCAGCGCCGCCCGGCAGGCCCTGGACACGAGCCGCCGGGTCGCCGTGCCGCTGCTGGAGCTGCTGGACCGGCGGGGCGTCACCCGCCGCCTGCCCGACGACGCCCGCACGGTCGTCGCCCGCCCGGCTGAGCCGGGGGCGTCGCGGCCCCTGTCATGATCGTCTGACCGTCGCGGGGACCCGCTCCGGCGGGTCGTCACCGTCAACCGCGAACGGTCACGGGCGGCGGGTGGGCGAGGATGGTTCGGCGCGACGCGGCCCCGTGGGGGTCGGGGGTGGCCTAGCGTGACGGCATGGACCCTTCGGCGGTCTGGCGGGACAAGAGCCACCGGTGGCGGATCGAGGCGTACCGGGCGCCGGACCTGCGGTTCGCCGTCTTCGCCACCAACGGCCCCACCGAGTCGGCCCCGCTGTGGCTGTTCGGGATGGCCGCCCTGGCCCGCTGGCTGATGACCCACGCCATCTCGCTGGACGACCTGGAGACCGACTGAGCCGGTCACCCCTCGTCCGGGGGAACCGGCGCCGGTTCCGGCGCGTGGGCCGGTGTCGCCTCCGTACCGTGCGGAGCGTGAAGGACCGAGGAATGCGCACGGTCGTGGCGGTGCTCGCCGGCCTCGCGGTCATCTACTTCGGCAGCAAGGGACGCAGCGCCGACGAGGGTGGCGGGGTCTCCAGCGGGGTGGTGGTGCTCGCGGTGCTGGCCGCCGCGCTGGCCTGGCACCTGACCAAGCCGGGCGACAACGCGGCCAAGTGACCGCCGGCCAGGCGCGGTGCCGGCAGCCGGCGCGGACCCCGACCGGGGGCGTCGGCGGGCTACGTCAGCGGGTGGCGGCGGTGCGGGTGACCTCCCCGGCGGACTCCTCGCCGAGGGCGACCCGGACCAGCGCCGAGGCGAACCGGCCGAAGTCGCCGCCCCCGACCAGCCCGGCCAGCCCGTCCGGGTTCGCCGGCAGGCCCAGGCGTCTCGCCCCGGCCAGCGTCCGCCGGTCGGCGTACGGGCGCACGTCGGGCCACACCTGCTGCGCCTCGCGCAGGAAGATGTCCGCGCCGGTGGGGCCGATGCCGGGGAACCCGGTGAGCAGTCGCCGCAGCGCGGGCCGGTTCCCGTCGGCCTCCCGGTGCAGCCGGCGCAGGTCGCCGTGCCAGCGGTCCAGGCACAGCCGCGCACCGGTGCCGAGCATCGTGGCGGTCCGTTCGTCGTAGCGCCGGTAGTGCCCCCGGCCCAGCGCGTCGACCCGGTCCTGCCAGCCGGACGCCTCCATCGCCTGCGGGGTGCGGTACCCGGCGGCGAACAGCTCCCGGGCGGCGGCCACCGCGACCGACGCCCGGATCCGGGTGCTCAGCAGCGTGGTCAGCACCAGCAGTTGGTACAGCGGTCCGGGCCGGTCGGCGAGCCGGATGCCGGCCTCCTGCGCGTACGTGCGGCCCTGCCGGTCCAGCAGGACCCGCGCTGTCCTCCGTGCGTCTGCCACACCACCCGGGTACCCGGATCGGCGCGGCCCACCCGTGCCCGGGTCCGACTGCCACGCCCCGGTGGCAGCCGGACCGTCCGGTGGCGGCGGAATGGGGGCAACGGCGGCGGGTAAGCCGGTGGCGGGCGCGGTCCACGCCGCGCCGTCCACCCGGAAGGGAGAACTCCCGTGACGAACCCGCAGCAGCCGGAGCTGCGCCGCAACGCACGCAACAACGCGGTGCAGGACGCCAAGGGGCCCGGCGCGTCCGGTCACCCCGGCCACCGTGGCACGTCCCAGGGCGACCGGGGCCGCACCGTGCCACGCGGCCAGCAGTCCCCGTACGGCCCGGCCGGCGGCCAGGTGGCCGACGACGACAGCGCCGACCGGGGCTAGCGCCGCCGGGACGAGGGCGGTCGCAGCCGGTTCCAGGTGGCTGCGGCCGCCATCCCGTACGCCAGGTGCGGCACGAGGTCCGACAGCCAGTCGATGCGGCTCCACCGGCGCGGGTCGGTCACCCCCAACGCGGCCATCGAGCCGTCCGACATCGCCATCACGCTCCCGCCGAGCAAGGCCACCGCGGCCGGCAACGGGGTGCGCCGACGTCCCGCGAGCAGGGCGAAGGCGGTGCCGGCGGCGATGCCCATCCCGTACCCGAGCAGGGGCCCGAGGCCCGAGCGGCGGTTGGCCGCGCGGTCCTCGGGCCCCAGGTCGACGTGGGCGAGTTCGGCCACCCGCCCGGCGCTGTCCTCGGGGGTGCCGCTGGCCGGTCGGGCGCGCAGCACCATGTCGAGGTAGCTGACCATGTTGAGCGCGGTGCTGCCGACCGCCCCGGCGATGGCCCCGTCGACCAGTTTGGTGCCGTTCACTTCGGGTCGCCCGGTTCGCGCTCACCCTTCGGGCCGTACGTCCGCTCGCCCCGCACGACGCCGCGCTGTCCCCGGTCCTCCTGCAGGATCCGGTTGGCGACCTGGTTGGCCTCCTGATCGGCCGCCCGACCGGAGTTCTCGATCAGATCGCGCAGTCGCGCCCGTTCCTTGTCGTACGCGTTGCTGCCCGGCCGTGGTCCTGGCATCGCCGCCTCCTGACGTCGCGGTGACCGTTGGTCACGCCGTCTACCCGCCTGCGCCGGGGCCAACCGTCGCCCCCCCGCCCGCGGTGTGCCGGCGGTCCGTGTCCGTACCGCCGCGGGCCGCCGGGCCCTGCGCGGGTCGACGGCCGGGCCCCGGGCAGCCGGCTCAGGCCGGGGCGCGGACCACGGCGACCGGGCAGTCGGCGCGGTGCAGCACGGCGTGACTGACCGAGCCGAGGACGAGGCCGGTGAACTCGCCGTGTCCCCGGCCACCGACGACCAGCAACTGCGCCGCGCGGGACGCCTCGGCCAGGGCGGCGGCGGCCCGGGCCCGGGTGAGCACCCGCTCGACCCGCACCGTCGGCCAGCGTTCGCCGAGGCCGGCCAGCGACCCGGCCAGCACCCGCTCCTCCTCGCCGCGCAGTCGCCCCTCGTCGTACACCAGGGGCTGCATGTCCCCCGGCCCCGCGGAGCCCGGGTGCCGGTAGGCGTGCACCGCGCGCAGCGCGACGCCGCGGGTCGCCGCCTCGTCGGCGGCGAACTCGACGGCGGCGCGGGCCGGCGCGGAGCCGTCCACCCCGACCACGACCGGGCCGTCGGTCCCCTCGGCGCCGCGGGCGACCAGCACCGGGCAGTCGGCGTACGCCGCGACCTGGACCGCCACGGAGCCGACCACCAGCGCGGCGAAGCCGCCCAGCCCCCGGTCGCCGAGGACGATCAGCGCGGCGGTGGGGGACTCGCCGACCAGCACGGCGGACGCCTCCCCGTCGATGATCTCCCCGGTGACCCGCAGCCCCGGAACGGTCGACTCGGCGTGCTCCACCGCCTGCGCGACGAGGCGTTCGGCCTGTTCGCGCAGGCCGGCGCCGGGCGGCGCGTCGGGCACCGGGCCGAGGGGCACCCGCAGCAGCGGCCAGATGAAGCCGTGCACCACGCGCAGCGTCCGGCCCCAGCGCGCGGCCTCCCCGGCGGCGAGCCGGACGGCCCGCAGGGCCGGCTCGGAACCGTCCACCCCGACCACCACCGCCGCGCCGTTGGCCGCGTTCACCGCCGTACCTCCTCCGCCGTGGGCTCGCGGTCAGTATCCCGGTCGTCCGGGCGTCGCCGAGGCGATACCGCGCAGGGCGGGGCGCCGCTACGCTGGCCCGACACTTCACCGGAGGGAGCGACGCCCATGGAAGAGGCCGACCGGCCGAGCACCGCCCGAATGATCGACTTCTGGCTCGGCGGGGAGGACCACTTCCCGGTCGACGTGGCCGCCGCGCGGGCCTTCGAGGGGGCGTACGGCCCGTGCGCCCCGCTGTTCCGCGAGCTGCGCGCGTTCCTCGGCCGGGCGGTGCGGACGATCGCCGCGGCCGGGGTGGACGGCTTCCTGGTCTTCGGCGCGGGGGTGCCCACCCGGGGCAACGTGCACGAGGCCGCCCCGGAGGCGACGGTGCTCTACACCGACGTCGACCCGGTCACCATCCGGCTCGGCCAGCGGATCCTGGCCGACAGCGACCGGGCCGGCTACGGCTACGGCTACGGCGACGCCACCGACGTCGGCACGGTCGACCCGGCGCTGCTGCACCGCTTCGTGCCCGGTTGGGGGCGCCGGCCCGTCGGGGTGGTCTTCCTCGGGCTGGCCGCCTTCCTCGACGACGCGACGCTGGCCCGCACCCTCGACGAGCTGTACGCGGCGGCGGCGCCCGGCAGTTTCCTCGCCGTCGACTTCGACGGCGAGGAACTCGCGGCGCACCCGCAGGCCCTGGCGATGATGGGGCCGCAGTTCCGGATGCGCCCACCCGCGGCGTTCGGCCCGCTGCTGGGCCGGTGGACGCCGACCGACGACGGGATCGTCCCGGTGGCCCGGTGGCGGCCCGCCGGCCCGCCGGCGGACCTGCCGGACGCCTTCCACGGCGGGTTGGCCACGAAGCGCTCCGGCTGACCGCCGCGCGCCACGGAGCCGACCGCGCCGGCCGGCCGGCTCCGGCCCTCCGTATGATGCTTGCCCTACAGCAAGAGTTGTCGGAGGGGGAACATGTCGGACGTGTTCGGACCGGTGTCCCGCGCGCTGCGTGAGGCGCCGCCCGACCGGTTGGCCGAGGCCGCCGACCGGGCCGTCCGCGCCGGGTTGGACGCGTCGCGCACGGACATCTTCGTCGCCGACTACCGGATCAGCGGGCTGTGGCCCGTACTCGATCCGGACCTTCCCGACGCCGGCTTCCTCGCCTGCCACGGCGTGGCCCAGCGCTGCTTCAGCAGCCAGCAGCCGGTGCTCGACGGCGGGGAAGACGGCCGGTGCCGGGTCTACCTCCCGTTGACGGTCTGGGGCGAGCGCCTCGGCGTGTTCCTGGTGGAGCTGCCGACCGCCCCGTCGGCGGCGACGGTCGAGACGGTGCGGGACATCGCCGGCGAGCTGGCGGTGACGCTGCGCGCGGCGGACCGGCAGACCGACCGGTACCGTCGGGCCCGCCGCCGGGAGCGGTTGAGCATGGCCGCCGAGATGCAGTGGGACCTGCTGCCGGGCCGCAGCGTGACGCACGGCGCGTTCCTGCTCGCCGGGCAGTTGGAGCCGGCGTACACGGTGGGCGGTGACCACTTCGACTGGTCGGTGGACGGTGACCGGCTCACCGTGACGGTGCTCAACGGCGCCGGCACGGGCCTGTCGGCGGCGCTGCTGACGGCGGTGTCGGTCAACGCCATGCGCAACGCCCGCCGCTCCGGCGGGAGCCTGGTCGAGCAGGCCGAGCTGGCCTCGGACACCATCTTCTTCCAGCACCGGGGCGAGCGGCACGTGGCGACCCTGCTGCTGGAGCTGGACACCACCGACGGCCGGGTCCGGGCGGTGGACGCCGGGTCACCGCACGTGCTGCGAGTGCGTGGCCGGTCGGTCGCCCGGGTGCCGCTGGAGCAGCAGCTCCCGCTGGGCATGTTCGCCGAGACCCGGTACGAGGTACAGGAGTTCACCGTGGAGCCGGGGGACCGGCTCTTCGTGGTCAGCGACGGGGTGTACGCGGCGGCTCCCGGCGGCCGCGAACCGTACGGGGAACGGGCCATGGCGCGGTCCATGCGCGCGACGCGGCTGCAACCGGCGACCGAAGCAGTTGGTACGGTGATGCGCGGGCTGCAGTCCTACCACGCGGACGTCGATCTTCGCGACGACGCGGTGGTCGTCTGCCTCGACTGGCGTGGCCGGGACGGGGCAGCGGTCGGCTGGGCGCGGTGACGGGGGCGGTAAGCGGAACACGAACGCGAACTCGCAGGGGACGTCGGGTGGAGGAACCTTCGGATCTGGCGGCGGCGATCGCCGCCGCCGCCGAGGTGCTCGTCGGCGTCCTGGACCCCGCGGGTTCGCGGCACCGGATGACCGTGTCGCCCACCCAGCTACGGGTGCTCTCGTTGATCAGCAGCCGCCCGGAGACCAACGTGAACCGGCTCGCGGAGCTGCTCGACGTGGTGCCGTCGTCGGCGAGCCGGCTGTGCGACCGGTTGGAGGCGATCGGGCTGCTGCGGCGGGTCGCCGACCCGCGGGACCGGCGGGAGGTCCGGCTGGTGCCGACGGCCGCCGGCGGTGCCCTGCTGAGGGAGTTGGCGGAGCGCCGGCATCGCGCGATCGGCGCGGTGCTGGACCGGATGCCCGCCCGCACGCAGCACGAGCTGCTGCTGGCGCTGCTGGCGTTCGGGCAGGCGGTGGTGGCCGGCCCGGTGGGCGCCCAGCCGGACTCGCCGGCCCGAACGGCCTGACCCACCCCCGTACCCCATTGTCCTAGGACACCTTACGCGGCGTGACTCCCGCCACAACCCGGGCAACGCAGCGGCGAGGCGAGCGCGGGCCCCGGGGAGCCGAAAGCGAGCCCGATATAGTGGCAGCGCAACTCACCGGCCGGCGGTCCCCGTGACCGCGGGCCGACCAGGGGAGATCCCGGTCCGGGATCACACAGGCGCCGGCGGAGCCCGGCCCGGCAACGCGCACGTCCTTCCGTAGCGCCCGCCCGAGGGCGCCGGACCGTGCTGCGGAGGGAGGTTCGGTGTCGCGTCGGCCGGCGGGGGCGTCGCCCCCGAAGAGCACCGGCGGTCCGGGCGTCGTGCCGAGCGGGGACCGGATCCTCACCCTGCCCAATCTGATCAGCTTCGTCCGGCTGCTCGGCGTACCGCTGTTCCTGTACCTGCTGCTGGTCCCGCGCGCCGACGTCGCCGCCGTGGTGGTGCTGGCGATCGGGGGCACGACGGACTGGGTGGACGGCTGGGTCGCCCGCCGGCTGCAGCAGGTCAGCCGCCTGGGCGAGTTGCTGGATCCGCTCGCCGACCGGTTGTACATCCTGGCCACCCTGCTGGCGTTCACGGCGCGTGAGGTGGTGCCGTGGCAGTTCACCGCCGCGCTGCTGACGCGGGAGCTGCTGCTGCTGGGTTCGCTCGGCGTGCTGCGCCGGTACGGGTACGGCCCGCCGCCGGTGCACTACGTCGGCAAGACCGCCACCTTCCTGTTGCTGGCCGCGTTCCCGGTCCTGCTGCTGGCGCACGCGACGTCGGCGGCCACGGCGACGGTCGCGGGCGCGATCGGCTGGGGCCTGGCGTGGTGGGGGCTGGTGCTGTACTGGGTGGCCGGCGCGCTCTACGTGGTCCAGGCGGCGCGGCTGGTGCGATCGGTGCGGGCCGGGTCGTCGGGGGCGCCGGCATGACGGCGGGTCCGGGGCCGGTGCGGGACGCGGCGGGGCAGCGGCCGGGCGCGGATGGCGAGGGGCGGGGTTCGGCGCTGCGGGTGTACACGCCGGATTTCCTGACCGAGTTGTTCCGCAACCCGTTGGATCCGGGGTACGCGGACGCGGCGGCCCGCCGCCGGGAGGCGCCGGCGCCGTCGGGGTGGCGGGCGTGGTCGTCGCGGTCGGTGAGCCTGGTGGTGGCGGTGGCGTTGGGTTTCCTGTTCGCGGTGGCGTACCGGCAGACGGTCGCCGAGGAGCCGGGGCGCAGTCAGGCGCGGGCCGGTTTGGTGGCGGAGATCAAGGAGCGCGAGGCGGAGACCGACGGGTTGGCGGCGCGGGCGGACCGGTTGCGTGAGGAGGTCGGTCGGCAGCGGGACGCGGCGTTGAGTGGTTCGCAGGCGTCGCGGCTGCGGCGGCTGGAGGCGGGCACGGGGCTGGGTCGGGTGCGCGGTGACGGTGTGGTGGTGCGGTTGGCGGACGCGCCGGCGCAGGACAAGGACGGGGTGACCGGGGCCGAGGGCGGTCCGCCGCGGGTGTTGTACACGGATCTGCAGAAGGTGGCCAACGACCTGTGGGCGGCGGGTGCGGAGGCGGTGGCGATCAACGGGCAGCGGTTGACGGCGACGTCGACGATCCGGTCGGCGGGTGAGGCCATTCTGGTGGATTTCCGGCCGGTGACGGGTCCGTACGAGGTGTCGGCGATCGGGCCGGGGTCGATGCGGGAGCGGTTCGACGGCAGTCGGGCGGCGTATCTGATGCGGGACCTGGTGGAGTCGGTGGGGTTGTCGTTCCAGGTGCGTGCGGTGGAGGACCTCACCCTGCCGGCGGCGCCGGAGCCACGGCTACGCTACGCCGAGCCGTCGGTCAGTCCGAGTCCGTCCGTGTCGGGGTCGGGTGCCGACCGTTCGTCCCGGCCTGAGCCGTCCGGCTCGGGTGTGTCTCCCAGCCCTTCCGGAGGTGGCCGATGATCGCGGTGTTGGCGTTGCTCGCCGGTGTGGTGCTCGGGGTGTACCTGGATCCCACGGTTCCGGCGGCGTTGCAGCCGTATCTGCCGATCGCGGTGGTGGCGGCGTTGGACGCGGTGTTCGGTGGGGTGCGGGCGAAGCTCGACCGGATCTTCGATGACAAGCAGTTCGTGGTGTCGTTCATCTCGAACGTGCTGGTGGCGGGTCTGATCGTGTACCTGGGTGACCAGTTGGGGGTGGGTGGGCAGTTGTCCACCGGTGTGGTGGTCGTGCTGGGGGTGCGGATCTTCGGGAATGTGGCGGCGATCCGTCGGCACCTGTTCCGGGCGTAGGTTTGTGGCGATGAGCGAGGAACAGAGCGAGACGGGTACCGGTTGGCCCCGGCCGGTGGGTCCGGCGCGTCCGCAGGGGCCGGCGGGGGAGCCGGATCCGCGGCCGGAGGCGCCGGATCCGGACGAGATCAGTCCGTTGGTGCCGGAGGGTGAGCCGCCGGCGCAGGACGAGGGTTCGTCGGATGTCGGTGGTTCGTCGGGGGCTGCGGCTGTGGCCGGGGTGGGGCGTCGGTTCACCTCGGCGGGGGCGATGATCGCGTTGTTGCTGGGGTTGTTGGGGTTCACTCTGGTGGTGCAGTTGCGGACGACGTCGACGGACCCGACGTCGGCGGCGACGCGGCAGGAGGACTTGGTGCGGATCTTCTCGGATCTGGATTCGCGGGAGAAGCGGCTGCGGCAGGACATCGAGTCGTTGGAGGAGAGCCAGCGGCAGTTGCGTTCGGGTGAGCAGGGTCGGCAGGCGGCGCTGGAGGAGGCGACGCGGCGGGCGGACGAGTTGGGGATTCTGGCGGGGACGTTGCCGGCGCGGGGGCCGGGGTTGGGTGTGCGGTTCGAGGCGGGGTCGAAGCCGATTTCGGCGTACCGGATCCTGGACGCGGTGCAGGAGTTGCGGGGTGCGGGGGCGGAGGCGATGCAGATCTCGGGTGGGGACGGGGCGTCGGTTCGGATCATCGCGTCGACGTACTTCCTGGATGGTGGGGACGGTGCTCTGGTGGTGGACGGGCGTCCGTTGACGGGTCCGTTCACGATCACGGTGATCGGTGATCCGACGACGATGGCGACGGCGTTGAAGATTCCGGGCGGGGTGGCCGCATCGGTTGCCGGTGACGGCGGTACCGTGATCGTTGAGGATCGTGAGGTTGCCGAGGTTTCGGCGCTGCACGCGCCCGTGAAGTTGGAACACGCCCGTCCGGTCTCCTGACCGGCGCGGCGCGCCGGTTCGCCGGTGCAGCGATGGTCGGCACGACGATGAAGGACGCGTGTGGTGATTCCTGAGGATCTGCGGTACACCGCCGAGCACGAGTGGGTGGCGGGTGACGGGTCGGGCTCTGTCCGGGTCGGCATCACGCACTTCGCGCAGGACGCGCTGGGTGACATCGTGTTCGTCCAGTTGCCGGAGGAGGGCGCGGAGGTGGCCGCGGGTGACTCCTTGGGTGAGATCGAGTCGACCAAGAGCGTGTCCGAGATCTACGCCCCGGTGAGTGGGGTCGTGGCGGCGCGGAACGAGGCGTTGGCGGATACTCCGGAGGTGATCAACTCTGATCCGTACGGTGCGGGTTGGCTGGTGGAGATCACGCCGAGCGATCCGGTGGCGGTGGACGGGTTGTTGACCGCCGGGGCGTATCGCGAGCTGACTGAGAGCTGAGTGTCCGTGGGCGTGCGGGTGTTGTGTCCGCGCGTCCGGTTGCCCTGCATTTCGGCGCTGGCTAGGCTCGCCCAGTCGACCGAGAACCCAATGAGTTGAGCGTTGCGGAATTGCCTTTCCGGGCACGGGGAGCCAGCCGCCGGGTGGACTGCCCGGCGGCCAGACCCGCCATTACCCGACGCCAACGTGAAACAGATCCGTGAGGTGGTCCCATGACGCGCCCAGACGACGAGTTCCCCCCGCTCGACGTCACTTCGACGCTCAATCTCGGTTCGCTCGACGAAGTGCTGGAGGGGCCGGACACCGATGTGGTGCCGAGCCGGATGTCCGGTTCGTTGCCGCCGGGTATGGCGCTGCTGGTGGTTCGTCGGGGTCCGAATGCGGGTGCCCGGTTCTTGTTGGATCATGATGTGACGACGAGTGGCCGGCATCCGGACAGTGACATCTTCCTGGACGACGTGACGGTGTCGCGGCGGCATGCCGAGTTCCATCGGGATGGTGGCACGTTCACGGTGCGGGACGTGGGAAGTTTGAACGGCACGTACGTGAACCGGGAGCGGGTCGAGGCGGCCACGTTGAGTAATGGTGACGAGGTGCAGATCGGCAAGTTCCGGGTGGTGTTCATCGCCGGTCCGCGCCCGGAGGAGGAGGCCGGCCGGGGGTGAACGAGCCTGCGGCTTCGACGCCTCCCGGGGCGGCCCGTGCCCAACCGCTGATGAGTATCGGCGAGGTGCTGGGGCAGCTTCGGGTGGAGTTTCCTGACGTCACGATCTCGAAGTTGCGGTTCCTGGAGTCCGAGGGGCTGGTGGAGCCGCAGCGGACGGCTTCGGGGTATCGGAAGTACAGCTGGGACGATGTGGCGCGGTTGCGGTTCGTGTTGACCGCGCAGCGGGACCAGTATCTGCCGTTGCGGGTGATCCGTGAGCAGTTGGCGCAGTGGGATGCGTCGGCGGAGGGGCCGGTGCCGTCTCGGCCGACGTTGGTGGCGGTGGGTCCGGGTGGTGAGGTGCCGGGCCGGGCCGCGGCGGATCAGCCGGTGGATTCGGCGCAGGTGCGGTTGGGTCGGGTTGACCTGGTTGCGCGGAGCGGGATCGACGAGTCGACGTTGGGTGAGTTGGAGCGGCTCGGGATCCTGGTGTCGGATCCGCCGGGTTGGTACGACGGGGATGCGTTGATCATCGCGCGGGCGGTGGCGGGTCTGGCGGCGTACGGGTTGGAGCCTCGGCATCTGCGGGGTTACCGGACGGCGGCGGATCGGGAGGTGGGGTTGTTCGCGCAGTTGGTGGCCCCGTTGGCGCGGCAGAGTGATCCGGCGGCGCGGGCGCGGGCGGCGGAGACGGCGCGGGAGTTGGTGGCGTTGTCTCAGCAGTTGCACGCGGCGTTGGTGCGGGTGGGGTTGCGGTCGACGTTGGGTCGGTGAGGTGGTGTGTGCTGCGCGGTCCGGGCGGTGGTCCGGGCCGCGTGGTGTTTGTGGGGGGCGGTGGGAAAGATCTGGGTGGGGGTGCGTGTCGTAGGCTTGCCGGGGTAACCCCTTTCTGGCGCGGGGCGTGGTGCACGTAGCGCATGGGATGTGCGTGTCGCGGTCCGTGTACCGTGCAGGGAAGGGCGCGGTGCGGGCGTAGGTGACAACGACACGGAGGCGGCGGTGCGCGAGCTGAGCGTGGTCGGAGTTCGGGTGGAGTTGCCCAGCAACCAGCCGATCGTCCTGCTGCGGGAGGTCGAGGGGGATCGCTATCTGCCGATCTGGATCGGTGCGGTGGAGGCGACGGCGATCGCTTACGAGCAGCAGGGGGTCAAGCCGGCCCGGCCGTTGACGCATGATCTTTTGCGGGACGTGTTGGCGGCGTTGCAGGCGCCGTTGCGGGCGGTGGAGATCACCGAGTTGAAGGAGAACGTCTTCTACGCCGATCTGTTGATCGGTGACGGGGTGCGGGTGTCGGCGCGGCCGAGTGACTCGATCGCCCTGGCGTTGCGGGTCGGTGCGCCGATTCGTTGTGCGGAGCAGGTCCTCAGTGAGGCGGGGATCGTGATTCCGGACGAGCAGGAGGATGAGGTGGAGAAGTTCCGGGAGTTCCTGGAGCAGGTGCGTCCGGAGGATTTCGCGGGCTGATCCCGGGTGCGGGTGGGGCCCGTGCGTGTTTGTTTCTCGTCCCGGTGTGGTCACTGTGGGTGATCTGCCGTGGATCTTCGGTGTGGCTGCGCGGCGTGTCGTGACCGTTCCTGCGCGGTAACTCCTCAAGGGCGCTATAGGGTTTGCCGTGTCGAGGGGTGCACGTCCCGGAAGCGACGTGTCACCGCACTGGCGGGGAGGTTGTCCGGATGCACGAGCCGCGAGATCCCGAGCCTGGTACGCAGCAGCAGCGGGGGGCGGGTGGGGTGCCGGCGGGGCCGGCGACTGAGGGTGACGGCGCGGTGGGCTACCGGGGTGTGACGGCGTGCCACGCGGTGGGTATCACGTACCGGCAGTTGGACTACTGGGCGCGGACGTCGCTGGTGGTGCCGAGTGTGCGGGACGCGTCGGGTTCGGGGACGTCTCGGCTGTACTCGTTCCGTGACCTGGTGGTGTTGAAGGTCGTGAAGCGGTTGCTGGACGCCGGGGTGTCGTTGCAGAACATCCGGAAGGCGATCGAGGCGCTGCGGTCGCGGGGGGTGGCCGATCTGGCGGGGATCACGTTGATCTCGGACGGGACGACGGTGTACGAGTGCC
The DNA here is from genome assembly GCF_003434305.1 of Micromonospora sp. MW-13. GTDB lineage: Bacteria > Actinomycetota > Actinomycetes > Mycobacteriales > Micromonosporaceae > Micromonospora. The sequence continues at coordinate 22,372 of NZ_QKKX01000050.1, forward strand.
GGTCGCCGGAGGAGGTGGTCGACCTGTTGCAGGGTGGCCAGGGCGTGTTCGGTATCGCGATCGGCGGGGCGTTCAAGGAGATCGAGGGTTCGTTGTCGGATCTGCCGGCGGAGCCGGCGGGTGGGGTCGTGGAGGAGCCGGCGGCGGATCCGGTGGGTGACGAGCTGGCGGCGCGTCGGGCGCGTCGGCGGGCCGGTTGAGGCGTCGGGCGTCCGCTGTGGGCGGTGTCCGTTGTGGTCCGGCCGCGCGGGAAGCCTCGTGTGTGGACATTCCCGGCTTGGGTCGTCTTGTTGACAGTCGTGGCGTTGCCGGTAATCCTATGTGCGGCGTTCGCCCCCCGCCTCGGGGTTCTCACCGTCGGTGACGGCCGGTGGGGGCGGCGGACGGAGACGACGCAGGGAGCGGCGAGGTCGCCTGCCCGACGATCGGATTTGAACCGTAGTGCAGACAGACAGTCGTGCCGCCGCGACCTTGGTGGACGTCGGCGGGCGGGTCGTGGACGCCGGCGCCTCGGGGTGTCCGGTCGCGCACGCCGGCCGGGTGTCGACGCCGCCGCCTGTCGGGGACACGCTGGCGGAGGCGGTGGAGTTCCTGCACCTGTTCCACGAGGAGCGGCGGCTGCCGGGGGTGGACGCGCGGATCGCGCAGGTGCGGGAGGAGGTCGCGCTCACGGGCGCGTACCGGCACACCCGTGAGGAGTTGGCGTACGGGGCGAAGGTGGCGTGGCGGCAGTCGGCGCGGTGCGTGGGCCGGGTGCGGTGGGCGGGGCTGCGGGTCCGGGACCGCCGGGACGTGACGACGGTGGCGGGGATCGCGCGGGAGTTGGCGCAGCACCTGGCGGTGGCGGACAACGGCGGCCGGATCCAGTCGGTGATGACGGTGTTCGCGCCGGACCGGCCGGGGGTGGGTCCGCGGGCGCGGATCTGGAACGACCAGTTGATCCGCTACTGCGGGCACCGGTGCGGTGCCGGGTCGGTGCTGGGTGATCCGGGGCAGGTGGCGATGACGGACGCGGCGCTGCGGTTGGGGTGGCGTCCGCCGCCGGTGCCGGGTCGGTTCGACCTGCTGCCGTGGGTGATCGAGACGGCGTACGCGGATCCGACGCTGGTGCAGGTGCCGCGGGACCTGGTGCGGGAGGTCGCGTTGGTGCATCCGGCGTATCCGTGGTTCGAGGAGTTGCGGTTGCGGTGGCACGCCCTGCCGGTGATCAGCAACATGCGGTTGCGCGTCGGTGGGGTGGACTACAGTTGCGCCCCGTTCAACGGGCACTACCTGGGTGACGAGATCGGGACGCGCAACCTGGGCGACCGGGACCGGTACGACCAGTTGCTGCCGGTGGCGCGGGGGTTGGGGTTGGACACGTCGCGGGAGGACACGCTGTGGCGGGAGCACGCGGTGTTGGTGCTCAACCAGGCGGTGCTGCACTCGTTCCGGCTGGCGGGGGTGCGGGTGTCGGATCCGCACACCGAGTCGGAGTTGTTCATGAAGTTCTGCGCGCAGGAGGAGCGGGCGGGGCGGCCGGTGCACGGTGACTGGTCGTGGCTCAACGGCAGTGTGGGGTGGGCGGCGTTGCACGCGGTGCATCACCGCTACTACGACCCGCGGGTGCCGAACCCGAACCTGTGGCCGGCGGAGCGCGCGTACGGGCCGGCCGGTGTGGTGGAGCTGACCCTGCGGGAGCGGCACGATGCCGCCCGCCGGCGGGAGGACTGAGGCGTGGACGTCGTGGCGTTGCGGCAGAGTTGGGCGCAGTTCTGCGCGGCGGGTCCGGAGGCGGCGAAGTACTTCTACGCGACCCTGTTCGTGATCGCGCCGGAGGCGCGGTCGATGTTCCCGACGAACATGAGCTACCAGGAGGACAAGTTGTTGGCGGCGTTGGGGCACATCGTGTCCCACGTCGACGACGAGCGGGAGTTGTCGGCGTTCGCGCACCGGTTGGGCGCGGACCATCGGCGGTTCCGGGGCACGGACCGGCAGGGTCGGGAGGTGCCGTTGGGGGAGTGGCACTACGTGTGGGTGGGGCAGGCGTTGCTGGCGACGTTGGAGCGGTTCCTCGGGCCGCGGTGGACGCCGCAGTTGCGGGCGCAGTGGGCGGCGGCGTACGAGGTGGTGGCGCGGTTGATGCTGACGGGGGCGGCGGAGGCGGAGCGGTCGTCGCCGCCGTACTGGGAGGCGGAGGTCCTGTCGGTGCAGCGGCGCCGCGCGGACGTGTGTGTGTTCACGGTCCGGCCGAACTATCTGTGCGAGTACCTGCCGGGGCAGTCGTTGCCGGTGCAGGTGCCGCAGTTGCGGGTGTGGCGGTACCTGTCGCCGGCGAACGCGCCGCGCCCGGACGGGACGATCGAGTTCCACGTCCGGGCGACGGGCCGGTTCTCCACCCATCTGGTGCGCCGGCTGCGGGTCGGTGACCAGGTGTTGTTGGGTTCGCCGGTGGGTGCGGCGTTGTCGTCGTACGACCGGTCGCCGCACCTGCCGTTGTTGCTGGTGGCCGGTGGGACGGGGGTGGCGCCGTTGCGGGCGGTGGTGGAGGCGCTGCGGCAGGGGCCGGGGCGTGCGGTGACGCTGGTGGTGGGCGCGAAGACCCCGGAGGACCTGTACGACGACCAGGGGTTGCGGGAGTTGGCGTCGACGTCGGCGTGGTCCTCCGGCGGGGTCGGCGGGTGGTTGCGGTATGTGCCGACGGTGGAGGTCGGGTGGCAGTGGGCGGGTGCGGTGGGCACGGCGGCTGACACGGCGCTGCGGTTGGGTTCGTGGCGGGACACCGACGTGCTGGTGTGCGGCAGTCCGGAGATGACCCGGGAGACGATCGGCGCCTTGGTGGCCGCGGGTGTGCCAGCGGACCGGATCCTGGCCGAAAGTTATGATCATTCTCTTTATCCGCCCCTCGCGGGCGCGGCGGTTGCCGCGTCGCGGGACTTCACCGGGACGGCTGCGCGATGAGCATCGACCACGGCGACGGGGTCACCGGTTTCCAGCGGGACGACACGGTCCGGGCGTTGGGGGCGGTGCAGGCGCGGCGGTTCCGGGGCAGCGAGTGGGTGTCCGTCGACGAGGTCGCGGACGTGGCCCGGTCGGCCGACGAGCGGATCGCGTTGCTCGACGGTGAGTTGCAGCGGCTGCGGCGGGAGAACGAGGGCCTGGTGCAGCAGGTGGAGATGCTGCGGCACGGGGCGCTGCCGAGCGCCGCCCCGCAGGGCCCGGACCCGATGGTGGTCGAGTTGGCGGTACGGGCGCAGGCCGAGGCGAACCGCACGATCGGTGAGGCCAGCGAGGAGGGCGCGGAGATCATCGCTGACGCGCGTCAGCAGGCCGAGGAGATCCTCGCGGAGGCGCACCAGCGGGCGGGGGCGGTGCCGGCGCAGTCGGGGTCGCGGTCGGAGGATCTGCAGCGGCAGGTGCGCGAGTTGGAGGGGCGGCACGGGGCGTTGCTGGCGGCGGTGGCGACGGCGCAGCAGCACCTGAACCAGTGGCAGGCGCACCTGTCGGCGCAGGCGGAGCGGCTGCGGGCCGACGCGGCGGCGGCGGGTGCGGCGAGTCAGCAGCTACGGCAGGTCGTCGGCGGCTGATCCCGCCGTCGGTGGGTCGGCCGGTCAGGGGTGGGCGCAGGCAGCGGCGACGGCGTCGGCGATCGGGGTGTTGCCGGTGACCAGTTCCAGGACCGCGCCGGCGCTGCCCGGGTGGTACAGCAGGGCGACGAGGACCCGGGCGACGTCGGTGCGGGTGACCGTCCCGGGGTCGGTGTGCCGGGTCAGGGTGACTCGGCCGGTGGGTGGGTCGTCGGTGAGCCGGCCGGGGCGCAGGACCGTCCAGTCCAGGTCGCGGGCGGTGAGGTCGTCCTCGGCGGCCTTCTTGGCCCGCAGGTAGGCGGCGAACACGTCGTCGGTGCCGGCGGGTGGGGCCGTGTCCACGCCCATGGCGGAGAGCAGCAGGTAGCGGCGTATCCCGGTCCGCTGGGCGGCGTCGGCGAGCAGGCCGGCGGCGGCCCGGTCGACGGTGTCCTTGCGGGCGGCGCCGCTGCCGGGGCCGGCGCCGGCGGCGAAGACCACCGCGTCGGCCCCGTCGAGGTGGGTGGCGACCTGTGCGGCGTCGGCGTGTTCCAGGTCGCAGACGACGGGGTGGGCGCCGCTGGCGCGTAGCGCGGCGGCGTGGTCGGGGTTGCGGATCAGTCCGACGGCGGTGTCGCCGCGGCCGGCGAGTTCCCGGTGCAGCAGTTGGGCGATCTTGCCGTGTCCGCCGGCGATGACGACGCGCATACCTGCCACCGTAGCCGCCGGGGCGCGCGGGCACCGGCGCTGCGGCGAGCAGGGTCACGGGCGGGTGGTCGCCGGCGGGGGTGGCGCTGGGGCAGCATGGATGCCGTGACGGAGACGTTCGACGCGTTGGCGGGGCTGCTCGCCGAGGGCGGTGTCGTGGTGTTGAGCGGGGCTGGCCTGTCCACCGAGTCCGGCATTCCGGACTATCGGGGGCCCAGCGGGGTGGCGCGTCGGCACACTCCGATGACGTTCCAGGCGTTCACCGGGGATCCGGTGGCGCGGCGGCGGTACTGGGCGCGCAGCCACCTGGGGTGGCGCACGATCGCCCGGGCCGCCCCGAACGACGGGCACCGGGCGGTGGCCCGTCTGCAACGCGGCGGGCTCGTCGACGCGGTGATCACCCAGAACGTCGACGGTCTGCACAGCGTCGCCGGGTCGCAGCCGGTGGTGGAGTTGCACGGCCGCCTCGACGAGGTGGTGTGCCTGGACTGCGGCAACCACACCTCCCGCGAGGAACTGGACCGGCGGCTGCGGCAGGCCAACCCGGGGTTCGACGCGGTGGTCGCGGCGGTCCACCCCGACGGTGACGTGGATCTCGACGACCGGGAGGTGGCCGGGTTCCGGCCGGTGGACTGCGGGTTCTGCCGCACCGGGCTGCTGAAACCGGACGTGGTGTTCTTCGGGGAGACGGTTCCCGCCGCCCGGGTGGCCCGCTGCTTCGACCTGGTCGAGGGGGCTCGGTCGCTGTTGGTGCTCGGGTCGTCGTTGACGGTGATGTCGGGCCGCCGGTTCGTGATCCGGGCCGCGAAACGGGGCATTCCGGTGGCGATCGTCAACCAGGGGGTGACCCGGGGCGACGGGTACGCCACCGTGCGGGCCGATGCGCCGCTGGGCGTGCTGCTGCCGGCGCTGGCCGACCGGCTCGCCGGCGCCGGGGCCCCGGCGCCGGTCGCCGGCTGACCCGCCGCGCCCGGCCTGCCGGTGATCCACTGGTCGGGGGGACGACCTCCGCCGGTGCCGGTGGCGCTGGTAGCGTGGATGTCGCCGGTACCACCCACGTGGGAGAGACCGTCCGATGATCGTTGCGGGCGGCGCCGAAGGGGCAGCTTCCTCCCCGGAACCTCTCAGGCAAAAGGACCTCGTGGGCAGGCACTGTGGAGCGCCCTTCCCGGGGTGCGACTCAGGGGGAGGCCGACCTGTCGACCTCACCCCTGCGGGAGCGCCGCCATGACCGTAGAGCAGTTCGCCGCCCGTCACATCGGCCCCGATCCGGCCGACGAGCGCCGCATGCTGGAGGCCGTCGGCTACGACTCGATCGACGAGCTGATGGACGCCGCGATTCCCGAGGTGATCCGCTGGCACGGTGCCCTGGACCTGCCGGAGCCGGCCAGCGAGCACGACGCCCTGGCCGAGCTGCGGGCCCTGGCCGCGCGGAACACCGTCGCCGTGTCGATGATCGGGTTGGGTTACCACGGCACGCACACCCCGGCGGTGATCCGCCGCAACGTGCTGGAGAGCCCGGCGTGGTACACGGCGTACACGCCGTACCAGCCGGAGATCAGCCAGGGCCGGCTGGAGGCGCTGCTGAACTTCCAGACGATGGTCACCGACCTGACGGGGCTGGCCACCGCGAACGCCTCGATGCTCGACGAGGGCACCGCGGCGGCCGAGGCGATGACCCTGGCCCGCCGCGCGTCGAAGAGCCGCAGCGGCGTGTACGTCGTCGACGCCGACGCGTTGCCGCAGACCCTCGCGGTGATCATGAGTCGGGCGGAGCCGTTGGGCATCGAGGTGCGGGTCCTCGACGTCGACGCCGAGGAGTTGCCGGCGGAGTTCTTCGGCCTGCACCTGCAGTACCCGGGGGCGTCCGGGGCGGTGCGGGACCATGCCGCGCTGGTGGCGGCGGCGCACGCGGCGGGGGCGCTGGTGTGTGTGGCGGCGGACCTGTTGGCGCTGACGTTGCTGCGCCCGCCGGGGGAGATCGGCGCGGACGTGGCCGCCGGCACCACCCAGCGGTTCGGGGTGCCGATGGGCTTCGGTGGCCCGCACGCCGGGTACCTGGCGGTGCGTTCGGGGTTGGAGCGGATGCTGCCCGGCCGGCTGGTCGGGGTGTCCCGCGACGCCGCCGGCAACCCGGCGTACCGGTTGGCGTTGCAGACCCGTGAGCAGCACATCCGGCGGGAGAGGGCGACCAGCAACATCTGCACCGCGCAGGTGCTGCTGGCGGTGATGGCCGGCATGTACGCCGTCTACCACGGCCCGGACGGGCTGCGGGCCATCGCGGCGCGTACCCATGGCACGGCGGCGCGGCTCGCGGCCGGGCTGCGCGCCGGTGGGGTGGCGGTGGCGGACGTCGCGTTCTTCGACACGGTCACCGCGAGCGTGCCGGGCCGGGCCGCCGAGGTGGTGGCGCAGGCGCAGGCGCGGGGGGTGAACCTGCGGTGCGTCGACGCCGACCGGGTGGGGATCTCCTGCGACGAGACGACCACGGCGGCGCACCTGTCGGCGGTGTGGGCGGCGTTCGGGGTGGCCGGGGTCGACGGGGAGGGGGACGTGGCCCTGCCGGCGGCGTTGGCGCGCACCTCGGACTTCCTCACCCACCCGGTGTTCCGCAGCCACCACTCGGAGACGGCGATGCTGCGGTACCTGCGGCGGCTGTCGGACTTCGACTACGCCCTGGACCGGGGGATGATCCCGCTGGGGTCGTGCACGATGAAGCTGAACGCGACCACGGAGATGGAGCCGGTGAGCTGGGCGGAGTTCGCCCACCTGCACCCGTTCGCGCCGGCGTCGCAGACGGCCGGGTACCGGGAGATGATCGCCCAACTGGAGGGCTGGCTGGCGGAGGTGACCGGCTACGACGCGGTCAGCGTGCAGCCCAACGCCGGGTCGCAGGGGGAACTGGCGGGGCTGCTGGCGATCCGCACGTACCACCGGGACCGGGGTGAGGGGCACCGGGAGGTGTGCCTGATCCCGTCGTCGGCGCACGGCACGAACGCCGCGTCGGCGGTGATGGCGGGGATGCGGGTGGTCGTGGTGGGTTGCGACGGCGACGGCAACGTCGACCTGGTCGACCTCGACACGAAGATCGACAAGCATCGGGACACGCTCGCGGCGATCATGGTGACGTACCCGTCGACGCACGGGGTGTACGAGACGGGCATCGCGCAGTTGTGCGCGAAGGTCCACGACGCGGGCGGTCAGGTGTACGTCGACGGGGCGAACCTCAACGCCCTGGTCGGGTTCGCCAAGCCGGGCCGGTTCGGGGCGGACGTGTCGCACCTGAACCTGCACAAGACGTTCTGCATCCCGCACGGTGGGGGCGGGCCGGGGGTGGGTCCGGTGGCGGTGCGGGCGCACCTGGCGCCGTACCTGCCGGGCGTCGGCGGTGACGGCCGGCCGGCGATCTCGGCGGCGCGGTACGGGTCGGCGGGGATCCTGCCGATCCCGTGGGCGTACCTGCGGATGATGGGCGCGGCGGGGCTGACCCGGGCGACGGGGGTGGCGGTGCTGGCCGCGAACTACGTGGCGGTGCGGCTGCGGGAACACTTCCCGGTGTTGTACGCGGGCAACAAGGGCCTGGTCGCGCACGAGTGCATCCTGGACCTGCGGCCGGTGACGAAGGCGACCGGGGTCACGGTCGACGACGTGGCGAAGCGGCTGATCGACTACGGGTTCCACGCGCCGACGATGTCGTTCCCGGTGGCGGGGACGTTGATGGTGGAGCCGACGGAGAGTGAGGACCTGGCCGAGCTGGACCGGTTCTGCGCGGCGATGATCGCGATCCGGGCGGAGATCGACAAGGTGGGCTCGGGCGAGTGGCCGGCGGGGGACAATCCCCTGGCGAACGCGCCACACACGGCAGCGATGGTGGCCGGCGACGAGTGGCCGCACCCGTACCCGCGGTCGGTGGGGGCGTACCCGGCGGGGGTGGACCGGGCCGGGAAGTACTGGCCGCCGGTGCGGCGGGTCGACGGCGCGTACGGTGACCGGAACCTGGTGTGCTCGTGTCCGGCGCCGGAGGCGTTCGAGGAGTGACGTCGGGGCGCGCCGGGGCGGTGGTTCGCGCCGCCCCGGCGGATGCGTCGACCGGGCAGGCTGGTCGCGGGGACCGGGGGCTGGCCTGTGGTCGACGGGGTGCGTCAGGTTGACGCTGGGTGAACGGTCAGGCGGCGAGGGCGTGTCGGGCGGGACCGCGGTGGGGGGCGATGGTGCTGCCGTCGGGGAGGAGTTCACCGGTGTCCTCGAAGACGATGACACCGTTGCAGAGCAGGCTCCAGCCCTGCTCAGGGAAGCAGGCGAGGACGCGGGCGGCTTCCCGGTCGGTCGCTTCGGCGGAGGGGCAGGTGGGTTGGTGCTGGCACATCGGGTTCTCCGGACTGTGGGGGCACTGTGTCATGGTTCACATGACCAGTGACGCACAGTACCAAGCGAACGTGAGCCGCATCGAGCGGGTTCACGCCATGTCGGGGGGAAATCCACTGAACGGACGAGGCGGAATGGGCCAGACGGCGTGGAAGCGTTCCCACTGACGCGGGTGACCGCACCCGCCGCCCCCGCCGGCTGCCGCGGCCGGCTCACCGAACGCGACCGCCTGCACTGGCGCCTGCGCGACGGCGGTGACCCGGCCCGCCTCGTCGAGGAGTTCCTCACCGCCCACGGCCTCGGCGTCGACGACCTGACCCGCCCGGCGGCCCACGACCCGACCGGGGTGTGCGGGGCCGCCCTGTACGTCTCCGCCGCGGCCGGGGCCGTGCTGGCCGCCGCGGCACCCGGCGCGCCCAGCCCCGCCCCCGCCCTGCCCGACCTGGCCGTGGTCGTCTACGCGCACACCCCCGCCGCCGCGCCGACGCCACCACCCGGGGCCGGCGACTGGTGGATCGGCGACTGGACCCCGAGCTGGAGCACCCGCCAGCACGCCGACGCCGTGACCGCCGTGCGGGCCGCGATCGGCCGCGGCGACGTCTACCAGGTCAACCTCGTCGGCCACGCCGCCGCCCCGTACACCGGCGACCCCCGCCCCGCCCTGGCCCGGCTGAGCCGGCTGCCCGGCGCCCGCTACGGCGGCACCCTGCACGGCCCCGGCTGGGCGATCGGCTGCGCCTCCCCGGAGACCCTGATCGCCGTCGAGGGCGGCCGGCTGGTCACCCGCCCCATCAAGGGCACCCGCCCGGCCACCCCCGCCGGCCGCGCCGAGCTGCTCGCCTCGGCCAAGGAACGCGCCGAACACATCATGATCGTCGACCTGGAACGCAACGACCTGGCCCGCGTCGCGGCCACCGGCACCGTCACCGTCGACGAACTGTTCGCCGTACGCCGCTGGTGCGACCTGTGGCAGGCCGAGTCGACGGTGTCGGCGGCCCCCGCCGACGGCCTGGGCCTGGCCGACCTGCTGCGCGCGGTCTGCCCCGGCGGGTCGGTCACCGGCGCGCCGAAACTTGCCGCCCTCGACGTCGTCGCCGCCCACGAACCCGTGGGCCGGGGCGCGAGCATGGGCGCGCTGGGCTGGGTGGGCGCCGGCCGGATCGACCTGGGCCTGACCATCCGCACCGCCGCCGCCGACGGGCACCTGCTGCACGGCTGGGCCGGCGGCGGCATCACCTGGGACAGCGACCCCGACGCCGAGGTCGCCGAGGCCGCCGCCAAGGCCCGGCCCGTCCGCGCCGCCCTCGCCCCCGCACCCGGACCCCGGGCCGATAGCCTGCTGCCATGACGATGCGGCCCATCCGGATCATCGGCGACCCGGTGCTGCGCACCGGCTGCGAGCCGGTGACCAGCTTCGACGCCGACCTGCGCGCCCTGGTCGGCGACCTGATGGACACCCTGCTCGGCGCCCCCGGCCGCGCCGGCGTCGCCGCCCCACAGATCGGCGTGCCCGCGCAGGTGTTCGTCTACGACGCCGACGGCCACCGCGGCCACATGATCAACCCGACGGTGGAGCTGTCCGAGGAGTCGCAGGACGACGACGAAGGCTGCCTGTCCATCCCCGGGCTGTACTTCCCGACCCCCCGCGCCCTGCACGCCACCGCCCGCGGCTTCGACCAGCACGGCGAGCCGCTGACCATCTCCGGCAGCGGTTTCCTCGCCCGCGCCCTGCAACACGAGACCGACCACCTCGCCGGGCGCCTCTACGTCGACACCCTGCGCGGGGACGCCCGCCGGCGGGCACTACGGGAGATCCGCGCCGGCCGCTTCGACTCACCCACCCGCCGCCGCTGACCCACCCGCCGGGGGCGGCGGGACGCGGTCGCGTCCCGCCGCCCCCGGCGTTCAGACCCGGCTCACCGCCCGGTCGCCGCGCAGCGTCAACCCGGCGATCCCGCCAACAGGAATGAGCAGCCAGCAGGACAGCATCCGGTAGACCAGCACGGCAGCGGCGGCGCTGACCGCGGTCGCGCCCGAGGCGGTGAGCCCGGCGACCAGTGCGGTGTCGATGACACCCACCCCGCCCGGCGTCAGCGGCACCTGCCGGACGATCTGCACACCGAGGTAGATGCCCGCCAGGGCGGTCACCCCCACCGGCAGGTGCAGCGCCAGCGCGGCGGCGGCCAGGCACAGCAGGTCGGCCGCCCAGTTCACCGCCGCGTACCCCACCGCCGCCGCCCAGTCCCGCACCCGCAGCTTCGCCCCCGCCCGCCACGCCTGCCGGGCCGAGACCAGCAACGCCCGCACGTGCCGACGCACCACACCCCCCGACACGTCAAGCCCCGCAACGGGACCGACCACACGCCGACGCGGCTGCCTGCGTCCGGCCAGCACCGCCAACGCCGTCAACCCACCCAACGCCGCCACGACGGCCAGCGGACGCCAGTCCCACCCGCCCGGGGCACGGACCAGCACCACCGCACCCCCGCCCACGTACAGCAGGGCCAACCCGCCCAGGGACGCCAACCCGGACACCACCGCCGAGGCCGCCGCCATCTCCCGCGGCGCGCCGGCACGCTCGTACTCCCGAATGGCGTACCCGGTGGAGACCGCCGCCCCCGCCGGCAACGAGATCGACAACGCCGTGCGGGCCAGGCTGATCGCCACCACCCGGCCCCGACGCAGACGCACCCCCAGGGCGTCGAGCAGCCGCCACTGCTGCAACGCGAACGCCGCCAACGAGACGGCCTGCAACAGCACCGCCAGCACCACCCACCCGTAGCCGGCGCCGGTCAACGCGGCGAGGAACTCCCGCGGGTCGGGCAGCCGCCCACGCAGACCCACCACAGCCGCGCCGACGACACCCACGGCCACGGCGAGCAGCCGCACCCACCGGCGCCGCCACAGCCCCGCCGCCGGCGCGGCGCTCACCGCGGTCCCGGGCACGCGGTGAGCGTGTACTCGCCGTACCCGGCGACCTCGGTGAACCCGAGCCGCTCGTACAGCCGCAGCGCCGCCACGTTGTCGGCCCGCACGTTCAACGTGACGTGGTCGACGTCGGCGGCCAGCCGCCGGCACAGCGCGGCCACCGCCGCCGCGGCCAAACCCCGCCCCCGATACCCGGGATGGGTGGTGACGTTGCCCAGCGCCGCCACCCGCCACACCGGGGAGTACACGTGCACCCCGGCCACCGCCACCAGCTCCCCGTCACGGCGCACCCCCACGTACCGGCCGGTGTCGAGCATCCTCGGGTCGAACCAGTTGCCCGGGTACGCCACCGCGTACAGCCGCGTCAGCTCCGGCAGGTCGGCGGCACCCAGCGGCTGCCCCGCACCGGGAACCGCGGCCAGCCGCGCCCGGTCGGTCAGCGCCATCTTCCGGTGCGCGCCGCCGTCGGCGACGCGGAACCAGCCGGCCAGCACCGGCGCCAAGCCGGGGGACAGGTGCGCGTGCAGCCGCGCCGGCAGCACCGGCGCCAGGTCGGTCAGCAGCGCCGCCAACTCCTCCCGGCCGGCGGCGTCGGCGAACGCCAGCAGCGTCGGCGGCACCACCGCGTGGTACAGCAGCGCGACCTGCTCGCCGCGGCGGAACCACGACGTGTACGGCCAGAAGAAGTCGTCCAGGTCACCCAGCTGGTAGGCGTGCAGCGTCGGGTCGCGGCCCAGCAGCCGCCCCAGCAGCATCCGGTCGTGTTCGGCGCGTAACGGCATCCGACGATGATCACATGCCCCGGGCCAGTGCGGTCACCCGCTCACGCCCGGCCGCACTCCTCGGCGGGCAGGTTCTCGTGCGCCCACTGGGCCAGGGCGTCCAACGCCGGCAGCACCGCCGCGCCCCGCTCGGTCAGCTCGTAGCTCACCCCCAGCGGCGGGCCCTGCCGCACCGTGCGGTGCACCAACCCCACCCGGGCCAGCTCGCCGAGCCGGTCGGACAGCACCGACTCGCTGATCCCCGGTAACGCGCGGGTCAGCTCGGCGAACCCCGCCGGCCCGTGCGCCAGGGTGCCCAGCAGCACCCCGTTCCACCGCTTGCCGAGGAACGCGAACGCCCGCGTCAGCCCCCCGTCGCAGGACCGGGGAACCTCACCGGTGGGGGAGCGGGGCGTCATGACCCCAGGATACGTGGCGTTCCGCACGACAAAGCAACTTCGAAAAAACTAGCTGCTAGTCTCTGAGCAGTTAAGGCCCCCAGGTGCGAAGGAAACCCGACATGACCGACACCGCCACGACCGACCTGATCACCCTCGACCCCGCAGCCCAGGCACAACTGTTCACCGACGCACGCACCGCCAACACCTTCACCGACGAACCCGTCACCGACGCCCAACTGCGCGCCATCTTCGACCTCGCCAAGTACCCGCCCACCGCCGCCAACACCCAACCCCTGCGGGTCCTCTACACCCGCCCCGGCGAGACCCGCGACCGACTGCTCACCCACATGTCCGAAGGCAACCGCGCCAAGACCGCCACCGCACCCGTCGTGGCCGTCCTCGCCGCCGACACCGACTTCCACGAGTTCATCCCACGCGTCTTCCCGATCCGCCCCGAGATGCGCGACGGCCTCGCCGCCGACGCCACCGCCCGCGAAGGCATGGCCCGCTTCAACGCCACCCTCCAGATCGGCTACTGGCTACTGGCCGTCCGCGCCGCCGGCCTCGCCGCCGGCCCCATGGCCGGCTTCGACGCCGCCGCCCTCGACCGCGACCTCTTCGCCGACAGCACCTGGCGCTCCCTGCTCGTGGTCAACCTCGGCAAGCCCGGCCCCGACGCCTGGTTCCCCCGCCTGCCCCGCCTCGACTACGACGACATCACCCGCCACGCCTGACCAACCCGGCCGGCCGGCGCGCGACCCGCGCCGGCCGGCACCTCACCACCCCACCCACTCGTCGTAACCCAACTTCACCACCAACGCCAACACCACCACCAACAACACCACCCGCACGAACCCCGCCCCCCGCCGCAACGCCATCCGCGCCCCCACCACCGCCCCCACCACGTTGCACACCGCCATCGCCGCGCCCAACAACCACCACACATGACCCGTCGCCGCGAACACCACCAACGCCCCCAGGTTCGTCCCCGCGTTCACCACCTTCGCCATCGCCGAACCACCCACGAAGTCCGCGCCCACCAGCGCCGTGAACGCCACCACCAAAAACGTCCCCGTCCCCGGACCGATCAACCCGTCATACGCCGCGATACCCACCCCCGCCACCACCACCGCCGCCACCACCCGCCCCCGGGTCCGCCGCTGCGGCACCGCCACCACCCCCAACCGCGGCCGCGCCACCACGAACACCGCCACCACCACCAACACCCCCAACACCACCGGCCGATACGCCGACGCCGGCACCACCCCCGCCAACGCCGCACCCAACCCCGCCGTCACCACCGCCAAACCCGCCGCCGGACCCGCCACCCGCCAATCCAGCTTCGTCCGCCGCGCATACGTCACCGCCGCCGTCGCCGTCCCCGCGATCGCCGCCAACTTGTTCGTCCCCAACGCCGTCGCCACCGGCACCCCCGGCGCCACCAACAACAACGCCGGCAACAACAACAACCCACCACCCCCCACCACAGCATCGACCCAACCGGCCAACACAGCCGCAGCGAGCAACGTGATCAGCGACGCACCATCCACGGCCGGCCATTCTGCCCACCCCACACCCCGCCACCCCACCCGCCGACAACCCGAGTGTCCCGCCTCACCACCAGCCCACCCACACCCAATCCCCACGTCACCGCCGACGCCGCAACCACACCCCCAGCAAACCCACCGCCACGAACACCACCATCGAACACACCAACACCTTCAGCATCCGGCAACCCTCCCACGACCCACGTAGGGTAAAAAGGTGCGCCTGGCCACCTTCAACCTGCTCCACGGCCGATCCCTCACCGACGGACTCGTCGACCCCGACCGGCTCACCGCCGCCGTCACCACCCTCGACGCCGACATCCTCGCCCTACAGGAAGTCGACCGCGACCAGACCCGCAGCGGCAACCTCGACCTCACCACCATCGCCGCCCGCGCCCTCAACGCCCCCGAACACCGCTTCGCCGCCGCCGTCGTCGGCACCCCCGGCGAACAGTTCCGCCCCCTACGCCACGACGACGACGGACACGGCGAACCCTGCTACGGCATCGGCCTGGTCACCCGCCACCCCGTCCGCACCTGGCAGGTCACCCGCCTCAAACCCGCCCCCGTCCGCTCACCCGTCTACGTACCCGGCCCCGGCGGCGGCCTCATCCTCCTCGAAGACGAACCCCGCGTCGTCCTCGCCGCCGTCCTCGACACCCCCCACGGCGACATCACCGTCGCCGCCACCCACCTGTCCTTCGTCCCCGGCTGGAACATCCACCAACTCCGCCAGACCGTCCGCGCCCTACGCGCCCTACCCGCCCCCCGCATCCTCCTCGGCGACCTCAACCTCCCCGCCGGCCCCGCCCGACTCATCTCCGGCTGGACCCCCCTCGGCCGCCGCCCCACCTACCCCGCCGCCCAACCCCGCGTCCAACTCGACCACATCCTCGCCGACCGCCACCACCTCCCACCCGTCACCGCCGTCACCACCCCCGCCTCCACCATCTCCGACCACCGCCCCCTCGTCGTCGACCTCGGCTGATCTAGACGTCGGGCGGGGCAAGCGGCGGGTCACCCACCACGAAGATCGATGGGCCCTAGCGTTGGTTCTTCGCTGGACGCTACGGGCGGGCCCCTCGGGCACGACCATCGTCACCACGGCAGCAACAGACGCACCCGAAGAAACCCACCCGCCGCCCCGAACTCAGCCCCGCCCGGCCACCCGCCGCGCCGCCGCCACCGCGTTACGGAACAACATCGCCACCGTCGTCGGCCCCACCCCACCGACCCTCGGCGTGATCGCCCCCGCCACCCGCGCACACGACTCGTCCACATCCGGCAGCAACCGCCGACCCTCATACCGCACCCCACCACCGACCACCACCGCACCCGCACGCACATGCTCCGGACGCACGATCCCCGGCACCCCCGCCGCCGCCACCAGGATCTCCGCCCGCCGCGTGTACCGCGGCCAGTCCGCCACCCCCGTGTGCACCACCGTCACCGCCGCGTTCGCCGTCGGCCGCTTCTGCGCCAACAACATCGCCAACGGCCGCCCCAACGTCGCACCCCGACCCAGCACCACCACCTCACGCCCCGCCACCGGCACCCCGTGGAACGCCAACAACGCCTCGATCCCCGCCGGAGTACAGGGCAACGGACCCGGCAACCCCAACGCCAACCGCCCCATGTTCACCGGATGCATCCCATCGACATCCTTGTCCGGATCCAGCACCTGCAACGCCCGGTCGTAGTCCAGGTGCCCCGGAATCGGATGCTGCACCAACACCCCGTGCACACCCGCGTCGGAATTGAACTCCTCGACCACCCGGTGCAGATCCGCCTGCGACGCCGACGCCGGCAGATGCACGTGCGGCGACGCGAACCCCAACTCCGCCGCCTGCCGCTGCTTGATCCGGATGTACCCGGCACTCGCGCCGTCGTCGCCCACCAACACCGTCGCCAACGACGGCGTCACCCCTGCCGCCCGCAACGCCGCGACCTCCGCCGCCACCTCACCCAGCACCTGCTGCGCCACCGGCGCACCCGGCAACAACCGCGCCGTACCCGACGCCTGCGCGCTCACCACAGAAGAAGAGGACATGGCACCACCTCGCCCGCGGGAGCCCAGGCGGACGACCCCCACGGCGAGCTCCCCGATGGTCGATCCCATCCCCGGTGCCGCCAGTCGCGTACCCCGCCACCCTGCCACACCCACCGGTCACCCCGCCGACCCCGCCCCGCCCCCTCCACCCGCACCAACCCCACCAACGCCCGGTTGGTGCGGTTCGACCGCACCGCCGCCCGCTGCTGACCCGCCGTCACCTCGATGTACGTCTGCGACGACGCCAACGACGCATGCCCCAGCAACCGCATGATCTCCGCCGCGCTCGCCCCGTCCTCCGCCAACCGCGTCGCGAACGTGTGCCGCAGCGCATGCAGCTGCGCACCGCGCGGCACCCGGTCGCTCACCCCCGCCCGCCGATAACAGGACTCCACCAGATACTGCAGGCCACCCCGGCGCAGCGGCTCGCCCCGCCGATCCACCAGCAGCGCCGAGTCCGGCCGCACCGACCGCGACCCGAACCGCCGGACCCGGCTGTCCAGGTACGCCACCAGCACCCGATCCAACTCCGGCTCGATCGGCACCACCCGCGGCCGGCCACCCTTGCCCGCCACGTCCACCCGGCGCTCACCGGGCCGCCCGGTCAGCGACGCCACCCGCAGCGCCAACAACTCCGACAGGCGAAGCCCCGCGCACAGCGCCAACGCCAGCACCGCCACGTCCCGTTCCGGCCACGGGTCGCGCTGCCGACCGTCCTCCCGGGACACCGCCGCGAGCAGCTGCTCCGGGGTGTCCTCGCCCCGCAGCGGCTTCGGCTGGGGGAGCGGGGCGCGGGGCCGGTCCACCGCCGGCATCGGGTTGCCCGCCACCACCCCCTCGGCGACCAGGAACGAGAAGAAGCTGTTCCACGTCGACCAGGCGCGGTGCACCGAGGCGACGGCGCGGGGAGCGGCGAACCGGGCGAACGCGGCCCGCATGACCCTGGGGGAGAGGGCCGCGACTGGGAGCGCGTCCGGCGGCAGGGGAGGGGCGATGGTCTCGCCGGCCAGGGCCGCCACCGCGCGCAGGTCCCGGCGGTACGCCTCCAGCGTGTGCGGGGACGGCTTGCGGGTGGCTCGGGCGGTCAGGAACTCCTCGATCAACGAGCGCACCGATTCGTCCTGTTTATCATGCATAAGGGATATTATGCATGATTTTCGGGTTGTCGGCGACCTCAGAGAAGGGGATGGGGCCTACCCGCAGCGACCCTTCCCGGATCAGGCCGGGGCTCGTTCAGGTAGGTGAGGACGGCGCGGACGCGGCGGCTGGAGTCGTCGTCGGGGATGCGAGCTTGCCGAACATGGAGGTGGCGGTAGCTGGCCCTGCCGCTCATCAGCAGGGCCGCCCGGAGTCAGGGGTGTTGGGAAGTGCCGAGCCAGGGCGTTGGGACGTGCCGGCAGGAACTCCAGAGTCGGGCACGGTGGCCCATGAGCGTGGCCGACACGGCGGAGGGGGCGAGGTGGCTACTTGACATAATGTAGATTATCGAATCGGCGAACGAGAGTGCCGTGAGCTGCAAGGACTCCCGCCCGAAGGCAATTCAGCCACTCGCGCGGCTGCGCCCGTGGCGGGGCCCCACCTGGCTTACCTCACCCCGGTGATCATGGAGTTATTGCCACGACACGCCCAGACTCAATGGCAATAACTCCATGATCACCGGGGTGAGGCAACCAGCGTGTACAAGAACTCGCTGATCGCCCACTTCGACGCGAGCCAGACGGCTATCGGGGTGATCTTCAGCATGGCGATCGTGATGCTGGGGTTGTCGGCGGCGGTGGCCGGTACGTGGGGGCAACGGTCCGCGTAAGGCGATGTTCGTCTCGGCGTGCTTCTGGGCGGCGGGGTTCCTGGTCGGTGCGGTGGGGATCGCGACGGAGCAGTTGTGGCTGCTGTACGTGGGGTACGGGCTGCTGGGCGGGATCGGTTTGGGGATCGGCTACATCTCCCCCGTGTCGACGTTGATCAAGTGGTTTCCGGACCGGCCGGGCCTGGCTACCGGGTTGGCGATCATGGGGTTCGGGGGTGGCGCGATGGTGGCCTCTCCCCTGTCCCGGCAGCTGTTGTCGCTCTACGACCTCGGGCTACGACCCGGACGCCGTCGCGGGCGCAACGGCGTCGGGGGACGGCGATGGTGTGGCTGTTCGTGACGCTGGGCGTCGGCTACTTCGTGATCATGATGTTCGGGGTGGCGAACGTGCGGGTGCCGGCGGCGGACTGGCGGCCGGCGGGGTTCGAACCGGCGCGGGCGACGGCGAGGCCGATGGTCACCACAGCGAGCGTGTCGGCGGCGAACGCAGTGCGGACGCGGCAGTTCTGGTTGCTGTGGGTGGTGTTGTCTGCAACGTGACGGCCGGGATCGGGATTCTGGAGCAGGCGAGTCCGATGATCCAGGACTTCTTCCGTGAGGAGGGCGCGGCGGCGGTGTCGGTGGCGGCGGCGGGCGGTTTCGTGGGGCTGCTGTCGCTGTTCAACATGGGTGGCCGGTTCGTGTGGTCGTCGGCGTCGGACATGATCGGCCGTAAGCCGGTGTACGTGCTGTACCTGGGTGTGGGGATCGTGTTGTACCTGCTGCTGGCGTTGTTCGGGCAGGTGGCGACGGCGCTGTTCGTGTTGTTGGCGTGCGTGATCGTGTCGTTCTACGGGGGCGGGTTCGCCAGGATGCCGGCGTACCTGCGGGACCTGTTCGGCACGTACCAGGTGGGGGCGATCCACGGCCGGGTGTTGACGGCGTGGTCGGCGGCGGGGTTCGCCGGTCCGTTGATCATCAACGGGTTCCTCGACGCGAAGGGAGCGCGGGGGACGCTGACGGCGGCCGGGTACCGGCCGGCGCTGTTGACGATGGTGGGGGTGCTGGCGGTGGGGTTCGTGGCGAACCTGCTGGTGCGGCCGGTGCCGGAACGGTTTTACGAGCTGGCGCCCGCTGGTTCGGGCGGGGTGCACGGAGGGATAGCGCGATGAGCAACGGTTCGTCCGGGCAGACCGGCCGGTTGTGGATCTCCTGGTTGCTGGTGGGTGCGCTGCTGGGGTACGGGGTGGTGCAGACGGTGCTGACGGCGGCGAACCTGTTCACGGGCTGAGGGGCACCGACGGGGTACGTACGTGGTGACCGGGGCTGCCTCGGGCAACGGACGACTGGCCCGCCTCGACGGGCCCGGCCGGGGTGATTCGCTACGTGCGGCGCGTCGAGGAATGGCGGGCCCGTCACTGACCTGGCGTGTCGGTCCCGGGGCTTCTCCCGCAGGTCGCCCGTCCGTGGCTTCCAGCCCCAGGACGAAAGGTGTCAGGGAGTTCTCATCTTCGTCAGGGCGATGAAGCCGCGCCATGCGGCCGGCGAGAAGGTCAGGGTGCCGCCCTCGCGGTTCTTCGTGTCGCGGACGAGGACGACGCCGGGCAGATTGTCGGCGACCTCCACGCAGGCCCCGCCGTTGTTGCCGCTCCTGGTGCTGGTGCGCCACCGCGCCCGGGTCAGGTCCATGATGCCGCCGCTTTCCTGATGAGGTCCAGAGACTGCGCCCGCGGCAGGGCCTCGCCGGTGATGCGCGCCAACCGCCGGTCCAGGGTAGCAATGTCGGCCGATTGGTCGAGGATCTGCGCCTTGATCTGACCGTCGACGTGGGACAGCCGGGTGCCGTCGGGCATGTCCGCCAGGATGAACGGCCCGCCGAGTCCCCCGTACATGCCGGTCGTGGCGGGAACGATGTGCACCTGCACCGCGGGGAGCTGGGCGCACTCGGCCAGGTGTTCGCACTGTGCCCGCATCATGTCCCGGTCGCCTCCGGCCGTGCGGTGCAGGACTCCCTCGTCGATGACGGCCGCCAGCAGCGGAGGCCGATCCCGGTGGAGCACGGCCTGCCGGGCGAGGCGCGCGGAGACGAGGTCGTCGAGTTCCCTGGCGGTGAGCGCCTCCCCCGCGAGGGTCGCCCGTGCGTACGCCTCGGTCTGGAGCAGGCCCGGGACCCAGGCCAGCTCGAACCACCGCAGGGACAGGGCCTCGCGTTCGATGTCGGCCCAGCGACGGAACCACACGGGCTCGCGGCGCTTCAGCGCGTCCGGCCATAGGTCCACGATCTCGCGGCCGAGGATCGCGGCGACCTGCGCGCGGTGCCGGGTCTGGGGAATACGTCCGGGGTTTGCCCATCGGGCGGCTGTCTTCGAGTCGACGCCGATCTGGGCTGCGAGGCTGTCGGCGGTCTCCCCCACTGTGGTCATGGCCTCGACGACGGCGTGGTTCATCCCGTTTCCTTTCAGGACATCCTGACTTGTCGGGGGCGATCTTTCTACGCGGTGTGATTGGTTCGCAACCGTCGGCAAGGTGGGTGTTGGAAATCGTCCGTCGCTGACAGCCGGGGAGTCCGATGCGCCACCGGGAGATCACCGGGGCGGGGACGTGCTGCAACTGACCCGCGCGGCGAGCCCGCAGTTCGTCGGCGCGATCGTCGTGCGGGTGATTCGGGAGTTGAGGGATCGGCACACGTACCACGGGTGGACCTGGGTTGAGGGCTACCAGCTGGACGTCCGGGGCGAAGCGGGAGTTGTTCGTCCTGCGCGAAGGGCTGCGTTGGTTGCCGCCGGTCGCGCTACCGCCGGGCCGTCGGTCGGCGCGGGCGCAGCTGACCCCGCTCACCCCGGCGGCGCCTCCGGGTGGGCTGACCGGCCGGTTCGTGACGTGGGCGCGCCCGCGCGGGTAGACGGGGCGTACCCGCGTCAGAGGCCGCCGGAGACGCGTAGGACGGCGCCGGTGGTGTAGCTGGCGTCGGGGCCGAGGAGCCAGGCGATGGCGGCGGCGATCTCGTCGGGTTCGCCGGCTCGGCCGAGTGGGATGCGGCCGGCGGCGCTGTCGGCGCGGTCAGGTACGCCGGAGAGGGCGTGCAGGTCGGTGCGGACGATGCCGGGGGCGACGCCGTTGACGCGGATGCCGTGGGGGGCGAGTTCCTTGGCCAGGCCGACGGTGAGGGTGTCGGTGGCGGCTTTGACGGCGGCGTAGTGGACGTACTCCCCCGGGCTGCCGAGGGTGGCGGCGGCGGAGGAGACGTTGACGATGGCGCCGCCGTGGGTGAGGCGGCGGGCGGCTTGTTGGGCGCACAGGACGTACCCGATGAGGTTGACGTCGACGACGTGGCGCAGGTCGTCGGCGCGCAGGTCGGTGAGGGGGCCGATGGGGCTGGTGACGCCGGCGTTGTTGACCAGGCCGGTGAGGGGGCCGAGGTCGGCGGCGGCGTCGAAGAGGCGGGTGATGGCGTCGGGGTCGGTGGTGTCGGCGGGGACGGCGACGGCCTGGCGGCCGGTGGCGCGGATGTCGGCGACGACGGTGTCGGCGGCATGCTGGTCGCGGCGGTAGCCGATGGCGACGTGGTGGCCGTGGTGGGCGAGGCGGCGGGCGGTGGCGGCGCCGATGCCGCGGCTGCCGCCGGTGATGATGGTGACGGGATTCAATGGGTACTCCTCCCCCGGGTGCTGGTGGTGACGGTACCGGCGGGGGTGGTCGGTGGTGGTGGAGAGCGCGGTCACACCGGTGATCGCCTACGCTGCCGGCGTCGACTAGTGGAGGTGGGCGGGTGGCGGGTGTGCGGGTCGGTGACCTGGTCGAGGATTTCGAGTTGCCGGACGAGACGGGGACGCCGTGGCGGTTGTCGGAGTTCCTGGTGGTGGGTCCGGTGGTGTTGTTCTTCTATCCGGCGGCGATGACGCGGGGGTGCACGGCGGAGAGCTGTCACTTCCGGGACCTGGCGGCGGAGTTCGCGGCGGTGGGCGCGCAGCGGGTGGGGATCAGTCGGGACGTGGTGGAGAAGCAGGCGGAGTTCTCCCGGTTGCACGGGTTCGACTATCCGTTGTTGTCGGACGTGGACGGTGTGGTGGCGCGGCGGTTCGGGGTGTTGCGGCGGGTGCCGTTGGGGCCGTTGAGTACGCGGCGGATGACGTTCGTGATCGGTTCCGATCGGCGGGTGGTGGAGGTGGTGCACAGCGAGTTGGGGATGAACGAGCACGCGGATCGGGCGTTGCGCGCGTTGGGGGGGTGATCTTTCGGGTGTCGCAGTGGGCTGGTATCAAGGCAGGAATCAAACAGGTGTACGGAAGAGGGTTGTGATGGGTGCCGTGGGCCAGGGTTTGTCCACTGACGAGGTGCAGAGCATCCGGGAGGCGTTGGCGGCCGGCCGGAAGCCGAAGGTGGTGTTCACCTCGTCGGCGGGTCAGATCGCCGGCCAGGTGGGCCAGGTGGTGGAGTTGACCGATCCGTCGGTGTCCGACGAGTTCGTGGTGGTGCGGTTCGGTCGGGACGAGTTGCCGTTCTCCCCCGCCGACGTGGCGGTGGCGCCGCGTGGGGCGGGTCGGCGGGTGGCGGAGGTGAAGGCGGAGCCTGAGCCGGTGTCGCCGGTGGCGGAGCCGGAGTTCGTGCTGGACACGCCGCAGGTGCCGGCGGCGCGGCGGGAGGAGCCGATTGTGGAGCAGCAGCAGGTGGAGTCGAAGCCGCCGGCGCGGCGGCCGGTGAAGGCGGTGAAGCCGAAGGGGCCGGCGGGGTTGACGGTGACGTTGGCGTATGCCGACGGTGAGTGGACGGTGGCGGCGCAGCAGGGTGCGAAGTCGTTGGCGAAGCCGTATGTGGTGAAGCCGGCGGAGGCGTTGCGGATGGTGGCGTTGGTGGACGTTCCGGGGGTGCAGGAGGCGGTGGAGCAGATCCTGGGAGCGGAGCGGGCGGAGGCGGAGCAGCAGGCGGAGAAGTTGCGGGCGGAGTTGGCGGAGATCGAGGCGCGGTTGGCGGAGTTGCGCGAGGTGGGTTGATCGCGTCCGGTGTGCCTGTCCCCCGCCCCTCGTCGCCGTGTGCGGCGGGGGGCGGGGGCGTGTCGGGGGTCAGAAGTAGTCGTGTAGTTGGGCGGGGCCGCCGGCGGCGAGCAGGTCGAGGGGGCGGGGGTCGGCTGTGGTGGTGGTGTGCAGCAGGCCGGTGTGTCGGAGGGTTTCGGCGTTGGTGGTGCCGGTGTAGAGCTGGGCGAAGCCGCGGACGGTCAGGTGTAGCGGGGTGTCGGTGGTGGTGCGGTGCAGTTCGGCGGCGCCGTCGGCGACGTCGAGGCGCCAGGTGCCGGTGTTCCAGTCGGCGAGGTGGTCGTGGAGGGTGAAGGTGACGGTGCCGCGGGCGTGGGTGGGCCAGCCGCGTTGGGTGACGGCGCGGGTGACGTCGACGGGTCGGTGCATCCAGGTGTCGCGGTGGTGTTCGCGGGTGGCTTCGATGGGCAGGTGGGCGGTTAGGGCGTCGCCGTCGAGCAGGGTGAGTCGCAGGGTGGGGGTGACGCTGGCCCAGGTGGCGAGGGTGCTGATGAGTTCGCGGGCGGCGTCGGCGGTGGTGGCGAGGACGTTGTCGACGGTGAGGACGGCGTCGGGGCCGTAGCCTCGGCCGCGGTTCCAGGTGGCGTAGCCGACGAGGTGGTCGTCGTGTTCGACGAGGGTGAGGCCGTCGGTGGGCAGGGTGTCGGTGGGGTGGTCGAACAGGGGGCCGCGGCGGGTGAGTAGGCCGTGGCGGTGGCGGGTGACGGTTTCGTAGAGGTTGGTGATGGCGGGTAGGTCGGCGGGGCCGCCGTCGCGGACGGTGAGGTGGGGGTTGGGTCGGTGTCGGGGTAGGGCGGCGGTGGGTAGGTCGAGGGTGCGTAGGGCTCCGGCGACCTCCCAGCCGCAGGCGCGGTAGGGGGCGGTGGTGGTGGGGAACAGGGCGCTGACGGCGGCGCCGCGGTCGTGGGCGCCGCGCAGGAGGTTGGTGAGCAGGGCGCGGGCGATGCCTCGGCCGCGGGCTGCGGGGGTGACGGCGACGCCGGCGACGTCGGCGGCGGTCACGGGGCGGTCGTTCCACCACTGGTCGTGGTGCAGGTCGACGGCTTTGCCGAGGAGTTGGCCGGTGGGGTCGAAGGCGCCGTAGCGGGTCAGGCCGGGTGGGGTGGTGGTGGCGTGTGGTGGTGGGGTGGGGTCGGATCCGAAGGCGTGGCGGCCGAGGGTCCAGGCGGCGGTGAGGTCGTCGGGGGTGAGTTCTCGGACGTCGATGGTGGGCATCGGGTGACGGTAGCGGGGGGTGTGGTGCGGCTGCCTGGATTTTGTGGTGGTGTGTGGCGGGGCCGGCGCGGTTTGTCGCGCCGGCCCGTTGTCTTGCTGGTCAGTGGTGCGGGATGTGGGCGACGCCGATGCGCTTGCGGAACACCCAGTAGGTCCAGCCCTGGTAGGCCAGGACGATGGGGGTGAACACGACCGCCACCCAGGTCATGATCTTCAGGGTGTAGGGGGTGGAGGCGGCGTTGCTGGCGGTGAGGGTGCCGGTGGGGTCGCCGGTGGAGGGCAGCAGGTTCGGGAACAGGGCGGCGAACAGGGTGGCCACGGCCAGGGCGATGGCCACGGCGGTGCCGGTGAAGGCCCAGCCTTCGCGGCGGGTGTGGGCGGCGGCGAGGCCGGCGAGCAGGGCGAGCGCGGCGCCGGCGGCGAGGACGGTGGCGGTGGTGCTGGAGCGGATGGTGAGGGTCCAGGTGAGGAAGGCCACGGCGAGTACGGCGGTGCCGGCGCCGAGGCGTACGGCGAGGGTGCGGGCGCGGTGGCGGATGTCGCCGACGGTCTTGAGGGCGATGAACACGGCGCCGTGGGTGAGGAAGAGGGCGGCGGTGGTGGCGCCGCCGAGCAGGGCGTAGGGGTTGAGGAGGTTGAGGAGGTCGCCGACGTATTCGTGGTCGGCGTCGAGGGGTACGCCGCGCAGGATGTTGGCGAAGGCGACGCCCCAGAGGATCGCCGGGATGAGGGAGCCGAGGAAGATGGCGGTGTCCCAGCGGCGTTTCCAGGTGGTTTCTGGGCGCTTGTGGCGGTATTCGAAGGCGACGCCGCGGGCGATGAGGGCGAGCAGGATGAGTAGCAGGGGCAGGTAGAAGCCGGAGAAGAGGGTGGCGTACCACTCGGGGAAGGCGGCGAACATGGCGCCGCCGGCGGTGATGAGCCAGACCTCGTTGCCGTCCCAGACGGGGCCGATGGTGTTGATCAGGACGCGGCGTTCGCGGTCGTCGCGGCCGAGGACGGGTAGCAGCATGCCGACGCCGAAGTCGAAGCCTTCGAGGATGAAGTAGCCGGTGAACAGTACGGCGACGAGGAGAAACCAGATGGTCGTCAGTTCCACGGTGGGCTCCGGTCAGTAGGCGAAGGCGAGTGGGCGCTCGGCGTCGTCGCTGTCGTCGGTGGGTTCGGGGTGGTCGGTGAGGTCGGGTACGCCGGCGCGGGCGTAGCGGAGTAGGAGTTTGACCTCGATGACGGCGAGGGTGGCGTAGATGAGGGTGAAGGCGGTGAAGGAGGTGAGGACTTCGGTGAGGGAGACGCTGCGGGATACGCCGTCGCGGGTGAGCATCTCGCCGAAGACGATCCAGGGTTGGCGGCCCATCTCGGTGAAGATCCAGCCGAAGGAGTTGGCGAGTAGGGGCAGTACGGGCATGGCGAGGCCGGCGCGCAGCAGCCAGCGGCTGGTGGGGGTGCGGCCCTTGCGTTGTGTCCAGAGGACGAGCAGGGCGATTGCGGCGGCGGCGAGCCCGAAGGCGATCATGAAGCGGAAGCTCCAGTAGGTGACGGGGATGATCGGGGTGTAGCTGCCGGCGCCGTACTGGCTGGCGTACTGGGCCTGGAGGTCGTTGATGCCGTGGACGGTGCCGTTGGGGTCGCCGGTGCCGAGGTAGGACAGCAGGTAGGGGATCTTGATGGCGAAGATCTCGCGGCTGCCGTCGAGGCTGCCGATGGTGAGTACGGAGAACGAGGCGGGGCTCTCGGTGGTGTAGAGGCCTTCGGCGGCGGCCATCTTCATCGGCTGCACCTCGGTCATGATCTTGCCTTGGATGTCGCCGGTGATGACCACGAGTGCGGAGGAGATCAGGACGACCCAGGAGCCGAACTTGGTGGCGAAGCGGTAGGCGGGGGTGTCTGTGCTGTCGCGGTTGCGGATGACGTGGTACAGGCCGACGGCGACGACGAGGGAGCCGGCGACGAGGAACGCCCCGGCGAGGGTGTGCGGGAAGGTGATCAGGGCGACCTTGTTGGTGAGTACGGCGAGGAAGTCGGTCAGTTCGGCGCGGCCGGTGTCGGGGTTGATCCGGTAGCCGACGGGGTTCTGCATGAAGGAGTTCGCGGCGAGGATGAAGTAGGCGCTGAGGTTGGTGCCGATGGCGGCGGCCCAGATGCTGGCCAGGTGTAGGCGTTTGGGTAGGCGGTCCCAGCCGAAGATCCACAGGCCGATGAAGGTGGATTCGAGGAAGAAGGCGACGAGGGCCTCGATGGCCAGGGGGGCGCCGAAGATGTCGCCGACGAAGCGGGAGTAGTCGCTCCAGTTCATGCCGAACTGGAATTCCTGCACGATGCCGGTGACCACGCCCATGGCGAAGTTGATCAGGAAGAGCTTGCCGTAGAACTTGGTGAGTTTCAGGTAGCGCTCGTTGCCGGTGCGGTGCCACAGGGTTTGCAGGATGGCGACGAGGACGGACAGGCCGATGGTCAGCGGCACGAACAGGAAGTGGTAGACGGTGGTGACACCGAACTGCCAGCGGGCGACGTCCAACGCGTCCACCTGGAACCCCCAGCCTTTCATACTACGAGACGTAGTAAATACTACCGGGTGTCGTAGAAGAATCGGCAGGGTCGGAGGTCCCGAGCCGGCCCGGGACCAATGACCTCGATCACCTCTGCCGCCCAACCCACCCGCGTGCGCCGGGCGGGCGCACCGCCGTGGCGGCGACGTGCGACCATCGAGCGCTGATGGACACCCCGACCAACCCCTGGCAGCCGCCCCTGATCTGGCGCGGCGCCCAGCTGTTCGCCCGTGCCGTCGTCGGCGCCCTGGCCCGCCTCGAGGTCAGCGGCGACGTGCCCGACCGGCTGCGCCGCGGCCCGCTGATCCTGGCCGCCAACCACCTCAGCCCGTTCGATCCGGTGGTCCTCGCCGCCGCCTGCCGCGCCCGCGGTGTGGCACCCCGGATCATGGCCACCGGCGGCCTGTTCCGCGCCCCGCTCGTCGGCGCCGCCATGCGCCGGGCCGGGCACCTGCGCGTCGACCGGGGCACCGACGCCGTGCACCGGGCCCTCGACGACGCGGCCAGAGCCGTGGCCGACGGGTCGGTGATCCTGGTCTACCCGGAGGGTCGCATCGGCCTGGACCCCGGCCTGTGGCCGGAACGCGGCAAGACCGGCACCGCCCGGCTCGCCCTCGCCTGCGGCGCCGCGGTGGTGCCCGTCGCGCAGTGGGGCTCCCACGAGGTGCTGCCCTACCGGGCCCCGAAGGGCATGCTGCGCGCCGTCGCCCGGGCGGTGCGCCGCCGGCCGGTGGTGAGGGTGCACTTCGGCGCGCCCGTGGACCTGACCGGCGTCGACCCCGCGGCCCCGGGCGCGGCCCGCCTGGCCACCGACCGGATCATCGACGCGATCACCGACGGCCTGGTCCCGCTGCGCCCCGACGAGCCCGACCGGCCCCGGCACGTCGACCCGGGGCGTCCCAGCGACACCAGCCGCTCCCACCGGCGCGGCTGACGGCCCTGACCCCGGTCGTGTCGGGCGTCCCGACGCGACCGGGGTCGACGGGGTCAGCCGACCGGTTCCAACGCCACCACCGGGATCACCCGGCCCGCCCGGGCCTGGTAGTCGGCCCAGCCCTGGTCGGCCTGCGCCGCGCGGGCGAAGGCCCGGTCCCGCTCGTCGCCGGTGAGCACGACCGCCCGGGCCCGCCAGGTCGACGTCCCGTCCTCGACGGTGACCAGCGGATCGGCCCGCAGGTTACGCATCCACTGCGGGTCGCGGGGCGCTCCCCCGGCGGAGGCGATGACCAGTACCCGGCCGTCCTCGCCGGTCACCTGGCCCACGGGGGTGGTGTGCGGGGCGCCGGTGCGCGTTCCGGTGGTGGTCAGCAGCAGCAGTCGGGCGCCCTCGAACCACCCCCCGACCCGGCCGCCGTTGGCGCGGAACTCCTCGATGACCTGCTGGTTGAAGTCGTTGGGCATGCGGTGTCCGTTCTTCAGACTCGGTGCCCGCCCCGCGGGGCGGGCGATGGTGAGGGGAAGTCGTGCGACGGCGGTCGCGGGGGCACGTCGCGCGCGGAAGAGGGTGAGGTGACGCGGGGAAGATGAGCCGCCCGCACGGGGGCGGTGGAGGTCACTCACGCACGGCGGGCCGCGGGCCCACCCGGCCCTCACGCCCCGGCCGGGTGCCCTGTCCGCTCGTGGCCCATGGCCGACCCGGCAGTCACGACGGCCAATCTAGTGCCGTCCCCGGGCCGCTGGCAACGCCCCGGCCCCGACGCCGTCGTCGGTCGGGGCCGCGGGGGGCGCACCCGAGCGCCGGGTGGCTGACCTGGCCCGCGTCCGGCCCGGCGGCGGGTGATCCCCGGCCGGTCACCCATCGGCCACCGCGACCGGGCATACTGCCCACCGTGCAGCCCCGCTCCGGCTACCTCGACGCGCCCGCGCCGCTGGCGTTCGCCCACCGCGGGGGCGCGGCCCACGGCGACGAGAACACCGCCGCCGCGTTCGCCCGCGCCGTTGACCTGGGCTACCGGTACGTCGAGACCGACGTGCACAGCACGGCCGACGGTGTCGCCGTGGTCTTCCACGACGCCACCCTGCGCCGGGTCACCGGCCAGCCGGGGCGCGTCGCCGACCTGCGCTGGGCCGACCTGGCCTCGGTGCGTGTCGGCGGCGCCACCGTGGTGCCCCGCCTCGACGACGTCCTCGCCGCCTGGCCGGACGTGCGGTTCAACATCGACGTCAAGGCCGACGGGGGCATCGAGGCGACCGTCGCCGCGCTCGGCCGGGCCGGCGCGGGCGACCGGGTGCTGCTGGCCTCGTTCAGCGACTCCCGGCTGGCCCGGCTGCGGGCACTGACCGGCGGGCGGATCGCCACCGGCCTCGGCATGCGCGGGGTGGCCCGGCTGCGGATGGCGTCCCTGCACGGCCGGCCGCTGCGGCTGCCCCCGTCGGTGGTCGCCGCCCAGGTCCCGCCCCACTACGGTCGGATCCCGGTCGTGGACCGTCGGTTGATCGCCTACGCCCACCGGCTCGGACTGCACGTGCATGTCTGGACGATCGACGAACCTGCCGAGATGCACGAGTTACTTGATCTTGGAGTGGATGGCATCATGACCGATCACGTCGGCGTGCTGCGCGACGTCTACCGCAGCCGCGGCCACTGGGCCGCCTGAGAACCGGCGGAGGAAAACCCCCATGGCCGAGACCGTCACCCCGACGGTGGACAACCCCCCGCCGCCGGCCAGCACCGCCCGGGAGCGGCGCGGCTGGTACCTCTACGACTGGGCCAACTCGGCCTTCCAGACCACCGTCATCACCGTGTTCCTCGGTCCGTTCCTGACCACCGTCACCGAACTGGCCGCCGGCTGCGAGCTCGGCGCCGACAGCTGCGACGGCTACGTCCACCCGCTGGGCATCCGGGTCGCCGCCGGCTCGTACTACCCGTACCTGATCTCCCTGTCGGTGTTCCTGACGGTGTTCGTGCTGCCGGTGGTCGGCGCGGTGGCCGACCGGTCGGCGCACAAGAAGCGGCTGCTCGGCGCGGCGGCGTTCACCGGCGCCGGGGCGACCATCGCCATGGCCCTCGTCACCGGCGAGCGGTACCTGCTCGGCGGGGCGCTGTTCCTCGTCGCGAACATCTCCTTCGGCGCCGCCGTGGTGGTCTACAACTCGTTCCTGCCGCAGCTCGGCGGCCCCGACGAGCGCGACGGCATCTCCAGCCGCGGCTGGGCCATCGGCTACCTCGGCGGCGGGGTGCTGCTGGCGGGCAACCTGATCGCCGTGACGATGCTCAGCGAGGACGGCAACCCGCAGCGCACCCTGGACCTGGCCCGCTGGTCGATCGTGTCCGCCGGCGTGTGGTGGGCGGTGTTCACCCTGGTGCCGCTGCGATGGCTTCGTGAACACCCTGCCGCGGCGGCGCTGCGCGGCGGCGGCAACGTGCTCACCGACGGGTTCCGGCAGCTCGGCCGCACCCTGCGGGAGGTCAAGGCGTACCCGCTGACCCTGTTCTTCCTGCTGGCGTTCCTGGTCTACAACGACGGCATCCAGACCGTGATCACCCTGGCCAGCCAGTACGGCACCGAGGAGCTGAAGCTGGGGCAGAGCACCCTGATCACGACGATCCTGCTGGTGCAGTTCCTCGCCTTCGGCGGCGCCCTCGCCCTCGGCGCCCTCGCGCGGCGGATCGGGGCGTGGAAGACGGTGCTGCTCAGCCTCGTGCTGTGGACCGGTGTGATCATCGCCGCGTTCCGGCTGCCCGCCGAGGCGCCGCTGCCGTTCATGATCCTCGGTGGGGCGATCGGTCTGGTCCTCGGCGGCA
Organism: Micromonospora sp. MW-13; assembly: GCF_003434305.1. GTDB lineage: Bacteria > Actinomycetota > Actinomycetes > Mycobacteriales > Micromonosporaceae > Micromonospora. The sequence goes on from NZ_QKKX01000050.1 coordinate 53,002, forward strand.
GTCAGGCGCTGAGCCGGTCGCTGTTCAGCCAGCTCATCCCCGCCGGCAAGGAGGGCGAGTACTACGGCTTCTACGAGATCAGCGACAAGGGCACCAGCTGGCTCGGGCCCCTGGCGTTCGGGCTGGTGTTCCAGCTGACCTCCTCCTACCGGGTGGGCCTGGTCTCCCTGCTGATCTTCTTCGTGGTCGGGTTCGCGCTGCTGGCCGCCGTGCCGATCCGCCGCGCCATCGTCGCCGCCGGCAACACCCCGCCCCGGGTGCTGTAGCGCGCCAGGCCGGTGCGTGGGTCCCGTGTCCCCGGGGCCCACGCACCGGCCTGATCGTCCGACGTCGATGGGCTAGGCTGCCCCGACGTGACCGACGACGCCGCTGCCGCCCCGATCTGTCTGGCCCGGCCCCTCCCCGGCCCGGACGACACCCGCGCCGGCTGCGCCGCCGCCCGGGGGGTCGACGGCCGGCCGCTGCACGCCGCCGCGTTGAAGTTCTTCTGGGGGCCGATGGACTGCGGAAAGTCCACGATGGCGTTGCAGATGAACTACAACCACGCCCGGCAGGGCCGCCGCGGCCTGGTCACCACCCGCATCGACCGGTCGCTGGGCCCGCAGGTCACCACCCGCATCGGCCTGGCCCACTCCGCGATCGAGGTCACCGACGGCCTCGACCTGCGCGACCTGGTCCGTGACTCCTGGGCCGAGGGGGTCCGGGTGGACTACCTCATCTGCGACGAGGCGTCGTTCTACGACCTCGAACACATCGAGCAGATGGCCGAGCTGGTCGACAACTACGACGTCGACGTGTACGCCTTCGGCCTGGCCACCGACTTCCGGTCCTGCCTGTTCCCCGCCGCCCAGCGGCTGTTCGAGCTGGCCGACTCCGTCGCCCGCATCCAGGTGGAGGTGCTGTGCTGGTGCGGCCGGGAGGGGCTGCTCAACGCCCGCGTCGTCGGCGGCCGGGTCGTCCGGGAGGGCGAACAGGTCGTCATCGGCGACACCGTGGACACCGCGCAGGTGCGCTACCAGGTGCTGTGCCGGCGGCACTACCGCGCCGGGGACCTCGGCGGCCGGTAGCGGCCCGCCCGCGCCGGCCGGTCAGTACGGGTCCCCGCACACCCGCCAGCCGTCGGACTCCCGCACCACCGGCAGCTCCCGTGGTTCGCTGCCGCCGCCGTCGCGGGTCAGCCGCACCGCCACCGTGCCCCGGGGACGGCCGCTGCGGGTGGCCACCGCCACGTCGGTGATCTCGTAGCCGGTGATCTGCGGCGGGGTCCGCAGCCACGCCGCAAAGCCGGCCGGGCTCCACCGGCTGCGAGTGTCGGCGCACAACCGTCCGTACGCCCGGTCGGCGTCGCCGGTGGCCACCTCCCGCAGGAACCCGTCGGCGGTCTCCCGCACCGGGCCGCTGGACCCCGTCACCACCTGCACGTTCCACGCCCCCAGGCCGGCCACCCCGACCAGGCACAACCCCAGCCCCGCGCCGGCGGCCAGCAGCCCGGTGCGCACCGGCCGGCGGCGCCGGGCCGGTCGGTTCCACGACTGCTCACCGCCCATCACCTCCGACCGTAGGCGGCCGGCGGCCGGCCCGCAGCAACATGCGCGCCCGGTCGCCTCCCGGGCGCGCATCGTCTACCGTCGGCGCACACCCCGACGCGAGCGCCCCCGGAGGCGAGACGATGACCCGTTACGTGCAGCCGGTGCCCACCCCCGACGACCCGTACACCGGGGACCGCCTCCTGCGGTCCTGGCTACACCGGCAGCTCGGCGCGGACGGACACGCCGCCGCGCAGGGCCGGCTGAGCGACCTGGCCGCCGACGTGGCCGGGCCGCTGCGCGCCGCCCACGCCGACGCCGAGGCCCACCCGCCGACGCTGGTCCGCTACGACCCGTGGGGCGCCCGCGTCGACCGCGTCGACACCTCCGCCGGCTGGCAGGCCCAGCGCGCCGCCGCCGCCCGGCACGCCGTGGTCGCGCTGCCCTACCTGGAGTCGGCGCGCGGCACGTGGGGCGCCGCCGCCCGCGTCGTCCAGCACGCCCTGCTGCACCTGTACGGGCCGGAGTCGGCCACCTTCACCTGCCCGGTGGCGATGGCCGACGGCGCGGCGGCGCTGCTCAGTCTCCCCGAGGTCGACGCGGGCGTCCGCGAAGCGTGGCTGCCCCGGCTCACCTCCACCGACCCGGACACCGCGATCGTCAGCGGGCAGTGGATGACCGAGTCGCAGGGCGGCTCCGACCTGTCCCGGTCCACCACCACCGGCCGCCCCGCCGCCGACGGGTCGTGGCGGCTGACCGGGGAGAAGTGGTTCTGCTCCGCCGCCGACGCCCCGATGGCGGTGGCCCTCGCCCGGCCGGAGGGCGCCGGCCGGGGCAGCCGCGTGCTCGCCCCGTTCCTGGTGCCCCGCTACGCCGCCGACTCGCCGCTGGCCGGCACCACCGCCGCCGCCGGCGCGCCGGCGCCCGGGGTCACCGTGCACCGGCTCAAGGACAAGCTCGGCACCTGGGCAGTGCCGACCGCCGAGATCGGGCTGCGCGACGCGTACGCGCTGCCGCTGGGCGACCCGGCGGTGCCCGGCCTGGTCCGGGCGATGACCCTGGTGGTGGTGACCCGGGTGCACAACGCCGCCGCCGCGGCCGGCGGGATGCGCCGCGGCCTGACCTACGCCCGCGCGTACGCCGACGCCCGCGCCGTCGCCGGCGGACGGCTGGCCGACAACCCGCTGCACCGGGGCACCCTCGGTGCCCTCGCCGTCGACGCGGCCGGCGCGTTCGCCCTGGCCGGGCACGCGTTCGCGCTGCTCGGGCGGGTGGAGGTGGGCGCCGACCCGGACGCCGCCGCCGAGCTGCGGGTGGTCGCCCCGCTGGCCAAGCTCGCCACCGGCCGGCTCGCCGTCAGCTCCGCCAGCGAGTACGTGGAGTGCTTCGGCGGCGCCGGATACGTCGAGGACACCGGCGTGCCCCGGCTGCTGCGCGACGCGCAGGTCCTGCCGATCTGGGAGGGCACCACCAACGTGCTCGCCCTGGACGTGCTGCGCGCCGTCACCCGCGAGGACGCCGGCGCGCCCCTGCTGCGCCGGCTGACCGCCGCGGTGGACCTGGCCCGGCCGCTGTCCCCCGCGCTGGCCGACACCCTCGCCGCGGTCGCCGGTGAGCTGACCGCGGCGCTGGCCGACATCACCGCCGACCCGCAGGCCGCCGGGGTGGTCGCCGGGGCGCGCGGGCTGGCGCTGCGCCTGGCGGCGGCGCTGACCTGCGCCCTGCTGGTCGAGCACGCCGCGTGGGGCGACGAGCAGGCCGAGGTGGCCGCCCGGCTGTGGGCGCGGCGGCGGCTGCGCCACGAGGACATCGCCGGCGACGCCCACCAGCACCTCGACCTGCTCTGCTGAACGCCCGGACGCCGGTGGCCCGCCCGGGCGCGCCGGGCCGCCACCGGCGTCAGGCCCGGCGTCGGGCCCGCGCTGCCCAGATCACGTACGCCGGGTCCCGGTCGAGGTTGTGCCGGTCCCGGTCGTAGCGCCGGGTGGTCCTCGGGTCGGCGTGCCCCATCGCGTCCTGCACGTCCTCCAACGGCACCCCCTCGGCGCGGGCGGTGGTGGCGAACGCGTGCCGCAGCGAGTGCGGGGACAGCTTCGCCCACGCCGGGATGCCGGCGGTGCGGGCCAACCGGCGGATCAGCCGGAACACCGAGTGCCGGTCCAGCCGGGCGCCGGTCGCGGTCACCAGCAGCGGCCCGGTCAGCTCGGGCACCGTCACCCGGGCCGCCGCCGCCCGCTCGGCCAGGTAGGCGTCCACCGCGTACGCGGTCGACGGGGTCAGCGCCCGCCGGCGCGGTTTGCCGCCCTTGCCGACGAAGCGGACGCTGCGGTGTCCCCGCTCCGCGCCCAGGTCGGCCAGGTCCAGCGAGACCAGCTCACCCACCCGCAGCCCCAGGTCCGCCAGCAGCGCCACGGCCGCCCGGTTACGCGCGGCGGTCGGGCCGGCCTCGGCCTCCGCGGCGGCCAGCAGCGCGTCCACCTCCTCCGGGGTCAACCCCACCGTCGCCGAGTGGTCCCGGTCGATGCGGGGCCGGTCGGCGCCCGACACCGGATTCGCCTCGATGGCCTGGAGCTTGAGCAGGAAGTCGTACCAGCTCGACAGAGCCGACAGCTTGCGGGCCACCGTCGCCGGGGTCAGCGGCCGGCCGCTGCGCGCCGCCGGGGTGCCCTCCAGTTCCCGTCCGTAGGTGTTGACGTCGAGGAAGTTCACCCGCAGCGGGTCCAGTTCGCGCGCGGCGCACCAGGCCAACCAGCCGGCCACGTCCCGCCGGTACGCGTCGCGGGTGTGCTCGGACAGCCGCCGGTTACGCAGCCACGCCTCGGTGAAGTCACCCGGCCCGACCCCGCGCAGGGCCGGACGGGCCGCACCACGCGAGGGCACCGGAAACTCGGGACGCGACATGCGAGAAAGACTCTCAGCCCCCGGTCGGATCGGCGGTGAGGCGCGCCCGGCCGGTTTCCCGCCCTTCCTCAGGGTCACCTCCACCACGTCCCGCTGCCGGACACGACCTTCAAACCGGTGATCCTCGGCGGGGCGGCAGGCGGGACGCGTCGAGCAGCGCCTCGGTGCCGAAGTTCGGGCCGATCGCGTCGATCCGCAGGTCGACCGCCCGGGCGGGTCACGGACCGGTCCGCCAGTACACCCCGCCCTCCCGGGCCAGCAGCGCCTCGTCGACCAGGTGGCGGCGTAGCGTCACGTGGTCGGACCCGCCCCCGTCGCACCAGGCCCGCAGGAACTCGTCGACGGCCCGCTCCGGATACCGCACCCCGGGCTCGAACGACCGGGCCGCGATGTGCTCCAGCAGGTGCCGGCGCCGGCCCCGCTGCGCCGGCAGCCGCACCAGTACCCCGTCGCGCAGGAAGGTCCGCAGGACCGTCGCGGCCGGCGACGGTGCCGGCGCGACCGGATCGGCGGTACGCGTGCGCGCCAGCTCCCGCAGCCGCGCCTCGTCGACCCGCAGGCCCATGGCCTCGTCGACGACCAGGCCGGCGTCGGTCAGCCGACGCGTGGCGGTGGCGGTGTCCCGGACGGACAGGCCGGTGCGGGCCGCCACGGCGGCCAGGTGCGGGGGCGCCGGCCGTACGACCGCGCCGCCATACTTGACCACGTGCTCTGGGGTGTCGACGGTCCGCGCTTCCTGCTGGACTACACGCTGGCGGTCGCCGCCGCGCTGCTCGCCGCGCTGACGGTGCGGTCACTGACCGGCCGGCGCACCCGGGGCGACGAGCCCGGCCTGATCGAGCTGGCGTACCTGACCGACCGGGCCGCGCTGGCCTGCCAGGTCGCCGCCGCCGGCCTGCGCCGCGCCGGGGCGGTCCGGCCGGCGGAACTGTCCACCATGGTCGCGGTCGCTGCGGCCCCGGCCCGGTCGGTGCCCCTGGCCCGGGCGGTGCACACCGCCGTGCGCCAGCCCCAGACCTGGGCGGCCGTGCTCGCCGACCCCGGCGTCAACCGGGCACTGCGCCGGCTGGTCACCGGCCTGCTACGCGACGGCTGGCTGCTCACCCGATGGCAGCGCCGACGCGTCGCCCTCGGCGCGGTGCCGCTGTTCGCCGTGGCCGCCGTCGGGATCGTCCGGCTGGTGGAGAGCGCCGTGCAGCACCGCGACGCCGGCGGGCCCGCGTCCGTCGTCGGCCTGCTGCTGGCCTGCGGTGCCACCCTGCTCGGCGGGTGGCGGCTGTGCGAGGTGCCCGAGGCCGGGGCCGCCGCCCGCCGGCTGCTGCGCCGGGCCCGCCGCAGTCACGCCGACCTGGACCCGCAGCACCGACCGGCGTGGAGCGAACGCGGCACCGACGAACTGCTCACGGCGATGGCCCTGTACGGGCCGCGTCCGCTGCTCGCCGTCGACCCGCGCTTCGCCGACCTGGTCGGGGTGGACGACGAGCGCCCCCGCCCGCCGACACCCCGGCAGCTCGCCCGCCGCGAACGGCGCGGCGCCCTCGGCCGGTAGCCCGACACGCAGGCCGAACGGCAGGTCAGCCGACGGCAGCGCCGAACCACCTGGGTAGCTGGTTGAGCAGATCCTGCTGGTCCTCACCGACCCACGCCACGTGGCCGTCGGGCCGCAGCAGCGCCGCGGGCACGTCCAGTTCCTCGCTGCCGTCGACGACGTGGTCGACCCGATCTGCCCAGCCCGCCACCGAGAGCCGGCCGGTCTGGTCGAGCAGCAGCCCGCGACCGCCGTGCAGCAGCTCGTAGAGACGCCGCCCCCGCTTCAGCCCCACGTCCCGCATCCGCCGGCCGAGCAGTTCATGCCCCGCGCCGAAGTCGTAGCGGACCCCGATCGCAATGATCTTCTCGATCAGGTACCGGTTCACGTCCTCGAAGTCCATCAGCTCCGACAGCAGCCGGCGCACCGACCGGGGACCCGGCTCGGGGGACAGCAGGTGCATCTGCGCGCGCGTGTTGTCCAGCACGTCGGCGGCCACCGGATGCCGTTCGGTGTGGTAGCTGTCCAGCAGACCTTCCGGTGCCCAGCCGTTGACCTCGGCGGCCAGTTTCCAGCCGAGGTTGAACGCGTCCTGTATGCCGAGGTTGAGCCCCTGCCCGCCGGTCGGCGGATGGATGTGCGCCGCGTCGCCGGCCAGCAGCACGCGGCCGGTCCGGTAACGCTCGGCCTGCCGAGTGGCATCGCCGAAGCGGGAGAGCCAGCGCGGCGAGTGCACGCCGAAGTCGGTGCCGGCGAACACCCGCAGCTGTTGCCTGAACTCATCGAGGGTCGGCGGGACCGAGCGGTCCTCGGCCACCCCCTCGGCGGGCACGACGACGCGGTACACCCCGTTCCCGAAGGGCCCGACGCCGAACCGCTTCTGGGTCTCGCGGACTTCGGCCACCACGGCGGCCAGCGTCTCCGGCGGCACGCCCACCTCCATCTCGCCCAGCAGCGTGTCGACCCTGGTGGGCTCGCCGGGGAAGCCGACGCCGAGCAGCTTGCGCACCGTGCTGCGGCCACCGTCGCAGCCGACGAGGAAGCGCGAGCGCAGCCGCGTGCCGTCGGCCAGCTCGACAGTCACCCCGTGGTCGTCCTGGCTCAGGCCGACCAGTTCGCAGCCGCGCCGGATCTCGGCGCCGACTTCGGCGGCGCGCTCGGCCAGCAGGCGATCGGTGGTGGTCTGCGGGATGCCGAGGACGTACGGATGTGCGGTGTCCAGCCGGTCCGGCGACGGCTTGGTGAGGGCGGCGAAGAAGCCACCGACCGGGTGCTGCTGGCCGAGCGCGAGGAACCGCCGCAGCAGACCGCGCTGGTCCATCACCTCGACGCTGCGCGCGTGCAGGCCGAGCGCGCGGACATGGCGGGGCGGCTGCAACTCCTTCTCCAGCACGAGGGTGTGCACGCCGTGCAGCCGCAACTCGCTGGCCAGCATCAGGCCCGTCGGTCCGCCGCCGGCAACGATCACGTCGATCATGAAGACCCCCCATTCGACAAGGCCGCAGCTCGGCCAGTCCCCCGCCCAGTCCGGCGGCGCGTACCCCCGTACCTGCACGCCGAATACCGCGACTCCCACCGACCGTTCGACGTCCCGCGAGACCCCTACGTCGACAAGAGCACACGTACTTCGCGAATCCCTGATTTCCGCAGGTTCTGCTTCGGCTGGAGATTCTGCGGGACGACCCGGGTCTTGCCGCAAGGCCCCCGGTGCGCTATACGTTGAAGGTGGCCAGGAGTGGGTAACCTCCTTGCCCTTTCCGTTGTCGTCCGCTGTGGACGGACAAGCTCTCCCGAAGCGTCGGCGTGCGCTGGACGACCAAACCAATCTCAGCGCCGGCCACGGGTTCCATTGATCCCCGGGTCCGTGCAGGAGGCCGCCCGGTGCGGCAGAGTGACACCGTTGGCTCAGGGCGATGGAGGACGGTGTTCGTGGAGGGTCCGACGGGGGTGGTGTTTCCGAAGACCGACGCGGGACGCAGTACGTCGGTGCTCGGGCGGGCGGTCGTGGCCGACGCCCTGCGTGCCGTCGATCCGGTCGGCGCGCGCTCGGCGGAACACGAGACGAACTGGCGGCACGGATACCTCGGGCACTTCCGGCGGCTCGTCGAGGCCGGCTGCTCTCACGCGACGCCGCGGTGACGATCGCCCGCGACGGGCTCGCCTCGCTGCATCGCCGGATGGCCGTGCTCCGCGCCGACGGCACCGAGATCGGCCTCGGCGACGTGTTCGCCACCTCCACCGATGTCGAGCCGCTGCGGACGGCGACGGTCACCGGCACCGGTGCGGTCGAGCGCGAGCTGTCGCTGCCGTACCGGGGCCGACGGCTGCGCGGCGACGACCTGCGCCGCCGGCTCGACGCGTGGGTCACCGCCGGCGTCGTCGAGCCGTCCTGCGCCGACGCGGTACGTGCCGTCATGGCCAACCCGGACTGGCTCGACCTGCGCGACCAGCGCATCGTGGTGCTCGGCGCGGGCGCGGAGATGGGCCCGCTGCCGTCCGTGCTGCGCTGGGGCGGCGACGTCGTCGCGGTCGACCTGCCACGCCCGGAGATCTGGCGGCGTCTGCTGCACACGACGCGCCGCTCCGGGGGTCGGCTCCACCTGCCCGTCCCGGCCGGCACCGGCACCGACGACGGCGCGTTGGCCGCCCGCGCCGGCGCCGACCTGCTGCACCACCTTCCGCAGGTGGCCGACTGGCTGCTCGGTGTCGACGGCCGGCTCGTCCTGGGCAACTACGTCTACGCCGACGGCGCGACCAACGTCCGGGTCGCCACAGCGGTCGACGCGCTCACTGTCCGGTTGCAGGACCGCCGCGACGACGTGGCGCTGGCGTTCCTGGCCACCCCCACCGACGTGTTCGCCGTTCCCGGTGACGCGGTACAGCACGCCGAACGGGGCTACGCGGCACGCGGCATCGTCCGCCGGTCGCTGCGGGTGGCCTCCGGCGGCAGGCTCCTGCACCGCCAGCGGGACGACGTCGCCGGGGAGGTCGCCGCCATCCTTGGCCATGTCGGCGAGCTGGTCGTAGAGCGAGAGGGTCGCTCGGCCCTCCGGGTGGCCGGGTACTGGCCGGGCTCCTTCGCCTCGCCGGTGTCGCTGAGGAGGCCAAGGCGGCCAGCACGATCGACCGGGCCTTGGCCGCCATTGCGGTCGCCCACCGATCCGCCGGCCCGGGCCGTTCTGTGTACCTGCCGGCGGGACAGCGCCGACGCGGGCCGGAAAGCACGCAAGGCCAGGCGACCGGTGCGGGCGGCCGACGTGCCCCGTCATTCCTGGTCGCCGCCGCCACCTCCGGCATCTGACCGGCCGCAGAACCCCTAGTAGTAAGGAGAAGCTCAAGACTGCCGGTCCTGCGTGCTCGTCAGGAAGGCCAGGGAACTTCGTAGTACGTGGTCCCCGAGGAGATGGTGACGAGAAACTCGCGCCTTTCCAGCAGGCCACTCCGCAGCGTGTAAAAGTCAACGGGGTGGGCCTCAACGAAGACAGTCGGCCAGGTGAGGTCCGGGACCGGTTGATCGTTCAACGGGATGTTGTCCTGCGACCACCCGACCTGAACCGTCCAGCCGTGCCCAGGTACGAGGTAGCTCAGGCCCGGCAGGGGCAGCAGTAACCCGTCATCGGTCTTGCCGTTCGCCGCGTAGTACCTCTCGACATCCTCGATGGCCGAGGTGGTGACCGGCATCAGTCCGGCAGCCTTGGCGCCCTTGTCAACCTCGCGCAGTACATCCAGAAGGTCACCGCCGGCCCCGAAGTACCTGATCTCGCTGAGACCGCAACTGAGGCGGTAGTCGTCGTGCGGCCACAGGCCATTGGTGGCTCCGGCATGGCAGACGTCCCGCGTTGACGTTGCGGCGGGCCTGAGCGGCGACGCCCGGGCCACGGCGGAGAGCACGATGCCGATCTGCTCTGCGCTCGAAGCGCTTGCCTGCCGGGCTGCGGCCGATTGCGCTTCCCGGCTGGTTTCCTCCCGCGTGGGTGCGTCCGACCCGCAGGCTGCCTGCGTGAGCAGCAGAAGTGCAGCCGTTGCCAACTTGACCGGGCGACGAGGAGTCATGGTTACGAGGATGGTGGCCAGCCGCACCCGGAGGATGAGTTGCCGCACTCATCTCGCCGCGAGCAGCGAGCCCGACCACCTCGTAGATCAGGCGCCCGAGACGCTCGGCCGCGCTGCTGGTCCTCGAACGAGACAAGAGAGGCTCTTAGCTCCTCGCTCGTCTCTCGCTCTGGCTCGCCGTGAGCAGGCGCTCGGTCAGGTCAAGCCACGCCGGCCAGCAGTGGACGTGGCGATCGTCACCGAAGTAACCGAGCTCTGCTAGCCGGACGTACTAACCAGTCCGCGTCGCCAGCACGGCCTACCAGGACGTCACCCGGGTCCGGCTCACTCAAGCAGCCGCCGCCACAGCTTCACTGGATCGGGCCGCAGATAGTCGGGCCAACGACCCTAACTTCAGCGGGAAGTCTCAGATCCACTGGGACAGGACAAGCCGGCAGCAGACCTCCTGACGCCATCCGCCTCGATGGCCGCACATAACTGTCATTATGATGCAGTGCCTTTTTGCCCGTTTTGCCCACCCCGATTATCGGATTGCCGTTACCGGTAATCCGATAATCGGGGTGGGTTGTCGGGAGGGGTGCGGGCTGGCCCGGTCCGGGGACGACGCAGACGGGTGGGGCGTACGTCCGGGTGGCGACCGACGCGATGCTCTGCGCGCTCGGGCCGCACACCGGGCGGGAGTCGCCGCGCTGGACCGGCTGTTTTCCGACGCCCCGCCGGGTCCGCCGGCGCAGGTGCTGCTGTGGATGACCGGCCGGGCGGAGTTCGCGGGCCGACCCCGCCGCACCTCGTGGACGTGGCAAGCCGCGCTGCCCTGACCCGCTGGAGTCAAATCGGTGTTCCGGCCGGCGCGGTACCGCGATCATGGGACTGGAACTGACCCGCGACCCAGGAGGAGCCGCCCGCCATGCCTGTGCCCGCCGACCCGACCGTGCTCCATCCGATGCCTGATCAGCCACGGGTGGTGCTGCTCAGGCCGCTGGTGAAGTCCCCGCTGATCGAGGTCGGGGAGTACTCCTACTACGACGACCCGCACGACCCGACCGAGTTCGAGACGCGCAACGTGCTCTACCACTACGGGCCGGAGAAGCTCGTCATCGGCAGGTTCTGTGCACTGGGCACGGGAGTGCGGTTCATCATGAACGGCGCCAACCACCGCATGGACGGCCCGTCGACCTTCCCCTTCCCCACCATGGGCGGCTCGTGGTCGGAACACTTCGACCTGCTCGCCGGCCTGCCGAATCGTGGCGACACCGTCGTGGGCAACGACGTCTGGTTCGGCTACGACGCGATGGTGATGCCTGGCGTACGGATCGGACACGGCGCGATCATCGGCTCCGGCGCCGTGGTCACCACGGACGTGCCCGACTACGGGATCGTCGGCGGCAACCCGGCCCGGCTCATCCGCACCCGCTACACCGACCGGGACGTTGCCCGGCTGCTGGCAGTGGCCTGGTGGGACTGGCCGGCGGAACACATCACCGAGCACCTGCGGACGATCATGTCGGGCAGCATCGCCGAACTCGAAGCCGCCGTCCCGGGCTAGAGTCTCGGGCATGTACTTCCATCAGATCTACGGCTGACCCGGACGGGGCGATGCCCCGCTTCCGTCCCGCACACCCGGGCGCCGCCACGACAGGGCACACCTGTCGGGCAGTTGGCGCACCGGCTTGCCGTGTCCTCTTCGCCTTAGATCTGAAACGAGTCCGCCATGTCCCGTCGCCGGGCCCACATCGCGATGGTCGGTATCCCCGCCGTCAGTCACGTCCTGCCCAGCCTCGAGGTCATCCGCGAGCTGGTGGCCCGCGGCCACCGGGTGACCTACGCCAACGACCCGGCGGTGGCCGACCTGATCGCCGCCACCGGCGCCCAACTCGTCCCCTGCACCTCCACGCTGCCGGTCGCCGACAACAACTGGCCCGACGACCCCATCGCCGCGATGGGCCTCTTCCTCGACGACGCCATCCAGGCCCTCCCGCAGTTGCGCGCCGCCTACGACCACGACCGCGCGGACCTCTACCTGTACGACATCGGCGCCTACGCCGCACGTGCCCTCGCCGAGACGCAGAACCGTCCCGTCATGCAGTTGTCCCCGACCTTCGTGGCGTGGAGGAGCTACGACCAGGACGTCGCGGCACACCTGTGGCAACTGCCGGGCGCCGACGCGTACCGGGCGAAGTTCGCGCAGTGGCTCGCGGAGTGCGGGGCGTCCACCACGGACGTGGACGCCTTCTCCGGCCGCCCCGCGCGAGCCCTGGCCCTGATCCCCCGGGCGATGCAACCACACGCCGACCAGGTCGACACCGATGCGGTGACGTTCGTCGGCCGCTGTCCCGGCCCGAGTGGGGGTAACGACGTCTGGATCCGTCCCGCCGATGCCGAGCACGTGCTTCTGGTCTCCCTGGGCTCGGCGTACACCCGCCAGCCGGAGTTCTACCGCCAGTGCCTGGCCGCCTACGGCAACCTGCCGGGCTGGCACGTCGTACTCCAGATCGGCAGGCACACCGACCCTCGGGAACTCGGCGACATCCCGCCCAACGTGGAGGTGCGTTCCTGGGTACCTCAGTTGGCGGTTCTGGAACAGGCCGACGCATTCGTCACCCATGCGGGGATGGGCGGCAGCAGTGAGGGGCTGTTCACCGGTGTTCCGATGATCGCCGTTCCGCAGGCCGCCGAACAGTTCAGCAACGCCGACCGGCTCGTCGAGCTGGGCGTGGCCCGCCGCATCGATACCTCGCAGGCCACCGCGGTGGCGCTGCGGACCGCCCTGAGCGAACTTGTCGCCGACGCGGAGGTCAGCCGCCGTCTGGCGCTGCTCCGTGCTGCCGCGCGGGCCGAGGGTGGCAGCACTCGGGCCGCCGACCTCATCGAGGACATGCTGGGCTCACCGTCCCCGGCCGTGACGAATTCGTCACTGTCTGGCTCGTGACCTTGGGATGGTCGCTGTCCCCCACGTCGGAATCCAGACCTCGGTGTCGGGTGCCTCCGCTCGTCTGGAGTCGAGGTGGTCACGAAGTTTGGTGAGCGCGGGATGCGGGTTGTCGTCGCGCCAGATCAGTGACATGGGGTAGATCGGTGCCGGGTCACGTACCGGTATGCGCCGCAGGTCGTAGCTGTCCGGCCACAGGTATCGCGTGCGTTCGCCGGCCAACGTCGCCAGTTCCGAGGATTCGGCGATCTCGGCCAGCAGTGCCTCGTTCCCGAAGACCGGCCCGACCCGGTCGATGGTGAGGCGGAACGCGGCGGCGAGTTCGTCGTAGTAGTCGGCCCACTCGGTACCGGGGGCCATGCCGGGCATCCAGATGCGGTGTTCGGCGAGTTGTGCGGGCGTGACGGCGCGGGCGTTGGCGAGCGCATGGCGTGGCCCAACGAGGACCTCGTGGTGCTCGTCGATCACGCGGGCGGTCCTGATCGCGCCTGGCAGTTGACGCGCGGGGACGGTGACGGCGTGGAAGGTGGCGTCGACCGCCCCCGCCTCGACGGCGGCGGTCGCGGCATGGACGTCGGCATCGAGGGTCACGACATCCAGCTCGATCCGCGGATGCGCACGGTGGAAGTCCTGTAGCAGCACCGCTGGCGCGGTCCGTCGGCTGTGGACGTCCACGCGGAGGGCGCGCCGACCGGGGCGCACGGAAGCGTCGGCGCGCGCCTCGACCCGGAGCAGTTCCCGGGCGTGGGGCAGGAAGGCCTGGCCGTCGATCGTGAGTTGGGCGCCGCGAGCCGTGCGGGTGAACAGCCGTACCTCCAAGTCCCTCTCCAGCGCGGCGATGCGCTTGGACACGGCCTGCTGGGTGATCGACAGCGCGGCGGCGGCGTCCTGGAACTGGCCGGCATCCGCGGCGGCGACGAAGGTACGGACGGCGTCGAGATCCACGGAGCAGACCCTACTCTCACAACGTCTGGTTGTGGCTCACCGCTGGCGCGGTTGTTTGGTCCGTCGTCCCAGGCCTTGGTTTGATCGCAGCGGTCAACGGCGAGTTGTTCGATGCGGGAGTGTGGCGCTTGGCTGCGAGACGATCCCTGGGGCGGCAGTTCGGATGGCTGTGGGCGGCGTACGCGGTCAGCGCCTACGGTTCTGGGCTGGGGTTCGGTGCCCTGCCGCTGATCGCCGTGCTGGTGCTGCATGCCAGCCCCGCCCAGGTGTCCGCCTTGTCCGCGGTGGGGCCGGCAGTGGGCACGCTGATCGCCTTGCCGCTCGGGCCGTGGGTGGAGTTTCACCGCAAGCGGCCGGTGATGATCGCGATGGACCTGGCCCGGTTCGCGGTCATGCTGACAATCCCCATCGCGTACGCCCTCGGCCGGCTCAGTTTCGTGCAGTTGCTGGTCGTCTCGGCCGTGGTCGCCGCAGCCAAGATCGCCTTCAACGCGGCCAGCGGCGCCTACCTCAGGGACCTCGTCCGGCCGGATGACCTGCTCGTGGCCAACGCGAGGTTCGAGTCGACGACGTGGAGCTCCATCGCGGTCGGGCCGCCGCTGGGCGGGGCGGCGGTCGGCCTGTTCGGGCCGGTCGCCACCGTGGTGGCCGACGCGCTCAGTTACCTGTTCTCCGCGCTGGGCATCACCGCTGGTGCCGCAGCCAGTGCGAGCACCGAGTTGGGCGTACTGACGGTCCCGTCCCTCCAGCACGAGAAGTCGTTGCTATATATATCGCACCGCGATATATATAGCGCATGGAAATCAGCGAGCAGGCGTTCCTGATCCTCTCCGCCCTCGCCGACCAACCCCGTCACGGCTACGCCCTGGTGACAGAGGTCGACGAGATGACCGACGGCAGGATCCGGTTACGCGCTGGCACCCTCTACGGGGCCCTCGACCGCCTCGTCACCCAAGGGCTCATCGCCCCCGACCACGACGAGGTGGAGAAGGGCCGGCTACGCCGTTTTTACAAGCTAACCGACACGGGGGCAGACGCCATCCGCGCTGAGAGCCGGCGGATGGCCACCGCGGTCCGGCTCGCCGAGGAGCGCCTCAACAAGCGTGCCGCCCGCAACGCCCCGCGCCTTGGGACCAGCGGATGAACCCGGGCATGAGCCCCCTGGAGCGACGATATCGACGGCTGCTGCGCCTACTGCCAGCCACGCACCGCAACGCCCGCGGCGAGGAACTGCTCGGACTGCTGCTGGACCTCGACCACGGCCGCCGACACCCGAGTCGGCACGAGGCACTGAACATCATCGCCCTGGCGATCCGGCTGCGACTCACGACGCCCGTCACCACCGCGGCCCTCACCACCGGACTCAGTGCCCTGCTCGTCGCCGCCAGCACCCAGCCCGCCGGTCAGACCCTGGACCTGCTCACCGGCGCCGTCCTCGCCACCGACATGCCGGCCATCATCGCTAGCTGGCCGCAGATGGTCGTTCTCGGCCTGCTGCCCCTCGCACCGCTGATCGCCTGGCTGTGCGGCGCGACCCGGACCGCCCTCACCCTGCAAGCAATATTCTTGGTGGTCAACGTCGGTTGGTTCGTCATCGACGTGCTCAGCGGTTCCGGCATGGGAATCAACCCCGGCCAACAACTCTTCGCGTACGCCCCACCGGTTCTGACCCTCGTCCTGCTCTCGATCGCCGGCCGCGAGCGGTGGACCGCGCCCCGGCCGCGCCTGTTCTGGTGGGCCCTCGTCCCACTCGGGATCCTCGCCTGGAAAGGCACCGGAGAATGGGGACGTCACGGCGTCTACGTTCCCGACGCCGTGCCGACGGTCCTCGGGATCCTCACCGCCGCCATCGCCGCTGTCGGAGCCGCCTTCGCAGTCCGCCGCCACCGGCCCGCCGTCATCCTCGGCGTCGGACTCACCGGCTTCATCGCCGGATGGCTCATCCCTGACCCGCTGCTCTCCAACACGACGATGCAGCACTTCGACGGTCAGCCGCTACCACTGGCAATCCTCATCACGGTGATCGCTGCCACCATGACTGGCATCAATCACCTCGCCCGTCGCCACAAGCCCGAGGTGCGGTCGCTACCACCCGATGAACCCGTGATGCGCGTCGGCGAGTGAGCGCAGGACGGGCCATGATCCCCTGCGCCGCTGGTGACATCCACGGAGCCCTCGACCGGCTCCTCGAAGACGTCCCTGCCTTCGAGGAGCCGGTCGGCGCTGCGCGGCGAGCGCGAGAGGACACCGCGCTGCCGGTGAGCTGGCGGCGATGGACTTCTGTGATTCAGCGCGCGCGGCGGTAGTGCATGGCCACCGCGCCGTTGCGGAGCGGCTCCGCCGAGAGCAGCTCGAGCCGGCGTGCGCCGGGCAGCCCGCCCTGGTACAGCGTCGGGCCGTGGCCGGCGATCCTGGGATGGACGAGCAGCTGGTACTCGTCGATCAGGTCTAGCCGGTCGAGCTCGGTCGCGAGCTTGCCGCTTCCGAGGAGGACCCCGGCCGGGGTCGCGTCCTTGAGCTTCTGCACGCTCTCGCGCAGATCGCCGGCGATGTGGTGGCTGTTGGTCCACGGGAAGTCGTTACGCGTCGACGACACCACGTACTTGGGTTTGGCCTCCAGCTTGACCGCCCACTCGCGCATGGCCGGCGGCGCCTCCTGGTCGCCGCGTGCGACGGCTGGCCAGTAGCTCTCCATCATCTCGTAGGTGACGCGACCCCACAGCATTGCCCCGCACTCGTCCAAAAAACGGGTGAAACGGGCGTGCGTCTCATCGTCGGCGATCCCCTCCTGGTGGTCGACACAACCGTCCAGGGTGAGGTTGAGGCTAAAGGTGAGGAGACCCATAGCCGGCGAGTCTAGCGCCACGACACGGCGTCGCGGCCTATTGCGGGCGTCGCGTCAGCGAGCTCGAGATACACGCGCCTCGCCTCGTTGAAGTCGTCGGTCTGAACGAGCCTGCGGGACTGCTGCACCGGTAGGTGACAGGTGAAGTCACGCGGTGTCACCGATGCTTGACCGCGTCCGATCGGTCGAAGCCGCCCGGCTACATCCGCTCAAGCCCGGCCCACCAACAAGGCACACCGATGCGACCACGTCGTCACAGCACGCCTGACAACTATCTCTACTAGACAGTCTTGCCCACAAACGACAAGCACACTCATCCCGGACCGACTGGTGCCGCGCCGCATCGGCGCAAGGGCGAAGCCGCCCCTCTGCCGCACCCACTGACGTCGTAGCCGGGCGCTGACCCTTGCGATTCGCGCCCCGCATGGTGACCGGGCACAGGGCGGCGACGGAGGCAAAGCGGGGGGGGGTGGACCATCGGTTGCGATCCTCGCCAGGCGTGAGGGCCGGGCATAGCGTCCGGGAAGCGTTCGTGTAGTCCGGACCGCACCTCGCGCTGCACTCCTCGCCCGACGCGACGACCTAATCCCCCACGTCATCGCGCACCACGTCGATGTTCCAGCAACGGGCGACTGGCCACCGGCGATGCCGGCCCCTCCTATGCCCCGCGCGGATCACCGCATTGGAGTACGCGGCAACCGAAGGCGGCATAGGCGCCGCCGGCACCGAATCAGGTAGGTGATTGAGTCGCTTGCTGCCCATGCAGGGTCACCCGGTGACCGTGTACGACATCGCCGCCAGACTGCCTAACGTCGACCGGTTGCGGCAGCGCTGCAGAGCATTGGCCGTGCCTCAACCCGACCGAGGGTGTCTGGTCCTGGATGAAACGCGGCATCACGAACATCGTCGTCCACGGCGTCGACGGCCTCGCCGCCATCGTCAAACAACGGCTACGCGCCTGCCAGCAGCAGACCGACCTCATCGCCGGATTCCTCGCTCAGACCGGCGTGACTGTCGACCCCGAACCACCATGACAACCCAGACGCCAGCCTTTCAACCTCTGTAGCATTGCCGCGGTATGGGACGGCTCTGCTGAAACGAGGCGAAATGCGTTGGCTCCGGCGGTTGCTGGGCGGCGGGCGGGTCCAGCTCGATGCGGAACGACAGCAGGCGTTGCTACAGGACGTCCAGTCCCGGTATGGCGCCCACGCGCAGATCCGGTTTCCCGAGCAGGTCGAGGCGGTCACCGGGATGCTGAACGGCGACGACGGTCTGGTAGTGGCGGCCCGGATCGTGAGCCAGGTCGCCGACGAGGCCCACGCGGACCTACAGGCCCAGGCCCACGAAATACACCGACGGACGGGCCGGCGGCTCCTGGTGCACCGCCAGAACTACCGGCCGCTGTGGATGGAGGCCGGCCCAGCCCTGCGCTGGCCACTGACCGCGTTGCCGTGCGGCTTCCACCCGTACGCGCAGGTGGCCGCCGCCGTCGCGGTAGTCGGCAGCCAGGCGCCCCGGCTCGACCGGGTGACCGACCCGAACCCGCTTGTGACCCGCGTGTTCGAGGTGCTCGACCTCACCACCTCCGGCTGGGAGTACGGCCGAGTACGGATAGACACCGACGCCGCCGCCCTGGCCGATCGACTGATCTCAACCGCCGGGCAGATCCTCGCAGCTATGGACGACCCGCCCCGGCTGCCACCTCCGGTCCGTGAGCTCATGCGCCGCAACAACACCCTCGACGTGCACGATCCGACCAATTCTCGGGCAGTAGGTGGGATCAACCTGGGCGCGAAGATGCGCGAGCACCTGCTGGCCTGAAGACACCGCGGCGATCGCCCAGCTGCCAAGCCTGGTGTGAACGCCTTCGAGGAGACGCCCTCCGGCCGCAGGCGCCGCCATCGCGCGCCCGTCTGGTTGCGAGCGCGTCGATCACCTGCCGGTGACCGCGCCACCGACCGCCGCGACCGGGCGACCAGCGCCTCGTTGACCTTCATGGATGTCGTCGCGGATCGGGCGGCCGGCCGCGACGCCCTTACCGGCCGGGTCATCGGGCTTCCAGTCCTCGTAGCGCTGCCGGGAAAGACCGGGCAGGCGGCGCCGACGTCCCGGGCCAACCTGCACGTCAACCACGACCCACGTGCACGTGCTGGGTCGTGTCGCCCTGGCGCAGAAGCACGTCGCGGGGGTTCGAAGCGTACGGAGACTCCGGTGTCCTGCAACGGGCAGCGAAGGCGGACCCGCAGCGTTGCCGGGCATGACCCGGCCCCGCATCGTCACCATTCACGACGTCGCCGCGCCGGCCGGGGTCTCGGTGGGGACCGTGTCCAACGGCCCACAGCCACGCGCGGTCGGCCGCAGATGCGGATGTCCGGTCCAGGTGTTCCGGTGCTCAGCCGGCCACGGCTTGGGAGCAGAGGTCACGTGGAGGGACGGCTGGTGATGCCGTCCAAGATGGTGGTCAGGTTGCGATGGAAATTCTCCTCGGAGTTGAGGTGGGCGCCGTCGATGACGAGCCGGGCGATGGTGGGGTACTTGCCGGTTTCCAATTGACGTGTCAGGTAGGGGCCGAGGCTGGCCTGCCAGGCGCGCTCGTCGGTGCCGGTGGAACGGGCGGTGCGCCGCTCGGTGACCTCTCTGCGCAGCGCTCCGATGATGAAGGCGTTGAGGGTTCCTACGGCCCGCTGGAGGTCGGCGACGTCGCGCACGCCCGGGGCCTGGCTGAGCGCCGCCGCGGTCGATTCACCCACGGCGAGCGCGTTCGGACCCAAGTGTGGCCTTCCACCGAGCAGGTCGGAAAACCACTCGTGTTCGAGGGCGGCGACCCGGGTCAGGTGGGCGATGGCTAGGACCGTGGCACGCCAATCGGACTGCCGGCCGGCCTCGGCGATCCGGGCATAGACAGCGTCGACCATCAGATCGAGCAGTTCGGATCTGTTGACCACGTAGGCGTAGAGCCGCATCGGACCGACGCCGAGCTCCTTGGCGATCCTACGAACCGACAGTCCATCGAGGCCGTACTCATCAGCCACCCGGATCGCCGCAGCGGCGATCCTCTCGCGATTCAACGGCACCGGCGCCGCCCGCGTCCGGGGTTCGGGCCGCTCCCAGACGGGCTTTGCTTCACTAAGGTACGGTGTATTCACACGATACAGCGTACGTTAAGGAAGTTGATGATGCGCATAGCGATCGCGGGTGGCGGCCTCGGCGGGCTGACCCTGGCCCGGATCCTGCACCGACACGGCATCGATGCGGTGGTGTACGAGCGCGAGGCCAGCCGATCCGCCCGATCGCAGGGCGGCTCGCTCGACCTGCACCCGGAGTCCGGGCAACACGCCCTGGCGGAAGCGGGCCTCACCGGCCGATTCCGATCTGAAGCGCGACCCGAGGGCGAGGAACTTCGCATCCTCGACCCGGCCGGCCGGACCCTCCTGCACCACAAGCCGCAACCCGGCTCGTTCTCCGGACGACCCGAGATCGACCGGAGCGCACTGCGTGATCTCCTGCTCGATTCACTCCCCAGCGACACGGTCGCGTGGGGGCACCGCCTCGTCGCGGCGACACCGCGACCCGACGGGGGCTTCCGGCTGGAATTTCATGGCGGCCACCGAGCAGACTGCGAGATCCTCATCGGCGCGGACGGCGCACGGTCAATAGTCCGGTCGCTGCTGACCGACGCGAAACTGACCTACGTGGCCACCTTGGCGGAGCTGAGCGTCAGCGACGTCGACCGGCGCCACCCGGACCTCGCCGAGCTGGTCGGTCCCGGGAACCTGTGGTGCGTCGGCGTAAGCCAGATCCTGGCGGCGCAACGCAGCGGCGACGGCAGCCTGCGAGTCGCGGCGTCCTTACGCGAGGACGACCGCCACATCGGTAGTAAGCGTGCTCTGCTGAACATGTTCGACGGCTGGGATCCAAGCCTCACCGCACTGATCGAAGCCGGCGACAGCGCGGCGACGCCGCGCCGGATCGAGGCCATGCCGATCGGTACACGCTGGGCCAGCCAGCCGGGCGTCACCCTGATCGGCGACGCCGCGCACCTCATGCCGCCGGTCGGCGAGGGCGCCAACCAGGCCATGCTTGACGCCGCGGAACTCGCCCGCGAACTGGTCGCCAACCCCGCCGACCCGCACTCAGCGATCCGGGCGTACGAACACGAAATGTTCACCAGGACCCGTCCGATCGCCGAAATGTCCGCACGAGTCCACGCGATGATGCTGTCCCCAACCGCAGCGGAAGACATCGTCCGCTTCTTCACGGCTCGGCCCGCCGAGCCGGCACCCGCAGGCTGATAACGCGCCGGACAGCCAACCCCCTGTCCACATCCGTGTCTCCGCCTCCATGGCAGGATCGTTCTTTCGACCTCGGGGGACCTGCTTAGGAGACAGCCTGGTGAAGGCCGACCACTACGACAGTTTCGCCGAGCGCTACTCCGTGGATAACGAATCCAACCTGATCAACGGCTACTACGAGCGGCCCGCGATGATCGGACTTGCCGGGGATGTGAACGGTCGACGAATCCTCGATGCCGGCTGCGGTTCAGGTCCCTTGTCCGCGGCTCTTCGCGAGCGAGGGGCCATCGTGACCGGCTTCGACTCCAGCCCGGCGATGGTCGAGCTGGCCGAACGGCGGCTGGGCAAGGACGCCACGCTGCTGGTGGCCGACCTCAGCGAACCGCTTCCCTTCGCCGACGGTGCGTTCGACGACGTCGTGGTGTCCCTGGTCCTGCACTACCTGCGGGACTGGACTGCGCCCCTGGCTGAGCTGCGACGAGTCCTGAGGCCAGGCGGCCGCCTCCTCCTGTCCGTGAACCACCCGATCGTCTACGAGGCAGTGCACCCGGACTCCGACTACTTCGCCCTCGCGCGCTGGTCGGACGAGCACACGTTCGACGGGCACAGCACGGAGCTGACCTACTGGCACCGGCCGTTGCACGCAATGACGGATGCGTTCACCGACGCGGGCTTCCGCCTCTCGGTCATCAGCGAACCCCCATCTCTCCCGAGACTCCGCGCGAGCTCCTGCCTCCACATCTCGGGGACCGCACGTCGTTCCTCTGCTTCATCTTCTTCGTCCTCGAAGCGCACTGAGCCCGGGGCCAGGCTGCCGCCGCCCGCCCTCCGCATGTGTACTGGCCGCCTGTCATCGGCAGCTTCGAGCGTCAGGCCGGCGGCGTCGAGCCACGCTGTGTGACGCGCGGATCGCGGCAACTGAGTTCACCGAGGCTGGAGCAGCCCACGTTTGGCCATATGGGCTCGCAACGTTTCGGCGTCCTCGGCGGACATCAGGCGGCGGGGGATCACGGTCGCCGGCATCCGGCCGACGTACACGATCCAGAACTCAGGAGTGTCCCTTACCTGGTCGACCCCGTCCCAGGCGATGCCGCCGGACTCCGAGCCGCTGCGCATCATGATGTTGTCGTCGGTGATGTCGTAGGCGCCCTCGACAGCGTAGCGACTGGAGCGGCGCCGGGCGCGCAACCGCACCCACGGCGAGTACAGCATCGACAGCAGCCCACCCACGACCATCGTCATGCACAGCGGCGAGATCTGCTCGCCCCACGCGAACCCCCGCGACACGATGAAACCGATCGCCCCGACCGCCGCCAGCACCGCGCCGACATAACCGTACCTACGCAGCCGAACACTGCTCAAGGCAGCGGCCACGCGCCCTGGGTAGGCGGGATCGGCTGGGACGTCAAAACGAATGTGCACGCCAGAACGATAGTGCCCCCACCCGCTGGCGGGCAGCGCCTGACTCGCGCCGTCGGCCAGCGGCAGTCGCTTGGCGACGTCCAGCCGTACCTCGCCGTTGGGCTGGACGTGCTGCCAGAACAACGGAGTCAGGCCGCGGCGGTCGGCAGGCTTCTTGGGTGCACGGGGTCGGTGACGGCTCCAGGGTCCACGCCTGACGAGTGCGAAAGCGTCTAGGGTCGGCGTCATGACGCGAGCGGAGACTCTGGTGCGGCAGGGTGCGGACTTCATCGTGGACGACGCCACGGAGACGCGGTATCAGCTGGCCTCTGTGAGCAAGCAGTTCACCGCGGCTGCCGCGCTCTTGCTCGTAGAGGACGGCATGCTGGTCCTCGACGATCCCGTGGGCCGTTGGATCGACGGCTGCCCGCAGGAGTGGCGAGACATCACGCTGCACCACCTGCTCACCCACACCTCCGGCCTCGGTCACTGGGACGACTATCCCATGATCGACCTAGCTCAGCGGGTTGAGCCCGGCGAACTGCTGAAGACCTTCCACTGCGTACCACTCCGATACCCGCCGGGCGAGGGCTGGAGCTACAGCAGCCCGGCGTACGTGCTGCTGGCGCACGTCGTCGAACGGGCCGCCGATACGCCGTACCGGGTCTTCTTGGCAGACCGCATCTTTGATCACCTCGGTTTGACCAGGACGTTCGCGGGCGCGCCCGGCGCGCGGCCGAACCTGGCGCGCGGCCACGACGCTGAGGGCCAGCCATTGCCGACCTGCGAATTGGACGTGGTAGGCATGGGGGCCGGAGACGTATGGTCGACGGCCAAGGACGTATTGGCCTGGCTCGATGCCCTCCAGGGCGGCCACCTGCTGAGCGAACCGTACCGCACGCTGATGCTGACCGAACGGGTGCGGACCGGCAAGGGCCCTGTCGAAAGCGGTTACGGCTACGGCGTCTTCGTTGGTGAGCTCAACGGCCGGCGGTCGTGGCACCACAGCGGCCACAACGCAGGCTTCAAGGCGTTCGCCGCCCACATTCCGGAACTGGATCGCCGCATCGTGGTCCTCAGCAACACCGAGGCGACGGATGCCAGCACCGTGGTGCCTCTACTCGCATAGATCAGGCACTTCGAACCACCAGCGGCCGTCCTGATCCGGAAGACCTCGCCGAAGCCAGCGGCTGGTATCCGCTCATCGACGGATCCGGATACCCGGACCGCCGAGCAGCATGCCGACGACGCCGCAGGCCGAGACTGCATCGCCCGCGATCCCGCGGGTGCGACACACCCATGGTCTTCTGCCGCACCGTCACCCCGGTCAGGCGCGGCGGCGCCAGGCCCGCCACCAGCCCCGGCGGCCTCGCGTCCGCGGCGGCGGTGGCGGCGGTGCGGAGCCCGTCTCCGCCCGGGACCGGTCCCGGGCGGCGCGCCACTGCCGGACCACCTCGTCGGCGTTGGCGGGCCGAACGACGATCCGCGGACCGGTCGGGTTGCGCAGCCAGGCGAGGACCTGTGCGTTGAGTTCGCCCACGTACGCCCGCACGGCCTGCTCGGTGGGCAGGTCCCGCACCTCGTCGGGGATCCGCTCGATCCGGCGGCGCAGTTGCAGCGGGGTCGGCAGCAGCAGGTCGGTGGGCAGTGCCTCACGTTCCAGGAAGCTCTTGATCCACCACGACTCGTCGTAGGGCGTGTTCCGTCCCGGGAGCGGCTTGCCCATGCCGGGCAGGTTGTCGAACTCGCCGCGCTCCTGGGCGGTGCGGATCTGCGCCTCGGCCGCCGCTTCCCACCTGTCGGTCACCGTCGCCACCTCCCGCACCCACCGTAACCTCTTCCCATCCCGGGGTAGCGCCGCGTCGGCGGCGGGCATTCCCGGTGGGAGCGCAGGCCCAGGCGCCAGGGGTCGACCAACTCCTCGCCCCGCTGCCGCGCGTCCGGGTCAATGGGCCGCTCCGCCGACCTCCACCATGAGCACACCGCCCATGATGAGCGCGATGCCCGCCGCCATCAGCCAGGTGAAGGGCTCCTCGAACAGGACGTGGCTGGCGACGGCGGTCAGCGCCACGCCTGCGGCGGCCCAGATGCCGTAGGCGACACCGATCCCCAGCCCCTGCCCGAGGGCGAGGGTCAGCAGGATGAACGCGAGGGCGTAGCCGCTGAGCACGACGGCGTACCAGCGCTTGCAGCCGGTTGTCGCGGCGCGTAACGCGAGGGCGGCACTGACCTCGGCGAGAATCGCGCCGGTCAGGAAGATCCACCGCATCACGCTTTCCCCGTTCCGGTGGCGACGTGCTGAGATCCGAGTTCGACGACCAGCACGCCGAACATGATCAGAGCGAGGCCGATGATCATGACGATGGTCAGGGTCTCGCCGTAGATGACCGCCGCGAGCACCGCGGTGGCGGCGACGCCCAGTGCCCCCCAGACGCCGTAGGCGACTCCCAGCGGCATCCCGGTGCGCAGCACGAGGGAGAGCAGGATGAACGACGCGACGTAACCCGTGCCGACCAGGGCGTACCAGCCTGGTCGGTCGAGTGCCGCCTTGAGCGAGAGCGACCCGGTGACCTCGCTGCCGATCGCGCCGGCAAGGAACAGCCACTTCTTCATGTCAGTGCCCGAGGAGTCGGTCGGCGACCTCGCGGACGCGGGCGCGTTCGTCGGGAGAGAGAGGGAACGTCCCGGTCGCGTCGGCGAACCAGGCGCCGTCGGCGATGAGGCGCACGCTGGTCAGCCGGCCGCGCATCGCCGACGGCAGGGCGTCGGGGATCTCCAGCCACGGGCCGAGGCGTTCGGCCCACCGTGCGGTCAGCCGGTCCCGCAACCGGGGATCGGTCAGCATCACCAGGTCGGCCACGTCGAACGTGCCCGACAGCGACCAGTCGAGGTACGAGCGCAACCGGTCCTGGGGGGCCTCGGACAGCGGCACGTGAAGGCGGCCGGTCAGCTCCCGTTCCCACCCGTCGACCACCTCGTCGACGAGGGCAACCATGAGGGCCTCCTTGGTGCGGAAGTGGTACATCAGCCGCGGCGGTTCAGGCCGGGGCGTGGCGCGGGATCGCCGGCGCCCGCCGGACGTGGCGGTGCCCGTCACGGGGGAACGGCGCGCGGGCCGGCAGGACCTCCTGGAACAGGTAGCCGGTCTTCTCCGCCACCCGACACGAGGCCAGGTTGTCCACCTGGTGCAGCAGCTCCAGGCAGGTCAGCCCGGTCGCGGCGAACCGGGCGAACGCCCAGCCGGTGACCGTTTCCACCGCCCGGGGCGCGACGCCGCGCCCGCGCGC
The DNA here is from genome assembly GCF_003434305.1 of Micromonospora sp. MW-13. GTDB lineage: Bacteria > Actinomycetota > Actinomycetes > Mycobacteriales > Micromonosporaceae > Micromonospora. The sequence goes on from NZ_QKKX01000050.1 coordinate 78,709, forward strand.
CCAGGCGGCCGTCCAGTAGCCCACCTCGGCGTGTTCGCGGCCGGGCAGGACGTTCTTGAGCACCACCGTGGCGACGAGCCGGTCGGCGGCGGCGGGTTGCGGCTCCAGCACCGCGAAGCTGAACCGGCTGCCGGCGGCCCAGCCCTGCCGGCTGCGGGTCACCCACCGCCGAGCGCCGTCGACGTCGTCGACGGGATGGCTCACCCAGCGGCGCAGCTCCGGGTCGCGGTAGACCTCGATCAGCTCGGCGATGTCGGCGTCGCACCACGGGCGGAGCGCCAGTTCGGGACGGTGGGCGGTCGCGGGTGCCCGCAGCAGGACCGGCATCCCCGTAGTGTCGCCCATCATGTGGGCGGGTGCTGCCCCTGTCGTGCCGCGAACCCGTCGAGGGGTCGGAGTCGACGGTGCGGCAGCAGGGAGCCCGTCCCACCTGCCGCTGACCGCGCCAGAGCCAGCCCCTGCCGATCCATCGGCGGTGCGGGCCCCGGGCGGGGCGTAGGCTCGGCCCCGAACTCGAACGGGAAAAACGGGGGCGGATCGTGGTCGATGCGACGGCGGTGCTGGGGATCGCGCTGGTGGCGTTGGGACTGGTGCTGACCCCCGGCCCGAACATGGTCTACCTGGTGTCCCGGTCGGTGACGCAGGGCCGCCGCGCCGGGCTGGTGTCGCTGGCCGGGGTGGCGGTCGGGTTCGGCGTCTACCTGGCGGCCGCGGTCGCCGGCATCGCGACGGTGTTCGTGCTGGTGCCCACCCTGTACACGGTGGTGAAGCTGGCCGGGGCGGGGTACCTGCTGTGGCTGGCCTGGCAGGCGGTGCGCCCCGGTGGTCGGTCGGCGTTCGCGCCGGCGCCGTTGCCGCCGGACCGGCCGCGGCGGCTGTTCACGATGGGCCTGGTCACGAACCTGCTCAACCCGAAGATCGCGATCCTGTACGTGTCGCTGCTGCCGCAGTTCGTGGACCCGGCGCGGGGGCACGTGGCGGGGCAGAGCCTGCTGCTGGGCGGCGTCCAGATCGTCATCGCGCTGACGGTGAACGCGCTGATCGTGCTGACCGCCGGATCGGTCGCGTCGTTCCTGGCCGGCCGTCCGGCCTGGCTGCGGGTGCAGCGGTACCTGATGGGAACGGTGCTGGCGGCCCTGGCCGTGCGCATCGCGGCGGACCGGTCCCGGGCCGCCGCGGCCACGGTCTGACGGCCCGTCGCGCTGGTCAGCCGGCGGCGTCGCGGTGGCGGCGGACGAGGCCCTCGGCCAACGGCGCGCCGTCGAGGTCACCGGCGGCGACCCGACCGGCGACGGTACGCCGCACGAGGCGGTCGGCGAGCGCGGGCGCGTGTCGGGCCAGGGCCAGTTCGAGGCGGCCCCGGGTGGTGGTGGCCACGTCCCGGGGGGCGCGGCGGGCGGTGGCGGCCCGCAGGATCGCCGCGACGACGCCTTCGACGGGTTCCAGCCGGGACACCCCCCGCAGGGACAGGCCGGCACGGGCGGTGCTGTCGTGGATGGGTGAGGCCACCATGCTGGGGTAGACGACGCTGACCCCGACGTGGGTGCCGACCTCCAGCCGCAGCGCGTCGGCGTACGCGACGAGGGCCCGCTTGCTGACCCCGTACGCGGCTGCGAGGGGCAACGGCAGGACCGCCATCCGGCTGGCCACGAAGATCACCCGGCCGTGGGCGTCGACGAGGGCGGGCAGGGCGGCGGCGGTGGTCCGCCACGCGGCGAGCAGGTTCACCTCGATCTGCTGGCGCACGGTGTCGTCGGGTGCCAGTTCGGCGGGGGCGGGTCCGCCGACGCCGGCGTTGTTGACGAGCAGGTCGAGGCCGCCGAGCCGGCCGACGGCGGCACCCACGACGGCGGTCGTGGCGTCCTGGTCGGTCAGGTCGGCGCCGAGCACCGGCACTCCGGCGGTGGTGCCGGGGTGCAGGTCGAGGCCGACGACGTGGGCGCCGGCGGCGGCCAGGGTCGCGCACAGCTCGCGTCCGAAGGTGCCCCGGGCACCGGTGACGACGACCCGGCGGCCGGTCAGGGCGCTCATCGCGCCGCCCGGCGGACGCCGGCGGCCAGTTCCCGGCGCAGGTCGGCCAGGTACGCGTCGAAGTCGACCCGCATCGCCGGCCGCCGCTGGCCCCACCGGGCGGTGGCGGCGCGCAGCTCGGCCCGGCAGGCGGCGCGCTGGCGGTCCGCGTCGGGCAGGGCGTACCGGCCCGCCAGGTGCGCGGCGACGAGCCGGGCCTGCGCCTCGACCAGGGGGAACGCGGCGCCGGTGGACTGCATCAGCCCGACGAACGCCAGGCCGGGGGCGTCGAGGTGGAACACGTGCCGGTACAGCGGGAGGGTGTCGGGGCCGGCGCCGAGCAGCGCCGGGTCGAGGAAGTCGACGGCGACCCGGTAGCCGGTGCACCACACGACGAGGTCGACCTCGTCGATGCGGCCGTCGGTGAACTCGACCCGGTCGCCGTGGAACGCGGCGATGCCGGGGCGGGCCTCGACGGCGCCGTGGGTGAGCCGGGACAGCAGCGCGTCGGAGAGGGTGGGGTGGTCCTGGAGGAAACCGTGGGCGGGGGCGGGCAGGCCGTAGCGGGGCGGTGGGCCGACGGTGGCGGCGAGCATGGCCTGGCTGATCCGCTGGCGCAGCCGCCAGGGCAGCCGGCGCGCCAGCGCCCCGTTGAGGGTGTCCGACGGGCGGCCGAGCAGGTACTTGGGCACCACCCACACCCCGCGGCGCAGGGACAGCAGGGTGCGCCGGGCGGCGTGGGAGGCGTCCACGGCGATGTCCATGGCGGAGTTGCCGCCGCCGACGACCAGGACGCGCCGGCCGGTGAGCTGCTCGGGGCCCCGGTAGTCGTGGCTGTGCAGCTGTTCGGCGGCGCAGTCGCCGGGGTAGCCGGGCGCGGGCGGGCGGGGCACCCGGTTGTGGCCGTTGGCGACGACGACCGCCTCCACGTCGACCTCGACGGGGCCGTCCGGGCCGGTGGCCCGGACCGCCCAGCGGCCGTCGGCGCCGGGGGCGACGCGGGTGACGGTGTGCCGCAGCGCGACGGCGTCGAGCAGTCCGAAGCGTCGCGCGTAGTCGTGCAGGTAGCCGGCGATCCGGGTGTGGTCGGGGTAGTCGGGCCAGTGGGCCGGCATGGGGTGGTCGGCGAACTGGGTGCGGGTCTTGCTGGTGTTCAGGTGCAGGGTGCGGTATGCGGGCGAGTCGGGGGCCCCGTACACCCACAGGCCGCCGACGGTGTCGGCGGCCTCGTAGGCCACGGCGGGGACGCCGGCGTCGGCGAGGGCCTTGAGGGTGGCCAGGCCGGCGGCGCCGGCGCCGACGACCGCGACCCGTGGCGGTGCCCCCATGCGGTCCCCTCCCGACGGTTAATCCAACGTCTGTCGGATAATGCGTGGGTCAGGGCCCGCTCGTCAAGCCGGTCGGGCCATACAGGGCGACGAGCAGCCGGCGCAGGAACGCCCGGAACTCCCGCCGCTCCCGCGCCGGCGACCCCCCGGGGCTGGCCAGCGCCACCACGTGCGCGTGCACCGCCCACACCAGGCTACGCACCGTGACGTGCGGGGTCGGCTCGACCAGCGCCCCGCCGGCCGCGACGGCGGCCAGCAACTCCTCCACCAGGTCGTACAGGGGAGCGGCGTAGCGCTGGTCCAGTTCGGCGTGCCGGTTCGGCTCCAGCCAGCGGCGCAGCCACAGCGCGGTGGTCTCCGGGCGGGCCTCCAGGAAGTCGACGAACACGTCGAGCATGTCGTGCAGGGCGCGCAGCGCCTGCTGCGGCCCGGCGTCGAGGGCGTCGCGGGCGCGCGCCGCCGCGGCCTCCAGCACCGCCCGCTCGGCGGCGAACACCCGGGCGAAGCAGGCGTCGTAGAGCTGCGCCTTCGTACCGGTGTGGTGGGAGACCGTGGCCACGTCGACGCCGGCGGCGGCGGCGACCTCCCGCAGCCCGACGGCGTCGAAGCCGCGGGCGGCGAACAGCGCGGTGGCGGCGGTGAGCACCACCTCGCGGGTGTCACGGGTCTCGGAGCGCCGGGGCCGGCCCGGTCGCCGTCGTGGCATGGTCACGGCCGCCATTGTCCCCCTACAATCCAGCAACCGTTGGATTTGGGGGCGGCGTGCCGCCGAAGGGACGCAGAGCTATGACCGGGCTCGACACCCGCGACCGCGCACCGGGCACCCACCTGCCGCGCGGGCCGCTGCTCGGCTTCGCCACCGGCTCTCTCGGCATGGGCGTCTGGGTCACCGTACCCGGTTTGCTGCTGCTGTACTTCCTCACCGACGTCCTCGCCGTGCCGCCGTGGCTGGCCGGCCTGGCGCTGCTGGCGCCGAAGGTCGCCGACGTGCTGCTGCACCCCTGGGTGGGGCACCGCTGCGACGTGCAGCAGGCCCGCCGCGGCGACCGGCGGCGCCTACTGCTGGTCGGCTGCCTGCTGCCGGCGGCGTTCGCCGCGCTGTTCGCCGTTCCCGGCGGGCTCACCGGCGCGCCGGCGGCCGGCTGGGTGGCGGTGTGCTTCGTCGCCGGGAACCTGCTCTTCGCCGCCTACCAGGTGCCCTATCTGGCCACCCCGGCGGACCTGCGGATCGGCTATCACGAACGGACCCGGCTGATGGCGTTCCGGATGGTGGTGCTCACCGCCGGGATCCTGGTCGCCGGCCTGCTGGCACCGGTGCTGACCGGCGGGGACACCGCGACGCGGGCCGGCTACCAGCGGATGGGACTGCTGCTGGGCGCGGGCACCCTCGCGGCGATGCTGGTCGGGATGGCGGGCATCGGCCGGCTGCGCCGGGCCGCCGGGACCTCGGGCGAGGGCCACACCCCGGGCGGGTGGCCGGCGCTGCTGGCGGCGCTGCGCGACGGGCAGTTCCGCTGGCTGGTGATCGCGTACCTGGCGATGTCGACCACCACGCACCTGGTGCTCGCCGGGGTGCCGTACTACGCCGAGTACGAGCTGGGCCGCCCCGCGCTGACCACCGTGCTCGTCGCGGCGTTCGTCGCCCCGGCGCTGCTGGTCACCCCCGGCTGGCTGGCGGTGGCCCGCCGGGTCGGCAAGCAGCGGGCACTGCTGGCCGCGCAGGGCGGGTTCGCCGCCGGGTCTCTGGTGCTCGCCGTGGGCCGACCGGCGGGCCTGCCGGTGCTGGTCGCGGCGGTGGCGGTGCTCGGGGTGTCGTTCGCCGGGATGCAGCTGCTGCCGTTCGCGATGGTGCCCGACGTCATCCGCGCCGCCGGTGCCACCGGCGCGGGCACCTACACCGGGGTCTGGACGGCCACCGAGGCCACCGGCGCGGCGCTGGGCCCGTACGCGTACGCGCTGTGCCTGGCCGCCGGCGGGTTCGTCGCCTCGGCCGGCGGCGACCAGGTCGCCCAGCCGGACGCGGCGCTCGCGGCGATCCGGTACGGCTTCGGGCTGCTGCCGGCCGCGCTGATGCTCGCCGCGGTGCTGGCACAGCGCCGCTACACCCTCGACGGCGCGGCCCGAGCCGCCGGCTGACCAGCCCGCCCGGCACGGGTGTCGACCCGGCCCCCGGCGCCGCACGCACCGGCGGGCCGGCGCCGGACGAACGGACGCGCGGCCCGGGACCGGCGGTGCGCGACGCGGGGCCGGGCCGGCGGCGTCGCTAGACTTCCGCCTCGATGGACGCCCAGCCCTCCCCCACCGAGACCCGTCCCTGCGCGCACTGCGGCCGGGACGTGCCACAGCGGGCCGGCGCGGGCCGGCCGTTCCGCTACTGCCGGGACAACGACGGCGCCTGCCAGCGGGCCTCACGCAACAACCGGATGCGGCACCGCAACGCCCCCGGCCTGCCCGGGCAGGTCGCCCGCACCTGGGAGGCCGTGGACCGGCTCGACCAGGTGGTGGAGACCCTCACCGAGGCGCTGCACGCGGAGCTGTCCCCGGCCGGGGTGGAGCGGCAGCTGGCGCAGCTACGCGCCGAGACCGCCGCCGAGCTGGCCCAGGCACACACCGAACGCGACGAGGCCCGCCGCGACGCCGAGGACGCGGCGGCGGGCTCCGCCCGGGCCCGCCAGGAGGCCCACACGGCCGCAGCCGAGGCCGACGCGGCCCGCGAGCGGGCCGAACGTGCCGAGGCCGACGCCGTCCAGGCCCGGGAGCGGGCCGACGCCGCCGAGGCGGCCCGGGACTGCGCGCGCCGCGACAACGGGGCGGCGCAGGCGCTGCGGGTGCAGGCCGAACGGGACCGCGACGCCGCCCGGCACGAGCTGCGTACGGTGACCGGCGAACGGGACACCGAACGGCGGCGGGCCGCCGACCTGACCGCCGAGCGCGACGCCGCCGCCGCCGACGCCCGCCGCGCCGCCGACACGGCGGACGAGGCACGGCGGCGGGCCGGGCAGGCCGACGCCGACGCCGAGCGGGCCCGCGCCGACGCGCGGCGCTCCGCAGAGGGGGCCGAGGCGGCGCGCGTCGAGGCCGCGCGGGCCCGCGAGGAGGCCGACCGGCGGCGCGCCGACGCCGGCGAGGCCCGCCGCGCCGCCGAGCAGGCGCAGGCCGAGGCGACGGCGTGCCGGCAGGAGGCGGCGGCGTTGTCGGCACGGCTGGCCGAGGCCGAGGCGGCCCGCGACGCCGTCGCCGCCCAGCTCGCCGCGGCCCGGGAGACGGCGGCTGCCGGGCAGGGCCGCCTCGGTGAGCTGGAGGCCCGCCTCGGCGCGGCCGAGGCCGACCGGGACGCCGCGCAGCGACGCTCGGCGCAGCTCGTCGACCAGGTCAGCGACCTGGCCGCCGCGCTGGCCCGGTTGGGCGCCGCACCGCGCTGACGTGTCCGACCGGGGCCTGCCAGCACCGCTGGACCGGCGCAGGCCGAGGCCGTCGTCGGCGACCGCGGCGGTCAGGTACAGCCACCAGGACCGCCCGCATGCCGTAGCTCCCACATGGTGAGGAAACAGGGTGGCCAGGGCGCCGGGGTGGCCGAGGCCGGCGGGCGGCGCGTCACGGGGCATCGACACCTCCGCGCGGCTGGGGTTGGGTAACATCCCCGTAGACCGCCGAAACACTCCCACCGACTCGACCCGGCCGGGGCGACCCCGCCGGGTGCATGTCCTGTCCGGCTACCCTTGCAGGGCGACGGCCGGGTGGGCGGGTTCCGGCCCGCCAGGGCGGGCGGGGAATGGCCCGGCCGGCACGGACCGTTACACGAGAAGACAGCACCACGAGCGAGGGGAAGTCGATCATGGGCGAGCGCATGCTGCGCGGAAGCCGTCTGGGCGCGGTCAGCTACGAATCCGACCGCAACACGGAGCTCGCGCCGCGTCAGACCCGCGAGTACCTCTGCGCCAAGGGCCACCAGTTCGAGGTGCCGTTCGCCGTGGACGCGGAGGTCCCCACCACCTGGGAGTGCAAGTTCGACGGCAGCGTCGCCCGGCTGGTCGACGGCAGCGAGCCGGAGCAGAAGAAGGCCAAGCCGCCGCGCACCCACTGGGACATGCTGCTGGAACGCCGTTCCATCGCCGAGCTGGAGGACATCCTCGCCGAGCGGCTGCAGGAGGTCCGCACCCGCCGCGGCCGCGCCTGACCCGCTAAACAGCCGAAACGCCCCGGAAGGGATCTTCCGGGGCGTTTCGGCTGTTTCGTCGACCGCTCACCGCCTCAACGGCCGGGTTCGACGATCTCCCCCTCGATGGCACCGTCGACCACGCTCGGCTCGGCCGGGCCGGCCGGCGACTGACCGGGCGGGGTGGGCTGGCCCGCGCGGCGCACCCGCACCACCCGCGGCCCGAACAGGTCACCGGCCACCATCGACGACACCCGCCGCTCCGTGGCCCGCCGCACCCCGGCCCGGGTCAGCCGCCGCACCGGCGGCACCAGCAGCAACGCCCCCACCACGCCCGTGACCAGGCCCGGCACCGCCAACAGCAGCGCCCCCAACAACCCGACCAGCCCGTCGGTGACCTGCGGGCCCGGCGGTTGACCGGCCTGCGCCGCCGCCCGGAAACCCCGCCACGCCCGCATGCCCTCCCGCCGCAACAACACCAGCCCCAGCAGCGACGCCGCGAACACCAGCAGCACCGCCGACCCGAACCCGACCAGCCGGCCCACCCCGACGAACACCGCCAGCTCCGCCGCCACCGCCAGCAGCGCCGCCACCGGCACAAATCTCAGTCCTCGGCGCATCTCACCCCATCGGCCGTCCCGACATCCCGCCCGTCCAAGCATGACACGCCGCCGCTCACGGCCACCGCACCTGACCATCGCGGGTGCCGTGCACCCCACGCCGCCACGCCGCCCGCCGGTCCTGCACCGCCCACACGCTGATCCGCCACAACGCCTCCGCGACGATCAACGGGCTCATCTTGCTCGCCCCCCGCTCCCGCTCGGCGAACGTGATCGGCACCTCCACGATCCGTGCGCCCGCCCGATGCGCCAGCCGCGACAACTCCACCTGGAACGAGTATCCCTGCGAACACACCGACCCCAGATCCACCGCGTCCAAGGCCGCCAACCGGTACACCCGGTACCCGCCGGTCGCGTCGGCCACCGGCATCCCCAACGCCAGGCGCGCGTACAGGTTCCCGCAACGCGACAGCAGCAGCCGCCGCAGCGGCCAGTCCACCACCCTCGCGCCCCGGCACCAACGCGAACCGATCACCACGTCGGCGTTCCCGGCGGCGGCCAGCAGCCGCGGCAGGTCCTCCGGGGCGTGCGAACCGTCGGCGTCCATCTCCACCACCGCGTCGTAACCGCGCTCCCGGGCCCACCCGAACCCCGCCAGGTAGGCGGCGCCGAGGCCCTGCTTACCCGGCCGGTGCAGCACCCGCACCCGCCCGTCGGTGGCGGCGAGCGCGTCGGCGATCGTCCCCGTGCCGTCGGGACTGTTGTCGTCGGCGATCAACACGTCCACGTCCGGGGCGGCGGCGCGGACCCGCGCCACGATCGGGGACACGTTGTCAGCCTCGTTGTAGGTGGGGATGACCACCAGCACCCGCCCCAGCCCCGGCCGCCGCACACCCGCCGCTCCGCTCACCGTTCCTCCGCCCCCGCCGACGCGCCGCCGACGTGTCGCTACCGGGCGACCGCCGACCGCCGCCGACGCAGCCACACCGCCCCGGCCAGAGCGGCCACCGCCGCGGCGGACAGTGCCGCCTCCGGCCACACCCCGACCCGGGTGGCCACGGTGCGCCCGTCACCGAGGCGCAACTGGCGCAGCACCACGGCGCGGGTGTTGAACCCGGTGGCGTCGGATACCCGCCCGTCCGGGGCGACGAACCCGGACACCCCGACCGTGGAGGCCATCAACGACGCACGGCCGTGCTCCACCGCCCGCAACCGCACCATCGCCAACTGCTGACGGGCCTCGGCGACGTCGAACGTGGCGTTGTTGGTCTGCACCACCAGCAACTGCGCCCCACCGGTGACGGTGTCCCGGACCAGCCCGTCGTAGGCCACCTCGAAGCAGATCACGTCACCCAGCACAGCCGGGCCGGCGTCGACCACCCCGGCACGGTCACCGGCCACCATGTCGCTGCGGACCCGGTCGACCTCCTTGCTGACCATCCGCGCCACATCCCGCAGCGGCACGTACTCGGCGAACGGCACCGGATGCCGCTTCGTGTACATCTGCTCCAGGTCCGGGCCGCTGCCCGGCCGCCACAGGATCCCCGCGTTGCGGCTCTGCCCCGCACCGGGGCCCACCAGCACCGCCCCCACCAGGATCGGCGCCCGCACCGTGTCGGCGGCCTCGCTGATCCGCTGCCCCGCCACCGGGCTACGCAACGGATCGATGTCGCTGGCGTTCTCCGGCCACACCACCAGGTCCGGCTGCGGACGCTGCCCCGCCGCGACCTGCGCGGCCAGGTCGAGGGTCGCCTGCACGTGGTTGTTCAACACCGCCTGCCGCTGGGCGTTGAAGTCCAGGCCCAGCCGCGGCACGTTGCCCTGCACCACCGCCACGGTCACCGCGCCGCCACCCCCGGCGACCCCCACCGGCACCAGCAGCCCCACCGCGAGCACCCCGGCCGCGCCCCACACCAGACCCGCCCCCACCCACCGCGACCGCGCCGCCGCGCCCCGCCAGGGCCGCCATGCCGCCGCCACCAGCAGACCACCGGCCACGGCGACGGCGAACGTCACCAGCGGCGCCCCACCCACCGCGGCCAACCGCAACGCCGGGGACTCGTCCTGACTGAACGCCAACCGGCCCCACGGGAACCCCCCGAACGGGGCCCGCGACCGCAGCGCCTCCTGCCCCACCCACAGCACCCCGGTCAGCGCCGGCCACGACCACCGCCACCGGTCCACCAGCGGCGACGCGTACGCCGCGGCCCCACCCAGCACCGCCACATACCCGGCCTGCAACAGCGACAACAACAGCCACGGCAGGTGGCCGGTGTGCAGGTTCGTCCACGACAGCAGCGGACCGAACAACGCCACACCCGCCACGAAACCCAACCCCACGCCGGCCCGCACCCGACGCCGGTGCACCGCCGCGCCCAGCAACGCCACCCCCACCGACGCGGCCGGCCACCACCCGTACGGGGGGAACGCCACCAGCATCGCCAACCCGGCGGCCACCGCCAACGGCAACGCCACCCGCAACGGCAACGGCCCCCCAGGACCGGCCTGCACCCCGGCCGCCGGACCCGACGGGCTCTGCACGACAGCCGTCACCGGCACCTCACCTGCGATCACACCGCCGAAGGCTACCCGTCCCACCGCCGCAGCACCGCCCACCCGGGGCGGAACGGAAATCGGGGCGCGGCAACTGCCGCGCCCCGATGCTCCCAGGCCCTTCCCGGCCGGTGGGGCAAGAATCAGGCACGCCGACCTTCGGACCGACCCGACGGAAGACTGGCTGCCCCCGCCTGGCCGTTGTCTACTGGCCGTGCACCTCACCCTGCCCATACACCGGTAACCGCGGCCGGTTCGCGCCGCCCCGCCGACCCCCGCCCGCTGGACCTGGCCGCCGCGACTCGAAAGTCACTCGGCCAGCGGACGAAGGGACGAAGCGAACAACAGCCGCTTCCCGTAGTAGGACTCAAAGACGGTACGTGCTGCACCCCAGGCCCTGTCAACCCACCACCGGCCTGTCGCGCCGTTCACCACGGCGTGTCGCGTCGGCGTGTCTCAATCCGTGCCGAGGTGCCGGCGCAACAACGCCACCGCCGCCACCGGATGGTCCCCCGCCAACAGCCCACCCGCGGCCAGCACATAGTCGGTGTCCACCACCGGCCGGGCATCCCGCGGCACCGGCCAGCCACCCGCATGGTCACCCAACACCGCCCCCAACACCGCCGCCGACACCACCGGCGCGACGTGACGCAACACACCCCCCGAACCCACCAACAGCCGCACGTCCCGCAGATCCCGCCCCCCACGCTCCCCCGTCGCCCCACCCCGGGCATGCCGCCGCACCGCCACCGTCGCCGCCAACCCGGCGAACCGCGCATCCACCTCCCGCTCCACGTCACCCGCCGGCAGGAACCCCGGATCCGCCGCCCGCACCTGCGCCGCCGCCGCCAACCCGGCCTCCTCGCCACCGCCGACCAGCCGCTCCTCCACCGCCGCCCGCACCACCCCCGGGGCGCTCCACCGCATCCCCAGATCCCCCTCCACCGTCCGGGCCCGCCACAGCGTCCCCGCCACCTCCCGACCCGGACCGTCGGCCCTCTCGTCCGGCGTCAACACCGAATACACGTCCGTGGTCGCCCCACCCACGTCCACCACCACCAGATCACCACCGACCGAGTCGGCGAGGACCTCCACCCCCGTCAGCACCGCGTCCGGAGTGGCCGCCCGCACCAACCGGGCAAACCGCGACCCCCGCGACAACCGCTTCCCACCGATGACGTGCCGCAGGAACACCTCCCGGATCGCCGCCCGCGCCGACGCCGGCGCCAACACCCCGATCCGCGGCAGCACGTTGTCCGCCACCGTCACCGGCACCCCCGCGCCCACCAGCAGCGCACCCAACCCGTCCCGCACCTGCACGTTGCCGGCCAACACCACCGGCACCCGCCACCGCGCCCGCGCCAGCCGGGTCGCGTTGTGCGTCAACACCTCAGCGTCACCGCCGTCGGTGCCCCCGACCAGCAACACCACGTCCGGACGAGCCGCCCGCAACGCCGCCAACCCCGCCGCACCCAACCGGCCGGCGGCCACGTGCACCACGTTCGCCCCCGCCGACAACCCCACCCGCCGACCCGCCTGCGCCGTCACCAGCGGCTCGTAGCCGACCACCGCCAGCCGCAACCCACCACCGGCCGACGAACACACGTACCACGGCGCGTCACCCACCGCGAGGCCCGCCGTCGCCGCCGCCACCGCCGCGTCCAGGCCACGCAGCACGTCACTGCCCACCGTCGTCGGCGCCGACCCCGCCGCCACCAGCCGACCGGAGTCCAGATCCACCACCGCGGCCTTCGTGTACGTCGACCCGACGTCGGCGCAGACCGCGACCCTCACGCCGACGCGGGCACGACCACCGTGCCGGTCGCCGTGACCGCCACCACCGGCGGATCGAGGACCTCCGCCGCCGACTCCGACCGGTCCGGACGACCCCGACACACCACCCGCGCCTCGAAGTCGATCGTGCGGCTACGCGTCCCCACCCGGGTCACCGTCGCCGTCACCTCCAGCACGTCCCCCGCCCGCATCGGCGCCCGGAACTGCACATCCGAATACGACGCGAACAACCCCTCGTCACCGTCGGTACGGATACACACCTCCGTCGCCACATCACCGAACAACCCCAACGCGTACGCCCCGTCCACCAGACTCCCCGCGTAGTGCGCATGCGAGTACGGCACATACCGCCGATGCATCACCGTCAGACCGACCCGAGAATCACTCATGCCTTCGCCTTCTTGCTCGTCACCAACGCGTGCACCAGATAGGAAGCCACCTCACCCGGCGTGGTCCCCCGCCCGAAAATCCGATCAACGCCCAACTCGCCCGTCATCGACTCGTCGAACCGCGGCCCACCCACGATCAACAACGGACGCCGGCCCGCCGGCATCGCCTCCCGGAACGCCGCCGACATCTCCCGCGTGTTGTGCAGATGCGCGTCCCGCTGCGTCACCACCTGCGACACCAGCACCGCATCGGCCCGCTCCACCCGCGCCGCCTCCACCAACTCCGGCACACTCACCTGAGCCCCCAGGTTCGACACCTTCAACTCCCGGTAGTACTCCAGGCCCTTCTCCCCGGCGATGCCCTTCACGTTCAGGATCGCGTCGATGCCCACCGTGTGCGCGTCCGTGCCAATACACGCCCCCACCACCGACAACTTCCGCCGCAACCGCTGCTTCACCAGCGCGTTGACCTCCTTGGCCGACAGCAGCGGAAAGTCCCGCTCCACCACCCGCACCGCCGCCAGGTCCACCAGGTGGTTCACCCGCCCATACACCACGAAGAACGTGAACCCGTCACTCATCGGCTTCGCGTGCACCAACATCGCCGGGTCGATGCCCATCTTGTTCGCCAACTGCACCGCCGCGCCCTCGGCCCGCTTGTCATGCGGCACCGGCAACGTGAACGACACCTGCACCATCCCGTCGCCGGTGGTGTCCCCGTACGGCCGGACGATCTGCTTCTCCGTCATGCCGGCTGCTCCAGGATCTCCGTCGCCGGGTTGTAGTAGTCACCCTCGTGCGCCGCCACCCCCGACAGGCCCTTACCGCGATCCGCCGGCCGCTTCATGATCCCGAACGTCCCCTCGGCGATCGCCGACAACAACGACTGCTCACCGATACGCTCCAACAGCTCCACCGCCTCACTCAGAACCCGGTTCGCCCGCTGCTGGATGAACCCACCCGGCGCCGGAACGAAATCCTCCCGCAACCCACCCGCCGCACCCAACACGTACCGCACGTTCTGCAAAGCGATGTCCCGATCCGACAGCCACGGCGTCACCACCGCCTCCGTCATCATCCCCACCAGCAGGATCCCCTGCCCCGTCATCGTCCCCACCAGATTGAAGAACCCGTCGAGCAGATTCCCCCGGAACACATCCCCCGTCATGTGCTTCGTCGGCGGCATCCACTTCAACGGCGCATCCGGGAACAACTCCCGCGCCAACAACGCATGCGCCAGTTCGAGCCGGAACGACTCCGGCACATCCGGATTGATCTCGAACGCGTGCCCCAACCCCAACTGCCAGTCCGCCAACCCCGCCTCATGCGCGAAGTACTCGTTCAACAACTGCGACACCGTCACCGTGTGCGCCTCGTCCACCGCATCCGCCGTGGTCAGATAGTTGTCCTCACCCGTGTTGATGATGATCCCCGCCCGCGCGTGCACCTGCCGCGAGAACCGCTGGTCCACGAACGTCCGCACCGGATTGATGTCCCGGAACAAAATCCCGTACATCGAATCGTTCAACATCATGTCCAGACGTTCCAACCCCGCCAGAGTCGCCATCTCCGGCATACACAAACCCGACGCGTAGTTCGTCAACCGCACATACCGGCCCAACTCCCTCGACGACTCGTCCAAGGCAGCCCGCATCAACCGGAAGTTCTCCTGCGTCGCGTACGTCCCCGCGAACCCCTCCCGCGTCGCACCCTCCGGCACGTAGTCCAACAACGACTGCCCCGTCGACCGAATCACCGCGATCACGTCCGCACCCGCCCGCGCCGCCGCCTGCGCCTGCGGAATGTCCTCATAGATGTCACCCGTCGCCACGATCAGGTAGATCCACGGCCGCTGCGCCGGATCCCCGTACCGCCGCACCAGCCGGTCCCGCTCGGCCCGCCGCCGGTCGATCCGCCGCACCCCCGCCGCCACCGCCCGCCGCGCGGCCCGCCGCGCCGCCGTAGCCGACCTCCCCACCGGCTGGCCGAACCGCACCGACCCGGCGGCAGCCTTCTGCGCCAACAACGTCACATCGCTGATCTGCTCCCGGACCAGGGCATCGAACACCGGCACCGCCACCCCGTGCCCCAACCCCACATCAGCGACCACCGCATCCACCAGACGGTTCACCCACGGAATACCGTCCGGATCCGCACCAGTCACCCCGGCCAACCGCAGCACCGCCCGCTCCACCGACACCGTCGTATGACCACGGGCCATCTCCACCACCGGCCGCCCAGCCCGACGCGCCAACTCCCGCGCCCGCGCCACCAGCACCGGATCCAGACCAAGCTTCCCCGTCACACCGCCCCCCACCACACTCGGCGACGGCGCCACAGGCGCCCGTTCCGCATCGATGATTCGCTCGCTACGCTCGCTCACGCAGACCCTTCCTCATAGATCACCTCGCCACGCAACACCGTGCGCCGACACACCGGCAACGGCGTCACATCGTCCGCACCCCGCGCCTCCGGATCCGACGCCTGCAACACCGGCAGACCCCGATCCACCCCCGCCGGCGTCGCCCACACCGCGAACGTCGCCGCCGCCCCCAACGCCAACACACCCTCACCGTCGCGATGCACCGCCCGCCACCCACCCCGGGTATGCGCCGCGAACGCCGCCCGCACACTCATCCGCTGCACCGGACTGTGATGCGCCACCGCCGCCCGCACCGAACCCCACGGATCCAGCGGCGTCACCGGCGAATCCGACCCGAACGCCAACGCCACCCCGACCGAGTGCATCGCCCCCACCGGGTTCGACTCCAACGACCGGTCCAACCCCAACCGCGACTCATACATCCGACCCGCGCCACCCCACAACCGGTCGAACGCCGGCTGCACGCTCGCCACGATCCCGAACTCCACGAACCCGGCGATCAACCGCCTACTCATGAGCTCCGCATGCTCCACCCGATGCCGCGCCGCCCGCACCCGGTCCGTGCCCAACCGCTCCGCCGCCCCCGCGAACCCCTCCAACACCGTCGAGATCGCCGCGTCCCCGATCGCGTGGAACCCGCCCTGCATCCCGTGCGCCGCACAGTCCAACAAATGGTCACGCACCTGCTCCGCGCTCACATACCCGTGCCCACACGCCCCCGGCTCCCCGTCCAGGTACGCCCCCGACAGATGCGCCGTCCGCGACCCCAACGCCCCGTCCGCGAACAGATCCCCACCGGCACCCACCGCACCCAACTCCCGGGCCCGCGCCGCACCACCCAACTCACCCCAGTACCCGTACACCTCCGGCACCCCGACACCCGACAACGCCAACAGACCCGCGAAGTCCTCCTCGTCAGAGATGTCCGGCCCACCACACTCGTGCACCGCCGCGATCCCCAACGACGCCGCACGCGCCAACGCCACCCGCTGCGCGGCAACCCGCTGCACCCGCGTCACCGACGCCAACGCCGCCGCCCGCACCACGTGGTGCGCGTCCCGCCGCAACCACCCCGAAGCGTCGAACCCCAACGCCCCAGCCGCCTCCGGACACGCCGCCAGCATCGCCTCCGACACCAACGCCGAATGGATCGACGCCTGCGACAGATACACCCGCCGACCCCCCGCCGCCCGCCCCAACCCGGCCCCGTCCGGCAGCGCCCTGTCCACCCAACCCGACTCGTCCCAGCCGTGCCCCAGCACCACCGCATCAGCCGGCAGCCCCGCCGCGAACCCCGCGACGGCGTCCAACAACCCACCCGCCGACCGCACCCCCGACAGGTCCAGCCCCGACAACGCCAACCCGGTGTCCGTCGCGTGCACGTGCGCGTCCACGAACGCCGGCGTCACCAACGCCCCGCCCAGATCCACCACCCGATCCGCCGCCGGCGCGTCCGCGTCGACACCCAACCAGGCAATCCGCCCATCCCGCACCAACAGCGCGGTGGCACCCGGATCGGCCGGACAATGCAGCACGCCACCGCGGTACAACGTCACCGGGCGCGTCGTCGAGGGGTTCGTCATGGCTCTCAGTCTGCCGCCAACCGCGCCTCGAAGAGACCACGCACGCCCGGCTCCGACCGCAACAACCCCAACGCCAGCTCCGCGTGCCCCGGCACATACCCGTTGCCCACCAGCATCGTCACGTCCGCCGCCAACCCCTCCGCGCCCAGCGCGGCGGCGGCGAAGCTCGTCGCCATCGAGAAGAAGATCACCGTCCCGCCGTCCGCCGTGGCCAGCACCGCACCGTGCTCACAGCCCGGCACGTCCACGCACACCACCGTCACGTCCGCCGGCACCCCCAGCGCCGCCGTCACCGCCGACGACAACGCCACCGGATCCCGCGCGTCGGCCAACGCCACCTCCGTGGCCAGGCCCGCCGCCACCAACGCGTCCCGCTCCGCCGCCACCGGCACCACCCCGACCGTACGACCCGCGCCCGCCTGACGCGCCGCCGCCAGGGACAACGACCCGCTCTTGCCCGCCCCGCCGATCACCGCCACACTCACCGGCGTCGGATCGCACTCCCACTCCCGCCGCTGCACATGCTCGTGGACCACCCGCGCGGTCAACGCCGGCGCACCGCACACGTCCAGCACGGCGAGGGACAACTCCGGGTGCAGATCCGCCGGCAGCACCGCCGCGATCGACCGGGCGAACAGGATCGCGTACCCGTCGCACGGCACCTGCTCGCTACGGCCGTCCCAGCGGGCCAGCCCGTCGGTGATCGTCAGCGGGGTCAACGTCAGCGACACCAGCGTCGCCACCCGGTCGCCCGCCTTCAGCCCCAGCGGGGAGCGCCGCCCCGCCTCCTCGACGGTGCCGATCAGCATCCCGCCCGACCCGGTCACCGGGTTCTGCATCTTGCCCCGGGTGGAGACGATCTCCAGGACCTCGGCACGGACCTTCTCCCCGTCCCCGCCGTGCTTCTCCCACAACTGCCGGAAGCTCGCCGCGTCCAGGTTCAGCCGCTCGACCCGGATCCGCACCTCGTTCGGCGCGATCGTCGGACTGGCGTCCAGCCGCCACGCCGCCTGCGGCAGCACCCCCGCCGGTTCGACAACGCGGTGCAGACCCACCGGTGACGTCACGCCGACCTCCCCTGTCCAGCCGCCCGAAGCCCTGGCCAGGACTCGCGTCGCGGGAAAACTTACGGCAGAATAATTTCTTCACCGGATATTTTCCAGTAGCCTACGGCCTGCTGATCATCCGCACCACGCACCGAGGAGGGGCCGTGACCCAGACCCAACCGGTTGAGACCATCCCTCAACCCCGTCACGCCCCGGTCGCCGTACCGACCGCCGGGCAGCCGTACGAATACCGCCGCAGCCCCCTGGTCGAACCCGACTGGACCCGCTTCCCCGGCTGGCGCCATGTCACCCGCGAGCAGTGGGAGAACGCCCAGTGGCAGCGCGTCAACTGCGTCAAGAACATCAAGCAGCTCCGCGCCGTCCTCGGCGACACCGTCGACGAGTCCTTCTACACGGACCTCGAGGCCGACCAGAAGGCCCTGGCCACCATGTCCATGCTGGTGCCGCCACAGATGATCAACACCATGGTCCCGTTCGCGCCGATGACCACCGAGGCGTTCCTCGCCGACCCGATCCGGCGTTACATGATCCCCGTGGCCGCAGACCGGCGCACCGACTGGCCCTCCCACCCGTACGCCAGCCGCGACTCCCTGCACGAGCACGACATGTGGGTCGCCGAGGGCCTCACCCACCGCTACCCCACCAAGGTCCTCGCCGAGCTGCTCTCCACCTGCCCCCAGTACTGCGGGCACTGCACCCGGATGGACCTCGTCGGCAACTCCACCCCCGCCGTCGACAAGCTCAAACTCACCCTCAAGCCCGTCGACCGGTACGACGCCCACATCGCCTACCTCAAGGCCCACCCCGGCGTCCGTGACGTCGTCGTCTCCGGCGGCGACGTGGCCAACGTGCCGTGGCGCAACCTCGAGTCGTACCTGATGCGGCTGCTGGAGCTGGAGACCGTCCGCGACATCCGGCTCGCCACCAAGGCCCTCATGGGCCTGCCCCAGCACTGGCTCCAGCCCGACGTCGTCGAAGGCCTGGAACGGGTCGCCCGCACCGCCGCCCGACGCGGCGTCAACCTGGCCATCCACACCCACGTCAACCACGCCCAGTCGATCACCCCGCTGGTCGCCCGGGCCGCCCAGACCGCTCTCGACGTCGGCGTCCGGGACGTCCGAAACCAGGGCGTGCTCATGCGCGGCGTCAACGCCACCGCCCCCGACCTGCTCGACCTCTGTTTCGCGCTCCAGGGCGAGGCCGGCATCCTGCCGTACTACTTCTACATGTGCGACATGATCCCCAACGCCGAGCACTGGCGGGTCCCCGTCTGGCACGCCCAGCAGCTCCAGCACGACATCATGGGCTACCTGCCCGGCTACGCCACCCCGCGGATCGTCTGCGACGTCCCGTTCGTCGGCAAGCGCTGGGTGCACATGCTCACCGAGTACGACCGCGAGCGCGGCATCTCGTACTGGACGAAGAACTACCGCACCTCGATCGAGTCGGCCGACCTGGAGGCGCTCAACAAGCGCTACGCCTACTACGACCCGATCGACACGCTGCCCGCCTCCGGGCAGCAGTGGTGGCGCGAGCATCGCGAAGACTGAGTCCCGTCGCTCGACCCCGAGTCCGGCCCCCGGCGTCAGCCGGGGGCCGGTTCGTTTTCGGATTCGGTGCGGTGGGTTACTTCCCGTATGGCGTCCTAGGACACTAGGTGTTGCGTCGGGACGACGATGTCGGCAGGGTCACCCCGGCGGCGCATCGCGATCACCGAGTCGGTGACGGTGACGATCTCGCCGCTCGGGACCGGCACCGTCCGCCGCACGGCGTCCACCCGGTGCCGGGCCCACTCCCCCGGTGCCAGCTCCAGCCCGGTAAGGGTCTCCTCGGGCGTGGGGAACCGGGGATGGTCCACGTGGTGCCCCGGCGCCGACGCGTGCTCCACGATCAGCAGGAGACCTCCCGGCGCCACCGACTCGGCCGCCAGGCGCAGCACGCGGTGCCGGGCGAAGTCCAGCGGAGACTGTAGGTACTGCGCCGACACCAGGTCGAAACGCCCGTCAGGGAACGACGACTCCAGGTCGTGCCGGGCGACCTCGACCAGGTGGCCCACCCCCGCCTCCGTGGCGTGCGCTGCCGCCCGGGCGAGCGCCGTCGGCGACACGTCGACCGCGCGCACCCGCCAGCCGCGCCGCGCCAGCCACACGGCGTCCGCTCCCTCGCCGCAGCCCAGGTCCAGCGCGGTGCCTGCCGGCAGGTCCGCGTCGAGCCCGGTCAACACGTCGGCGAGCGCGGCGTTGACCTGCCCGCTCCACACCCGCTCCCGCGACCGGTAGTGCCCCTCCCAGAACTGCTCCGTGCCCACATCCGCCGTCATCGGACCCACCTCCGCCCCGAGCCTGCCCCGGCAGACCGCACCGCCGCAAATATGTTTGCCGAAACGGCAAGTCCGCAGGCACCCCGGACACGAAGCGGCGGGCCCGGAGAGCAGTTCCGCTCCGGGCCCGCCGTGGTCGGGTCACTTCGTGAACGCGTCCCGGCCGGCGTCCTTGACGTGCTCGCCCATCTGCCGGGCCTGCGCGTCGCTCTGCTGGGTGGCGCCCTCGGCCCGCATCCGCTCGTTGTCGGTGGCGTCGCCGATCCGCTCCTTGGCGGCGCCGGCCAGCTCCTGGGCCTTGTTCTTCGCCTTGTCGGTGAAGCTCATCTCGGACTCCCCCTCTGCTCCGCGGTGTCCGGGCCATTCGGCTCCGACATCGGGTATGCCCGGCCGGTGCGGGCCGGAAACGTGTGTGCCCGCATACCCCGTACGGCATCCTAGGATGCTAGGTGAAGTCGGGAACGGTGGGCGGCGGGGCCTGGTTGACTGGGCGGATGGGAGAGATCACGCTCGTCCGGCACGGCGAGACCGAGTGGAGCGCCAGCCGCCGGCACACCTCGTACACCGACCTGGACCTCACCCCCGACGGCGAGCGCCAGGCCCGCGCGCTGGGCGGCGTCCTCGGCGGCTGGCGATTCGCCCGGGTGCTGTCCAGCCCGCGCACCCGGGCGCTGCGCACCGCGCAGCTGGCCGGGCTGGCCGTCACCGCCACCGACCCGGACCTGGCCGAGTGGAACTACGGCGAGTACGAGGGCCGGACCACCGCCGACATCCAGGCCGACCGCCCGGGCTGGGACATCTGGACCGACGGCTGCCCGGGCGGGGAGTCCCCCGCCGAGGTCGGCGAGCGGCTGGACCGGGTACTCGGCCGGATCGCCGCCCTGCTCGACTCCGGCGACGTCGCCCTCGTCGGCCACGCGCACAGCCTGCGGGTGCTCGGCGCCCGGTGGATCGGGCTGCCGCCGGCCGCCGGCGGGCGGCTACGGCTGGACACGGCCACGGTCAGCGTGCTCGGTCACGAACACGGACGACGGGTCATCCAGCGGTGGAACCAGTCGGCTCCCCCGCCGCCCGGGGCCGACGCGTCGGCGGCTCGCCACTGATCTTCGGCGGCCGGTTCTCGTACGGGGTGGACAGGACGACCGTGGTGCGGGTGGTGACGTTCGCGGAGGTGCGGATCTCCTGGAGCACCCGTTCCAGGTCCGCCGGGCTGGCCACCCGCACCAGCAGCAGGTAGAAGTCCTCCCCCGCCACCGAGTAGCAGGAGTCGATCTCCGGCAGGTGGGCCAGCCGTTCCGGGGCGTCGTCGGGCTGCGACGGGTCGAACGGCCGGATCGCCACGAACGCGGTCAGCGGCAGGTCCAGCGCCTCGAAGGACACCCGGGCCGCGTACCCCTTGATCACCCCGCGATGTTCCAGCCGGCGGACCCGCTGGTGCACCGCGGACACCGACAGGCCCACCTTCTCCGCCAGATCCGTGTACGACAGCCGCCCGTCGGCGGTCAGCGCCGCGACGATGGCCCGGTCGATCTCCTCCACGGCGTGCAACCTACCCGCAAACGCGGTCCCACGCGACGACGACCCCACCGGGCGTGACACCCAGCGGACCACCCGGTCACGCACCGCGTCCGCGACCAGGTCAGCGACCTGGCCGCCGCCCCGGGAGGCGGCACCCCCGGGGCGGGCTAGCCCCTCGCCAGGTCCCGGGAGATGACCAGGCGCTGGATCTGGTTGGTGCCCTCCACGATCTGGAGCACCTTGGCCTCCCGCAGGTACCGCTCGACCGGGTGGTCGGCCACGTAGCCGGCACCGCCGAGCACCTGCACCGCGTCGGTGGTCACCCGCATCGCCATGTCGCTGGCGAACAGCTTGGCCTTCGCCGCCTCGATCGAGTACGGCCGGCCGGCGTCGCGCAGCCGGGCCGCGTGCAGCGTCAGGGCCCGGGCGGCGGAGATCTGGGTGGCCGCGTCGGCCAGGAGGAAACCGAGGCCCTGGAAGTCGACGATGGCCCGGCCGAACTGCTGCCGCTCGCGGGCGTAGCCGACCGCGTAGTCGAGGGCGGCCTGGGCCAGGCCGACGGCGCAGGCGGCGATGCCGAGCCGGCCGGAGTCCAGGGCGGACATCGCGATGGTGAAGCCCGCCCCCTCCCCGCCGATCAGCCGGTCGGCCGGCACCCGGACGTCGTCGAAGGCGATCTGCGCCACCGGGGAGGCGCGCAGGCCCATCGTCCGCTCGGCGGCCTGCGGGGCGATGCCGGGGGTGTCCCGGTCGGCCAGCAGGCAGGAGATGCCCTTCGGGCCGGGCCCACCGGTACGGCAGAAGACGTTGTAGAAGTCCGCGACCTGGGCGTGGGTGATCCAGGCCTTGGTGCCGGTCACGACGTAGGAGCCGCCGTCGCGGACGGCCCGCGTGGTCAGCGCCGCCGCGTCCGAGCCGCCCTGCGGCTCCGAGAGGCAGTACGCGCCGAGCAGCTCGCCGCCGATCATGTCGGGCAGCAGCTTGCGCTGCTCGTCGGTGCCGAACTGGGCGAGCGGGTAGCAGGAGAGGGTGTGCACGCTGACCGCCTCGGCGACGGCGAGCCACCGGCTGGCGAGGATCTCCAGCACCTGGAGGTAGACCTCGTACGGCTGGGCGGCGCCGCCGTGCTCCTCGGGGTACGGCAGGCCGAGCAGGCCCGCGCGGCCGAGGGTGCGCAGCACCTCGCGGGGGAACTCGGCACGCTGCTCGAATCCGGCGGCCCGGGGCGCGAGTTCCCGGTCGGCGAGTTCGGTTGCCAGGGCGAGCAGGTCGTGGGCCTCGTCGGTGGGCAGGATCCGGTCGACAGTCATAGCGCGATGAGCTCCGTGGGGGTGGTGTTGAGCCGGGTCACGCCGTCCGTCGTGCAGACGACGATGTCCTCGATCCGGGCGCCGTGCCGGCCCGCGAGGTAGATGCCCGGCTCGACGGAGAACGCCATGCCGGGTTCCAGCGGCCGGGGGTTGCCGGCGACCACGTACGGGTCCTCGTGGCCGTCCAGCCCGATGCCGTGGCCGGTGCGGTGCAGGAACGCCGGGCCGTACCCGGCGGCGGTGATCAGGTCACGGGCGGCGGCGTCGACGGCCTCGGCGGTGACGCCGGGGCGGACCGCGGCGACGGCGGCGGCCTGGGCGGCGTGCAGCACGGCGTAGTAGTCGGTGAACTCGGCCGGGGGCGGGCCGCCGGCGACGTACGTGCGGGTGCAGTCGGAGCGGTAGCCCGACGGCATGGTGCCGCCGATGTCGACCACCACGGGTTCGCCGGCGCCGATCGGCCGGTCGGAGGTGCCGTGGTGCGGGCTGGCGCCGTTGGGGCCGGCGGCGACGATGACGAAGTCGACGGTGACGTGGCCGGCGGCGCCGATCGCGGCGGCGATGTCGCCTGCCACCTCGGCCTCGGTGCGGCCGGGGCGCAGCCACTGCCCCATTCGCGAGTGCACGGCGTCGATGGCGGCGCCGGCCTCGGCGAGGGCGGCGACCTCGGCCGGGGACTTGCGGATGCGCAGCTCGCGCAACACCTCACCGGCGAGGCGCTGCGCCGCGGCGGGCAGCAGGGCGCGCAGGGCGAGGACCTGCTCGGCCCACATCCGGTCGGCCAGGCCGACGGCCGCTACCGGCCCGTCGAGGGCGGCGGTCACCAGCGGGTACGGGTCGGCGCCGTCGGGGTGGTCGACGATCCGCACGCCGGTGGCCGGGGCGGGGGACGCCTCGGCGGCGGGGCGTTCCAGGGTGGGCACGATCAGCGTCGGCTCCCCCCGGGCGGGCAGCACCAGGCAGGTCAGCCGCTCCCCGGCGGGTGCGTCGTAGCCGGTGAGGTAGCGCAGGTCCGAGCCGGGGGTGAGCAGCAGCGCGTCGAGGCCGGCGGCGGCGGTGGCGCGCTGCGCGGCGGCCAGCCGGTCGGCGGGGTACAGCCCGTTGGTTCCCACCCGGTCAGCTTAACGGTCGTTTGGTAGGTCCCGGGACCCGGCTCGGCCCCGCGGCACGCCCCCGCGGCGGCTTGGCGGGTCCCGCGCCGGTCGAGGGGAGACAGTCGCTGGTGCAACTGTCCCCACTGGGGGTATAACCATCTCATAACCCGTTGCTAACCCCACTGGGAGGCGACTGTGCCGAAGATCAATGTGTACCTGCCCGACGAGCTGGCCGACGCGGTCCGGGACAGCGGCGTGCCGGTGTCGGCGATCTGCCAGCGCGCGCTGGAACAGGCCGTACGCCAGGTCACCGCCATCCGGCAGACCGCCCTGGGCGACCTGGGGGCCGACGACCTGGGCGAGCGGCTGCCCCGGTTCACCGCGCGGGCCCGCACCGTCGTCACGCTGGCGATCGACCGGGCCCGCGCCGCTGGCGCGACATCCGTGGGCACCGGCGACCTGCTGGCCGGCATGCTCGCCGAGGGCCAGAACCTGGCGCTGCACGTGCTGCGGGCGATGGAGATCGACCCCGCACACGTCCAGCGCGAGCTGGACCGGCACCCCGCCGCCGAGCAGGGCCCGACGGGCCGGGACTCGCTGCACCCCAGCACCCCCGCCGCCGGAGCGCTCGAACTGACGACGACCGAGGCCATCGCGCTGGGGCACAACTACGTGGGCTGTGAACACCTGCTCCTGGGCCTGGTCACCGAGCCCGACGGCACCGCCGGGCAGGTGTTGCGGGCGTTGGGCGCCGAGCCCCGGCTGGTCCGGCGGGCCGTGACGGCGGCCCTGGCCGGCTACCTGCACCTGCGCGCCCAGACCCCCGCCGCCGGGGACGGCGACCCGGTACAGGCGCTGGCCGCGGCGGTGCGCCAGCAGATCCAGCCGCTCGTCGCACGCGTCGAGAAACTGGAGCGGCGGCTCGACGCCGCGCCCGGACAGCGGTGACCGCGACCGTGCGGGCACCGAGCCCTCCGGCCCGGCGCCGACTGACACCCCCGCACAACCGCGCCGAGAACGGAGGAAAGTCGAGGGCGCCCGGAGCTGGTTCAACCAGCGGTGACCGGGCGGCGTCGCCCCGGCGCCCGGCAAAGCCGCCCGGGCCGGAGCCCGCGTCGATAGCCTGGACCTGCGCCGACACCGCAGCGGCGGGCGGCGACGGCGGAAGGTGGGCGGCGCGGGTGGCGGACGGCGAGCGGGAACGGGACGCGCGGCGGCGACGTCGGCTGCTCTGGGCCGGCATCCTCGCGGTGGCCGGGCTGGCGCTGCTGGCCGTCGGCCTGACGGTCGCCAACGGCGCGGTCGCCTGGCTGGAGGCGGCCGTCGCGATCGTGCTGCTGGTGGCGAGCTTCGCGGTGCAGCGCCTGGCCCGCAAGGAGACCCTGTACCGGCGCGACGGGTCGACCTGACCGCCGCGTCGCAGCCGGATCGTCGCACGGTTGTGCCACGCTGTCCGGCGTGGCACACCGACCCCCGATCCTGCTGATCGACGCCCCCAGCCTCTACTTCCGGGCCTACTTCGGCGTCCCCGAGTCCGCGGCGAAGGCCGAGGACGGCACCCCGGTCAACGCGGTGCGCGGCTTCCTCGACATGCTCGCCACGCTGATCCGCACCCGCCGTCCCGACCGGATGGTCTGCGCGATGGACCACGACTGGCGACCGGACTGGCGGGTGGCGCTGCTGCCGTCGTACAAGGCGCACCGACTCGCCCCGGCCGGCGGTGAGGTGGTGCCCGACACCCTCACCCCGCAGATTCCGGTGATCCTGGACGTGCTGGCGGCGGTCGGCATCACCACCGTCGGCGCCGCCGGCTACGAGGCCGACGACGTGCTGGGCACGTTGTCGGTGACCCAGCCGGCCCCGGCGGAGGTGGTCTCCGGCGACCGCGACCTGTTCCAGCTCGTCGACGACGACCGTGGGGTGCGACTGCTCTACGTGGGGCGGGGCGTGGCCAAGCTGGAGGACTGCGACGACACCGCCGTGCGGTCCCGCTACGGGGTCCCCGCCAACCGGTACGCCGACTTCGCGGCCCTGCGCGGCGACCCGAGCGACGGGCTGCCCGGGGTGCCGGGCGTCGGGGAGAAGACCGCCGCCCGGCTGGTCGACCGGTACGGCGACCTCGACGGCATCCTCGCCGCCCTCGACGACCCGGGCTCCGGCTTCGCCCCCGGCCTGCGGGCCAAGCTCGACGCCTCCCGCGACTACCTGGCCGTCGCGCCGAAGGTGGTGCGGGTGGCGCTGGACGTGCCGTTGCCAGAGCTGCCGACCGCGCTGCCGGGCTCACCGGCGGCCCCGGAGCGGCTGCTGGAGCTGGCCGAGCGGTGGAACCTCGCCGGCTCCTGCCGCCGGCTCGTCGACGCCCTGGCCGCCCAGGGCTGACCCGCCGTCCAGGAGCCCCGGGGCACCACCGCCCCGGGGATCAGCGCGGCGGGGTGTCCCGGCGGGACGGGAAGGCGGTGCCCGGCCGGGCCAGGGTGCCCCGGGCGCGCAGGCCGACCGGGTCCGGGGCCGGCTGCGCCTCGGCGGCCGGCGCGGCCCCGGCGGGCCCCCGGCGCGCGTCGAGGTACGCCGCGCCGGCCCGGTCCTCGTCGGTGGGCGCGGCGAGCAGGGCGTACACCAGCCCCACCACGACGAGGATGACAGCGAGGACGATCGGCACCAGCAGGGTGCTGAACCCGGCGCCGGTGACCTCGCCACGCTGCTCGTGCAGGTGCACCGACAGGGCGCTCATGCCGGTGAAGTGCATGCCGTTGACGGCGACGCCCATCACCAGCGCGGAGGCGGCGATCGCCAGCGCACGACGGACGGTGACGGCCAGCCAGAGCGCCACGGTGGCCGCGACCACGGCGATCAGCACGGACAGGGCGACCCGGACGCCGTCGTAGCCGAGGGAGCCGTTGAGCCGCATCGCCGCCATGCCCGTGTAGTGCATGGCGGCGACCCCGGCCCCGGTGAACAGGCCGCCGGCGACGACGCGGAGCACGGAGAGCCGGCCGGTGCCGACGATGGCCAGGCCGATGCCGACGGCGACGACGGCGATGAGGGCGCTGGCCACGGTGATCGGCACGTCGTAGCGGATTCGGGTGCCGTCAACGGCGAAGCCGAGCATCGCCATGAAGTGCATGCTCCAGATGGCGGTGCCGCCGATCGCCCACGCGGCCAGGGTGCCCCACCACGCCCGCTGCCCGGCCGTGCCGGCGGTCCGGATCCGCCCCGCGCAGACCAGGCCGAGAAACGAGCCCAACACCGACAGCGCGTAGCTGAGGGCCGGGGTGATCCACCCGTACTCAAAGTGATTGATCTCCGCCACCGGGCTGTCCCCTCGCCTGATTACCGGCGCGTACACGGTGCGCCGAAAACATGATCGGGGACCGCTTGGGCTGTCGCAATGGCACCCCCGGGCAATTCGGGGGTGCCATTGCGGCAACCGTCCGATGCGTCGATCAGCGTCGGCGATGACCAGGCGTGATGATCAGGCGCTGGCGTGGTAGGCGAGGACGCCCCGGTTCACGGCGGCGATGGCCTGCCGGGCGGTGGCCCGCAGCTCGGTGGACGCCCCGCCGGAGTCGGCGAGCTGGCCGAGCAGGTCGACCACCTGCCGGGCCCAACGGACGAAGTCGCCGGCCGGCATCTCGCCGTCGATCTGGTGGCCGCTGGCCAGCACCTTCGCCAGCGCCTCACCCCGCGCCCAGCGGTAGACCGGCCAGGCGAAGCCGAGGTCCGGCTCGCGGGTGACCGTGAGGCCCCGGGCGGCCTCGTCGGCCTCGATCTCCCCCCACAGCTTCAGCGTCTCCTCGACGGCCTCGGCGACCGGCCCGCGCGGCAGCGACGCCCGCTCGTCGACGTCCCGGCGGGCCTCGAAGACCACCACCGAGACGGCGGCGGCCAGCTCCGACGGCGACAGGCCGTCCCAGACGCCCCGGCGCAGGCACTCGGCGACCAGCAGGTCGGCCTCGGTCCAGATCCGGCCGAGCATCCGCCCGGCGTCGGTGACCGCGCCGTCGGCGGACAGGTAGCCGCGCGCGGTGAGCAGCGCGACGATCCGGTCGAACGTGCGGGCCAGCGAGCCGGTGCGGCCGGCGACCCGCTGGCGCAGCTCCTCGGTGTCGCGCTCCAGCCGGCGGCGGCGCTCGGCCCAGCGGGCGTGCTCCTCCCGGTCCGGGCAGGCGTGGCAGGGGTGCCGGCGCAGCTCGGAGCGGAACTGGCTGATCGCGTGGTCCTCGCCGCCGCCCTGCCGGGACCGGCCGCCGCGGCGCCCGCCGTGCCGGTCCAGCCCGGTGCCGCCGACCTCGGCGGCGAGGTCCCGGCGGGCCGCCGGGGAACGGTGGTTGAAGTGCTTGGGCACCCGGATGCGGGCGAGCACCTCGGCCGGGGCCGTGAAGTCGCCGGGGCCGACCCGGCCGGCCCAGCGGTCCTGGGTGAGCACCAGCGGGCGGGGCTCGCCGAACCCGCCGGTGGCCGGGTCGAGCACCACCGCGAGGCCGGCGCGCCGCCCGGACGGCACCCGGATCACGTCGCCGACGCGCAGCCGCTCCAGCGAGGCCACCGCGGCGGCCTTGCGCTGCTGCTGGCCCTGCCGGGCGATGGCCCGTTCCCGGTCGGCGATGGCCACCCGCAGGGCGAAGTACTCGTCGAAGTCGCCGTGGTGGCAGGCCCCCTCCGCGCCGTAGGCGTCGATGGTCTCGGTGTTGCGCTGCACCTGGCGGGCCAGGCCGACCACCGACCGGTCCGCCTGGAACTGCGCGAACGAGGACTCCAGCAGCGCCCGGGCCGGCTCCGCGCCGACGGTGCCGACGAGGTTGACGGCCATGTTGTAGGACGGGCGGAAGCTGGAGCGCAGCGGGTAGGTGCGGGTGGAGGCCAGGCCGGCGACGTGCCGGGGGTCGGTCTCCGGGGACCAGACGACGACGGCGTGCCCCTCCACGTCGATGCCCCGGCGGCCGGCGCGGCCGGTGAGCTGGGTGTACTCCCCCGGGGTGAGGTCGACGTGGGCCTCGCCGTTGAACTTCACCAGCCGTTCGAGCACGACGCAGCGGGCGGGCATGTTGATGCCCAGGGCCAGGGTCTCGGTGGCGAAAACCGCCTTGACCAGGCCGCGGACGAACAGCTCCTCGACGATCTCCTTGAACACCGGGAGCATGCCGGCGTGGTGGGCGGCCAGCCCGCGCTCCAGGCCGTCGAGCCACTCCCAGTAGCCCAGGACCGTCAGGTCCTCGCCGGGGATGGCGGTGACCCGGCTCTCGACGACCCGGCGGATCTCGGCGCGTTCCTCGGGTGAGGTCAGCCGCAGGCCGGCGGCGAGGCACTGCTGCACGGCGGCGGCGCAGCCGGCGCGGCTGAAGATGAACAGGATCGCCGGGAGCAGCCCCTCCCGGTCGAGCCGGTCGACGATGTCGGGGCGCAGCGGGCCACGCCAGCGGGGGCCGCGCCGCCCGCCGCCGGGTCCGGCGCTGCGGCCCTCGCCGAGCTCCAGCCGGCGCATCGTGTCGCGGGTGTAGCGCAGCAGCTCGGGGTGCACGTCGTGCTTGCGGGCGGCGTCGGCGTCGTGGAACAGGTCGAACATCCGCTTGCCGACCAGCATGTGCTGCCACAGCGGCACCGGCCGGTGCTCGCTGACCACCACCGCCGTCTCGCCGCGCACGGTGACCAGCCAGTCGGCGAACTCCTCGGCGTTGGAGACGGTCGCGGACAGCGAGACCAGGGTGACCGAGGCCGGCAGGTGGATGATCACCTCTTCCCACACGCCGCCACGGAACCGGTCGGCGAGGTAGTGCACCTCGTCCATGACCACGTAGGCCAGGCCCTGGAGGGTGGCCGAGCCGGCGTAGAGCATGTTGCGCAGCACCTCGGTGGTCATCACCACCACCGGGGCGTCGCCGTTGATGGCGTTGTCGCCGGTGAGCAGGCCGACCTGCTCGGCCCCGTAGCGGTCCACCAGGTCGTGGTACTTCTGGTTGGACAGCGCCTTGATCGGGGTGGTGTAGAAGCACTTGCGCCGGGTGGGCGCCGCGCCGGGGCCGTCGGCGTCCGCCGGCTGGTCGGGCACGCCGCGCAGGGCCAGGTGTACGGCGAACTCGCCGACCACCGTCTTGCCGGCGCCGGTGGGGGCGCAGACCAGCACCCCGCTGCCCCGTTCCAAGGCCTGACACGCCTCCCGTTGGAAGTCGTCGAGATCGAACCCCAGGTCAAGGGCGAACTCGTCCAGCGCCGGGAACTGTGAGGCCTGCGCGGCCCGGCGGCGGGCCGCGGCGTACCGCTCGGCGGGGCTCGACATGTCGTCAAGATTAATGCGTGCGCCACGGGCGCACCGGTCAAGGCCGTCCGACACCGGGGTACAGGGCGGTCGGTAGGGTGCACGGCGTGCCGGACCATGCCGAACCGCCCCGCCCGATCCCGCCGCGCGGCATCGACGCCGCTGGCAGCGCCCAGGCGTCCCGCCGGCCCGTGGAGGCGGTGCTGTTCGACTTCCACGGCACCCTCGCCCAGGTAGAGGAGCCCCGCGACTGGGTACTGGCCGCCGCGGCTGCCTGCGGGGCGACCCTGGAGCGGGCGCGGGCCACCGGCCTGGCCGACCGGCTGCTCACGGCGGGCCGGGCGGGCGGGCCGCTGCCGGCCCGGGTGCCGCCGGCGCTGGCCGAGCTGTGGGCCGACCGGGACCTCTACCCGCACGCCCACCGGGGCGCGTACACGGGGCTGGCGGCGACCGTGGACGCCGGGATCGACGGGCTGGCCGACGCGCTCTACGACCGGGTGCTGGTGCCCGAGGGCTGGGTGCCGTACCCGGACACCGCGCCGACCCTGGCGGCGCTGCGGGAGGCCGGGGTGAAGGTGGCGGTGGTCAGCAACATCGGCTTCGACATCCGGCCGTTCTTCGCCGCCTGGGGGCTCGACGGGCTGATCGACGCGTACGCCCTGTCGTACGAGGTGGGGCGCTGCAAGCCGGACCCGGGGATCTTCTGGCGGGCCTGCGGGATGCTCGGGGTGGACCCGGAACGGGCGCTGATGGTGGGCGACACCGCGGCCGACGCCGGGGCGGTGCGGGCCGGCTGCGCGGTGCTGGTGCTGCCCGAGGCCGAGCCGGGCCGGCCCAACGGGCTGGGCTCGGTGCTCGGCCTGGCCCTGCCGCGCTGACCCGCGCGGTGGTGGCGCGGGGTTGTCCGGCCGCCGGGTGCCCGCGGCGGTGCGCAGCGGGTAGCCGTACCTGCCGGGCTACGGCGCGGTGGGCCGGGTCGACTGGGCGCCCGCGTCGGGCCCGGCGGCACGCAGCAGCCGGACCGCGCCCGGCACGGCGGTGACGGTCACCGGCAGGTCGAGGGCCCGCTCGCCGTCGGCGTACGTGGTGATGCCCTCGGCGGCCAGCTCGACGGTGCGCGCCCGGTGGGTCCGCACCAGCGGATGCCGCACGTGGGTGCCCCGGTAGATGCGCGGCTTCACCCGGACCAGGGTGCGCCGGTCGAACCGGCCGCCGATCACCACGTCGAGCAGTCCGTCGGTCGGGTCGGCGTCCGGGCAGATCCGCATCCCGCCGCCGTAGCTGGCGCAGTTGCCGACCGCGACCAGCACCGCGTCGACCTGCAACGGCTCTCCGTCGAGGCGCAGCGTGTACCGGCGCGGACGCAGCCGGGCCAGCTCGACCAGGATCGCCAGGTCGTACCGGCGGGGGCCACGCGGGCGGCGCATCCGGTTGGCGCGCTCGTTGACGATCGCGTCGAACCCGGCGGCGAGCACCGCCCCGTACCAACGGGGCATGCCGTCCGGCCCGGTCATCCGGGCCAGGTCGACCGGGCTGGTCCGGCCGGTCCGCAGGGCGGCGGCGATCGCCTCGGCGGCGGCGAGCGGGTCGGCGGGGAAGCCGGTGTCGGCGGCGAAGTCGTTGCCGGTGCCGGCCGGGACCACCCCGAACGGTACGGCCGTGCCGGCCACCGCCTGTAGGCCGCGGTGCACGGTCCCGTCCCCGCCCACCGTCACCAGCGCGGCGGCCCCGGCGGCCAGCGCCCTGTGGCACGCGCGTTCCGCCTGGTCGGCCGTGTGCGCCTCCAGCAGGCGCACCGGCCGGCCCGCCCGGGCCAACCGCTCCAGCACGCCGGGCAGCAGTCCCCGGTGCCGTCCGCGGCCGGCCGTCGGGTTGGCGAGCACGGCGATGGGCCCCTCGGGGGGCGGGCCCGGGGCGGGGTGGTCGGCGGCGGTCACGGCGAGCACCGTACCGCCGGGCGGGCGCCGCGATCATCCTCCTGCGTGCCCGAAAACCGCCCGCCCTGCGGCGGCGGGGTCCCGACCTGGGCACGCCAGGGATTGACTGCGGTGGGTAACCGTGCTAAATGGCACGGGAATTGCCATGAAAACAGTGGAGACGGACCCATTAGCGACGCCACGGGGCAGTCCGTGACCGGGACGTGACACATTGCCTTTCGTCGTTTAATAATGGCTGCCGCAATGATCCGTCACGGGTCGGGTGCAGGGTCACCGACGCCGATCGAAGGGGAACAATTCCGTGAAGCGGGACCACTCACCCGTACTGCCGGGCGACGGCGCCACCGACTACGCACGCTACATGAGCACGGATGTGCTGCTGGAGCTCCAACGCCGCCCGGAGCAGATGATCCACCGTGATGAGCTGCTCTTCCAGGTGGTGCACCAGTCCACCGAGCTGTGGCTGAAGCTGGCGGGAGCCGAGCTGGCCGAGGCGGGCGCCCGGGTCGATGCCGACGAGCCGGCGGCGGCGGAGCCGCTGCTGGCCCGGGCGACGCTCGCGATTCGGCTGGTCACCGACCAGTTGGCGATGTTCCGGTTCCTGTCCCCGGCGGACTTCCAGGCGATGCAACCCGCACTGGGCAACGGGTCTGGGGCCGAGTCGCCCGGCTGGCGCCGGGTGCAGGCCGAGAGCCGCCAGCTCGGCCGGGCCTTCACCGATCACCTCGCGCGGCGCGGGATCGACCTGTCGACGTTGCGCCAGGCGGACCCGACGGACCCGGCGCACCGGCTGGCCGAGGCCATGGTGGAGTGGGACGAGCGGGTCGCGTTCTGGCGGGTGCGGCACTACCAGGCCGCCATCCGAGTCGGTGGCCACGGCGTCGCCGGCACCGAGGGCAGCCCGGCCACCATGCTCGCCAGGCTGATCGACCACCGGTTCTTCCCCGAGCTGTGGCAGGCGCGCGTCGCCTCCGCCGCGCCGGCCGGTGACATTTCCCACCCGGAACGGCCCTGAAGGGATCCCACCGGCCCGGAAATCGCCAGAACGTCACCGTCCGTGTTTTACATAATTGTAATGTCGAGGTGCGGTTCGTGCGCGAGCTGACGAGCTGGCTGTCCGGTGGAGCCGATCCCGACAGTTTTCCCTACCTCCCGGTGACGGCGGAGTTCCACCGGACCGGCAAACACTTCGTCGGTAAGGAGTTCCTCGCCCTCCTCGACGAGGCCAGGGCGCACGTCGCCGCCCGGGCGGCCGGCGCCGGGCCGGCGGAACCCGGCCCCGTCCGGCTGCTGCGGGACTTTCTCGACGTCGCACTCGACAAGTGGGACGGCCGGTACGACTACCGCAGCTATCTCGCGTTGCGCCTGCTCGGGCTGCCCTGCGGCGACGACGGTGAAGACGGCGGGCCGGTGGCGGGGCGGGCCGCCCGGCGCGACCGCGACCGGCTCCTCGTGCGACTGGTCGCCGACGCGCTGGGGTTCGAGCTGGCCGCCTCCGCCGGCGCCACCGACCTGCTGCCCGAGCAGCGGCCCGGGCCGGCGCTGGTGGCCAAGCGCCACCGGCTGGGCGTCCGGGCCGTCGCCCCCGCGTTGTCCCGTCTGGGCCTGACCGCAGGGGTCGACGATCCCCAGCCGGCGGGGGCCGCCGCGGCGCTGCGCGCCCTCGCCGCCGCCGACCGCAGCGCCGCCGAGGAGCGGGCGCTGCGGCTGAGCATGCTGCCGGTGTACCTGTCGCACGACGAGTACCTGTTCATCCGGGTGCTCCAGGCATACGAGTGCACCTTCGCCGGGCTCGCCGACGAGCTGCGCGCGACGATCGACGCGCTCGACGCGGGCCGGGCCGCCGCGGCGGCGCAACGGTTGGCGTACGCCCGGGACCAGCTCGCCACAGCCGCGCCCCTGTTCTCGTTGCTGGCAAGCATGCAGCCGGAGTCGTTCCGGACGTTCCGGGCGTACACCGAGGGGGCCAGCGCGATCCAGTCCCGCTCGTACAAGCTGATGGAGTCGCTGTGCCGTACCCCTGAGGGGTCCCGGCTGGACTCGGCCGCCTACCGGTCGGTGCCCGAGGTGCGCGACCGGGTGCGCGCCGGGCGGCCGTCGGTCGACGCGGCGCTGCAGGCGGCGGTCCGCGCCGGCCGGCTGGCCGGGGCGGACCGGGCCCTGGTGGAGCGACGGATGCGCGAGTTCGCCGCGGCGGTGCTGCAGTGGCGGCGCACCCACCACCGGCTGGCGGTCCGGATGCTCGGCGAGCGGCCCGGCACCGGCTACACCGAGGGGACCCCCTACCTGGCCGAGGTCCGCGCGATCCCGGTCTTCACCGCCGTCGCCGCCGACCCCGACCCGGCGGACCCGTCCGAACCGAGTGGAGGCTGTCCCGAGTGAGCGCACCCGAACTGAAGTCCGCGACGGGCGGGCCGCGGTGTCTCGACGCCACCGCGCACGCCGCGCTACGCGCCGAGTTCCCCCTGTTGGAGACCTGTCTCTATCTGAACAACAACTCGACCGGCGCGGTGCCGCGGGGCGCGCAGGGCGTGCTCACCGGCTACTGGGACACGCTGCGCACCTGGCGTGACGACGTGTGGCAGGGCTGGCACGAGGGCCTCGACCGGTACGCCGACGGGCTGGCCGCGTTCATCGGCGCCCCGCCGGGCAGCGTGGTCACCGACGCGAACCTGAGCACCCTGCTCAGCCGGGTCGCGTCCTGCTTCGGCTACCGCCCGCCGCGCGACCGGGTCGTCATCACCGACCTGGAGTTCCCGACCGTGCCGTTCGTGTGGAACGCGTTCCGCCGCTACGGCGCCCGGCTCGACGTGGTCGGCACCGGCGGCCCCGACTTCGACGAGGACGCGCTCCTCCGGCGCGTCGACGAGCGGACGCTGCTGGTGTGCGTGCCGCACGCCAGCTTCTCCTCCGGGGCCACCATCGACCTGCCCCGCCTGGTCACACGCGCCCACGACGTGGGCGCGCTGGTGGTGGTGGACGCCTTCCAGAGCGTCGGGGTCATGCCGCTGGACGTGACGGCCCTCGGCGTCGACGTCGTCCTCGGCGGCGCGCACAAGTGGCTGTGCGGGGTCGGCACCGCCTTCCTGTACGTCCGCCCGGACCTGGCGCCGGCCCTGGAGCCGGCGGCGACCGGCTGGCAGGCCGGTGACCGGGCGTTGACCTTCCGGCCGTCGACCGGCTGGGCGGACGGCGCCCAGCGGTTCGCCGGCGGGACCCCGTTCCCACTCACCTCGCTGGTCTCCCAGGTCGGCCTGGACCTGCTGGCCGGCGTGGGTATCGCCGCGATCCGGGAGCATTCCCTGGCCTGCACGTCCCGGATCCTGGCCCGGGCCGCCTCCGCCGGCATCGCGGTGGTCAGCCCGACCGAGCCGCACCGGCGCGGCGGCGTCGTGGCCCTGGACGTGCCCGCCGGTGAGGCGGTCAAGCGGCGGCTGGCCGCGCGGGACGTGATCTGTAGCTGGCGGGGCTACCTGCGGGTCGGCCCGCACGTCTACAACACCCTCGACGAGGTCGACACGTTCATGGACGCGCTGGAAGAGGAGCTGGGCCGATGACCGTCACGCTGTCGCCGCGAGCACTGATGAGCCTGCTCGCCAACGGCACCAAGGCCATGGACGTGCTGGAGACAGCGCTCGCCATGGGCCTGCTCGACGTGCTGGAGCCGGGTCCGGCCGTCCTCGGTGAGCTCGCCGAGAAGTTCGGGGTGCGGCCGTTGCGGCTGTACAAGTTCCTGGACTGCCTGGAGAGCCTCGGGTTCGTCGAGCGGGACGAGCCCGGCGACGACATCACCGCGGCCCGCTACCGGGCCGTGCCCGGGCTGCGCGCCGCCGTGGCGGCGGTCGCCGGGCCGGACTCGATCGAGCGGGACCGGGACCGCTACCCGTGGCGGCTGCTGCACGGCCGGCTCGCGGAGAGCCTGCGCGGCGAGGTCGGCATGACCGACGACGACTTCGCGTGGCCGCCGCGCGACGACGAGCAGACCGCCGCCTTCGAACGCAGCATGGCCGTCGGCCTCGGCCCGGTGGTCGAGACGGTCCACCGGCACGCCGACCGGCTGTGGTCGGACCGGCGCCGCCTGCTCGACGTCGGTGGCGGCGACGGCACGCTCGCCGCGCGGGTGCTCGACGACGCCCCGGGGCTGCGGGCCGACGTGTACAACCTGCCGGCGGTGGCGCCGCTGGTGGAGCGGATGCGGGTCCGGTCCGGCCATTCGGACCGGCTGGGGTTCGTCGGCGGTGACTTCCTCGCCGAGCCGCTGCCCTGCGGCTACGACGCGTTGGCCTTCGTGCGGGTGCTGCACGACTGGCCGAACGACGTGGCCCGCACGCTGGTCGAGAAGGCGTACGCCGCCCTCGCGCCGGGCGGGCTGCTGCTGATCTGCGAGGAGTTCCGCACCCCGGACCGGCTGGCGATGCAGTTCTTCTGGAGCTACTTCCTCATCGGCGTCGACAGCTGTGTCAGCCGGCTGCGGGAGGTGGAGTTCTACACCGGCCTGCTCAAGGAGGTCGGCTTCGTCCGGGTGGCGGTGCTGCCCGGCGGCTGGGAGCTGGTCACCGCGTACAAGCCGCCGGACGCGCCGTGAGCCGGACGGCGCTCCGGCCGCCCGGCGCGGGGCGGGCGGCCGGAGCCGGGCGGCGTCAGGCCCGGCGGCCCACCACCGCGCCGTTGGCGCCCGGGGCGTCGAACCAGACGGTACGCACGTCGACGAAGCCGGCGTCGGCGAGCCAGGCCGCGTACTCGGCGCGGGAGTAGTTCTTCCCGCCCTCGGTCTCGATCAGCATGTTCATGCCCATCAGGGCCGCCTCCGGCGGGCCGGTGCGCTCGTCGTTGAGCAGCAGCTCGCAGACGACGACCGCCCCGCCGGGGGGCAGCGCCGCGTGGCACTTGGCCAGCAGCGCCCGGTTCGTCGGCTCGTCCCAGTCGTGCAGGATCATGCTGAGCAGGACGACGTCGTGCCCGTCCGGCAGCGCCGGGTCGGCGAGGAAGTCGCCGCCGACCGTGCCGATCCGCCCGGTCAGGCCCTCCGCCGCGATCCGCTCGTCGGCCTTCGCGCAGACGTGCGGCAGGTCGAAGACGGTCGCGCGCAGCCCGGGCAGCCGGCGGCAGAGCTCGACGGGAAACGCCCCGGCACCGCCGCCGACGTCGAGCAGCCGGCTGTGCGCGCCGAAGTCGTACGCGTCGGCCAGGGCACGGGCCGTGAAGCTGGAGGTGGAGAACATCGCGTCCCAGAACTGGGCCACCATGTCCGGGTCGGCGGTGTCGAACATCGACTGCTGCGCCTGTGGGTCCCAGGTCAGCGGCCGGTTGCCGCGCAGCGCCTCCCCCACCCGGTGCCAGGGCAGGTAGGTGCGCAGGTCGGAGTAGCGCACCTGCGCACCGAAGTAGTACGGGCGGCCCTCGACCAGGAACTGCTCGGCCAGCTCGGTGTTGCGGTAGCCGTCGCCGGACCTCTCCAGCAGGCCCAGCGACGCGCTCGCGGCCAGCAGCAGGTCCGCGGGGCGCTCGTCGAGGCCGAACTCGGCGGCGGCGTCGGCGACGGTGATGGTCCGGCCGCCGGCCAGCCGGGTGAACAGGCCGAACTCGACGCCGACAGCGAGGGTCTTGAATCCCCAGACGCCGGCCACGAGGCGCATGAGTGGGGTTGGAGTGATCATGGACAAATAAGATCACAGATGTCTTGACTGTCCACAGTGGTCGTTCGGCGTGTCGGCCAGAGCCTGACCGCGACCGTGGGGCCACCCGGCCCGGCCCGGCGACCACACTCCACCACCCTGACACCTCGCGCTGGTCTGCATATACATGACGGCCACGGCCGTCTCACTCGCGCGGATCGACTGCGGGACGCCCTCGCCGGCGAGCCGTTCCAGCGGGGCATCCCGGCGCTCTTCGCTCCATGACGGGTCTCGAACTGGCCGATGGTTCTCTGACCGGCCTGCTCGCGTGGTTCTCCCTGATCCACGTCCCCGACGACGAGGTCCCCACGGTCATCGCCGAGTTCTTTCGGGTGCTGCGGCCTGGCGGGGCCCTGCTGCTGGGCTTCCATGCCGGCGACGGCAGCAAGCTCAAGACGGAGGGCTACGGCGGCCACCCCATGAGTGTCTACGTGCACCGTCGGTCACCGGCCCGGGTCGCGACCTGGCTGGACGCTGCCGGTTTCACCGTCGAGGCGGAGATGTTGCATCGCCCGGCCCCGAACGTCGAGGGTGGCTTCGTCTTCGCCCATCGGTAAGGTAGACGGAAAGGCATCGGTGATCGAGGTCGCCGACAGGGCACACGCCTGCTCACCACCTTCGACATTCTGCCTCGGTGCGACGCCTACGTTCGATATCAGAGGGCCTGCGCGGCACGCCATCCCCACTTTGTCCGATGCCCGATTCTCGGCAGGACCGCGCGTCGAGGGCCGCCCGACCCATCACTCAACGTGACGCACCATCGGTGGCAGAACAGTCACGCATGGCGGAGGCAGTCGGGTCCGTCACCGTCGCACACCCGACGCGGGTTGCCATCGACGGACCGCCCACCACCGGCAAGACCACCCTCGCCGACGAGCTGGCCGTCGTCTTGCGCGAACAGGGCCGCGACGTCATCCGCGCGACGATCGACGATTTCCTCTTCCCCCGGGCACAGCGCTATCCGCGCGGCGAG
Organism: Micromonospora sp. MW-13; assembly: GCF_003434305.1. Lineage (GTDB taxonomy): Bacteria > Actinomycetota > Actinomycetes > Mycobacteriales > Micromonosporaceae > Micromonospora. Next base: position 117,612 of record NZ_QKKX01000050.1, read on the forward strand.
TACTCGGCCGAAGGCTGCTACTTCGACACCCACGACTACGACGCGCTGAACCGGGTTCTGCTCGACCCGCTCGGCCCGAGCGGAGATCGACGCTTCCAACACGCGGTCTACGACCGCACCGCGGATACCACGCTGTCCCCGCCGTTCACGACTGCCCCCGCCGACGCCGTACTGGTCTTCGACGGCGTCTTCCTCATGCGCCCGGAACTGATTGATCGATGAGAGCGCCGGGTGTTGTCTCGAGCCGACGTCGAACGGCGCTGGCGCGAGCGTTACATCCCCTCCCAACAGTTCTACTTCGCTACGGTCCGCCCGACCCATCACGCCAACCTCATCGTGCACAACGACGAGCCCCAGCAGCCGGCCTGGGAGACCCATACACACTGACCACACTCAATTCGTCCGGTAACGCGGGGCAAGGCCATCGCCTGGTCGTGGATGCGGTCCCCGGCCGGCGGAAAACGGTCGCCCAGACGGAACCGTGGGCGGCGGCCGATGACATGAGGGGCGGTGCCTATGGAGCTGAGTCGTTCACGTCATCACCGCCGGTCAGGCCACCATCGTTCGCGGTTACCAACCACCCCGTCAGATCATGGCTGACGGTCGTGGCCGGCGGTCACCGATGGCGGCGGGCATGGCCGATGTCGTATCCGACTCAGCTCCATAGGCACCGGAAGGCACACCTGCCGTGCAACAGCGCCCACGCCAGAAACCCCAGACTCCCTGACCGAAGCGCTCCCACCCGAAATTCGCACCCGCCGTGGGTGCCGAGGACGTGTCGGGCCGGCCGTCTCTCCACGCATGAGGCTGTGGGGGCGGTGGCCGGCGAGGCCACGTCACGGCGATCAGCAACGAGACGATCCGACGTGTCCCGCACGAACGTCGAATGTCGTGGCAGGCCACCACGACGTGGAAGGCCAGCCCCCTGGCACACCGCCAACCAGACCGAGCTGACCACCGGATTCGCCACCGAATCCAAGAACCGGCACCCGGATTACTCTTCAAGACTGCATGACGGGGCACTAGCCCGTTGTGGCTACGGTGCGTGGCGGGTTTCATCCGATGCAGCACCCGCCATCGTCAACACGATCCTCCTGGTGGGCGCGCCGGTGGCATTGGCGGCACCGCCGGCGCTTCCACAAACCGTTCCACAGCCCCTTCCAGAACTCCTCCGCCCGCCGAGCCTTGTCGTCGCAGGTCAGCGCGCCGGCAACGGGCGTTGCGGCGGGTTAACAAAAGTTCTCATCTACGAACAGCTCTGACGGAAGGTCAGGCGAATCCGCACCGGCCCGTCCTCGTGCGGGGCGCGGTGGACGCGGTCGACGACCGCCTGCCGAGCGACGATGACGCCGCTCACACCGGGGCGTGTGACACCCACCCCGTCCAGGGGTCGGCGGCGGCGGGTCGCGGCCGGCGGTGACGTCCCGTGGCGGCGGCCGGGAACCACGCGCCGCCCGCGAGCGACTATCGGTACATGCGGTGTGAGCAGTGGCGGGAGATCCTGTCGGCCCAGTTGGACGGGGAGGAGACCCCGGCCGAACGGGTCGCGGCCGAGGGACACCTGGACACGTGCGGTGACTGCCGGGCCTGGTACGACGTGGCGGCGGCGGTGACCCGGCGGGCGCGTACCCGGGTGGTGTCGCCGGTGCCCGACCTGGCCGACGCGGTCCTCGCCGCCGTCCCGGCCGGGGCCTCCCCCCGGTGGTGGACGCCCGCCTGGCGAGGCCGGCTGGCGGCCGGGCTGCGGGCGGCGCTGGGCCTGGTGGGCGCCGTGCAACTGGTGCTCGGGCTGACGCAGGTCGGGCGGGGCGCGGTCGTCGCGCACGCGCACGCCGCCGGCCAGCACCTGTGGCACGAGTCGGCGGCGTGGAACGTCGCCGTCGGCGCCGGGTTCCTGTTCGTCGCGGCGCGGCGGTTCCCGCCCGCCGGCGTCCTGCCGATGCTCAGCGCCTTCGTCGCGACGCTGGTGCTGCTGTCGGTGAACGACCTGATGACCGGCCAGGTGGCCGTGTCCCGGCTGGTCAGCCACGGTTTCCTGGTGGTCGGCTGGGTGCTCACCGTGCTGCTGTCGCGGCCCCGGCTGCGCCCGGGCGGTCCGTCGCCCGGGCAGGGACGGTCGCGGGGTTCGCGCTGGCGGGTCGAGCCGGACCAGGCCGCGCCGCCGGCCCCGCTGCGCCTGGTGCCACCGCAGCCGTACGCCGCGCAGGCCAGCGACCGCCGGGCCGCCTGACCGGCCGCCCGAGGGCCGGCCCTCGGTGGGCAGGGCCGGCGCCGTCGGCGGGTCTCCCGGCCGCCCGACCGGGGACTCAGCCGGCGCTGCTCGGGCGGGCGGGGTGGGTGTCGGCGTGCCAGGCGGCCACGAGGTCCTCGCGCGCCCGCGCCACCCGGGACCGGATCGTGCCGACCGGGCAGCCGCACACCTGCGCGGCCTCCGCGTAGGACAGGCCGGCCACCTGCGTGGCCACGAACGCCATCCGTCGTTCCGGGGCCAGGTCGGCGATCAGCCGGTGCAGGGTGACGCCGTCCTCGGCCGCGGGCTCGACGGCGCCCGCGGCCTCCGCCGCCGCGCGCCAGTCCGGCAGGGTCGCGGTACGGGGTCGGGTCACCGCCGCCCGGACGTGGTCGACGGCGACCCGGCGGGCGATGGTGAACAGCCAGGTACGGGCCGAGGAACGGCCGGCGAAGCCGGGCAGGCTGCGCAGCGCCCGCAGGAACGTCTCCTGGGTCAGGTCGTCGGCCTCCCCCGGCCCGGCGAGGTGGGCCAGGAACCGCCACACCGGGCGTTGCAGGGCCCGGACGAACGCCGCCGCGGCCTGCTGGTCGCCCTGCCCGGCGAGGCGTGCCCAGCGGGTCACCTGCTCGTCGTCGGCCTCCCCGGTCAGCACGGCCGGCCGCCCGACCCGGCGCGGGTGCCCGCCGGTGCCCGGCGGTGCGCTTCGGCGGTGCTCACGTGGACCGGTACGGCCCGCGGCGCTGTTGCGTTCACGTGGTCTGTCTCCCGGCCCGGCTGCGGCGGCTGACGCCTCCCGCCAGCGGTGGGAGGCCGATCTCCGGTGCGGCGCCCCGGTGCGGCGCACCACTGTTTGTCGGTCGCGGGGACGGAAAAGTTCCCGGGGCCCGCGCTGTGCCGGGATCGCGTCGGACGGCCCGCCCGCGTCCGCCGGCGCCGGCCGGGCACCGGGGCGCCGGCGGCCCCGGCGCGCCGCCCACAGGCCGGCGTCGCTCAGTCGTCGCTGCCGTCGTCGTCGCGGTCGTCGCGGTCGTCATCGTCGTCGACCGGCTCCTGCTCGGCCTTGACCACGGCGCCGTCGTTGCGGTCCACGTCGACCTCGTGCTCGGTTCGCCCGTTGACGATCTCGACGCTCCACACCTGGTGGCCGTCCTCGGCCTCGGCCTCGACCTCGACGATCCGGCCGCCCCCGGCGCGCGCCAGCGCGATCTCGCCGGCCCGCTGCTGGTCGACGCTCCCGCCGGTGGGGGACGGCGGGGCCGTACCGGCGGGCGAGCCGGTGACGGACGCACCGGTCGCCGGGGCCGAGGTGGGAGCGTCGGTGCCGCTGTCGTCCGGGCTGCCGGTCGCCGCCGGGGCCACGGTGGCGGCGGTCAGGGTGGTCCGTCCGGCGCGACCGTCGGCGGCGGTGACGCCGACGGCGACCCCGGCCACCGCCAGCATCGCCGCGCCGCTGACGGACGCCATGATCAGGGAGTTGCGCTTCATCTCGGTGCACCTTTCCTCGGTTGCTGAGTCGAGGATCGGCCATGGCGGGATAGCGGCGCGCTGCACCGACGCTAAGGCCCGGTTAAGGTCGCCGGCGGGGCCAGCAGCAGGCGCACCTCGGCCCCGCCGCCCGGGGCGGTGCGCAGTTCCAGCCGTCCGCCGCCGGCCTCCGCCGCCCGGCGGGCGATGTCCAGGCCCAGCCCCGTGGAGCCGGCCGGGCTGGCTCCCCGGCGTACCGTGGCCGCCGGCATGCCGGGGCCCTCGTCCGCCACGGTGAGGACCACCCGGTCGGCGTCGCGGGCGAGGCGGACGGTGAACGCGGTGCCGTCCGGGGTGTGCGCGAACACGTTGCCGAGCAGCGCATCGAGGGCGGCGGCCAGTTCGTCGGCGGACACCCCGACCGGCAGCGGCCCGGGGGCCAGGTCGCAGCGGAACTCCCGCCCGGTGTCCTCGGCCAGCACCGACCAGAAGGCCACCCGGTCGGCGACCACCACCGCCGCGTCACCGCCGGTGGCGGCCGGCGACCGGTCGCGGCGGGCCTGGCGGATCAGACCGGTCACGGCCCGCTCCAGCCCGTCCACCGCGGCGGCGATCCGCGCCGCGTCCTGCGGCTCGCGCAGCGACTCGGCCTCCAGCCGCAGCGCCGTCAGCGGGGTGCGCAGCCGATGGGACAGGTCGGCCACCTGCTCGCGCTCCTGGGCGAGCAGGACCTGGATCCGGCCCGCCAGGTGGTTCAGCGCGCCGGCCACCTCGCGCAGTTCGGCCGGACCGGCGGGCGTCACCCGGGCGTCCAGCTCGGCGTTGGCCAGCCGGTGCGACACCACGGACAGCTCGGCGATCGGCCGGACCAGGGTGCGCGCCAGCCGGTCGGCGACCAGCAGCCCGAGCAGCACCAGCAGCACCCCGAGCAGGGCCAGCACCAGCCACGCCCGGGTCACCCCGGCGGTCAGCTCGGCGCGCGGCACCACCGTCCGGATCACGCCCGTGCCATCGGGCCGGCCCTGCACGGCGATGACCACCTCGCGTCCCCCGTCCGACTCCACGGTGAGGCTGCGCCCCCGTTCGGCCAGGGCCACCGCGGGGGTGCGCGGGGCCAGGGTGCCCAGCACCGTGTCGCCGGGCAGGAACACGCTGACCGGCCGGCCCGACTCCGCGGCGAGTTGCTCGGCGGTCAGCCGGATGGTCGCGGTGTCGGCCGTGCCCACCACCGGCACCAGACTCTGCGCGTCCGCGGTCGCCCGGACCGTGGCCCGGTCCTCGGCCACCGCCCGCACCAGCAGCGCCAGCGGGACGAGAAAGGCCACGAGGGTGAGCACGCTGACCGCGGCGGCCAGCAGCGCCAGCCGTGCCCTCACCCGCCACCGCCCGGGGACTCCAGCCGGACCCCCACCCCTCGCACCGTGTGCAGGTAGCGCGGCTGCTGGGCGCTCTCACCCAGCTTGCGGCGCAGCCACGACAGGTGCACGTCGACGGTCTTGTCCGCGCCCCCGTACGGGATCTGCCAGACCTCGGTGAGCAGTTCCCGCTTGGTGACCACCTCGCCGGGCCGGGCGGCGAGGTGGTGCAGCAGGTCGAACTCGCGCGGGGTCAGCTCGACCGGCGCGCCGTCGAGGGTCACCTGCCGGGAGCGCGGGTCGACCCGCAGGCCGCCGACCGCCAGCGTCGTGACCTCCGCCGAGGCTCCCCCGCGCCGCAGCACCGCACGGATCCGCGCGTCCAGTTGGGCGGCGGTGAACGGCTTCACCACGTAGTCGTCGGCGCCGGCGTCGAGCACCCGGACGATCTCGGTCTCGTCGTCGCGGGCGGTGGCCACGATGACCGGCACCGCGCTGACCGCCCGCAGCATCCGCAGCAGCTCGCGCCCGTCGAGGTCGGGCAGGCCCAGGTCCAGCACGACGAGGTCCGGCCGGTCGTCGAGGGCGTCGCGCAGCCCCGCCATCGCGGTGGACGCGGCGGCCACGGCGTGCCCCCGGTCCCGCAGCGCCCGCGCCAGCGGCGTCCGGATGGTCAGGTCGTCCTCGATGAGCAGCAGCCGGGGCACAGGATGCAGGCTAGCCGCCGGGACCGCCGCCGGCTTGCTCCTTAACCCTCCCTTAGCGTCGTCCGGCGCTCCCGCCAACCTTCGATCGGGGATAGTCGGGGGATGCGCCGTCGCCGTACCCTCGCCTTCGCCGGGTGGCTGGCCACCGCCGTGCTCGCCACCCTGGTCGGGGTGGCCGCGATCCGGCTGGTCGGGGAGAGCATCACCGGCACCCCGGGCGGGGTGCACAGCCAGCGCGACGTCGAGCGGGCGCTGGCCTCCCCGCCGGCGGGCACGGCGGCGCCGGGCGGCAGGGCGTCCACCGGTCCGGGTGGACCGCCGGCGACCGCGCCGCCGGGGCCCGGCGCGCGTCGGGCCTTTTCGACCGCCGGCGGCAGCGCGGTGGCCGAGTGCGCGCCGGGCGGGGTACGGCTGGTGTCCTGGGCTCCCGCGCAGGGCTACCGGGTCGGCGACGCCGACCAGGGCCCGGACGACGACGTGGAGGTCACCTTCGTCGGGCCGGGCGGCGAGCACGAGCTGAAGCTGCGGTGCGTGGCCGGCCAGCCGGTGGCCGTCGCCGACGACTGACCCGACGGCGACCACCGGCGGCGCGGCCCGGTGCCGCGCGGACCGCCGTCAGCCGCCGTGCTTCTGCTGGCAGGGCACGCAGAAGCGGGCGTGCGGGACGACCTCCAGCCGCTCCGGCGGGATCTGCGCCCCGCACCGCTCACAGGCGCCGTAGCGCCCCTCCTCGATACGGAGCAGGGCGTCGGCGATCCGCTCCCGGCTCTGTCGGGCCGCCGCGATCAGCGCGGCGCGGGTGTGCGCCTCACCCGGATCCCCGGTGTCGGCGGTCAGCTCGGTCAGCCGGGCCGTCTGCGCCGCGTGCTCGTCGGTCAGTGTCGCGCGCAGGTCGGCGAGCCACTGCCGATCGCTGACCCCCTGGATTTCGGTGCTCATGTCGGTCCTTCCGGAAAAAGAAAAGGGCCGAAGCCGGAAGCTTCGCCCTGGTGGCCGTACCCGTCGGATTTGCACGTCCGGCGGGAGGGCCACGCCCGGTGGGGCTCGGGCTCGGCAGCCCGTGGATGGGCGCGGCACCGAGCGACGGCGCGCCCGCCGGGCGGGTGGTCACCCCGGTGCGCTGCCGGCCGGCGGCAGCCGGCGACGCCGTCACGAGGGTGACGGTGACGCGGGCGAGCGGCGCGGCCGATGGCATGCGGCCACCATAGGCCGCCCCGGCGCAGAACCCAACCAGGATGTCCGCCGACGCGCTCGGGCGGCCGGGTTCGGCCGGCGCGGCCCGGGGAACCCGCGCCCGTCTGCTCCGCCCGGCACTGGGCCGAGCGGCACAACCTGATCGTCACCGTGGCGATCGGCGAGCTGCTGGTGGCGATCGGCGTCGCCGGCACCGACCTGCCCAGCACGCAGCGGCTGATCGTCGCCCCCGCGCTCGCCGTCGTCGTCGCCGGTGCGCTCGAGTGGATCTACTTTCGACCTGTCGGCGCTCACGGGCGAGCACGCGCTGCGCGCCGCCGCGCTGCTGCCGCTGACCGCCCGGGTGTCCGCGCTGCGGGCCCTGGCCTGGCTCAGGACGGGTCGGCCCGGCCCAGCCGCCAGTAGCCCATGAACGCCACCGCCCGCCGGTCGACGCCCCGCTCGGCGACCAGGTGCCGGCGCAGCGTACGGATCATGGCGGCCTCGCCCGCCAGCCAGGCGTACAGCGGCCCCGGCACCGGCGCCACCGAGGGCGGCACCTCCCAGAGGATGTCCTGGTCGACGTCCGGGTCGGCGATCGACGGCTGCCCGGACGGCCGGCCCGCCCCGACCGGCGCCCGGCCGGACAGCAGGCTCGCCGTCGCCGCGGCGACGGCGGGGACCAGGCGGCTGCCGTGGAGAGCGCCGTCGCGGGGCAGCCAGGTGATCTCCACGCCGGGCGGGGCCGGGACGGGCAGCGCGTCGGCCCGCTGCGGCACCTCCAGCAGGGCCCGGCCCCGGACGTCGAGCGGGAGCCGTTCCAGGATGGCGCAGATCGCGGGCACCGCGGTCTCGTCGCCGGCCAGCAACACCTGGTCCGTCGCCGAGGGCCGGAACTCGACGCCGCCGTGCTCGCCGGGGTAGCCGGCGTCCGGGCCGAGGAGGGCGGCCTCGTCCCCGGGCCGGACCCGGTGGGCCCACCGGCTGGCCGGGCCGCCGTCACCGTGCAGCACCAGGTCGACGTCCACCTCGGCCAGGTGCGGCCGGGCCGCGCGGGCGGTGTAGGTGCGCACCGGGCAGCGCTGGTCCTCGGGCAGGGCCCGCCACCTCGCGTACCAGTCGGGGCCGCCGGGCAACTGGACCCCGTGCTGCCCGGGCAGCGGCAGCACCAGCTTGATCCGCTGGTCGTAGCCGTTGTCGGCGAACCGGTCGAGGTCCGGGCCGGTGAAGGTGACGCGGACGAACGAGGGACTGAGCCGGCGCACGGCGCGGACCTCGACGGTGAACAGGCGCCACGGGGCGATGGGCAGGGTCTCGGCCGTGGTCATGGTGTCTTCCGCTCCACGCCGTGGGGGCGCTCCCCCCGCGGGGCGCGAACTCGATCGTCCAGCACGTGGTTAGGCTAGCCTAACCTCAAGATCGGGTGTCGGGGCGGGGGTGTGTTCCCCCCTTCCGGGGAAGCGGTGCGCCGGCCCGGGCGCGACGGGTGGCGGGCGTGGTCACGGGCGCACGGCGGCCCGGTCCAGGAAGAGGAGCTGGGCGCGCTTGTCCGGCAGGTCGATCTGCGGACCGGGCACGAAGCCCGCGCGGGTCAGCCGGGTGATGGCCTTCGCGTTGCGCGCGTCCGGCTCGACCACGATGCGCAGCCGGCCCGGGTCGGCGAGCACGAAGTCGAGGAAGGTGTCGAGGACGGTGCCGGTGAAGCCCGGCTCCGCGCCGCCGTCCGGCGGCCCGATCAGCAGGTGGATGCCGAAGTCGCCGGGCCGGACGTCGTAGCACTCCCCCACCGGGTCGGCCCCCGGCTCGTAGGTCTGGAAGAGCGCCACCGGCCGGCCGTCGCGGTGGATCAGGTAGGCGTGGTGGGTGTCGAGCGAGTCCAGGTACTCGTAGATCTCCAGCACCCGCTCGCGGCCGGCGTCGCGCATGCCCCAGAACCGAGACCGCTCCCGGGTGACCCAGTCGTGGATCACGTCGATGTCCTCGCCCGGCCGCACGGGCCGGATGGCCACCTCGCCGAAGCCCTCGATGTGCCGGGAGTAGCAGGTCGGGGACGTCGTCATGTCTCTCCTCGGTGGGGATTGGCTCCGGCCGGCGACGCGGACGCGGGTCGCCGGGGCAGGGCGGATCGCGCACCGCCGGCACCGACCACCGTCGACCGCCACTGCCCGCACCCCACGGCGCGACGCCACGACGGAGAGTCAGGTCAGGGTAGCTTGAACAGATCGATCGCCCGGCAGGACCTCCGTCCACGGTCCACCGTCCGCCGGAGAACCTCCTCCCCGGCCCAGGGCCCCGCCGGCCGGCGACGCCACCCCGCCCCGGCGAGCCGCGCCCGGACCGGTCACTGGACGTACGGCCAGCGGGCAACTGCCGGGTCCGGGGCGGTACGGGGGGCCCGCCGTGGGGCCGAGGCGAGGTGGCCGGCTCCCGTCGCGCGGGGACCGGCCACCTCGGTGGCACAAGTTCCTGACTACCTCCAGGTGTCGTTGTTGGTCCGGGTGCCGGAGGACGGGGTCGTGAAGGTGCGGTTGCCGCCGGATTCCCAGGTGACCGTGCCGTCGGGGTTCTTCTTGAGGTACTTGTACTCGACGACGGTGTTCGGGGGCAGGTTCAGCGTGGCCCGCCAGGTCGGGTAGTCGGCTGAGGAGAGCAGGACGGCGTTGGCCGGGTTCCAGCCGCCGAGGGCGGCGACGTTGCCGACGACGTACACGTTCTGGCCGTAGGACGTGGTGACGGTGGCGTGGAACGAGGTGGCGATCTGCCCGGCGGTGACGGTGTCGCCGCGGAAGGTCTCGGTCACCGCGTAGCTGCCGGCCGCCGGGGTGGTGAAGCTGCGGTTGTCCCCGGATTCCCAGGTCACTGCGCCGGCAGCGGTCTTCTTGATGAACTTGTACTCCACCGCGGTGGACTTGGGCAGGTCGAGCACCGCGCGGTAGGTGTTGCCGCCCTGCGCGGGCAGCTGCACGGCGCTGGCCGGGGCCCAGGAGCCCAGCTCGGGGATGCTCCCGACCACGTAGACGTCCTGGCCGGCGGCCGGGTTCGCGGTGACCGTGAAGGTGGTGGCGACCGTGGTGCTGGGGCTGGCGGTCAGGGTGGGCGAGGCGGTCGGCGACGGGGTGGTGCCGCCGGGCCTGGCGTTGACGTGGATCGCGACCGCGTCGTTGGCGGGGATCGTCACGGTGGCCCGACCGCCGGAGACGGTGACCGTGCCGCCGGCGCAGCCGGACGAGGTGGCGGGTCCGGAGACGACGTCGCAGTACTGGCCGTCGGCGAGGCCGGTGGCGAACGTGGCGGTGGCGGCGCTGCCGGAGTCGTTGACGCCGAACCAGGCGCGGTCGCCGCGGTGGAAGCCGATGACGTTGCTGTTGACGGCGGTGAAGTCGGAGACGGTCTTGACGGACCGGGCGGCGTTGGCCCAGCCGACCATGCCCTTGACTCCGGTGGACTGGGTCAGGCAGTTCCAGGTGGCACCGCAGGCGGTGTCGGTGACGTAGCCGTTACCGTTGGCCGGTGGGGACTGGTTGCGGTTGGACCAGGTGAAGCTGTCGTAGACCGAGGGCTTGCCGTGCGGGTACGCCAGGGCGAAGTAGTTGGCCAGGGTGTAGTCGGTGCCGTTCTTGTAGGACAGCACGACCCCGTCGCGCTCCAGGTCGTGGTTGGTGACCATGGCGAAGACGTTGGCGCTGGGGGCGTCGAGGTTCCAGCTCGGGATGTTGGCGAGGGTGGAGATCGAGCCCTGGAAGGCGGACCGGAGGCCCTTGGCGTACGCGAAGTCGAGCACGTCGCCGTTGCCGGTGAACGCGCGCGCCTTGAGCGCGTCGTTGCTGGCGCCGTCGAAGATCTCCTGCGCGACGTACGGGCGCTTGTTCTCGGCGACGGTGTTGTTCACCTTGCCGAGGATGGCGGCGAAGTCGTCCTTCCTGACGTGCTTGACCGCGTCGACCCGGAACCCGTCGACGCCGAGGCCGATCATGTCGTTGAGGAAGCCGGCGATCTTCGTGCGGACGCTGTCCTTCTCGGTGTACAGGTCGGTCAGGGCCAGCAGCTCGCAGCTGGTCACCTGGGCCTCGTTGTTCCAGTCGTTGATGCCCCCGGAGGTCGGGCAGTTGTCGCCCGGTCGGTGGAAGTCGCCGGTGCCGTAGGGCACTGCCGGGAAGCTGTAGCCGGGACCGGAGAAGTCCGTGCCCGCGTAGCCGACGACGGACTCGGGGTTGTTCGCGCCGGCCATGTGGTTGACGACCGCGTCGACGTACACCCGCACGCCGGCGTTGTGGCAGGCGGTGACCATGTCGGCGAACTGCGCCCGGCTGCCGAACCGGCTCTCCAGCTTGTACGACACCGGCTGGTACACCTCGTACCAGGGGTGCACGCCGTCGGCGCTGTTGGGCAGGCTGACCGACTCCTGGGGCGGGGCGACCTGGACCGCCCCGTATCCGGCGGGGCCGAGGTGGTTGGTGCAGGCGGCGGAGACGGACGTCCAGTTCCACTCCCACAGGTTCGCCGTCACCTCGCTGTCGTTGAGGGTGACGGCGGCGCGGGCGGGAGCGGCGGTGGTGGCAGCGGCGACGATGGCCGGCGTCGCGCCGGCCGCGACGACCGCGACGGCGAGCAGCAGGCGAGCGGCGCGGCTACGCGGGTGTGGCCTCACGGATTCCATGGCAGGGAGGACCTTCTTCCGGGGTCGAAGAGGTACTGGCGAGAGTGGACGGCCGTCCGGGTAGCAAGACGATGCTGGATATCTGAAAGGAATTGCAAGACCTTGCGGCAAGATTTTTGAAACCCGCCGGCAACATCGCCGCCACGGAGGCGCCGCCTCCCGGCCGGAAGCGCTCGCCGTCCCGACCCCGCCGGGCAAGGGCGGGACCTGGACATCGCCGCCGCCCGGCCGGGCCGGAGACGAGCAGCTCGACGGCGGAACGCGGCAGCCCGCGCTGGGACAGCCTTGACGCGTCGCGCGGACCGCCGTAGCTTCGTCCGCAAGACTTTCCAGCAACTTTCAGGCCCGTTGCGGCAGCCGTTCGCGTGCGACGCCTCCACCGCTTCGTTGCGCCCGGCGCAGCAGCCAGGCGGCGAGCAGACCACCGGTCAGGACGGCGACCGCGCCCACCGTCTGCCCGGACTCCGACGCGACGCGGAAGGCGTCGGCGACCTGCGCCCGGTCCGCGTCGGTCCGGGCGGCGGCCAGCGCGGCGGGGAACGACCCGGCGCCGGCCAGCGCGGCGGGCAGCAGCGCCGCGAACCGGGCGTTCAGCACGGCTCCCAGGACGGCGACGCCGAGGCTGCTGCCGACCTCCGTCATCGTGCCGTCCACACCGGCGCCCGCGCCGGCCTTCTGCGGCGGGATCGCGCTCATCACCGCCTCCACGATCGCCGGGTTGGCCAGGGCGCAGCCGGTGCCCATGGTGAGCAGGCCGGCCAGCAGCACGCCGTAGCCGTCCCCGGGGGCGTGGGTGACGAACAGCAGACCGCCGGAGAGCAGGGTCATGCCGACGGCGATGGCCCCGGCGGTGCCGAGCCGGTGGATCAGCCGGGCGGCGATGCCGGCGAGGTTGAGCACGACGATGGACAGCGCGAACGGCACCATCCGCAGGCCCGCATCCCAGGCCGGGTACCCGCGTACGAACTGGAGGTGCTGGGTCAGCAGGAACAGCGCGCCGGTGGCGCCGAAGGTGATCAGGACGACCCCGGAGACCGCGCCGACGAAGCGGCGGTCACGGAAGAAGCCCATGTCCAGCATGGGGTGGGCGACCCGCCGTTCCCACCACACGAAGGCGGCGAGCAGCAGCACTCCCCCGGCGGCCGTGCCGAGCACCGGGGCGGAGCCCCAGCCCCGGTCGGGACCGGCGATGATCGCGTACACCACCCCGGTGAGGCCGGCCGTGGACAGCACCACCCCGCCGAGGTCGAGACGGCCGCCTGCCGGGTCGCGGGATTCCGGCACCAGGACCCCGGCGGCCACCAGGCAGACCGCCACGATCGGGACGTTGACCAGGAAGATCGCCTCCCACGGGAAGTGGGCGAGGATGAGCCCGCCGACGGGCGGCCCGGCCGCGAAGCCCAGCGCGCTGGCCGCCGCCCAGATGCCGATGGCCCGGGGCCGCTCGGCGGCGTCGAAGACCTGCATCGCCACGGCGAGGGTGGCGGTGACGAGCAGGGCGCCGCCGATGCCCATGCCGGCCCGGGCCGCGATGAGCTGCCCGGTGGACTGGGCGAGCGCCGCGGCCACCGATCCGGCGCCGAACAGGACGAGACCGGCCAGCAGCAGCCGGCGCCGGCCGTACCGGTCGACGGCGCTGCCCGCGGTGAGCAGCAGGCCGGACTGGACCAGCGCGTACGCGTTGATGGTCCACTGCACGTCGGCGGTGCTGGCGCCCAACTCGGCGGTGAGCACCGGCACCGCCACGGTCAGCACGGTGTTGTCGAGCACCACGGTGACCTGGGCGAGGCAGAGCACGGCGAGGATCAGCCACCGGGTGGGCAGTGGGCGGGCGCGGGCGGGCAGCGTCCGGACGGCGGGTTCGGGCAGGCTCATGGCGCTCCTGTCGCAACGGTGGAACGGCGGAACGGTCAGCTCGCGGCGGGCACCGGCTCGCCGGTGGGCCTCGGCAGTGGCGGGGCCGACGGGCGGTGCCGGCGCTGGTGCGCCACGCCCACCGCGACGCCGGCGGCCACCAGCACGACGGAGCCGACCGCGACCGCGGGGTAGCCGACCCGTTCGGCGACGACCAGCCCGACCGAGGCCGCCGCGAACGAACAGATCATCCCGAACGACGACAGCACCGTGAAGTCGGTGCCGCCGGTGTCGGGCCGCGAGTAGTCCATGTTGACCGTGTAGAGCACCACGTTGGCGGCCGTGTAGGCGGCCATGAATCCCGACAGCGCCAGCACCGTCGGCGCGAGGGGGGCCCGCCCGGTGAGCAGCGGCAGCAGCAGCGCCGTGGACGCCGCCAGCGCCACCCCGGCGGCGACGAGCACGCCCGCGCGGCCGAACCGGCCGACCGACGCGCCGGCGACGAGGCCGGCGACGACGGCCGGCGCGCTGGTGACGATGCCGGTGACCACACCGATGCGCTCCAGCGACCAGCCGGCGTCGACCAGGGCCGGGGACAGCACGGCGTACGCCGCGCCGGCGCCGGTGTAGACCAGCGGCACCACGCCGAATGTCCACCAGCGGCAGCCGGGCTGGCCGAACACCGTCAGCAGCGCCCGGTACGCCTGGCCGGCGCCGGCGGGACGGGCGGTGCGCCCGGGTTCCCGGAACCGCCACACCACCAGCAGGCCGACGGCGGTCAGCCCGGCCAGCAGCAGGATCGCCGGCACCCAGCCGTACCGGTCGTAGACGACCACGCAGGCGCCCCCGCCGAGCAGGTTGCCGAGGTAGCTGGCGGCCACCTGGATACCGTTGCCGGCGCCCCGGGCGCGGGCGGAGAGCACCCGGACGGCGACCGCGTCGACGGCGATGTCCTGGGTGGCCGACAGCAGCACGTACGCGGCGCAGATCGCCACGACCGGGCCGAGCTGCCCGGCGGGCCGGGTGTACGGCAGCAGGGCCAGCAGCGCGAGCACCAGGCCGCCCTGGAGCACCAGCAGCCAGGACCGGTAGTGGCCGCGGCGGCGGGAGCCGTACCGGTCCAGCAACGGCGCCCAGAGGAACTTGATCGGCCAGATCAGGCCGACGAACTGCAACAGGGCGAGGGTGTCCAGCGAGGTGCCGCCGTCGCGCAGGATCGCGGTGAGGCCGACGGTGATGAAGCCGATGCCGAGGTACTGGGTGACGTAGAGGGCGGTGAGCGTGCCGAGGTGCGACCTCACCGGGCGCTCCAGTACCCGAGCGCGGTGAGCTGGTGCCTGCCCACGCCGAGGGTGCGGCGCAGGTGCCTGGTCAGGTCGCGGGTGCTGGCCGCCTCGCAGGCGACCCAGTAGTGGGCGTCGTCGGCGCCGGCGGGCAGCGCCGCGCGGACGGTGTCGACGAGGTGCCGGCCGTCGTCGCGGCGGGGCACCCAGTTGATCTCGTGGCCGGCGCGGTCCCGGGTCGGCAGCGCCCGCTCGCCGTCGTGGGCGTACTCCACCCAGACCGTGGCCGGGATGTCCGCGGCGGCGTCGAGCAGGCTGTTCACCGCCGGCAGGGACGCGGCGTCGCCGACCAGGTAGAGGTGGCGCGGGGCGGGGTCGGGCAGCCGGAACGCGCTGCCCTGCACGGTGGCCTCGATGGTGTCGCCGACCTGGGCGGCGCTCGCCCACCGGGCGGCGCACCCGTCGTGCAGGGCGAACTCCAGGCTGAACCGGCCGGCCGCCGCGTCGGGGTCGACGAGGGTGTAGGCGCGCTGGTGAAGGCGGCCCTCGTTGTCGAACCACAGCCGGACCCACATGGTGGGGTGCACGCCGCACTCCGCCAGCAGGCCGCCGTCGTCGAGGTGCAGCCGCTGGTAGCTCCCGCCGACCGACTCGGTCCCCCGCACGGTCAGCCGGAAGGTCCGGCCGCCCATCGCGCGCAGCACCAGGGCTTCCCAGTTCCGTTTCACGGACCCCTCCAGTAAGGTCTGCCTAAGTTAGGGGAGGGTAACCTAAATTGAAGCTGTTGTGGGAGCCGGCCCCGCCGCGTGCGCCGCACGCCCGGACGGCCGGCATCCGTCGCGACACCTGGGGCGTGGCGCACCTGTGGGCGGACACTGTGGACGACCTGGCCCGGCTACAGGGTCGGGCGGCGGCGCTCGACCGGGCATGGCAGATCGAGGTGGAGCGGTGGCGCTCCGAGGGCCGGCTCGCCCAGCACGTCGGCCCCGCCGAGGTGGGCTGGGACCGGTTCGCCCGCCGGGCCCGCCTCGACGACACCGCCCGGCGCTGCTTCGTCCGGCTCGACCCCGCCACCCGGCGCTGGGTCGCCGCGTACGCCCAGGGGGTCAACGACGGGCTCGCCGAGGGGGCCGCCGGGGCCCCCGAGTTCGCCGCCGCCGGCTGCGCCCCCGGCCGGTGGCGGCCCTGGTCCCCGCTCGGGGTCTTCCTGGTGCAGCACGTGCTGTTCGCGACCTTCCCGAACAAGCTGTGGCGCGCGCACGTCGCCGCCACCCTCGGGCCGGCGGCCGACGGGCTGTTCAGCGCCGAGCCACCGGCCGGGTCGGGCAGCAACGCCTGGGCCGTGCCGGCAGACCCGGCCACCGGGCGGGGCCCGGTCATCGCCGGCGACCCGCACCGGATCCTCGAACTGCCCGGCATCTACCACCAGGTGCGCCTGGCCTGCCCCGAGTTCGACGTGCTCGGGTTCGCCTTTCCCGGCGTCCCCGGCCTGCCGCACTTCGGCCACGCGGGCGAGGTGGCCTGGGCGGTGACCAACGCGATGGCCGACTACCAGGACCTCTACCGGGAGCGGCTGCGCCGCGACGGCGACCGGGTCCTGGTGCGCGAGGCCGACGGCTGGGCGCCGGCCCGCCGCCACGTCGAGCGCATCGTGGTACGCGGCGGCGAGCCGGTGCAGGTCGAGGTGATCGAGACGCCCCGCGGCCCCGTCGTCGACGAGGACCGGCACACCGGCGAGGCGATCAGCCTGCGCACCCCCGCCCGGGTCGAGCAGCGCCTCGGCTTCGACGCGCTGCTGCCGCTGCTGCGGGCGCGCAGCGTCGACGACGTCGCCACGGCGCTGGGCCGCTGGGTCGAGCCGGTCAACAGCGTGCTCGTCGCCGACCGGTCGGGGACGGTGGCCCAGCTCGTCACCGGCCTGGTCCCGGTCCGCGACGAACGGTGCCGGCGGGAGCCGGTGCCCGGCTGGGAGCCGCGCTACCGCTGGACCGGCGACTACGCCCCGCTGCCCCGGACCGCGGTGACCGGGCCGGTGGTCTGCGCCAACGACCGCCGGCCCGACGTGGCGGCGCTCGGCGTCGACTTCGCGCCGCCGCACCGCGCCCGGCGCATCCGCACGCTGCTGGCGGCCGGGGCCGGGCCGGCGAGCGTGCACACCGACGACCGGCTGGAGGCCGCCGTCCTGCGCGGCGCGCTCGACCGCGTCGACGCCGACGCCCTCAGCACGCCGGCCCGGGCGCTGCGCGACCGGCTGGCCGCCTGGGACGGACGGATGCGCGCCGACAGCGCCGACGCCGGCGCGTTCGCCGCCTGGCGGGGGGCGCTGGCCCGAGGGTTGCACGAGCACCCGCGGCTGCGTCCGCTGCGCGCCGAGGGTGCGTACGACGAGCTGTTCGCGGCATGGACCAACCCCCTCGGCCGCATCGGCCACGCCCTCGACGCCGTGGTGGCGGGGCTGGACCGCCTCGGCGTGGACGTGGGGCCGGTGGCCGCCGCCGCGCTGGAGGAGGTGTCGCACGGCGACCCGCCCGGCACCTGGGGACGCCGGCACGTCCTGCACCCGGTGCACCTGTCGGTGGCCAAGGAGGTCGACGTCGCGGTGGAGGAGATGCGCGAGCGCGTGACGCTCTCCGGCGACGCCGACTGCGTGCTGGCCACGAGCAGCGTCCCCGGGCTCTCCGACGCCTGCTGGCGGGGCCCGGTCGCCCGCTACGTCTGGGACCTGACCGACCGGGCGGACAGCCGCTGGGTGGTGCCGTTCGGCGCCTCCGGCCGCCCCGGCGACCCGCACTTCGACGACCAACTGCCCCGGTGGGCCGCCGGGGAGCTGATCCCGGTGGTCACCGACTGGGCGCGGCTCACCCCCGAGCAGGAGACGAGGACCCCGTGACACACCAAAAGACCGTGGCGTACCGAGAGAAGGTGCCCGACGTCGGCGAGTTGTCCCTCGTCGCCGTCGACCCGGCGGCCCACGCCGAACTGCTGCACGGCTGGGTGACCCAGCCCCGGGCGGCGTTCTGGGGGATGGCCGGGCACACCGTCGAGGAGGTGCGCGAGGTGTACGCCTTCGTCGACGGGCTGGCCACCCACCACGCGTACCTGATCCTGCTCGACGGCGAGCCGATCGGCCTGTTCCAGAGCTACGAACCGGAGGCCGATCCGGTCGGCGAGCGGTATCCCGTCCGGCCCGGCGACATCGGCATGCACCTGCTGCTCTCCCCCGGGCGGCGTCCGCCGCGCAACCTCACCGGGACGGTGGGGCCCGCGCTGGTGAGGTTCCTCCTGCGCGACCCGACCCGGCAGCGGGTGGTGGTCGAGCCGGACGTGCGCAACGGGCCCGCGCTGCACCGGCTGGAGCGGTCCGGCTTCACCTTCGACGACGAGATCGACATGCCCGACAAGCGGGCGCAGCTGGCCTTCCTCACCCGGGCCCGGTTCGAGACCGACCACCCCGCGCCGCCGGCCGACTGAGCGGGATCGACAGAAAGTTTTACGGTGATCCTAGGGGTAGATCGGGGTGCTGTGGCACCACACCGCCACCAACCCGCACCCGGCGCTGAACATCTGCACCAACGGCCGCTCCGACCTGCCCGGCCCGCTCTGCCAGGCCCTGGTCGACTACCACGGCGTGTTCCACCTGATCTCCGCCGGGCGGTGCAAGGGTCCGGATCGGCCACGTCCCGACGGGTTGGACGCCGCCGGTCGCCCGGTGGACCGACGGGCGCGGCCCGGCCGGACGTCCGGCCGGGCCGCGCCCGTCGTCGGGTCGGTCAGCCGCCGAGGCTCGCGGCGGCCGAGGCGATCGCGGAGGAGAAGTAGCTCACCTGGGTGTAGACGCCCGGGTAGTCGGGGCGGGCGCAGCCGTTGCCCCAGCTGACGATGCCGACCTGGATCCAGGCGTTGCTGGCGTCGCGGCGGAACATCGGGCCGCCCGAGTCACCCTGGCAGGTGTCGGTGCCGCCGCTGGCGTAGCCGGCACAGATCTCCTCGGCCGCGATGATCTCGCCGCCGTAGTTGGAGTTGCAGACCGAGTCGCTGACGAACGGCACCGTGGCCTTGAGCAGGTAGCGCTGCTGCGCGCCGCCCTCCCGCGCCGCGCCCCAGCCGGCGATGGTGAAGGTGCCGCTGTCGTACGCGCCGCTGGTGGCGATCGGCAGGGTGGCCAGGCCGGTGACCGGGGTGGCCAGCCGGATCAGCGCCCAGTCCTTGCCGGAGCCGTTGTAGCCCGGGGCCCGGTAGACGTAGTTCGACCGGACGGTGATCCGGCTGCTGGACTGGAGGTCGACCACGCCGAGCGTGGCCGTGATGCTGGTGTTGGTGCCCGTGGCGCCCACGCAGTGCGCGGCGGTGAGGACCAGCCGCGGGCTGTACAGCGCCCCGCCGCAGCCCATCGAGAGCCGCACCATGAACGGGAACTCGCCCTGGGCGGCCCGGGTGCCGCCGACGACGTTGGGGGTCATCGTGCCGTCGGGCGGCGCGGCGGCGGCGGGTGCGGTGAGAGTGAGGCTGCCCGCGGTCACCGCGGCCAGCGCGGCGGCCAACAGGCCGGTGAGGGTGCGCCAGCGAACCATGTGTTCCTCCGCATCGAGACCGGCGCGCCGGGTGGACGCACCTCGTTCGAGATGACGGAAATTCTATTGATGGATATTGATTTCTGATCATCCTCTCCGGGTCATACGACGGTGTTATCCCTACGCCGGGCCGAGGCCCTCGGGCGCGCACCCGAGCCACCCGGACCGGACCCGTCCACCACGGGCGGCGCTCACCCGGCGCCGAAGCAGACGAAGGCGGCGGCCGTCGCCGCGGCGGAGCCGTCGCCGGTGGCGACGAACGCGGCCTGGGCGTCGGCGAGGGCCCGCGCCGGCCGGGCCCCGGCACGCATCCGCCGGTGCAGGTCGAGCATGAGCGCGGTGGTGAGGTCGGCCGGCACCGGCAGCACGGCCGCCACCAGGCATCGGGTGCCCAGCGCCAGCAGCACCGCCGTGAAGCCCAGCACCTCGTCGCCGGGGCGCACCCCGGACAGCCCCGAGTCGCACGCGGAGAGCACCACGCAGCCCGGCGGGCGGGGCAGCCGTTCCAGCTCGTACGCGAGCAGCGGCCCGTCGGCCAGCTCCAGGCCGGAGAAGAGCGGGTTGTCGGCCCGGAACGTGCCGTGCGCGGCGATGTGGGCCAGCCCGGCGCCGTCCAGCGCGGCGGTCAACGCGTCGGCGGTGGCGTCCGCCCCGGCGAGCAGCCGGGAGCCGGGCAGCTCGCGGGCGAGCAGCTCGACCTCGGTCCGCGCGGCCGGCAGTCGCGGACCCGCCGCCAGCACCGGTGCGCCGTCGGGCGCCGCCCGGCCGTCCGCGCGCAGCCAGACCGTGGCCGACGGGGCCACCGTCACCGGCCGCCCGGCGCACGTCGGCAGGCCGGACCACGCGACCGCGTGCAGCGCCGCGACCGGCACGAGCACCAGGGGGCGGTCGCCCAGCCGCCGGCGCAGCGGGTCGAAAAGCTGCCGGTCCAGGGCCGCCGCGGCGTGCCCGACCCCGGCCCGGGCGGCGGCCGTGTCGCCGGTGGTGACCAGCCGGCGCAGGCCGAAGCGGTGCCGCCGGGCCTGCTCCACCGCCTCGGCGAGCGGACCGAGGTCGTGCAGGCTGGCCCGGCCGTCGCGGACCAGCACCGCCCGCAGCCGGTCCCCGTGCGCCACCAGCTCCACCAGCACGCGCGGGCCGAGCCGGGCGGCGAGCGCCGCGACGCCCGGCGGGGCCGTCACGTCGCCACCGCCGGGCACCCGCCGGGCCAGGTCCCGGATCACCTGTTCGAGCCGGGCCTGCCGGCCCCGCAGCGCGTGCGTCGGCCGGCCCACGAGCAGGGCGTCCTCCAGCAGGCTGCTGACCAGGCGAAGCTCGCTGAGCGCCGCGACCAGGTCCGGGTCCTCGGGCGGCAGCGCCGGCCGGGTGCGCAGCGCGTTGGCCCGCCACCGTTCCGCCCAGGCCAGGACCCGGCCGGCGGCGCCGGACCGGACGGCGAGATCCAGGCCCTCGGCGGCCAACTGCTGCCCGTACGCCCCGCTGTGCGCCCGCAGCTCGGTGGCGCCGAGCGAGGCCCGGTGGCTGTCCAGCACGGCCAGCCCGCGCCGCAGCGCCCGGGCCGCCGCGCGGTCGTCCCCGGCGAGCCGGCGCGCCAGCGCCAGGGCGTACCACCCCTGGGCCCGGCCCGGCGCGGTGCCCCGCCGGCGGGCGCGGGCCGCCCGGCCCAGCAGGGTAGCCGCCTTCTCGGTACGGCCGAGCGCGGCGGCCAGCCGGCCGGCGTCGATCCGGGTGGTCAGCGCCGGGCCGGGCCAGCCGGTGGCGTCGAGCTGGTCGGCGGTACGCACCAGCGCGGTGAGCAGCGCCGCCGAGCCGGTGCCGCGACGGAATTCGGCGCGCAACTCGACGTGCCGGGCGAAGGCTGCCCAGGTACGCCGCCCCTGGCGACGGAAGCGGACCCGCGCCCGGGCGGCGGCGTCGGTGGCGGTGTCCAGATCCCCGGCGAGCAGCGCGGCGCGGGCCTGGGCCAGCAGCGCCTCGGCCAGGTCGGAGGCCATCCCCCGGCGGCTCAGCTCCCGCACGGCCGCCCCGGCCACCTCGACCGCCTCGTCGAGCAACGGCACCGACAGCAGCAGCTCGAACCGGTCCAGCAGCAGCGCCGGCCGGGGCACCGACAACCGGCGGTACTCCTGCTCGACCTCGGCGAAGCAGCGCAGCGCGCCCACGGTGTCGCCGCGCTGGCCCGCCGCGATGCCCAGGTTCCAGCGGGCGTCGGCGGCGGCGAGTTCCAGCCCGAGCCGCTGGAAGATCGCCGCCGACCGGGCGAGGTCGCCGTCGCGGCCCCGGCCGGCGCCCCGGTGGGCGTTGAGCAGGCCGCGGTTGTTGCGGGCCCGGGCCTCCAGCAGCGGGTCGCCCTCGCGCTGGGCGATCTCTACGGCGAGGGAGTAGTCGCGCACCGCCTCGTCGTAGCGGCCCCGGTAGTGCAGCACCACGCCCCGCTGCATCCGGGCGCGCCCGGCGTCGGCCCCGACGAGCGGGGGCAGGGCGGCGGTCACCGCGCGCAGGGCCGCGCCGGTGCGGCCGGCGTTGGCCAGCACGTAGCCGAGGCTCATCCGGGCCAGTGCGCGGGTGCGGGGCGTCGCGGCGGCCCGCACCGCCCGGCGCAGGTGCCGCAGCGCGCCGGGCAGGTCGTTGAGCTCCCGCAGGGCCAGGCCGACGGCCCGTTCGGCGGTGGAGCGCTCGTCGCCGGTGACGGCGCGGCCGGCGGCAAGCACCCGCTGCGCGATGGCGATCGCCTCGCGCGGGTAGCGCTGCACCGCGTCGAGCGCGGCCTGGGCCGCTCCGACACCGGGATCGGCGCTGTCGGCCATGTCGGACAGCGTTCCCGATGAACCGACAAGCGTCAATGCGGACCCCACAAATGGGATTTCCACCGGCCGGGTCGACCTTTTGTGTCATTGACATTCAACTATGCTTTGGAAGAATCGACAGCGCCCCGGACGTGCTGTCACGACCGCACCGGGAACCCGACGACCGCGCTGCCCGCAACCGCTTGGAGGACCGGTGCCGCCTGACCGTCCCCGCCCGCCGCCGTCGGTCGACCGGCTGTCCCGGCGGCGGCTGCTGGCCCTCGGCGCGCTCGCCGCGGCGGCGCCCCTCGGCGGCGGGCTGCGGCCCGGCGCCGCAGCCGGCGAGAGCACCGACGACGACGCCTACCAGCGGGCCTTCTCCGACGCGCTGGCCGCCGACCCCAACGTGCGGCGGCACACCGTCCCGGGCCGGGAGTTCCTCTACCGCCCCCGGCAGTTGCTCGCGGCCGACGCCGACGCCCAGCGGGTCACCGCCTGGCTGCGCGCGCGCGGCCACCAGGTGACCGTGGGCACCGGCTTCGCCGGCGTCACCCGGCTGCTGTTCGCCAAGGAGACCGACATCCCCACGGTGGTGTCGGCCCTGCGCAGCCCGCAGCAGTGGCCGGGCCAGCCGGTCCCGGCGGTGCAGCCGCACCACGTCCTGCTGGGCCTGGGCAACATCATGGGCAACCCGGGCGGCCCACCCAGGGCGGTGGGCGCGCTGGCCGCGCCGAACCCGGCCCGGCTCGGCGAGGGCGCGGGGGTCACCGTCGGCCTCTGCGACACCGGGATCTGGCGGCAGGCCGGCAGCTACCATCCGCAGTGGCTCGGCGGCAGCTACCTGCCCGAGCCGGACGACGAGGACGCCCTGTACGTCGCCGGCGACGTGCTGGCCCCGCAGGGCGGGCACGGCACCTTCGTCGCCGGGGTGGTCCGGCAGGCCGCGCCGGGAGTGAAGGTCGACCCGGAGCAGGCGTTGAACCCCACCGGCGTCGGCGACGAGTCGATGCTGGTGGCGGCCATGGCCCGGCTCGGGCCGCAGGTGTCCGTCGTCAACCTGTCCCTGGGCGGCTTCACCCAGGACGACCTGCCCCCACTGCCCCTGGTCAACGCCGTGGCCGCGCTGCCGGCGCAGACCGCCGTGGTGGCCGCCGCCGGCAACGCCGGCACCAGCCGCCCCGCCTGGCCGGCCGCGCTGGGCCGGGTGCTCGGCGTGGCCGCGGTGAGCCAGGGCGGCACCGGCCCCGCACCGGCGGCGTACAGCGGATTCGGGCCGTGGGTCGACGCCTGCGCGCTCGGCGAGCGCGACAGCACGTACGTCGAGGGCCAGCTTCCGCTGCCGGGGCGACCGACCCGGGTGTTCCACGGCTTCGCCGGGTGGGCCGGCACCTCGTTCGCCGCGGCGTACGTCTCCGGCCGGCTGGCGGCCATGATGGTCGCCGGTGGCCTGAGCGCCGACGCGGCCCGGCTCGCGCTGCTCGCGAACCCCCGCTGGCACCCCGACTACGGGGTGTTGGTCGCGTGAGGCCCGATCCGGACGGCGAAGGGGCACGCCGGTGACCGACCTGACCGCGACGGGCCTGGTGGCCGCCGCCGCCGGCGGGGACGAGGCGGCATGGGCCGAGCTGGTGCGCCGCTACACCCCGCTGGTGGTCTCGGTGATCCGGGCGCACGGGATGAGCCGCGCCGACGCCGCCGACATCAACCAGACCGTCTGGCTGCGCCTGGTGGAGCGGCTGGACCAGGTGCGCGACCCGCAGGCGCTGGCCGCCTGGCTGGCCACCACCGCCCGGCGGGAGTGCTACCGACTGTCCCGCCTCGGCCGGCGCAGCCAGCCGGTCGACCCGTACGACGACGCGCTCGACGCCCGGCACGGGCCGCTGGTGGACGCGGCGGCGCCGGACGAGGCGCTGCTGCGGGCCGAGCGGCGCCAGGCGTTGCGGGAGGGCTTCGCCCAACTTCCGCCCCGCTGCCAGGAGCTGCTGGCCCTGCTCACCGCCGACCCGCCGGTCAGCTACCGGGAGATCGGTGAGCGACTCGGCATGCCGGTCGGCAGCATCGGCCCCACCCAGGCCCGCTGCCTGCACAGGCTGCGAAACTGCCCGGCGCTCGCCCCGTTCCTCGGGGCCCGTCGCGGCCCCAACAAGAACGGGGGTGACCGCGATGGCGCCGTGGCCGCCGGGCGATGACGACGCCCTGACCGTGGAGCTGGGCGCGGCGTTGTGGGACGCCGGACCCGTTCCCGAGGAGTTCCTGACCGCCGCGCGGGCGGCGTTCGCCTGGCGGACCGTGGACGCCGAACTGGCGGTCGCCGAGCTGACGTTCGACTCGGCGTGCGACGCCGAGCCCGCCGGGCTGACCCGCTCGGGCGGCGCGGCGCGGACCCTGTCCTTCCGCAGCGGCGCCGTGGTGTTGGAGATCGAGGTGAGCGACGCCGGGATCGTCGGTCAGCTCTCCCCGCCCCGGGGCGGCCGGGTCACCGCCCGGACCGCCACCGGCCCGTACGACGAGGCGCCGGTCGACGAGGTGGGCTTCTTCTCGCTGGGCGCTCCCCCGGCCGGCCCCGTCCGGCTCTCCGCCCGCGCCGACGGGTACGCGGTGGCCACCGACTGGGTCAGCCTCAGCTAGCGGCGGGCCGCCGTCCCTCCGCAGGCCCGGCCCCGCCCGGCGATCGTCACGCTGGCAGGCGTACGGCGGGGTCCCCGGACCCGACGGTCCGGAACCCCGCCGTACGGCCATCGGACGGCGGTGGCCGCCAGCAGCGGGATCGGCGCCGGCGATCGGCCGGATCCCGGCGCCCGCCCGCGAAGGCTAGACCGACAGGAGGTCGCGCCAGGCGATGTTGTTGTTGTTCCGGACGTTGGTCATCAGGTCCGGGGTGAGCAGCGGCAACGGGTCGTCCGGGGAGTCCCACACGGCCAGCAGGGAGAAGTGGCCGGGGCCGGGCACGGCGCCCCACGGGACGACCACGGTCGTGGCGCCCGCCGGCACGACGACATTCACCGTCGCGACCCAGGTCAGGTCCGTCGGCCAGACCATGCCACCGCCCGGGGAGGTGCGGTAGATCCGCAGCGACCCGCTGTCGGTGCCCGCACCGTACGGGCCAGGATTGCGCAGCGTGACGAAGATGTAGCTGGTCATGCCGACGACCGGGAACTGACTGGTCGCGCACGCCACCGCCGTCGGACAGACCTTCACGTCGGGGCTGGACCAGATCGGGCTGCCGGTGTGCGGCTGGAGGCCGACGTCGGTGGCGACGTCCCGCATCCAGACGTCGGTAACGGTCATGACCCGGTCCGGCTGCGCGGCCGGTGGGGCGGCGGGGGCGGCGGTGGTGCCCAGCAGGCCGGCCAGGGCCGTACCGGCGAGCAGGGCCAGCGCCGCGTGCCGGGCGCGGCTACCCAGGAATGCCATGACACTGTCTCCCATCGACGGGGTGGCCGGCCGTGGTCCCGGACCGGCGTGGTCATGGCTTCAGGAGCCGGCCGCGGGCCCGCAGATACCGACACCGGAGGTGGCGGTTGTCCAGATGACGCCAGGTCGGATCAATCAGACGCCGATCCGACGACAGCGAAGCTGAGGGACGGCTCAGGGCAAGGCTAGGCTGCCCACGGCGGGCGACGGCGGAAGCGCCTGCCGCCCTCGCCGATCGACCGCCGCCGGCCGCGAGAGGACGCCATGAACCGCGACACACGGGGTGCGCAGTGAACCGGTCGAGGTGGCTGGTCGGTGGTCTGCACGTCGCGACCCTGGTGTGGGTCGGTGGCGACTTCCCGTGGGTCCATGGGCGGTTCGAGCCGGGGCCGGGGTGTGCCGCCGTCGAGGGGTTCCTGCCGTCCGACGGCGGCGGCGCCCGCTGGCTGGACGACGACGCGCTCGCCGCGGCCGGCCACCCACCCGAGACGTGGCTGCTGGTCGACGAGGACGACGAGGAGCCCTGCTTCCTGCACGCGCTCGTGCGCCGCGGCGAGGACGACGTGTCGTGGCGGTTCGGCGGGTCGCCGCTGGAGCTGGACGACCCGCCCGCTGGGCGGGCCTGAGCGCGGCGGGTACAACCTCCCGGTCGAACGGGAACTCCCGTCGATTCCGGCGGCGACCGTGCCGGGGGTGCTGGTGTTGGCGGTGATCCCGTCGGTCCCAGCTCGGCGGCGAACGAGCAGCTCCACCGCGCACTGGAGGCGGGTGTCGCCCGAGGAATCCGTCCTGCTGAGGGTCGTCGCGGTCGGGTTCGGTGGGCTCGGTTGCTGTACTTCGCTGCTGTAGTTCTTCGGCGGCGTCGATGACGTTGCGGGCGGCGGTCGCTACCGGGCAGTCCGGTGTGTGGCAGACCCGGCAGCTGCCGTCCGGGCCGGTCCGGTGGTCGCGGAGGACCGCTCGGGCGGTGAGGATGAGCCGGTTGCGGATCTGGGCCAGCGACAGGAACGGCCCGGTCATGCTGGGGTCACCCCGAGGGCGACGGCGAGCTGGATGATCGTGGCCGGCGCGTGCGGGTCGCGGGCTACCTGGGCGAGCACCTCCCGGGCGGCGGGGCGGTGGCGTACCTCGGCCGGTGCCGTGCGGTCGGCGTCGACCAGGGCCCCGCCCGCGCTGGCCGGGTCGTCGGCTTGGAGGTAGGCGCGGGCGGCGTCGAGCAGGTGGGCGGCGCGGTGTTCGACCGGTAGCCACCGCCAGCCGTCCCGCTTCGTGGCCTGCTCGTGCCAGGCGACCGCGTCGTGTGCGTTGCCCAGTTCGAGGGCTGCGGCGGCACGGGCCAGGTCAACCGCAGTCGGCCCGAACGCGGTCCGGTGGTGATCGTGGCCGTCGCCTACCCGGGCCGCCATGCCGGCAGCCTCGCCGATGAGTTCGACGGTGACCCGGTCGTCACCGCCACGCGCCGCCGCCAGGGCCGCCTGCACAAGCAGCGTCCCGCACAGCGACAGTGCGGCCGGGGTCCCGTCGTCCGGGTTGGACGGGGCGATCCGGTACGCGGCGGCCAGCGTCGCCGACAGGGCCGCCCGCGCTCGCCCCGAGGCGCGCAGCACCTGGCCGAGTTGCACGGCTGCGGCGGCCACCAGCGCCGAGTCACCGGTGGCCACGGCCATCGCCCGATCGGCGGCCAGCCAGCCCAGGTCGACCTCGCCGAGCTTCACCAGCAGCGACGCGGTCACCCGGTACACCTCGACCAGCAGTGGACGACCCCACCCGGGATCATCGGCGTGGACACGCTGCACGCCAGCCAGCAGGTCCGGCACCAGCACGATCACCTGCGGGTACCGGGCGTGCTGGAAGGTGATCCAAGCGTGTGTGACATCCCGCGCCAGCCGATCAGCCGACAACACCTGACAGCGCGCCGCCGACCGGCCCACCGCGATGTCGTACGTCGACAGGGCCTCCCGGACACGCTCGACGCCCTCGACCCGCCCGGTCACGTCGGCGGGCCGGGTGTCCCGACCAAGCAGCACCGCCGTGTCGATCCGCAGCACGGCGGCGACGTCCCGGAGGACCGACATCTTGTCCAGCGACCGGACACCCCGCTCGACCTTGTCGACCCAGCTCTTGGACTTGCCGAGCCGGTCGGCGAACACCTGCTGGGAGAGCTTGCGCCGCCCCCGCCAGTACGCCACCCGACGACCGACCGGCAGGAGGTCACTGCTGTCCACGACGCCACCGCCTGTCCGGCACCGCCCTGGTCGTCTCCTCGGCCGGTATCCGTTCCTCCTCGGCCAGCGCCAGGATCCGTCGCTTGGCGGCTTCCCGTTCCTCCTGCTGTATCTGCTCGCCTCTGCCCTCGACCGGCCTGGTGTCGCTCATCCCCCACCTCCGCTGGTAGGGCGCGGCGGCGTGCTCTTGGAAGGACCGACACCGCCGCGCCCGGCTGCGAGCGGGTCGCGGCCATCTGGGTGTTCGCGCCGATCCCGCCCTCAAACACAGCATTGAGCGACCGAGCGGCTACCCAAAGGTGTTGAGTGTCCGCTGGCCGGGTCGGCTGTCCTCTGTCAGCCGACGGGCCGGTACGCCTGGTACACCTCACGCAGCGCCGACGCCTCTGCCGCGTCGGTCTGCTCGACCCGCCGGAGCACCTCTCGCGCCCGCCACCAGTTCGACGACGCCACCCGCCCGGAACGGATCGCCTCAGCGGCCACCGCGCCGGCCTCGTCAGGTTGGCCGGCGGCCACCAACGCCAAAGCCAGGTCCAGGCGGGCAGAAGCGGACCGCCGTGGCCGGTCGCCCCCGTCACCGCGCGGGTCCAACTCCGCCAACGCCACCCGGGCCACCTGCTCGGCGGCCGGGTCACCCGCCCACGACAGCGTCGTCGCCGTGTACGCCAGCGCCTTCGTCGGGTCGTACCGGTAATGGTGCTCAGCCCGCTCCGGCACGGGCAGATTTGCGGTCAACCGTTCCAGACGGTCCAGCGCGTCACGGGTCCGCCGCACGTCACCCACCCGCGCCCACCCCCGCGCCTCCTGCGCCGTCGCCTGGATGTGCGCCGAGCTTCCCCGAGGCGCCACCCGCTGGGCCTGCTGAGACAGGGCGATCGCCTGTCGGTGCTCACCCTGGGTGAGCCGGTCCCACGCCTGGGTCTCCAGGCACCACGCCTGGATCTCCGGATGCTCGGCATTTTCGGCAAGCGTGCCAGCGGCGACCAGGTGCGCGCCGGCTGCGGAACGCTGTTGAAGGTCGATGTGCACCGTCGCCCGCAGCACGGTCAACCAGCCGCCCGCAACGATCAGACGCCGCCGCTGCGCCAGAGTCCCCCGACCGTCGAGCAGCCGGCCCACATACGCCAAGTGCTTCCGCACCATCGGAAGCAGATCCACCGGCCGGGTGGTCGCGTACGCGCTGGCCAGGTCGTCGACGCTCGCCTCGATCCGGGTGAGCGTCTCGACGCTCACATCACTGGCACGCACCCGAGCAAGCAGATCATCGGCTTCAGCGCCATGATCGACAGGCTGACCAACGAGCCGCACGAGCGCACCGCCAGCCTGAAGAACCCCATCAAGATGCCGGGCCGTCTCGGGCGTCGGAGCCTTCGCACCGGTCTCCAGATCATGCAGGTGACTCTTCCCCCGATGCGCGAGCTGCCCGAGCGCCCGCAGAGACAAACCCCGGCCGGCACGCAGAGCCCGCAACTGAGCCCCGAACCGCGGATCGACGTGCGACACAACGACGCTCCCAGCGCAGGAAGGAGAAACCCACCCCAGCTCTCGTCAGCAGACAACCACTACCGACGGTACATCGGGCGTCGATAGAACGTAACGGTCGCCACTATGCTCCTATGAAGGTCAAGTGGTCAGGGCGGCGAAGTCGGCGACCAGGGCGGTGGAGACGTCGCGGACGATGTAGCGCTTGAGGCAGTGCAGGATCTACTGCCTGGCGGCGATCAGCGTCCGGCCGGCGTTGACCGGGTCGTCGGCCTGGAGGTAGGTCGTCGCCATGGCGGGCCGTCGCCTGCGGGCCGTCGCCAGGGCGGCCTGGGCGAGCAGCGGGGTCCGCGAGATCTGACACCGTCGATTGTGGCCGCCCGGCTATGCCTTGAGCCCAGCGGAGCCTCACTGGTGCGCTGTCCAGGAACGTTCTCCGGGTTGGTGACACGCCGGGCGGCATCCGTTTCAGACCAGGTGGGGAGGGTGGGAGCGGGCCGCCGCGTGCTGAACCTGCTCGGCGTGGCCGAGCCGTCTTCGGACGACTCGGCCACGCTCTCGGTTCGTCAGGGGGTCACCCGGGTAGCCGGGCTGTCGCCCGGCAGGCCCGACATGATGGCCTCGACCGGCGGCAACGGAGTGGTTCCGAGGACGCTGCCGTCCGTGGAGTACGCGGTGAGGGTGGCCGGCTGGTCCGGCGGTATCCGGGTGGTGCCCGCGTTCGACGCGTCCAGGGTGACCGTGGCCGGGGGTGCGCCGCCGACCGTGACCGTGACGCGGGCCGCGTCCGGCGGGGCGATCACCCGCACCTGGTCCGTCGGCGTGCGGGTGCTGTTGTCGGCCCGGATCCGCCAGCCGATCGGTCGCTGGTCGGCGCCCTCGGCCGGCAGCAGCAGCCGCAGGTCGGTCCACCAGCCGGTGCGGTCGTCGCCGTGCATGGCGTACGCGATCACCCCGCCGCCGGCAGGCTGCACGGTGAGCAGCGCGGCGGCCTGGCCGTGCTCGCTGCCCGACCAACGCACCCGTACCGTCGTCCCGGCGGGCGGGAGGCGACTGTCGAGGAGTGCCGATCCGACGAAGCTGCGCAGGTTGGCGTCGTTCAGCGGCGTACCTCGGGCGCCCCGTCGGGCGGCGGTGAGCAGGGCGTCCAGCTCCGGCCCGGTCGGGTCGATCGCGGCGTACGGGCCGCCGCCCAGGCCGCCCTGGTAGAGCACGTGGTCGCCACGGCTGACCCGGACGACGGGTTCGTTCCGAAGCGGCGCGGGGGGCAGGACGGCGAACCCGACCCCGCTGCCGTCCGCCCTGGCGAGGTCCTGGTACTCCAGGGTTCCCGCCGGCGTGTACCGAGGGTCGCCGCTGATCATGACGGTCGATTCGGCCGGCCCGACGACGACCGCGAATCCGCCCCGGTCGGGACCGGCCCGCATCAGGGTCATCACCGGACTGTCGACGCCCTCGCTGTGGCCGGCGTAGTGCATCTGTTGGGCACCGGCCCCGGCCGGACCCATGTACCAGACCAGCGCCTCCTTGGTCAGTAGGCCGAACCGCAGCGGCACCGCGACCAGCGCGACCCGGTGGCCCGGCTGGTCACTGCCGTAGAGCAGGCGAATCCGGTCGCGATCGCCGACCTCCCAGATGCCGTCCGGGTTCCAGCCACCCAACGCGGTGTCGGTGCTCATCGACGGATCGGTGCTGATCCGCGCCCGCAGCGCGTCCAGCCAGGCCTGATCGCCGGCCAGCGCGCCCCGGGGCGGCGCGTCGAGCAGCGCTGCCGGAGCGGCGGCGACCGCGATGCCCGGCGCCCACCTGGGCAGAGGCACCACGTTGGTCTGGACCCCGACGAGCGCGGCCCCGACCGCGACGGCCACCGCCGCCCGGATCAGCCGCGTCCGCCGGTGCCGTCGCTCGCGCCGGGCGAACCCCGGCCACGGGTCCTCAGGTACGTTGACGCCGTGCGCGGCCTGCCACAGCGCAGGACTGAGCGTCGAATCCGCGAAGCTCTCGGTCATGCCAGTTCCTCCTCGAGCCGTACCGGGGACTGCGGGGCGGGTGGGGCGAACTCGACCCGCAGCCGGGCCAACCCGCGCGACGCCTGGCTCTTCACCGAGCCGATGGAGCAGCCGAGAACCCTGGCGGTGTCCGCCTCGCTGAGGTCCTCGAAGTAGCGCAGCACCAGAACCGCCTGGGTCCTCGGCGGCAACCGACGCAGCGCGGTGAGGAGCAGTTGCCGCTGCTCCACCTGCGCGTACGCGTCCGGCGTCGGCGCGCTGTCGGAGGTCAGCAGCGGCACCTCCAGCGGTCGCCGCCGACGCCGCCAGGAGATCGCCGTGTTGACCATCACCCGGCGGACGTAGACCTCGGGCGCGTCCCTGCGCAGTACCCGCCCCCAGCGCCGATGGGTCTTCTCCAACGCCGACTGCGCCAGGTCCTCGGCCGTCCCCCGGTCGCCGGTCAACAGGTAGGCCGTTCGGAGCAACGGCCCCCACTGTCGTTGTACGAACAGCCGGAACTGTTCGTCGTCCTCGTGCCGACTCACGCCACCTCCAGGTCGCATCCGCCTCGCGTTCACGTGCGGATGCAGAGTGAGACGCGATCGGCGGCGTCCGGGGTTGAGTGGGAAACCGTACGTCGAGACGGATTCGGATCCGCCGGTGGCTCACCACCATGTATGCCCCGCCGGGAGCCGGGGTCGATCAGCCGGCCGGCGGCGGGGACCAGGGCCACGGCACGTCGTGGAAGGCCGCCTCGACCAGCAGCGCCTCCACCGCGCGCAGGAACCGCTCGGCCCGCTCCGGGGGCAGGTAGCGGGTGTCCACGGTGACGGCCAGCTCGACCGCGCCGGGAGCGTCGATGACCTGGAGGCGGCAGCGCCAGCCGAACCGGTCCAGTTCCTCCAGCCAGCGGAAGGTGCTGCGGCTCGCCGCCGCCCGCATCGTGGCCTCGTCCGGACCGGCCGGGCCGGGGTCGTTGTCGTGCGGCAGCCGGATGTCGTTGAGGTAGCAGAACGGGGCCAGCGCCGTGCGGTAGTCGATCCCCCGCTCGGCGAACGCTCGTTCCAGCTCGTTCGGGTCGTAGTAGGCGTGCCGGTACGCGTCCAGCGACGCCTTGCGGGCCCGGGACAGCAGCTCGGCGAAGCCGGGCCGGTCGGCCAGGTCGAGCCGGCAGAGCCCGATCTGGTTGAGCTTGCTGATCGCCACGTCGTACTCGGGTTGGAACCGGTTGTTCGCCATGGTGAACACGCCGCAGGCGTCCCCGCCGACCTCGGCGGTGAGCACGGCGGCGGTCGCCCCGAGCAGGGCGGTGGCGCTGCTGACGCCGTGCCGGGCGGCGACGAGCCGGACCGCGTGGTAGACCGCCTCGGAGACCATCGAGCCCCGGCGGTAGCGGGGGGTGTGCCCGGGGCCCACCGGGTCGAACAGGCCCACCGTGAGGCCGGGGAACTGCCGTAGCCAGTACGCCACCGCCCGGTCGCAACGGCGGCGTTCCCGGTCCCGCTCCCGCTCGGCGACGTCGAGGGACTGCGGGCCGGGCGGGTGGGACAGCGCGCCGCGCAGCACGAGCATCCGCAGGTCACGCAGCACCGTCTCGGTGGCGTGGAAGTCCACCGTGGAGTGGCTGAAGACCAGCACGACCTGCCGCACCCGGCCGTCGACGGTGACCAGCGCGGCGCGCAACGGCCACTCGGCGGCGTGGTCGAACCGGGGTTCGCCCAGCCGGGCGGCCAGGGCCGCGGCGGCGGACCGGCCGTCGGGGTCGGCCGCGGCGGGCGGGACCGGGTGCACCAGGACGGGCAGCCCGCCCGCCGGGGCGGCGGACTGGTACAGCTCGCCGTCCACCGAGCGGACCCGGGTGCGCAGCGACTCGTGCCGGTCCACCAGGGCCGCGACGGCCCGCACGGCCCGTGCCACGTCGACGTCGGCCCGTGCCGAGACGGCCAGGACGCGGCGCAGGTTCAGCACGCTGTGGCTCGGGGACTCGAACTCCTCGACGGCCCGCCACATCGCCCGCTGGCCCCAGGTGAGCGGGCCGGTCGCGGCCCGGCCGCCCGCGAACTGGGCGTACGCCATCTCCTCGCCGGCCTCGGCCGGGAGCTCCACGGGCGGCGTCGCCGCCACCACCGGGGCCGCCGCCGGGGCGGCCGACGGCCAGGAGACCTCGGCGAATGCCGCTTCCACCAGCAGTTCCTCCAGCTCGCGCAGGAACGGTTCGACCGTGTCGACCGCGACGTGACGGGTGTCGACGGTGAGGGTTATCCCCACCCCGCCCGGCTCGTCGACCACGTGGGTCAGCAGGTGCCAGGACGCCCGGTCCAGCCCTCTGGTCCAGGAGAATCCGGTACGCGCCATGGCGGCCCGCAGGTCGCGTCGGGTCACCTCCGGCGCGGCAACCGCGCCGCCGACGGGCAGCCGGACGTCGTTGAAATAGTAGTGCGGCAGGAATGCGGTCTCGTAGTCGCGGTCGGCGTCGGCGAATGCCCGGCGCAGCGCGGCGGGGTCGTAGCAGGCGTGCCGCAGGCCGTTCAGCGACGCCTGCCAGACGCGGGACAGCAGCAGCGGGAACGCGGGGCGGTCCGCCACGTCGAGCACGCCGAACCCGATCTGCCCGAGGTTGGCCACCGCGTTCGCGTACCTGGCGGCGAACCGGTTGTGGGCCATCGGGAACAGGCCGCAGCGGTCCCGCCCGGCCCGGGCGGCGGCCAGCGCCGTCACGCCGGCGAGCAGCACCGCCGAGGTGCTGACCCGGTGGTGGGCGGCGATCGCCCGGGCCGCCAGGTCGACGGCCGAGGAGACCAGCACGCCCCGGCGCAGGCGGGGGGTGAGCCCGGGGCCGCCCGGCGGCAGCGGCTCGGCGGGCAGCCGCGCGAACTCCCGCAGCCAGTACGCCACGGCCCGCTCGGAGCGGCGCCTGTCGGCCCCGTGCTGGAGCCGGGCCACGTCCACCGACTGGGGGCCGGGTGGGGTGTCCAGTTGCCCGCGCAGCAGGATCAGCCGCAGGTCCCGCAGCACCACCTCGGCGGCGTGGGCGTCGACGGTGGAGTGGCTGAACACCAGCACCACCTGCCGCACCCGGCCGTCCACGGTGACCAGGGCGACCCGTACCGGCCACTCCCGCGCGTGGTCGAACGCGACGTCGCCGAGGCGGTCCGCGGCGTCCCGGGCGGCCTGCGCGCCGTCGCCGGTGCCGGCGAGCACCAGCAGCGGCAGCTGCCCGGTCGCGGCGGTCTCCTGGCGGGGCTCGCCGTCGACCGTGCGCACCCGGGTACGCAGCGACCCGTGCCGGCCGACGAGCGCGCCGAGCACCCGGCTGGCGCGGTCGGTGTCGGCGCCGGCCCGGGCGGAGAGCGGCACCGTGCGGCGCAGGTTGAGGAAGCGGTGGTTGGAGCCGTGGCGGGCGTTCGCCCGCCAGATCACCTGCTGGGCCCAGGTCAGCGGCGCCGTGCCGGCGCCAGCGCCGCGGAAGGGCGCGTGGACCAGGGTCTCGTCCGCCCACTCGGTGGGCACCACGGCATCGGCGAATCGCATTCCCGACCGTACGACGGGCCGTACCGCCCCGGGTCGGTCGATCGGATTTTCCACAGTGGACCGATCAGACGACGCGATGCGCTGTTCGCAGCATGCAGACTACGGGCTCTGTCCGACACCTGGGTAAGAAGGCTTCCGCGTGACGAATCTCGACCTACCGACGCGGGCCGTCCCCCTCCCGCCGCCTGCGACGTCGCCCGGCACCGTGGCCGGGTCGTCGCTGTCGTTCGGCCAGGAACGGATCTGGTTCACCGAGCAGCTCACGCCCGGCACCGCCGCGTACCTCGTCTGGTCGACGACCCGGCTGCGCGGGCCCCTGGAGGTCGACCTGCTGCGCGCCGCCCTGGACGGTGCCGCCGCCCGGCACGACAGCCTGCGCATGCGCTTCGCCGAGAACGCCGACGGCGAACCCCTCGTGGAGGTGCTGCCCGAGGTACGGGTGCCCGTCACCGTCACCGATGCGGGGTCGCTGGCGCAGGCCCGCGAGCTGGTGGCCGCGTCCGTGCGGACCCCGTTCGACCTCGGCGCCGCTCCGCTGCTGCGGGCGACGGTGATCCGCCTGGGCGCGGACGACCACGTCCTGCACCTGGTCATGCACCACATCGTCAGCGACGGCTGGTCGCTGGACCTGCTGCTCGGCGAGGTGGCGGCCGGCTACGCCGCGCTGCGCGACGGCGGGCCGGCGCCGGCCGCCCCGACGACGGGGTACGTCGACTACGCCGCCTGGCAGCGGAACCGACTCGACGGGCCGGCAACCGGGGACGGGTTCGGCTACTGGGCCGGGGCGCTGGCCGGGGTGCCGCCGCTGGAGCTGCCCACCGACCGGCCGCGCCCGGCCGTGCAGTCGTACGCCGGCGGCACCCACCGGTTCACCGTCGACGCCGAGCTGACCGACGGGCTGCGCCGGCTGAGCCGGACGCACCGGGCCACCCTCTACATGACCCTGCTCACCGGCCTACAGGCCGTGCTGTTCCGGCACACCGGCCAGCGGGACTTCGCCATCGGCTCCCCCGTCGCCGGCCGGGTGGTGCCGGAGCTGGAGAACCTGATCGGCCTGTTCGTCAACACCCTGGCGCTGCGGGCCGACCTCTCCGCGGTCGGCGCGACCGCCGACTCCCCGGGCGCCGAGCCCAGCTTCGCGGCGCTGCTGCGGCGTACCCGCGGGACCGTGGTGAAGGGCCTGGCCCACCAGGAGATCCCGTTCGAGCGGCTGGTCCGGGAGCTGAACGTGCCCCGGGACGTCAGCCGGGCACCGGTGTTCCAGGTGCTGTTCACCCTCCAGAACTACGCCCGCACCGACGGTCGGTGGCCGGCGGGGCTGACCACCGAGAGCCTCGGCGCGGACGCCGCCGCCGCCCGCTTCGACCTGTCGCTGTACGTCAGCGAGGCCGCCGACGGGCTGCGCGGGATGTTCGTCTACAACACCGACCTGTTCGACGCGGACACGATCGCCCGGCTGGCCGCGAGCCTCGACACCCTGCTGCGCGCGGCGGTGGCGCGGCCGGACCTGCCGGTGGTCGACCTGGACCTACTCGGTCCCGCCGAACGGGACCGGGTGCTGGCGCTGGCCCGGCCCGACCGGGACGAGGTCGGCCGTGCCGAGCCCGGGGCCGACGGGGCCGGGCCCGGCGGCGTGGGGGTCACCGGGGCGGCGGCCACCCTGGCCGACCTGATCGCCCCGCACGTCGCCGCGACCCCCGACGCCCCGGCCGTGGTGTGCGGCGCGGACGCGGTGACCTACCGGGAGCTGGACCGGCGGGCCAACCGGCTGGCGCACTGGCTGCGCGGGCGCGGTGTCGGCCCGGACACGCTGGTCGGGGTGCTGCTGGAGCAGTCGGTGGAGCTGGCCGTGGCGCTGCTCGGGGTGCTGCGGGCCGGCGGGGCGTACCTGCCGCTGGACCCGGAGCAGCCGCCGGCCCGGCTCGGGCTGATGCTCGCCGACGCCCGGCCGGCGGTGGTGCTGACCAGCGCGGAGCTGCGCGACCGGTTGCCCGCGGACGCGGTCACCGGGGCGGCCTGCCTGGACCGGATCGCCGCCGAGGTCGCCGCCGGGCCCGACACGCCGCCGTCCACCGGCGCGACCGGTGGGAACCTGGCGTACGTCATCTACACCTCCGGCTCCACCGGCGCCCCGAAGGGGGTGGCGGTGGCACACCGGCAGGTGCTGCGCTACCTCGACGGGGTGGCCGACCGGTTCGCCGTCGTCCCGGCCGCCCGGTACGCGCTGATGCAGTCGATGTCGTTCGACTTCGCCGTCACCATCTTCTACCTGGCGCTGGCCAGCGGCGGGACGGTGCACCTGGTGCAGCGCCGGTGCACCGGGGCGGAGCTGGCCGAGCAGCTACGCGCCCACCGGATCGACTACCTGAAGATCACCCCGTCGCACCTCGCGGCGCTGGCCGCCGACGCCGGGCCGGGCGACCTGCTGCCCGCCCGCGCGCTGATCCTCGGCGGGGAGGCGTCCGACCTGGAGCGGATCGTCCCGCTCGCCGCCGCCGGGCCGGCCCGGGTGTTCAACCACTACGGCCCGACCGAGGCCACGGTCGGCGTCGCCACCTACGAGGTGGACGCCGACGGGCCGGCCACCGGCCCGGTGCCGACGGGCCGGCCGCTGCCGCACGCCCGGGTGTACCTGCTCGACGAGCGGATGCGGCCGGTGCCCGTCGGGGTGCCCGGCGAGCTGTACCTCGGCGGGGAGCGCCTCGCCCGCGGCTACCTCAACCGGCCCGGGCTGACCGCCGAGCGGTTCGTGCCCGACCCGTACGGCCCACCCGGCTCCCGCCTCTACCGCACCGGGGACCTGGGCCGGTGGCGCGCCGACGGGCAGTTGATGTTCCTCGGCCGCCGCGACCACCAGGTGAAGATCCGCGGCTACCGGGTGGAGCTGGGCGAGGTCGAGGCCACGCTGCGGGACTGCCCCGGGGTGCACCAGGCGGCGGTGCTGCTGCGCGACGACCGGCTGGTGGCGTACCTGGAGCCGACGCCCGGGGCTGCCGCGCCGGAGCCGGCCGAGTTGCGCCGGGTCCTGGCCGACCGGCTGCCCGAGCACATGGTTCCCGGCCGGTGGGTGATGCTGGACCGGCTGCCCTTGCAGGAGCACGGCAAGGTGGACCGGCGGGCCCTGCCGGAGCCGACCGACGAGGCCCCCGCCGGGGAGCGGGTGCCGCCGGCCGGGCCCGTGGAGACGCTGATCGCCGGGATCTGGCAGGCCGTGCTCGGGGTGGCCGAGGTGGGTGCCACCGACGACTTCTTCGACCTCGGCGGGCACTCGCTGCTGGCCACCCAGGTGGTGGCCCGGCTGCGCCGGGAGCTGGCGACCGTCGACGGCGGCGCGACGGGCACGGTCAGCGTGATGGACCTGTTCCGGCACCGCACCGTCCGCGAGCTGGCCGTCCTGGCCACCGGCGGCGCGGCCGGGCCGGGCGGGCTGCTGCACGAGCTGACCCCGCCGGTGCCCGCCGCCGACCGGGTCGCCACGCTGGTCTGCGTCCCGTACGGCGGCGGCAGCGCCGTGGTGTACCAGCCGCTGGCCGACGCGCTGCCGGCCGGGTACCGGCTGCTGTCGGTGGCCATGCCGGGCCACGACATCGGCCTGGCCGACGATCCGGCGCCGATCGAGGAGGTCGCCACCGACGTCGTTGCCGAGATCCTGTCCCGGGTGGAGGGTCCGCTGGTCCTGTACGGGCACTGCGGCCCCGGCGGGGCCCTCGCCGTGGAGGTGGCCCGGCTGTTGGAGGCCGCCGGCCGGGAGCTGGAGGCGGTGTACCTCGGTGCGGTGTTCCCGTTCGGCCGGCCGGCCGGCGGGCTGCTCGGGCCGCTGCTGCGGTTGCGCCTGGCCGAACGGGTGCGCAGCGACCGGATCTACCGGACCTGGTTGCAGGCGCAGGGCACGTCCGTCGGCTCCCTCGACCCGGGCGAGGTGGCGTTCCTGATCCGGGCGATGCGCCACGACGCCCGGGTCTCCGAGGAGTACTTCACCGAGCTGATGCGCCGACAGGTGACGCCGCTGCGGGCGCCGGTGGTCTCGGTGGTCGGCGAGCGGGACCGCAGCACCGACTACCACAGCGAGCGGTTCCGGGAGTGGCACTTCCTCACCGGCCGCACCGCGCTCGCGGTGATCGACGAGGGCGGGCACTACTTCCTGAAGTACCGGGCCGGCGAGCTGGCCGAGATCGTCACGACCGTGCACCGGCAGGTCGACTCGCCCGTCCCGCCCACGCCGACCGGCGGGCCGGAGCCCGCGTGGCAGCTGGTCGGCGTCTCCCGCCAGCCCGCCGGGCCACCCACCGCCCCGGCGAGGGCGCCGGAGCCGAGCATGCGCCGCTTCGGGCTGGTCGCGGCCGGGCAGGTCGTCTCCGGCATGGGCACCGCGCTGACCAACTTCGCGATCCCCCTGTGGATCTACCTGGAGACCGGGTCGCTGGCCCGGTTCGCCCTGTTCGCGGTGCTCGGCCTGCTGCCCGGCCTGCTGGTCGCCCCGCTGGCCGGCGCGGTGATCGACCGGACCAGCCGGCGGCGGGTGCTGCTGGCGGCGGGCGTCGCCGCCGGGGGCGCGAACGCGGTGCTGGCCGTCCTGGTGCTGGCCGACCGGGCGCAGGTGTGGCACTTCTACCCGCTGGTCGCCTGGCTGTCGGTGGCGCTGGCCTTCCAACGCCTCGCGTTCGTCTCGGCGGTGCCGCAGCT
This sequence comes from Micromonospora sp. MW-13, assembly GCF_003434305.1. Taxonomy (GTDB): domain Bacteria; phylum Actinomycetota; class Actinomycetes; order Mycobacteriales; family Micromonosporaceae; genus Micromonospora. The sequence goes on from NZ_QKKX01000050.1 coordinate 157,021, forward strand.
GGTGCCCAAGCGCTTCCTCGGCCACGCCAACGGGGTGACCCAGACCGCGATGGGCCTGACCCAGTTCACCGTCCCGCTGGTCGCGGTCGCCCTGCTGGACGCGGTCGGGCTGCGCGGCATCCTGCTCATCGACGTGGCGTCGTACGTGTTCGCGATGGGGGTGCTGGGGCTCGTCCGGTTCCCCCGCACCCTGGCCCTGCAACGCCGGGAGGGCATCGGCGAGGAGATGGTCGCCGGGCTGCGCTACGCGCTGCGCCGGCGGGAGTTCCGCGCGATGCTGACCTTCTTCGCCGCCCTGAACCTGTTCCTGTTCCCGGCGCTGTACCTGCTCTCCCCGCTGGTGCTCGGCTTCGCCGACCTGGACCAGGTGGCGCGGATCGCGCTGACCGGCGGCGTCGGCGCGGCCGTCGGTGGCCTGGTGATGCTGGTCTGGGGCGGCCCGAGCCGCCGCCGGATGCGGGCGGTGCTGCTGGGCACCCTGGGCATCGCGGTGGCCGCCGTGCTGACCGGGCTGCGGCCGGACCCGCTGCTGGTCGGCGCGGGCGCGTTCGGCATGTACCTGTCGCTGGGCATCGTCAACGGCGTCTACAACACGATCATCCAGACCAAGGTGCCGCCGCGCTTCCACGGCCGGGTGTTCGCGCTCAACCAGATGATCGCCTGGTCGACCATGCCCCTCGGATGGGGGATCATCGTCCCGTTCGCCGCGAGGGCGGCCGAGCCGCTGCTGCTGCCCGGCGGCGCGCTGGCCGGCACGGTCGGCGCGGTGCTCGGCGTCGGCCCCGGCCGGGGCCACGGCCTGCTGTACGTCGTGTTCGGGGTGTGCATCGCGCTGACCGCGCTGGTCGCGCTGGCCACGCCGGTGCTGGCCCGGTTCGACGACGAGGTGCCCGACGCCCCGCCGGACGACCTCGTCGGCATCGAGGAACGCCAGGCCCGGGCCACCGGTGCCGGGGAGCCGGGGGGCCGCGCCACAGTAGACGGCGGCGATCGGGAGCGCCGGGCCGAGCTGGCCGGGACCGGGGGTGGACGGCGGTGACCGCGACGACGAGCGGCCCACCGGCCGCCCGGACGGTGCCGGAGCTGCTGGCGTGGCGCACCGCCCTGCACCCGGACCGGGTCGCGGTCGAGGTGGCGGGGGTGGGCGCGCTGACCTTCGCGCAGTGGTCCGCCGGCGCGACCGCCGTCGCCGCCGCGCTGGGCCGGCGGGGGCTGCGCCCCGGCGACCGGGTCGGGCTGGTGTTCGGCGCCCGCGACTGGACCCGGTTCGCCGTGGCGTACTGCGGGGTGCTGCGGGCCGGCGGGGTGGCCGTGCCGCTGTCCGACCGGCTCGCCGCCGGGCAGCTCGACCACGCGCTGGCCCACTGCGCGGCCACCGCCGTCGTGCACGGCGACGACACCCCCGCCCCGCACGCCCCCGCCGCAGTGCCGGTGTGGCGGGCCGGGGACCTGGCCGCCGAGCCCGCGACCGACGCCGACCTGCCGACGGTACGCCCCGGCGACCTCGCGCAGATCCTCTACACCTCCGGCACCACCGGCCGCCCGAAGGGCGTCGGCGCCAGCCACGCCAACCTGACCGTCGGCGCGCCGACGAACCCGCGCCGGCTGGCGCTGGCCCACTCGCAGCGGTTCCTGCACGCGTTCGCCATCGGCACCAACGCCGGGCAGACCATGCTGTTCAACGCGCTGACCGCGAAGGCCGGCGCGCTCACCCTCCCCGCGTTCACCCCGGTCCGGTTCGCCCGGCTGGTCGAGACCCCGGGCACGGGGACCCTGTTCGTCGTCCCGTCGATGGCGATCGAGCTGCTCGGCTCGGGGGCGCTGCGCGGCCGGGACCTGGCCGGCGTACACCTGATCGGGTCGACCGCGGCGGCGCTGCCGCCGGCGGTGGCGGCCCGGCTCGCGGAGGCGTTCCCGCAGGCCACGATCGTGAACTACTACACCTCCACCGAGGCGGCGCCGGCCCAGACCACGATGATCTACGATCCGGCACGCCGGGACGCGGTGGGCCGGCCGGTCGGCGGGCAGCTACGCGTCGCCGACGCCGACGGCGCCCCGCTGCCGCCCGGGACGACCGGCGACGTGTGGCTGCGGGCCCCGTACCCCCGCGCCTACTACCGCGACGAGGCCGCCAACCGGGCCACCTTTCGCGACGGGTGGGTGCGGATGGGCGACGTCGGGCGGATCGACGCCGACGGCTTCCTCTACCTCACCGACCGGCACCAGGACGTCATCAAGTCCGGCGCGTTCAAGGTCTCCTCCCTCGAGGTGGAGGCGGCGCTGCACGAGCACCCCCTGGTCGCCGAGGCGGCCGTGGTCGGGGTGCCGCACCCGGTGCTCGGGTCGGCGGTCGCCGCCGCCGTGGTGCCCCGGCCACAGGCCGACGCCGACGGGCTGACCCTGCCGGCGCTGCGCGGCTTCCTCGCCGACCGGCTCGCCGACTACCAGCTTCCCGCCCGGCTGCTGCTGCTCGACAGCCTGCCCCGCAACGAGGGCGGCAAGGTGCTCAAGCGGCAGCTCACCGGCCTGTTCGACAACTGACCACCCAACACCGGGACCGCGATTCATGGGAGAGCATGTGGGCACCGCCGAGGCGACATACGCGCAGCACGCCGTCTGGTTCACCGAGCAGGCCGGGGTCGCCGGCACGGCGTACCACATGGCGCTCGGCGTCCGGTTCGCCGCCGACCTGGACCGCCGGGCCCTCGTCGAGGCGTGCGCGGCGGTGACCGACCGGCATCCGGTCCTCGGCACCCGGGTGGTCAGCGACGCCGACGGCACCCCCGGGCTCGCTCCGGCCGAGGTGCGCCCGGCGGTCGCCTTCGGCGAGTGGACGCCCACGCGGGTCACCGAGGAGTTGGCCCGCCCCCACGACCTACGGGTCGGGCCGCTGTCCCGGTTCACGCTGCTGACCGCCCCGGACGGCCGGCACCTGCTGCTGGTCACCGTCCACCACCTGGTCTTCGACGGGATGTCCAAGGACGTGCTGGCCCGGGACCTGGCCGACGCGTACGCCGCCGCGCTCGCCGGCTTCCCGGCGCGGGCCACGCCCCGCTGCGACGGGTACGCCGGGGACGCGGCGGCCGAGCGGGAACGCGTCGCGGTCGACCTGCCGGCGGCCCGCGCGTACTGGGCGCGGCACTGGTCCGGCCCGGGCGACGTGGTGCTGCCCGGCCTGCGCCGGCTGCCCACCGGCGCGGAACCCGGCGCCGCCGTGGACGTCGACCTGCCCGCCGAGCTGGCCGACGGCGTGGGCCGGACCGCCGGCACGCTCGGGGTGACCCGGTTCGAGCTGCTGCTCGCCGCGGTGCACGCCCTGCTGGCCCGGTACGGCAACCGGGGCGTCCCGGTCGGCGTCACGCTGTCCACCCGTACGCCCGCGCAGGCCGACCGGGTCGGGCTGTTCGTCAACGAGCTGCCCGTCGCCGCCGACCCGGCCGACGGCACGTTCGCCGAGCACGCCCGCGCCGTGCGGGCCCGGCTGCGCGAGCTGTACCGGTTCCGCGCGGTGCCGCTCGCCCACGCCGTGTCGGGGCTGCGCCCGGCGCCCGCGCTGACCGGAGTCTCGGTCGGCTACCGGCGGCGGGGCGCCGAGCCGGCCTTCCCCGGGGTGTCCACCGGCGTGGACTGGACGCTGTTCGGCGGCGCGGCCCGCAACGCGCTGCACGTGCAGATCGTGGACGGCCCGACCGGGATCACGGTGAGCCTCCAGCACAGCCCCACCGCCATCGACACCGACGCGGTCACCCGGATCGGCGCTCACCTGCGCACCCTGCTCGGCGCCGTGGTCGCCGACCCCGCGCGACCGGTCGGCGACCTGCCGGTGTTGCCCGCCGACGAGCTGCACCTTGTCACCGGGGGCTGGAACGACACCGCGCGGGCGTACCCCGGCGACACCGTGCCCGAGCTGTTCGCGGCCCGGGTCGCCGCGGACCCGGACGCGGTGGCCGTCGTCGACGGCGACGTCGCGCTCAGCTACGCCCGGCTCGACGCCGCCAGCGCCCGGCTCGCGGCGCTGCTGGGCGAGCGCGGCGTCGGCCCCGGGTCGCTGGTCGCGGTCGCGCTGGACCGGTCCTGGCGGGCGGTGGTGACGATGCTGGCGGTGCTGCGCCGCCGGGCCGCGTACCTGCCGGTCGACCCCGGCCACCCGCCGGCCCGGCGGGACCTGGTGCTCGCCGACGCCGACCCGGCGCTGGTGGTGACCGCGTCCGGCGGGGCGCGGGACGCCCGGCCCGAACTCGCCCTGGACGGGGTGGACCTGCTCACCGGCCCGGACCCGGCGCGGGACCCGGACGCGCCGGCCGCCGCGGACCTGGCGTACGTGCTGTACACCTCCGGCTCCACCGGCCGGCCGAAGGGCGTCGCGGTGCGCCACGGCGCGCTGACCAACCTGCTGCTGGGGATGCGGGACCTGCTGGACAGCGGGCCCGGGCACCGCTGGCTACACCTGACCTCGCCGTCGTTCGACATCTCCGCGGTGGAGGTGTTCCTGCCGCTGGTCACCGGCGGCCGGGTGGTCGTCGCCTCGGCGGTGAACGCGCTGGACGGCGCCGGGGTGCTGCGGCTGGTCCGCGACGCCGGGGTGACTCACGCCCAGGCCACCCCGTCCGGCTGGCGGGTGCTGCTGGAGGCGGGCCTGGACACGGCGAAACCGCTGGTCGCCCTCGCCGGCGGGGAGGCCCTGCCGGTCACCCTGGCCCGGGAGCTGCGGGCCCGCACCACCCGGCTGGTCAACGGGTACGGCCCGACCGAGGCGACGATCTACGCCAGCACCGCCGACGTCCCCGCCGACCCGACCGAGGTGACCATCGGCCGCCCGCTGCCCAACGTGCGGGCGTACCTGCTGGACGAGGCGCTGCGGCCGGTGCCGGTCGGGGTGCCCGGCGAGCTGTACCTGGCCGGCGCCGGGCTGGCCGACGGCTACCTCGGGCGCGACGACCTGACCGCCGAGCGGTTCGTGCCGGACCCGTTCGGCGACGGCGACGGGCGGCTCTACCGCACCGGCGACCGGTGCCGGTGGCTGCCGGACGGCCGGATCGACTTCCTCGGCCGGGCCGACGACCAGGTCAAGATCCGGGGGCACCGGATCGAGCTGGGCGAGGTCACCGCCCGGCTGCTGGAGCACCCGGCGGTGGCGGAGGCCACCACCGCGCTGTGCGCCGACGGCGACGGCGAGGCCCGCCTGGCGGCGTACGTGGTGGCCCGGGCCGGCGCGGTCGCGGACCCGGCGGACCTGCGCCGGCACCTGGCGCTGAGCCTGCCGACGGCCGTGCTGCCCACCGACTGGGTGCTGCTGGACCGGCTCCCGGTGAGCCCGAACGGCAAGGTCGACCGGGCGGCGCTGCCCGCGCCGGCGCCCCGGGCCGACCCGGTCGCGGCGGCCACCGCCCCGCCCGAGGAGGCTGGCGACCCGGTCGTGGACGTCCTGCGCGAGATCTGGCAGGACGTGCTGAAGATCCCCGACATCGGCGTGCACGAGGACCTTTTCGACCTGGGTGGGCACTCGCTGACCATCACCCGGATCAGCGGCCGGATCCAGCAGCGGCTCGGCGTCGAGGTGCCGCTCGACGCCTTCTTCGACACCCCCACGATCGCGGAGATCGCCGAGATCGTCCGACAGTCCGGAAAGGAACTCTGATGGGCAGCACCGAGTTGCGCGCGCGGCTCGCCGCACTGGTCAGCGAGGCCACCGGGGGTGACGTGCCGGCCACCGACGTGCTCGGCGGCGGGTCGCTGGTCGCCCTCGGCGTCGACTCCCTCGGCCTGCTGCGCCTGGTCGACGCGATCGAGCTGGAGTACGGCGTGGAGGTCGAGCTGACCGATCCCGGCCACCGGCTGGACACCCTCGACGACCTGATGGCGGTCGTCGCGGCGGCCCGCCCGGACGACACGGGCGACCTGGTGGACGGCGCGGCGGCGGTCAGCGCAGCCGGCGACGGCCGCTGAGCCACTCCCGGGCAGAGCGCGTGTTCAGGGCCCACAGCACCCAGGCCAGCAGGCCGACCCCGACGATCGTGATCGCGCCGAACATCCCGAGCGAGGCCACGGCGAACAGCCCGGACGACACGTACGCCGGGTAGGCCGCCCAGGGGCGCCGGCCGGACAGGCTGAACGCCACGAAGGCGCAGGTGACGGCCATGGCGGCGAAGAACACGGCGGCGCCCAGCGAGCCGTCCTCGACCAGCAGCCGGTGCACCGTCGCCAGCAGGAACAGCAGCGCCAGGAGCGCGAAGACGAGCACGGTGATCAGCACGGGGCCGGGCATCGGCGGGCGGCGCAGCACGCTGTCGTACCCGTCGGCGCGGGGCGGTCGAAGCACCATGAGACAACGATGGAGGTCTACCTGCAAAGGGATCGGGCACTGTCAGGAAGACGACACAGCCAAGCGTCGGCCTAAGCTTCCGCCCATGGCGAAGTACTACGACGTGCACCCCGACAACCCGCAGCCCAGGACGATCCGGCAGGTGGTCGACCTCGTCCGGGGGGACGGGTTGATCGCCTACCCGACGGACTCGTGCTTCGCCCTGGGCTGCCGGCTGGGCAACAAGGAGGGCATGGACCGGATCAGGGAGATCCGCCACCTCGACAGCGGCCACCACTTCACCCTGGTGTGCCGGGACTTCGCGCAGCTCGGTCAGTTCGTCCACCTCGGCAACGCCGTGTTCCGCGCCGTCAAGTCGGCCACCCCCGGCAGCTACACCTTCATCCTGCCCGCGACGAAGGAGGTGCCCCGCCGGCTGCTGCACCCGAGGAAGAAGACCGTCGGCGTCCGCATCCCGGAGCACCCCGTCGTCCAGGCGCTGCTCACCGAGCTGGACGAGCCGCTGCTGTCGAGCACGCTGCTGCTGCCCGGAGACGCCGAACCGATGACCCAGGGCTGGGAGATCAAGGAACGCCTCGACCACGTCGTCGACGCGGTTGTCGACTCCGGTGACTGCGGCACCGAGCCGACCACGGTGATCGACTTCTCCGACGGCGAACCCGAGGTGGTCCGCGTCGGCGCGGGCGACCCGTCCCGCTTCGATTAGCGGGGCCCGGGCCGCCTCCGCTCAGTGGCGGCCGTGCGACACAATCGGAACCCGCATTCGCTCAAAGCTCATCGATCCCCGGCCGCGCCGGGCACGCGGACTGTGAGGTCATCCGATGGTGCGACTCATCCTGCCGGTCGCCGCGACGCTGCTGGTGCTGATCGCGGTGCGGTGGTCACAACCGGAGGCCCTGCGGGTCGACGGGTTCTGGCCGCTGGCGGCGCTCGCGGTGGTGACGGCGCTCGGCTCGGCCCTGACCCTGGGCCTGTCCCGGGTCGCCTTCTCCCGGACAGCGCCGTGGATCCGCGGGTTCCTCTCGACCGCCGTCGCGTTCGTCCTGCTGGCCTCGTTCACCGACGGGCCTGGTCCGGCGGCGGTCATCGGGGGGATCCTGGTGGCGCTGGCGGTGCTGTTCTCGCTGCTGCGCGGCGGTGGTCGCGCCCTGCGGGCGGAGCCGTTCCCGCCGGACGTCCTCGGCGTGGCCCGGCTCGCGGCGCGGTTCGTGGTGCCGGCGGCCTGGTACCTCGCCGCCGTCCAGGTGGTGCCGGGCGTGCAGTCGGCGCACCGGTGGCCGGGCGTGCTGCTGGGCGGCCTCGTCGCGGGAGGCACCCTCGTCGCGGGCACCGTCCTGGGATGGACCAGGCCGTGGCACGCCTGCGTGACGCCGGTGCTGGTGGACGGTAGCGTGCGGGCCGCGTACGGCGGAATCGGGCACCTCGTCGGAATCGGCGACCCGAGCACCGGCGAGCACCTGCGGGTGATGGGCTCGGGCGGCGTGCTCGCCGACCTGTCGGGCCTGCTGCCGGATTCGCTGCCCGACGCGTTCCGCCGGCAGCTCGACCGCCTCACCCCCGGCCTGGTACGGGCCGCCTGCGCGGTCGAGACACCGAGGGGGGTGCTGCTCGCCTCCGCCGGCTACGGCGACGCCGTGCACCTGTGGGACCCCGAGACCGGCCGGGCGGTGCACGCCCTCGCCGGGCACCTGGGCGCGGTGAACGCCCTGTGCGCCGTGCCGGTCGGCGACACCGTCCTGCTCGCCTCCGGCGGAGACGACGGCAGGATCCGGATCTGGGAGCCGGCGACGGGCCGCCAGGTGCGGGTCGTCGGCCCGAGGGGGCGGTGGGTCGTCCGGGCAATGTGCACCGTGCCGGTGGACGGTCGGATCCTGCTCGCCGCCGGTTACGCCGACGGCACCGTCCGGCTGTGGGACCCGGTCGAGCGCCAGCTGGTCCGCCACCTGGGCGCCCAGCGGGGCGGCGTCAACGCCGTCTGCGCGGTCACCGTCGACGGCGCGACGCGGCTCGCCTCGGCGGCCGGTGACGGCACCGTGGTCCTGTGGGACCCCGACACCGGCGAGCGCCTCGGCTCTTTCGACGACGAATCCCCCCGGTACGGGCTCTGCACCGTGGAGCTGGACGGCGAGGTGCTTCTCGCCGCGGCCGGGGACGGCGTCGGCATCACCCTGTGGGACCCGGCGAGCGGTACCCGGCGGGGCTCGCTGGGCACCGGGTCGCTGCTGACCATGCTGCTCAGCCCGACGGGTTGGATCCGGTCGATGTGCCAGGTCGGCGACGGCGACGACGCGTTCCTGATGCTCGCCGGTTACGACCGCGCGGTCGAGCAGATCCGCCTCCGGCCGGCGCTGCGGTCCCTCGCCGCGCCGGAGGGGGCCTCCTGACCGACCACCCGGATCCGGTCCCGCGTCGCGCGACGCCGGCCGGGCGGCGGCAGCCCGCCACCGCCCGGCGACCTGCGGTGGTTCAGAGGGATCCGACGAACTGGCTGACGTGGTAGGCGGTGCTGCGGTTGTCGGGCGTCCGGGTCCACTTCGAGACCATCAGGTGCAGCTCGTTGGCGTTCCTGCCGGACCAGGGGTGGATGAAGCCGCCGTACAGCGCCGGCTCCTGCCACGGGAACACCTGGACCTTCTCGGCGGTCCACACCTGGTCCGGCCCGCCGGCGGTGCGGGTGACGATGCAGCCGGTCACACAGTTGAGGTAGGACATGACCCAGGTGCCGTCGGGCAGCCGGCGTACCGACGGTTCGCCGAACCGGCCAGTGAGGATCGGAGTGCAGGGCCGCCCCCAGCCCCAGTTGCTGCCGTTCCAGCCCCAGCCCTCGTACGACTCGGGGTAGAACAGCCGGTCCCAGCGGACCCGACGCAGCATCATCGGGCCGTCCTGGCGACCCGCGCGGACGGAGAAGACGTAGACCCAGTCCCCGTCACGCTGCATCGTCCACATCTGGAACGGGTCGGTGTTGTTCCCGTTGTTCCACCACTTCAGAGGGGTCCGGACGAAGTCGTTGCCGTTGTCGGAGTAGGCCAGGCCGGCGTAGCGCGAGCGCCAGTGCGGGCCGGCGGGACCGACGGAGTCCCAGTTCTCGATGCTCATGTAGGAGATCAACTGACGGCCGGTCTCGGGGAAGCTGATCCCGTCGTTGGGGATGACGCTGATCTCCCAGAGGCCGTCGATCCCGGTCCCGAAGTGGCCGTTGTGCATGATTTCGGGGGCGCGGCCGTTGCCGGCCACCCGCGCGGCGCTGTCGAAGACGATCCCGCCGGGCGCGCCCGGGTGGACGTTGGAGCGCAGCATCACCGGGGACCGCCAGTCGTTGGGCAGCGGCGGGCCCTCGGGCCACGGGGTGTTGAAGGTGTCGCCGAAGAGGTATCCGATCGAGCCGTTCTCCAGCACGTACGGGATGCCGAGGTCCGTGCCCGCGACCTGCCACCGACTGTTGGTGTCCAGGTCGGCGCCGGTGACCCGCTTCTTCCAGGTGGCCGCCTGGGCCGGGCCGGAAAGAGCCAGGGCCGGCGCGACGGCCGAGGCCGTGGCGACCGCGGCGACCCTGCCGAGGAATGCCCGACGGTCCAGTGTCATGTCAGGTCCTTCCCGCGCGCCCGGCCGGTCCGGCCGGGCGCGCGTGCGCTCGATGCCCCCGGCCGGCGGGCGGTGCGTGCCGAGCCTTGGAGGTTTCGGATGTCAGAGGGTGGTTTCTCCGGGGAGGCCGAAGAAGTCGTGCCATTTTTGGGATGTGCTGAAGGTGGTG
>NZ_QKKX01000051.1 GCF_003434305.1 Micromonospora sp. MW-13
GTACCGAACAAGTCGCTGGCCGGTCCCCGACATCAGGGGACCGGCCAGCGGCGTCTGCGCTTCCTGAGCGCCTTGTAGAAGAGCCGAGGTGGGTGGGTGGTCAGACGCGGAAGGCGGCGGCGCGGGCGGCCTGGCGCTCGCGGCGGCGGTCCCTGCGTCGGCGGAGGAACCAGAACAGGAAAAGAGCCAGGCCGGCCAGGAAGGCCAGCACCAGTACCGGAAGGATGATCGCGACCACGGACATCACCACGCTGGTGGCGTCCTCGGCGGTGCTCGCGACCGGGGCACCGACGCCCGCGGTGGTCGCGTTGATCACCGGCCGGGCGGCGGACTTGAGCAGGTGCACGCCGAAGGCGATGAGCACGCCGGTCGCCACGGGCACCCACTGGCTGGACGAGAAGAAGTGGCCGGGGTCGCTGACCGTGACCGTCTCCGAGGCGGAGCCGGCGCCGAAGGCGAGCCCGCCGGCGGTCGGCCGCACCACGGTCTGCACGACGTCGTTGACGTGGTCGACCACCGGCACCTTGTCGGCGACGACCTCGACGGTGAGCAGCACCGCGAGGATCACCACGACCCAGCCGTTGCCGAGCCACTGCCAGCCGCTGGGAAGGTCGATCAGGTCGGTGTAGCGGGCCAGCAGTCCCATGGTGAGCAGGGGAATGTAGGCGTTCAGACCCGCCGACGCGGCGAGCCCGGTACCCGTGAGCACTTCGAACACCGTCTCAGCATGGCACCGCCACGCCAGTGCCGCTCGACGGCGGAGGCCGGGGTCTCCGCTACCCTCGTCGGGTGCGGCTGGTGATTGCGAAGTGCTCGGTGGACTACGTCGGACGGCTCTCGGCTCACCTGCCGCTGGCCACGCGCTTGTTGATGGTGAAGGCGGACGGGTCGGTGTCGATCCACGCCGACGACCGGGCGTACAAGCCGTTGAACTGGATGAGCCCGCCCTGCCGGCTCCAGGAGGCCCCCGGCGTGTGGCGGGTGGTGAACAAGGCCGGCGAGGAGCTGCGGATCACCCTGGAGGAGATCTTCCAGGACACCTCGTACGAGTTGGGCGTCGACCCGGGCCTGCGCAAGGACGGCGTCGAGGCGCACCTACAGGAGTTGCTGGCGGCCAACCCGACCGCTCTGGGTGAGGGGTTCACCCTGGTCCGCCGGGAGTACATGACGGCGATCGGGCCGGTGGACCTGCTCTGCCGGGACGCCGCGCAGGGCGCGGTCGCCGTGGAGGTGAAGCGGCGCGGCGAGATCGACGGGGTGGAGCAGCTCACCCGCTATCTCGAACTGATGAACCGCGATCCGCTGCTCGCCCCGGTCAGCGGCGTCTTCGTCGCCCAGGAGATCAAGCCGCAGGCCCGGGTGCTGGCGACGGACCGGGGCATCCGCTGCGTGGTGGTCGACTACGACAAGCTGCGCGGTATCGAGCGCGACGAGCTGACCCTGTTCTGAACCGCCCAGCCTGACCGCCGGCCCGGCCCGGTAGGCCGGCGCGGCGGGACAGTGGCGCGGCGGGTCAGCGGCGGCGGCCGTACATCAGCTTGGTGACCTTGACCAGGCGGGCGACGTCGGCGGGGGTGCGCTCGAAGGTCATCGCCGGCAGCAGCGACCGGGCCCGGCGGCGGGTGATCGCCTTGGCCCGGCCGAACTCGCGCAGCCCGTCCTCGCCGTGGATCCGGCCGAAGCCGGACTCGCCGACCCCGCCGAACGGCAGGGTGGACATCCCGGCGAAGGTCAGGGTGGAGTTCACCGCGGCCATCCCCGAGCGCAGCCGCCGCGCGATGGCCACTGCCCGCCGCCGGCCGAAGACCGAACCACCCAGGCCGTACGGGAGGGCGTTGGCGCGGGTGACCGCCTCGTCGGCGTCGCGGACCCGGTTGATGGTCAGCGTCGGTCCGAAGGTCTCCTCGCGGACGGCGGCGGAGTCCTCCGGCACCTCCACCAGCACGGTCGGGTGCACGTACGGGGGTCGCACGGCGTCCGCGCCGCCGAGCACGGCCTGACCGCCCCGGGCCAGCGCGTCGTCGATGTGCCGGCGGATCACGTCGAGCTGGGCGGGCATGGTGATCGGCCCGATGTCGGCCCCCTCGGCGCCGACGGTCAGCCGGCCGGCCTTCTCCACCACCTTGCCGACGAACGCGTCGAAGACAGGCTCGACCGCGTACACCCGCTCGATGCCGATGCAGGTCTGGCCGGCGTTGGTGAGCGCGCCCCAGACACACGCCTCGGCGGCGGCGTCCAGGTCGGCGTCGCTGTCGACGATCATGGCGTCCTTGCCGCCGGCCTCAAGCAGCACCGGGGTCAACGATTCGGCGCAGGCCGCCATCACCTTCCTGGCGGTGGCCGTCGAGCCGGTGAAGGCCAGCTTGTCGACGCCGGAGCGGCACAGCGCCGCGCCGACGTCGCCGAGACCGTGCACCGCGCCGAACACCGGCTGCTCCGGCACCACCTCGGCGAAGGCGTCGACCAGCCACTGGCCGACGGCCGGGGTGTACTCGCTGGGCTTGAGGACGACGGCGTTGCCGGCCGCGAGCGCGTACGCGGTGGAGCCGATCGGGGTGAAGACCGGGTAGTTCCACGGGCCGATGACGCCGACCACCCCGTACGGCTGGTACTCCAGGTGGCCGGAGAACTCGGCGAGGATGAGCCGGGAGCGCACCCGACGCGGCCCGAGCACCCGGCCGGCGTTGCGGCCGGCCCAGTCGATGTGCTCGATCGCGGTGAGCACCTCGACGATGGCGTCGGGCACGGGCTTGCCGCCCTCGGCGTGCACCAGCTCGGCCAGCTCCTCGATCCGCCGGGCCAGCGTGCCGCGCCAGCGCAGCAGCCGCTCCCGCCGGCCGGTGAAACCGAGCCCGGCCCACCAGATCGCCGCCTCCCGGGCCCGGTCGACCGCCGCCGCGACGTCGGACGCCGTCGCGGCCGGCAGCCGGCCCACCTCCGCGCCGGTGGCGGGGCTGGTCGAGACCAGCCGCCCGTCCTCGATGACCGGGGCACCCGGGACACGCACAGCCGTCATGACGGAAGTCTAGACCCGGAAGCTACCCGCCGGTAGGTCCCCGGCGGCCCGGCGGAGTCGGGCGACCCGGCGCCCCGGGGGCGGCTGGTGCCGGGCCGCCCGGGGCCGCCTCCGCACCGCCCTCCGGGCCGGTGGCCTCGCCGGTGCGGAAACCCGACTGGCAGGACGGGCCGGACGGCTCTGGCGGGAGCCGAACCGGTTGACCGGAGATGGCCGGGCGGGGTCGTGGAGGTGACCGGGCGGTGGTGGGGGCCGCTATCGTGTGATGGCACGCTGACGCCGGGACACCGGTGGCTGGAGGCTGATCGTCCATGGAGGATCTTCCGGAACTGATGCCGCTGCTGACCGTGGCGGGCGGGCCGATGCGTGGGGCCAGCTTCCGGCTCCGCACGGAGCCGCAGGTGATCGGCCGCGCGTCGACGGTGGACATCGCCGTCGACGACCCGCACCTGAGCCGCCGGCACGCCAGCGTGTGGTTGACCGTCGGCGGGGTGACGCTGGTGGACCTGGGATCCACCAACGGCACCTGGCTCAACGACCGGCGGATCGACGGGCCGGAGCAGCTCTCCGACGGGGACGTGATCCGGCTGGGCCGCACCGAGCTGCGCTTCTTCGACCCGGGCCTGGCCCGGACCGATCCCGTTGGGCTGCGGCTGGAGCCGGTGCCCCGGAACCGCGACCGCCGCCCCACCCTCCCGCTGCCGCTCGCCGCCCGCACCTGAGGCCGCCGGCCGGCACCGGCCGTCCGCCGCCGGCACCGGCGGCATCCCGTACCTGATGGCCCGCCGGACGTGCCGGGACCGCCGGCCGGGCCCCGGACCGGTCGCCGGCACACATCCGGGACCGGCGCCCGGTGGTGGCCGGGCACATGGAGCGGGCGGGCGAGGCATGACACCATGCCGCGATGGAGAGCGTGCAGCAGACCGTCACGGCCAACGGCATCGTCCAGCGGGTCCGGGTGGCCGGGCCGCCGGACGGCCTGCCCGTGCTGCTGGTGCACGGCAACTGTTCGTCCTCGCTGTTCTGGGAGCCGCTGGTCCGGCGGCTGCCGGCCACCCTCCGGGTGGTCGCCCCGGACCTGCGCGGCTACGGCGACACCGAGACCGCCCCGGTGGACGCCACCCGGGGGCTGCGGGACTTCGCCGACGACGTCGCCGCCCTGCTCGACGCGCCGGGGCTGTTCCTGCCCGCTGCCCGGCCGGTCGTGGTCGGGCACTCCCTCGGCGGGGGCGTGGCGATGCGGCTGCTGGTCGACCACCCCGACCGGGTGGCCGGCCTGCTGCTCTCGGCGCCCGTGTCGCCGTACGGCTTCGGTGCCACCCGCGACCTCGACGGCGCCCCGACCACGCCCGACTTCGCCGGCGCCGGGGCCGGTGGCGTGAATCCCGACTTCGTGGCCCGGCTGGCCGCCGGCGACCGGGGCGAGGACGGCCCGAACAGCCCGCGCGCGGTGCTGCGCAGCGCGTACGTGGCGGACCCGGCCTCGTTCGGCGAGGACGAGGAACTGCTGCTGGACAGCCTGCTGTCCACCGCCACCGGGGACGCCAACTACCCCGGCACGACGACCGCCTCGCCGCACTGGCCGGGCACCGCGCCGGGCGACCGGGGCGTGCTCAACGCCCTCACCCCGGCCCACTTCCGGATCGCCGAGGAGTTGGTCGCCGTCGCGGTCAAGCCCCCGGTGACCTGGGTACGCGGCGACGCCGACGTGATCGTCTCGGACACCTCGCTGTTCGACCTGGCGTACCTGGGCTCGCTGGGCGTGCTGCCCGGCTGGCCGGGGGAGCGGGACTGCCCGCCCCAGCCGATGGTCGGCCAGACCCGGGCGGTGCTCGACCGGTACGCGGCGGCCGGCGGGACGTACCGGGAGGTCGTGCTCGCCGGCTGCGGGCACAGCCCGCACCTGGAGCGGCCGGCGGAGTTCGTCGCCGAGCTGCTGGCGCTGGCCGGGCGCCGGGCGTAGGTCCGCCCCGCCCCGCCCCGCCCCGCCCCGGTCGCCGGGCGCCGGTCGCCCCGGTTCCGTCCCGTGCGCCGGGCGCGCTCGTGAATTACCCCACCGTGACTCGACAATTGGGCGCGAGATGGCAGACTCGCGCGCATAGCCTTAGGGACCGTTCAGCGGTCTGACGGAGCATCGGGGAGGTCTGTCGTGGCGCGCGAGTTCACCAGCGTGGGCGTTGTGGGGCTGGGCACCATGGGTGCGGGCATCGTCGAGGTCTTCGCGCGCAACGGCATCGACGTCGTCGCGGTCGAGATCTCCGAGGGGGCCCTGGAACGCGGCCGGGCCAACCTCACCGGCTCCACCGACCGGGCGGTCGCCCGGGGCAAGCTCGCCGAGGCCGACCGGGACGCCCTGCTGTCCCGGGTGGACTTCCAGGTCGGCCTAGACGCGTTGCACTCGGTGGACCTGGTGATCGAGGCGGTCCCCGAGCACCTCGACCTGAAGCAGCGGCTCTTCGCCGAGCTGGACGGGATCTGCCGGCCCGAGGCGATCCTGGCGACCAACACCTCCTCGCTGTCGGTCACCGAGATCTCGGTCGCCACCGGACGGCCCAACCAGGTCATCGGCATCCACTTCTTCAACCCCGCCCCGGTCATGAAGCTGGTCGAGGTGGTCCGCACGGTGGTCACCTCCGCCGAGGTGGTCGCCGACGTGGAAGCCCTCTGCGCCCGGCTCGGCAAGGTCGACGTCACCATCAACGACCGGGCCGGCTTCATCGCCAACGCGCTGCTGTTCGGCTACCTCAACCACGCCGTGGCGATGTACGAGTCGCACTACGCCACCCGCGAGGACATCGACGCCGCCATGAAGCTCGGCTGCGGCCTGCCGATGGGCCCCCTCGCCCTGATGGACCTGATCGGCCTCGACACCGCGTACGAGATCCTGGACACCATGTACCGGCGGGGCGGGCGGGACCGCCGGCACGCGCCGGTGCCGCTGCTCAAGCAGATGGTCACCGCGGGGCTGCTCGGCCGCAAGTCCGGCCGGGGCTTCTACACCTACGAGCGGCCGGGCTCGCCGAAGGTCGTACCGGACGAGCGGACCCCGGCGGCGACGGGGCCGGGGCTGGCCGACGGCGCGCGGGCCATCGCGAAGGTCGGCGTGGTGGGTTCCGGGACGATGGCCACCGGGATCATCGAGGTCTTCGCCAAGGCCGGCTACGAGGTCGTCTCGGTGACCCGGGGCGCGGAGAAGTCCGCGAAGGTGTGCGAGGCGGTCAAGACCTCGCTGAACAAGGGCGTGGTGCGGGGCAAACTCAGCGAGGACGACCGGGACGCGGCGCTCGGCCGGGTCACCTGGTCGGCGACCCTGGACCACCTCGCCGACGTCGACCTCGTCGTCGAGGCCGTGGTCGAGGAGTTGAGCGTCAAGAAGGCGCTGTTCGCCAGCCTCGACGAGATCTGCAAGCCGGGCGTGCTGCTCGCCACGACCACCTCCTCGCTGCCGGTGATCGACGTCGCGATGGCCACCCACCGGCCGGCCGACGTGGTGGGGCTGCACTTCTTCAACCCGGCGCCGGTCATGCCGCTGGTGGAGATCGTGCGGACCATCCGCACCTCCGAGGAGACCGCCGCCACCGCCCGCGCGGTCTGCGCGGTGCTGGGCAAGACCGGCGTGGTCTGCGCCGACCGGTCCGGCTTCGTCGTCAACGCGCTGCTCTTCCCGTACCTGAACGACGCGGTGCGGATGCTGGAGGCCAGCTACTCCACCGCCGACGACATCGACCACGCGATGAAGCTCGGCTGCGGCTACCCGATGGGCCCGTTCGAGCTGCTCGACGTGGTCGGCCTCGACGTCTCGCTGGCCATCCAGCGCGAGCTGTACCTGGAGCTGCGCGAGCCCGGCTTCGCCCCGGCGCCGCTGCTGGAGCACCTGGTCACCGCCGGCTACCTGGGCCGCAAGAGCGGTCGCGGTTTCCGCGACCACACAAATCGCTGATCCGGGTCAACACCGGGCGCCGGTGACGGCGTCTTGAGGGTGTGACCTTCGAGGAGTACGTCGGCAGCCGTGGCCCGGCCCTGTTGCGCCTGGCCCGGCTACTGACCGGCGACGAGCACCGCGCCGAGGACCTGACCCAGGACGTCCTGGCTCGCGCGTACGTGCACTGGCGGAAGATCGCCGGCGCCGACCGGCCCGACGTGTACGTGCGCCGGATGCTGGTCAACGCCAACAACTCGTGGTGGCGCCGGCGGTCCAGCCGGGAGCTGGCCGTGGACACCTTCGCCGAGCAGGCCCAGCGGGGCGACCTCGGCGGGGAGGCGGCCGACCGGGACGAGATGTGGCGGCTGATCCGGGCGCTGCCCGACCGTCAGCGCGCCGTGCTGGCGCTGCGCTACTACGAGGACCTGGACGACGCCACCATCGCCCAGATCCTCGACTGCTCGCCGGTCACCGTCCGTAGCCACGCAATGCGGGCGCTCGCCCACCTCCGGGTGCGCTGCGGCGCCCCGACGACCAACGGGAGCCGGTCGTGACCGATCTGGACCAGCGAATCGCCTCGGCGCTGCGGGAGCGCGCCGAGGGGAAGATCGATACCCACCGGCTGCTGCGGGCCTCGCAGGCCCGGGGCCGCCGCCGCAAACTGCGCCGTCGGGCCGCCACCGGCACCGCCCTGGCCCTGGTCGGGGTCCTTGGCTTCGTCGGGGCGACCGGGACGGACGTCATCGGGCTTCCCGGCCGGCTGCCGTGGGCCGCGGCCACACCGGCCGTCGCCGCGCCCGTGCCGCCCCGGGCTGACGGGGTGTCGGGTGCCGCCCAGCGGCCCGACCTGGTCGGCACCGACCCGCAGGTGCTGCACCTGGGCGTGGACACCAGCCAGGCTCGTTACCTGGGCTGGGCCGTCTACCGCTCGAACCAGCTCGAGTCGATCCGGTTCAACATCGGCGGCGGACAGCCGGTCCTGGTCGAGGTGAGCCGCTCCGCGCAGATGATCAACGAACTCCTGATCGATGGTGTCCCCCTACAGGAGGCCGTGGTCCGGCTCACCTTCGACGGCGCCGTCCGGCAGTTCGGCCGTACGGGCCACGGTCTGGTCACGGCCTGGCAGCCCGCCCCCGGCCTGTACGCCCGGGCGAGCATGCTCGTCGGCGACCGGAGCGTGCTGGTCAAGGCCGTGGATGCCATCCGCTGGGATGAGGCACGCCGGTGCGTGGCGCCATTGCGGCTGAGCACATTGCCGGAGGGCGCGGCGGTGAGCGCCTGCTCCGTTGACGTCGCCGCCTTCCCCGGGGGTCTCAGGGCCGAGCTCACCCTCTACCGGGAGCCGTCGGCGACCATGTGGGTGAAGCTGCTGTACGGGGTGCAGATTGGGGAGAGCACTACCGAGAGCAACCGTGTGGTGGGTGGCCGACCCGGCTACCTCTACCCGGATGGCACGAAACTGGAGCTGCTCGGGTTCCCGAAGGCACACCTGACCGCCGATTTCGGCTGGCCCGAGAAGGGCTTCACCGAGGCGGACGCGACGACGGTGTTGGCCGGGGTGCAGGTGGCGAAGGACCTGGGCGATCCGGAGACCTGGGACTGAGCGGGGGTCCGCCGGTCGGACCGCCCGACCCGGGCCGGTCCGGCCGGCGGACCGTACGCTTGGTGGCTGTGAGCCCCCGTCGCAACCGTCCCCGCCGGGACGAGCACGCCCACCTGGACGCCGACCAGGCCCGCCACGGCGTGCCCACGGTGCAGCAGTGGCGCGACGGCGACTGGCAGGTGCGCGGGATCAGCGGCGGGGCGTCGGCCAAGACGTACCGCTGCCCCGGCTGCGACCAGGAGATCCGCCCGGGGGTGCCGCACCTGGTGGCCTGGCCGGCGGACGACCGGGGCGACCTGACCGACCGCCGGCACTGGCACAGCGGCTGCTGGCGGGCGCGGGACCGGCGCGGTCCGGCGGTGCAGCGCGGCCGGGGCGCCCCCCGGTACGGCTGAGCGATCTGGATCACCCCGTTTCCGCCCCGCTGGGCGACGGCGGCGGCGGCGCGGGAGACTGGGACGGTGAGCACACCGATCCGTGCGTCGTCGATCCTGCCCGGGCACCGCGAGGACATCGAGCTGCACACCGCCGACGGTCTGTGCCTCGTCGGCGAGCTGGCCCGACCGGTCGACCGGGAGCCGGTCGGCACCCTCGTCTGCCTGCACCCGCTGCCCACCCACGGCGGGATGATGGACAGCCACGTGTTCCGCAAGGCGGCCTGGCGGCTGCCGGCGCTGGCCGACCTGGCCGTGCTCCGGTTCAACACCCGGGGGACCAGCAGCCTGCGCGGCACCAGTGAGGGCTCGTTCGACAACGCGGTCGGCGAGCGCTTCGACGTCGCCGCCGCCATCGAGTACGCCGAGTTCGCCGAGTTGCCGAACATCTGGCTGGTCGGCTGGTCGTTCGGCACCGACCTGACGCTGAGGTACGGCTGCGACCCGGCGGTGGCCGGGGCCATCCTGCTCTCCCCGCCGCTGCGCTTCTCCACCGCCGACGACCTCACCCACTGGGCCGGGACCGGCAAGCCGCTGACCGCCCTGGTCCCGGAGTTCGACGACTACCTGCGCCCCGACGAGGCCCGCGAGCGCTTCGCGGCGGTGCCGCAGGCCGAGGTGGTCGGGGTGCCCGGCGCGAAGCACCTGTGGGTCGGCGACGCCGAGACCGTGCTCGACGAGATCGTCCGCCGGGTCAACCCGGCCGCCCCGTTGCCCCTGCCACGCACCTGGGACGGCCCGATGGAGACCGGCGACGCCAGCGCGTACGCCGACCGGACGGTCGCCTCCTTCGCCGACACCCCGGTCCCCGGCCCGCGCGCGGACTGACCCGCGAGGGTGCCGCCGGGCCACCCGCCCGGCGTTCGGTGCCCCTTGTCGGGGCCGGCGGTGCCCGCGCACGCCCGCCAGCGGGCTTCAGCGGGCGTCAGCGGGTGTCCTGGCGGGGCAGGACCACCTCCCGCAGGATCAACTGGAGGGCGGCCACCAGCGGGATCGCGACCAGCGCGCCGACCACGCCCAACAGGGACACCCCGAACAGCGCGCCGAGCAGGGCGGCGACCTCGTTGACCTCGACCGACCGGCGCATGATCTTCGGGTAGATCAGGTAGTTCTCCACCTGCTGGTACACCACGAAGAACACGACGCAGGCGATCCCGACCGGCAGGCCGGTGGCGAAGCCGACCAGGCTCACCACCACCGCGCCCAGCGTCGCGCCGATCTGCGGGATCAGGTCGGTCACCGCGACCACCACCGCCAGCGCGAACGGGTACGGCAGCCCGACGATCAGCGCGAACACGAAGGTGGTCACGCCGGCCAGCACGGCGATGCTCAGCGCGCCGACCATGTACGAGCCCACCTTGGCGAGGATCTCGTCGCCGATGAGCTGTACCCGGCGGCGGCGCGAGCGGGGCACCAGCGAGTACCCGAGGTGGCGCAGCCGGTCGAACCAGGCGAGGAAGTAGATCGTCAGCACCAGCACGGTGAGCGCCCGGAAGAGCGTGCCGAAGATCAGTTGCGCGCCGCCGAGCACCCCGCCCAGGGCCCGCCCGATGGTGTCCGCGTTCGCCGCCGCCTGAACCTTCTCCATCACGTCGAACCGCACGACGAAGTCGTTCACGGCCTCGTTGCGGCGCAGCTCCTCCACGTAGCTGGGGAGCTGCTCGACGAACTGGCCGGACTGGGTGACCACGGGTGGCACCAGCGCCACCAGGCCGCCGACGATCAGCAGCAGCATGGTCAGCGCCACCGTCGCCACCGCCAGCCCGTTCGGCAGGCCCCACGAGCGCAGCCGGACCACCGCCGGGTTCAGCCCCACGGCCAGGAAGAGCGCGATGACCACCAGCACGAGGATGCCGGCCGCGTTGCGGATGCCGAGGAAGACGGCGTACGCCAGCAGCACGCCGAGTGCCCCGGTGAAGCCGACCAGGAAGCTGTTGCGGCGCAACGGCCGCCCCGGCGGCCCGAACCGGCCGGAGCCGGTGGCGATCGCGCCGGGCGCGTCGAAGTCACTCGCGTCGGCGCCCGTCGGTGCCCGTCCGGTCGTCGGGGCGTCGCCCGCCGTCGCCCGTCCGCCCCGCCCGTCGGCCGGGGCCCCGCGTGCTGGGCCGTCGTCGGCCGGGCCGACGGCGGTCCCGTCGTCCGGTGGGTTGCCGCCTGCCGGCACGTCCTGCGTCACCGGACCCTCCTCCGCGCTCCGGGTGCCCGACCGGAGACCCTCTCCCAGGCCCGCGGGCGTGGTCGGTCGCGCGGGCTCCTGCCCGGGAGGGTAGTGCGCGGTGCTCCCCGGGGCCACCCCGGTCGCCCCGGGGTCGGCCGGTCCGGTCGTCCGGGGAGCCCCGCCGGCTCACTCGGACTCGACGGTCACCTTGCTCGGCTTGGCGCTGCGCTCGTCGGTGGTCGGCTTGGTCGGCCGCTTGCCGTTCTCGCCGGTGCTGGTGATCTTCGTGGGGGTGGCCTTCCGGCCGCCCTCGCCGGGCACCGCGGCCACCGTCGGCTCGCCGTCGACCCCCGCGTTGGCCGTACCGCCGTCCACGGTGGTGACCGGCTCGGCCACCGGCCGGGCCTTGGCCGGCCCGGCACCGTCGGCCGGGGCGACCTTCGCCGCACCCGCGTCGGCGGTCGCCTTGACGGGCTCGCCCTTGGCGGGCACGGGGTCGGGCGTGGCCGTGGCGGCGCCGTCGGCGGCCTTCGCCGGGGCGATGCCGTTGCGGGCCGCCGACGCCGCGCCGTCGCCGGTCCCGGCCGGTCCGGCTCCGTCCAGGCTCGGCGCGACCAGGGCCGGGCCGGTGCCGTCGCCGGACAGCCGCGCGCCGGCCAACCGCTGGCGCAGGTCGAGCATCTCCCGCTGGAGCTCGTCGGACTCCTGCCGGGACTGCCAGGTCTCCTGCCGCAGGTCGGCGAGCTGCTGCTGGGCCTGGGCGATCTCCAGCATCACCTGGGCCAACTGCTGGCGGCCGGCGGCCACCTCCTGCTGGGTGGCCGCCAGGTGTTGCTGGGTGGTGGCCAGGTGTTGCTGGGTGGTGGCCGCGTACTCCTCGAACTGGCGGCGGGAGGCGGCCACGTGCTCGTCGGCCTTGCGCCGCTTGTCGGTCGCGTCGGCCTCGGCCCGGCCCAGCAGGGTGGCGGCCTCCTCCTCGGCCTGCCGGCGCATCGTCAGGGCGTCCTGCTCGGCGGCGCGCCGGACCTCGGCGGCACCGTCCTCGATCTCCGCGCGCCGGGCGGCGTACTGCTGCTCCAGCTCGCCCTGCCGGGTGGCGTGCTGCTTGTCCAACTCGTCGCGGCGCTCGGCGTACTCCCGCTCGACGGTCGCCTTGCGCCCGGCCAGCTCGCGGTCGGCTGCCTCCCGCCGGTCGTTGACCTCCTTCTCCACCCCGGCCCGCCAGGCGCCCAGCTCCTGCTGGGTCTGGGCGCGCGACTGCTGCACGTACGCCTCGGTCTCCGTGCGCATCCGCTGCACGTACGCCTCGGTCTCCGCGCGCTGGCGCTTGGTGGCCTCGTTGGCCTGGGTGGTGAGCCGCTCGGTCTCCTGCCGGGCCCGGTCGCGGGTGCCCTTCGCCGCCTCCTCGGCGTCGTCGGTGATCCGCTTGGCCTCCTGCAACGCCTTCGCGTGGGTGGCCCGGCCGGCCTCGGTGGCGGAATCGGTGAGCCGCTTGGCCTCCTGCTGGGCCTTGGCGTGCACCTCCTTGGCCGCCTCGCGGAGCTGGGTGGCCTCCTGCTGGGCCTTGGTCAGGGCCTCCTTGGCCGCCTCGCGGAGCTTGGTCGCCTCCTGCTGGGCCCGGGTGTGGATCTCCTTGGCGGTGTCCCGGAGTTGGGTGGCCTCCTGCTGGGCCTTCGCCAGGGCCTCCTGGGCGGCCCTGCCGAGCCGGGTGGACTCCTCCTGGGCGGCCCTGAGCGTGGCGTCCGCCTCGGCGCGGCGGGCGGCGCTGTGCCGCTCCTCCTCGGCCCGCCGGGCGGCGAGGGCGATCTCGAAGTCCTTGAGCGCCTGGGCGGCCTGCTCCTTGGCCTCGGAGACGATGTGCTCGGCGGCGGCCCGCCGGGCCTCGATCTCCTCGTTCGCGGCGGCCAGGATGTCGTCGGCCTGCTCCTCGGCGAGGGCGAGGATCTGCTCGACCCGGGGGCCGAGGTGCCGGAACGAGGCCCGGTCCACCACCCCCACCTGCTTGCGCACCTGGGCGAGGTCGCGTTGCAGCACCTCGACCTGCCCGGCCAGCTTGTGGATCTGTGTGTACGCCTGTTCCCGCTCGGCCGCCAGTGTCGCGATCTCGTGCTCCGCACGAGCGACGTACCGGTCCACCTGTCGTTTTTCGTACCCCCGCAGGGCGGACTCGAAGCTGGGCTCCGTGGTCACATCCCCGCCGAGCGCAAACAGTTCCTCGCCGTGCGACATGCTCCCATCCTCACACGCATCACGCCCGGCTGGGGCGATACGGACGGCCCGGATGGGAGCTACTTCACTGCCGCCACCGGCAGCGGTGTCAAGGGGCGGGAAACGGATACGGCGCGGGGTTGAACCGGTCACCCGGTGTCACCCCGCGCCGTGTCATGCCCCGGCCGTACGGTCGGTCAGCCGGCGGGCTCCGCGGTCACCCGCTCGTCCTTGGTGTCCGCCTTGGCGGCCTCCGGCTTGGCCTGCGCCGGCGCCGACGGAACGCCCGGCACGATGCCGGCGAGGCCGGAGAGCATCTGGCCGAGCTGCGAGGTGACGGCGTCCTTCTGGCGGGTGAGGTCCTCGACCTCGCGGCGGGCGGCCTGGGTGGTCAGGTCGGCCTCGGTGCGGGCCTCGGTGAGCAGCCGCTTCGCCTCCGCCTTGGCCTCGTTGAGGGTCTTCTCCGAGAGCGACTTGGCCTTCTCGACCGTCTCGTTGGCGGTGCGCTCGGACTCGACCCGGCGGGCCTCGGCGCGCTGCTCGATCTCCTTGGCGCGCTCCTGGGCGGCCCGGGCCCGCTGCTCGGCCTCGCCGACCAGCTTCTGGGTCTGCGCGACCTGGGCGGCGTGCCGCTCGGACTCCTCGCGCTCGGACTTCTCGCGCCGCTCGGCGAGCTGGAGTTCCAGGGCCTGCAGGTCCTTGTCGCGCTTGTCGCGGGCGTCGGTGAGCAGCTTGGTCGCCTCGGCGCGCTTCTCCTCGGCCTCCCGCGCGGCCTTCGCCCGCTGCTGGGTGATCTCCCGCTCGGCGGTGGCGCGCAGCGTGGCGACCTCCCGCTCGACGGTCGACTTCAGCTCGGCCACCTCGTGCGCGGTGACGGTGCGCAGCTGCTTGGTCTCCCGCTCGGCGTCGGCGCGCAGGGTGTCCGCCTCCCGGCGGGCCTGCACGCGGACCTCGGCGGCCTCCCGCTCGGCGGCGGTGCGGACGCTGCCGGCCTCGCGCTCGGCGGTGGCCTTCATCGCGGCGGCCTCGGCGCGGGCCTTGTCGGTGATCTCGCGGGCCTCCAGGCGGGCCGCGGAGAGGATCCCCTCGGACTCGCGCTTGGCCTCGTTGCGGTGGTCGTTGGCCTGCTCCTCGGCCAGCCGCAGGATCTGCTCGACGCGGGTGCCCAGGCCGGAGAGGGTCGGCCGGCTGTTCTCCTCGAGCTGCTTGTTGGTCTCGGTGAGCTTCTGCTCCAGCGCGCTCTGGCGCTGCTCGGCCTGGCGGAGCCGACGCTGGGCGTCGTTCATCCGCTGCTCTGCCTCGGCGCGGGCCTGCTCGGACTGGGTCAGCGCGGCGGTGAGTCGACCGATGAAGTCATCGACCTGCCCGACGTTGTATCCGCGCAGGCCAACGGTGAAATCTGGCTGCGAGTTCGCGTTATCGAAGAACGCAAGAGGGGAGGACTGCTGCTGGGGCATTGGGACATACTCGCAGACGCCCCGGGGTGCTTCGCAAGAGCGGTGCGGGGCTTTCGTGTCCTCTTTACATGGTCAACTTGCCGCCGTCACCCGGCCCGCGCGGACTGGCGATCTTGGCAGCTCCCGGCCGGGTCGGGCGGCCGGTCGGACGGGCGGGAAAAGGGTCGCGGGAGCGCCCCGCGGGCCTTTGTCGACTCGGGGCGCTATGACGCGAAAGGGGGGTCGACGACCCCTGGCGAAAGGCAATGCGCGATCACCGCAATGGCCGCCCGGGCGTCCCCGGACGGCCCGGGGGCCGGCCGGACGGTTCAGCGACCGCGGAACCGGTTGATCGCGACCTCGTGCCGGGAGCGCAACTCCGGGTCCCGCACGCCGAGGCCGTCGGTCGGGGCGAGGCAACGCACCCCCACCTTGCCCTGGTGCTGGTTGCGGTGCACCTCGTACGCGGCCTGGCCGGTCTGCTCCAGCGGGTACGTCCGGGACACCGTCGGATGGATCTGGCCGAGCGTCACGAGCCGGTTGGCCTGCCATGCCTCGTGGTAGTTGGCGAAGTGGCTGCCGACGATCCGCTTCAGGTTCATCCACAGGTAGCGGTTGTCGAACTGGTGCTGGTAGCCGCTGGTCGAGGCGCAGGTGACGATGGTGCCGCCGCGCCTGGCCACGTAGACGCTCGCGCCGAAGGTCTCCCGGCCCGGGTGCTCGAAGACGATGTCCGGGTCCTCGCCGCCGGTCAGCTCCCGGATCCGTTCGCCGAAGCGCCGCCACTCGTCCGGGTTCTGGGTGTGCTCGTCGGACCAGAACCGGAACCCCTCGGCGGCCCGGTCGATCACCAGTCCGGCGCCCATCCGCCGGCACAGCTCGGCCTTGTCCGGGGAGGACACCACACAGACCGGGATCGCGCCGCCGTTGAGCGCGAGCTGGGTGGCGTACCCGCCGAGGCCGCCGGAGGCGCCCCAGATCAGCACGACGTCGCCCTGCTTCATGTTCGCGCCGTGGTGCGAGACGAGCTGCCGGTACGCGGTCGAGTTGACCAGCCCGGGGCTGGCCGCCTCCTCCCAGGTCAGGTGGCGGGGCTTGGGCATGAGCTGGTTGGCCTTGACCACGGCCAGCTCGGCCAGGCCGCCGAAGTTGGTCTCGAAGCCCCAGATCCGCTGCTGCGGGTCGAGCATGGTGTCGTCGTGGCCGGCGGCGTCCTCCAGCTCCACCGACAGGCAGTGCGCCACCACCTCGTCGCCGGCCGACCACTTCGTCACCCCGGGACCGGTGCGCAGCACCACGCCCGCCGCGTCCGACCCCACCACGTGGTACGGCAGGTCGTGCCCGGCAGTCAGCGCGGAGATCCGGCCGTACCGCTGGAGGAACCGGAAGGTGGGGACCGGCTCGAAGATGCTGGTCCAGACGGTGTTGTAGTTGATCGCGCTGGCCATCACCGCGACCAGCGCCTCGCCGGGGGCCAGCTCGGGGGTCGGCACCTCCTGGACGTGCAGGGACGCGCGCGGGTCCTTGTCCCGGGTGGATAGTCCCTCGAACATCCGGGTCTCGTCGGCGCGCACCACCACGCCCCGGTAGCTCTTCGGCACGGGCAGGCCGGCGAGGCCGGCGAGCTGCCGCCCGGACTCGTCGGAGCCCTCCGCCGCCATGATCGCTTCGAGGATGTCCTGCATGGTGACCTCCCGTTCGGTCCGCACCTGCGTCGGGCCCGGCGGATCCACATGGTGGCCGTCGGTCCGGCCCGGTGCTGCCATGGTCGGCGTCGGTGCGCGCCGACCACCATGTCGGCATCCGACACATCCGGCACCGGCCGCACTCCTGTTGGGGCGGGACGTTACTGAACGGTAGTTAGGGTGGGAAGGGCTCTGTGAAAAACTGCATCGGCCGATGCGTGGAGCTGCCCGGACGGCTGCTCAACCGCGCATCGGCGCGCTCGGCGCGCGTGGTGCGGGCCCGGCGCCGCGGGGATTGGGCGGGGTGTGGACAGGGGTCCCCTGCCGAGCCGGCGACCGCAATCAGGGGACCCCTGCTCTCAGTGCTCGGCGGGCTCGACCAACTCGACGAGGACGCCGCCGGCGTCCTTGGGGTGGACGAAGTTGATCCGGGAGTTCGCGGTGCCCCGGCGGGGGGCCTCGTAGAGCAGCCGCATCCCCCGCGCCCGCAGCGCCGCGCAGGCCGCGTCGACGTCGGCCACGGTGTACGCCACCTGCTGGATTCCCGGGCCCTTGCGGTCCAAAAACTTGGCGATGGTCGACTCCGGCGTCAGCGGGGCGAGCAGTTGCACGTAGCCGCCCTCGGCGCTCGGGCCGACGGCCAGCATCGCCTCGCGGACGCCCTGTTCGGTGTTGGTCTCGGTGTGTACGCAGCGCATCCCGAAGGTTCGCTGGTAGAAGTCGATCGCGGCGTCCAGGTCGGCGACGGCGATCCCGACGTGGTCGATGCGGCGCAGGCCGATGTCTGTGACGAAGTCGGCAGCGGGCTCGGCGGGGGAGTTCTCAGCCATGGCGCTAGTCTGACCGAACACCGGTGTAACCAAACAATCGTTAAGGTGTACGGCTCGGCATCCCCCTCGGAGGCAGGCAATGGCTTCGGTGATCGTCAGCGGCGCGCGGACCCCGATGGGCCGCCTGCTCGGCAACCTCAAGGATCTCCCGGCGACGAAGCTCGGTGGCGTCGCGATCAAGGCCGCGTTGGAGCGCGCCGGGGTGGCCCCCGAGCAGGTGCAGTACGTGATCATGGGCCAGGTGCTCCAGGCCGGCGCGGGCCAGATCCCGGCCCGGCAGGCCGCCGTCGAGGCGGGCGTCCCGATGTCGGTGCCGGCGCTGACCATCAACAAGGTCTGCCTCTCCGGCCTGGACGCGATCGCCCTGGCCGACCAGCTCATCCGGGCCGGCGAGTTCGACATCGTGGTGGCCGGCGGCATGGAGTCGATGACCAACGCCCCGCACCTGCTGCTCGGCCAGCGCGCCGGCTACAAGTACGGCGACGTCACGATCAAGGACCACATGGCGCTCGACGGGCTCACCGACGCCTGGGACTGCTGCTCGATGGGCGAGTCCACCGAGCGGCACGGCGCGAAGCACGGCATCACCCGCGAGGAGCAGGACGCGTTCGCCGCGGCCAGCCACCAGCGGTCCGCCGCCGCGCAGAAGAACGGCCACTTCGCCGACGAGATCACCCCGGTGATCATCCCGCAGCGCAAGGGCGACCCGGTGGTGATCAGCGAGGACGAGGGGATCCGGCCGGACACCACCGCCGAGTCGCTGGCCAAGCTGCGTCCCGCGTTCGCCAAGGACGGCACGATCACCGCCGGCAGCTCCTCGCCGATCTCCGACGGCGCCGCCGCCGTGGTGGTGATGAGCAAGGCCAAGGCCAAGGAGCTCGGGCTGACCTGGCTGGCCGAGATCGGCGCGCACGGCAACGTGGCCGGCCCCGACAACTCGCTGCACTCGCAGCCCTCCAACGCGATCAACCACGCGCTGAAGAAGGGCGGCCTGGGCATCGAGGATCTCGACCTCGTCGAGATCAACGAGGCGTTCGCCGCCGTCGGTGTCCAGTCCACCCGTGACCTGGGGATCAGCCCGGACAAGGTGAACGTCAACGGCGGCGCCATCGCGCTCGGCCACCCGATCGGCATGTCCGGCGCCCGGCTGGTGCTCACCCTCGCGCTTGAGCTGAAGCGGCGTGGCGGCGGCACCGGCGCGGCGGCGCTGTGCGGCGGCGGCGGCCAGGGCGACGCGCTGATCATCCACGTCCCCAGCCCCAGCGAGGCAGTGTGAGTGTGAGGAGTGAG
>NZ_QKKX01000052.1 GCF_003434305.1 Micromonospora sp. MW-13
GGAGTGAGCGGGGTGTGCGAGCCCCGCAGTCGCGAACGAAGGCGGCACGGTGAGCGATGCGGTCGAGCAGCTCCCGGCCGCCGGCGTGCCGTCGGTGCGCCGCAGCCGGGACGTGCCGATGCTGGTGGAGCGGGCCCGCGCCGGTGACCCCCGGGCGGTGGCCCGGCTGATCACCCTGGTGGAGTCCGGCGACGAGGTGCTGCCGCAGGTGGCGGCGGCCCTCGCCCCGTACGCCGGCCAGGCCCAGGTGGTCGGGCTGACCGGGTCGCCCGGGGTGGGCAAGTCGACCACCACCAACGAGCTGGTCCGGGCGCTGCGGGCGCGCGGCCACCGGGTCGGGGTGCTGGCCATCGACCCGTCCAGCCCGTTCACGGGCGGGGCGATCCTCGGCGACCGGGTGCGGATGCAGGACCATGCCACCGACCCGGGCGTCTACATCCGGTCGATGTCCAGCCGGGGCCACCTCGGCGGGCTCTCGGCGGCCACCCCGCAGGCGGTCCGGGTGCTGGAGGGCGCCGGCTGCGACGTGGTGCTGGTGGAGACCGTCGGCGTCGGGCAGGCCGAGGTGGAGGTCGCGTCGCTGGCCGACACCACGCTGGTGCTGCTCGCTCCGGGCATGGGCGACGCCATCCAGGCGGTCAAGGCCGGCATCCTGGAGATCGCCGACGTCTTCGTGGTCAACAAGGCCGACCGGGACGGCGCCGACGCCACCGTCCGCGACATCCAGGGCATGATCGCCCTGGGCGAGCGGGGGCCCGGCGAGTGGCGACCGCAGGTGGTCCGGGCGATCGCCGTGCGCGGCGAGGGGATCGACGACGTCGCCGCCGCGATCGACAAGCACCGCGACTGGCTGGAGCGCCACGACGAGCTGCGCCGCCGCCGGGAGGCGCGGGCCGCCGCCGAGATCGAGGCGATCGCGCTGGGCGTGCTGCGCGCCCGGATCGGCTCGCTGCGCGACGGTACGGAGCTGTCGACGCTCGCCGCGAAGGTGGCGCAGGGGGCGCTCGACCCGTACGCCGCGGCCGACGAGTTGCTGGCCCAGCTCGGCTCCTGAGCCGTCCACTGCGGACCCCGCCGAACGAGTACGCTCGCACCGCCCCACGGCACCGTGGGGCGGTGCGCGCGTACTGGGGGAGAAGCATGGGCGACGAGGCGACGCAGGAACTGTCGGTGACCCCGGACGCGGTGGCGGGCGGGACCACCCAGGTCTCCGACGAGGTGGTGGAGAAGATCGCGGTGGCCGCCGCCCGGTCGGTCCCCGGGGTGGCGGAGCTGGGCGGCGACGTGGCCCGGTTCTTCAACTCCGTCCTCGACCGGGTCGGGCTGGACCAGGTGGGCGACGCCCGGCGCGGCTGCTCGGCGCACGTCACGAACGGCGCGGCGGTGGTCAACCTGGTCATCGTGATCGACGCCGGCCGGCCGGTGCCGCAGGTGACCGAAGGGGTGCGGGCGGCGGTCACCCAGGCCGTCGAGGCGTACGGGCTGCGGGTTGACGAGATCAACATCCGGGTCGACGACGTGGCCCTGGGCGAGCCGGCCGCGCCCCCGGCCTGAGTCGGGCTACCGGTCGGTACGAGCTTCCTTAGCGATCGTTCAGTGGGGGTTCTACACTCGGTGTCCGGACGAGGACCCGAGGAGGAGCCCCGCGCATGAACGCCGACGAGATCGCTGCCGGACGGGCGCGCTGGCAGGCCCGCTACGACGCCGCGCGCAAGCGGGACGCCGACTTCACCACGCTGTCCGGGATGCCCGTCGACCCGGTCTACGGCCCACCCGAGGGGGCCGCGTACCCGGGCTTCGAGCGGATCGGCTGGCCGGGCGAGTTCCCGTACACCCGGGGGTTGCACCCGACCGGCTACCGGGGGCGGGCCTGGACGATCCGGCAGTTCGCCGGCTTCGGCAACGCCCGGCAGACCAACGAGCGCTACAAGATGATCCTCGGCGCGGGCGGCGGCGGCCTCTCCGTCGCGTTCGACATGCCGACGCTGATGGGCCGCGACTCCGACGACCCGCAGGCGCTCGGCGAGGTCGGGCACTGCGGGGTGGCGGTCGACTCGGCCGCCGACATGGAGGTGCTCTTCGACGGCATCGACCTGGCCGGCGTCACCACCTCGATGACCATCTCCGGCCCGGCGGTGCCGGTGTTCTGCATGTACCTGGTCGCCGCCGAGCGGCAGGGCGCCGACCTGTCCACCCTCGACGGCACGCTCCAGACGGACATCTTCAAGGAGTACATCGCGCAGAAGGAGTGGCTGTTCGACCCGGAGCCGCACCTGCGCCTGATCGGCGACCTGATGGAGTACTGCGCCCGCGAGATCCCCCGGTACAAACCGCTGTCGGTCTCCGGGTACCACATCCGCGAGGCCGGCTCGACCGCCGCTCAGGAGCTGGCGTACACCCTCGCCGACGGGTTCGGCTACGTCGAGCTGGGGCTGTCGCGCGGGCTGGACGTGAACGTCTTCGCCCCCGGCCTGAGCTTCTTCTTCGACTCGCACGTGGACTTCTTCGAGGAGATCGCCAAGTTCCGCGCCGCCCGCCGGATCTGGGCCCGCTGGCTGCGCGAGGTGTACGGGGCGACCAGCGAGAAGGCGCTGTGGCTGCGGTTCCACACCCAGACCGCCGGGGTGTCGCTGACCGCCCAGCAGCCGGTCAACAACGTCGTCCGCACCGCAGTGGAGGCGCTCGCCGCGGTGCTCGGCGGGACGAACTCGCTGCACACCAACGCCCTCGACGAGACCCTGGCCCTGCCCACCGACGAGTCTGCCGAGATCGCCCTGCGTACCCAGCAGGTGTTGATGGAGGAGACCGGGGTGACCAACGTGGCCGACCCGCTCGGCGGCTCCTGGTACGTCGAGGCGCTGACCGACCGGATCGAGGCCGAGGCGGAGGAGATCTTCGCCCGGATCCGGCAGCTCGGTGGCGAGGGGCCGCACCAGATCGGCCCGATGACCTCCGGCATCCTGCGCGGCATCGAGGACGGCTGGTTCACCGGCCACATCGCCGAGTCGGCCTTCGTCTACCAGCAGGCGCTGGAGAAGGGCGACAAGAGGATCGTCGGGGTCAACTGCCACACCGGCACGATCGCCAAGGACCTGGAGATCCTGCGCATCTCGCACGAGGTGGAGCTGGAGCAGCGCCGGGTGCTGGCCGAGCGCAAGACCGCGAGGGACGACGCGGCGGTCGCCGCGGCGGTGACCCGGATGGTCGAGGTGAGCCGTACCGGGGAGAACATGATCCCGGCGATGCTCGACGCCGTCCGCGCCGAGGCCACCCTCGGCGAGATCTGCGACGCGCTGCGCGCCGAATGGGGCATCTACCGCGAACCAGCCCGCTTCTGACCGGGCGTCGCCGCACCCTGGCCGGGTGCGGCGACACCACCGGTGACCAGCCGCGAGAGTCACAGTTGTCGCCGTCGCGGTTGATCTGAGTTGGGCGGCGGTCGTGCGAGACTAGGTAACCATGAGCGACCCACGGATCACCTCGTCGATCTTCACCCGCGGCGCGGTCGACCTCAGCGCACTGCGCGGCACCGCACCGGCCCCCACCCGTTCCAGCACACCGGCCCAGGCCGGCCCGCCCCCCGGTCTGCCGGGCGGCGGCGCCACCGGCGGCGGGGCCGCCGTGATCGACGTGACCGAGGCCACCCTCCAGTCCGAGGTGCTCGAACGTTCCGTGGCCCTGCCCGTCGTGGTCTTCTTCGGCGCGGCCGGCTACCCGGAGAGCGACCAGTTCGCGCCGGTGCTGGAGCGGCTGGCGGCCGAGGATGGCGGCGCGTGGGTGCTGGCCCGGGTCGACGTCCAGGACAACCCGCGCATCGCCCAGATGTTCCAGGTCCAGGGGATCCCCACCGTCTACGCGGTCGTCGGCGGCCGGCCGGTCGACGCGTTCTCCGGGGTGGTCCCCGAGGCCCAGCTACGCCAGTGGATCGGCGCAGTGCTCAAGGCCGGCGGGGTCACCGTCGCCGAGCCGGAGGACCCGCGCCTCGACGAGGCCGACGACGCCCTCATGAGCGGCGACCTGGACGCCGCCGAGCAGGCGTACCGGAAGATCCTCGCTGAGTCGCCGGCGGACGCCGCGGCCGAGGCCGGGCTGGCCCAGGTCGGGCTGGCCCGCCGGGTCGCCGGTGCCGACCCGGGCGCGGCGCTCGCCGCCGCCCAGGCCGACCCCGACGACGTCGCGGCACAGCTCCTCGCCGCCGACGTCGAGGTGCTCAGCGGCATGGCGGAGCAGGCATACCAGCGCCTGGTCGGCCTGGTCCGGCGCACCGCGGGCGACGACCGGGAGAAGGTACGCCAGCACCTGGTGGGCCTGTTCACCGTCGCCGGGCCGGACGACCCCGCCGTCGCCTCCGCCCGCCGGGCCCTGGCCAGCGCCCTGTTCTGAGTTCCGCCGCACGCCAGCGCGGGCCGGCGTTCGCCGGCCCGCCCGACCCACGAGGACGGGAGCCCATGATGCGCCGGATCGCCGTCCTCGACGCGCCGTCCAACCTCGGGCTGCGCCCGCCCACCCCCACCGCCGTCCCCGGCTGCGGCAAGGCCCCGGGGGCGCTGCGCGACCAGGGCCTGCTGGCCCGGCTGCGGGCCCGCGACGCCGGCTGCCTCACCCCGCCCCGGTACGACCCGGGCGACTGGCGCCCCGGCGACGGCGTCTGCCATGCCCCGGAGATCGCCGCGTACTCGGCCGCGCTGGCCGACCGGATCGGCTCGATCATCGACCGGGGGGAGTTCCCGCTGGTGCTCGGCGGGGACTGCTCGATCCTGCTCGGCTCGGCGCTGGCCATGCACCGGCTCGGCGAGGCGGTCGGCGGGCGGATCGGGCTCGTCTTCGTCGACGGCCACTCCGACTTCCGGCACCCCGGCAACGCCTCCTACGTCGGGGCCGCGGCGGGGGAGGACCTGGCCCTGGTCACCGGGCGGGGGCAGGCCGACCTGGCGGCGATCGAGGGGCGCAGGCCGTACTTCCGGGACATCGACGTGGTGGTCCTCGGCATCCGGGCGCAGGACGAGTACCGTCTCGACCTCCAGGCCGCCGGGATCACCACCCGGCCGGTGCCGGCGCTGCGCGCCGAGGGCGCGGCCCGCACCGCCCAGTGGGCGCACGAGGAACTGGCCGACTGCGCCGGTTACTGGGTGCACGTCGACGTGGACGTGCTCGACCCGGCGGTGATGCCGGCGGTCGACGCCCCGGACCCGGGCGGAATCGCCTTCGCCGAGCTGGAGATCCTGCTCGCCGGGCTGGTGGACACCCCGCACTGCCTCGGCGTCGAGCTGACCGTCTTCGACCCCGACTACGACGCCGACGGCGCGTACGCCGCCGAGATAGTCAACACGGTGGTGGCCGGGCTGGCCCCGGTCACCGCCCCGAGCGCGGTGCCGCCCCGGCTGCTGCCGGCGGCCCCCGGCCCGCGCCGCCCCTCGGCCAACCGTCCCCTCCGGTCCGCCGCCTTCCCCGGGTCGGCGGTCCTTTCCGCGTCCGGCGCCTTCCCCGGGTCGGCCGCCTTCCCGGCCGAGGCGCCGCACCGGGCCGAGGCGCCGCACCGGGCCGAGGCGCCGCACCGGGCCGAGGCGCCGCACCGGGCCGAGGTGTCACACCGGGCCGAGGTGCCGTACCCGGTCGTATCCGGCGTGCCCGCCGGGTCGGTCACTCCCGCAGGCCCCGCCGATCCGGGCACCCTTGCCGGACCGGCCGACCCCGTCGCCGGAGTGGCCGACCCCGTCGCCGGGCCGGACGAAGCGGACGGACCGATCGACCCCGTCGACCCCGTCGCCGAACCGGACGAACCGGACGGGGCGGGGGATCCCGTCGGCTCTGCCGGTGGCGGCGCGGGGCCGGTGCTGGAGCCCGTCGGGCCGCCGGCCTCGGTCGGGCCGGGCCTGCTGCGCCGTGTACCGGCGCCGGCGCCGGGCGACAGCCTCCCCGGGACGGAGGACGACGCGCAGTCCACCGCCGGGATCGCCTGACGCGCTCCCGGTCCACCGCCATTCGTCCGTCGCGGTCGACGCCGCGATCCGGCACCCCATCCACCTTGATCGTCACCAGGTCACTGACAACGGGGGCCCAAGCGTGCCGGATGCCCCGTTGTCAGTGACCTGGAGTTGATCAAGGAGTGGGCCAGCGCGCGGCTGGTGGGCGTCGTCGGTGCAGTGCCGGTGGGCGGTCAGGAGGCGGCGAGGGCGCGCAGGAAGCGCTCGCTGACCGGCACCGCGCTGGCCGCGCTGGACCCGCCCTGCTCCACGAAGACCGCGAACGCCACGTCGCCCTGCCAGCCGACGAACCAGGAGTGGGTGTGCGCGGGGTTGTTGTCGTACTCGGCCGTGCCGGTCTTGCCGTGCACCGGGCTGCCGGGGACGTCCTTGAGGGCGGTGGCCGTGCCGGCGGTGACCACCTCGCGCATCATGGTCCGCAGCGGCTGCACCGACTCCGGCTTCAGCTCCGGCCCGGCGGGCGCGGCCTTGGCCGGGGCCGGATCTTCGACCAGCTTCGGCTGCTCCCAGCGGCCCCGGGCGACGGCGGCGGTGGCGGCGGCCATGGCCAGCGGGCTGACCACGGTGGTGCCCTGCCCGAACGAGGCGGCGGCCTGCTCGGCCGGGGAGCCGTTGGCGGAGACCTTGCCGGTGAACGCGTCCACGCCGAGGTCCCATCCGGCCTCCAGGCCGAGCGCCCGCCCGGCCTGGGCGAGGCCGTCCGCGCCCAGCTTCGGGGCGAGCGCGGCGAAAGCCGTGTTGCAGGACTTCGCGAAGTCGGTGCGGAACGGCACCGAGCCGAGGGCGAAGTTGTCGGAGTTCTTGAACGACCGGCCGTCCACGGTGAAGGTCTTCGGGCAGGCGACGGGGCCGTCGAGGGTGATCGCCCCCCGGTCCAGCAGGCCGAGGGCGCTGACCATCTTGAACGTCGAGCCGGGCGGCACCTGGGCGGTGAAGGCCAGGTTCTCCCCGGCCGCGCCCGGCCCGTTCGCGGCGGCCAGCACCGCGCCGTCGCTGATCCGTACGGCCACCAGGGCGGACCGGCGCTTCTCGGCGCGCAGCGCGGCGTCGGCGGCGTTCTGGGTGGCCACGTCGAGGGTGGTCCGCACCGCCTGGCCGGGCGTCGGCTCCTGGCGGAACAGCTCGGTGCCCGTCGGCACGACGGTGCCGTCCGGTCCCGGCCGCTCGCTGATCACGGTGAGCCCCGGCGCGCCGCGCAGCCGCTCGTCGTACCGGCCCTGGAGGCCGCCGTGGCCGACCAGGTCGCCCTTGCGGTACCGGTCCGGGTGGGCGGCCAGGTCGTCGGCCTGGGCCTGGTCCACCGAGCCGAGCAGCGCCCGGGCGAACTCGCGGGTGGGGGCGAGGTCGAGCTTCTCCGCCCGGAACTTGGTGCCGGGCAGGTCGTAGACGCGTGAGCGGATCTGCCGGTACGCCTCGTCGCGCAGCGTCACCACCTCGACGAACGCGTCCGGGGCGGCCTCGGCGAGGCGCTTGGGCAGGTCGGCGAGGTCGACCGGCGGGGTGATCGCCGGCCGGATCGCCCGGAACGCGGCGTCGAGCTGCCGGGTCACGGCCTTCACGTCGGTGACCTCGCTCGGTTGCAGCCCGACCCGGACCACCGCCCGGGGTGCCACGATCGGCTGGCCCGCGCCGTCGAGCACCCCGGCCCGGGGCGCGGCGACGCGGCGCACCGCGAGACGGTCGCCCGGGGTGAGCTGCTCGTGCACCACCCGCGGCTCCCAGATCACCTGCCACTGGTCGTCGCCGCCCCGGGTGAGCCGCACCTGCCGGTCGTACCCCCAGCGGGTCCCGCCCGGCAGCGTCCAGTCCACCCGGACGCCGGCGGTCGCGATGTTCGCGTCGACCTTCGGGTCCCCGGTGCGGCGCAGCGCCGGTGGGGTGGCCGCCAGCTCGCCGGACAGCTCCCGGATCTCCCGCGTCACGTCGGCGGCGGGCAGCTTCCTCCCGGCCGGGTCGACGAAGCCGACCGCCTGGAGGTCGCCCTTGCCCCAACCGGCCAGGAAGGCGTCCACGGCGCGTTCCGGGCCGTCCTCGGTCGAGCAGCCGGCCAGCGCGCCGGCGGCCAGCGCGGTGGCCGCGAGCGCCGCGACGAGCCGGCGGGAACGCGGGTGGCGGGGCCCACCGAGGGGATACGACAGACGCATGGAGCCGTCCTTTCGGATCTCGGGCTCCCGCCACGGTAGTACGGCCCCGTCCGACCCACTGCCCCGCCCGGCCCGCCACGTGCGCAAAGAGGGCTCGGCGAAGTGTGATGAACATCCCGAGCCGGGGTACTCCCCAGCCGGCCGACCACGTATCTGCAACGGGTGAAAGGACAGAGTCCCGAACCGGAAGTCCGGCTGGTGGTCCGCCGACGGAGGCACGGACCGACAGGGCCTAGGCTGGGCGGCAGAGTGACCCACAACGCGGTGGGTCGAGGGGAGTGGCACCGATGGACCGGCGTCCGGCGATCAAACCGGGACCCGACCTCCGGCAGGATGACACCGGCCGGGACGACAACTTCGATTCGGCGACCGACGGGGACGGCTTCGGCCGGCTTGACACAGGAGTGACCGGGGTGACCGGTTCGAGCATCGACACCATCTATGATCTCGGGCTGCCCGCGGAGGCGCTGACCGACGACGTGGAGGACGCCGAGCTCGACGAGCCGGTGCCGAACGCGGAACGCCTGGTCGCTCAGGCGGTCGCGCTCGCCGGCGACGACCACGACGCGGCTACGCTGGTGGGCCGCTTCTGGCGGTTCGCCCCGGACGAGGAACTGATCGGGTTCACCGCCGAGGAGATGCTCGACGCAGCCCGGGCGCACTGGGACCTCGCCCGCCAACGGGTGCCGGGCGAGCTGAAACTACGGATCCACGAACCGGATGCCGACCAGCACCACACGGTGATCGAGATCGTCACCGACGACATGCCGTTCCTGGTCGACTCGGTGACCGCACTGCTCAACGCCCACCACCTCGACGTGCACCTGCTGGTGCACCCGCTGGTGGTGGTCCGCCGGGAGCCGCTGGGCCGGTTGACCGAGGTCTCGGCCGACGTGGAGCCCGACGACGCGGTCGCCGGGGACCTGGTCGAGAGCTGGATGCGGATCGAGATCGACCCGGTCCGCGACGCCGGCGAGCGGGAGAAGCTGCGCCGCGAGCTGCAACGGGTGCTGACCGACGTGCGCGAGGCGGTCGAGGACTGGCCCAAGATGCGCCAGCGCGCCCTGGCGCTGGCCGACGAGCTGGCCGCCGCCCGGACCGCCGACAACCGTCCGCCAGTGCCGGAGAAGGACATCACCGACTCGGTGGAGCTGCTGCGCTGGCTGGCCCACGACCACTTCACCTTCCTCGG
The DNA here is from genome assembly GCF_003434305.1 of Micromonospora sp. MW-13. Lineage (GTDB taxonomy): Bacteria > Actinomycetota > Actinomycetes > Mycobacteriales > Micromonosporaceae > Micromonospora. The sequence goes on from NZ_QKKX01000052.1 coordinate 9,321, forward strand.
TTACCGTGAGTACCGGCTGGTGGACGCCCCCGGCGGCGAGGGCTCGGCGCTGGAGGCGGTGCTCGGCACCGGCCTGGGCATCCTGCGCTCGGACTCCCCGGAGGCGCGGGCGCTGTCCTCGATGACGTCCGAGGCGCACGAGAAGGTGCTGGAGAAGCGCCTGCTGATCATCACCAAGGCGAACTCCCGGGCCACCGTGCACCGCTCGGCGTACCTGGACTACATCGGCTTCAAGATCTTCGACGAGGCCGGTCAGGTGGTCGGCGAGCGGCGCTTCCTGGGGCTGTTCTCCACGGCGGCGTACCGGACCAGCGTCCGGGAGCTGCCGGTGGTCCGCCGCAAGGTGGCCGAGGTGCTGGACCGCTCCGGCCTGAGCCGGCGCAGCCACTCCGGCAAGGACCTGCTCCAGATCCTGGAGACGTATCCGCGCGACGAGCTGTTCCAGATCAAGACCGAGGACCTGTACCACGCGGTGATCGGCGTGTTGCGGATGGCCGGCCGCCGGCAGCTACGGGTCTTCCTGCGCCGGGACGCCTACGGGCGGTTCATCTCCTGCCTGATCTACCTGCCCCGGGACCGGTTCACCACGCAGAACCGGCTGCGCATGCAGGACATCCTGCTGCGCGAGCTGAACGGCGTCGGGGTGGACTACACCACCCGGGTCACCGAGTCGATGCTGGCCCGGGTGCACTTCATCGTCCGCACCGACCCGACCCGGCCGCCGGGCGACATCGACGCGGACCTGCTCGCCGAGGAACTGGCCGACGCCACCCGGCTGTGGGACGACGACTACCGGCTGGTGCTGGAGCGCAAGCTCGGCGACGAGCAGGCCAAACACCTGTTCAGCCGGTACGCCGACGCCTTCCCGGAGGGCTACAAGGACGGGCACACGCCGTACGAGGCGATGAAGGACCTGGCGAAGCTGGAGCTGCTGGAGGAACCCGGCCAGCTCGAGATGCACCTGTTCCGCAAGCAGCTCGCCCCGCGCGGCAACGGCGCCGGCCGGGGCGCGGACCTCGACGAGGCGATGGACGTCCGGTTCAAGGTCTACCGGTACGGCGAGCCGATGGTGCTCTCCGCGGTGCTGCCGGTGCTGCACTCCCTCGGCGTCCGGGTGGTCGACGAGCACCCGTACGAGGTGGACCGGGTCGACGGCCGGGTCTACCTGTACGACTTCGGCCTGCGGCTGCCCGAGGGGCACCAGGACCTGGCCGAGGTGCGCCCGCACGTGGAGAACGCCTTCGCGGCGGCGTGGCGGGGCGAGGCCGAGGTCGACGGCTTCAACGAGCTGGTGCTGCGCGGCGGGCTCACCTGGCGGCAGGTGGTGGTGCTGCGGGCGTACGCGAAGTACCTGCGGCAGACCGGGGCGGTCTTCTCCCAGGAGTACATGGAGCAGACCTTCATCGCGTACCCGCGGATCACCACGCTGCTGGTGGAACTCTTCGAGGCCCGCTTCGCGCCCGGGGAGTCGACCATCGAGCAGCGCCGCGAGCGCAGCGGCGAACTGGTGACGGCGATCGGCGCCGCGCTGGACGACGTGGCCAGCCTCGACCAGGACCGGATCCTGCGGTCGTACCTGACGCTGATCCAGGCCACCCTGCGCACCAGCTTCTACCAGAAGCCGATCGGCGGGCGGCCGAAGGCGTACGTGGCGTTCAAGCTGGACCCGCAGGCCATCCCGGACCTGCCGGCCCCGCGGCCGAAGTTCGAGATCTTCGTCTACTCGCCCCGGTTCGAGGGCGTGCACCTGCGGTACGGGCCGGTGGCCCGGGGCGGGCTGCGCTGGTCCGACCGGCGGGAGGACTTCCGGACCGAGGTGCTCGGCCTGGTCAAGGCGCAGATGGTGAAGAACGCCGTGATCGTGCCGGTGGGCGCCAAGGGCGGCTTCGTGCTCAAGCAGAAGCCGGGGGACCGGGACGAGGCGGTCGCCTGCTACCAGGAGTTCGTGGGCGCGATGCTCGACGTCACTGACAACATCGTCGCCGGCGAGATCGTGCCGCCCGAGGACGTGGTCCGCCACGACCCGGACGACCCGTACCTGGTGGTGGCGGCGGACAAGGGCACCGCGACGTTCTCCGACATCGCCAACGAGATCTCGGCGGCGCACAACTTCTGGCTCGGCGACGCGTTCGCCTCCGGCGGCTCGGCCGGGTACGACCACAAGAAGATGGGCATCACCGCCCGGGGCGCCTGGGAGTCGGTGAAGCGGCACTTCCGGGAGCTGGGGCACGACACCCAGGCCCAGGACTTCACCGTGGTCGGCGTCGGCGACATGTCCGGCGACGTGTTCGGCAACGGCATGCTGCTGTCCGAGCACATCCGGCTGGTGGCCGCGTTCGACCACCGGAACATCATCCTCGACCCGAATCCGGACGCCGCCACCTCGTACGCCGAGCGCAAGCGGCTGTTCGGGCTGCCCCGGTCGTCCTGGGAGGACTACGACCGGTCGCTGATCTCCGAAGGGGGCGGGGTGTACCCGCGCGGGGCGAAGTCGGTGCCGGTCTCGCCGCAGGTCCGGGCGGCGCTCGGGCTGGACGACGATGTCAGCCAGCTCTCCCCGCAGGAGCTGATGAAGGCGATCCTCACCGCGCCGGTGGACCTGTTCTGGAACGGCGGCATCGGCACGTACATCAAGGCGTCCAGCCAGACCAACGTGGAGGTGGGCGACAAGTCCAACGACGCCATCCGGGTGGACGGCAAGGCGCTGCGCTGCCGGGTGGTCGGCGAGGGCGGCAACCTCGGCTGCACCCAGCTCGGGCGGATCGAGTACGCCCTGGCCGGCGGGCGGATCTACACCGACTTCATCGACAACGCGGCCGGGGTGGACTGCTCCGACCACGAGGTGAACATCAAGATCCTGCTCAACACGGCGGTCGCGGACGAGGCGCTGACCCGGCCCGAGCGTGACGAGCTGCTGGCCGGGATGACCGACGAGGTCGCCGAGCTGGTGCTGCGGGACAACTACGACCAGGCCCGGGCGATCAACAACTCGCAGGCCCAGGCCGCCTCGCTGCTGCCGGTGCACCGCCGGATGATCAGCGAGCTGGAGCGCTCGGGGGCGCTGGACCGCGCGCTGGAGGCGCTGCCGCCGGACGACGAACTGGCGGTGCGCACCGAGTCCGGGCTGACCGCGCCGGAGTTCGCGGTGCTGCTGGCGTACGTGAAGATCGTGCTGGAGCGGGAGATCCTGACCGAGGGCCTCGCGGACGAGGAGTGGACGACCGACGTGCTGGTCAACTACTTCCCGACCCCGATGCGGGAACGGTTCGCCGACCGGATGGGCCAGCACCGGCTGCGCCGGGACATCGTGACCACCGTGCTGGTGAACGAGGCGATCAACCGGGGCGGCATCTCGTTCGTGTTCCGGGTGGTCGAGGAGACCGCGGCGTCCGCGGCGGACGTGATCCGGGCGTACGTGGTGGTCCGCGAGGTGTTCGGGTTGCGCGAGCTCTGGGACGCGGTCGAGTCGCTGGACAACAAGGTCGACCCGGAGTTGCAGACCGCCGTCTACCTGGACACCCGGCGGTTGCTCGACCGGGCGGTGCGCTGGCTGGTGACCAACCGGCGCTCGCCGATCGACGTGCCGGCCGAGACCGCCCGGCTGCGCGACGGGGTGGCCCGGCTGCTGCCCGGCCTGGAGAACCTCTTCTACGGCAGCGAGCGGGAGGCCATCGCCGCGCACATCGACGAGATGACCTCCCGGGGGCTGCCGCGCGACCTGGCCGAGCAGGCGACCCGGCTGATGTACAGCTTCGGCCTGCTCGACGTGGTGGAGACCGCGGCGAGCACCGGGCGGGACGTCGGCGAGGTGGCCTCGGTCTACTTCGTCCTGTCCGACCGGTTCCGGGTCGACTCCCTGCTGTCGAAGATCTCCCTGCTGCCGCGGGAGGACCGCTGGCAGACGCTGGCCCGGATGGCGCTGCGTTACGACCTGTACGCCGCGCTGGCCGCGCTCACCGCGGAGGTCCTCGGCTCCACCCCGGACAGCCTGCCGCCGCTGGAGCGGGTGTTGCAGTGGGAGCAGTCGAACGCCACCTCGATCCACCGCGCCCAGCGGGCGATGGGGGAGTTCGACGAGTCCCGGGCGGACCTCGCCGCCCTGTCGGTGCTGCTGCGCCAGATCCGTACCCTGGTGCGGACCTCGGCGGCCTGAGCCGCCCGGAAAGCGCCGCGGCCGGTCGGTGTCCCCGATCGGCCGCGGCGCTTCCCGTGGGTCGGCCGTGCCCACTTCTCAGCCGGTCATCGTCGCGAAGGCGACGACGTTGTCCCGGTAGCTGCCCGCCTTCTCGTCGAACTGCCCGCCGCAGGTGACGACCCGCAGGCCGGCCCGGTCGTTCGGTCCGTACACCAGTTCGGTGGGAAAGGCGGTCTTCGGGTACGCCTTGACCTCCTCGACGGTGAAGGCGACCTGGCTGCCGTCGTCCCGCGACACCGTGATGGCGTCGCCCGGCCGGAGCGAGCCGAGTTCGAAGAAGACGGCGGGACCGCCGACCTTCGCCGAGTCGACGTGCCCGACGATCACCGCGTTGCCGGTCTCGCCGGGGCTCGCCCCCGGGGAGTACCAGCCAGCGCTCAGGGCCTGCTCCAGCGGCGGGACCTGGACGGTGCCGTCGGGGTTGGTGCCCAGCGTCATGATCGGGGCGTCCACCCCGATCCGGGGGATGGCGATGGTGGTCGGCGTGGCTCGGCCCAGCCCGGCCGCCGGCTGTCCCTCGCCGGCCGGCCCGGTGTCGGGGTCGACGGAGTTCTGGTCGACGCCGGTGTCGGCGGGGCCGGCGGTGGCGCGGACGTCCGGGCCGGCCTGCGACAGCGGTTGAGGCGGGCGGGGCGCGGGGGCGCTGCGCAGGGAGGCACCCACCAGGCCGGCGCCGACCATCGCGAGCATGACGACGACGGCCGCGCCGGCGGCGCGCCACGGTCTCCCGTGGCGGCCGCCGGCCGGTGTCGCCGTCACGTCAGACGAGGGACCCATTGGCCCGACGCCGCCGAATCAGCACGATGCCGCCGAGCGCCGCGGCGCCCAGCATGCCCGCCCCGGTGGTGGCCATCCCGCGGTCGGTGCCGGTGGTCGCGCCGCCGTCACCGCCCTCGACGTGGCCGCGCGGCAGCACGACCAGCTCGCCCTCGCCGCAGGAGCCGTGGAGCTCGTAGCGGCCCGGCTCGGCGTCCTCGGCAACCTCGGCCTCGCCGAAGTAGACGAAGTCCTTCTTGTGCTCCCAGGACCGCTCGTCCTCGCCCTTACCCGAGTCGTTGCCGTACCCGGAGTCCTTGCCGTACTCCGAGTCGTTGCCGTACCCGGAGTCCTTGCCGTGCTCCGAGTCCTTGCCGTACCCGGAGTCCTTGCCGTGCTCCGAGTCCTTGCCGTACCCGGAGTCCTTGCCGTACTCCTTGCCGTGGTCCTTGCCGTACTCCTTGCCGTGGTCCTTGCCGTACTCCTTGCCGTGGTCCTTCTCGGACTCCTTGCCGTGGTCCTTCTCGGCCTTCTGGTCGTGCTGGTAGCCGCCCCAGTCGTCCTCGCCGTAGGAGTCGGCGGCGGCGCCGCCGCCCTTGCCACCCTGC
>NZ_QKKX01000053.1 GCF_003434305.1 Micromonospora sp. MW-13
CTCCTCGCCCGGCTTGCCGTGCTCCTCGCCCGGCTTGCCGTGCTCCTCGCCCGGCTTGCCGTGCTCCTCGCCCGGCTGCCCGTGGTCCTTCTCGGCCGCGCGCAGCTTGACCTTGCCAGTGACCTTGGACCAGACGAAGGCGTGCTCCTGCCGCTCCGAGCAGACCTCCAGCAACTCGACCTTCTCGCCCGCCTTGACGACGTGCGGCTTGGCGTAGACCTTGCCGTCGCGGGACTCGCCGTCGTGGTGGCCGTCCGCGAACGCGATCCCCGGCGCGAACACCAGCAGGGACGCGCCACCGAGAGCGGCACCCGCAACGACCTTCCCGAGCATCTTGTTTGCCATGACCTGCGTCACTCCATCCCTTTTCGTCCTGAGCCCGAGTCAGCCGGGCTACTCAAGACGTTAGCCCGGTTCGCGAGCTATAAGGGGAAAGATTCGTGTTTTGCGTGTTCCTAGGTAATCGAGTGGAAGGTGTCACAAGCGCGCTTCGTCAGCGTCTGTCGGAGGTTGTCGACCATGAAGAGGGTTGCGGGCCGGCTGCGCGTGACGCCCCCTTTCGGGGGACAGGGGCACCCGCGCCCCGGGCTGTCGCCAGCGGCGTCATCTCGACCCGGCGCCCTGGACGTCCTGTTCGGCCCTGTCGAACGAGCATCGAACCATTGCCATGGAAGCGCTCCCATGCAAGAATTCCCTCACGCGGTACGGGGAGCCACACCGCGCAAGGCAGATGTCGAGGGCACCGGTGTCACCGGACGACGTCCGCCGCCCGACCGGCCGTTCGCGTGCCGGTCGTGCACCACCACCACACCGCCCGTCCGGGTCGGGCAACCCGAAATCCCCCGTGGCGCCGTCGATCGTCCGTGCCGGACGTCGGGCGCCGTTGCGCCGGGCTGCGAGTCCGGTCTCGCCCAAGGAGATCTGTGGCATGAGTATGAGAAAGAGGCTGTCCGGCCACCGCCGGGCGCTCGCACTGTCCGGTGCGGGTGTCCTGGTTGCCGGCGGCCTGGTGACCATCCCGGTCACCGCGGCCCAGGCCGCGACCCAGTGCAGCGTCGACTACGCCACCAACGACTGGGCCGGCGGATTCACCGGCAACGTCACCCTCAAGAACCTGGGTGACGCGGTCACCTCCTGGAGCCTCGGGTTCACCTTCCCGAACAGCAGCCAGCAGGTCGTGCAGGGCTGGTCGGCGAAGTTCAGCCAGACCGGGCAGAACGTGACCGCCGCGAACGAGTCCTACAACGGCTCGATCGCCAGCGGCGGCAGCGTGACGTTCGGCTTCAACGGCTCGTGGAGCGGCAGCAACCCGAAGCCCACCTCGTTCACCCTGAACGGCGTGGTCTGCAACGGCACCACTCCGCCGACCACGACGCCGCCGACGACCACCCCGCCCACCACCACCCCGCCGACCACGACGCCGCCGACGACCACCCCGCCGACGACGACGCCGCCCACCACGACCCCGCCGGGGCAGAAGGTGGACAACCCGTACCTGAACGCCAAGGGGTACGTGAACCCCGAGTGGAAGGCCAAGGCCGAGTCGGTGGCCGGCGGCAACCGGGTGTCCAACAACCCGACCGCCGTCTGGATCGACCGGATCGCCGCCATCAACGGCACGTCGGGCAGCAGCTCGAACGGCTCGATGGGCGTGCGTGACCACCTGGACGCCGCGCTGGCCCAGGGTGCGAACTACATCCAGTTCGTGATCTACAACCTGCCCGGCCGGGACTGCTCCGCCCTCGCCTCGAACGGTGAGCTGGGCCCGAACGAGCTGCCCCGCTACAAGGCCGAGTACATCGACCCGATCGCCGCGATCCAGGGCGACGCGAAGTACAAGAACCTCCGGATCATCAACGTCATCGAGATCGACTCGCTGCCGAACCTGGTGACCAACACCTCCGGCCAGCCCGGCGGCACCGCGATGTGCGACACGGTCAAGGCCAACGGCGCCTACGTCAACGGCGTCGGCTACGCCCTGGCGAAGCTGGGCGCGATCGGCAACGTCTACAACTACATCGACGCCGGCCACCACGGCTGGCTGGGCTGGGACAGCAACTTCAGCCCGAGCGCCACGATCCTGCGCGAGGCCGCCGGCGCCTCCGGCAGCACCCCGGCCAACGTGCACGGCTTCATCGTCAACACCGCGAACTACTCGGCCCTTCGGGAGCCGAACTTCAAGGTGACCGACACGGTGAACGGCCAGACCGTCCGCCAGTCCAAGTGGGTCGACTGGAACTTCTACGTCGACGAGCTGTCCTTCGCCCAGGCGTTCCGCAACGAGCTGATCTCCAAGGGCTTCGACTCGAAGATCGGCATGCTGATCGACACCTCCCGCAACGGTTGGGGCGGCACCGCCCGGCCCGCCGGCCCCGGCCCGCTGACCAGCGTCGACACCTACGTCAACGGTGGCCGTGTCGACCGGCGGATCCACGCCGGCAACTGGTGCAACCAGTCCGGTGCGGGCCTCGGTGAGCGTCCCAAGGCCGCGCCGGAGCCCGGCATCGACGCCTACGTCTGGGTGAAGCCCCCGGGCGAGTCGGACGGCTCCAGCAAGGAGATCCCGAACAACGAGGGCAAGGGCTTCGACCGGATGTGTGACCCGACCTACACCGGTAACGCCCGCAACGGCAACAGCATGAGCGGCGCCCTGCCGGACGCCCCGATCTCGGGTGCCTGGTTCGCGGCGCAGTTCGCCCAGCTCATGCAGAACGCCTACCCGGCGCTCTGACGCTCCACCAGGCACGCCTGCCGGCCGCTGGCGAGGAGTGAGGCACTCTCAGCGGCAGGTTTCCCCCGGGCCCCTGGCCCGACCGGTGACGGTCGGGTCAGGGGCCCCGCCTCGTGCACAGCGGGCGGGGTCAGGGAACCGTCCGTTCCACCGCCGCCCGGCCCTGCTCGGCCAGGTCGCGGCGGGCCCGCTCGACGTTCTCGGGGGTCGGGTCCTGACCTCGGGCCAGCACCAGGTCCTCCGGCTCCCACGGCTGCTCGGCGCCGGTGCGGATGTTGTCCCCGCCGGCCCCGGCGCCCGCGCCGTACGGGTCGCCGAGCAGGTCCTCGGTCGAGCCGGCACCCTCCGGCACGTCCCCCGGCCCGCCGAAGGGCGGGGTGTCCCGGTCGGCCCCGCCACCGGTCGCCAACTGCGGGACCGTGCTCTCGTCGTCCACCGCCGCGGCCACCTCGGGGCTCTCCTCCAGCGGTCGGCCGGCGTTCGGCTCGCGATCGGTCATGCTGCTGCCCTCCCGTGTCCCGGGTGTCTGCCTGATCCCCCCGGCGTACCCCGCTGGGCCCCGGGCATGCCGACGGCGCGGACCGGGGCCCGACGCCGTGGGGGAGGGGCCCGTCATCCCCGGCCGTGGTCCCGGGTCGGCTCGGCCGGGCGAGTGGGTCGGATCGGGTGCCGTTCGAGATCATCCGGCCTGCGGAGGGTCGTCCGGGTCGAGTGGGGCCGGCGGGGTTGCCGTGTTTCGCCGCTGTACGTCTTCGGCGGCGCGTAGGACGTTGCGGGCGGTGGTCGCCAGCGGACAGCCCGGAGTCCGGCAGATCGGGCAGCGGCCGTCGGGGCTGGGTCGGTGGGCGCGGAGGATCGCTCGGGCGGTGAGGGCCAGCCGGTTACGGATCTGCGCCAGGGACAGGAACGGCGCGGTCATCCTCAGGTCACCCCGAGGGTGATGGCGAGCTGAATGATCGTGGCCGGGGCGTGCGGGTCGCGCGCCACCCGGGCGACCACGTCCCGCCCGGCCGGCCGGTAGCGCGGCTCCGCCGGTGCGATGCGGTCGGCGTCGACCAGGACGCGGCCGGCGTTGGCCGGGTCGTCGGCCTGGAGGTAGGCGCGGGCGGCGTCGAGCAGGTGAGCGGCGCGGTGTTCGGCGGGCAGCCACCGCCAGGCGTCCCGGCTGGTCGTCTTCTCGTGCCAGGCGACCGCCTCGCCTGCGTCGCCCAGTTCGAGGGCTGCGGCGACCCGGGCCAGGTCGACCGCTGTCGGCCCGAACGCGGTTCGGTGATGGTCGTGACCCTCGCCCACCCGCAGCGCCATGTCGGCGGCCTCGCCGATCAGTTCGTCGGCGGCGTGGTCGTCGCCGTGGCGGGCCGCCGCCAGGGCGGCCTGGACGAGCAGCGTCCCGCACAGCGACAGTTCGGCCGGGGTGCCGTTGTCCGGGTCGGGCGGGGCGATCCGGTACGCGGCGGCCAGCGCCGTCGACATGGCCGCCCGCGCCCGCCCCGAGGCGCGCAGCACCTCGCCGAGTTGCACGGCGGCGGCGGCGACCAGCACCGGATCGCCGGTCGCCACGGCCACGGCCCGGTCGGCGGCCAACCACGCCAGGTCGGCCTCACCGAGCTTCACCAGCAGCGATGCGGTCACCCGGTACGCCTCGACCAACAACGCGCGGCCCGCCCCCGGGTCGTCGGCGTGGCAGCGCTGCGCATTGGCCAACACGCCCGGCACCAGCGCGATCACCTGCGGATACCGGGCGTGCTGGAAGGTGGTCCATGCGTGCGCGACGTCCCCCGCCACCCGATCCGCCGGCAACCCGGGCCCGCGTGCCGCCGACCGGCACAGGGCGATGTCGTACGTCGAAAGGGCCGCCCGGATCCGGTCCACGCCCTCGGCGCACCGGGTCACGTCGGTGGGCCGGGCGTCCCGGCCGAGCAGCACGGCCGTGTCGATCCGCAGCACGGCGGCGATGGCCTGGAGGGTCGACACCTTGTCGAGGGCGCGGACGCCGCGTTCGACCTTGTCCACCCAGCTCTTCGACTTGCCGAGCCGGTCGGCGAACACCTGCTGCGACAGCTTCCGCCGCGCCCGCCAGTACGCCACCCGCCGACCGACCGGCAGGCGGTCACCGCTGTCCACGACGCCACCGCCGGTCCGGCACCGCCCGGGTGGTCTCCTCGACCGGTATCCGATCCGCCTCGGCCTGCGCGAGGAGACGTTGCTTCGCCGCTTCTCGCTCCGCCTCCTGGATCTGCTCGCCACGGCTCTGTGCTGGGTCGCCTTGGGTACCGTCCACCTGCGTCCTCCCGC
>NZ_QKKX01000054.1 GCF_003434305.1 Micromonospora sp. MW-13
TTCGTGGCAGAACCGGTACTGACAGCTACCTGCCGATCACGCCCGTAACCGCACGTTACGAGCGTTGAGCAGGCATGACGGTGATGGTTTGTACCTCTGCGACTACTATCAGTTGATACCCATTGCGAGCGCCAGCTCTCGGGCGTCCTCACCGGTCGTACCGCGCCGGCCCGCCAGTTCCAGCGTGGCTGCTCGCGCGAAGGGGTTGTACTGGACGGTGTCCACGCTCTCGCGGAGGCCTCGCCCGAGCAGGTGCACGGCGGCGATCTCCTCGCGACGCGCCAGATGTGCCCGGGCCGCATCGATCAGAGCCGCAGCGCGACGGGTCCGGGATGGCAGCGCCGGGTAGTCGATTGTGGCCGCACGGCGGATGGCCTCGCCCGGCCGGCACAGGTCCGACTCCATCGTTGCTGCGGAAACCGCGCATACGGTCTCTCCGAACATCAACCAGGGATGTACGTAGCCACTGCCGAGTCGCCTGGTGGCCCCCTCGGCGAGGTCCCAAGCCCGCCACGCCTGTCCAGCCCGGCCGGCTTTGCTGTGCCCGAGTGCCACTCCCAGGTGCAGTTGCCCCCAGCGGGCAAGCGGGTCAACGCCAGCGTCGGAGTCGAGGACGGCCAGCGCCTCCATCAGTACCTGCTCCGCCTCCTCGATCATGTTCGACGAGCGGTATACGTGTGCGTAGTACCAAGCGGCAGCGGCGATGGCGCCCGGGTCGTCAGCTTCCTGCGCGGCGGCCATGGCACGGTCGGCTGCCAGCCACACCAACTCGGGGTGCGGCTGGTGGGCAAGGTACAACTGGGCAAGGTGGTAGGCGCGGGCCAACTCGACCAGGGCGTGTCGCCGCTCGACACCCTCCAGTCGCCAGGCGCTACGGCGCGCATCGTTGAGCAGGCCGGGTAGCACCCCGGCAATGGCGGTCCGCTCCGTGGAGGATCCATGCCAGATGCGCCACGCCTGGTCAACCAGGCTGGTCAACGTCTCTACCGGGGTCGGAACGCCGGCCGGGACGGCGGAGCGCTGCATGACAACAGCGATCCGACTGATGTCAGGGTGCCCGGCCTTCGTGACCGAAGCGACCGGAAGAGACTGTTCGCCGGTCAGATCGGCCAGGTCGGAGATACCGAGCACTTCGGCGAGACGAAGCAGCATCGGCAGCCGAGGGACGAGCAGACGGCCCGCTTCCAGTGCCTTCACCCACTCGCCGCTGCGCCCGACGAGTCCGCCGAGGACTGCTCTCGTCTTGCCGGCTCGCTCGCGGTGGGCACGTAGACGTGCGCCAAACGTCTCGGCATCGCTCATGGCGTCGCTCCCCAGGTGGCGGGCTCGGTGGCGGCACCGCCGGCTGTACCGGGTGGGCCACCACTTCGGACGGTACACCGACCGGGTACGTCGCGGTTACGTAGAGCGTTCGCAAAAGACCTTCTGGTACGGCTGCTGTCGGCGTCGCCACCGATCGCACGGTCAACCGGCTCACATCACGCGGCAGGGTGAGTGGCGCATCCCACTCGGCCCGGCAGTCTCCGCAGCCGTCATCGTGATCGAAACCTGGACGGCGGTTCCCGGGATGTGCCGCACGCCCCGGCCGTCAGTGGCCGGGGCGTGCGGATAGCTAGCGTCGGAAGGGCGGTCAGCGGCCGAGCACCCGGTCCAGGAAGTCGCGGTACCGGCGTACCGCGATCCGAAGCTGCTCGGTGTCGTCGCCGGTCTGCTGCCAGTCGCCAAGCTTGTTCTTCTGCTCGGCGAGCGCGGCGGCGAGCGCCTTGATGGCCTCCTCCACCAGCGACTGGGCCTGCCCGGCGGCGGCCTTCGGGTCGTCGACGAAGCGGAGCTGGACGTCGCGCCAGCGGTCCCGGAAGGCCTGGGCGGCGTCCGGCTCGAAGAGGTCGGTGGCGTCCCCGTGCACCGCGCCGCCCGTCGGCCGGGCCGTGGCCGCGCCGAGGGCGGTGTCCGGGGCGGCGGCGTCCGGGTCGGTCATGCCCGGCTCAGGCCGGCCGTACCCGGCAGCGCCGGCGACTACCGCGTCCTCGCGGCTGCGGGCCGCCTCGGCCGCCGCCCAGCGGTCCCGGTCGTGCAGCCGGTCCCCGGCGGTCGGGTCGGCCCGCTCGGCGTCGAACGCGTCGGTGCGCCCCGGCGCGCCGTCGCCCGGTTGGGCGGTGTCCTCGCCACGTGGGTCCCGTTTGTCGGCCGGCCGGCCGCTGGCCATGGCCGAGGCCGCCACCGCGTCGCCCACCGTGGTCGCCCCGAACGCGCTCGGTAGGGGCGCCGGCTCGTGGAACTCGGGCGCCCCGTCGGAGTCGGCGTCCCGCACGTCGTACGGGCGGGTGTCGTCCAGGTCGTCGGCGTCGCGGCGGCGCTCGCCCCGCCGGGCCGTCCCGTGCCCGCCGTCCCGTTCCCCGGCCACCGCCGGGTCGTCGAAGGTGCCCCGGTCGTCCAGCACGTCCTCGGGCAGGTCGACCCGGCCGTCGGCGTCGCGGTCCCGGTGGTGGCCGGCCTCGGTGGGCCGGTCGCCCGGGGGCGGGACCGGCACCGGCGCGGACCGGACGGCCTCCGGGTGGTCGCTGCTGGCCTGCTGCTCCTGGCGCATCGTGGCTCTCCTCAACGGCTCGTGACGTCGTGCGGACGGTCGGCGGGCCCGGCGTCCGGCTGATGGTCGGGCCCGGCGTCCGGCCGATGGTCGGGCCCGGCGTCCGGCCGGTGCTCGGGCGTGGCGTCCGGTCGGCGCTGCTCCGGTGCCCGGACGCCCACCGGGTCCTCGCCGAGCAGGTCGGCGAAGAGTGCCCGGTAGTGGACGACGGCCTGCCGCAGCTCCTCGGTGCCCGCCTCGCCGCGCTCGTTGCGCAGCCGGATCTCGTGCGCGTCCCGGTAGTGCGACAGCGTCCGGGCGTGCTCGACCGACAGGTGGGCCACCTGGTCGGAGAACTCCCCGGACGGGTATCCACGCTCGGCGACGAGCCGGCCGACCAGCTCGTCCGCGTCACTCACCGTCTCGGTGGGGGAGTCGACGAAGCGGATCTGGAGCTCCTCCCACGCGGCGGCGTAGCGGGCCCGGGACTCGGGGGTGAGCGGGGTGAGGGTCAGCTCGGCGTGCCGGCGCTCCCGGTCCCGCAGCTCCCGCTCGGCGGCCGAGCGGCTGTCCCGCTCCGTGACCATCCGGTCGTACTCGGGGCCGAACCGGGACCGCAGCGCGCGGCGGCGGGCGGCCTGCCGGCCGACCACGACCAGCGCCGCGACGACCACCAGCACGACGAGAACTGTGACGACTACCTGCGTGGGCGACATGGCTCCTCCTTCGTACCCCCGGTATTCCCTCAGGCCACTGATCGCCAATCCCGATCCGAGGGAATTTCCTGGGTGGTCCCGGGTACGGGCTGCGGCACGGGCGGTTCCGGCCCCGCTCCGCCCCGGCGTCCGGTTCCCGGCGGCCCGCAATGACCCGGCGCACAGAACCGACCCCGACCCAAAACTTGACTCGTTCCAGAAAACGGGCCAGGGTGGGTGATGCCGGTCGAGTCCGACGTCGAACGCCTCCGGGGCGGCCGGGCTGCGGGTCACGCAGCCCCGCCTCGCGGTGACTCGCGGCGACGCGCTGCCGGCAGCGACAGATTCCGGAGGAGAGCGATGAGCGACCCGCAGGCGAGCAAGCCGACCCTCACCACCCGTCAGGGTCACCCCGTGCACAACAACCAGCAGCAGCGGACGGTCGGCTCGCGCGGCCCGGCGACGCTGGAGAACTACCACTTCCTGGAGAAGATCAGCCACTTCGACCGGGAGCGCATCCCGGAGCGGGTGGTGCACGCCCGCGGCTTCGTCGCGCACGGCGAGTTCGAGGCGTACGGGACGATCGGCGACGAGCCGGCGTCGACCTACACGCGGGCCAAGCTGTTCCAGACCAGGGGAAAGAAGACCCCGGTCTCCATCCGCTTCTCCACCGTCATCGGCGGTCGGGACTCCTCGGAGGCGGCGCGCGACCCGCGCGGCTTCGCGGTGAAGTTCCGCACCGAGGACGGCAACTGGGACCTGGTCGGCAACAACCTGCCGGTCTTCTTCATCCGGGACGCGATCAAGTTCCCGGACGTGATCCACTCGCTGAAGCCGGACCCGGTGACGTTCCGCCAGGAGCCGAACCGGATCTTCGACTTCATGTCGAACACGCCCGAGTCGATGCACATGCTGACCTGGCTGTTCAGCCCCCGGGGCATCCCGGCCAACTACCGCACCCAGGACGGCTTCGGGGTGAACACCTACCGGATGGTCAACGCCGCCGGTGCGGGCGTGCTGGTCAAGTACCACTGGAAGTCGCGGCAGGGCGTCGAGTCGCTGACCGAGGAGCAGGCAGCGGCGATCCAGGCCACCGAGCTGGGCCACGCCTCGAAGGACCTCTACGAGGCGATCGAGCGCGGCGAGTACCCGCAGTGGGAGCTCAACGTCCAGATCATGAGCGACGACGAGCACCCGGAGCTGGACTTCGACCCGCTCGACGACACCAAGACCTGGCCGGAGGACGCCTTCCCGCTGCGCCCGGTCGGGGTGATGACGCTCAACCGCAACGTCACCAACTTCCACAACGAGAACGAGCAGATCGCCTTCGGCACCGGCGTGCTGGTCGACGGCCTGGACTTCTCCGACGACAAGATGCTGATCGGCCGGACATTCTCCTACTCGGACACCCAGCGCTACCGGGTCGGCCCGAACTATCTCCAGCTCCCGGTCAACGCGCCGCGCAAGGACGTCCAGGTCAGCACCAACCAGGACGGTGGCCAGATGTCGTACGGGGTGGACAACCGGGGCGGCAGCCCGCACATCAACTTCGAGCCGTCCTCCGTTGCCGGCCTCCGG
Organism: Micromonospora sp. MW-13; assembly: GCF_003434305.1. Classification (GTDB taxonomy): domain Bacteria; phylum Actinomycetota; class Actinomycetes; order Mycobacteriales; family Micromonosporaceae; genus Micromonospora. The sequence continues at coordinate 4,840 of NZ_QKKX01000054.1, forward strand.
GAGGCCGACGAGTCGTACCGGGAGTACCGCCCGTTCGTCTCCGGCCAGCTCATGCGGGCCCCGATCGAGCGGCAGAACAACTACGCCCAGGCCGGCGAGCGGTTCCGTACCATGCCCAGGTGGGAGCGCGACGACCTGGTGCAGAACATGATCACGCTGCTGGGCCAGTGCGAGAAGCACATCCAGGAGAAGATGGTGTGGCACTTCGACCAGTGCGACGAGGAGTACGGCCGCCGGGTCGCCGAGGGTCTCGGCATCTCCGGCGAAGCCTGATCCAACCCGCCTGACCGGCACGCGCGAGCGCCCCGCCCCCGAAACCGGGCGGGGCGCTCGCGCGTCGTCCACAGCGGAGCGTGCCGGGGTGAGCGCGCGGGGCGTCAGGCCCGGTATCGCAACGGCCGGCGATTACGTATCCTGCCCAAGGCGCCCGTGCCGGTGCCCCGGTGCCACGGCGGGCGAAGCCCGCGCCGGCGCCGGCGCCACCCGCTGCCACACCTTCCGGGCGAGGTCTGATGAACACCCGCGACTGGCCGATCCGCTCGAAGTTGACTGCGCTGGTCATCGCGCCGGTGAGCGCGCTGCTGGCGCTCTGGATCTTCGCGACCACCCTCACCTTCGGCCCGGCCCTGGACCTGCTCTCCGCCCGCACCCTCCTGTACGACCTCGGCCGGCCGGGCGAGACGGTCGTCGCCGAGCTGCAACGGGAGCGCCGGCTCAGCGTGGTGCAGCTCGCCGGCGACGGCGCGCTGCCGGCGCTGGCCGAACAGCGGCGGCGCACCGACGTCGCGGTCGCCGAGCTGCGCACCCGGGTCTCCGGCGAACGGCTGCGCGACGCTGCCGACGACCTGCTCGACGCCCGCGTCGACCGGCTGCTCGGCGCGCTGGACGCGCTGCCCGCCGGCCGGGGCTTCATCGACCGCCGCGAGGTCGACCGGACCGGCGCGATCGGGCTCTACAGCGGCATGGTGGGCGCGGCGTTCCAGGCGTTCTCGGCGATGGCCACGCTGCCCGCCGACGACCTCAACCGGCAGGTCCTGGCGCTGACCGCGCTCGGCCGCTCCCGGGAGCTGCTCGGGCAGGCCGACGCGCTGCTCGCCGGGGTGCTGGTCACCGGGCGCTTCGCCGAGGGCGAGCACGCCCAACTCGTGCAGACCATCGGCAACCAGCGGTTCCTGGTCGAGTCGGCGGTGGCCGACCTGCCGGCCGACGACCGGGCCGCGTACCAGCGGCTGGCCGAGAGCGACGACTTCGCCCGGCTGCGGGCCCTCCAGGACACCCTGGTCCGGGCCGATCCCGTCCGGGCGCCCGCCGTGGACGTCCGGGCCTGGCAGGCCAGCCAGGACGCCGTCCAGCGGCGCCTGCGCGACTTCGAGCTGACCCAGGCCGACGGGCTGGCCGAGCGGACGGTCCCGGTGGCGGTCGGCATCCTCGTCCGCCTCGGGGCCGCCGGTGTGCTCGGGCTCGCCGCCGTGGTGGTGTCGGTGGTGGTGTCCCTGCGGGTGGGCCGGTCGCTGGCGCAGCGGCTCTCCGGGGTGCGTACCGCCGCGCTGGAGATGGCCGAGCACCGGCTGCCGGACGTGGTGACCCGGCTGCGCCGCGGCGAGGACGTGGACGTGGCCCGGGAGGCGCCGTCGCTGGAGTACGGCCGCGACGAGATCGGCCAGGTCGGCCACGCCTTCAACGAGGTGGGCCGCACGGCCGTGCGCGCCGCCGTCGACGAGGTCAGCCTGCGCCGGGGGCTCAACGAGGTCTTCCTCAACATCGCCCGGCGCAGCCAGGGCCTGGTGCACCGGCAGCTCGCCCTGCTGGACCGGATGGAGCGCCGCGTCGAGGACCCGGACGAGCTGGCCGAGCTGTTCCGGGTGGACCATCTGGCCACCCGGCTGCGCCGGCACGCCGAGGACCTGGTCATCCTGGCCGGCGCCGCCCCCGGCCGGGGCTGGCGCAACCCGGTTGCGATGGTCGACCTGGTCCGGGGCGCGATCTCCGAGGTCGAGTCGTACGACCGGGTCGACATCGCCGACATGCAGCCCGCCGCCACGGTGGGCCGGGCGGTCGGCGACATCATCCACCTGCTCGCCGAACTCATGGAGAACGCCACCGCGTTCTCCCCGCCGGGCACCCGCGTCGCGGTACGCGGGCAGAGCCTGCCCAACGGGTACGCGCTGGAGATCACCGACCAGGGGCTGGGCATGTCCGCCCCGGCGATGGAGGAGGCCAACGAGCGGCTGTCGACGCCGCCGGAGTTCGACCCGGCCGACAGCGCCCGGCTCGGGCTGTTCGTGGTGGCCCGGCTCGCCGCCCGGCACGGGGTCCGGGTGCAGCTTCGCCGGGCCGCCCAGGGCGGGGTCACCGCCGTGGTGCTGATCCCGCCGGACCTGGTGACCACCGAGCCGCCGCCCGGGCCGTCCGCCACCATGCGGGACGGCTCGGCCGACGACCAGCGGATGGCCAAGGTGACCCGGCTCAGCACCCTGCCCCGGACGCGCTCGCCCCGGATCACCCGGGAGCGGGTGGACGCCCCGACCGCCGTGGTGCCGCTGGTCCCCAGCCGCGCCGTGCCGGCCGACCCGTCCGGCGAGGGCGACGGCCTGCCCCGGCGGGTGCGCCGGCGTGGTCCCGCCGCCCGCCCCCGGCCGACCGCCCAGGACGCCCCGGCCCCGCGCGCCCCGGAGGAGGCCCGCCGGCTGATGTCCGCCCTCCAGTCCGGCACCGCCCGGGGCCGCCGCGACGCCGCCGCCGGCGGCGCTCCCGTACCGCCCCCCACCACCACCGCCGCCGGTAGGCCACCGGATCCGGACGCCCCGGCGGCGCTTCCACAACCCCCGACCGCAACTGAGAGGGACGTCTAGTGGTGCACACGACGAAGTCGAACGTCGATCTCGACTGGTTGCTCGACGAGCTGGTGGAACGGGTACCGGCCGCCCGCCAGGCGGTGGTGCTGTCGGCGGACGGGCTGCTGCTCGGCGCCTCGGCCGACTCCGACCGCAGCGACGCCGAGCACCTCTGCGCCCTGGCCTCCGGCTTCTCCAGCCTCGCCAAGGGCGCCAGCCGGCACCTCGACGCCGGGGGAGTCCGGCAGACCGTGGTGGAGATGGAGTCGGCGTACCTCTTCGTCACCGCCGCCGGTCAGGGCGCGTGCCTGGCGGTGGTCGCCGAGGCCGACGCGGACATCGGCCTGGTGGCGTACGAGATGGCGATGCTGGTGACCCGGGTCGGCGAGAACCTGACCGCGCCGGCCCGGACCGGGTTGGGTACCGCCGATGCGGGCTGAGTCCCCCGGGCCGCAGCACGAGTGGCTGGACGCCGACGCCGGGCCGGTGATCCGCCCGTACACCCTGACCGGGGGCCGGGTCCGGCCGACGGTCGGTCTCGACCTGGTCGCGTTCGTGCTCGCCGACCGGGCCGTCGACCCCGCCGCCCACCCGCGACTGCACCCGGAGCACCGGCGCCTGGTCGAGCTGGCCCGCCGCCCGGTGCCGGTCGCCGAGCTCGCCGCCGAGCTGGACCTCGCGGTCGGCGTGGTCCGGGTGCTGGTCGGCGACCTGCTCGCCCGCGGTCTGGTCTCCGTGCACGGGCCGGCCGGCACCGCGTTCCTACCCGACGACAACATCCTCAAGGCGGTGGTCAGTGGACTCCGTGCGCTATGACCGTGACGGATCCGGGGTGCGGATCCCGCTGGCCCTGAAGATCCTGGTCGCCGGTGGCTTCGGCGCCGGCAAGACGACGCTGGTGAGCGCGTTGAGCGAGGTCCGGCCGTTGCAGACCGAGGAGGTCCTGACCGGGGCCGGGATCGGCGTCGACGACCTCTCCGGCGTGGAGGGGAAGTCGACCACCACGGTGGCGATGGACTTCGGCCGGATCACCATCAACGAGGACCTCCAGGTCTACCTCTTCGGCACGCCCGGTCAGGACCGGTTCTGGTTTCTCTGGGACGAACTGGCCTTCGGGGCCCTCGGCGCGGTGGTGCTCGCCGACACCCGCCGGCTGGCCGACTGCTTCCCGTCGATCGACTACTTCGAGCAGCGGGGCATCCCGTTCGTGGTCGGGGTCAACTGCTTCGACGACGGCCGGCGGTTCGGCCTGGACTCCGTACGCCAGGCCCTGGACCTGGACCCGCAGGTGCCGTTGGTGTTCTGCGACGCCCGGGACCGACAGTCCGGCAAGCTGGTGCTGATCTCCCTGGTCGAGCACGTCGCCCGGCAGCGCGGCGAGCCGGTGCCGGTGGCCTGAGCCGGCCCCGGCCCCACCCGCCCGGGCCCCGGCGCGGTTCGCGGTCCGGCGCGGTCCGGGGCGGTCCGGGGCGATTCGCGGGATTGAGGCGGGAATGAGGGCTGACGCGGTGGGTCGCGGGGAAAGCTCTGGTGGGATCGACACAGGCAGCGGCGGAAGGCGGATCGGGTGACCGGGCAGCAGACGATCGTCCACCTCGGGGGCTACACGGCGGCCAGCGGCGGCCGGGGCGACGGGATCGTCGCCGCCCGGCGGGACCCGGGGACCGGCGCGTTGACCCCGCTCGGCACCGTCGCGGTCACCCCGTCGCCGTCCTTCCTCGTCCGGCATCCGGTCCTGCCGGTGCTCTACGCCGTGAACGAGCTGGCCGAGGGGAAGGTCAGCGCGTTCCGCACCGGCCCGGACGGCGAACTGACCCCGCTGGGCGTGCGGGGCACCGGCGGCGCGGAGCCCTGTCACCTGGCGGTCACCCCCGACGGCGGGCACCTGGTCGTCGCCAACTACGGCGGCGGCAGCGTCGCCGTCCTCCCGCTCGACCCGCAGGGCGTCCCGGGCGAGCGCAGCGACCTGGTGGTGCACTCCGGGCACGGACCGGACCCGCAGCGCCAGGAGAAGGCGCACTGCCACATGGTGTCCCCCGCGCCGGACGCCGGGCCGCTGCTCGCCGTCGACCTCGGCACCGACTCCGTCTACCGGTACGACCTCGACGCCGCCACCGGCCGGCTGGTGCCCCGGGCCCCTCGGGTGCACACGGGGGCGGGCACGGGCCCCCGGCACCTGGCCCGGCACCCCGACGGCCGGCGCTGCTGGCTGGCGGGGGAGCTGGACGGCACGGTGACGGCGTACGAGCTGACCCCGGACGGGGCGTTGCACCAGCGTGGCCGGGTGGACGCCAGCAGCCGCGCCGGCCACGTCCAGCCCTCCGAGATCACGGTGGGCGCGGACGGCCGCTTCCTCTACGTCGGCAACCGGGGCGTCGGCACGGTGTCGGTCTTCGCGCTGGCGGGGGAGCTGCCCGAGCTGGTCGCCGAGGTGGAGACCGGCGGGGAGTGGCCCCGGCACTTCGCGCTGGCCGGCGGGTACCTCTACGTCGCCGACGAGCGCGCCGACATGGTCCGGGTGCTCCGGGTGGACCCGGAGTCGGGGGTGCCGACGCCGGTCGGCGAGCCCGTCCTGGCGCCCAGCCCGACCTGCGTCCTGCCCTGACCGGGCGACCGGCAGGCGCCGCGCTCCGTCCCTGTTCAGGGGCGGTCCGGCGACAGCCGGAAACGGATCGGTGACGCAGTGTCGTGAAGCGGCCGTTGGCTGTGTATGCTGCGTAACTTTCGCCCGAACGGACGTGGCAGTGCCCGCAGCGGGTACGCAAGATGGTGACCGTGTCGGGCCGCCATCGCATGCGTTCAAGTCTCCCCGGAGCAGGTGCTGTCGCCTCGGCGACCGCGCTGGTCGTCGTCGTGGCGGGCGCCTGGTTCGGGTACCGCCAACTGGTGCAGCCGGCATGCTCGGGGCAGATCCAGCTCACCGTGGCGGCGTCCCCCGAGCTGGCGCCCGCGGTGCAGGCCGCGGCGGCCGGGTGGGTGGCCGACGGCGCGGCGGTCGGTGGCACCTGCATCGCGGTCGACGTGTCCGCGGCCGAGTCGGTGGACGTCGCCGCGGCCGTGGCCAGCAAGCACGGCGTGCAGCTCTCCGGGGTGGGCCAGGCCAGCGGCACCGCCGTCACCCCGGACGTGTGGGTGCCGGACTCCTCGACCTGGCTGCTGCGGCTGAAGGCCGCCGGGGCCACCGCGTTCGCCCCGGGCAACGGCCGTTCCATCGCCCGCAGCCCGATCGTGGTGGCGGTGCCCGAGCCGGTGGCCTCCTCCCGGCTCGGCTGGCCGGAGAAGAAGCTGACCTGGTCCGACCTGTTGCGGCAGGTGAGCAGCAGCAAGCCGCTGCGCGCCGGGATCGTGGAGCCGACCCAGGACGCGGCCGGCCTGTCCGGGCTGCTGTCGCTGACCACGGCGGCCAGCGCCGCCGGCGGCGACGCCGCGCAGGAGGCGACCACCGGCGCGCTGCGGGCGCTGGCCACCGGCCGGTCCGCGTTGCGCGAGGACCTGCTCGCCCGGTTCCCGCGCTCCTCCGACCCGACGGCGATCGCCAGCGGCCTCGGCGCCGCGGTGCTGTCGGAGGAGGACGTGATGGCGTACAACGAGCGGAAGCCGCCGATCCCGCTGGCGGCGCTCTACCTCGAACCGTCGCCGATGCCGCTGAACTACCCGTACGCGGTGCTGCCCGGCGTCGAGCCGGCGAAACAGTCCGCCGCCCGGCTCCTGTTCGAGGTGCTCACCACCCCCGGCTTCCGTGACCGGCTGGCCGAGCGGTCGCTGCGTGGGCCGGACGGCAACTGGGGGGAGGGCTTCACGGCGCCGCGGGGCGCGTCGAGTTCGGCCGGCGGCGCGGGCGGCGCACCCGCGCCGGGCGGCAACGGGGCCGGCGGCCTCGACCCGATGGCGGTAGAGCGCGCCGTCTCCAGCTGGTCGATCGCCACCCAGTCCGGCCGGATGCTGTGTGTCATCGACGTCTCCGGTTCGATGAAGCAGCCGGTGCCCAGCGCCAACAACGCCACCCGGGCGCAGGTCACCGTGGCGGCGGCCAGCCGGGGCCTGAACCTGTTCGACGACTCCTGGTCGATCGGGCTGTGGACCTTCTCCACCAGGCTGGTGGGTGCCCGGGACTACCGGGAGCTGGTGCCGATCAACCCGCTGTCGAGCAACCGCGCCCGGCTGGGGCAGGGGCTGGCCACGATCCGGCCCTCGAACGGCGACACCGGCCTGTACGACACGACGCTGGCGGCGTACCAGGCGGTCCAGGACGACTGGGAGCCGGGCCGGGTCAACTCGGTCGTGCTGTTCACCGACGGCAAGAACGAGGACGACGACGGCATCTCCCAGCAGAAGCTGCTCGCCGAGCTGAAGCGGATCGCCGACCCCGAGCGGCCGGTCCAGGTCGTCATCATCGGCATCGGCGCCGACGTCAGCAAGGCCGAGCTGGAGTCGATCACCAAGGTCACCGGTGGGGGGAGCTTCGTCACCGAGGACCCGACCAAGATCGGTGACATCTTCCTCAAGGCGATCGCGCTGCGCCCGAACGCTCCACGCTGAGTCACCGATCAGCGCAGGTCGGACCGCCGCGCCGGTGAAACCCGGTGCGGCGGAACGTATTCCCGGGAATGGGCCGCCGAAGCAAATGACGGCAATACGTCCGAGGCGATCGGTGGCCATGGTTTTCAGGCAAGATGTCGAGGTGCTCCGGCGGCGCCGGTCCCGTGGGAAGGACCGACCGCCGACCGGGGCCGGCCTCAGCAGAATTGGGGAGGGCCGGTGACATCGGCGACGCTGTTGACCCCCACCAGTACGCCGTCGCGTCCTGGTGACGGCCGGGCCAGGCCGGTGGCCCGCGTCGACGAGCGGGCGTACGTCCGCATGCTCGTGGTGCTGGACACCGCCGTGCTGGCCGTCGCCGTGCTGATCGGCTACGTCACCCGCTTCGGCGGCGAGGAGCCGGTGGGCTCGAAGATCCCGTACGTCGTGGTCGCGCCCGCGCTCGTGCTCACCTGGCTGGTCTCGCTCAAGGTGCTGCGCTGCTACGACGACCGGGTGCTGGGCTACGGCGCCGACGAGTACCGCCGGGTGGGCACCGCCAGCCTGCGGCTCGCCGGGGGCACCGCGATCGCGGGCTACATCGCCGACGTCGGCGTCTCCCGGGGCTTCCTGGCCATCTCGTTCGCGGTGGGCATGGTGGGCCTGGAGGTGGCCCGGTTCGCCGCCCGCAAGCGGCTGCACCGGGCCCGGTCCCGGGGCCGGGGCTGGTCGCGCAAGGTCCTGGTGGTCGGCGACACCGCGCACGTGCTGGAGCTGGTGCACCAGCTCCGCCGGGAGCCGTACGCCGGCTACCACGTGGTCGGCGCCTGCATCCCGGACGCGCTGCTGGCGCCGGTGCCGCAGCGGCTCGGCGACGTCCCGGTGGTCGGCTCGTTCCGGGGCATCCCGCAGGCGGTCGCCGCGATCGGCGCCGACACCGTGGCGGTCACCGCCTCCGGCGAGCTGACCGCGACCCGGCTGCGGCGGCTCGGCTGGCAGCTGGAGGGGACCGGGGTGGACCTGGTCGTCGCGCCCGCGCTGACCGACGTGGCGGGCCCCCGCATCCACACCCGGCCGGTCGCCGGCCTGCCCCTGATCCACGTCGAGGCCCCCGAGTTCCGGGGGGCCCGCAAGCTGGTCAAGGGCTTCGTCGACCGGTCCGCCGCCACCGTGGCGGTGGCGCTGCTCCTGCCGCTGCTGGCGGTGATCGCGCTGGCCGTCAAGCTCGACAGCCGGGGACCGGTGCTGTTCCGGCAGACCCGGGTCGGCCAGGGCGGCCGGGAGTTCGGGGTGTTCAAGTTCCGCACCATGGTGGTCAACGCCGACGCCCTGCTCGCCGAGCTGGCCACCCGCAACGAGACCGACGGCCTGATGTTCAAGATGCGCGACGACCCCCGGGTGACCCGGGTCGGCCGGGTGCTGCGCAAGTGGTCGCTGGACGAGCTGCCCCAGTTGGCGAACGTGCTGCTCGGCCAGATGAGCCTGGTCGGCCCGCGCCCGCCGCTGCCCTCCGAGGTGGCCCGCTACGACGGCGACGTGGCCCGGCGGCTGCTGGTCAAGCCCGGCATGACCGGCCTCTGGCAGGTCAGCGGCCGGTCCGACCTGAGCTGGGAGGACGGCATCCGGCTGGACCTCTACTACGTGGAGAACTGGTCGCTGGCCGCCGACCTGACCATCCTGTGGAAGACCTTCGGCGCGGTCATGCGCAGCCGGGGCGCCTACTGACCACTCCGGCGTGGTGCGGCCGGGGCGCCACCGGCCCCGGCGTTGGCAGCCATCCCGCCCCGGCCGTGGCCCCGGTCACGGCTGTGGGCCGGTCCAGTCGAGGCAGACCACCACCGCGTCGTCGACGAGGTCGCCGGCGACGAACGCCCGCAGGTCGCCGAGCAGCGACCGGACCGCGTCCAGCGGCTCCATCGGGCCGGTCCGGCGCAGGAACCGGTCCAGCGCCGTCTCGCCGTACCGGACGTTCTGACCGGTCGCCTCGACCACGCCGTCGCTGAGGACGAAGAGCCGGTCCCCGCGGCGCAGCGTGAACTGCTGCTCCCGGTAGTCGGTCCCGTCGAACATGCCCAGCGGGAACTGTGCCTCCACTGGCTGCTCGACCACCTCGCCGTCGCGCAGCAGCACCAGCCGGGGCGAGCCGGCGTCGACCACCGTCATCGACCCGCTGGCCAGGTCCAGCTCCAGCAGCAACGTCGAGACGTGCTGCTCGCCCCGGTGCAGGGCGTACACCGCCTGGTCGGCCAGCGCCGCCTGGTCGGCCAGGCAGAGCCCGGCCCGCCGGGCGTTGCGCAGGGCGTGGGTGGCCAGCGCGGTCAGCACCGACGCGGTGACCCCCTCACCCATCCCGTTGATCGTCGACAGCCACAGCTGGTGCCCGTCGTCGGACCAGTCGAAGCTGTCACCGCGCACCGCGTACGCCGGTTCGAGCTGCCCGGCCAGGCTGAACGAGGGCCGGATCCGGCTCCGTCCGGGCAACAGCTCCCACTGCATCTCGGCGGCCAGGGTGAGCCGGCGGGTGCGGCGGGCGGCCCGGTACACGTCGGTGCCGTCGTTCACCGCCACCAGTTCGTGGCCGAGGGCGGTGGCGATGCCGAGCAGCTCGTCGAGGGCGGCCCGGTCCTCGGGGACCGGGGTGACCCGAAGCACGCCGCGCCGTTCGCCCCGCATGCTCACCGGGAGGTACCCGGTCCGGCCGGCCAGGGCCGGCTCCTGGTGGTCGAAGCACCGCCAGGCCGGGTGGCCCGGCTCGGTCACCGGCTCACCTTCCGTGAGCGGAAGCAGCGCCGAGAGCCGGTAGTCGACCTGGAGCAGTTCGACGTCCGTGATCCCGTACGACCGTTCAAGGTCCACGGCGAGTCGGTCGACCAGCAGGTCGGCCGGTGCCCCGGTCAGCGTCCGGCGGGCCCGGTCTTCCGCACCGCTCATCGTCTGTCCTCTGTTCGGAGGGGCCGGCGACCAGGGACGCCGGGTAGTCTCGTGCCCACCATGTCCGAAGAACACGGTCCACGCGGACCAGAAGCGAGTATGGCCGCCGCCCTCGACGCGGCTGCCGGCACCCTGCTCACGGTCTTCGAGGCGGCGCGTGAGCGGACCACCAGCCGACTCTCGGGGGCGCAACTGCGCGCGGTGATGGTGGTCGAGCAGCACGACGGGATCAACCTGCGCCGGCTGGCGACGCTGCTCGACATGTTGCTCTCCTCGGCCAGCCGGCTCTGCGACCGGCTGGTGGCCGCAGGCATGCTGGAGCGCGAGCCCGGCCGGTCCGACCGCCGGGAGATCTCCCTGCACCTCACCGCGGAGGCCGAGCGGCTCCTCGCCGAGCTGCGGGCCGACCGCCGGCAGCGGCTGGCCGCGATCCTGGCCGGGATGACCCCCGAGGGGCGGCAGGCGCTGCTCGCCGGCCTGCAGGAGTTCGACGAGGTGGCCCGGCACCGGCATCCGCCGGAGCCGCCGGCTGCGGAGTCGCCCGCCGAGACCCGGTCCGGGGAGCTGACGACGGAGACCGGCCCGGCTGACTGGCCGCAGGGCGAGCCGCGGGCCGGCTGGTCGAGCGGGAACCGGCCCGGCGGCGGTGTGCCGCGCGGCCGGGCGACCGACGCGGCCCCTTGCGGGTGGCCCGGCGACGCCGCCCCGGGCGGCTGGTCGCGCACGGCCTGACCGCGGCAGGGGCCAACGGTCGCCCGTCGGCAGCGGGCGGGGTCAGCCGGTGCGGTTCAGCCACCCGACGGGGTCGGCGACGATCCGCCGGACGACGGAGCCGGCCGCGCCGACCACGGCGGCCTCCGGGCCGAGCGCGGAGGGACGCACGGTCACCGGCGACCAGCCGGCGGTGAGCACCCGCCGGGACACCTCGGCCAGCACCGGTGGCCGCAGCCAGGGCGTGAGCAGGGCGTATCCGCCGCCGAGGACCACGGTGTCCAGGTCCAGCAGGTTCACCACGCCGGCCACCGCGATCCCGAGCGCCTGCCCCGCCTCGGCCAGGGCCGCCCGGGCGGCGGGGTGGTCGGCGGACGCGAGGTCGGCCAGCCGGGCCGCGGCGGTGTCGGCCGGCAGGTTCGTCCGGTCCAGCCCGGCGGCGGCGAGGACGGCCTCCTGACCGGCGTACCGTTCGAGGCAGCCCCGGCCGCCGCACCGGCAGGGCCGGCCCTCCGGCTGGACGGGGATGTGACCGATCTCGCCGCTCCAGCCGCGGACGCCCCGGAAGAGGGCGCCGTCGAGGACGATCCCGGCGCCGATGCCGACCTCGCCGGAGACGTGCAGGAAGCTGACCGGACCGTCGGGGTCGGCGTGCAGCTCGCCCAGCGCGGCCAGGTTGGCCTCGTTCTCCACCACCAGTGGCGGAATGCCGGGGACCGGATCGACCAGCGGCGGGTGGCCGGAGAGCAGCTCGGGGACGGGCACGTCCCGCCAACCGAGGTTCGGGGCGAGCCGGACCAGGCCGGCCGCGTCGACCAGCCCGGGCACCGCGAGGGCGGCCCCGGCCAGGGTGAGCCCCTGCCGCTCGGCGTCGACCCGGGCGACGGCGGCCAGCTCGGCGAGCCGGGCCAGCGCGTCGGCGGGGGAGACGGGGCGCAGGTCGGCCCGGCGCACGGTGTGGTGCCGGACCTCGCCGGCCAGGTCGACCACGCAGGCGGCCAGGTAGTCGACGTTGATCTCCAGGCCCAGCCCGGCCGGGCCGTTGCCGGCCAGTACCAGGCCCCGGGCCGGGCGCCCGGCGCCGGTGCGGGGGGCCGGCTCCGACTCGCCCACCAGCCGGCCGGCGACGAGGTCGTCGACCACGGCCGAGACGGTGGCCCGGGTCAGGCCGGTCACGGCGGCCACGTCGGCCCGCGACGGTGGGCGGGGCGCGGCGGCGATCCGGCCGAGCACCACGGCGAGGTTCAACTCGCGCAGGCTGCCCTGGCGGACCGCCCCGGCAGGAGCGGCGGGACGGGTCACCCCTTGACACTGCCACACGCCCGCCAAATAATTCAACCACTGAACAAATAGCTATCGGAGGTCTGCCATGGCGCCCCGTCCCACCCCCGCCGACAAGTTCTCCTTCGGCCTCTGGACGGTGGGCTGGCAGGCCCGCGACCCGTTCGGCGACGCCACCCGCCCGGAGCTGGACGCCGTCGAGGCGGTGCACAAGCTCGCCGAGCTGGGTGCGTACGGGATCACCTTCCACGACGACGACCTGATCCCCTTCGGCGCGGACGCCGCCACCCGCGACGGCCGCATCAGCCGGTTCCGCACGGCGCTCGACGAGACCGGACTGGTCGTCCCGATGGTCACCACCAACCTCTTCACCCACCCGGTGTTCAAGGACGGCGGCTTCACCAGCAACGACCGCGACGTGCGGCGGTACGCGCTACGCAAGGTGCTGCGCAACGTCGACCTCGCCGCCGAGCTGGGCGCCCGCACCTTCGTCATGTGGGGCGGCCGGGAGGGCGCCGAGTACGACCTGGCCAAGGACATCCGTTCCGCGCTGGACCGCTACCGCGAGGCTGTCGACGTGCTCTGCCAGTACGTCGTCGACCGGGGATACGACCTGCGCTTCGCCATCGAGCCGAAGCCGAACGAGCCGCGCGGCGACATCCTGCTGCCGACCATCGGGCACGCGCTGGCGTTCATCTCCACCCTGGCCCGCCCGGACCTGGTCGGCCTCAACCCCGAGGTCGGCCACGAGCAGATGGCCGGGCTGAACTACGCCCACGGCATCGCCCAGGCGCTCTGGCAGGGCAAGCTGTTCCACCTCGACCTCAACGGCCAGCGCGGCATCAAGTACGACCAGGACCTGGTCTTCGGCCACGGCGACCTGCTCAACGCGTTCGCCCTGGTCGACCTGCTGGAGCACGGCGGCCCGGACGGCGGGCCGGCCTACGACGGCCCCCGGCACTTCGACTACAAGCCCTCCCGCACCGAGGACTTCACCGGGGTGTGGGCCTCGGCTGAGGCGAACATGCGTACCTACCTGCTGCTCAAGGAGCGGGCCGTGGCGTTCCGGGCCGACCCGGAGGTGGCCGAGGCGTTGGCCGCCAGCCGGGTCACCGAACTGGCCGCCCCGACCCTCGCCCCCGGCGAGGGCTACGCCGACCTGCTCGCCGACCGCGCCGCGTTCGAGGAGTTCGACGTGGACGCCGCCGCCGCGAAGGGCTTCGGCTTCGTCCGGCTGAACCAGCTCGCCGTCGAGCACCTGCTCGGCGCCCGCTGAGGCCGCCGCCATGCCCCTGGTCGCCGGGTTCGACTCGTCCACCCAGTCCTGCAAGCTGGTGATCCGCGACGCGGAGACCGGTGCGCTGGTCCGCGAGGGCCGCGCCCGGCACCCCGACGGCACCGAGGTCGACCCCGCGGCCTGGTGGCAGGCCCTGGGTACGGCGGTCGAGGCGGCCGGCGGGCTGGCCGACGTGGCCGCGGTCTCGGTCGCCGGTCAGCAGCACGGCATGGTCTGCCTCGACGAGGCGGGCCGGGTGGTGCGGCCCGCGCTGCTGTGGAACGACACCCGGTCGGCCGGGGCCGCCGCCGAGCTGATCGAGGAGGCCGGCGGTGGCGAGGCCGGCCGCCGGTTCTGGGCCGACGCGGTGGGGCTGGTCCCGGTGGCCAGCTTCACCGCCACCAAGCTGCGCTGGCTGGCCCGGCACGAGCCGGCCAACGCCGACCGGGTGACCGCCGTCTGCCTGCCGCACGACTGGCTGACCTGGCGGCTGGCCGGCGCGCCGGGCCTGGCCGCCCTGCGCACCGACCGCAGTGACGCCAGCGGCACCGGCTACTGGTCCCCGGCCACCGGCCGGTACCGCCCCGACCTGCTGGAGCGCGCCTTCGGCCGCCGGCTGACGGTCCCCGTCGTGCTCGGCCCGACCGAGGCCGCCGGCACCCTGGACCCGGCAGCCCTGGCCGGCCTGCCGTCCGGGGCCGGCCCGGCCACCGGCGAAGCGCCGCTCGGACCGGGGGCCGGGGACAACGCCGCCGCCGCGCTCGGCGTCGGCGCCCGCCCCGGCGACGTGGTCGTCTCCATCGGCACCTCCGGCACCGTGTTCAGCGTCGCCGACGCCCCGGCCGCCGACCCCAGCGGCGCCGTCGCCGGGTTCGCCGACGCCACCGGCCGGTACCTGCCGCTGGTCTGCACGCTCAACGCGGCCCGGGTGCTCGACGCCGCCGCCGGCCTGCTCCGGGTCGGCCTGGACGAGCTGTCCGACCTGGCGCTGTCCGCGCCGGCCGGCGCGGACGGGCTGGTCATGGTGCCCTACCTGGAGGGGGAGCGGACTCCGGACCGGCCGTCGGCCACCGGCGCGGTGCACGGGCTGACCCTGCGCACCTCGACCCCCGCCCACCTGGCCCGGGCGGCGGTCGAGGGGATGCTCTGCGCGCTCGCCGACGGCCTCGACGCGCTGGTCGCCCAGGGCGCCCGGGTCGACCGGGTGATCCTGGTCGGCGGCGGAGCCCGGTCGGCGGCGGTGCGCCGGATCGCGCCGCAGGTCTTCGGCCGGCCGGTCGTCGTCCCGCCACCCGGGGAGTACGTCGCCGACGGTTCGGCCCGCCAGGCGGCCTGGCTCGCCCTGGGCGGCGACGCCCCGCCCGACTGGTCCCCGGCCGGCGCCGAGGAGCACTCCGCCGCGCCCGTCCCCGCCGTCCGCGAGCGCTACGCCGCCGCCCGTGACCGGGTGCTCGACCGCCCCGCCTGATCCGCCCGAGCCGATCCACGGGGAGGCCGCCGCCACCGCGCACCGGGCGGCGGTTTCCCCTTGATCGGCCGACGGGGCATGCTGGGGCGGTGAGCGGTCGGGTGGTGCGGCGACGGGGCGGCGGGGCGGCGCACCGGACGTACAGCGTCCTGGTGTTCGTGCTGCTCGCCTCGCTGGACAACGTGGCGATCGGCCTCGTCCCGCCGCTGTACGGGCCGATCTCGGGGGCGCTCGGCGTGTCCCAGCGGCTGCTCGGGCTGGTCACCGCAGTCAGCTTCCTGGTCAGCGCGGTCGCCGCCGTCGGCTGGGCGTACGTCGGCGACCGGACCGACCGCAAGCCGCTGCTGATGGTCGGCACCCTGATCTGGGCGGCCGGCACCGGCGGCAGCGCGCTGGCCCAGAACTACCCGGCGTTCCTGGCGGCCCAACTCGTCGCGGCGGTCGGCCTCGGCGCGGTCGGCTCGGTCGGCTTCTCCGTGGTGACCGACCTGATCTCGCCGCGCCGACGCGGGCTGGTGATGAGCTTCTGGGGACTGTCCCAGGGCGTCGGCACCCTGGCCGGGACGCTCGCCGGCGGGCTGCTCGGCGCCACCGACTGGCGGCGGCCGTTCTGGCTGCTCACCGTCGTCGGGCTGGCCGCGACCTGCGCGTACCTGTTCACGTACGACATCCGGCGCGGGCAGAGCGAGCCGGAGTTGGCCGAGGCGCTCGCCGCCGGCGCGGAGTACGACTACCGGATCACCCGGGCCGACCTGCCCCGCATCCTGGCCCGCCGGACCAACCGATGGCTGGTCCTACAGGGGCTGACCGCGCAGGCCGCGTTCGGGTCGCTGGTCTGGCTGCCCGTGCTGTTCGCCCAGCGGGCCGAGGCCCAGGGTTACTCGGCGGCCACCGCCGTGGTGGTGGGCAGCGTCTTCGCCACCCTGTTCCAGCTCGGCGGGGTGCTGTCCATCGTCGGGGGCCTCGTCGGCGACGCGCTCCAGCGGCGTACCCCCCGGGGCCGGGCCATGGTCGCGGCCGTCGGCGTCCTCGCCGCCCTGCCGTTCTACCTGGTGCTGTTCTTCGTGCCGATCCGCATCGACGTGCCCGACGGCGGCAGCGCCGGGGCGGTGGTCGGCGCGGTGCTGGCCAGCGTCGTCACCGAGCCGACCGTCGGGCTGAGCCTGCTCACCGCCGTCGTCGCGCTGGCGCTCACCTCGGCGAACTCGCCGAACTGGTTCGCCCTGATCGCCGACGTCAACCCGCCCGAGCACCGGGGCACGGTCTACAGTCTCGGCAACCTGGTCAACGGGGTCGGCCGGGCGGCCGGCAACGGCCTGGTCGGGGTGGCCTTCCACGGGCTGCGGGCGGCCTTCCCGCCGCCGCTGAACTACGCCGTGGGGCTGGCCGCGTTCCAACTCTTCTTCATCCCGACCGGGATCATGTACTGGCTCGCCTCCCGCACCTCGCCCCGGGACATCGACGCCGTCCGTGACCTGCTGCACACCCGCGCCGAACGCCTGTAGCGCCCGGTCCCCGGCGGGCGGTGGACCGCTGCGGCCTCGGTCTGGGACGTCGTGAGCCCTGTGGAGCTGATGTCGCAGACGACTCACGCCGCCGCCCCGGAGCACCGACCGGGAAGCGTGGCGGCGGGCCGACGGCTGGCGGGCGGCTCCGCCCGCTGAGTCGTTCACGACATCAGCTCCACAGGCCGCGCATGCCAGTACCCCGGCCCCGAGGCTGCCCACCCGACCCAGGTGTCTGACCAGGTGTCCTGATCAGGCGGCGCGGAACCAGACCGTCACGTCGGTCGGCACCGCGCCGTCGTCGTCCAGTGGGGCGCTGGCGTGCAGCACCTCGGCGCCGGCCGGCAGCGTCGCCGCCGCGTCGCCGAAGTTCGTCAGCACGCTCACCCCGCCGTTGCGGAAGGCCAGCACCTCGTCGCCCGAGGACAGCCAGAACAGGGTGCCCCGGCCCAGCCCGTGCTCGCGGCGCAGCCGCAGTGCGGTCCGGTACAACTCGTACGTCGAGCCGGGCACCCCGCGCTGCCGGTCCAGGGCGTACTCGGCCCACAGCGGCGGCTGCGGCAGCCAGCTCGCGTCGGTCGGCCCGAAGCCGTACGACGGGGCGTCTGCCTCCCACGGGATCGGCACCCGGCAGCCGTCGCGGCCCCGCTCGGTGTGCCCGCTGCGCTCCCAGGTCGGGTCCTGCCGGGCCTCGTCGGGCAGCGTCATGTGCTCCGGCAGCCCCAGCTCCTCGCCCTGGAACAGGTACGCGGAGCCGGGCAGGGCCAGCATCAGCAGGCTGGCCGCACGGGCCCGGCGCAGGCCCAGCGCGGCGTCCGGCTGCGGGTCGCCGATGCCGATGCCGTTCGGCTTGGGGGTGCCGACGGGCAGGCCGAGCCGGGAGGCGTGCCGCACGACGTCGTGGTTGGACAGCACCCAGGTGGTGGGGGCGCCCACCTTGTCGGTTGCCTCCAGCGAGCGGGTGACCACGGCGTACTGGGCGGGGGCGGTCCAGGCGGCGAGCAGGTACTCGAAGTTGAACGCCTGGTGCATCTCGTCGGGCCGCACGTACCGGGCCAGCCGCTCGGCCGGCTCCACCCACGCCTCGGCGACCAGGATCCGCCCCCCGGGGTACTCGTCGAGCAGGCGCCGCCAGTCCCGGTAGATCTCGTGCACGCCGTCCTGGTCCCACATCGGCGGGCGCGGCTTGTCGACCTCGTTGCCGGACAGGATCTCCTGCGGCTCCCGCCAGTCCGCCAGGTCGGCCTGCTTGACCAGCCCGTGCGCCACGTCGACCCGGAAGCCGTCCACCCCACGGTCCAGCCAGAACCGCAGCACGTCCAGGAACTCGGCGTGAACCTCCGGGTTGTCCCAGTTGAGGTCGGGCTGGCCCGGGTCGAACAGGTGCAGGTACCACTGGCCGGGGCGGCCGTCCGGCCCGGCGACCCGGGTCCAGGCAGGGCCGCCGAACACGCTGCGCCAGTCGTTCGGCGGCTGGTCACCGTCGGGGCCGAGGCCGTCGCGGAAGACGTACCGGGCGCGCTCCGGGCTGCCGGGCGCGGCGGGCAGGGCCGCCTGGAACCAGCGGTGCGCCGACGAGGTGTGGTTGGGCACCAGGTCGACGATCACCCGCAGGCCACGGGCGTGGGCCTCGGCGATCAGCCGGTCGGCGTCGGCGAGCCGGCCGAAGAGCGGGTCCACGTCCCGGTAGTCGGCCACGTCGTAGCCGGCGTCCGCCTGGGGCGAGGGGTAGAACGGCGACAGCCAGATCGCGTCCACCCCCAGCTCCGTCAGGTGGTCGAGGCGGGCGGTGATGCCCGGCAGGTCGCCGATCCCGTCGCCGTCCGAGTCGGCGAACGAGCGCGGGTAGATCTGGTAGATGGCGGCCTCGGTCCACCAACCGGTGGCCGGGCCGGCGGACGGTGCCTGCTGGGTCGCGTTGGTGTTCAGGGCCTTCTCCCGTATGTCGATGCCGTCGCCGGTCATGTTCCCGCCCGGTCATGTTCCCGCCCGGTCAATTCCCGCTCGGCGGGCGGGCGAATCCGTTCAGTCTGCCCGGGGCGGGCCGGTCGAATCCCGCACGACGAGTCGAGTGGGCAGGATCACCGGCCCGGACGCGGGGTCGCCCGGCTGCGGGCCGTGCGGGCCCGGCACGACCCGGCGGGCCGGCGCGGGCAGGGCCCGGCCGCCGAGCGGGTCGAGCAGGATGCGGGCAGCCAGCCGGCCCTGCTCCGCCGCCGGCTGGACCATCGTGGACAGTCCGAGCACCCCGGACAGGTCGTGGTTGTCGATGCCGATGATGCTGACGTCCTGCGGCACCCGCAGCCCGGCGTCGCGCAGTGCGCTGATCGCGCCCATCGCCATCTCGTCGCAGGCGGCGAAGATCGCCGTCGGCGGTTCGCCCCGGGCGAGCAATTCGGCGGTGGCCAGGTTGCCGCCGTCGACGGTGAACTGCGACTCGATGTCCAGGCTCGGGTCGGGGTCGATGCCGGCGGCCCGCAGCGCCTCGTGGTAGCCCCGGCGGCGGTCCAGGTGGGTGGTGAAGGCCAGCTCGTCGTCGGGGTCGCCGGAGATGTGGGCGATCCGGCGGTGGCCCAGGTCGAGCAGGTGCTGGGTGGCGGTCCGCGCCGCGGCCACGTCGTCGATGCGTACGCAGGGCCAGCCGGGCACCTCGCTGCCGGAGCTGATGGTCACCCCGGGCAGGCCCAGTGCGGCCAGTGCGGCCAGCTCGGCCGGGCGCAGCGGGGTGGCGACCAGCATGACCGCGTCCACCCGCTTGTGCAGGTTCGCGGTGCGCAGCACCCGCTGCCGGGTGCGTTCCCGGCCGCCCAGGTTGTAGAGCAGCAGGTCGTAGCCGGCCTGTTGCAGGGTCTCCTCGACGGCCTCGACCACGGTGCCGAAGAACCAGCGGGTGATCCGGGGGACCACCACCGCGACGGTGGCGGTCCGGCCGCCGGCCAGCCGCGACGCGTTCGGTGAGACCGCGTACTGGAGCTTTTCGGCGGCGGCGAGCACTCGGCGGCGGGTGGCCGCGGAGACGGTCGGGAGGCCGCGCAGCGCGCGGGAGACGGTGGCGGTGGAGACACCGGCCAGCCGGGCGACATCATCGATCTTCGTCACGGTTACCCCGCTCTGGTGCCCCGACCGCCGCCGCCCGGTGACGGGCGGCGGCGGTCGTCCGGGTCAGCCCTTGACGCTGCCGGCGAGCAGGCCACGCACGAAGTATCGCTGGAGCGACAGGAACACGATCAGCGGTACGACCATCGAGACGAACGCGCCGGCGGTCAACCGCTGCCACTCGTTGCCCCGGGTGCCGGCCATCTCGGCCAGCCGGACGGTGAGCGGTGCGGTCTCGTTGCTGCCCCCGGCGAAGATCAGCGCGACCAGCAGGTCGTTCCAGACCCAGAGGAACTGGAAGATGCCGAAGGCCGCGATGGCCGGGGTGATCAGCGGCAGGACGATGGTGCGGAAGATCTTGGGGTGGGTGGCCCCGTCGACCCGGGCCGCCTCCATCAGATCCTTGGGTAGCTGCGAGATGAAGTTGTGCAGCAGGAAGACGGCGAACGGGAGCGCGAAACAGGTGTGCGCGAACCACACCTGCGCGAACTTCTGCTCGTCGACCAGGTCCCAGGCGGGCATGATGGTGATCCCGCCCAGGCTGACCCCGGTGGAGAAGAACTTCAGCAGCGGCACCAGGGCCATCTGTAGCGGGACGATCTGCAACGCGAAGATCGCGATGTACATCCAGTCCCGGCCCTTGAAGTTGATCCAGGCCAGCGCGTACGCGGCGAGCGACGCGAACGCGAGCGGGAACAGCACCGACGGGATGGTGATCGCCAGCGAGTTGATGAAGTAGCCGGCGAGCTGCCCGGACGACGACGAGCCGCCGAACAGCACCTCCTGGTAGTTGTCCAGGGTGAACTGCGGGTCGCTGAAGAACGTCCACCAGCCGGTGGACTTGATCTGGTCCTCCGGGCGGACCGAGGAGACGAGCAGCCCGAAGGTCGGGATCGTCCAGAGCACCGCGATGACGATCGAGATCAGGGTCGCGATGCGGGTGTTCAACCGCTTGCGCACCCGACCGGCGGTCGTGGAGGTCTTCCCGGTGGCCTGGGCCCCGGCGGGGAGCGTGGGCGTTGCGGTGGTCATCTCAGCCCTCCCGCTGCTGACGCAGGTTGCGGATCTGGTAGATCACGAGCGGGATCACCAGGACGAACAGGAAGACCGCCAGCGCCGAGCCCTGCCCGTTCTGGCCGTACCGGAACGCCTGGTTGTACATCTCGTTCGCGATGACGCTGGTGTCGTAGTTGCCGTTGGTGGCGGTCCGGACGATGTCGAAGACCTTGAGCGTGGCGATCGACAGCGTCACCACCACGACGATCAGCGCCGGGCGGATGCTCGGCATGGTGATCTGCCAGAACATCTGCCACGGGGTGACCCCGTCCAGCCGGGCGGCCTCGACGATGTCGGCCGGGATGGCCTTGATCGCGGCGGAGAGCACCACCATGGCGAAACCGGCCTGGATCCAGACCATGATCACGATCAGCAGCAGGGTGTTCAGCGGCGAGTCCAGCAGCCACTGCTTCGGCTCGCCGCCGAAGCTCGCCACGATCTGGTTGAGCAGACCGATCTGCTCCTGCCCGTCGCCGCGGTAGGCGTAGACGAACTTCCAGATGATCGCGGCACCGACGAACGAGATCGCCATCGGCATGAAGATCAGCGACTTGGCCACCGACTCGAACCGGGCCTTGTCCACCATCACGGCGTAGAGCAGCCCGAACGCGGTGGCCACGAGCGGCACCAGCAGCACCCAGACGAGCGTGTTGATCAGCACCCGGACGATCGAGTCCTCGGAGAACATCCAGGTGTAGTTGCGCAGGCCCACCCAGTTCTGGCTGCCGCCGTCCATGAACGACAGCAGCGTGGTGCGGATGGCCGGGACGACCAGGCCGATCAGGAGCAGCAGTACCGCAGGCAGCAGGAAGAAGAACGCGAACATGCCCTCGCGCTGCTTCGGGCGCCGGGGCAGCGGAGCCCCGCTCGCCGAGGCGGCGACCAGCTGCGCCTCGCGGCGTCGGGCGAACCAGGACGGCACGGCGTCGAGGAGCACCAGCAGGCCCCCGACGACCGCGACGAACGCGATCAGCCCGTACATCAGCATGAGGAGCTTCGGCTGCTCTTCGGCGAAGTCGAACTCCATCAACCCTCCTTAGGGTCTCGGCTCGGGCGGTGGGCCGGCCCGCTCACGCGGACCGGCCCACCGCCGGGGATCACTTCGGCCAGCTACTCTCGATGCCCTTGAGTACCGTGGCGGTGTCCTTGCCGTTGATCCACTCGACCATGCCCTTCCAGAAGGTCCCGGCGCCGACGGCGGCCGGCATCAGGTCGGACCCGTCGAAGCGGAAGACGGTCTTCTGGTCCTGGAGGATCTGGACGGACAGCTTGTCGACCGGGTTCGGCACGTTGGCCAGTTCGAGCTTGTTGTTGGCCGACACCCAGTCACCGATCTTGGCGCGGCTGTTCGCGTACTCGCCGGAGGCCAGGTAGGTCTGCACCGCCTGGACCTCGGGGCGGTCGGCGAAGGCAGCGACGAACTCGCCGCCGCCGAGGACCGGCTTGCCCTTGGCCGGGTCGATCGCCGGGAAGTAGAACGCGAAGACGTCGCCGTCCTCGGCGACCTTGGTGCCCTTGGGCCACTGGTTGGCGTAGAAGGACGCCTGCCGGTGCAGGGCGCACTTGCCGGTGGTGATCGGGGTGCCCGCCTCCTGGAAGGAGGTGGTGGCGATGCTCTTCACGCCGCCGAAGCCGCCGTTGACGTACTTCTCGTTCTTGAGGATGGTGCCGGCCTTGTCGAGGGCCTCGGCGACCTTCGGGTCGTTGAACGGGATGCCGTGGGTGGTCCACTGGTCGTAGACCTCGGGGGTCTGCGTCCGCAGCATCATGTCTTCGATCCAGTCGGTGGCCGGCCAGCCGGTGGCGTCACCGGACTCGATGCCGGCGCACCACGGCTTGGTGCCGCTCGTCGCGATCTGGTCGCTGAGCTTGGTCAGCTCGTCCCAGGTGGTGGGGACGGTCCAACCCTTCTCCTTGAACGTCTTCGGCGAGTACCACACGAAGGACTTGACGTTCGAGCCGAGCGGGGCGCCGTAGAACTGGCTGTTCACGGTGCTGTACTTCAGCCAGTCGGCCGAGTAGTTCTGCTCGGCCATCGCCTTGGTGTCGGCGCCGGCCGGCTTGAGCTTGCCGGAGTCGGCGAACCGCTTGAGCAGACCGGGCTGCGGGATGAACGCCAGGTCCGGCGCGTTGCCGCCGTCGACCCGGACGCCGAGCTGGGCCTCGAACTCGCCGCTGCCCTCGTGGTCGATCTTGATGCCGGTGCAGTCCTCGAACTGCTTCCAGGACTGCTCCAGGCGGTCGGCCTCGATGTCCCGGATCGACGAGTAGATCGTGACCTTCTTGCCGTCCTGGCCGGAGTACTTCTCGTATGCCGCGCACTCAGCGGAGCCCGCGTTGCCGCTCTTCTTGTCGTTGCCGGTGCCACAGGCAGTGACGCTGAGCGCCAGCCCCAGTACGCCGGCGACCGCGAGAGCCTGGCGTGGTCTGGCAGAGACCGCCATGCCGTTCTCCTTCCTTGCCGGCGCGGTCGTGCTCGACGCGGCGCCGGTCCGATGGGCGTCACCACATGTAAGCGCTTGCATAGAAGTGAGTCCAGCCCCATCCGGACACGGACGAGTAACAATCCCGAAACCAGCTCACCCCTAGTGGGCGCGCTCCCACCGATAGGGGTTTCGGGCTGCGTGACGGCCCTTTCCGTGCGTGGAGGTTTCTGTCACGCTGAAGGCAATCGATTGAAGGATGTCAACATTGGAGGTGCTAGATGCGTAAGCGGTGGTTCAGCCTCGCGGCGGCCGGCGTGCTGGTCGCGGCGACCCTCGTGCCGGCGGCCCCGGCCATGGCCGCGCCGACCTTCAAGGTGCCGTTCCCCTGTGGTCAGTCCTGGTCCGGCCAGACCCGGTCCGACCACAGCCCGGCCTACGCGGTCGACTTCAACCGCACCGACGACCTCGGCGACGCGGTGGTGGCCAGCGCTCCCGGCACCGTCGACCGGGTGACCGACCTCGGCGGCACCAGCTACGGCAAGTACGTCCGGATCGACCACGGCGGCGGATACACCACCTACTACGCCCACCTCAACGGCTTCAACGTCTCGGTCGGCCAGAGCGTCGGCTACGGCAAGGTGATCGGCTGGGTGGGCAGCACCGGCGGCTCCACCGGGCCGCACCTGCACTACGAGCAGCGGCTCAACGGCAACGACATCCAGGTCCGGTTCAACGGCACGCTGGCGCTGTACTGGGGCACGAAGACCTACACCAGCAACAACAACTGCTCCTCGGGCACCGGCTCCGGCACGGTGAACACCGCCGGCAGTCCGCTGACCGTCCGCTCCGGCCCGGGCACCGGCTACAGCTCGGTCGGCACCGTCGCCGACGGGGCGAAGGTGACGATCCAGTGCCAGACCAGCGGCACCACGGTCACCGGCACGTACGGCACCAGCTCGATCTGGGACCGGATCGGCAGCGGCCGGTTCATCGCCGACGCCTACGTCTACACCGGCTACGACGGCTACATCCCGAACGTCCCGCGCTGCTGAGGCGCGAAAGTCGGTAAGGGCCCCTCTGCCACGCCCTACCTGGCACAGGGGCCCTTCGCCGGACGGCAGGACGCCGGGGTCGCCCTGCCCGGAGGGCTCCTGTCTGGGAGGACGGAACTCCGGTCACGACGACCCCGGCGGGTCGGCGGTGGATACGGAAGTCAGGGGTCAACTGAAGATGCTGACACCACCCGGGCCGACCAACAGCCCGACCACGATGAGGACGATGCCCCACAGGATCTGCCGGCGGAATAGCGCCAGGATGCCGGCGACCACGAGAACGACTGCGAGAATCCAGAGAATCAGCTCCATGACTGCCGAATACCCGAGTGGCCGATCCGGGAAACCTGGCCAGCATCCAGATGATCTCCCACGTGGAAGATGCTGTAGGCCTGCTTGATCACCGGGTGGGCGACGTTTCGGACCCGGACCCCGCCCGGGGTGGTGCCCCGCTCGCTGCCGGCGTGCGCGTGCCCGTGCAGGGCCAGCGCGGTCGGCGCCGAGTCGATGGCCTGCCCGAGCTGGTACGACCCGAGGAACGGGTAGATCTCCAGCGGCTCGCCGGCCAGGGTGTCCGGCACGGGGGAGTAGTGGGTGAGCGCGACCAGCAGGTCGCAGTCCAGCCCCCGCAGCGCCGCGCCCAGCGCCTCCGCGCTCTCGTTCGTGGTCCGGACGAACGACTTCATCTCCGGCTCGCCGAAGTCACTGGCGCACCGGCCGGCGAAGCCGCCGCCGAAGCCCTTCACCCCGGCCACGCCGAGCCGCCCCGCGGCGAACTCCAGCACCATCCCCTCGCCCTCCAGCACCCGGATGCCCACGTCCTGGAGCACCTTGACCACCTGCGGCACCTGGTCGCACTGGTGGTCGTGGTTGCCGAGCACCGTCACCACCGGCACCCCCAGCCCGCCGAACTCGCGGGCCACGCAGCGCGCCTCGGCCTCGGTGCCGTGCCGGGTCAGGTCACCGGCGAGCAGCAGCACGTCGGCGCAGTCGGGCAGTTCGTCCAGGGCGGGCCGGAACCGGCCCACCACGTCCTCGTCCACGTGCACATCGCCCACGGCGGCGATCCGGATCACCTCTCGACCTCCCTCACGGCAACTCCTCGACTTCCGTGGGCGCCTGCGCGCGGATCACCCCGATGTCGCTGGTGACCGGCACGTCGGGGAAGCGCTCGGCCACCCGGCGCAGGATCTCCTCCCGCCGGTGCGGGCTCTCCACCTCGCCGTAGAGCATCAGCCCCCGCTCCCGGAGGACCACGGTGATTCCCTGCTCGGCGACGGCCGGGTCCTCGGCGAGCAGCCGCTGGATCTCGGCCTCCACGTACTCGTCGGGCGGGCCGGCGGCGACGGCGGGCGTCCCGGTGGCGCGGTCGCGGTGCGTGCTCACACGATCTCCTTCTCCTCGGTGGCGCCGGAGTACGGCACCACGTCCAGCCGGTCGAGCAGCACCAGGAACGCCTCGGCGTACGGGGAGTGCTGCGTCTCCTTGCGTACCCGTTCCCAGTCGATCTGTTCCCTCAGCGACCGGGCCAGCGGCAGCGCCCGGGCGAAGTCGCAGTAGTGCTGGGAGAAGCTGAGCAGCTTGTGCACCATCAGTTGGCTCGCCGACAGCACCGGCATGTGGATCGCGTCCACCGGCCGAACGATCGTGTCGGCGAAGGTCTCCCCGGTGACCGGGGTCTCGATCGGCCGGTGGATCAGGTCCACCATCCGGCCGGCGTCGTAGACCTTCACCAACCAGTCCTCGGGCGGGCGCTCGGCGGTGAAGCCCGCCTCGACGAGGGCCTCCAGGGCCCGGTCGACGTCCTGCCCGCGGATCAGGAAGTCGACGTCGTGGTCGCTGGAGTGCCCGCCGTGGGCGTACACCGCGAAGCTTCCGCCGAGGGCGAACGGGATCTCGGACTGCTTGAGCACGGCGGCGACCTTCTTCAGCGTGTGCACCAGGGTCTCGTCCCCGCGCTCGGCCATCTGGCTCTCCCGTCGGTCGTGAGGTGGACAGGCGGATTCGATTTGCGTACCCGGCACAGAGGTCGCCCACACCTGAGCCCGGCCCGACGGGGTGGCAACCGGATGTGAACGGACAAACCGCCAAGGTGAGCGCGGGTCCGATAATCTGGGCAGGGTGGCCAGATCACTGCGGGAGCGGCGCGGCAAGGCCCGACTGCGCGCCGTCGCCCTGATCGGCATCGACGGTTCGGGCAAGACCACTCAGGCCCACCACCTCGCCGAGGCGCTGACCGCCGCCGGACGCCCGGCGACCTACCACCGCAACGCCGGCGGGCGCCGCTGGCTCGGCCGCCTCGCCCACCGGCTCGGCCGCCCGGACGCCGAGCGGCTGGTCGGCCGGCGCGGCCTGCTCGCCGTCGAGTCCGTGCTGCGGTGGCTGGCGATCGCGGCGGCGCTGCTGAGCTGCGTGGCCACCGGCCGCACGGCGGTGATGGACCGCTACTCGGCCTGCCAGTACGCCAGCATCCGGGCGCACGGCGGGCAGCGCTGGGAGCGGTTGGCCCGCGCCGGGTACCGGGTGTTCCCGCCGCCGCAGGTCACCTTCCTGCTCGCCGTCGACCCGGCCGAGGCGTACCGGCGGATCGAGCGGCGCGGCACCGACCACGAGACCATGGGCTGGCTGACCGCCGCGGACACCGCGTACCGGACGTTGCCGGAGTTCCCGACCTTCGTGGTGGTCGACGCCGGTCGCCCGCCGGAGGAGGTGTCCCGGCAGATCCAGGCCCACCTCGCCGCCTGGCTGCCGGCCGAGCGGCCTGCGAAGGTCGGGGAGCCCGCACCGGCGGGCCCGGCGGTCGGGCCGGGCCGGGCCGACGCGGCCGACCAGGGGGTGGGCCGGCGGCTGGCGGCCCAGGCCCGCCCGTAGACCGACGCGCTCGCGCCGCTGGTGGCCGGCACCGTGTTGCGGCTCACCCCGGGCAGACACGCCGGCCGCCCCGGGGTCCGGCCCGCCGGCCCGTCCGGACGGCGGGACGCCGGCCCCGTCCGGCACGGCGGCCGGGCCTGCCGGGGGAGGTGCCGGACGCTGCGGAAATGGCAGTCTTTCGGCAACACTGATGAACGTCCGGAGTACTTTTTTCCCGATACGCGGGGACATGGTTGACGCTCACGCCTCATGAAAGTAAGTTTCATCCGTGGCGAAGAGTCCGAAGATTTCTGCGAGTCACGAGCCGGGTGGACTGATCGTCCATATCAGCGGCCTGCTCCCCTCGCTGTCGCCCGCCGAGCAGCGGGTGGCCCGGCTGGTGGTCGCCGATCCGGCGGACGCCGCCCGGCGCACCATCACCGACCTCGCCACCGCCGCCGAGACATCCGAGGCGACCGTGATCCGGTTCTGCCGCTCGGTGGGCATGGACGGCTATCCGCAGTTGCGGATCCGGCTCGCCGCCGAGGCGGCCCGCCGGGTCGAGCCTCCGGACGCCCGGGTGGTCGGCGGTGACATCCCGCCCGGCGCCGACCTGGCCCAGATCATCGCCACCATCGCGTTCAACGACGCGCGGGCCGTCGAGGAGACGGCCGAGCAGCTCGACCCGGCCGTCTGCGAGCAGGTCGTCGAGGCGATCGTGGGTGCCAGCCGGATCGAGGTCTACGGGGCGGGCGCCAGCGGCTTCGTCGCCTCCGACTTCCAGCAGAAGCTGCACCGCATCGGCCGGACGGCGTTCTCCTTCCCCGACGTGCACACCGCGCTCACCTCGGCCGCCCTGCTCGGCAAGGGCGACGTCGCGGTGGGCATCTCGCACACCGGCACCACCGCGGACGTGATCGAGGTGCTGGAGCAGGCCCGGTCCCGGGGCGCGGCGACGGTCGCGCTGACCAACTTCCCCCGCTCGCCGATCACCGACGTCGCCGACTTCGTGCTCACCACGGCGGCCCGGGAGACCACCTACCGCTCCGGCGCGATGGCCAGCCGGCTGGCGCAGCTCACCGTGGTCGACTGCCTCTTCGTGGGCGTGGCCGCCCGGAACCGGGCGCGGACCCGCAAGGCGCTGGAGGTCACCGCCGCGGCGGTGCAGACCCACCGGGTCGGGTCCGCGCGGAGGCGGGGGTGACCGCCGGTCGGGTCGAGCCCGACGAGGCGGCCCCGGCCCCGGCCCGCCCGGTGGTCCGGGTGGGCGCGCCGACCGAGCGGCGCAACCCGCTCAGCGTGGACCTCGACCTGATGTCCACCCGGGACGTGCTCACCGTGATCAACGACGCCGACCGCCGGGTGCCGGCCGCCGTCGCGGCGGTCCTCGACGAGATCGCCACCACCGTCGACCTCGCGGTCACCGCGCTGCGCGGCGGATACCGGGTGCACTACTTCGGCGCCGGCACCTCCGGTCGGCTCGGCGTGCTCGACGCCGCCGAACTGGCCCCCACCTTCAACTCGCCCCGGCACTGGTTCTGCGCCCATCTCGCCGGCGGCCCCGACGCGATCTGGCGGGCCGTCGAGGACGCCGAGGACGACCACCGGGGCGGGGCGGCCGAGGCCGCGGACTGCGTCGGTGCCGGTGACCTGGTCGTCGGGCTGGCCGCCAGCGGGCGCACCCCGTACGTTCTCGGGGCGCTCGCCGCGTCCCGGGCGCAGGGGGCGGCGACCGTGCTGCTCTGCGCCAACCCGGAGGCGGAGGCCGCCTCGTCGGTCGACGTCTTCATCGGCGTGGACTCCGGCCCGGAGGTGGTGACCGGGTCGACCCGGATGAAGGCGGGCACCGCGCAGAAGCTGGTGCTCAACACGTTCTCCACGGCCGTGATGGTCCGGCTGGGACGGGTCTACTCGAACCTCATGATCGACATGGTGGCCACCAACGCCAAGCTGCGCGGCCGGATGATCTCGATCCTGGTGGAGGCCACCGGCGGCGCCGAGGAGGCCTGCCGGCGGGCCCTGCACGAGGCCGACGGCGACCTGAAGACCGCCCTGGTGTCGCTGGTCTCCGGGGCCGAGGTGTCCGCCGCCCGGGCCGCCCTGGCCCGCTCCGCCCACCAGGTGCGCGGCGCCCTCGCCCTGCTCGCCTCCTGAGCTGCGGCTGCGCCGCCGGGCCGCGTCCCGGTGACGATGGTCACGATCCGGCCGGGGTGGGACTTCACACCCGCCCCGGATTGTTCAACCGGGGCGAGGGTATTCCGTGTCCGTGAATGAACCGACCGGTCCGCCGCCGCGTATCAGTCGGTGACCAGGATCGCAGCGTGGTGGTGACCCGGGTCGCTGCGCGCCCGGGGCCGACAGTGGTGCCATGCCTACGGGTGGCGGCGTCCGTCGATCCGCCGACCCCGTCCGTGGCGCCAACGGCGAGCCGCCCGACGGGGTGCTGACAGCAAACATGGACCGGGCTCTCAGCTACCACTCAGGCATTCGTGACACTTTCGACTCACGACATGGAATCCCCGACGCGTCTCGACTGTTGTGCAGGTGTCAGGTCAGCACCGGTGGGCACAGCGGAAGTTACGGGGGAGGGCTGATGGACGTGGGGATGGCAAGGAACCGGGCAACCGGCGCGAGCGAGGGGACCGTGGGCAACGTGGACAAGAACATCGGCATGCGAACCGACGAGGTGGCCGAGGAGCGCGACCTGGTCGGAGTCTACCTTCACGAGATCTCCCGGACGCCACTGCTGGACGCCGCCACGGAGGTCGATCTCTCCAAGGCGATCGAGGGCGGCCTCTACGCCGAGCACCTGCTCGACACCGACCGCGTTCCCGCCGGTGTCGACCGGGACGACCTGGAGCGCGTGGTCGCCGAGGGGGAGCGGGCGAAGGATCTCTTCATCCGCGCCAACCTGCGGCTGGTCGTCTCCATCGCCCGGCGCTACGTACGCTCGGGCATGCCCATGCTCGACCTGATCCAGGAGGGCAACACCGGCCTGGTCCGGGCGGTCGAGAAGTTCGACTACGAGCGGGGCTTCAAGTTCTCCACCTACGCGACCTGGTGGATCCGCCAGGCGATCAGCCGGGCCATCGCCCAGCAGGAGCGCACCGTGCGGCTGCCGGTGCACCTGGTCGAGGACGTCAACCGGATGCGCAACGTGGCCCGGCAGCTCACCCGCGAGCTGGGCAGCGACCCGGAGCCGGAGCAGATCGCCGCGTCCCTCGGCGTCACCGTCGAGCGGGTCAACGAGCTGGTCCGCTGGTCGCAGGACACCGTGTCGCTGGACACCCCGGTCGGCGACGACGGCGACACCAACCTCGGCGACCTGGTCGCCGACAGCGACGCCCCGTCGCCGGAGGACATCGTCCTCACCGGGCTGGAGCGGCAGCGCATCGAGGGTCTGCTCAACCACCTCGACGACCGGTCGGCCGGCATCATGCGGGCCCGCTACGGCCTGGAGGACGGGCGGGAGCACTCGCTGACCGAGGTCGCCTCGCGCTTCTCGCTCTCCCGGGAGCGGATCCGGCAGTTGGAGATCCAGGCCCTGGGCCGGCTGCGCGAGCTGGCCCGGGCGGAGGGGTTGCAGGCCGCCTGACCTGGTAACAATGACGGCGAACGGCCGGCGTCCGATAGGGGGACGCCGGCCGTTCGCCGTTCGTGTCGGGGCCGTCAGCGGACCCGGCCGTACCCGTAGGGCCTCATCAGGTCGACGTCCCGCTTCTCCACGTTGCGGCCGAAGGTGGGCGCGTGGATCACCTGGCCCCCGCCGACGTAGAGCGCGACGTGCCCGAGGCTGTTGTAGAAGACCAGGTCGCCCGGGCGCAGTTCGCTGCGGCTGATGTGGCTGACCACGCCCCACTGCATCCTCGTGTTGTGCGGCAGCGACTTGCCGGCCGCCCGCCAGGCGGCGGAGGTGAGGCCGGAGCAGTCGTACCCGTTCGGGCCGTCGGCGGCCCAGACGTAGGGCTTGCCGAGGGCGCCGTACGCGTACCGGACCGCGGTGCCCGCCCGGCCGGAGACGGCGGGTGCCTGCTCGCCGGAACTCCCGCCCGACTTCGGCTTCGTCCTCGGCGCCGGCGGCTCGGTGGCCCGCCCGTACGCCTGACGGCGCAGCTCGTAGAGCTCGGCGAGGTCCTTTTCGATCTTCTTCTTGCCGGCGGCGAGCTGCTTGGCCTGTGCGGCCTGCTTCGCCAGCGTCGCGTCGAGCCGGGCCTTCTGGTCGAGCAGCCGGCGCTGGCTCTCGGTGAAGCCGGTGATCCGCTGCTGGCGCTGCCGGGTGAGCTGGTCGAGGGTGTCCAGCCGGTCCAGCAGGTTGCTCGGCCCGCCCGCGCTCAGCAGCGCGTTGGCGGTGTCCAGCCGGCCCGTCTTGTACGCGGTGACGGCGATCTCGCCGACGTCCGCCCGGCTCTGTGCGGCCTGCGCCTCCAACGGCCCGATCCGGGCCGTCAGCCTCGCCGCGGCGGCCTTGTTCGCCTTGATGTCCTCGGTGAGCTTGTTGTAGGACTCGACGACCCGTTCCAGCTCGGTCGAGGACTTCTCGATCCGCTGCGTCAGCTCGGCGGGTGACGGCTCGGCCCGAGCCGGCGACGCCGGGGCGATCAGCACGGCCGCGAGGCCGGCCGCCGCCAGTGCGCGCAGCGAATTCCTGAGGGACGACAAGAGCGGAGGGCTCCTCTCCCACCAGTCGCCGCGCGTCGCGGACGCCACGGCGAGCCGGCCCGGGGCTGTCCGGTTGGACGGCTGTCGACCGGTCCGGCCCGCACAACCTAACCCGGGACGGGAGTTACCCGCAGGTGAAGCAGGGGCGAAAGTGGCGAAACGACCCGGGTGTGTCGCGAGATACAATCACGTTCGGTGACTTGTGGGCCGCGCTCCGGCGCAGCCGGTGGGGTCGGATGCGCCGAACGGGCGTTCCGTGGCTTTCGTCGTTCTGGGCGGATGACGCCGGACGCGAGGGGTAATAGCCGGATAAGCCGGAATTGGTGGCCTCTTGCCGGCGCGGTGGGGATCGCGGGACCGCGCCGCGGACCGGAAAACCGGGCTTGGGCTGGCCCGACGGTCAGAGAATGGAGCGGAGCCGGGAATCCCGTAGGCGTCGACCGGCGCCGCGGGGACCGCTCCCGGCCCCTCAGCCGTGGGAGACAGCCGTGATCCGAGATGGCTCCGCCACCCGCCAGCGCCGGTCACCGAGGGTGACCCCCGCGCCCCCTGCCCTGCTCTACGCCCAGCCCGGGATCGTCGTGACGGCGGACCGGTTCACCGTCGGCCGCAGCAGCTTCGCGATCGCCGAGTTGACCCACCTGCACACCACCCGGGGCCCGCACGACCGGCTCGCCGTCCGGGCCGTGGCGGTGACCGCCGTCATGATCGCCGGGGTGGGGCTGGTGCTCGGCTTCACCGGCGGCCTGCAACGGCTGACCGCCGGGGCGTACCTGGCCCTCGGGACGGTGGCCCTGCTGCCCGTGCTGCTCGCGCTGGCCGGCGACCGCTGGCGTCCGCCGCCGTACGAGCTGTGGGGCTGGCACCGGGGCGTCGAGGTGCTGCTGTTCAGCAGCGACGACCAGCGGCAGTTCGGGCAGGTCAGCCGCGCCGTGCACCGGGCCCGCGAGGGCGTGCGGTACGGCGGCTGGGGCGCCGCGCCGGCCACCGCCGAGGAGTTCTGGCGCCCGGACCGCTGACCCGGCCGGGTCAGCCTCAGCCGGCGACCGGCTCCGGGGTGCGGGTGGGCTGGGGGGCCACCCAGTGGCTCACCCGCCGCTCGGCGTAGAAGGACACGAAGGGCACCGTGCCGGCGAGCATCACCAGCAGCATCCGCTTCAGCGGCCAGTCCGCCCGGCGGGACAGGTCGAACGTCGCCGCCAGGTAGAGCATGTAGAGCCAGCCGTGCGCGGTCCCGACGACCGCGACCACCGTCGGCTCGTCGAACCCGTATTTCAGCGGCATGCCGATCAGGACCAGCACGGCCAGCGCCACGCCCACGATCCAGGCGATCGCGCGGTACCGGGTAAGGGCTCCGCCCACCTTCGTCCGTCCTTCCGAACCGGCCTCGGCCGGGTAGTCGCGTACCGGCGTCAGCCGGGATAGTCACCGGGCCGGGCGCCCGGATTGGCGTTCAACCAGGCCAGGTAGCGGTTGTACGCGGCCAGGTCGGCGTCCTCGGGCCCGCCGGTCGGCGTCGCCGCCACCCGGGCGACCCGCACGGGTCGGCGTACCCCCGTCGGGGCGCCGGACGACGGGGCCGCGCCGGCCGGGGCCGCCGGGCCCGGGGCCGCGCCGGCCGGGACGTCGCCGCCCGCCTGCTCGCCGGCCGTCGGTGGCCCGTCGGCGGCGGAGCGCAGGGTGTGTCGCAGTTCACGCCACCAGACGAAGACGACGAACGCCGCGAAGACCGGCCACTCGATGGCGTAGCCCCAGCTGATGGAGTTGCCGTCGGCGGCCCGGGTGATCTGCCACCAGCCCAGCCCGAGAAAGCCGACGACCAGCACGACCATGGCCACGTGGCGGGCGATCCACGCCGGTGTCCAGAGCCGCTTCATGGGTTCGAGGGTACCGGGAGCCGGGGCGTTCTCCGACGCGGCGTCGTAGTCCGGGGGTTTGGTGGTGGCCGGTGTGGGCATCCGTCTAGACGCCAGCCCAGACGAGACGAGGGGGGCGACGATGACCGAATCAGTGCGGCAGCCCGGCGGCCCGGTCGAAGCCAGCCCGGAGCAGCGGCTGCCCGAGTGGGACGGCGACCACGTCCACGACATGTCCGCCGACGGCGAGCTGGGGATCGACCCCGCCGAACTCGCCGACGAGGACCTGATCCGCGAGATGCACAGCCTGCACCGCACCCGGCTCGACACGCTGCGGCACGCGGCGGACTCGGCGCTCGCGAACCACCTGCGCCGTACGGCGGAACTGGAGACCGAGTACCTGGCCCGGCACCCGGGACGCGAGGTCGACCCGGCCCGGTTGCGGGACGAGTGATGGGGGCGCACGCGGAGCGCGGCATGTCCGCGCCGCCCGAGGTGGTGTTCAGCACGGCGACCGACCCGGACCGGGCCGCCGCGTGGCTGCCCCAGCCGCTGCGGTCCGACGGCGCGAGCCGCCCCGACGTCAGCACCGGGCCGCTGCGGGCCCGGTGGGCCAGCGCCTCCGCCCCCGAGTGGTCGGCCGAGATCCGGGTGGAGCCCGCGGACGCCGGGGGCGCCCTGGTCCGGCTGGACCTGGCCGGGGCGTCCGGCCAGGCGGATCCGGGGCTGGCCGACGAGACACTGGCCAACCTCGCCCGCGAGGTGGCCGACAACCTGACCGCCGGCTGAGCCGGTCGCCGGACCCGCCGCCGGCGGCCCGCGCACAGAACGAGGAGACCGGGTTTGAGCGACAGCAGCCTGAGGCAGAAGGTGGCGCGGCTGCGCCAGGCGTACGCGCCGCACGAGCACCGCCCGCTCGGCGGCTACCTGGTGGCGATGGGCACCTACGCGGGGGTGACCGCGATGCTCGCCGCACTGGTCAGGGCGACCGGCCGGCCGGTGCCGGAGCGGCCCAGCCCGGCCGACGTGCTGCTGCTCTCCGTCGCCACCCACAAGCTGAGCCGGCTGCTGTCGAAGGACGCGGTGACCAGCCCGCTGCGCGCCCCGTTCACCCGGTACGACCGCCCGATCGGCTCCGGCGAGGTGATGGAGCAGGTCCGGGACTCGGGCAGCCCCACCCGGCACGCCATCGGGGAGCTGCTGAGCTGCCCGTTCTGCCTGGCGGTCTGGGTGGCCACCGGGCTGACCGGCGGCCTGGTGCTGGCCCCCCGGCTGACCCGGCTGGTGGCCACCGCGCTGACCGCGGTGGCGGCCTCCGACTTCCTCCAGATGGGCTACGCCGTCGCCCAGCAGGCCGCCGAGGGCGGTCACGACAAGGACTGAACCGGGTACGGGGGAGGGGTCGGGGCCGCCCGGCCGCTCCCCGTCCGGCGTCAGCGCTGCATGCCGGACCAGCCGTGCGGCGACTCCGGCTCGCGCTCCTCATCGTCCTCGTCGCCGGTGATGATGTCCCGGTCGACGGCGGTGCGGTCGTGCTCGTCGGCGAAGTCCGGTTCGGGGGTGCTGTCCCTGCCCTCCGGCGGCTGGCCGAGCGCCGGGACGTGCGCCTCCCGCTGCTCCTCGCGATCGGTCATCCTCGCTGTCCTCTCCGTGGTCGTGCGGGACCGGTGCGTCGGCCGGGCCGGGTGGTGGCGTCGTGCCGCTGCGGGGCCGGCTCGTGCCGCCCGGATCCGAGGCGTCAGGCGGGCGACCCGCCCAGCAGGTCGGCGGCCTCGTCCACCGCGTACTCGCCCTCGGGCAGGGCGGCGATCCGGGTGAGCAGCGCCGCGGCCAGCTCGGCGGCGACGGCCCGGCGGTAGATGTCCGCCTGGCTGATCCGCTCCTGGCCGTGGTAGATCTCGTCGAGCAGTTCGTCGAGCGGCCGGGTGTCCGGCTCGGTGTCGCCGGCCGGCTCGGTGTCGGCGGGCAGATCGGTGTCGGCGGCCAGCTCGGCGTCGTCCACGGGTGCGTCCGTCACGGATGGGTCGTCGGTCACGACGGTCGGCTACCCGAGCCGGAAACGGTCAAACGTCACCCGGCCCGACTAGGCCCCCGGCTCGGCCGGGTGTGGTGACGGCCGTCACATTCGGGGCCCGGAACACCAACCGGGCCCCGCCGGTTGTGGGGTGTGTCGGTGTGCCCAGTGTCCCCGGGCCTCACCTGAATTGCCTTCGCGGAACACCGTCCGGCTGGAGCCGCGTCGCGCCACGCGCCGAGAGGCGACCTGCACACCGACACCCAGTGGTGCCCCCGACCTCCGGCCGGGGGCACCACTGCCTTCCCCCTCCCCGCGGAGCCGGCGGTGGGTGGGGATGGGGTTTAGGCCGGGGTGGTGAGGGGGGCCGTGGTGGTGCGGCGGGTGCGGACGGCGGCGGCGAGGGTGGCGAGGACCTCTTCCGTGGTGTCCCAGCCGAGGCAGGCGTCGGTGACGGAGCGGCCGTACTCCAGCTCGCGGGTGGGGTCGAGGTCCTGCCGGCCGGGGAGCAGGAAGCTCTCCAGCATGATGCCGACGATGCCCCGCTGGCCGGCGGAGAGCTGGTCCGCGACGTCGGCGGCGACCAGCGGCTGGCGGCGGTGGTCCTTGCCGCTGTTGGCGTGGCTCGCGTCGACCACCACCCGCTCCGGGAGGCCGGCCGCGCGGAGCAGGTCCAGCGCCCCGGCCACCGAGGCGGCGTCGTAGTTCGGGCCGTCGTTGCCGCCGCGCAGCACGAGGTGGCCGTCGGCGTTGCCCCGGGTGTGCATGATCGCCGGGGTGCCGGAGACGTCGATGCCGGGGAAGACGTGCGGGACGCCGGCCGCCCGGATGGCGTCCACGGCGGTGCCGATGCTGCCGTCGGGGCGGTTCTTCATGCCGATCGGCATGGACAGGCCGGAGGCGAGCTGCCGGTGCACCTGGCTCTCCACCGTGCGGGCGCCGATCGCCCCCCAGGCCACCGTGTCGGCGATGTACTGCGGGGTGATCGGGTCGAGGAACTCGCAGCCCACCGGCAGGCCCAGCCGCAGCACGTCCAGCAGCAGCGCGCGGGCGGTGCGCAGGCCGGTGTTCACGTCGCCCGAGCCGTCCAGCCCGGGGTCGTTGATCAGGCCCTTCCAGCCGACCGTGGAGCGCGGCTTCTCGAAGTACACCCGCATCACGATCAGCAGGTCGTCGGCGAGCCGGTCCGCAGTCTCCCGCAGCCTGGCCGCGTAGTCGAGGGCGGCGGCCGGGTCGTGCACCGAGCACGGTCCGACCACCACCAGCAGCCGGTCGTCGGCCCGGTCGAGCACCCGGCCGACCGCGCGCCGGCCGTCGAGCACGGCCTCGGTGAGCGGGGCGTCCAGCGGCAGGTGGTGGTGCAGCAGGGCCGGGGTGGTCAACGGCACGACGCGATCGATCCGCTGGTCGATGACGCGATGGCTGTCCGGGGTGGTCACGGTGGGGTTCCTTCCGCCGACCGTGCCCCGGGGCCGGCGCCCGAGGTCGAGCCGGCTGCTCGTACGCAAAAGGGCAGGAACCCGTGTCCCTGCCCGGCCGGCTCGAAGAGGAGTGACGTCAGATCATGGTGAAGTCACCGGCTCCTCCAGCCGGCTGCCTAAACCATCGATACCACCGCGTCACGGCGACCAGCGTACCCGACGCGGCGGGAGAGACTCATCCGACCGTCGGCAAAGCCTCGCCTGGCGTTCACCTCCATCGATGGAATGGTCGGTAGCCTCGACGGCACCACGCCATCTCCGGGGAGGTTCGAATGGACCGTCGTACGCTGCTGCGCGCCACCGTCGTGAACGGGGCCGCCGCCTTCGCCGGCAGCCTGTGGTCCTCCGCCGCGCTGGCCGCCCCGGCCCAGCCCGGGGTAGGTCCGTACGGGCCGCTGGGCGCCGCCGACGCCAACGGCCTCCAGCTCCCCGCCGGGTTCACCGGCCGGGTGGTCGCCCGGTCCCGGCAGGCGGTCGCCGGCACGTCGTACACCTGGCACGACGCGCCCGACGGCGGGGCCTGTTTCCCGGCCGGAACCGGGTGGATCTACGTCTCGAACTCCGAGATCACCCCCGGCGGCGGTGCGTCTGCGGTGCGGTTCGACGCCGACGGGACCATCGCCTCGGCGTACCGGATCCTGTCCGGGACCAACCAGAACTGCGCGGGGGGCGCCACCCCGTGGGGGACCTGGCTGTCCTGCGAGGAGGTCAGCCGCGGGTTCGTCTACGAGACGTACCCGCAGGGCGGGACGGCGGCGGTGCGGCGAGCGGCGCTGGGCCGGTTCAAGCACGAGGCGGCGGCGGCCGACCCGGTCCGCCGGGTGATCTACCTGACCGAGGACGAGACGACCGGCTGCTTCTACCGGTTCCGGCCGACCGTCTGGGGCGACCTGTCCGCCGGCACCCTGGAGGTGCTGGTCGGCGGGACCGCCACCAGCGGCCCGGTGAGCTGGGCGCCGGTGCCCGACCCGGACGGCTCGCCGACGACCACCCGGCAGCAGGTGTCCGGGGCGAAGAGGTTGGACGGCGGCGAAGGCTGCTGGTACGCCGACGGGACCTGCTGGTTCACCACCAAGGGCGACAACCGGGTCTGGGCGTACGACGCGGTCGGCCAGCGGATCGACCTGGCGTACGACGACTCGCTGGTGACCGGCGGCACCGCCCCGCTTACCGGGGTGGACAACATCACCGGCACCCGCTCGGGCGACCTGTACGTGGCCGAGGACGGCGGCAACATGGAGATCAACATGATCACGCCGGACGGGATCGTCACCCCGTTCCTGCGGATCACCGGCCAGGGGTCCTCGGAGATCACCGGGCCGGCGTTCTCCCCGGACGGCACCCGGCTCTACTTCTCCTCCCAGCGCGGCACCTCCGGCTCGTCCTCCGGCGGGATCACCTACGAGGTGCGTGGCCCGTTCCGCTGAGCGGCGCACGGGGTACAGAGGCCGGCATGACGAATGCCCACAGCGACCAGGCCCGGATCGAGTCCCGGGCCCACCTGCTGCCCGAGGAGGCCGCCGCCGGCAGCGACGACCCACGGGCCCAGGCCGCCGCCATCCTCACCGAGTCGGACCTGCGGGAGCAGGACCAGAGCGCCGCCCCCGACACGGTGCCGGAGCAACGCACCTCGGAGGAGACCGTGACCCCGATCGAACCCCCCGACTGAGCCGACCCGGCGCGGCGGCCCGTCCGCGCTCCCGCCGCACCCGGCCGGGGCGACGACGCGTCGCCGCGCCGACCACGCGCGGGTCACCTCTCCGTCCCCGCGATCGGATAGCGTCGGGCCATGCCCGACAGCGGTTACCCCTGGCCGATCGAAACGACCCGACTGGACAACGGCCTGCGCGTGGTGGTGAGCGAGGACCGCACCGCCCCCGCGGTCGCCGTCAACCTCTGGTACGACGTGGGCTCCCGGCACGAGCCGGACGGGCAGACCGGGTTCGCCCACCTCTTCGAGCACCTGATGTTCGAGGGCTCGGTGAACGTGGCGAAGACCGAGCACATGAAGCTCGTCCAGGGCGCCGGCGGCTCCCTGAACGCCACCACCAACCCGGACCGGACGAACTACTTCGAGACGGTCCCGGCCGAGCACCTGGAGCTGGCGCTCTGGCTGGAGGCCGACCGGATGGGCGGCCTGGTGCCGGCGCTGACCCGGGAGACGCTGGACAACCAGCGGGACGTGGTCAAGAACGAGCGCCGCCAGCGCTACGAGAACGTGCCGTACGGCGACGCGTGGCTGCGGCTGCTGCCGCTGCTCTACCCGCCGGGGCACCCGTACCACCACGCGACGATCGGGTCGATGGCCGACCTGAACGCCGCCGACCTGGCCACCTTCCAGGACTTCCACCGCACCTACTACGCGCCGAACAACGCGGTGCTGACCGTGGTCGGGGACGCCACCGCGGCCGAGGTGTTCGCGCTGGCCGACAAGTACTTCGGCGCCCTCCCGGCCCGGGAGTCGATCCCGGCCGCGCCGGACGGCCGGCACGTGCCGGCCGGCGGCGGGCCGGTGACGGAGACCGTCCGGGGCGCCGTGCCCGCGCCCCGCGTCTTCGTCGCGCACCGCACCCACGCCTTCGGCACCCCCGGGTACGACGTGCTCACCGTCCTCGCCACCGTGCTGGGCAGCGGCCGGGGCAGCCGGCTCTACCAGCGCCTCGCCGACGGCGAGCGGATCGCCCAGCCCGACCTGGTCGGCGCGTACGGGGTGGACCTGGCGCACGCCCCCGCCCCGCTGATCGCCACCGCCACCGCCCGGCCCGGGGTGGGCGGCGAGCGGCTGGCCGCCGGGGTGGCCGAGGTGGTCGACGAGCTGGCCACCGTGCCGGTCACCGCCGCCGAGTTGGACCGGGCCAAGGCGCTGCTGAGCACCGGATGGTGGCGGCAGATGTCCACGGTCGACGGACGCGCCGACGTCCTCGGGCGGTACGCCACCCAGTTCGGCGACCCGGCCGTCGCCGCCGAGCGGCTGCCCGCCTGGCTCGCGGTGACCGCCGACCAGATCGCCGCGCTCGCCGCCGAGGTGCTGCGCGCCGAGGACCGGGTGACCCTGGCATACCTGCCCGAGGAGAGCGCGTGAGCGCGACGAGCGAGCGGCGCCGCCCGGTGGTCCGCCACGATCCGCTGCCCGCCGGCCCCGCAGTCGTGAACGGAAGGAAGTCCCGATGAGCCTGATCGCCGACCGTCCCGGGCCGGGGCTGGCCCGGCCGTACCGGTTCCCGCAGGTGGTGCGCCGTGGGGTGGCCGGCGGCCAGGTCGTCGCCGCGCACCTGCCCGGGCAGAACCTGGCGGTGGCGCTGCTGCTGCTCGACGCCGGCGCCGGCCGGGAGCCGGTCGGCCGGGAGGGGCTCGGCGCGGTGCTGGCCAAGGCCCTGGAGGAGGGCACCACGCAGCGGGACGCCACCACGTACGCGCTGGCCGTGGAGGGGCTCGGCACCGAGCTGGTGACCGGGCTGGACTGGGACTCGTTCCAGGTCAGCGTCCAGGTGCCGGTGGACCGGCTGCCCGCCGCCGTGGAGCTGCTCGCCGAGGCCGTCCGGACGCCCCGACTGGACCCGGACGACGTGCGGCGGGTCCGCGACGACGAGGCGACGGCGCTGCGGATGGACTGGGCGAACCCGGGCCCCCGGGCCGAGGCGGCGCTGCGGGCCGACCTGTTCGGCGCGGAGAACCGGTGGGGCCGGCCGATGTACGGCGACCCGGACTCGGTGGCCGGCCTGGACGTCGAGGACGTCACCGTCTTCCACTCCGAGTGGTTCCTCCGCCCCGGCACCCTGATCGTCGCCGGCGACCTGGAGCGCCTCGACCTGGACGCGCTCGGCGCGGCGGCGTTCGCCGGCACCGGCGGCGGCCCGGTCACTTCGGGCGGCCCGATCGACGTGTCGCTGCGCGCCGGGCGGCGGATCATCCTGGTCGACCGGCCCGGGTCGGTGCAGTCCACGCTGCGGCTGGGCCACCCGTCGCCGCACCGGGCGCACCCCGACCACGTGCCGTCGCTGCTGGCCGGCACGGTGCTCGGCGGGGCGTTCACCTCCCGGCTCAACCACCTGATCCGCGAGGTGCGCGGCTACACGTACGGCATCCGGGGCGAGTTCGCCTCGTCCCGCCGGTTCGGCCGGTTCGCGGTCAGCTCGGGCGTGCAGACGGCGGTGACCGCGCCGGCGCTGGTGGAGGCGGTCGGCGAGATCAGCCGTACCCAGGCCGGTGGGGTGACCTCCGACGAGCTGGCCGTGGCCCGGTCCTGGCGGGCCGGCCAGCTCTCGGTCGAGTTGCAGAGCCCCCGGGCGATCGCGTCGGCGCTGACCACCCTGGTCGTGCACGACCTGCCGGACGACTACCACGCCCGGCTGCGCGAGTCGCTGCTCGCCGCCGACGTCGACCAGGTCTCGGCCGCCGCCGCGACCCACCTGCACCCGGAGTCGCTCACCCTGGTGGTGGAGGGCGACGCCGCGCTGATCCGCGACGACCTCGCCGCCACCGACCTCGGCGAGATCGTCGACCCGCCCCGCTGACCCCACCCACGGCGGCCCGCCGACCGGCCCGCGCGGCGAAGGGAGATGTGATTCCCGTCGCGCGGGCCGTGGTGGCTGCCGGGCCGGCGGCGCCGGGGGTGCGGCGGATGTTGCGGCCCGGCGGCCGGGTCGCCTGCGATCTTCCGGGCGACGCCCCACGCCGGGGTCGTCGTTGCGGCTGCCGGGGTTGGTCGGGGTGGGTCGGATCACGGCCGGGACGGGGCCGGGCGGTGGGAAAGCGTTCCCGGCCGGGGCGTCGACCTGGGTAGCCTCGCGGGCATGAGGATCGGCATTGTGGGGGCCACCGGCCAGGTCGGTGGCGTGATGCGGCAGGTGCTGGCGGAGCGCGAGTTCCCGGCGGAGCAGGTGCGGCTGTTCGCCTCCGCCCGGTCGGCGGGGCGCGCCCTGCCGTGGCGGGGCGGCGAGGTGACCGTCGAGGACGCGGCCAGCGCCGACTACTCCGGGCTGGACGTCGTGCTCTTCTCCGCCGGAAAGGGCACCGCGAAGGAGTTGGCCCCCCGGGTCGCCGAGACCGGCGCGGTCGTGATCGACAACTCGTCGGCGTTCCGGACGGACCCGGACGTGCCGCTGGTGGTCGCCGAGGTCAACCCGCACGCCGCGGCGAACCGCCCGAAGGGCATCATCGCCAACCCGAACTGCACCACGATGGCCGCGATGCCGGTGCTGCGCCCGCTGCACGCCGAGGCGGAGCTGGTCGCTCTGGTCGTCTCGACGTACCAGGCGGTCTCCGGCGCCGGCCTGGCCGGCGTGGCCGAGCTGGAGGAACAGGTCCGCAAGGTGGCCGAGCAGGCCGCGGGGCTGGCCTTCGACGGCGGGGCCGTGGAGTTCCCGGCGCCCCGGGCCTTCGCCCGGCCCATCGCGTTCAACGTGCTCCCGCTCGCCGGCTCGATCGTCGACGACGGCTCCGAGGAGACCGACGAGGAGCAGAAGCTGCGCAACGAGAGCCGCAAGATCCTGGAGATCCCCGGGTTGAAGGTCTCCGGCACCTGCGTCCGGGTCCCGGTCTTCACCGGCCACTCGCTCCAGATCAACGCCCGGTTCGCCCGGCCGATCACCCCGCAGCGGGCCCGCGAGCTGCTCGACGGCGCGCCCGGGGTGGCCCTGTCCGACGTGCCGACCCCGCTGCTCGCCGCCGGCCAGGACCCGACGTACGTGGGTCGGATCCGCGCCGACGAGACGGTGGAGCACGGGTTGGCCCTGTTCTGCTCCAACGACAACCTGCGCAAGGGCGCCGCGCTGAACGCGGTGCAGCTCGCCGAGCTGGTCGCCGCCGAGGGCCGCTGACCCCGCTCCCGCCGGCCGGGTCGTCGCATCGGCCGGCCGGCGGGCCGCGCGTCGGGTTGGATGGACCCAGGTACGACGACCTGGAGGCTGCCGTGGCGGACGAGACGACCCGGCGCGCCCTCACCGAGCTCATCGCGGGCCGGTGGCTGGGCGTGCTGGCGACCATCAAGCGGGACGGGCGCCCGCAGTTGTCGAACGTGGTCTACTCCTTCGACCGGGGGGC
This sequence comes from Micromonospora sp. MW-13, assembly GCF_003434305.1. GTDB lineage: Bacteria > Actinomycetota > Actinomycetes > Mycobacteriales > Micromonosporaceae > Micromonospora. Next base: position 47,896 of record NZ_QKKX01000054.1, read on the forward strand.
CGGGCTGATCCGGGTCTCGGTCACCGACGGGCGGGCCAAGACCGCCAACCTGCGCCGGGACCCCCGCGCCAGCTTCCACGTCAGCAGCGACGACGGCTGGGCGTACGCGGTGGCCGAGGCGCGGGCCGAGCTGACCCCGGTGGCGCGGCGGGCGGACGACGCGACGGTGGAGGAGCTGATCGGGCTCTACCGGGCCGTGCAGGGCGAGCATCCCGACTGGGACGACTTCCGGGCCGCGATGGTCGCCGAGGGGCGGCTGGTGCTGCGCCTGCACGTCGAGCGGGTCTACGGCATGCCACCGCGCGGCTGAGCCCCCTCCCCCCTCCCCCCGCCCCTCGCCGGGTCCGCCGAGACGCACCGGCTCCCGCCCGACGCATCCGAGGCGCGGTCGCCGGACCGGCGGCTCCGGGCGGCGGGCCAGTTGGGTCGCTGCGACAGCGGGTTTCCGCGACTCCTGCACACCGTCCCGGCCAGCCGGCCGAGGACGGGGACGGGGGAGCCGATGGACAGCGACCGGGACCGGCCGGGGACCGCGCTGGTCGGCTGGCTGGTCTCGGTGCCGGTGGCGCTCTGGTCTTCCTGCTGCTGCCGCTGTTCTACGGCCTGTCCAGCAACGGCTTCCACGACCTGCGCCGGCGGGCCCGGCGGCACAGGCGGCGGTGACCGGACCGGCCGGTCCGCGTTACCCCTCGGGGCGGGCGGGTAGACCGCGGGTGCCGACACCGAGAGGGGAGCACCATGACAACGGTCGGAGAGTTCATGACGACCCGGTTGGTGACGATGGACGGCAACGAGACGCTCACCACCGCGGCGCGGGAGATGCGCGACAGCGCCATCGGCGACGTGGTGGTGACCAACGGCGCCGACGTGGTCGGCATCGTCACGGACCGGGACATCACGGTCCGGGGTGTCGCCGAGCAGATGGACCCGAGTTCGACCCGGCTCAACCAGATCGCCAGCCGGGACGTGGTCACGGTGAGCCAGTACGACGACGCGGTGGCCGCCGCCGACCTGATGCGCACCTACGCCGTACGCCGGCTGCCGGTGATCGACGACGGGCGGCTGGTCGGTTTGATCTCGATTGGTGACCTCGCGGTCGAGCGCGAGCCGCAGTCGGTGCTGGCGGACATCAGCGCCGACGAGCCCAACAACTGACCGTCCGCCGCGGCGTGCCGGCCCCCGCCACCCGGGGGCCGGCGTCGCGTCGTCCCGGCCTCGGCCGCCCACCCGCCTCACCCGATCCGGGCGAGGTTGACCGCGCACCGGACGGGGACCCTCCTGCGACGTCGAACGCGGATCGACGGGAGGAGAGGGCCCGATGCTGGACGCGACCACCACGTTCTTCGAGAACCTGGACCGGCGGGGTTACGAGCCACTGCTGACCAAGGTCTCCGGAACCCTGCGCTTCGACCTGCACGAGGGTCCGCAGACCAGACACTGGCTGCTGGTGATCGACCGGGGGCGGCTCCAGGTGAGCCAGGAGGACCGGGAGGCCGACACGGTGATCGGGACCAGCCCCGCGCTGTTCGAGGACCTCGCCGCCGGCCGGGAGCACGGCCTGGCGGCGCTGCTGCGTGGTGACATGACGGTGACCGGTGACGCCCGGCTGGTGGTGCAGGTGGAGCGGATCTTCCCCGGCCCGTCGGACAGCCGGGGGCCGCGTCGGCTCTTCCACCAGGAGGTGCGCTGATGGCGCAGGCCAACACGGTCCGGATCCTCGACGGCAACACCTTCGTGGTGTCGGAGGACACCGGCGACATCGAGGCGACGCCCACCGAGCCGACCGGGCTGTTCTCCATCGACACCCGGTTCCTGTCCCGCTGGGTGCTGACGGTCAACGGCGAGCGGCTGAACTCGCTCTCCTACGACGACCTCCAGTACTACGAGGCGCGGTTCTTCCTGGTGCCGGGGATGGCGACGCACTACATCGACGCCAAGCTGTCGATCATCCGCGAGCGGACGGTCGGCGGCAGCTTCCACGAGCAGCTGACCATCCTGAACCACGACGAGAAGGCCGTCGACCTGGAGATCAGGATGGACGCCGGCGCCGACTTCGCCGACCTGTTCCAGGTCAAGGACGAGATCCTGAACAAGAAGGGCGAGACCTACGCCGAGGCCGAGCCGGACCGGCTGCGGCTGGGCTACCGGCGGGGCAACTTCCGGCGGGAAACGGTGATCTCCTCGTCGCAGACCGCCCGGTACGACCGCAACGGCTTCGCGTACAGCGTCCACCTGGAGCCGAACGAGCAGTGGAACGCGGACATCGAGGTGCAGACGTTCGCGCTCGGGCCGGGCGGCCGGGACCTGCGGATGGGGCTGCTGGCGCACAGCGGCGAGCGGCTGGCCCTCCAGCACGACCTGGAGGAGTGGATCGCCGCCGCGCCGAGGGTGAACTCCGAGTGCGAGCACCTGTCCCGCACGTACCGGCGGAGCCTGGTCGACCTGGCCGCGCTGCGCTTCTCGCCGCTGTCGCTCGGCGGGCAGACGCTGCCCGCGGCCGGACTGCCCTGGTTCATGACCATGTTCGGCCGGGACAGCATCCTGACCTGCCTACAGGTCATGCCGTTCGCCCCGGAGATGTCCCGGACCACGCTGCGCATCCTGGCCTCGTTGCAGGGCACCCGGTTCGACGACTTCCGGGACGAGGACCCGGGGCGGATCCTGCACGAGATGCGCTACGGCGAGACGGCCGCGTTCGAGGAGCAGCCGCACTCGCCGTACTACGGCTCGGTGGACGCGACGCCGCTGTTCCTGGTGCTGCTCGACGAGTACGAGCGGTGGAGCGGAGACGTGGCGCTGGTCCGGGAGCTGGAGCAGGAGTGCCGGGCCGCGCTGAGGTGGATCGACGACTACGCCGACCTGGTCGGCAACGGCTACATCTGGTACGAGCGGCGCAACACCGACACCGGCCTGGAGAACCAGTGCTGGAAGGACTCCTGGGACTCCATCTCGTACCGGGACGGGCGGTTGCCGGGGTTCCCCCGGGCCACCTGCGAGGTGCAGGGGTACGCGTACGACGCGAAGGTCCGGGCCGCCCGGATGGCGCGCGAGTTCTGGGGAGACCCGGCGTTCGCCGAGCGGTTGGACCGGGAGGCGGCGCAGCTCAAGGAGCGGTTCAACCGCGACTGGTGGGTGGACGACGGGCAGTACTTCGCCCTCGCCCTGGACTCGGACGGCCGGCAGGTGGACGTGCTCAGCTCGAACATCGGTCACCTGCTGTGGAGCGGCATCGTCGACCAGGACCGGGCCGAGAAGATCGCCGGGCACCTGATCGGGCCGCGACTGTTCTCCGGCTGGGGGGTGCGGACGCTGGCCGAGGGCGAGGTCAGGTACAACCCGATCGGCTACCACAACGGCACGATCTGGCCGTTCGACAACTCGTTCATCGCCTGGGGGCTGCGTCGGTACGGCTTCGCGGAGGAGGCCGCGACCATCGCCGACGGCATCCTCGCCGCCGCCTCCTACTTCGACGGGCGGCTGCCCGAGGCGTTCGGCGGGTACCAGCGCGAGCTGACCAAGTTCCCGGTGGAGTACCCGACGGCGTGCAGCCCGCAGGCCTGGTCGACCGGTGCCCCGATGCTGTTGCTGCGCACCATGCTGGGTATCGAGCCGCACGAGGGGCACCTTTCGGTCGAGCCGCGACTGCCGGTCGGCATGGGGCGGATCGAGGTGCTGGACATCCCGGGCCGCTGGGGCCGGGTCGACGCCTTCGCCCGCGGCCGGCTGGACCTGCACAAGCTCGCCACCTGACCGGCCGGCCCCCGATCCGCTCCCCGCGGGCCGGGGGCCGGCCGACCACGTGACATCCGGTGTCGAGTGGCTCGACGACGCGTTGCGCCGCGCCATGGTCGCCTCGCCCCGACCTCCACGCCGTCTGCCCGGGAGTTGGTCGCCCCGCTGCTCGCCGTCGCCCACCGAGGACAGGCCCGCGCAGCGGTCCCTCGCCGGCCCGGCGTCCACGCTGCGGCGCGGCGCGGGGCCCTTCGTGCCCCGCCGTCAGCAGGGTAAAGTCGCCGAATGCCGGAACTCGTGTACCCGCCCGTGATCACCGCCGCCAAGACGATGTTCCGGGTTCTCGACCTGCGCCTGAAGGTGGAGGGCAGCCACCACGTGCCGCGCACCGGCGGCGCGGTCTTGGCCAGCAACCACGTGAGCTACCTGGACTTCATCTTCTGCGGGTTCGGCGCGCACCCGTCCCGCCGGCTGGTCCGGTTCATGGCCAAGCACGAGGTGTTCGCGCACAAGATCTCCGGCCCGCTGATGCGCGGCATGAAGCACATCCCGGTGAACCGGCGGGCCGGCGCCGCCTCGTACAATGCGGCGGTGGACGCGCTGCGCGGCGGCGAGGTGGTGGGCGTCTTCCCGGAGGCCACCATCAGCCGGTCGTTCACCGTCAAGGATCTCAAGAACGGGGCGGCCCGGATGGCGCAGGACGCCGGCGTGCCGCTGCTGCCGGTCGCGCTCTGGGGCACCCAGCGGCTCTGGACGAAGGGCCGTCCGCGCACCCTCACCCGCCGGCACACCCCGGTCACCATCCTCGTCGGCGAGCCGATCGACCCGGCCGCCTTCCCGGACGCGAACGAGATGAGCGCCGAGCTGAAGGCCCGGCTGACCGCCCTGGTCGACCGGGCCCAGCGGGAGTACCCGGACTCGCCGGCCGGCCCCGACGACGCCTGGTGGCAGCCGGCGCACCTCGGCGGCACCGCGCCGACCCCGGAGGAGGCCGCCGCGCTGGACCGGCCCGCCCGGCGTACCCCGGCAGCCTGACGCGGCGCCGGGCTGGCCGGATCGTTCCGGGGTGGGGCGCGATGGTGCCTGCCATCGCGCCGCCCGCCCGGCGAGGATTGCCCGCATGACGAGATCCGCACTGCTCATCATCGACGTCCAGGAGTCCTTCCGGCAGCGCCCGATCTGGGCGTACGCCTCGCGGCCCGACATCGTCGGCCAGGTCACCCGGCTGGTCGACGCCGCCCGGTCCCGGCGCGATCTGGTCGTCTGGGTGCTGCACGCCGAGCCCGGCACCGGCACCGTCTTCGACCCGGCGTCCGGTCACGTCCGGCTGATCGACGGCCTCTGCCCGGCGGACGGGGAGCCGACGCTGGTCAAGACCGCCCACAACGCCTTCACCACCACCAACCTCCAGCAGTTGCTCACCCTCGCCGGGATCGTCGACCTGGCGGTCTGCGGCATCCGCACCGAGCAGTGCGTGGAGACGACCGCCCGGATCGGCTGCGACCTCGGCTACCGGATGACGTTCGTGACCGACGCGACCGTCACCTTCCCCACCCCGCACCGGGACCTGCCGGCGACCGCCACCCTGGCGGAGATCCTCGCCGACCCGCGCACCCTTCCGGTCGAGGAGATGGTCACCCGGACCGAGTACGCCCTCGCCGGCCGCTTCGCCACGATCCGCACCGTCGCCGAGCTGACCGGTGACGAGGCGGGGCAGCAGTCCGGGGCCGTCCTGGCCGACGCCCGGGGCTGACGCCGGTGGCCCGGGTCGTCTTCCTGCTCGTGCCGCAGTTGCACCTGCTGGACCTGGCCGGCCCGGCCCAGGTCTTCTCCACCGCCGCCGACCTCGGGTTCGACTACCGGCTGCACTACGTCGCCGAGCGGCCCGAGGTGCCGACCGTGCAGGGCGTATCGCTGCGGGCCGGCGTCGGGTGGCCGGAGCTGGACCGGGAGGATCTGCTGGTCGTACCCGGGTGGCGGGTGCGCGCCCACGGCCCGCCGGGGCCGGTCGATCCGGCGGGGCTGCGCTGGCTGGCCGGCCACCACGCGGCCGGCGGCACCGTCGCCAGCGTCTGCGCCGGCGCGTACGCGCTCGGCCGGGCCGGCCTGCTCGACGGCCGGCGCTGCACCACCCACCACGAGGTGCAGGACGACCTGGCCCGCCGGTTCCCGGCGGCCCGGGTGGTCCGCGACGTGCTGTACGTGGTGGACGACCGGGTGGTCACCTCCGCCGGCATCGCCAGCGGCATCGACGTGGCGCTGCACCTGGTGGCGACCCGGCACGGGCCGTCCGCCGCCGCCCGGATCGCCCGCTCCCTGGTGGTGTACGCCCGGCGCAACGGCGACGAGCAGCAGGCCAGCGCGATGATGCGGCACCGGTCGCACCTGTCCGACGCGGTGCACCGGGCGCAGGACCTGATCGACGCCCGGTACCCGGACAAGCTGCCGCTGGCCGACCTGGCCGCCGCCGGAGGTGTCGCCGAGCGCACCCTGACCCGGCTGTTCCGGCAGGCCACCGGGCTGACCCCGCTCGGCTACCAGCAGTTGCTGCGGGTGGAACGCGCCGAACACCTGATCGGCCACGGCGCCACCGTCGAGGCCGCCGCCCACGCGGTCGGCTTCGGCGACGCCCGGATGCTGCGCCGGCTCCGCGCCCGCGGCCGGCCGGACGAGAGTCAGGCGGCACCGAGTCGGGGGTGACCGTGCCGCCCCGGCCTCCCGCCGGGCGGTCTCCGCCGCACGTCCAACCCTCACTGGCGTCCAGCCCCTGCCGCGCGTCCAGCCCCTGCCGCCGGTCAGCGCCCGTTGCCCAGCCCTTGTCGCCGGTCAGTCGGGGTGGCCGGCGACCCGCTCCGCGTGGTGCGCCACCGTCGCGCCGAAGATGCCGTCCAGCCGGCCGCACGAGCGGCACACCAGGTCCCGGTCCACCGGCCCGCCGCAGCCCCCGCAACGACCCACGTCGTCCGGGTCGGTCCACCGGCCCAGCGCCTCGCTCAGCGCCCGGGCCGACCGGTCGGTCAGCCGGAAGGAGCCGCGTAGCCGGCCCACCCGCAGGTCGACCGTCGCGACGGGCTCGGCGGCGGGATCGTCGTAGGGAGCGATCCGGGCGAGGAACCGTTCCAGCGCCTCGATCGGGTCGGCCGGCGGCTGAATCGTCACCCGGACACCGTAGCGCCACGCCCCGGCCGGGCAGGGGCGCACGCCTCGGTGCGCCGTCTCCCGGCGTGCGGCGCTGTTCTAACCTCGCGACCATGTGGAACGTCAGGGGTGGACGACGTCGGTCGGTGGACCTGGTCGCGCAGGCTCGCGCCGAGGCCGGGCGCCGCCACGCCGACGAGGCCACGCACCCGGCCGCCCCGGCCCGCCGGTCGGAACGCAGCGGCCTGCTGTTCGGGCTGATCGTGCTCGGCATCGTCGGCTTCTTCGTCGTGCAGGGGGTCTTCGGCGACGAGGGCCGGGCCTGGCTCCAGGAGAACGCCTGCGCGGTCACCGGCTGCACCGGTCCCGGCATGGCGACGGCGGGCTGGCTGCTGATCGCGCTGCCCCTCCTGTACGTGGTTACCGTCGGGGCATGCTGGTCCCGGCTGCCCGGCCGGGCCCGGCCGGTCGTGATCCTGGTCGGGGCGCCCCTGGTCATGTCCGGCCTCCTCTTCGTGCCCGGCCGGCGCATCGACCTGGACGAACTCGTCGACGGCCCCGGGCAGTACGCGACGGCCACCGGCATCACCTGGGCCGGGGCCGGCGTCGGGCTGTTCGTGCTCGCCCTCCTCGTCGTCCCGGTGCTGGCGAAGAACCGGAAGGTGTCCCTGCCGACCGCCTGGACGCCGCTCGTCGCCGCCGGGGCGTGCCTGGCGATGCTCGGCGTGGCGCTGGCCCGGGTCGACCCGGTCCCGGTCACGGCCGACCTGGCGTTCCCGGAGCGCACCTTCACCGTCGAGGGGGACACCCTGACCCGCACGTCGGCCGCTGACCAGCGGGGCTGCGCCGGGGTGCTGGAGGACGACCGTCCGCTGGACGGCTGTCTGCGTACCGTCAGGGGAAGCTGGACCACCGACGACAGCGACGCCGTGGTGCGGCTCGCGGCGGTCCTCTTCCCCAGCCGGTCGGCGGCGCGCGAGCGCCGGGGGTCGCTGCCCGACGGCACCGGGCAGGCCGGGATCACCGGCGAGGCCATCGATGTGGTGTCCGTGTCCGGGAACTGGGTGCTGTTCACCGGCGTCGGGCACGCCGACGGGCGGGCCGTCGCCGGGACCGACCGCGGCTACCTGCTCTGGGCGGCCACCCAGGTCGGGTACCGGTTCATCGGCCACCAGGTCGGACTGCTGGTCTCGCCCACCCCGAAGGACGGCATCGGCCCCCGGACGCCCTGACGGTGGTGGAACTCGGATTAGTGCGTCAAGAGGCCGGCGGGGCGCTCGGTAGGGTGCCGGGATGCCGTCCCTGCGCCTTGATAAGGTCACCCCGGCCAACGTCGATGCCGCATGCGACCTGAGGGTGCGGCCGGACCAGGAGCACCTGGTCGAGTCGGTCGCCCGGTCGTTGGCCGAGGCGTACGTCTGGCCGGACGTCGTCTGGCCCCGGCTCGTCTACGACGGCGACGAGCTGGTCGGCTTCCTGATGGGCTTCTTCCGCATTCCGTGGCGGGAGGACACCCCGACCGACCTGCGGTCCGGGCTGTGGCGGCTGAACATCGCCGCCGAGAAGCAGGGGCGCGGGTACGGGCGCTTCGCCGTCCGGTCCCTGGCAGAGGAGGCGCGGCGGCGCGGGGAGACCCGGATCCACACGACGTGGCAGCCGGGCGACGACGGGCCGGAGGAGTTCTACCTGCGGCTCGGGTTCCGTTTGAACGGAGAGCGCAGCGGCGGCCAGACTGTCGGCGAACTGGACCTGGCCGCGTTCCTTGCCGTCACCTGACAATCGGCCGGCGCCGAGCCGGTTGCCGGCCGGATCGCCCGCAGCTGCACCCGGGCCCGGTCTCCCGGGCCGGCTCCTCGCCCCGTTGTCCCGCCGACCGGGCGGCGGTGTGGCCGGCCCGGTACCGGATGACGGATGACGGATGACGGATGATCATGCCATGAGAGTCGCGGTCAGAGTCCGCCTCGGCGGTCCCGAACGGGCACTGGCGGAGCCGGTCGCGCTGCGGCGGGCGCTGAAGGAGTCGTTCGGGCGGATCGTGATCGACGGCCTCGACGAGGTCGACATCTTCCTCACCCTGGGCGGATCGATCACGAGCGCCGAGGGCGACGGCGGGGTGCACAATCTCCGGTACTCGGCCGTCCGGCGGCGGCTCACCGTCAACGTCGTCGTACCGGCCTCGGAGATCGGACGTGACTCGACGGCCGGGGCGCTCGCCCCGTACCTCGACGAGCTGGCCCGCCGCATTGCCGGGCGGTGCGCGCCCCGGGACTGCGCCGCCGTCTCCCAGGAACTGGCCGGGGCGTGCCGGGAGGCGCTCGCGGCGACCCCCGGGCCAGGACCGTCCGGCCCGCACGGCGGCTGAGCCCACCCGGCCGGGAACGTGGTCGGTCCGCCCACCGGAAGCCCCGGCGGGATCGCGTCGGGGCGCGGCCCGTCGAGTTCGCCGGCCGGCGCGGGCACCGGTGTGGTGGACGCCCCGCCAGCTTTGCCGGCGGTGTTACCTTCACGCCATCGCCGCCCTCGCCAGGCAGGAGCCAACCGTGCAGAAGAGGTATGTCGGTCTGCTGGCCGTCATGGTGGCGACGGCGTGCCTCGCCGTCGTCGGCGCCCTCGGCGGCGGGTACCTGGCCGACCTCACCACCTCCCGGTCGGCGGACCCCGTCGCCGTCACCGGCAGTGCCCCGCCCGCCGCCCGTGTCACGCCGGTCGCCACCGAGAGTCCCGACCGCACGTCGACCGGTTCCGGGAACGCCGACCCCAGCCCGCCGGAGTCGCCGGCGAAGGAGCAGCCCACGAGGCGGACGTACCAGATCGACCGGCTCATGTACGAGCAGGCGTCGATGAGCGTCACCCTGGTCAGCGCCGAGGTCAACGGCGGCAAGCTGCGGCTGAACCTCAGGTACCGCAACGGCTCGCTGGTCCCGTGGCCGGTGAGCTGCCCGACCGCCGCCGTCGACCTGATCTCCTCATGGATCACCCTCGCCGACGGTCGGATCGTGTACCCCGAGAACACCTGGTGCGCCACGACACGGCCCGGTGAGTCCTTCAGCATCGCGCCGAACACCCAGGCGACCACCTGGGGTGTCTACCCGGTGGTTCCGGAAACCGGGTCGTCCTTTGAGCTGACCTGGTACGACTTCCCCACTCTCGACGACATCCGGCTCCGGTGACCGCCCTGCGCCGTACCGCGACCGCCGGTGCGACCGGAAGGCTGCCCGGCCGCACCAGGGATCCGCTGGTCGGGTCAGGAGTGGCCACGAGGGTACGATCAGGACCGTGGAGCCCACCTCCCGCGCCGTCCTCGCCTACTTCGTGTTCGTCGCCGCCGGGTATCTCCGCTTCGGTGTCGCGACCGCCGCAGCGCGGCGGTCGCGCCGCAAGGCTCGATGGTTCAAGCTCGCCGCCGTCGCGATGCTGCTCGTGGGTGTCGGCCTGCTCGGCTCGATTCTGCGCTGGTGATCCAGGTCGACCGACGGCTCAACGGGTCCGGTCGACTGAGGAAAGTAGCTGTGCGCCCGGCAGGATTCGAACCTGCGGCCTTGGGATTAGAAGTGGCATTCAGGCCCTGATCCCTGGTTTCAGTATCTTCGCTAGCTGCAAAAACGCTTGCTCTAGCTAGCTCTGTTTTCGTTGGCAGCCTGCATTTCGCACCACGAATAGCTCCATGGCCGGACGCGCTAAGGAATCCTGGTGCCTGACATCTAGTTACTCTGTGTAACATCCGCTTCCCAGCGAACTGAGCGTGCTGAGCCTTGTTCTTCAGGCTTGCTGCACCACTTCAACGTGGCCCGCTTCGCGGGCAGCTCGCGCCGCTGACCAGCGGCAGGGCTTGTCAGCCTCGCCATCCTGGGGACCTCTGCCCTGGCGGAGTCGAGTAGGCGGACCCCGCCCCGTCAACAGTCTGAGGACATGGCCGTCCTCTGTAGGGCAGGGCCGACAGGATGTCTGAGACGCGCAGCGAGGAAGTCAGCGCGGTTGCTCGGCTTGGGTAACAACTTCCGAGGTCGCGAGCAGTAAGTCGCTGAGACGACGAAGTAGCAAATTCGTCTGTTGCTCCATGAGGCCGGCGCGTTCGGAGCTGAGTGTCTCAAATTGCCCATGTGCAGCCAGGTTTCGAAGCCCTGAGCATTGCTCTAGGTCTTTGACGTCTTGAACGGTAAGAAGTTGCGCCCGGCGGAGTGCCCTTATGAGAACCGAAAAGGTGGGCCGTTCTTCCATGGCGATGCCACGATTATCCGCGACCGCACGTAGGGCGACTTCGAGGGCCGCACCGCATAGGACGATAGCAGCAGCAGGGTGTGCGTCTGGATTCTCGTTGAGTTGACGAACTTGGCTCATGACGTCGGTGCTTGCCTGGCCAACCTCAATCCAGGCCCTAGAGCCGACTATTTCAATGACGCCTGCCTCAACCTGTTCTGCCCATGCCCGCAGCAATTCGCCGATGGCCCGAGCCCCGGATTCAGTTGATTGGTTGTCACCCTTGTTTTGATACAAGAAGTTGGCACGTTCAGTCCAGAAGCTTTCTGCGCCCGAGTACTGTCGTAGAAACTCCTGTGCCGCTGCGGCTCGCGCGACTATCTTCGTAAGCATTTGGTAGTCGGTCGAGATCCAGTAGCCCCGACTTGGGCTATGCTCGCTCGCGACCCAACGCATATCCTTCTCGAGTTCGTCCGCCTGCTTCCGGGCGTATGCGAGAATCTTCGCCGTCTTCGTCATGATGGGGTGGCCCTTCAAATGGCGGTAAGTAGGACGCCGGAAATCGCGATGCCTGCACCAGGCTCCATGATTTGAGGTGCCCTAACAGGGGATTAGGCAGATTTGGGTGATCAAATTTCGACCGGTAGGCAGAACGCAGCTTTCTGCTCGCCTCGGACAATGAGCATCTCGTCGGCCCTTTGCCGGGCAAGCGCCTTCATTCCTCGCATTACGAAGGTGCCGAGACGCTTTAGATCCTCCGGCGAGCCTGTCCAGTAATTCCGACGTGATCCATCCAGGATCTCTTCTGATTCGGCGGCCATGACTTCCAGGTACCTTGGCAACAGATCTGCTGGCTCCCGAAACGGGTTGTCGTCGACTAGGTTTTCGTACAAGAAGCAGACGTCTGGGCCCTCGGGGCCGAAAACATTTCCTCCGGCGGGAAGCAATAAGGAGATTCCGCTAAATCCCTGGACGGCTGGCCGCGTTCCGCGTTGAGCGCCAGGCGCGATCGTGCTGTCTCTCCCGAGCCGAGCGGCAGGCGTTCGCCAGTATGGGCAGACCATGGCCGAATAGAGCATGCAAGATAGATGGCCCGCCATCCCAAGCTCGTCACTTCTAGGATCTAGGCGGGAGAACGCCGCGTCTCTTTGCGTGAACACCCGATAAACGGGATTTCCGGCAAGCAGGGGAAACCCGCACACGTTGCACGCGTATAGAAATGCGAGGGCGGCTGTCCTGTAAGGATTAAACTTTGATAATGCTGGCTTGTCGGACATCCATGGCACTTCGGCGGGAACGGCGAACCCGCGATCATCCTGAGGGAGTCCGTCGAGATGGGCTGCGAGGGAAGGGCTCGGAGTGGGCATGACACATCCTAGCTTCCGGGTAGATGATGGATTCCATGGTTTATCGGCGACCGAGTCGTGCCGGCGGTGGGCCGATGCGTCGGTCACCGGTGGCTAGGTGGTGGGTGATTGGGTGGTCGCCATGGCGGGAGGGGTTGCTCAGTTGCTCTCGTCCCCTGGCCGCGGAGCATCTGCATCCTCTACCTCGCCGGAGACGCCGGCCGGTCTTTCGCCTACCCGATCCTCCTGAACTTGCTCACTGCGCTGATCGGAGTCCAAATCTTTGTTCGCCTCTGGCGTCGCTCCTTGCGCTCGCATCTGGAACACCGAGTGAGCGACGATGCGGAGGCATAGCCACCAAGCGTATACCGCACTATGGCTCCAGACCTCAGCGTCGGTCGCAAGGCCGTGAGCCAAATTGTTCCGGAGATTCGGACCCTGTTGCTCGCAAAGCAGGGTGCGTAGCTCAAGGGCTAGGCCGGGCCCGAGAAAATCAATCGCCTCGGGCATCCTCAGGAGCGCCGATAGCCCCTTCTCGGTCTCCACTCCCATTTCATCAACAAGTAACGTGTAGGCGCCGTTCCGCTTCAACCCCTGGCGCACCAATTGTTCAAGCTGAGGGACTAGAATGAAGGCGGATGAAGCAAAATCGCCATTAAGGCCATGCCATAGGCCTAGAGCCCACAGTGCCTCCTGGCTTGCAGGGACAAATGGACACTCCTGGCATATCCCTAAAAGATTGGACTTGCTGTATTGGTGTTCCATAACGATCATTGCGTGTGCAGGCAAGATCCGACCTTGGCTTGCGATCTGGACCCGCATACCCAATTCTCGCACTACCTCGGACCATATCGCTGGATCCACCGCATCTGGATCCGTAACTACTTGGCTTCCGGATGGCTTGTCCACAGATGAACTTCCGGCGTTGGAGGCAACCTTGCGGCCATCGTGCGCGAAAGTGGAGCTACTGAATAATCGCGCAATGCTGCCACGGACCCGCTCCGTAGCCGAGGCAAAGACTTGCTCAGGATTAACGATCGGGTAAATGCTGCCGAGGCGCGCAAGGGCTTCAAGCGGTTCGGCACCCCGGACGGCCGCACGTGCACTCTCAATGTAGTCAGTGAGATCGATTCCTTCACTCTCGATTGCGACCATCTCGTCGAGGGAGTTAAGGCGGTTCTCCTCCAACAGTTTACGCAACTCGGCCAGTCGAGTATCAAGACCTGCGGCCACCCGATAACTATTAGGCAACGAGGTAAGGGTGGCTACCGCCTTTTCAAGGAAGTGGCTGGCAATCATGGCGCTGGGCGACCCACCGCAGAGTCGCTGCTGCGCCTCTGCGGCATAGGCCTCTGCCACCGCAGCTTGGCATTGGTTGGCGGCTTCGGCGTCCGCGATGCGCTTATACCAACTAACAGCTTGGCGGTTGAGTGCTCGCGCCAAACGCTGATCTCCATTGCCTGCGGCGTCTGCGGCTAGAGACCGGCAGTGGTCTGCTACCGAACGCCTGTCAGTCGGATTTAGGGCGCGTATGCCAAGAAGGAGGGCCGAAATTTGTACGGTTAGGAACGAGTCAGGAACGCTCGCAGCTAGGATCCTCGTCTTGAGTGCCTCGCTCATTTCCTCGACGCGTCGACGCTCTGCCCTTCCTCTCCGTAGCCCTAACTCCAAAGCGCGCCGCCACGACTCCTCGCCGTCGTGATACCACGACGATGCCTCTAGCGGACTTTCGCGATACGCATCGATGGCTGTAGCCAGCAGGGCACCGTCTCTGCGATCACCATAAGTCCAGGCTATATCGGCTACGCGCGCACGGAGCCCTGCATGCTCTACGAGGGGCGCCAAGCTCGCTAGTACCCTCAGTTGATTAGCAGTGAGGTCCGATGGCATGGCCGAGCGATGAGTAGAGGTCTGAATCATGGGAGCGAAAGGATCGAGCCAATTGTCGGGCACCAGCATGGGAGAAGTGGCGATTGCCAGCGCGTCGAGGACCAGTCGCTTGAACTCCCCGACTTCGACCTCCCGCGCCGCTGCTTGAAAGCGAAATGACATCGAGCTGATATTGGAGTCTCCGCTGGCCTCGACTATGGAGTTCCACCAGCTAGGGTCAATCAGCTCTGACGTGGAGGTTGGACTTTCTGATTCGGCCATGACTTACCAATCGTTCGCGATTCCACTGCCGGAACGGCATTTCACGTTAGCAAATCCGACTTGGCGCTGGCATCCTAAATTCGGCCGTCCAGGCTTCGGCCGTCCAGGCGTCCATGCCAGCTGCACGAACCGCCCTGTCGGAGAAGCCGGCCAGGACGAGCGAGGATCTGGTCCACGAACTCCGCGATCGTATGTCGTACCGCCGTCGCGTTTTCGGCCGTTACTCGGCACCTGCCACGGTCGCGCGGCGATGTCGGGCAACACTCACCAGACCTTCCGACGTCAGCAGCGCCAGGGCGCGGTGAGCGGTGCCGACCGAGACGCCATGCGCCGCAGCCAGCTCGGTAACCGCGGGGACTTGGTCACCGGGCCGCAGCTGACCCTCCGCGATCTGCTCGCGCAGCTCTCCGGCGATCGTCTGGTAGGGGTTGCTCGCCACGGTTCGCTGCGTCGGCGCGACCGGGCGCGACGGCATTCGGGCGGCCAGTGTCCCGGCGGCCCGCTGGTCGGACTCAGACAGCCACGCGGCGTAAACCCGGAGAGTCCATGCCGGCGTTGCCGTCCATCCCGGCCTGCTGAGAGACCAGTGGGACGACGAGAGCGGTCGCCTCTCGCGGCAGTGGGTGGGCGTGGCGGTAGCAGTCGGGCGCTGGTCTAAATGGCGGGAATGGCAGAAACCCCGACCAAACGGGGTTTCTGCCATTGCGGCCATTTAGACCAGGAGGCTATGCGGGTCTACGGCCTGTCGTCGCGGGTAGGGCGTGGACGGTGCCGGCGGCCTGGTGCACGTCGGGGTGGACGAGGAACACGGGCGACGGGGGCCGTCCGGCGCCGGTGCGGGCGGGTGGGTCGAGTTGGCGCAGGTACCCGTGAATTTCCAGTAGGGACAGCACAGGGTCGAGGTCAGCGGCGGTGGGGATCTGGCTGCGGACGGACCGGTACAGCTCCTTCTTGGTGAAGGTCGTTGAGCCGGTGCGCTCGATCCAGGCGAGCACGAGCCGGGCGTACCGGGTGCTCTTGTCGGTGCCCATGTCGTCGAAGGCGGCCAGGGCGTGAGCGGCGAAGTATTCGCCGAGCAGTGCGGCCCGCTCGATGGTCTCGGCCGTGACGGGTTTGCCCCAGCCGTCGCGCAGGTGTTCGGCGAGGTGGATCAGCCCGGCGAGGCGGACCACTGCGCCGGTGTACTTGCTGCCCCAGTCCACGACGTGTCCCCAGGCGCCGCCGGGGGCAAGGCGTGGTTCAACGGCCCTTTCGATGTCCAGTACCCGTTCGTTGGCTTCCGGGGTGAGTGGGAGCACGGCCGGGTCGGTCCATTCGGCGAGGCTGGCGACCAAGGTGCCGAGGTTGGCGGCGTAAGCGGTGGCGATGTGCTCGGGTACCGGGTCGGCGCCGATCTTTCGGCGGCCGACGGTGTTCTCGGGGAGGCTGAACAGGATGCGGGCGAGCAGGCCCTTGCCTCGGAAGCCGGGCATGTCGGCGATGTCGCGCAGCACGTCGGGCTGTACGGCCAGGCCGAGGGTGAGGGCGGGGTGTTCGACGTGTTCGGGGGCGCGGGAGCGGCGGTTGACGCGCAGCATGTCCCCGGCGTGGCCTTTCAAGAACACTTCGAGGTTGGGGGTGCCGGAGTAGCGGCCGGCGATCGTGGCGAAGATCCCGCCTTCCGGGGAGAGGACGGCGAGGCGTCCGCCTTGCTCGGCGAGTAGGGAGGCGGCTTCTTCGCTGGTGACGTCGTCGGCGACCAGTTGGGGTAGGACGGGGACGGTGACGGCGTCGGCGTTCATCGCGGCGGCGGTCGCTTCGGCAAGCAGGGTGTCTCGGCCAGAGGTGTCGGCGTTCGCGGCGGCGATGGCGGCTTTCTCCGCCGCTTTGCCGGCGACGCGGGCGGCGAGTTCGGCTTCCACGATCGCCGGTTTGGTCCGCTCGACAAGGGATTTCTCGGCGGCGAGCAGCGGCCCGGTCATGGCGGCGAACACGGCTGACTTGCGGGAGCCGGGCGGCAACACCACGACGGTGAACAGGTTCGTTGGCTCGCGCCAGGAGCCGCGTACCTCTACTTCGGCGCGGCCTCCGGCGGCGGTGGACAGGGCGGCCAGGGCGATGCAGCCGGCGAGGTCGATGGGGGTTTGGGTGAACTCGGCGACGGCGTAGACGTGCTCGGCGACCCACTCGGGCAGCACGTAGGCCGGGAACTCGGGGAGGTGTCGGCGGTCGCCGAGCGGGATTAGCGGTGCCCATTGAGTGCCGGTGGCGGCGTGGTCGAGCATCGCGCGGCCGGTGGCGAGGATGTCGGCGACGTCGGCGCCCTGGTCGGCTTTCTCGGCGAAGTAGGTGCCGAGGTCGGCGACCTGGCGGCGGCGGGCGTGGTCGGCGACGATCCGGGCGTAGTGGCCGGCGTTCGCGGTGGTGGGCACGGCGGCAATGAGGGTGTGCAGGTAGGGGGCGCCGCCGACCTTGGCGAGGTCGCCGGTTGCGGCGAGTCGGGCGGCCAGGGCGATCGGGTCGACGGGTTCGCCGGCGGCGTGCATCGCGCAGAGCGTTTCCCACAGTCGGCCGTGAGCGGGCCGGTGGAAGTCGGCCGGGGTGAGCGTCGCGGCGAGGTCGGCGACGACGGACGGGCTGAGCAGCGCAGCGCCGATCACGGCCTGCTCGGAGGCGTGGTCGTGCGCGGGCGGTCGGGTCACGATGATGTGCTCCTGTCGTGGGTCGGGAGGGCGAGTCAGGCGACGGTGCGGCCGGGGCACGGCCGGCGGATCGCGGCGGCGCGGGTCACCAGGTCGCGCAGGCCGGCGAGCAGGGTGCCGAGCTGGCGGCGGGCGGCCGGGTCGACGTCGGCCAGGGCGACCCGTACGCGGATCTCGGCGTGCTCGCGGCCGTCGCTGGCGCGTACGCGGACGAGAACGGCCCGTGCATGGCCGGGCAGGTCGACCAGGATTTCGTCGGAGCGGTGTTCGCCGAGGTTGCAGCGGTGGTCTCGGGCGCACCACCCGGTGTGCCGTTGGCTGCCGGGGCGGCGCTTCACTGGTTGCCTGCCCGGTACTCGGCCCGCATGTACTCGGCGATGCGGCGGCCGATACGGACGCGGTGGCCGGTGCCCTCGCAGCGGCGGCAGTCGCGCCGGGTACCGATGGCGGTGCGGTGGTTGCGGCGGCCCCGGCAGCGGCGGCAGCGCCCCCACGGGGCGATGGCGCACAGGATCAGGTACCACACTGCGTAACCGAAGGTGGCGAGGCTAGCGAGCAGGGCGATGGTGGTCACGAAACGCCTCCACGAGCCGGTTTGAGGATGCGGAGGGCTGACGCCGCTAGTGGCTAGGGCGCTGGCCAGGGTTGGGATTGGTCGCTAGCGGGGGTGCTAGGTCTAGCGGGGAGTGCCGCTAGACCTAGCAACCACACGCTGTCCGGGTTAGGCGGCTTTGTCGCCGCGCCGCTTGTTACGCTCCGCCACCGCATCGGCGATGTGGGCGCGTTCTATGCCGCGCCGGTTCGCGCCCTTGCCGGTCGTGGGGTCGGTGCCCCATACCTGCCCCGTGGTGATGCCGTACGGCTTGAGCGCGGCCGTCAGCTGATCGCGGGTCAGGTCTCCGTACGCGTCGGCGTTCAGCTCGGCGAGCCGCTCGGTCAGCGTCTCCGCCCACACCTTCGGCTCCGTCGCGGGAACGACGGTGAGGATGTCGTCCAAGAGGGTGTCCCGGCGCACGGCCGGGGTCGGTGCGGCCTGTCCGATGGCGTGGCCGGTCAGGGTGCCGGCTGCTTCGCGTAGGGCGCGTGCCCGGTCGGTGATCTTCTCGGCGGTGGGGCCGTCGACGTAGAAGGTGCGGACGATCTGTGCGTCGTCGGCGGCGCCGACGAGGTAGCCGACGCCCTTGTCCTTCTTGGCGAACATGGTTGCCCGGATGCCGTTCTTGTACGCCGAGGTGCCAAGGATCATGTCGTTTTCGATTTGACCCATGACCCGCAGGCAGAACCGCGTACCCGCGTTCGCGCTGACGCCGGTGGGTAGGCTCTTGGCGTCGGGCCGCTGGGTGGCCACGACGAGGATGACGCCCAGGGCGCGACCGAGCTTGATGACCTTCTCGGCCAGCTCTCCGGCTTCCTTGCCGAACTCCGGGTGAGAGAACAGTTCCTGCACCTCGTCCAGAGCGACAACGAGCCAGTGCAGACCGAGCTTGCGGCGGCGGGCCAGTTCGGGGGTGACCTTGTTGTCCGGGCACACCGCCTTCGGCAGGCCCTTGATGACGGCGGCGCGGCGCTGGCACTCCTTGCGCAGCTCCCGCAGGGCGATCAGGCCCTCTTCGGCGGTGTCGTCGTCCTGCCCCGACGCATACCGCGCCGAAACCTTCTCCAACGGGTCGAGTCCGCCGGTGCCCTTGAAGTCGAAGCACCACAGTTCCGCGTACGGGTCCAGCGCCGCCGCGAGCATGGGAACCTGCGTGGCGGCAGTCTTGCCGTAGCCGGGAATCGACCCGATGAGCAGGTTCGTGTACGGCAGGTCGAAGGTGATGATCCGGCCGCGTGGGTCGGTGCCGAACGGCACCGGCTTGGCGAGGTCGAAACCGCCGGACGCCTTGAGCAGCGGCCAGGCAGCCGGCTTCGCGGCGGCCATGTCCTGATCTCCGACCCACAGCAGCAGTCGGCCGGGGTGCACCTCCGGCTGCCCCTCCGGCCACACACAGCCCAGAGGCCGGGTGAGGCCGGCGGCGAGCCGGTCGCGCCGCTCGATGACGTCCCCGGCGGTTACGCCCGGCGGTAGGTCGATGTCGGCCCGCCACCCCGGCCCGTCGCGGGTGATCGGGGCGGTGAAGGCGATAGCGCGGTTGCCCTGCTTGGCGATGGCCTGGGTGATGCCGGAGATGCCGAGCACCGCCAGGGCGCGCACCACCACGTCGGAGGTGAGCCGGGCGACCCGAGGCACGACCACGGCGGTGTCGAGCAGCGGCTTGTCGGCCGGCTGACCGAACATCCCGCACAGCGTCACCAGCAGCGCCAGCACGGCCCACCGCGCCCACTCCGGCGCGAGAGCGACTGCCACGCCACCGGCCAGGGCGATGGCGAGGGTGAAAGTGGCGACGATGCCGCGCCACCGCACTCGCCGGTCACGCTGACGGGACAGCTTGAGGTAGTCCTCGGCATTCTCTCGGCGGACGGTGGCCTGTCGGACCGGTTCGCCTTCCCAGTCGAACAGCCACCGGGTCGCCCCGGACAGCATCCGCCACGCGCCGGCCGGAGCACGCAGCGCCAACTTGCCGGCGTACTTCGGAGTGCGGGTGGCGTGGTAGGCGGTGGTGTGCAGGAGGTGCCCAACCGCCCACCGCATCGTGTCGCGCAGTTCGGCGCGCGAGCGCAGCCAGGCTGGCAGGATCGGACGCCGCTGACCGGTGCGTACGCCGTCGAGGGTGAACCGCGGCGTGCGCTGCGCGGCCGGGGAGTCGACCAGCAGCGGCCCGCCGTCGTCGGGGTCGGTGTTGATGCGGGCGGTACGGGCGGCGTCCAGGTCGACCACGTTCGCGTCGGGGGTATCTCCGGTCAGGTCGCGCTCGGCGGCCCGCCAGTCGAATCGGTCGTCGTCTTGGGGGGACGTCATGTTGGGTGTTCCTCCATCTGGGGTTGTGGCGGTGGGGAAGGGCCGGCGGCGCGGCGCAGGTTGGTAGCCAGGTGGCCGCGCCGCCGGGCAGCAGGGTCAGTTCTTGACGGAGATGCGGTTGCCGCAGTTGCCGCAGGTGGCCTGGGTGCGCTGGTTGTTGGCGCTGATGTCGCGCCAGCTGGTCTCGTTGCCGCAGGCCGGGCACCACAACTGCTTGCCGCCGCTGCTGACGCGTCCGGCGCTGCCGATCGAGATGCTTGCCATCAGGGGATCTCCTTCGGTGAGGGTGGTCAGGCGGCGCAGAACAGGGCGGCGATGAACAGCCAGCCGATGTGCCACGACTGGTCCAGGGCGTAGGCCCCGGTGCCCAAGCTCGGGTTGTCGTCGCGGCCGGGGCGGGGTGCGCCGAGGGTGTAGAAGTCGGCCGAGCCGAGAGCGGCGGCGATCCGGCGAAGCGGGGTGCGCCGGTCGGCGATGTAGTGGGTGACCGCCGAGATAGTCAGCCCGACCGCCACACCCCACGGGTCGAGCCGCAGGCCGGTGCCGGCGATCAGGAACACCAGCGCCAGGCCGGCGGTGGCGGTGTAGGCGGCGACGTGGGCGGCGCAGGCGATGCGGCCGGTCCAGCCGGGCTGACCCTTGCAGTCGGCCTGGTGCTGGGTCTGCACCCAGTGGTCGGCGACCTGGTGGGCGACGTAGAGGGCGACGAACACGGCAGCGAACGCGGCAGCGTGGCGGCCGGTGGGATCTGCGAACATGGGTGGTCTCTCCCGAGGTCGTTGGCTGAGGGGTGGAGGGCCGGCGGCGCGGCGCAGGTTGGTAGCCAGGTGGCCGCGCCGCCGGGCGGCGCTAGTCGTGCGTCCGGACGAGGTGTGCCAGGGCGGCGCCCATGCCGAGCACCCCGACCGGCAGGCAGGCCACGGCGGTGGTGATCCACCACGGGGCCGACGTGACCCCGGCCGCAACCAAGAGGTGGTACGCGACCTGGCCGAGCGCGCCGACGAGCAGCGAGGCGATGGCCGACCACTTGGCGAACCGGCGGGCCAGGTCCGGCACCCGACCGGACAGCCACACATAGAGGGCGTATGCGCCGTACGTCTCGACCCCGATCGGCAGGGTGATCGCGGAGTTGATGGAGAAGCTGTCCCAGATGCCCGGCAGCGGGTGCACCACCCCGAACCCGGTGAGTCCGCCGAGTCCGACCCACCCGGACCAGATCGCCACGAACGCGGGCAGCGCCAGCAGCACCACCGGCCACACCACCGCCCGCCGGTTGTCCGGCGAGTCGGCCGGAATCGCCTCGGTCGCGATGTTGGTGCCCAGGTCTGCGACGGGTGCTGCCTGCTCCGACAGGACCGGCGGGATGCCGTCGCCGGCCGGCGGCAGGTCCGGTGCCGGGACCGGGTCAGCGATCGGGTCCGGGACGCTGTCGGCCGGGTCGGTGGTGGGCTCGGTGGTGGCCCGGGGGGCGTCGGTGCGGGCGAGAGCGGCGAGGATCGCGTCAGCCTTCGGACCACCCACCCGCAGTTCCTTCTTGATGCGGTTGCGCGACGGGATCTCGCCGAGCTGGTCGGCCAGGTCGCGGGCGGCGGGGATCAGGTCTTCGACCGGCCGGGGGAAGGCCGACAGCGTGGGGGCGGTCATGACAGGTGTCCCTCCGATACGTCTATGCCGTAGATGAGCGAGAACAGGGCTTGTTGCAGGTCCACCAGGTCCGCTCCGCACCCGTCGTACGGCTCGGCCATCGCCGGGTAGCCGTGCGCGGCGAGCACCTGGGCCACGTCCAGCGCCAGACCGAACGTGAAGCGGGGGTCGTCAGCGGGGCGGGGGATCGGGTAGCGACGGCTCATGTCGCTACCCGCCTACGCGGCCCGGCCGTCGGCCGAGCGAACGGCGAGCAGGGCACGCGCCTCACGCAGCACCCGGCGCTGCGCCCGACGAAGCCGCTGCCAGTCCAACTCGGTCGGGCCGGCGTCGCTGGTCAGTACGACGATCTGCGCGTCGAGCAACAGAACCTCGGCCTCGATCAGCGGCAATTCCTGCTCAATCTCGGAGAGTTCAGCGGCGTTCGGCTCGACGTCGGGGGAGTGGTTCGCCTCAGTCACTTGCATGTCCCTTCTGACTGGTCAGGCGCTCTAGATGCGCGCCTTGGTTGCGCAACAAGGTAGCGATACGCGGGTCTGTTGCGCAAGGGGGTAGCGGTATGTTGGTCCGATGAGTGATGCGCGAGACGAGCTGTCAGCAGCTACAAGGCGATATCGGCGTACCGAAGCTGCTCACGAGGCCGCACGCGATGCGGTGGTGGCGGCGGTGGTTGCGGCACTCCGTGATGGCGTCGGTCCGGCTGAGGTCGAGCGGCTGTCGCCGTTCAGCGGTGCCTACGTCCGGAAGCTCGCTCGTGAGCACAACGTCCCGCCTGCGCCGCCAGGACCAAAGCGGGCCGCCCGGTAGCGGTCACCCGGCAGGCCGCAACGCGTAGTTGCTGGCGTCCACCAGGCCGTACGCCAGCGCGGATGCCTCCATGTCGTCGATGGCGCGTGCCGGAATCACGAAGCGGCCACGGACCTTGATGGCGGGGAACTGGCCGGCGTGAATCGCCCGGTAGAGGGTCACCTCCGACATGCCGAGAATCGTTGCGGTGTCCGCGACCGACCGGAACCGAGGGCGGTCGTTCTTGGCGGCGAGGGGTTCAGCCACGGGAGTCTCCTCAGTAGTCTGTGCTTGGCGTTCCGTCCGGCTTGCTGGGACCCAGTGAAGTCGAAAAGGAGCGGAGCGCCCATGCAAAGCCAGTGCAACGCTCGGCAATCCGATGCAACTTGCAAGCTCGGGAGACCACGGTGGCGACGGTAGATCGCTGGACAGGCAGTCTCGCTTGTTCGCTTCAAGCTGCCGCCGGAATGACGAACGAAGGGTTCGCCGGGTGGCTGGGAATCGCGACAAGGACGGTCGCGTACTGGCATAGTCGGCCCGACACCATTCCCGGGAATGCTAACCAAGACGTGCTTAATGCCGCCTTGGACCGTGTCGCGGATTCGGCTCGCTCCCGGTTCTTCGAAATGCTCAGCGCGAGGCGCCCGGAGGGAAATGCTGGCAGCGGCGGCAGTGTTGTTAATGCTGTGAGCGCTGCTGCCGACTCGGTCGCCAATGATTCCCTGCTGCTGAGCCTGGCCCTGCCACACGACTCTATCGAGTCCTTGCAGGAAGACGTTAGGTTGCTCGCCCGGTCGGGAGGCATGGCAGCCTTCGATGTCTTCAGCAGCGCCCGCTGGCTGCGGGACGAGGCAAGGGCTTTGGTGGAGCGCACGCGTCGGCCCGTCGAGTTGGCCGACCTCTACGTGGTTATTGGCCAGAGTGCTTCCCTGATGGCCTCCACCGCATTCGATCTCGGGCACTGGAACGAATCGGCGGCGCTGGCCAGGGCATCGACGCAATACGCCGACTTGGCCGGACATGCGTCATTGAAGGCGTGGACCTATGGCCTGCAAATGACGCTGGCAAACTGGCGTAACGAGCCTGACTCCGCGCTGAGCTACTTTGCTCGGGCCATGCGAACGGCACCGGAGGGCGAGCCGAGACTGAGGCTTCGCTACGTCGCTGCCCGCTCTCACGCTCTGCTTGCCGACTCCGATTCGGTCGCGGCCGTTTTGGAGGCGGCCCAGCGAGACAGAGAGGCGGCGGCGGACCGACCCGACGAACTTGCCACCGTTACCGGCGGAGAGTTCGCATTCGGCGACGCGCGGGCGGCGGCATGTGCCGCGGCGGCATGGCTTGACCTCCGCAACGGTGAACAGGCCGCGAGGTACGCCCGAGAGGCGTTGCAGGTGTACGAGGCGTTGCCGTCGCCCAGGCGGCCGTACTCGCAGATCAACGGGACGCAGATCGACGTGGCCGCTGCGCACCTCCACATGCGAGACAAGGACGGTGCAGCCGAAGCACTGCGTACCGTCTTGGACCTGCCGCCGCAGAAGCGCAATGTCTCGCTGACTGGCCGGCTGTCGCGGATCGAGCGCCTGCTGAGCCAGTCGCCGTGGGACCGCGATGGGGACGCGCGCCAGCTTGCCGAGCGCGTCTCGGTCTGGCTGTCGGAAACCTCAGCGCGCCCGCTGACCTGACTGCTGCCGCCAGGCGGCCAACACCTGGGCTTCCCTCTCCGGGCTGATGCCGATCTCGGCGGCCCGGTCGTGGTTGCTGACTTCGCCGCTCTCCACCATCCACCGCCAGGTGTCGCGGACGGTCAGGGAGAGCGGCCGACAACGGAGGCCGGCAGCCTGAGCCTTGGCTGTGTCGACGCGCCACACGCCGTCGAACGTGCGCCAGAGTGGCAGTTCGGACCACTGCCGGACGCCTTGGCTGAGCAACACCTCGTCGGGCACCCAGTCGAAGGAGGCGTCAGCACGGGTCGCGTGGGCGCAGTCCGCCAGTAGTCCGCCGAAGGTGGCGCCGTCCACCGGGGCAGAGACGTTGAAGGCGCCGGAGGATTCTTCGGTGATGGTGTGAAGTGCGAACGCGGCCAGGTCGCGCACGTCGACCGGCTGAATCGTGCGGTCGGGGGAGCCGGGGGCCAGGACGTCTCCACCAGCAGCCACCCGGCGCAGCCACCACGGCAGGCGGCCGACGTACTCGCGCGGGCCGAGCACGACACCGGGGCGCAGGATCGTGGTCCGGTCAGCTCCGAACGCGGCGGCGGCTGCTGCCTCGCAGCCGGACTTCTGGTAGCCGTACTGCGTCGGTCCGTCCTCGGTGTCGGTGCCGTAGTCCGGGCCGGCGTCCGGCGGGCAGTAGAGCACCTCGGACCGCTCGCTGAGCGGCTTCAGCGGCCAGTCCCGATAGACGCTGACCGTCGACATGAAGACGTAGCGACTGGCGACAGGAGCGAGCGTACGGGCCACGTCGAGAGTGTTCCTCGGCACGTATCCCGAGGTGTCGACCACGGCATCCCAAGGGCCGGCAGCAGCGAGGGCGGCGACATCCTCCGGACAGGTTCGATCACCCCGGATGGGCCGCACAGCCTCCAGGAAGGGATCCGAAGTGCCCCGATTGAACGTCGTCACCTCCCAGCCGGCATCGAGCGCAGTCGTGACGATCGAGTGTCCTACGAACCAGGTTCCGCCGAGCACCAGCAAACGCATGGGCCCATCATGCCGAGCAGGGCGATCGCCCAGTCGCGGAGGGTGCGGGCAGCTACAGTAATAGCAGGGGGCCGTAGAAATGCCCACGATTCCTCTGCACCCTCGGCCGTCGCTGACGACCAGCAGTCAGCTCTCTTCGCTGATGATCTGGCGCCATCGGCCAGGATCGTTAAGTCTTTGCAGTCGGAGCGCCTCATCGTGGTAAAAGCTACGGGCCTCACTCTCGGTTTCGCAAACCAACTGGTCGCTACGGGGGTCTGTGGCCACGATGTACCAACTGCCATAGCTGGATCCGTTAGGGAACTTACCCAGAGTGATCTGGAACGACTTTTCGGGATCGGCGGCAACGAACTCCCATTGAGCTAGGGGCGTAAGATCCTGAACTGTTTTCGACAGGTTGGAGAAGAATTCCTCGGCCCGGTCGATCTGCCACCAATCTAGGTCGTCGGGTCCGACAAGTAAGTATGCAGCCAGAATGCGGGACGCTTTCGATAGGCCGTATCCCGCGGGCAGGTCCGGCTCACCCCCGACAAAATCCCAGAACGTGCCAAATTTGGGTCCTAGTTCGAGTACGTCAAGCCTGCCCGACATAAGCTCTTGGCGGACTGGAGCGATGAAATCTAGCCACCCTATGCCGTCGCGGTTGAGATTGAATCCCTCGGCATCCTCGCTGTAGAACATAAGCCGCAAAATAAGATCCTCGGCGTCGGTCTCCACCTGCACGCCTTCGTGGGAACCGCCAACCACGTATGGAGCGATGGTCTCTGCCGATAGCATTCGGCTGGGGATTCGGAAGGCGACCTGCCGGGGACCGGTGTTCTCGAAGTAGAGCCAGGCGTCAAAATTCTGCTCTATGAGATGCTCGACCGCCGATCGCTCCTCTGGCGTGACGACAGAGGTGGCGAAGGAAGTCGATGTGACCAGGGGGCCTCCGGGGAGCAATCTGAGCGCGGTTTGAGTCGCCTCATCGATCACGCGGCCGATCACCACTGCCTCGACATCGAGGAAGCGGCGGTAGGGACTCCGATGGCGACGCCTGTTCTGATACCTGCGGGTGCTCATTCGGCTTGCCTCAGATGCTTATCGAGCTGCACGTGCTCCTCCAGGTTCCGCATCGGACTGTCGCATCCTACGCGATGCCATTGGTGTCCGGTCCCTTGTACGTGAGCGCTGCAGGTCGGCGTCAGTGCGCGTGGCGGATGGGCGGATAACACACGACTTCAGGCGCGCGCAAACGGCAGTAATGCGCTGTCGGAGGTGCGACACTTCTGCCTGGTTGCAAGGGGCTGTTAAGTGGCGGCATCCATCCGCTTTGACTTCCGCTCATCGCGAGGGTGCGCGACGGTTGCCCGGCGGCCTCGGACGACGCTTACCAAGCCCTCCGCCACCAGCAGCGCTACGGCGCGATGGGCGGTTCCGACCGAAACGCCGTGCGCTACAGCCAGCTCGGCAACGGCAGGGAGTTGGTCGCCGGGCCGAAGCTGACCAGTGGCGATCTGCTCGCGTAGCTCAGCCGCTATCACTTGGTACGGGCTGCTCGACGAAGTGCCTTGAGCTGGCGTGACAGGGCGCGGCGGCATTCGAGCGGCCAGCGTCCCGGCCGCACGCTGGTCTGACTCTGACAGCCAAGCGGCGTAGACCCGGAGCGTCGTCGTTCCACCTCCACCGTGGCCGAGACGTCCGGCGACTGTCCGCACGTCGACTCCCGCGTTGATCAGTTCGGTTGCCGAGTAGTGGCGCAGGGCGTGAATGTGGCTGTTGATGCCGAGCCGGGTGGCGAGTCGGCCGTACCGCTGGGTGATGGTGTCGGGCCGGTAGCCGCGGTTGTTGTCCGGCTCGGGGGAGAAGACGTAGTGGGCGGGATCGGCGTCCGCGTCGAGCTGTGCCAGGCGCTCGATGTACCGGCCGTGCAGCTCGCGCAACACTTCGATCGTTTCCGGGTCGAGCGCTACCCGCCGCTGCTGGTGCGTCTTGGTGTCCTTCTCTCGCAGCTCGCCGTCTGCGTCCAGGTAGGAGCTGCGCCGCAGCGTCAGCACACCGGCGGCCAGGTCGAGATGGTGCCAGCGCAGCGCGCACAGCTCGCCGCGCCGGGCGCCCGTCGTCATGGCGAGCCAGACCAGCGCGCCCCAGTCCGGATCGCGCCACGCCTCGTTGATGATGCGCGCGGCGTCGGCCGGGTTCGGCGGCTGTGGGTCGGGATGCGGGGGCGCGGGTGGCTCGGCCTGCCCGGCGGGATTGACGGCGATCCAGCGCCACCGGACGGCGCGGCTGAGGGCACCACTGAGGATCCAGTGGATCTGCCGCACTGACGAGGCGCTGAGCGGCTTGCAGACGTGCGGCCGGCACTTCGCCGTGCAGGTGTGCTCACCCTGCACCCGGTGCTTTACGTACGCCTTGCCTCCGCACCAGTCACGGCAGCGGCGCAGGCTCGCGTAGAACGACTCCAACGTCTCGGCATCTAGCCGGGTCAGCGCCAGCTTGCCGAGCACCGGCCGAACGTGCTTGTTGAGCTTGTTCACGTAGCCCATACGGGTGGTCGCTTCGATGTCGGCGACATCCAACCACTTGTCGAGCAGTTGGTTCAGCGTCGCTCGGGTGCGTGGGCTGCGCTTCTCGTCAACCTCGTTGAGGAAGCGGGTACGTACCTTCTCCGCCTCTCGTTCGGCGGTCCGACCGGCCGGGACCGTCTCGGTGAGGTAGTGCCGCTTGCCAGTGAGCGGGTCGACACCCGCGTAGACCCTCACGCGGAGTGACCCGCTGGGGAGCTTCATGATCTCGCCACGTTGCCGCTTGACGCCTGCCACGGGGCCGACAGTAGCTCGATAGCTCCACGAATAGCTCCACGGGAGCCATCCGGCTGAGAGAAGTACCTGTGCGCCCGGCAGGATTCGAACCTGCGGCCTTGGGATTAGAAGTCCCCTGCTCTATCCGCTGAGCTACGGGCGCGCGTGGTGGGTGTCGCGCCAGAAGGGTACCGCCGCACCTGCGGGAGCGGGTGCGACGGGGCAGGGCGTCGACCTCCTGCCAGGGTCGCACGACCCGACCGCGCCGGGCACCCCAGTTTGTTCCCCCGTCAGCTCGGCGCAATCGCCTCCGCACCCTGCCCGCCGACGCCCGCTCGCTGCCCGACAACGCCCTCGGCCGGCTGACGGCTCGTTGGGGCCGCGGGCGTCGGCCCGGCGCCGAGGAACGCCTCCGCCCAGCGGCCCACCTCGGCGAAGACCTTCTCCCGTACGGCGGGGCCGGAGAGGGTCAGGTCGTGCAACCCGCCGTCGAAGCGGGCCAGGGTCACGTGCCGGCCCAGGCGGGGTGCCCAGCGGACCATGTGCTCCACGTCCAGCACGGCGTCGGCGAGCGCGGCCGACTCGTGCCACTTCGTGCCCCGGAAGCTGCGGGTGGAGCAGGCCAACAGCACCGGTACGCCGATGTCGAGGCCGGCCCGCAGCTTCCGCTGGCCGGCGCGGACCGCCGACAGCCAGCCGGCCCGGACGGGGAACCCGGCGAGCGGCTTCCACGCCAGGTCGTACGTCCACTCGCCGCGCCGCTCGGCGTGCAGGCTCTCGCCGTACACCGAGCCGAGGCCGGCGGGGAGGATGCGGCGCGGCGCCCGGCGGGCCAGGCGGGAGACGGCGGCGGCGAGGGGTCTGCGCACCACCCAGGGGGCGTTGATGTCGAAGAAGGGGCTGTTGAGGACGAGCCCGTCGACGATGCCGGCGTCGCGCCGGGCGTCCGCCCACAGCGAGATGACCAGGCCGCCCGTGGAGTGGCCCATGGCGAGCAGGGTGCCGTGGCCGTCGTCGTCCCGGACGATCTTCGCAGCGGCGTCCAGTTCGGGGAAGTAGTCGCCGAGGTCGAGGCAGAAGTTCGGGGTCTGGTGCGGCAGCAGGCTGCGGCCGTACTTGCGCAGGTCGAGGGCGTAGAAGTCCCAGCCGCGCGCGGCGAAGAAGTCGGCCACGTGGGTCTGGAAGAAGTAGTCGACGTAGCCGTGCACGTACAGCACGGCCCGCCCGGTGGGGCGCTCGGCCCGGCGGCGGACCAGGGTCGCGACGACCGGACCCTCGTCGTCGGTGCCCAGGTCGATCGTCTGCCGCTCGTACGGCGGCCCCAGCACGTCCGGTTCCACGACCGCGACGGTACGCCGGGAACCTACCAGGCGGTAGCCCCGAAGCGGGAGGGTGGGACGCGTCCCACCCTCCCGCCGGTCAGGTCCGGTTTCCGATCAGGCCGGCTCGGCGTCGACCCGGACGACGTCGTCGAGAGCGACCTCGTCCGGTCCCGCCTCGGCCTGGCCGGTGTCGCGCAGGTGCTTGTTGTGCCGGGGCTCCTGCCGGGTCTTGGCGTCGTTGAGCCGGCGGCGCAGGTCGTCGCGCACGTCGTTGAGCGCGGCGTGCAGGTCCTCCTCCGTCGAGGTGGTGACGATCTTCTGCCGGCCGGCGATCCAGCACTCCAGAGTGACCTTCTGCCCCCGGACCTCCCGGTCCTTCACCGAGACCTCCAGCTCGGTGGCGTCGGCGTGGAAGCCGGCCAGCCGGGCGTCGAGGGTGGCGAACTGCTCGGCGATCCAGTTCCGGTCGCCCCGGGAGAACCCGGTGCCGACGCGCAGACACTCGGACACGGTCGCGGGGTTCGCCACGGCGCTCATCGGCGCACCTCGCCCTCGGTACGGACGGAACCGGTCGTACGGAGTCGGCAGAGAGTCATCTTCCGTGGCCCTTCTGATCGGACGGCGGGTCGCCTGTCGTCGGCCGGCGTGCCGTCGGTGGTGCTCGGTTGATCAAGGCTGTACCCAGTAACGGTCCGTCCGGAAACGCCCCGGCTCTACGCGACCCGGCGACCGGCCGCCGGCCGAGGACGTTGACCCCACCAGGGGACATAGCACACCGGGACCTTGATCAGGCTGTTGTCCACAGGCCGCCCCGTTGTCCACAGGTGGCGACCGGCCGATGGCGACGGGCGGCCGGGGCGGCCAGGCTCGGCGGTGAGTCGACTCGCATGGCAAGTCCCCGGTTCTCCCCTGGAGGGACGATGTTCGACACCTACGTAACAATTGTCGGAAATGTCTTAACCGCGCCCGAGTGGCGGCGCACCACCCAGAGCAACACGCTGGTGGCCAACTTCAAGGTCGCCTCCACCGCCCGCCGGCTCGATCGGGACAGCGGCCGGTGGGTCGACGGCAACAGCCTTCGGGTCCGCGTCAACTGCTGGCGCAAGCTGGCCGAGGGGGTCGCCTCCTCGGTGATGGTCGGCGACCCGGTCGTGGTGGCCGGCCGCCTCTACACCCGGGACTGGACCGACGAGGCCGGCAACCACCGCACCCTCTACGAGATGGAGGCGGTCGCGGTCGGGCACGACCTGGCCCGGGGGCGGGGGCGGTTCCTGCGCAACCGGCCGAGCATGGCCACGAGCGCCGTCGAGGACGCCGAGGCGGAGAGCCGGGTGCACGGGGAGCCGACCGAGCGGGTCCCGCGGGGGCAGGCGCCCGCCTCGGCGGCCGACCGTCCCCTCGACGAGGACTTCGAGCCGGGCGGCTTCGATCCGGCCCGGGGCTCGTTCGACGCCCCGCACGCAGGGCGGGACCCGGCCGGTGGCCCCGACTTCGAGAACCTGGCGGGGGACCCCTTCGACGACCGGGCCGATCCCGCCGACGACGAGCTGACGGAGTTGGGCGTCGACGGCGGGGACGACCTGTCCCCGTTGCCTGACGGCGAGGCACCCTCCGGCGATGTCGCCAGGGCCGGTGAGGTCGGCCTGTCGGCCCAGGGCGGTCACGACGACCCGGAACCGCCCGGCGGTGAGCCGGACGGGGTGACGCCCGACCGCCGGGGCCGGCGGGGCCGTGGACGGGTCCCGGTGCCCGCCTGACGATCGGCCGGGGCGCTCGACGGGCTGGCACGGGGCAGCCCGTCGAGCGTCGTCCGTTCCGATTCCCCCGGACCTGCCGTGCTGTTAGCGTTCGGGCCGTGCGCGGGGAGATCAGGCTCGATCATTGCGTGATCGCGGTGAGCGACTGGGACAGGTCTGCGACCTTCTACCGGGATGTGCTCGGTGCCGAGGTCGTCGGGCATCCCGGCGGCCGGGTCGCGTACCGGTTCGGCGACCAGCAGCTCAATGTTCACGGCCCCGGCCTGGACGTCGGGACGCTGGTCGCTCGTCTTCCTGTCGCCCCCGGCGGCAGCGATCTGTGTTTCTCCTGGCCCGGAACGGTGGACGAGATTCTCGACCATCTCCAGCGGCACGCCGTCGCCGTGGAGACCGGGCCGGTCGACCGCGACGGCGGGCGTGGCCACGGCCGGAGTGTCTACTTCCGCGATCCCGACGGAACTCTGCTCGAACTGATCAGCTACCAGTGACGGCCGGCCGTGGCGGTCGATCAGACGGCCCGACATGGCCTCGGGTGTGAGGTCGGCATAGCGGCCGTGGCGGCCGAGCGTGGCCCCGCCCGGGGGAGGCGCTGCGCGTGGGAAATCCGACCGGTGCGGGGTTTTCGTCAATCACCGCGGCTAGGCTGGCCGGCCGGAGGTGGTGGCAGGTGCGGCAGTCGGTCGCCGTGGCTAACGCGGCAGGTCTGGTGGCGGGGTACGCCCTCGACTCTCTCCTCGGTGACCCCCGGCGGTGGCATCCCGTGGCCGGCTTCGGCCGGGCGGCCGGGGCGCTGGAACAGCGCGTGTACCGGCCGGACCGTACCGCCGGGGTGGTGTTCACCGCGCTCGCGGTCGGCGTGCCGGTGCTGGTCGGCGCGGCGGCGACGGTGGCCACCCGGCACCGGCCGGTCGGCCGGGCCGTGCTGATGGCCGCCGCCACCTGGACGGTGCTCGGCGGGCGCACCCTGCGCCACGAGGCGAAGGTCATGGGCCGGGCGCTGCGCGGCGGGGACCTGCCGAAGGCCCGCCGCCGCCTGGGGCACCTGTGCGGGCGGGACCCGTCGACGCTCGACGAGCGGGAGCTGGCCCGCGCCACTGTCGAGTCGGTCGCCGAGAACACCTCCGACGCGGTGGTGGCGCCGCTGCTGTGGGGGGCGGTCGCCGGCCTGCCCGGCCTGCTCGGCTACCGCGCGGCCAACACGCTCGACGCGATGGTCGGCCACCGGTCGCCCCGGTACGCCCGGTTCGGCACCCCGGCGGCCCGCCTCGACGACCTGCTCAATCTCGCCCCGGCCCGGCTGACCGGGCTGCTCACGATCGCCCTCGCCCCGACCGTGCACGGCGACCGGAGTCGGGCGTGGCGGGTCTGGCTGCGGGACCGCAACGACCATCCCAGCCCGAACGCCGGGCAGTGCGAGGCGGCGATGGCCGGGGCGCTCGGCGTACGGCTCGGCGGGCGCAACGTCTACTTCGGGCGGTCGGAGGTGCGGCCGTACCTGGGCGACGGGCCCCGCCCCGAGGCTCGGCACCTGAAGCGGGCCGCGAGGATCTCCGGCGCGGTCGGGCTGGCCGCGCTCGGCGTGGCCGCCGCGTACCCGGTCACCGCGGGTCGGCTGGTCGGCGCGGTGGCGAGGACGGGTTGGCGGGCCGTGGCCGCCCGGGCGCGCGGGGCGGGGGAGGGGCGGTGAGCGGGGGGCTGCTGGTCGCGGGGACCACCTCCGACGCGGGCAAGAGCGTGCTCACCGCCGGGATCTGCCGGTGGCTGCACCGGCGCGGGGTGAAGGTCGCGCCGTTCAAGGCGCAGAACATGTCCAACAACTCGGCGGTGGTCCTCGGCCCGGACGGCCGGGGCGGCGAGATCGGCCGGGCCCAGGCGATGCAGGCGGCGGCCTGCGGGATCGCCCCCGACCTGCGGTTCAATCCGGTGCTGCTCAAGCCGGGCAGCGACCGGTCCAGCCAGGTGGTGCTGCTCGGCGAGGCCGTCGACACGGTCACCGCCGGCAACTACCGCGCCCTGCGGCCCCGGCTCGCCGAGGCGGCCTTCGCCGCGCTCGCCGAGCTGCGCGAGGCGTACGAGGTGGTGGTCTGCGAGGGGGCCGGCAGCCCGGCGGAGATCAACCTGCGGGCCGGCGACTACGTGAACATGGGGCTGGCCCGGCACGCCGGGTTGCCCACGATCGTGGTGGGCGACATCGACCGGGGCGGGGTGTTCGCCTCGATGTTCGGCACGGTCGCCCTGCTCGACCCGGCCGACCAGGCGCTGATCGCCGGCTTCGTGATCAACAAGTTCCGGGGCGACCTCGGCCTGCTCCAGCCGGGGCTGGACATGCTGCGCCGGGTCACCGGCCGCCCCGCGTACGGGGTGCTGCCCTGGCACCTGGACCTGTGGCTCGACGCCGAGGACTCCCTCGCGTACGGCCGGGTGCTCGGCCGGCCGGCGGCCCCGCACGGCACCGACTGGCTGGACGTGGCGGTGGTCCGGCTGCCCAGGATCAGCAACGCCACCGACGTCGAGGCGCTGGCCACCGAGCCCGGCGTCCGGGTCCGGCTGACCGTGGAGCCCGCCGAGCTGGCCGCCGCCGACCTGGTCGTGCTCCCCGGCTCCAAGTCCACGGTGGCCGACCTGGCCTGGCTGCGGGAGACCGGGCTGGCCGACGCCGTGGCGGCCCACGTGGCGGCCGGGAAGCCGCTGCTGGGCATCTGCGGCGGCTTCCAGATGCTGGGCCGGGCCGTGCACGACCCGGTGGAGAGCCGCGCGGGCAGCGTCCCGGGGCTGGGCCTGCTGCCGGTCGAGGTCACCTTCGAGGAGCGCAAGACCGTCCGGCAGTCGGCCGGCACCGCCGCCGCCGACCCGGGCGTCCCGGTCCGGGGGTACGAGATCCACCACGGGTACGTCTCGTCGGCCGACCCGGCGCTTCCGCCCCTGCTGACGTACGACGACGGCACGGGGGAGGGGGCGGTGCTCGGCGCGGTGCACGGCACCCACTGGCACGGGGCCTTCGAGTCCGACGGGTTCCGCCGCCGGTTCCTGACCGAGGCGGCGCGGCTCGCCGGCCGCACCGGCTTCCGGGCCGCCCCGGACACCGCGTTCGCCGCCGCCCGCGAGCGGTCCCTGGACCTGCTCGGCGACCTGGTCGAGGAGCACCTGGACACCGAGGCCCTGTGGCGGCTGATCGAGTCCGGCCCACCCGCCGGGCTGCCGTTCATCCCACCCGGCGCACCCAACTGACCCACCCCACCCCACCCCACCCCCGCCCCGCCCGCCCCCGTCCCCCGCCCTCGATCGGCGCAAATTCAGAGAATGTGTGGTCATGGAGCGCCGAAAGGCCACACATTCTCTGAATCTGCGCGGCTGACGGGGGTGAGGTGGGGCGGCGGCGGGGCGGGGTGGGTGGGGGCGGGTGGGGTGGGGGTAGTGGCGCGTCGCACATTTTTGGACAGTGCCTGGCCGGGCCGCACCGGGTGCTCACGGGCCCGGGGAATGGGCCGTGCGGGGGCAGGCGTGCTCGCTAGGCTGCGCCGATGATCTTCAATCGCAGGGGGAAGCTGGCGGACCGGATCGCCGACGTCGAGGCGGCCGTACGCGAGCGCGACGGCACCGCCATGACCAGGGCCGTGCCGAGGGTCTGGCAGGTGGCGCAGCAGGCGTCCGTCGCGGAACTGGACGCCGTGCTGCCCCGGTGCGTGGCGCTGCTGCCGCAGCTCGGCACCGGGGCCGGGGGCCAGTTCTCCGTCCTGTGCGGGGCGCTGGTCGAGCTGGGCGCCCGCCCCGACCCGCTGGTCGCCCCGGTGGCCGACGGGTTCTCCGCCGCCCTCACCGGCGCGCACCGGTTCCGGTCCGGCTGGCAGCGGGTACGCGGCGACGACGCGCCGCCCGACCCCGACGATCCCGCCACCATGGACGCGGCGATCGGCGTGCTGACCGAGGCGTACGACGACGAGCAGGCCGCCTTCGACGCGGTCCAGGGCTGGTACGCGGCCGGCACCTGGGCGATGCCCACGATCACCCTGTTGCAGCAGTCCGCCGCCGTGCGGGCCACGTTCCCGCACCGGGAGCGGCTGCTCGCGGTCGGGGCGGAGCTGGCCGGCGAGCGGCCCGACCTGGACTGCGTCCTCGGGCTGCTGCGGGTGCTCGACGGCGAGCGGCTGCTCGTGCTGCACCGGGAGACCGGCCGGGGCTGGCGGGTCACCATCGACGGCGTCGCCGACAACTTCCAGCTGCACACCCTGCTGGCCGGGGCGCTCGCCGGGCCGGCCGAGCGGGGGCTGATCGAGGGGCTGGCCGTCGACCCGTCCTGGGTCGCGGTGGCCACCGACGCGCCGGAGGACCGGTTCGGCGGCACGGTCGTCGGCAGCTTCAACCTGGTCGACGGGCACGGCAAGTGGATCTGGAACGAGGGCGCCCCGGCGGACATCCCGCTCTTCGACGACACCCGCGTCGTGGTCCTGGACCCGCCGCCGTACCAGCGGAGCTGGAACAACATCAGGCGGTTCCCGCTGATGTCCGCGGCGCTGGTCGTGGACGGGGCGCTCACCCCGGCCGAGGCGGCGGACTGGCTGGCCCGGGTGGCCGAGCCGGCCTGACCGCAGTCGGCCTGACCGCAGTCGGCGATCAGTAGCGGACGTCGGCGGGGCGGTCGGACATCGGCAGCCCTGCCTCCCGCCACGCCTCCACCCCGCCGACCATGTCGGTGGCGCAGTGCAGGCCGAGCGTGCGCAGGCTGGCCACGGCGAGGCTGGAGCTGTAGCCCTGGCGGCACACCAGCACGATCTCCCGGTCGTACCCGGTGGCCTCGGGGACGCGCCAGTCGCTGGCCGGGTCCAGCCGCCACTCCAGCACCGTCCGGTCGATGACGACCGCGCCGGGCAGCTCGCCCTGTTCCCGGCGCTGCGCCTCGGTTCGGGTGTCGACGAGCAGCGCGCCGAGGCGTACCGCCTCGACGGTCTCGTGCGGGGTCAGCCGGCGGACCCCGGAGCGGGCCTGTTCCAGCAGGGCGTCGACGCCCGGGCTCATCACGTTGTGGCGCACGGCACGATCATGCCCACCGCCCGCGTGGTCCGCGCAATGAAACCGCCCCGGTTCGACCGGACGACGTACCCGCCGGGATCGGGGCGCCCCGGGCGGCTAGCGTCGGGCCCGTGGTGGTGCCGGTCGTCGAGACGTACGCCGAACTGGGCCGGCGGGTGCTGGCCGGGCCGGCGCGGTTGGGGCGTACCCGACTGGTGGCGGTCGACGGGTGCAGCGGCGCGGGGAAGAGCGTCTTCGCCGCGCGCCTCGCGGACGCCCTCGCCGCGCTGTCCGGCGGCGGGCGACCGCCGGTGGTGCACACCGACGACCTGCTCGACGGCTGGTCCGACCAGCTCACCTTCTGGCCCCGGCTGGAGGCGCGGGTGCTCGCGCCGCTGCGCGCCGGCCGGCCGGGCGGGTACCAGCGGTACAGCTGGGCGCGCAGGTCCTTCCTGCCCCGCGAGGTGCCGGTGCCGCCCGCCCCCGTGGTGCTGGTCGAGGGGGTCAGCGCGGCGCGGGCCGTGGTCCGGCCGGAGCTGACCCTGTCGGTCCTGGTCGCCGCGCCCGCCGAGCTGCGGCTGGCCCGGGCGGTGGCCCGGGACGGGCCGGGGATCCTGCCGGAGCTGCGCCGCTGGCACGCCGGCGAGCGGGCGCACTTCGACGCCGACGGCACGGCCGACGCGGTGGACCTGGTGGTCGACGGCGCCCCGGCCGCGCCGCACGATCCCGACCGGGAGTACGTCCGCCTCCGGGCCGCGGGCGGCCGGTGGAGGTAAGGCCGGCATACGATGCCGGTCATGACCTCACCGATCATGTCCGACGCCGAGGTGCGGGCCGCCGTCGAGCGGGAACTGCCCGGCGTCCGCGCCGACCTGGAACGACTCGTCCGCATCCCCGGCATCGCCTTCGAGGGCTTCGACCACTCGCACGTGGAGCGCTCGGCCGAGGCCGTGGCGGAGCTGCTGCACGGCTGCGACCTCGACGTGCGGATCGTGCGCTCGGGCGGGCAGCCGGCGGTGATCGGGACGAGGGCCGCCCCGCCCGGCGCGCCGACCGTGCTGCTCTACGCCCACCACGACGTGCAGCCGGTCGGCGACCTGTCGCTGTGGGAGTCCGACCCGTTCGAGCCGGTCGAGCGCGACGGCCGCCTCTACGGGCGGGGCGCGGCCGACGACAAGGCCGGCATCATGGCGCACGTCGCGGCGCTGCGCGCGTTCGGCGACCGGCTCCCGGTCGGCGTGGTGCTCTTCATCGAGGGCGAGGAGGAGTACGGCTCGGACTCGCTGGAGCGGCTGCTCGCCGAGCACCGCGACGAGCTCGCCTCGGACGTCATCGTGATCGCCGACTCCGCCAACTGGGACGTCGGCGTGCCGGCGCTGACCACCTCGCTGCGCGGCATCGTCAACTGCTTCGTCGAGGTCCGCACCCTGGACCACCCGGTGCACAGCGGCATGTTCGGCGGGCCGGTGCCGGACGCGCTGACCGCGCTGGCCCGGCTGCTGGCCACCCTGCACGACGACGCCGGGGACGTGGCCGTGGCCGGGCTGGCCGGCCGGGAGGGGGCGTCCGTCGACTACCCGGAGGACCGGTTCCGGGCCGAGGCCGGGCTGGCCGAGGGGGTGTCGTTCATCGGCACCGGCCGGATCACCGACCGGCTGTGGACCAAGCCGGCGCTCGCGGTGCTGGGCATCGACGCGCCGGCCACCGGCGAGGCCCCCAACGCCCTGGTCCCGGCGGCCAAGGCCAAGCTCAGCGTACGGCTGGCGCCGGGCGACGACCGGAAGCGGGCGTACACGGCGCTCCAGGAGCACCTCGCCAAGCACGCGCCGTGGGGCGCCCGGGTGACGGTGACGTTCGAGCACGATGGCGATCCGTGCGTCATCGACGCGTCCGGGCCGATGTTCGACGCGGCGCGGGACGCCTTCCGTACCGCCTGGGACGGCACCGAGCCGGTGGACGTCGGCATCGGCGGCTCGATCCCGTTCATCGCCACCTTCCAGGAGATGTTCCCGCAGGCCGCGATCCTGGTGACCGGCGTCGAGGACCCGCACGCCCGGGCGCACGGGCCGAACGAGAGCCTGCACCTGGGCGAGTTCGCCCGGGTCTGCCGGGCCGAGGCGTTGCTGCTGGCCAAGGTGGCCGCCGCCGGCACGAACCGGAGTTAGGTGACGAAACGGTAACGTCGCAGTTCAGGTGGATGTTCTCGGCGTGTCGGGAGCGGAGCTGTTATAGCCTTTCGAACATGAGTACGAACGAGGTGATGGCCCGGCTTGAGGCCGCCGTCAGCGCTCTGGGGGACGTCGACGTCTCCGCGTGGCCCGAGGACACGCTCAAGGACCGGATCGGTGATCTCTCCACCGCCCTGGTCGCGCTCGACGCGATGCTCTCCCGGGTCGCCGACGAGGTGCGCGCCCGTGGCCTGCGCATCGAGGAGCCCGTTCCGGCCTGATCAGGTCGTCGCCGGGCCGGTCTGGGGGGAGTGGCCCGGCGTCGGGGGGCGGCTGAGCGCCCGGAAGCGGCAACTTCCGGGCGTCCGCCGCGTATCCCCAGCGGTGTCGGGGGTGGCTGGCAGGATGGGAGCGTGCGGTTCCTGGACCTGGCGGCCACCTCCGCCGCCGTGGGCGCCACCAGCG
Source organism: Micromonospora sp. MW-13 (assembly GCF_003434305.1). GTDB lineage: Bacteria > Actinomycetota > Actinomycetes > Mycobacteriales > Micromonosporaceae > Micromonospora. Next base: position 86,671 of record NZ_QKKX01000054.1, read on the forward strand.
GCCGGCGGGCCAAGGTGGAGCTGCTCGCCGCCGCCCTGAAGTCGCTCGACCCGGCCGAGGTGCCGGCGGGGGCCGGCTGGCTCGCCGGCGAGCTGCGGCAACGCCAGACCGGAGTGGGCTGGGCCGGCCTGCGTGACCTGCCGCCGCCGGCCGCCGAACCGACCCTGACCGTCGCCGCGGTCGACGCCGCGATCGACGAGATCGCGGCGGTGCGCGGCCCCGGCTCCCAGGCCCGGCGCCGGGCGCTGCTCGATGCCCTCTTCGCCGGGGCCACCGCCGACGAGCAGCGCATGCTGCGCGGGCTGTTCAGCGGCGAGCTGCGCCAGGGCGCCCAGGCGGGGCTGCTCGCCGACGCGGTCGCCCGGGCCGCCGACGTGCCGCTGGGCGCCGTCCGCCGGGCCCTGCTGCTCGCCGGCGACCTGCGCGCGGTCGCGGTGGCCGCCCTGCGCGGCGGCGCCGTCGCGCTGGCCGACTTCGGGCTCCAGGTAGGCCGGCCGCTCGCCCCGATGCTGGCCCAGAGCGCCCCCTCGGTCGACGAGGCGCTGGCCGCGACCGGCGTCCCCGCCGTGGTCGACGTGAAGCTCGACGGCATCCGCATCCAGGTGCACCGCGCGGGCTCCGACATCGCGGTCTTCACCCGCAGCCTGGACGAGATCACCGCCCGGGTGCCCGAGGTGGTCGCCGCCGTCCGGGCGCTGCCCGCCCGGGAGCTGGTGCTCGACGGCGAGGCGATCGGGTTGGACGCCACCGGCCGGCCGCTGCCGTTCCAGCAGACGGCCAGCCGGGCCGCCCGGCGCACCACGCCGAGCACCGCCGGCCCCGCCCCGGTCGCCCCGGCGGTCCTCGCCGCCGCCGGGACCACCGGCGAGGCCGTGCTGACGCCGTACTTCTTCGACCTGCTGCACCTCGACGGGGAGGACCTGGTCGACCGGCCGGGCCGGGAGCGGTGGGCGGCGCTGGCCGGGGCCGTCGACCCGAGGCTGCTGGTCGGCCGGTTGGAGGTCGACGGGCCGGAGCCGGCCGGGGCGGCCTTCGCCGCGGCCCTGGACGCCGGCCAGGAGGGGGTGGTGGTCAAGTCCCTCGACGCCCCCTACGACGCCGGGCGGCGCGGCGCGGCCTGGGTGAAGGTGAAACCCCGGCACACCCTCGACCTGGTGGTGCTCGCGGTGGAGTGGGGCAGCGGCCGGCGCAGCGGGTGGCTGTCGAACCTGCACCTCGGCGCGCGGGCCTCGGGCAGCGGCGAGTTCGTCATGCTCGGCAAGACGTTCAAGGGGCTCACCGACGAGTTGCTGCGCTGGCAGACCGAGCGGTTCCTCGCCCTCGCCGTGGAGCGGGGCGACTGGGTGGTCCGGGTCCGGCCCGAGCAGGTCGTGGAGATCGCCTTCGACGGCGTCCAGACCAGCTCCCGCTACCCGGGCGGGCTGGCGCTGCGCTTCGCCCGCGTGGTCCGTTACCGCAGCGACAAGACCGCCGCCGAGGCGGACACGATCGACGCGGTCCGGGCCATCCACGCCGGTCGCCGGTCCTGACCGGCCCCCGGGGCCACCCCGTCGGCGGGCGCTGTCCCGTGACGGAGGGCCCCGGGCCGGCGGCGTCGGGGTCAGCGCATCGACAGCGACCGGGCGTAGTTGACCTGGTTGTTGACGTGCATGACCTGCCCCTGGTCGGTGACGGGGATGCGGGCCACGTACTGCCGGGGCCCGCTGGTGACCGTGACCTGCACGGTGCCGTGGTGCCGGGTCTCCTTGATCAACAGGAAGAGCAGGCTGAAGATGGTGAGGCAGAAGAACCCGAGGACGGCGCAGACGATCGCCCAGGGGGCGATCTTCTCCTCCTTCTGCCAGTAGTCGGCGACGTGCCACTGCGCCCCGGCCAGGGGCAGCACGCCGGCCGGCGTACGGATCTCCGGCGGCGTCACCATGATCTCGCCGATCTGCACCGCCACGGCGGACGGCGCCCCGTAGTGCGGGCCGCCCGGGGCCGCAGTCGGCGGCGCCATCACGGGCGGGTGCGGCCCGGGCCGACCGGCGGCCGGCGGTACGGAGTACTGAACCGGCGGTGCCGAGTACGGGTCCGGCGGTGCGGAGTACTGGGCCGGCGGCGCGGAGTACGGGGCGGGCGGTGCCGAGTAGTGAACCGGCGGCGCGGAGTACTGGGCGGGCGGTGCCGAGTACTGGTCCGGCGGTGCCGAGTACTGGGCGGCTGCCGGGGCTGCCGGGAACTGGTCGGCAGGTGGGGCGGGGAACGGCCGCGTGGCGGGCAGTGCGGCGGGCAGTGCGACGGGCGGGGGAGCGGCGAACGGGTTGGCCGTGGCCGGAAATCCGGCCGGCGGGGTCGAGTACGTCGTCGACCGGGGCGTGACCGCCCAGGGATCGGTCGACGGGTGCGTCGTCGTCACCGGCTCCGACGGATGCGCCAGGGGCGGCGGCTCCGGGTGCGGCGGCTCCGGGTGCGGCGGTGGCGTGGGATCAGGGGTCACCGTGACCCCCCACGGAAGTTGATCACCTGCGGACACTACAACGTTCCGCCGTGTCGCGGGCCCGCCGATCGTCCGGCGGCTGGCCGGAGTTCCCCTCCGAATCGTCGAGCCCGCAGGTGTCAGGCCGGGGTGGTCGGGATGGGCTCGGCGGCCCGGTCGACCGGCTTGCGCGGCTCGTCCAGCCCGGCCATCCGGCGGGCCTCCCGCCGGGCCACCCAGCCGTAGCCGAAGAGCGTCATGGCGGCGAACAGCCACCACTGCACCACGTACCCGAAGTTCTGCCAGTTGTTGGTGTGCCCGATCGGCACCGCCTGGAACAGCGGGTCGGCGGCCGGCGTCTGCTCGTCCAGCAGGACGTACGCGCCGTGCACCGGGTACGGCAGTTCGCCGGCCAGCCGGGGGACGGCGATCCGACGGGTCTCCAGCCGGCCCGCGCGCCGGTCGACGGCCCCGCCGCCGCTCTCGGTCGGGTGCACCCGACCCACCACGGTCACCTCGCCCTGCGGCACCGGCGGAAGCTGCGGCTGGGCCATCGCGCCGCCGGGCGCCGGCGGCACCCAGCCCTGGTCGACGAGTACGGCCGTGCCGTCGGCGAGGACCAGCGGGGTGACCACCTCGAAGCCGACCCGGTTGTCGACCGTCCGGCCGCGCACCAGGACGACGTTCGCCGGGTCGTACCGCCCGGTCGCGGTGACCCGGGTCCAGGTGGCCTCGTCGGCGGGGGCCGGGCCGGCGGTGCCGGCGCCCCCGCTCGGCGCGGGCACGGCGTCCCGCAGCGGCACCGGGGCCATCCGCTCCCCGGCGTCGATCCGCTCGTTGATCGCCGTCCGGCCCCGGTAGCGGTCCAGCTGCCAGTTGCCGAGCAGCACCATCACGGCCGCAGCGACCAGGGTCAGTGCGAGGATGCCCAGCCAGCGTGGCGTCAGGAGGAACCGGTACACGCGTCGAGGCTACCCGTATGACGGCCACCACTGGCCGCGGCGGGCCACCACGGCCCCGCAGCCGCCGGCCGGGCCGGGCGTAGGCGGGCTACAAGGAGCACCGGGCGGTGCTCGGGTGGGTGGTGGGTCAGCCGACTATTGCGTCGGAGGGTGGGGTGAACTGGCGGGTGGGTTGGCCCTTGAGGGCGTCGTGGAGGGTCTGGGCGACCGCGTTGACCGGGATCTGGGACTGGCCGTCGCCCACCGCGTTGAACGGATTGTCCGGGTCGGCGATGAAGCTCGCCGCCGCCAGCTCCGGGGTGTACCCGACGAACCAGGCCGACCGGGTGCTGTCCGTGGTGCCCGTCTTGCCGGCCACCGGCCGTCCCACGGTGCCCCGCACGCTGTCCGCCGTCGACCAGCCCCCGCAGCCACCCTTCGCCGGGGTGTCCCCGGTGGGGCAGCGGGCGGCGTCGGTGGCGGCCCGGGCGGCGTCCGCGCTGACCACCTGTCGGCAGCGCGGCTTGGCGATCTCCCGCTCGATCCCGCCGGCCGTGGTGTACGTCGCCGGATTGCCGTCCCGGTTGCTGATCGACTGGACCGGCATCGCCTCGCAGTACCGCCCGTCGGCGGCGATCGCGGCGTAGGCGTTCGCCATCTCCAGCGGGGTGGCGTCGGAGACGCCGAGGGTGAACGCGCCCCACTTCTTCGCCTTGCCGGGTGACGCCTGCTCCCGGTCGACGTCGGTGCGCCAGCGCAGCCCGAGCTGCTCGGCGAGCCGGACCGCGGCGTCCGCCCCGACCTTCTCCTCCAGTTGTACGAAGTAGGTGTTCACCGACTTGCCGAAGCCGGACCACATGGTCTGCCGGCCGGTCATCGCGGCGCTCGCGTTGGACGGGGCCCAGCCGTCGTAGATCGCCGACTGGTACTTGTACGGCGAGTCGTACGCGGTGGACAGCGGCATGCCCGCGTTGAGCGCGGCCAGCATCGGGAACATCTTGAACGTCGACCCGGCCTGGTACCCGGGCAGATCGCCGCCGCCGAGCAGCGGCGCGACCGTGTTCGGGTAGTTCGCCTTCACCTTCGGGCCGGCCTCCGGGTTCGAGCTGAGCCCGTTCTCGCTGACGTCCAGCGAGTAGTTCCGGTTCACCGCCATCGCCTTCACCCGCCCGGTCCCCGGTTCGGCGAGCACGATGCCGTTGGCGAACGGGCTGCCGGTGCTGTCCTTGGCCCCGACGTTGTTCTCGGCCGCCTCCTGCATCTTCGGGTCGATGCTGAGCACGATCCGGTAGCCGCCCCGGCGCAGCTTGTCCATCCGTTCCAGCCGGTTCTCGCCGAACGCCGGCTGCGCGCTCCACCAGTTCTTGAGGTAGTCGCAGGCGAAGCCCCAGCTGTTGTACTTCTCCGGCAGCGAGGCGCAGTCGTTCGGCGGGTTGGTCAGCCGTAGCTGGATCGGCTCGGCCTTCGCCGCCGTGGCGTCGTCCGGCGAGAGGTAGCCGAGCTGGGCCATCCGGTCGAGCACGTAGTTGCGCCGCCCGGTGGCGTCCTTCTGGTCGGAGGTGACCGGATCGTACTCCGACGGGGACTTGACCAGGCCGGCGAGGGTGGCCGACTCGGCCGGGGTGAGGGTGGCCGGCGTCTTGGAGAAGAAGATCTGCGCGGCGGCGTAGATGCCGTACGCCCGGTGGCCGAAGTACGCGGAGTTCAGGTAGCGCTCCAGGATCTGCTCCTTGCTCAGCTCCTTCTCCACGTCCAGGGCCATCCGCATCTCCTTGACCTTGCGCAGGCTGGTCTGCTGGGTGGCCTCCTGGACCTCCTTCGGGGTCCGGGCGCTGTCGCGCAGGGCCATCCGGACGAACTGCATGGTCAGGGTCGACGCGCCCTGGGACACCCCGCCGGAGCGGGAGTTGGCCACGAAGGCCCGGGCGACGCCCTTCGGGTCGACGCCGTGGTGTTGGTAGAAGCGGCTGTCCTCGGCGGCCACGATGGCCTGCTGGATGTTCGGGGACATGTCCGACAGCTTCGTGTAGCGCCGGTACTCCTCGTAGAACATCGTCAGCACGGTCTTGCCGTCGGGCGCGTACAGGTAGGAGGTCTCGGCGGGCAGCGCGGTGCGCAGGATGTTCGTCTTCTGCTCCACGGCGTGCGCGGTGGCCTTGGCGCCGAGCCCGGTGAAGGCGGCCAGCGGGTAGAGGGCTCCGGCGAGCACGATGCCCGCGATCAGCCCGGCACGTAGGAGAGGGACGAGACGACCAGCGCCAGCAAGGGGTCGGTTGCTCACAGGGTCAAGCTATGACATTTCCGATTCGGAAATGAGAAGAATTCATAAACGGGAAGGTGGGTCGGCGGGTGGTGACGCGGCCCACCCCGGGATGCGCTGTCCCGCACGGCGGCTTCCCGGCAGGATCGCGGACATGCGTGCTCAGCCGGCATCGACGACCCCCACCCGGGATGAGCCGGACCTCGGCCACCACGGGGACGCCGAGGTCGGCGACGGCCTGGTCGACCTCGCGGTCAACGTGCGGCGGGCCCCGATGCCGGACTGGCTGGCCGACCCGATCACCGCGGCGCTGGGCGACCTGGCCGCGTACCCGGACCCCCGGCCGGCACGCGCGGCCGTCGCCGGCCGGCACGGGCGTCCCCCGGAGGAGGTACTGCTCACCGCCGGGGCGGCCGAGGGGTTCGTGCTGCTCGCCCGGGCGCTGACCGGGATGCGCCGGCCGGTGGTCGTGCACCCGCAGTTCACCGAGCCGGAGGCCGCGCTGCGGGCCGCCGGGCACGAGGTCGAGCGGGTGCTGCTCGACCCGGCGGAGGACTTCCGGCTCGATCCCGCCCGGGTGCCGGACGACGCCGACCTCGTCATGATCGGCAACCCGACCAACCCCACCTCGGTGCTGCATCCGGCCGCCGATCTCGCCGCGCTGGCCCGCCCCGGCCGCGTCCTCGTCGTCGACGAGGCGTTCGCCGACACCACCGCCGCGCCCGGCGTACCGGGTGAACCGGCGTCCCTGGCCGCCCGCCGGGACCTGCCCGGCCTGGTCGTGGTGCGCAGCCTGACCAAGACCTGGGGGCTGGCCGGGCTGCGGATCGGCTACCTGCTCGGCGACGCCGGGCTGCTGGCCCGGCTGGCCGCGGCCCAGCCGCTCTGGGCGGTCTCCACCCCGGCGCTCGCCGCCGCCACCGCCTGCGCCTCCCCGGCCGCCGTCGCGGCCGAGCGCGCGATCGCCGCCGCGCTGGCGGCCGACCGCGACCACCTGTCCGCCCGCCTGTCGGCCCTGCCGGGGGTACGCGTCGCGGGCCGCCCGGCCAGCGCGTTCGTGCTGGTCCACCTGCCCGGCGCGGCCGAGGTACGGCAGCGCCTGCGCCAGTGCGGCTGGGCGGTACGCCGGGGCGACACCTTCCCCGGCCTCGGCCCCGACTGGCTGCGGGTGGCTGTACGCGACCGGGCCACCACCGACGCGTTCACCCAGATACTGGCGGAGATCCTGGAGGCATGATGCTCGAGTCCACGGTCGCGGCGATCCGGCCGCTCGACGAGCCGGCGATGGTGGCCGCCGGGGAGCTGCACGGCCGGCTCACCAAGCCGGCCGGCTCGCTGGGCGCCCTGGAGGAACTCTCCGTCCGGCTCGCCGGGCTGGCCGCCGCCTGCCCCCCGCCGCTGCCCGAGCCGGCCGCCGTGGCGATCTTCGCCGGCGACCACGGCGTGCACGCCCAGGGGGTGACCCCCTGGCCGCAGGAGGTCACCGCGCAGATGGTCGGCAACTTCCTGGCCGGCGGGGCGGTGGTCAACGCGTTCGCCCGGCAGGTCGGCGCCTCGGTCACCGTGGTCGACGTCGGCCTCGCCACCCCGCTGCCGCCCGCCCCGCCCGTCCCGGCGGGCGGTCCCCGGCTGGTGGCGGCGAACGTACGCCCCGGCACCCGTGACCTCGCCGTCACCGCCGCCCTCACCCGGGACGAGGCCCGCGCCGCCGTGGAGACCGGCATCCGGGTCGCCCGGGAGTTGATCGACGCCGGGGCGGGCATCCTGCTCACCGGGGACATGGGCATCGGCAACACCACCCCGGCCGCCGTGCTGGTCGCCGCGTTCACCGGCATCGCCCCGGCCGAGGCGACCGGTCGGGGCACCGGGGTGGACGACCCGACGTACGCCCGCAAGGTCGACGTGGTCCGGGCGGCACTGGCCCGGCACGCCCCCGACCCGGCCGACCCGCTCGGCGTGCTCGCCGCGGTCGGCGGCCTGGAGCACGCCGCCCTGGCCGGGCTGATCCTGGGCGCCGCCGCTCGCCGGGTGCCGGTGCTGCTCGACGGGGTGATCGCGGTCAGCGCGGCGCTCGCCGCCGCCGCGTTCGCCCCGGAGGCGGTGGGCGCGATGGTCGCCGGGCACCGCTCGGCCGAGCCGGGCGCGTCGGCCGCGCTGCGCCACCTCGGGCTCGACCCGCTGATCGACCTCGGGCTGCGCCTCGGCGAGGGCACCGGCGCGCTGCTCGCCCTGCCGGTGGTCACCGGCGCGGTCCGGGTGCTGCACGAGGTGGCCACCTTCGACTCGGCCGGGGTGGCCGAGAAGTGAGCGGGCGAGCGATCCGGTTCCGTGCCACCGCGGGGCGGGGCGAGCGGACCGTCCGGCCCGGCGGCGCGGCGTCCGTCGCGGTGGCACGCAGCGGGCGGACGATCCGGCCCGGTGCCGGGGCGGCGGCGTGAGCGCCAACCCGTACCCCCTCGGCCTTCGGCTGGCCGGCCGGCGGGTGGTCGTGGTGGGCGGGGGCGCGGTGGCCACCCGGCGGGTGCCGGCGCTGCTCGACGCGGGCGCGGACGTCCTGGTGGTCTCGCCGGAGCTGACCCCGGCCCTGCGCGCCCACGTCGACGCCGGCCGGCTGCGCTGGGAGCCGCGCCGCTTCGCCCCGAGCGATCTGGACGGCGCCTGGCTGGTCCAGGCCGCCGTCGACGACCCGGCCGCCGCGGCGGCGGTCAGCGCCGCCGCCGACGAGCGCCGGATCTTCTGCGTCCGCGCCGACGACCGGGCCGCCGCCACCGCCTGGACCCCGGCAGTCACCCGGCACGGCGCGGTCACCGTCGCCGTCCTCGGCGGCGGCGATCCCCGCCGGGCCATGTCGGTCCGCGACGCCGTCCGCGCCCTGTTGAGTGCCGGCCAGGGGCCCCGGGCGGCGACCCCGGGGGCCGCTGTCGACACCTCGCGGCGGAGCGGGCCGGGGCGCGAGCCCGCCGCCGGCCGGGTGGCGCTGGTCGGGGCCGGGCCGGGCGACCCGGAGCTGATCACCGTGCAGGGGTGGCGGCTGCTCACCGAGGCCGACGTGGTGGTCGCCGACCGGCTGGTGCCCGGGCTGCTCTTGGACGAGCTGCGCCCCGACGTCGAGCTGGTGGACGCCTCGAAGATCCCGTACGGGCCGTCCCGGGCCCAGGAGGAGATCAACCGGATCCTCGTCGACCGGGCGCTGGCCGGCGCGTTCGTGGTCCGACTCAAGGGCGGCGACCCGTACGTCTTCGGCCGGGGCGGCGAGGAGCTGCTGGCCTGCGCGGCGGCCGGGGTGCCGGTGACCGTGGTCCCCGGGGTGACCAGCTCGATCGCCGCCCCGGCGGCGGCCGGCGTCCCGGTCACCCACCGGGCGGTGGCGCACGAGTTCACCGTGGTCTCCGGGCACGTCGCGCCCGACTCGCCGGCCTCCCTGGTGCGCTGGGAGGCCCTCGCCGGGCTGCGCGGCACGCTGGTGATCCTGATGGGGCTGAAGAACCTGGCCGCGATCACCGAGACCCTGATCGCCCACGGCCGCCCCGCCGGGACCCCGGCGGCCGTCGTGCAGGAGGGGACCACCGGTGGCCAGCGGAGCCTCCGGTCGACTCTCGGGGCGGTGGCCGCCGACGTGGTCGCGGCGGGCCTGCGGCCACCGGCCGTGGTGGTCGTCGGCGACGTGGTGGGAGCGCTCGACGGCTGAGCCGGCGGGCGCCCCCGTCCCGGCCCGGCGGGTTCCCGGAACGTGAACGGCGGCCGGAGACGGAGTCTCCGGCCGCCGTTCACGCGTCAGGTCACTGCTTGAGCATGTTGTCCAGCAGCAGGGCGCAGCGGATCAGGCCGAGGTGGCTGTACGCCTGCGGGTGGTTGCCCAGCCCGCGCTCGGCCAGCGGGTCGTACTGCTCCGGGAGCAGCCCCGTCGGGCCCGCCGTGTCGACCATCTGGGTGAACAGCTCCTCCGCGTCGGTGCGCCGCCCGGTGCGCAGGTACGCCTCGATCAGCCACGCCGTGCAGATGTGGAAGCCGCCCTCGCGCCCCGGCAGGCCGTCGTCCCAGTGGTACCGGTAGACGACCGGTCCGCTGCGCAGGTCCGCCTCGATCCTGAGCACGGTGGACAGGAAGCGCGGGTCGTCGCCCGGGAGCAGCCCGGACAGGCCGATCCACAGCGACGACGCGTCCATGTCCTCGTCGCCGTACGCGACGCTGTACGCCTCGACGTCGGCGTGCCAGCCGTACTCCAGGACGTTGGCGCCGATCCGGTCGCGCAGGTCCACCCACTCCGGCCGGTCCTCGCCGCCGTGCTGCCGCACCACGTGCAGCGCCCGGTCGACGGTCATCCAGCACATCACCTTGGAGAAGATGTGGTGCCGCGGGGGGAGGCGGGCCTCCCAGATGCCGTGGTCGGGCTCGTGCCAGCGGCGGCGGACCGCCTCGACCATGTTCTCCAGCACCCGCCACTCGTCCTCGCGCACCGAGCCCCGGGCATCGGCCACGGCCGCGATCAGGTCGGCGATCGGGCCGAACACGTCGAGCTGGAGCTGGTGGTTGGCGAGGTTGCCGACCCGCACCGGCCGGGAGCCGGCGTACCCGGGCAGGGTGTCGATGACCGCCTCGGCGCCCAGCTCGTACCCGTCGACCGTGTAGAGCGGGTGCAGCCGCTCGGGGTGGCCGCCGGTGCGGTCGATGCAGCCGTCCACCCAGCGCAGCAGCGCCTCGGCCTCCTCGATGGAGCCGAGGTCGACCAGTGCCCGCGCGGTCATCGACGCGTCGCGCAGCCAGCAGTACCGGTAGTCCCAGTTCCGCACGCCGCCCAACTCCTCGGGCAGCGAGGTGGTCGCCGCGGCGAGGATCGAGCCGGTCGCCTCGTGGCAGAGCCCGCGCAGGGTCAGCGCGCTGCGGGCGACCAGGTCCCGGGCGGTGGTGGGCAGCCGCAGCGACGCCACCCAGTCCTTCCACGGCTGCTCGGCGGCGGCCTGCCGCTCGTGGACCGGCAGCCGGTGGTGTTCCAGGCTGTGCGTGCCGAAGCGCAGCTCCAACACCACCTGCCCGCCGGCGGCGGACAGGTCCACGACGGCCTTGGCCGTCTCGTACCCGCCGTCGTTGCTGACCTGCCACTCGACGCCGGGGGAGTAGAGCGCGATCGGCTCGTTGGAGCCGAGCACCAGCAGGCCGTCGCCGACCGGCTGGAGCTGGGTGGCCACCTGGCCGAACTCGGGCCGGGGAGCGAACTCCACCCGGACCCGCCCGGAGCCGGTCAGCACCCGGACCAGGGTCGAGTCGCCGGTGAAGACCACCGGGCCGTCGGGTGTGGTTTCCCGGGCCGGCGTGTCCAGCCAGTCGGTGACGGTGAGGCCCGACCAGCGGGTCTCCACCGTCATCGTGCCGGAGCGGTAACGCTGGCCGAGCGGGATGCCGCCGCGCTCGGGAGCCACGCTGAAGTGCCCGGCAGGGCTGCCGCCGACCAGGTCGGCGAAGATCGCCGCCGAGTCCGGCTTGGGGTGGCAGAGCCAGGTGACCTTGGCGTCGGGGGTGAGCAGGGCGACGGTACGCCCGTTGGCGAGCATCGAGTGCCGCTCGATCGGCACGGCCCGCTCGCCGAAGAGCCAGTGCCGCCGGGTCTCCAGCAGCAGGCCGAGCGCGCGGGCGGCCTCGATCGGCTCGGCGACCCGGTAGTCGGCCCGGGTCTCGCCGATGCCGATCTTGATGCCCATGTCCGGGCCGTGCAGGTTGCCGAAGGCGTTCTCGTCGGTGACGTCGTCGCCGATGAACAGCACCGCGCTCGCCGAGAGTTGGGTGCGGAGCTGGTCGACGGCGGTGCCCTTGTGGGTCGCCACCACCGACAGCTCGATCACCTCCTTGCCCTGGGTGACGGTGACGCCGTCCCAGGTGGCCGGGCCGGTGCGGACCGCCTCGACGGCCGCGGCGGCGACCTGCGGGTCGAGCCCGCGGGTGTGCACCGCGACGCTGGCCGGCTTGCGCTCCAGCCGGACGCCCGGATGGGCGTTGGCGATCTCGCGCAGCGCGTCGCGCAGCCGGGTGCGCACGGCGATCAGCTCGGGGGAGAGCCGCTCGACGAAGCCGATGTCGAACTCGGAGCCGTGGCTGCCGACCAGGTGCACCTCGCTGGGCAGCCGGGACAGCGCGGCCAGGTCACGCAGCGCCCGGCCGGAGACCACCGCGACGGTGGTCTGCGGCAGCGCGGCGAGCGCCCGGACGGCGGCGACGGACTCGGGCAGCGGCACGGCCTTGCTCGGGTCCTCCACGATCGGCGCGAGGGTGCCGTCGTAGTCGCAGGCGACGAGGAGCTGGGGAACCCGGGCTATCCGCCCGATGGCCGCCCGAAGCTCGGGATCCAGCACTCCCGCGGCCGGGGCCGCCCCGTCGTGGACGGACGTGTTCACGCAGCCTCCGAATCAGGCACACCAAGCTCGGTGAGGAACGACTTCGCCCAGTGACCCACGTCGTGGGTGCGCAGGTGACGCTGCATGACACGCATGCGTCGGCGGGCCTCGGGCTTCTCCACATGCACGGCCTTGAGCAACGCGTCCTTGACCGCGTCGGGGTCGTGCGGGTTACACAAAAACGCCTGGCGCAGCTCGGTGGCGGCGCCGGCGAACTCACTGAGCACGAGCGCGCCGCCCTGGTCGGCGCGCGATGCCACGTACTCCTTGGCCACCAGATTCATTCCGTCTCGCAGCGGGGTCACCATCATCACGTCGGCGGCAACATACATCGCCGCCAGTTCACTGCGACTGTACGACTGATGCAGGTAATGCACCGCCGGCACGCCGACCCTGCCAAATTCCCCATTAATCCGGCCAACTTCGCGTTCGACCTTGACCCGTAGTGCCTGATAATGCTCCACCCGTTCGCGGCTCGGAGTGGCCACCTGCACCATAACCGCGTCCGGAACTGTCAACTTTCCGTCAGCCAGCAGCTCCCGGAAGGCCTTGAGTCGAAGCTCGATGCCCTTCGTGTAGTCCAGCCGGTCGACGCCCAGGATGATCGTCTTCGGGTTGCCCAGCTCCTCGCGGATCTGCTTGGCCCGGGCCTGGATCGCCGGGTCCTCGGCCAGCCGCTCCATCTCCTTCGTCTCGATGGAGATGGGGAAGGCGCCCGCCTTCACCTGCCGGCCGTCGACCTGGATCATCTGCCCCTCGTAGCGCAGCCCGAGCAGGTGCCGGGCCAGCCGGACGAAGTTCTGCGCGGCCAGCCGCTGCTGGAAGCCGACCAGGTCCGCCCCGAGCAGCCCGCGCAGGATCTCGGTGCGGAACGGCATCTGCATGAACAGCTCGATCGGCGGGAACGGGATGTGCAGGAAGAATCCGATCCGCAGGTCGGGGCGCAGCTCGCGGAGCATCGCCGGCACGAGCTGGAGCTGGTAGTCCTGCACCCAGACCGTCGCGCCTTCGGCCGCGACCTCCGCCGCGGCCTCCGCGAACCGCGCGTTGACCAGCCGGTACGCCTCGCGCCAGCGGCGCTTGTACGCCGGCGTCTCCACCGCGTCGTGGTAGAGCGGCCAGATCGTCGCGTTCGACTGACCCTCGTAGTAGCGTTCCAGCTCGTCCGCGCTCAGCGGCACCGGGTGCAGCCGGATCCCCTCCAGGTCGAACGGCTCGGGGGCGGCACCCGTGCCGCCGGCCCAGCCGACCCACGTGCCCTGGTGTTCCGCGAGGACGGGATGCAGCGCCGTGACCAGGCCACCCGGGCTGCGGCGCCACTGCCGCCCCTCCGGGGTGTTCACCTCGTCGACCGGTAGTCGGTTCGCCACTACGACAAAGGAACTGCGGACGGTCACGTTCGGCCACCTCCGGGTGCTGACGGGGTCCACCGCGATGAGCGTACTGAGCGTAGCTGCGGCCTCTGATGCCCCGTGCCGGAGTTAACCTACCCGTCCCACGCTCGGCGAACCGTGAAGGTGATCACGCCCGGGCGACCTCGGCCGGAGGTGGGCCGTCGGCCACCCCTCGCCGGGCCCGCCCGGCGCTCCCACCGGTCCGTCCCGACCCCTGCCGTCGCCCGGTCGGTGGCTCGCCGGGGCGCGGTCGGGGCGGGGTGATGTGGGCGAAGCCCGGCGTACCTGTCAGGATTGAGGATGGCGTGCGTTGTGGCCGGCTCCCGGCCGGCGGCGGCGAGCGGCCCCGGAGCCCCGGCGGCACACCAAGCCCGAGTGGCGCCGGAGCCCCCCGAGTGGCGCCGGAGCCCGCGCCCGCCAGCCCACACCCGCAAGCTCCCAGATCGCAACCTACGGAGGTAGCCCGCACCGTGGCCCAGTACATCTACGTCCTGGAAAAGGCGCGCAAGGCGCACGGCGACAAGGTCGTGCTCGACAACGTGACGCTGAGCTTCCTGCCGGGTGCCAAGATCGGTGTGGTCGGCCCGAACGGCGCCGGTAAGTCCAGCCTTCTCAAGATCATGGCAGGGCTGGACCGGCCGAGCAACGGCGAGGCCCGGCTGATGCCCGGCTACACCGTCGGCATGCTCGCCCAGGAGCCCCCGCTCAACGACGCCAAGACCGTCCTCGGCAACGTCGAGGAGGCGGTCGCGGAGACCAAGGCCAAGCTGGAGCGGTTCAACAAGATCGCCGAGCAGATGGCGACGGACTACTCCGACGAGCTGATGGAGGAGATGGGCAGGCTCCAGGAGGAGCTGGACCACCTCGACGCCTGGGACATCGACTCCAAGCTCGAACTGGCCATGGACGCGCTGCGCTGCCCGCCGCCGGACGCCGACGTCACCGAGCTCTCCGGTGGCGAGCGCCGCCGGGTCGCGCTCTGCAAGCTGCTGCTGGAGGCGCCCGACCTGCTGCTGCTCGACGAGCCCACCAACCACCTGGACGCGGAGAGCGTCTCCTGGCTGGAGCAGCACCTGGCCAAGTACGCCGGCACCGTCATGGCGATCACCCACGACCGGTACTTCCTGGACAAGGTCGCCGGCTGGATCCTGGAGCTGGACCGCGGCCGGGCCATCGGCTACGAGGGCAACTACTCCACCTACCTGGAGAAGAAGGCCGCCCGGCTGGCCGTCGAGGGACGGCGGGACGCCAAGATGAAGAAGCGCCTCACCGAGGAGTTGGAGTGGGTCCGCTCCAACGCCAAGGCGCGGCAGACCAAGTCCAAGGCCCGCCTCGACCGGTACGACGAGATGGCCACGGAGGCGGAGAAGACCCGTAAGCTCGACTTCGAGGAGATCCAGATCCCGCCGGGCCCGCGCCTGGGTAGCACGGTGATCGAGGCGCAGAGCCTGAGCAAGGGCTTCGGCGACCGGCTGCTGATCGACAACCTGTCGTTCTCGCTGCCGCGCAACGGCATCGTCGGCATCATCGGCCCGAACGGCGTCGGCAAGACCACCCTGTTCAAGACCATCGTCGGGCTGGAGCAGCCGACCGGCGGCGAGGTCCGGGTCGGCCCCACCGTCTCCCTGTCGTACGTCGACCAGAACCGGCAGGGCCTCGAGGGCGACAAGAGCGTCTGGGAGGTCGTCTCCGACGGCCTGGACTACCTGATGGTGGGCAAGGTCGAGATGCCGTCGCGGGCGTACATCGCGGCGTTCGGGTTCAAGGGGCCGGACCAGCAGAAGCCGACCAAGGTGCTCTCCGGCGGCGAGCGCAACCGGCTCAACCTGGCGCTGACCCTGAAGATCGGCGGCAACGTCATCCTGCTCGACGAGCCGACCAACGACCTGGACGTGGAGACCCTGTCCAGCCTGGAGAACGCGCTGTTGGAGTTCCCCGGCTGCGCCGTGGTCATCTCCCACGACCGGATGTTCCTGGACCGGGTCGCCACGCACATCCTGGCCTGGGAGGGCGACGACCAGAACCCGGCGAAGTGGTTCTGGTTCGAGGGCAACTTCGAGGCGTACGAGAAGAACAAGATCGATCGGCTCGGCGCCGAGGCGGCCCGCCCGCACCGGGTGACCTACCGCAAGCTCACCCGTGACTGACCGCTTCGTCTACCACTGCACGCTGCGCTGGTCCGACCTGGACGCGTACGGGCACGTCAACAACTCGCGCTTCCTCACCCTGTACGAGGAGGCGCGGGTGGCGTTGATGTTCGCCGGTGGCCGGGCGTGGGGGGTGGGCTCCTTCGCCGACGGGGTGGTCATCCGCCGGCACGAGGTCGACTACCTGCGCCCGGTCGACTACGCGCTGGGCCGGGCCACCGCGGCGGCCGCCCCCACCGTGCGGATCGAGCTGTGGATCGAGGAGATCCGGGCATCCCGGTTCACCGTCGGCTACGAGCTGTACGACGCCGACGTGCTGGCCAGCACGGCCCGCTCGGTGCTGGTGCCGTTCGACCTGGTCGCCAAGCGGCCCCGGCGGATCACCGAGGAGGAGCGGGCCTTCCTGCTCGCGTACGCCCCGGGCATCAGCGCGGCCGGAGCCCCGGCGTGAGCGGCACCCCGGCCCGCCCTCAGGGCCCCGACGTGGCCGGTGGCGGGCACGGGCTGGCCGGGGTGGCCGACGCGGGCGCGTTCCTGGCCCGGCTCGTCCGGCTCGACCGGGCCGCGCTGGTCCGGCTGCGTCCCGCCGCGTCGCCGGCCGGCCCGGCCGACCGGACGGCGCTCTGGGCGCGGCTGCCGTGGGACGTGCTGGCCGTCCGGACGGTGGCCGGGGTGGGCTGCGGGGACGTGACGGTGGCCGCCCGGGACCTGCTGGCCGAACTCACGGCCGGCGGGCACACCCTGCCGGCCCGCCGGGACGCGCAGTGGCGCTGGCCCCTGCCGCCGGCGGCGAGCCGGCCGGTGGAGCTGCTGCCGGCCGGGGAGCTGTGGCGGATCGCCGAGGCGGCGGCGGGGACGCTGCGCGAGGCCGCCGCGCACGGGGTGTCCGGCCGGGCGGTGGGGCAGCGGGTGCTGCGGGACGCGCTGCTCGACCACGTGGCCGTGGTGGTCACCCCGGACGACCCGCCCGGTCCGCCGGTCGAGATCGCCCAGCGGCTGGTTCAGGGTCTGGTCCGGATGGGCTTCCTGGGCCATCCCGGCAGCGCCACCGGGACCGCGGCGCCGGGGACCGCCGGCGGCGACGTTCAGGTGCGGGTGGTCGGCCGATGGGTCGGACTGGTGGGACCATACGGAGCCGTGTGGTTGCAGAAGGTGGCCGATCTTGCCGTCACGCCGCTCGGGGTTCAGCCGAAAGTATGACCCATGGTCGTTCTTCTGGCCCGGGGCTGCCGTTGGGGGGATGCTTCAACCCGGCTGTCCGGGTACCGTCCATCCTCGGATCCAACGCACCGTAGGCGGCTGGATCCGCTGGGGAGTGAGGTGCGCGAGCGATGCCGTGGTGGTCATGGCGCCCCGGTCCCGCCGGTGGCGGCGAACCGGAAACTCGAAGCGGGATCACAGTGGACAGCACCGTCCGGGTCGGACCACCGGCCCCACGTCAACCGGGCGACGACTGCCCGGCCGCCGACCGTGCCGTGATCACCGACATGTCGGCAACCATCGCGCCGGTCACCCTCCGCCGGGTCTGCGACGCGCTCGACCTGCTGGACGTGCGCTACCTGGCCGACGGTGACGGCAACCTGCTGGCCATGTGGGAGCGGCACGCGGTGCTGGTCACCCTGGAGGGCCCGGAGGACGAGATCCTGGTGATGCGGGCCCGTCCACATGCGACGGTGCCGCCCGACTGGGCCGACCGGGCCTACCGGGTGGTCAACGAGTGGAACCACACCCGCCGATTCTGCAAGGCGTACATCGGCGATCCCACCGAGCGGGGTCAACTGCCGATCTACGCGGAGCTCCAGGTGCCCCTCGGTGCCGGGACGCACGACGCGCTCCTGGTCGAGATGCTCGACTGTGGCGCCGCGGTGGCCACCACCTTCGTGGACTGGCTGCACGACGAGGGCGCGCTGCTCTGACCCGCACGCCCGCCCGGGCCGCCCTCGCGGGACCCGGGCGGGCTGCCGGGTGGCGGGGCGCCGGGCAGGGTGGCGGGGTGCCGGCCCGGGCGAGGCCGGCGGGGCGCGGACGCCCGGCCCGGGTGGCAGGCCGGGCGGGGAGCGTGGTCTCGGCCGCTCAGACCGGACCGGCCGCCGGGTCGTCCATCGCGTTCACCATGAAGTAGGCGGCCCGTTCCAGGTAGTCCCACAGCGCGGTGGCGATCTCCGGCGGCAGGTCCAGCCGGTCGACGGCCCGGCGCATGTGGTGCAGCCAGGCGTCCCGTTCGGCCGCGCCGATCCGGAACGGGGCGTGCCGCATCCGCAGCCGGGGATGCCCCCGCTGGGCGGAGTAGGTGTTCGGGCCGCCCCAGTACTGGATCAGGAACAGCGTCAGCCGGTCCGCCGCGGGGCCCAGGTCCTCCTCCGGGTACATCGGTCGCAGCAGCGGGTCGGTGGCCACGCCGGCGTAGAACTCGTCCACCAGCTTGCGGAAGGTGGGTTCGCCGCCGACCGCCTCGAAGAGGGTCACGGCACGCTCGGACTCACCTGCGGGATTCACCGTTCCATCCTGCCAGGTGCGCCCGGGGTCGGCGGAGGCGTACCGGCCGGGGTCGCTGCCGACCTCGTCACACCGGTCCCGCCCGTCAGCCCACCGCGTGGCTGCGCCGGCCGCGCTCGCCCGGCACGTCGCCCAACTGCCCGTCGCTGTCGCCCGTCGGCCGGGGCCGGACCAGGCCGTCGGCGTTCCCGGCGGCCTCGATGGCCGCGTCGATCGTCGTCCGGCTGGGCCAGCGGGCGACGCTGAGCGCCATCAGCAGGACCCCGGCCGCGCTCCACGCGCCCACCACCAACGGGATCGAGAACCGCTCGGCGAGCAGGCCGGTGGCCAGCACGGCGAAGCCCTGGATCACCTGCACCCCGGTGGCCATCACCCCGAACGCGCGGGCCCGGTAGCCGTTGGGCAGCGCCCGGACGAAGAGCCCGTTGGCGACCGGGAGCAGCCCGGCGACCGCGAAGCCGCAGAGGGCGGCCAGCAGGGCCACCAGCAGCGGCGGCGGGTCGAACAGCGCCGGTACCAGGGCCAGCGGCGCGAGCACCGCCAGCGGCCGGATCAGGACCAGTCGGCGGGCCGGGGCGACCGCCCGGCCGACCAGCAGCCCGCCCAGGATGAAGCCGATCGGGTTGGCGGCCATGATGACGGCCTGGGCCGCGCCGGTGTCGAGGCCGCCGCCGACGCCCTCCCTGGCCCAGGCGGCGGCCAGCCCCTCCGGCACGATCGAGAAGAGCATGGAGCTGAACACCAGCAGGGCGATCGCCCGCAGCACCGGGGTGCCGAAGACGATCCGGAAGCCCTCGCCGGTCTCCCGCAGCAGGTGGCTGCGGTGTGCGGCGCTCATCGCCGGCGGCCGGTCCCGGATGCCGAAGCGGACCAGGGCCGCCGAGAGGGCGAAGGTGGCCGCGTTGAGCAGCAGGGCGGCGGTCGGGTTGACCGCCGCGATGGCCGCGCCGATCAGGTAGCCGACCACCTGGGCGGCCTGGCCGGTGCTGCTGTTCAGCGAGAGACCGACCACCAGCCGGTCGCCGGTCAGGATGAGCGGCATCAGCGCGGACCGGGCGGCCTGGCTCGGCGGGTTGGCCAGGGTGGTCGCGAAGAGCAGGCAGAGGATCAGCCACGGCGGGTTGCCCGGGATGGCGACCAGCACCATCAGGGCCATCCGGATCAGGTCGCAGGCCACCATCACCGAGCGGTAGCGGTGCCGCTCCGCCAGCGTGGCCAGCAGCGGGCCGCCGATGAGCCAGGGCAGGAAGCTGACCGCGAACGCGGCGGCCGAGTAGGCCACGGACTGGGTCTCGTGGTAGACCAGAACGGTGACCGCGGCCTTCGCGACGAAGTCGCCGATCCAGGAGAGCGCGCTCGCGGCGAAGACCGCCCTGTACTCCCGTTGGGCGAACACCTCACGGAAGGTGGCCGGCCCTTCCTGGGAGGGTCGCTCGTCGGGCACCGTGGCCTCCATCGTTCCCCGGGTGGGCCACTCGTGATGGCTTGCCCGGGAAACCGTCGTCAGATCTACGGATCAGCGAGACGTGATCACGCTCCGGCAGGTGGCGCGTACCGGATTCTGCCCGATCGTCTGAGAGCTGGCTAGGGCGAACGGTTTGATCGTCGCATCTCCGACTGAACGAACGGACGATACCCGAGGGGCCGCGCGGTCCGCGACCCCTGGATTCTCGGTCAGAGGAACCGCAGGTCATCGAGGTTCTTCTTGGTTCAGGTGGCCCCGCCCTGGCCGGTCGTCCCGTCCTCGGTAGTGGCGCGCGGCGGGAAACCCGGGTAGAGGCGGGCGGCGGCGATCTTCGCCGTGATGCCCGAGTTCTCCAGCGCCTCGGCGAGCCGCCGGCGCAGCTCCCGGCCCACCGAGAACTGCCCCTCCGCGGTGGTCTTGACGACGGTTCGGATCACCGCCCCGTCCACCGTCATCTGCTCGACACCCAGCACGTCGGGCGGCTCCACGATCTCCGGGGCCAGGTCCGGGTCCATCGCCACCGAGGCCGCGGCGGTCCGCAGCACCGCCGTCGCCTCCTCGGTGCCGGCGAACCCGATCGGCAGGTCGACCACCACCAGCGCCCAGCCCTGGCTCTTGTTGCCCACCCGGATGATCTCGCCGTTGCGGATGTACCAGAGCACGCCCCGGCTGTCCCGGACCGTGGTGACCCGCAGCCCCACCGACTCCACCACGCCGGTCGCCTCGCCCAGGTCGACCGTGTCGCCGACGCCGTACTGGTCCTCCACCAGCATGAACAGGCCGGCGATCAGATCCTTGACCAGGCTCTGCGCGCCGAAGCCGAGCGCCACGCCGGCGATGCCCGCGCTGGCCAGCAGCGGCGCCAGGTCGAAGCTGAACTCGCGCAGGATCATCAGCAGCGCTATGCCGAAGACGAACGCGGTGACCATGCTGCGCAGCACCGACCCGATCGCCTCGGCCCGCTGCCGGCGCCGCTCGGGGACGAACTCGCCGGGCTCGTGCGCGGCGGTCGGCACCCGCTCCCGCAGCGGGCGCAGCATGGTCGGCACCCCGTCGGCGGTGGTGCGGACCAGCCGCTTGATCATCCGGTGCAGCGCCCAGCGGGCGACGAACGCCAGCACGAGGATCAGCAGCACCCGCAGGGGCTTCAGCAGGATCCAGTAGCTGCCCTCGGCGAACCACGACGACCCGGTCGTCTCGTACATCCACTCGCAGGAGGTGCTGCCCTGGCAGTCGGCGCTCGGGGTAGCGTTCGGGGAAGGGCTCGGGGCCACCACGGACGCGGCGGCGAGCATCAGGCTGGCGGCACTCACCCTGCCTTCGTACCCCACGGCCACCGAACGGCCCGCGGCGGACCCACCATCCGGTACGCGGCCCCGGCGGACCAGCCGTGTTTGGCGAGCGCATCCAGTTGCGGGTACCGGGGCCGGGAGGCAACGTTCTACGGCTGTCGAGCAAACGCTTCGTTTGCCGATCGCAGACATGCGAATCGATACCGAAAGCTTGTCAGTTGGTGCAGCAGCAAATGTCATCGAGCGATGTATACGAGATCAGCCGTAACGCATTGGCCACCTGCGGGGGCCGAGCTGGCAGCACGTCCGCTCGCTCATAGCCGACGAGCGGATGCCCGTGTGCCGTCTGGCACCATGGTCCCGTGCGGCAATATTCGGTCGGGCCGCCGACCTCCATGCTGGCGGGTGCCGACGTGGCGCTCGTAGGCCTGTTCTCCGGGAGGGATAGCGAGTTCGGCGCGAAGCTCGACGTGCTGGCGGCTTCCGTGGAGGCCCATGGCGGGCGGGTGGTGAGCCGGCACGTCCAGCGGCGGGGTGTCTCGCACGGTGGCGCGTCCAAGATGGCCGTGCCGTTCTCGCGGCAAACACTGCTCAGCCCCGGCAAAGCGCGCGAAGTCGCGCAAGCGTGCCGGGCAGCAGGGGTCGGTGTTGCGGTGTTCGTAAACCCGCTCACAGAACGCCAACGGGCTGTCCTCGGCGATATGTTCGGGTGCTTGGTGGTCGGCGGCGACCTCTTCACCCCCAGTCAGTGAGCGCCTGCACATGCCGCGAGCCGTGCGGTTGTCGCGATCATGTGCCGGCCGGCGTCGATCGCCACCAGGAGCACGCGCGCAGCTCGGGCGCCAGCCTCGACCGGACGCGCGGCAGTGGACGCACGGGGTGTGCCGGGGTCGGGCCGGCTGGGCCTGGCCGAGGCGGGATCGCCGAGTTGTCGACCGGTAGCCCGCCACCTAACCTGAGCCCCTGATCGGGTCCTGGACTACCCGTGTCAGCGCTTCGAGAGGGCTTCCCGCTTCGCGTCGGGAACTCTAGTGATCTTGAGTTAACTTGATCAAGTTCACCAAGTTCAATGCATAATCATGATCATCGGGCCCGGATCCGGCACAACTGAGATCGAAAACGGGGGTGATACGTCGCGCGGCGCTGAGGGGTCCCGCCCTGCTCAGGGGTCAGATCGGTCCGGTTCCGGGTGTTGCCCAGCCGGCTTCCGACATTAGTACGTGCAATCCGGGGTCGTATCAGGGACGATTGGCGCAACGGACGTCGGTGATCCTGCCGGCGTCGGACGTGGTTCCGCCGTGCGCGGGCACGCCCGGCGCGCCCGGCGGTGGGAGCGGCTGGACCGGGAGGGTGAGCTCGATGCCTGACATACGACCCACGGTGGGCTCCGGCGCGCTGGTTCTCAACGCCACCTACGAGCCGCTGTGTGTCGTGTCGGTGCGTCGCGCCGCGATCCTCGTCCTCTCCGCCAAGGCAGTCTGCGTGGCCGACGGCGAGGGCGTGTTGCACAGTGCCCGCAACGCGCTCCCGGTGCCGTCGGTGGTCCGGCTCACCCGGTTCGTCCGGGTTCCCTACCGTGCCCACGTCGGGCTCTCCCGCCGGGCGATCTTCGCCCGGGACGGCTGGCGGTGCGCGTACTGCCGGGGCCCGGCGGAGACCATCGACCACGTGTTCCCGCGCAGCCGGGGCGGCCGGCACGCCTGGGAGAACGTGGTGGCGGCGTGCGGCCGGTGCAACCACACCAAGGGCGACAAGACCCCGGCCGAACTCGGCTGGCGGCTGCACTCGCCGCCCGCCGTCCCGAAGGGGACGGCCTGGCGGGTGCTCGGCCACCGCACCCCCGACCCGCGCTGGGCCGACTGGCTCGACCTGTGCGAGCCCGAGACCGAGGTTGCAGCCTGAGCGGTGCCGGGGCCGGAAACGGCGCTCCGTCGGGCCGGGGGCCGGGAACGGCGACCTGAGCGGCGCTCTCACTCGTGGCGGGCCTTCACCAGGGACGCGTACACCACCACGTTGTCGGCGTATCCGGTCTCCCCGCCGACCCACCGGCCGCCGCAGGTGATCAGGCGCAGCCTGGGCCGGGTGAAGTCGCCGTATACCTCGCCCACCGGCAGTTCGTCCTTGTCGTAGCGGTGCACCGAGTCGACCTCGAACACCGCCACCGAGCGGTCCGCCCGGTGGACCTCGACCCGGTCGCCGGGGCGCAGCTCCTTCAGGCCGTGGAAGACCGCCGGCCCGGTCCGGGTGTCGACGTGGCCGACGATCACCGCCGGGCCGTACTGGCCGGGGGTCGGCCCCTGGTCGTACCAGCCGGCCTCCTGGGCGCGGGCGGCGTCGGGCACCCCGATGCTGCCGTCCGCCGCGATGCCGACGTCGTGCACCGGGGCGTCCAGGTCGATCGGGTCGCTGCTGATGGCGACCGGCCGGCTGGCCGGCAGCACCGGGAACTTCTTCGGCGGGGGCCGCAGCCCGGCGACGAACCGGTCCGGCAGCACGCTGTGCCCGGTCACCCGCTCGACGCCGAGCATGGTCACGATCAGCGCCATCAGGGCGGCGATGACCAGCACCGGGGCGCCGGGACCCCGGCCGGCCAGCCGCCACCGGGCCGCGCCCGGCCCGCCCCGGCCCGGGGCGACGGCCACCGGGCGGGTGTCCGGGTCGACCGTGGCGACGCTGGCCGAGAAGACCTGCCCGGCGGCCCGGGCGGCCCGGCCGCACCCCCGGGCCACCAGCCGGACCCCCGTCCGGAACCGGCCGGCGGTGCGGCGCGGCCTCCCGGCCGAGTCGGCACGCGTACGTCGGCGGGCCATGGCGACCTCGTCAGGAACGCGTCCCGGTACGCCGACGCGAGCCGAACGCCCCGAACCCGGCGGCCACGGCCGCCACCGCGAGGCCGCCCACGAGCAGCAGCGAGCCGGCGCCCCGGTCGCCGCCGGCCGTGCCGCCGCCACCGGTGTTGGGCCCCTTGCTCGGCTGGGCCATGTTCAGCACGTTGAGTGTGGTGGTCGCGGTGCCGCCGTTGCGGCAGCGCAGCTCGACGGGGTAGTCGCCGGGCTGCTTGTTGCCCGGGACGGTGACCGTCCCGGTCAGGAAGCCGTTGTCGGGCCGGAGCACGACCCGGCCGAAGGCGTCGGACTGCACGTCCGCCTGCCGGTTGTTGTCGTTGTCGCAGCTCGCCCGGATGCTGACCCGGCTGCCGGCCTGCACGCTGTTCGGCGTGACCTCGACGAAGGTGTTCTCCCCGGCCCGTGCCGGCGCGACCGTGGCCAGGACGAACGCTCCGACCAGGCCGAACACGGTCAGCACGGCCGACAGGACGCGATGTGACGCGGTGAGCCCCCGCATGATTCCCCCCTCCCGGTGCCGGGCACCGGAATCCTCCCCCGGGTAGTCCGTCCTGCATTCCCCACGGGGTCGGGGCAAACCCGCCGTCGGCGGCGCGGCGGGCCGGGATGCCGACCGGGTGCGGTCCGGGACGCGGGCGCCACTCGGTTCTGATGACGCAGACGACTCAGCTCCATAGGCGGGCGGGCGCTACCGCTGGGCGGGCGGCTCGCCGTCCAGCAGGGTGACGGGGTGCCAGTCGAGGGGGGTGGACAGCACCATGGTGCTCGACGGCTGGCCGTACGGGGCGAGCCGGTCGATCACCCGCTCGAACTCGCCGATCGACCCGGTCGCGACCTTGAGCATGCTGCACGCGTCGCCGGTGATCCGGTGGATCTCCAGGATCTCCGGCCAGTGCGTCACCTCCGGGTCGTGCAGGATGCAGCGGGACCCGTAGCAGGACATCCGGATCAGGGCGACCACGGAGCGGCCGGCCCGGGCCAGGTCGACGTGGGCGCGGTAGCCGGTGATCACCCCCGACTCCTCCAGCCGGCGGACCCGCTCGGCCACCGCCGGTGGCGACAGGTGCACCCGGCGGGACAGCTCGCTGAACGACAACCGGGCGTCGGCCTGGAGCTCGCGCAGCAGGGCCCAGTCCATGTGGTCCACGCCTGACCTTCCTTCCCGAAACCCCGAAGGGGTGTTCGCCTTTGTCGTCGCAGGTCGGAGGCCAGTAGTGCCGTCGATCCGGCATTCCATTCGCCCCTTCCACCAGGGCACCATGACGTTACCCGGCTGATGGAGGAGACGACAGGTGGAGCAGACGGACCTGCGGGCCCCCGCGCTGGCCGCGGCGGTTCGTCCGGCGACCCCGCAGCAGCGGGCGGCCCGGGCGGCCCGCAACGGCGGCGAACCGACGCTGGAGTTCGCCGAGCGGGTGCCCTACGACGCGTATGTGCACGCCAGCACCCTGCACGGGTTGCAGCAGCCGCTCAGCGACGACCCGGGCGAGATGTCCTTCCTGATGGTCAGCCAGATCATGGAGCTGTACTTCGGGCTGACCTGCCACGAACTGCGCGAGGCGCAGCGCTGCCTGCGCGCCGACCGGGTCTGGGAAGCGCTGGCCCCGCTGCGCCGTGCGGCCATGCACCTGGAAGGGCTCAACGCGGCCTGGAAGGGGCTGCGCTGGATGACCCCGGCCGACTTCAACCGGTTCCGCAACCTGCTCGGCGAGGGCTCCGGCTTCCAGTCGGCGATGTACCGGCACCTGGAGTTCCTGCTCGGCCTGCGCGACGTGACCCTGATCCGGCCGTTCCGCCGGCAGGCCGAGGTGTACGCCGAGCTGCGCGACACCCTGGCCGCCCCGAGCGTCTGGGACGACGTGGTCGCCCTGCTGGCCCGGCGTGGCTTCGACGTCCCCGGCGAGGTGCTGGAGCGGGACGTCGCCGAGGAGCACCGGCCGGACCCGGCCGTGGAGGCCGCCTGGGTGGCCGTGTACGGCGACGACGGCCCGGACAACCACCTGCGCCTGCTCGGCGAGGCGCTGGCCGAGGTGGCCGAGCAGTTCGGCGACTGGCGGTGGAACCACGTCAAGGCGGTGCAGCGGGCGATGGGCGCCAAGGTCGGCAGCGGCGGCTCGGCCGGCCTCGCCTGGTTGCAGCGCAGCATGGCCCGGGTGGTCTTCCCGGAGCTGTGGTCGGCCCGGACGGCGATGTGAACGAGGAGCACGACATGAACACGCAGGACCGGGCCGCGACGCGCCCCTCGGAGCAGGAGGCGCACCGCCTCGACCAGGCCGATCCCGGGCACCGGCAGCTGTTCCACGTGCCGCCGGCCGACGGCGGGCGCTACCCGGAGGCCGCGTACCTGGCCGGCAACTCGCTCGGCCTGCAACCCCGGGCCACCCGGGACGAGCTGCTCGCCGACCTGGACGCGTGGGGCCGGCTCGGCGTCGAGGGGCACCTGGAGGCGGACCGGCCCTGGCTGCCGTACCACGAGCTGTTGACCGGGCCGGTCGCGCGACTGGTCGGCGCCCGGCCCGCGGAGGCCGTGGTGATGAACTCCCTCACGGTCAACCTGCACCTGCTGATGGTCGGCTTCTACCGGCCGGCGGGCAGGCGGACCCGGATCGTCATCGAGGACAGCGCCTTTCCCTCGGACAGCTACGCGGTGCGCAGCCAGGCCCGCCTCCACGGCCTCGACCCCGACACCGCCGTGGTCCGCCTGCGCCCGCGCGACGGCGAGGAGACCCTGCGCACCGCCGACGTGCTGGACTTCCTGGCCGCCGAGGGCGACACCGTCGCGCTGGTGCTGCTCGGTGGGGTCAACTACCTCACCGGCGAGCTGATGGACATCCCCGCGATCACCGCCGCGGGCCGGGCCGCCGGGGCGGTGGTCGGCTGGGACCTGGCGCACGCGGCCGGAAACGTCCCACTGGCGCTGCACGACTGGGACGTCGACTTCGCGGCCTGGTGCTCCTACAAGTACCTCAACTCCGGCCCGGGGGCGCTGGCCGGCGTCTTCGTCCACGAGCGCCACCTCGGCCGGGCCGACCTGATCCGCTTCGAGGGCTGGTGGAGCACCGAGGCGGCCACCCGGTTCGAGATGGCCCCGGTGTCCCGGCCGCCGGCCACCGCGGAGGCGTGGCAGGTCTCCAACCCGCCGATCTTCGCGATGGGCCCGGTGCGGACCTCGCTGGAGCTGTTCGACTCGGTCGGCATGCCGGCGCTGCGGGAGCGCAGCGTGCGGCTCACCGGATACCTGGAGCGGCTGCTCGACGAGGTCACCGCCGACCGGCCGCTGCGGGTGGTCACCCCGCGCGAGCCGGAGCGCCGGGGCTGCCAGCTCTCGGTCCGTATCGGCGCGGGCAGTGCGGGCGAGCTGACCAAGCGGCTGCGGCACGAGCACGGCGTGATCGCCGACGCCCGGGAGCCGGACGTCGTCCGGTTCGCCCCGGTGCCGCTGTATTCGACGTACCACGACTGCTGGCGGGTCGCCGACGCGCTGGCCGCGACCGTGGAGAGGCACACCGGTGAGCGCGAGGAGTGAGCCGGGGTTGCGAGCCCCGCAGTCGCGAACGAAAGGCGGGCTGAGCATGAACGCGGAACGGGACGAGATCGCCGTCGTCGGGGCCGGGCTCGCCGGCTGCCTGCTGGCCTGCTTCCTGGCCCGGCGCGGGTACCGGGTGGCGCTCTACGAGCGGCGGCCCGACCCGCGCACCGGGAAGGCCGAGCGGGGCCGCTCGATCAACCTGGCGCTGTCCGAGCGCGGGCTCGACGCGCTGCGCCGGATCGGCCTGGACGGCCAGGTGATGGCGGACGCGCTGCCGATGCGCGGCCGGATGATCCACCCGGTCGCGGGGGAGCCGCAGTTCCAGTCGTACAGCGCCGCGGGGGACCTGGCGATCAACTCGATCAGCCGGGGCGCGCTGAACAACGCCCTGCTCACCGCCGCCACCACGCTGCCCGGGGTGCGTGTCGCGTTCGACCACCGGCTCGTCGGGCTCGACCCGATCACCGGGGAGATGGCCTTCGAGACGCCGCAGGGCAAGGTCACGGCCACCGCGCCGGTCGTCCTCGGCGCCGACGGGGCCGGCTCGGCGGTGCGCGGGCAACTCCTCGCGTACGGGGCGCTGAGTGAGAGCCTCGACTTCCTCGACTACGGCTACAAGGAGCTGACCATCCCGGCGCTCGGCGGCGAGTTCGCCCTCGACCCGGCGGCGCTGCACATCTGGCCGCGCGGCACCTCGATGATGATCGCCCTGCCCAACCCGGACCGCTCCTTCACCTGCACGCTGTTCTGGCCCACCCACGGCACCGCGAGCTTCGCCTCGCTGAGCAGCCCGGCGGCGATCGAGCGGCACTTCGCCACCCACTACCCGGACCTGGTCCCGCTCGCCCCCAACCTGGTCGACGACTACCAGCACAACCCGATCGGGGTGCTCGGCACGGTCCGCTGCGCCCCGTGGCAGGCGAACGGGCGGGTCGGCCTCGTCGGCGACGCCGCGCACGCCATCGTGCCCTTCTACGGCCAGGGCGCGAACTGCGCCTTCGAGGACGTGGTGGTGCTCGACCGCTGCCTCGACGAGTGCGGCGACGACTGGGCGGCGGCGCTGCCGCTGTTCCAGGCGCGGCGGCAGGACGACACGGAGGCGATCGCCCGGATGGCGCTGACCAACTTCGTGGAGATGCGCGACAAGGTGGCCTCCCCGGTGTTCCAGGCCCGGCGCGGGCTGGACCACACGCTGGAGCGGGCCCTGCCCGGCCGGTACGTCTCGCAGTACGAGCTGGTCTCCTTCTCCACCACCCCGTACGCGCAGGTGCGGCGGCGGGTCCGCCGCCAGCAGGCGGTGCTCGGCGCGGTGGCCGCCACGGCGGCGACGCTGCTGGTCGGCGCGGTCGGCGCGGCACTCGCCCGGGGGTGGCGGCGATGAGCGTGACCTGGGATCCCGGCCTGATGGCCGGGCGGGCGACCCGCGGGCCGGGGCTGCTGCGGCACTTCGTGGGCGGGGAGTTCGTCGCCGCCGGCCGGCGGTTCACCAAGCGGAGTCCCGTGACAGGGGAGCCGGTGTTCGAGGTGGTGGAGGCCGATCGGTCGACGGTGGACGACGCGGTGGCCGCCGCCCGGGCGGCGCTGCGTGGGCCGTGGGGCCGGATGGGTGAGCGGGAGCGCGCCGAGGTGCTGCGTCGGGTCGCCGACGAGTTGGAGCGCCGGTTCGACGACCTGGTGACGGCCGAGGTGGCGGACACGGGTAAGTCGATCTCGCAGGCCCGGACGCTGGACGTTCCGCGTGGGGCGGCGAACTTCCGGGCGTTCGCGGAGATCGTGGCGACGGCGCCGACGGAGTCGTTCACCACGGTCACCCCGTCCGGCGGGCGGGCGTTGAACTACGCGGTGCGAAAGCCGGTGGGTGTGGTCGCGGTGGTGGTGCCGTGGAACCTGCCGCTGCTGTTGCTGACGTGGAAGGTCGCTCCGGCGTTGGCCTGCGGCAACGCGGTGGTGGTCAAGCCGAGTGAGGAGACGCCCGCTTCGGCGACCCTGCTGGCCGAGGTGATGGCGGCGGCTGGGGTGCCGGACGGGGTGTTCAACCTGGTGCACGGGTTCGGCCCGGATTCGGCGGGGGAGTTCCTGACCCGGCACCCGGGGGTGGACGCCATCACCTTCACTGGTGAGTCGTCGACCGGCGGGGCGATCATGCGGGCGGCGGCGGACGGGGTGAAGGCGGTCTCGTTCGAGCTGGGCGGGAAGAACGCCGGCCTGGTCTTCGCCGACGCCGACCTGGACGCGGCGGTCGCGGGTTCGGTGCGGTCGAGCTTCACCAACGGCGGTCAGGTCTGCCTGTGCACGGAACGGATCTACGTGCAGCGCCCGGTGTTCGACGAGTTCGTCGAGCGGTTGGCGAAGGCCGCCGACGGCCTGGCGTACGGGTGGCCGGCGGACGAGGCGACCGTGAACATGCCACTGATCTCCCAACAGCACCGCAGGAAGGTGCTCGGCTACCACGACCTGGCCCGCGCCGAGGGCGCGCAGGTGCTCGCAGGGGGCGGCCGGCCCACGTTCGGCGACGCCCGCGACGGTGGCGCGTACGTGCGGCCGACCGTGCTCACCGGCCTCGGTCCGGATGCCCGGACCAACCGGGAGGAGATCTTCGGGCCGGTGGTGCACGTGGCTCCGTTCGACGTCGAGGAGGAGGCGTACGCGCTGGCCAACGGCTCGGAGTACGGCCTGGCGGCGACGGTGTGGACCCGGGACGTGGGTCGGGCGCACCGGGCGGGGGCACGGCTGGACGCCGGGATCGTCTGGGTCAACACGTGGTTCCTGCGGGACCTGCGCACCCCGTTCGGCGGGGTGAAGGCGTCCGGCATCGGTCGGGAGGGCGGCGTGCACTCCCTGGACTTCTACTCCGAACTCACCAACGTCTGCGTGGACCTGACATGACCGACATCGAGTTGGCCGCCGGCGAGCTGCTCCAGGCACGCGAGTCCGGCAAACCCTGCCCGCCGCT
Organism: Micromonospora sp. MW-13; assembly: GCF_003434305.1. Lineage (GTDB taxonomy): Bacteria > Actinomycetota > Actinomycetes > Mycobacteriales > Micromonosporaceae > Micromonospora. The sequence continues at coordinate 116,838 of NZ_QKKX01000054.1, forward strand.
GCGCGGCCGGCTGCTGCCCGAGGGGGACGTCGCCTCGGCGTACCGGGTGCAGCAGCACCAGGTCCGGCGGTGGCTGGACGCCGGGCACCGCCGGACCGGCGCGAAGATCGGCCTGACCTCTCGGGCGGTGCAGGAGAACCTCGGGGTGCACCAGCCCGACTTCGGGGTGCTGCTGGACAGCATGGCGGTGCCCGACGGTGACGAGATCGCGACGGACCGGCTGCTCCAGCCCCGGGTCGAGGCGGAGATCGCCTTCGTGCTCGGTGCGGACCTGCCCGAGGAGCGGGTCACCACCGTCGACGTCATTCGGGCGGTCGACCACCTGCTGCCGGCCATCGAGATCGTCGACTCCCGGGTCGCCGGCTGGGACATCTCCATCGTGGACACCGTCGCCGACAACGCCTCCAGCGGCCTGTTCGTGCTCGGCACCACGCCCCGCCGGCTGGCCGACGTGGACCTGCGGCTGGCCGGCATGGTCCTCGAACACGCCGGGGAACCGGTCTCGGTCGGCGCCGCGGCGGCCTGCATGGGCAACCCGCTGCACGCGGTGGCCTGGCTCGCGCAGACCATGGCCCGATCCGGTGATTCGCTGCGGACCGGGGACGTGGTGCTCTCCGGAGCGCTCGGCCCGATGGTGCCGGTCACTCCCGGCGCCTCGTACGAGGCGCGGATCTCCGGGCTCGGTTCGGTCCGGGCCTGTTTCTCGAAGGGGGACGCGGCATGAGCGTCGGGGTGGCGGTGCTCGGTTCCGGCAACATCGGGACCGACTTGATGATCAAGGTGTTGCGGCGCAGCGGCAGCCCTGACGGGCCGCTGCGGGACTCCGCTTCGCCGCGTTCCGCGCCCTCCCCGGGGAGCCTGCGGATGGTGGCGATGGCCGGTATCGACCCGGACTCCGAGGGGCTGGCCCGGGCCCGCCGGCTCGGCGTGGCGACCACCGCCGAGGGCGTCGACGGCCTGGTGGCGCTGCCCGGGTTCGCGGACGTGGAGTTGGTCTTCGACGCCACGTCGGCCGGCGCGCACCGGCGCCACGACGAGGTGCTGCGCGCCCTCGGCCGGACGGTGGTGGACCTGACCCCGGCGGCGATCGGCCCGTACGTGGTGCCGCCGGTCAACCTGGACGAGCACCTGCACGAACCCAACGTGAACATGGTGACCTGCGGCGGTCAGGCCACCGTGCCGATCGTGGCCGCGGTCGGTCGGGTGACGGCGGTGGCGTACGGCGAGATCGTCGCCTCGATCGCCTCGAAGTCGGCCGGACCGGGCACCCGGGCCAACATCGACGAGTTCACCGAGACGACCGCGCGGGCGATCGAGGTGGTCGGTGGCGCGGGGCGGGGGAAGGCGATCATCGTGCTGAATCCGGCCGACCCGCCGCTGATGATGCGGGACACGGTCTACTGCCTGTGCCCGGACGCCGACGCCGACCGGGATGCGATCGCCGGATCGGTGGCGCAGATGGTGGCGACGGTGCAGGAGTACGTCCCGGGGTACCGGCTCAAGCAGGACGTGCAGTTCGACCCGGTCGACGCGTACGTGCCGGCGCTGGGCCGGCACCTCACCGGGCTCCAGGTGTCGGTGTTCCTGGAGGTGTCCGGGGCCGGGCACCACCTTCCGGCGTACGCCGGGAACCTGGACATCATGACCTCGGCCGCGCTGCGTACCGCCGAGCGGCTGGTCGCCCTGCGCAAGGCGGTGACCGCATGACCGACCTGTACGTGCAGGACGTGACGTTGCGCGACGGCATGCACGCCGTCGCCCACCGGTACACCGTCGACCAGGTGCGCACCATCGCCGCCGCGCTCGACGCGGCCGGGGTGGCCGCGATCGAGGTGGCGCACGGCGACGGGCTGGCCGGGTCCAGCGTCAACTACGGCCACGGCGCGGCCAGCGACGCCGACTGGATCTCCGCCGCCGCCGAGGTGCTGACCAGCGCGCGGCTGACCACCCTGCTGCTGCCCGGGATCGGCACCATCGCCGACCTGAGGGCGGCGAAGGCGCTGGGGGTGACCAGCGTCCGGATCGCCACCCACTGCACCGAGGCCGACATCTCCGCCCAGCACATCTCCTGGGCCCGGGAGAACGGCATGGACGTGTCCGGGTTCCTGATGATGTCGCACATGAACGACCCGGCCGGGCTGGCCGCCCAGGCCAGGCTGATGGAGTCGTACGGCGCGCACTGCGTCTACGTGACCGACTCCGGCGGCCGGTTGCTGATGTCCGACGTGGCCGAGCGGATCGACGCGTACCGGCAGGTCCTCGAACCGGAGACGCAGATCGGCATCCACGCCCACCACAACCTGTCGTTGGGGGTGGCCAACAGCGTGGTCGCCGTCGAGCACGGCCGGATCGCCGGTGCCGCCCCGGCTGGCCCGGACGCCCCGCACGGGCGCACGGTGCGGGTGGACGCGTCCCTGGCCGGGATGGGCGCCGGGGCCGGCAACGCGCCGCTGGAGGTGTTCGTCGCGGTCGCCGAGCTGCACGGCTGGAAGCACGGCTGCGACGTGTTCGCGTTGATGGACGCGGCCGACGAGATCGTCCGGCCGCTCCAGGACCGGCCGGTCCAGGTCGACCGGGAGACGCTCTCCCTCGGGTACGCGGGGGTCTACTCCAGCTTCCTGCGGCACGCCGAGCGTGCCTCGGCGAAGTACGGGGTGGACGTCCGGTCGATCCTGGTGGAGTTGGGCCGGCGGCGGATGGTCGGCGGCCAGGAGGACATGATCGTGGACGTGGCGTTGGACCTCGCGGGCCGGCGTGGGCAGGAGGAGGTCGCGTGATCGGGGTGGACACCGCCGGCGTCGCCGGCCGGCTGGGGACGGCGGCCGACACGGCCACCGCGATACCGCAGCTCGCCGCCGAGATCGGCCTGGACGCCGACGGCGCGTACGCGGTGCAGACCGCGCTCGTGCAGCGCCGGCTGGACCGGGGCGAGCGCCTGGTGGGGCTGAAGATGGGGCTGACCAGCCGGGCGAAGATGGCCCAGGTCGGGGTGGACGAGGTGATCTGGGGCCGGCTCACCGACGTGATGCGGGTCCCCGACGGCGGCGCCGTCGACGTCGCCGACTTCATCCACCCCCGGGTCGAGCCGGAGGTGGCGTTCCTGCTGGACCGGCTGCCCGAGCCGGGCGAGCCGGTCGGCGCGTTCACCGACGCGGTACGCGCGGTGGCCCCGGCGATCGAGCTGATCGACTCCCGGTACGCCGACTTCACCTTCTCCCTGCCCGACGTCATCGCCGACAACGCCTCCGCCGCCGCGTTCACCGTCGGAGCCTGGTCGCCGGTCCCGGACGGGCTGGACAACCTCGGCGTGCTCCTTGAGATCGACGGCCGGGTCGCCCAGGTCGGCTCGACCGCCGCGATCCTCGGCGACCCCCGCCGGACCCTCGACGAGGGGCTCCGCCTCGCCGGCCGGCACGGCGTGCGGCTCCGCTCCGGCTGGGTCTTCCTGGCCGGAGCCGCCACCGCCGCCGTGCCGCTACGCCCCGGCGCCCACGTCCGCGCCGTGGTGGAGAAGCTCGGCACCGCGTCGCTGCGGGCGTCGTCGTGACCGCCCGCGTGGTCGCCGGCAAGGCCGTGCCGCGCGGGGCGTTTCCGCACGTCAAGGTCGCGGGCGGGTTCGTCTTCGTCTCCGGTACGTCGTCCCGGCGGCCGGACAACACCTTCGCCGGCGTGTCGGTGGACGAGTTCGGCACGACCGACCTCGACATCCGGGCGCAGACCCGGGCCGTGATCGGGAACATCCGGGACGTGCTGCGGTCGGTCGGCGCCGACCTGCCCGACCTGGTGCAGGTGACGTCGTACCTGGTCAACATGAACGACTTCGGTGGCTACAACGAGGTGTGGGCGGAGTTCTTCGACGCCACGGGGCCGACCCGGACGACCGTCGCGGTGCACCAGCTTCCGCACCCACACCTGCTCGTCGAGATGCAAGCCGTGGCACTTCTTCCGCCGGGAGGTCAGTCGTGAGTGAGATCGCCGAGCCGTTCAGCTTCCCCGGGTGGGTCGCCGAGAACCAGCACCTGCTGAAGCCGCCGGTGGGCAACCGGGAGATGTTCCCCGGCGGGGACGACTTCATCGTGATGGTGGTGGGCGGGCCGAACCAGCGCACCGACTTCCACGTCGACCCGTACGAGGAGTTCTTCTACCAGGTCAAGGGCAACATGCACATCAACCTGATGACCCCGCAGGGGCCGCGTACGGTGCACGTGCGCGAGGGCCAGATGTGGATGCTGCCGCGCGACACCCCGCACTCGCCGCAGCGTCCCGAGGCCGGCTCGATCGGCGTGGTGGTCGAACGGGTCCGCGAGGAGGGCACGCTGGAGAAGTTCCAGTGGTACTGCCCGGAGTGCGGGCACAAGGTGCACGAGGTGGAGTTGCAGGTCCGCGACATCGCCGCCGACCTGCCCCCGGTGTTCGGCGCGTTCTACGCCGACGAGGCCGCCCGCACCTGCGGCGAGTGCGGCACGCTGCACCCGGGCAAGGGCTGATGGGGGCGTCCGCCGGGCGGCCGGTGGTGGACGTGCACACGCACGTCGTACCGAAGGGGTGGCCGGACCTCGGCGCGGCGTGCGGCGGGTCCGGCTGGCCCTGGCTGCGGGTCGACTCCGAGCGGGCCGCCATGATCATGGTGGGGGAGACGGAGTTCCGGCCGGTCGGCGCGCAGTGCTGGGACGCGCCGACCCGGCTGGCCGACATGGCCGCCGACGGGATCGACGTGCAGGTGGTGTCCCCGACCCCGGTCTTCTTCAGCTACGACCGCCCCGCCGACCAGGCGGTGAAGGTGGCCCGGATCTTCAACGACCTCACCCTGGAGGTCACCGCCGCCGGCGGCGACCGGCTGGTGCCGTTCTGCCAGGTGCCGTTGCAGGACCCGGACGCGGCCTGCGCCGAACTGGACCGCTGTCTCGCGGCCGGGCACGTCGGGGTGGAGATCGGCAACCACGTCGGCGACCGGGACCTCGACGACGCGGGCGTGGTCACCTTCCTCCAGCACTGCGCCGAGGTCGGCGCGCCGGTCTTCGTGCACCCGTGGGACATGCCGGGCGGGCCCCGGCTGGACCGGTGGATGGCCCGCTGGCTGACCGGGATGCCCGCCGAGACGCACCTGTCGGTGCTGGCGCTGATCCTCGGCGGCGTGTTCGACCGGGTGCCGGAGTCGCTGCGGATCTGCTTCGCGCACGGTGGCGGGAGCTTCCCGTTCTGGCTGGGTCGTGCCGACAACGCCTGGCACCGCCGGGGCGACCTGGTCCGGGGCGCGTCCGCCGCGCCGCCCAGCGGGTACGTCGACCGGTTCTGTGTGGACTCGGTGGTGTTCGAACCGGCGGCGCTGCGGCTGCTGGTGGACACCATGGGCGAGGACCGGGTGCTGGTCGGCAGCGACTACCCGTACCCGCTGGGGGAGCGCCCGGCCGGGCGGGTGGTCCGCGAGGCGGACTTCCTCACGGCGCGGCAGCGCGACAAGCTGCTGTCCGCCAACGCCCTGCGCTTCCTCGGCATCGACCGGCGGGTGGCCGCCCGGGAGCTGCCGCCGGTCGGCCGCGACCGGGCCGGCGCGCCCGACGACGACCGGTCCCCGGCGCGCTGACCGGCCGTGTCGGACGGCGCCCGGTGCCCGGACAGGGCAGGATGGCGGGGTGGCTGAGCTGCACGACCTGACCGCGCTGGAGCAGGGCGCCGCGATCGCGCGCGGCGAGCTTTCCAGCCTGGAGCTCGTCGCGCACCACCTCGCCCGGGTCGACGCGCTCGGCGACACCGTCGGCGCGTTCGTCACCGTCACGCCCGAGCTGGCCCGGGACGCGGCGCGGGCCGCCGACGCGGCGCCCGTCGAGGGGCGGGGCCCGCTGCACGGGGTGCCCACGGCGGTCAAGGACCTGACCCTCACCGCCGGGGTGCGTACCACCTTCGGCTCGGCGGCCTTCGCCGACCTGGTGCCCCCGCTCGACGCCGACGTGGTCCGGCTGATGCGCGCCGCCGGGCTGGTCAGCCTCGGTAAGACCACCACCAGCGAGCTGGGCTGCTCGCTGTACTCCGAGGGGCTGGTCGCGCCGCCGGCCCGCAACCCGTGGGACCTGGCGTACACGGCCGGCGGGTCCAGCGGCGGCGCGGCGGCGGCGGTGGCCGCCGGGCTGGTCCCGGTGGCCCAGGGCTCCGACGGCGGCGGCTCCCTGCGCATCCCCGCCTCCCTGTGCGGGCTGGTGGGCTACAAGCCCAGCCGGGGCGCGGTGCCCGGCGGGCCGCTCGGCTTCGGCGCGTTCGGCCTGCCGGTCAACGGGCCGCTGGGGCGCACCGTCGCCGACGTCGCCGCGCTGCTCGACGTCATGGCGGCGCCGGTGCCCGGCGAGCCGTACCTGCCGCCGGCCGCGCCCGACGGCGGCTACCTCGGCGTGGCCCGGCGGGCCGCGCCCGGCCCGCTGCGGATCGGGCGGTTCACCACCCCGATGCTCGCCGACGAGCCGGTGCATCCCGACTGCGTGGCCGCGGTCGACCGGGCCGCCGCGCTGCTCGCCGGGGCCGGCCACGAGGTGGTCGAGGTCCCCGCGCCGTTCGGCCCCGAGGCGTGGCCACTGTTCGAGACCGTCTGGTACGTCCTGGCGCTCACCCCGGTGACGCCGGAGCTGGAGAGTCGACTGCTGCCGCTGACCCGGTTCCTGCGGGCCCGGGGCGCGGCCGTCTCCGCCGGTGCGCTGATGGGCGCCCTCGGCGAGCTACAGGCCCAGGTGCGCCGGGGTGCCCGCCGCACCGCCGGGTGCGACCTGTTGCTCTGCCCGACCCTGGCCGCGCCGCAGGCGCCGGTCGGCTGGTTCACCGCCGACGGCGACCCGGAGCGCGACTTCGACCGGCAGCGGCGGTTCTCGCCGTACTGCGCCGTGTTCAACGTCACGGGCGAACCGTCGGTTTCCCTGCCGCTCGGTCGCACCGCCGGGGGCCTGCCGGTGGGTGTCCTGCTCACCGGCCGGTACGGTGCCGACGCCACTCTGATCGAGGCCGCCGCGCAGCTTGAGCACGCCAGTGACGGGTGGGATCGCCACCCCGCAATCTGGCTGGCCGTCGACTCCGCTAACGTGAATACGAGCGGAGTCGGGCGGTCGGTGTCATGATCGTCCACCCGACCCGGAATTCCTGGTCTCTCTTTCCGCCTGGGGGCGTTGGGATTGTCTGTTACCGAGACGTTGCTGATCTTCGTCGGCATCCCGGCGGCCGTGGTGCTGGTGATCACCGCGCTGGCGTTCGCCGGCGGCCCGGGCAGGGGCGGCGCCGTCCGGCGCTACCGGCCGGGCCGGCCCTTCGACTTCACTCCGGTCTGGTTCCTGGGCCGTCCGGAGCAGCTGGCCGACTCGGCCGGCGCCGTGCTGACCGCGGGCGCGCAGGCGCCGGCGCTGACCAGCCACAAGCTTGAGAAAGCCGGCATCGAGGCGCCGGCCGGGGGAACCGGAGGCGCAAGTGACCGTTGGTGAGATGCAGGCCGGCACGGGAACACCACCCGAGGTGCTCGACGGGCCCTTCTCGACCCGTCAGCTGCTGCGCATCGACGAGGCGCTCCGCCTGGCCGACCAGGGGACCGGGCTGGTCTTCTCGGTCTACGTCGGCGGCCTCGACGAGCCGATCCGCGAGCACGCCCAGCGGCTGCACGGGCAGCTCGCCGACCCCGACCGGTCGGTCCTGATCGCGGTGTCGCCCAACCAGCGCCAGCTGGAGGTCGTCACCGGCCGGCACGCCCGCAAGCGCATCCCCGACACGTACGCCAAGCTGGCCGCGCTCTCCATGGTGGCGGCCTTCGGCGGCGGCGACCTGGCCGGCGGCATCATCAACGGCCTCGACCAGCTCGCCAGCCACGCCGGCAAGGGCTGAGCCGCCGGCCGGGGGCTGAGCGGCAGGGCCGACGCCTGCGCCGCAGGAGCCTGCCCGCACGACGACGACACCCGGTCCGCGACTGGCGGCCCGGGTGTCGGTGCGTTCGGGGGCGGGTCGACCGGAGGGCGCGCTCAGCGCGGCCAGGCGCTCGGGTCGAGCGTCATCGGCCAAGGCTTCGTGAACCGGTCGTGCCGTCGGCTGCTGGGCGACTCCACCTCGACGACGAGCGCCACGTCGGACGGCTCGATCCACATGCCGTCCGCCGGAGCGCCCGGCTTCAACACCGTCAGGTCTGGGATCAGGTTGCTGCCCGGCGCCCTGAGCCCGGCTTCACGGATCACCCGCCACCCCTTCGGGGCCGCGGCGCGCAGTGTCAGCCGGATCTCGTCCGCCAGCTCGTGGTGGGCGTAACCAGCCGGTGGCGTCACGTGCAGGCTCCCGTCGATGATCTCGTAGCGGTTCCCGTCCTCGGGTAGGTCGAACAGGTCCTGCTCGCGCCAACCCCGCTCCGGTGGGTGCCACTCGTACGTCGGCTGTGCCATCACGTCCACCTCCCTGCCCAACCATAACGACCGGGGCCGGCGGGACGGTTCGCCCACGCCGGCCCCGGGCCGGGTAACACTCGCCTCAGGCGCTGTGGGCGTCCCTGGCGCGGGCCCGCAGCGCGCGGACGACGGCGTCGCGGCCCTCGGCGACCAGCCGGCGCAGCGGCGCCGGCTGCCCGCCGGCGGCCAGCCACGCGTCGGTGGCGGCGACGGTCTCCTCGGAGACCTGCTGGTCCGGGTACGCCAGCTGGACGAACTCCTGCGCCGGCTCGCTGTCCCGCTGCGCCCAGATCTGGTCCACCACGGCGAAGTACTTCTCCCCGTACGGGGCGACCAGCTCCGCCTGCACGGACGGGGCGAAGCCCTGCAACAGCGCCCGGTTGCGCCAGTTCGACAGCGCGTCCGGACCGGTGAGCTGGGCCCAGACGGCGGCCTTGTTCTCCTCCGTCGGCACCAGCGCGTGCGCGTACGCGGCCTCCCGCTCGCCGCTGGCGGTGCGGTCGCCGGCCAGCTCGGCCTCGATCTCCTCGGGGCCGGCGGCCCCGTTCGCCACGAGCTGCTGGAGGATCGTCCAGCGCAGCTCGGTGTCGACGGTCAGCCCGGCCGGCACGTCGGTGCCGGACAGCCAGCCCCGCAGCGTCGCCAGGCCCTCGTCGGAGCGGGCCGCCGAGGTGACGGCGCGGGCCCAGGCGAGCTGGAACCCGCTGCCCGGCTCGGCGGCGGCCAGCGTGGCCCTCGCCGTCCGGTACAGCTCGGCCCAGCCGGTCGGCGCCCAGGCCGGGTCGGCGTAGTAGACCAGCGTGGTGGTGGCCTGGCGGAGGGTGGCGGTGACCAGGTTGATGTCGGTCTCCGCGGGCAGCCCGGCCAGCACCAGCGACACGTAGTCGCGGGCCGACAGCTCGGCGTCGCGGACCATGTCCCACGCGGCCGTCCAGCACAGGGCGCGCGACAGCGACGACTCGAAGCCGGCGATGTGCTGCACCACCGTGGCCATCGACCGCTCGTCCAGGCGCAGCTTCGTGTACGTCAGGTCGTCGTCGTTGAGCAGCAGCACGTCGGCCGCCCGCACGCCGTGCAGGTCGGTCAGCTCGGTCAGCTCGCCGGTCACGTCGACCTCGATCCGCTCCCGGCGGACCAGCCGGCCGTCGGTCAGGTCGTACAGGCCCACGCCGATGCGGTGGGTGCGCAGGGTCGGGTGCCCGGCTGGCGCCTCCTGCCGCACCACCACCCGCTGGTAGCCGCCGTCGGCGGCGATCGTCACCTCGGGGCGCAGGGTGTTGACCTGGGCGGTCTCCAGCCACTGGGCGGCGAACTTGCGCAGCTCCCGGCCGGAGGCCGTCTCCAGCTCCGACAGCAGGTCGTCGAAGGTGGCGTTGCCCCAGGCGTGCTTGCCGAAGTAGGCCCGCAGCCCGGCCAGGAACGGCTCCTCGCCGACGTACGCGACGAGCTGCTTGAGCACGCTCGCGCCCTTGGCGTACGTGATGCCGTCGAAGTTGACCTCGACCGCCTCCAGGTCCGGCATCTCGCAGTACACCGGGTGGGTGGAGGAGAGCTGGTCCTGCCGGTAGCCCCAGTTCTTCCGGATGGACAGGAAGGTCGTCCAGGCGTCGGAGAACCGGGTGGCGTTGGCGTTGCACCAGTGGCTGGCCCACTCGGCGAACGACTCGTTCAGCCACAGGTCGTTCCACCAGCGCATGGTGACCAGGTCACCGAACCACATGTGGGCCAGCTCGTGCAGGATCGTGTTGGCCCGCTGCTCGTACTCGAAGTCGGTGACCTGGGAGCGGAAGATGTAGTGCGACTCGGCGTGGGTGACGCAGCCGAAGTTCTCCATCGCGCCGGCGTTGAAGTCCGGCACCCAGAGCTGGTCGTACTTGGGCAGCGGGTAGCGCACCCCGAACTGCTGGTGGAAGAAGTCGAAGCCCTGCTTGGTGATCAGGAACAGGTCGTCCGAGTCGAGGTACTGCGCCATCGAGGCCCGGCAGTAGACGCCCAGGTCGATGCCGTCGTGGCTGTCCCGCACCTCGTGGTACGGGCCGGCGCAGAGCGCGGTGATGTAGGTGCTCATCCGCGCCGAGGGGACGAAGTGGACGGTCTTGAACCCCTCGCCGGCCGGCTCCTCGCGCTCGACCGGCATGTTGGACACCACCCGCCAGTGCTCCGCGACGGTGGCGTGCCAGGTGTAGACGCTCTTCAGGTCGGGCTGGTCGAAGCAGGCGAAGACCTTCTGGGCGTCCGCCGTCTCGAACTGGCTGTAGAGGTAGGTCTCCCCGTCGACCGGGTCGACCGTGCGGTGCAGCCCCTGCCCGCTGTTCGAGTACGCGAAGTCGGCGTCGACCACGAGGATGTTCTCCGCGGCCAGCCCGGTCAGCGTCAGCCCGCGGTCCGCCGACCAGCCGGAGATGTCGACCGGGACGCCGTTGAGCGTCGCCGAGCGCACCGACTCGGCGGCGGCCTCGATGAAGGTGGACGTGCCCGGTTCGGCGCAGCGGAACCGGACCTCGGTCACCGACCGGAAGGTCCGGGCGTCGGCGGCCTGGACGGCGGTCGACAGGTCCAGACTGATGTCGTACCCGGCGATCTCGAGCAGGCGAGCCCGCTCGGTGGCCTCGACCTGGGTCAGGTTGCGCACTCCCGGCACTGTTCGTCTCCATCCCACTCTCGCCCTGCGCCGCCGCGGCGCCAGCCCACCGTCCGCTCGTGACGGCCGGTCGGATCCGAGTCTTCCACGGGCGGGCCCCTCTCGGTGGCCGAGGTCACGCTCTCATTCCGGTACCGGTCGATGCCGGGTGGGGTGGAGGATCGGGGGACGAGGTGCCGGCTTCCCGGCCCTCCCGTCGCGAAGGGAACCGCACCGTGACCGACCGTGCCACCGTCGACATGTGGTTCGACCCGATCTGTCCGTGGGCGTGGATCACCTCCCGTTGGCTGCTGGAGGTGGAGCAGGTCCGCGACGTGACCATCCGCTTCCACGTGATGAGCCTGACGGTGCTCAACGAGGGGCGTGACCTGCCCGAGGAGTACCAGGAACTGATGCGGACCGGCTGGGGCCCGGTGCGGGTCTGCGTCGCGGCCGAGCAGAAGTACGGCCAGGACGCCGTCCGCACGTTGTACACCGCGCTGGGCACCCGGATCCACCTCGGCAAGGAGAACCTGGGCCCGGAACTGTACGCGGCGGCGCTCACCGACGCCGGGCTGGACCCGGAACTGGCCGCCGCCGCCGAGAGCACCGCGTACGACGAGGCCCTGCGGGCCAGCCACGAGGCCGGCATGCGGCCGGTCGGCACCGACGTGGGCACCCCGGTCGTCCACGCCCCCGGCCCGGACGGCACGCCGGTGGCCTTCTTCGGCCCGGTGGTCACCCCGCGCCCGAGGGGGGAGGCCGCCGGCCGGCTCTGGGACGGCGTGCTGCTCGTCGCCGGCACGCCCGGCTTCTACGAGCTGAAGCGCTCCCGCGAGATCGGCCCCACCTTCGACTGAGGGTGGGGAAGGGCCCGCGTCACGCCTGCGACGGACCGGGTTCCCTGCCCGCCGCGCCGCCGGGACCCACGCGGGCCCCGGCGGCGCGCCGTGGGGGCGTCACCGGGCGGCGCGGGAGTCGTTCCACCGGATGTCCCGCCTACGGCCCGCGGGGCCGCACCCGGCAGCTCGTGGAGGCATCCGATGGGTAAGCACCGCCGTACGTCCGACGAGGCGACCGGGGATCCCGGTGCGACGTACTGGTCCGTGGCGGACGCCGGCTGGCCGGCGGTCCGGCCGACGCTGCCGGCCGAGATGGTCGACCTGCTGGCGCCGCCGATCGTGGTCGGCGTCGCCCGGGTGGTGGCCACCTCCCGGGCGACCCCGCCGGGTGCCGCCTTTCAACTGGTGGACCGGGTACGGGGCCCGCTGCGCGGGGTCACCGGGCGGCGGTAGCGTCAGCGGACATGACGGTCGTACATCCGATCGCCCGGGCCTGGATCACCACTGGCGGCACCGGCGCGCAGAACTACGACGAGTTCGCCGACGACGCGGAGATCACCGCGATCATCGGGGCGAACCCGCACAGTGCCCTCGGCATCGAGATGCCGCACCGGGCGCCGGAGAGCCTCGGGAAGTCCTTCCTCGACGCGCTTCCCGACGCCGTGGCCCGTCTCGCCGAGGCCAAGGCCGACGGCAGCTACACCCCGGCCGAGCAGGTGGTGGTCCTCTACCGGATCAGCGCGCCGGGGGAGGAGACCGCGTACGGGCTGTTCGCCATGGTCGACACCGACCAGATCTCCACCAGCGCCGACGAGCCGGGCCTGGTCATCCGCAACGAGGACGTCTTCATCGCGAAGGTCCGCGAGCGGGTCGCCCTCGCCGGGGCGCTCGGCCACCTGCTCTCGCCCGTGCTGCTGCTCCAGACCGGCCGGGGTGACGAACTGCACGCCGCGCTCGCCGCGGCGACCGAGTCGGCCGGGGCGCCCGCCGCGACCGACACCGACCAGGCCGGGCGCACGCACGCCGTCTGGCTGCTCGGCCCCGGCCCGGAGCAGGACGCGCTGACCGCGCTGGCCGGCGGCGGCGAGCTGGTGGTCGCCGACGGCAACCACCGCAGCCTCGCCGCCCAGACCGGTGGCCTGCCCCGCTTCCTGGCCGTGGTGACCACCCCCGCCTCGGTCGCCATCCAGCCGTACAACCGGCTGGTCAGCGAGTTGACCGTCACCCCGGCGGAGCTGGTCGACCGGCTCCGCGCCGCGGGCGCCGAGGTCACCGAGGTCGACGGCCCGGTCGAGGTCCCGACGACCGGCGGCACCGTCGCGCTCCGGCTCCCCGGCCAGGGGTACGTGGTACGCCTGCCGCACGTCGACGGCGGCCGGCTGGAGAACCTCGACCACGCGCTGGTCGAGCGGGTGCTGCTGCGCGACGCGCTCGGCCTCGACCCGGGCGACAAGCGGATCACCTATGTCGGCGGGGACTACCCGGCGAGCTGGCTGACCGGCGAGGTCGAGGCGGGCCGGGCCGAGCTGGCGGTGCTGATCGCCCCGGTGACCGTGGACGACTTCGTCGCGGTCAACCTGGCCCGGGAGAAGATGCCGCGCAAGAGCACCTGGTTCACCCCGAAGGCCCGCGGCGGCCTGGTGGTGGCCGAACTGTCCCGCTGAGCGGCCCGACGCGCCGGCCCGACGCGCCGGGCACCCGCGTGACCTGCATTCCTGTGACGAATCCGGCTCCGCGCCGCCGCCGGCTCGGCGGCGCGGACGGCGGCCTGACAGACTGCGCGGTATGCGCGTCTACCTGGGATCCGACCACGCCGGTTTCGAGCTGAAGGTGCACCTGGCCAGCCACCTCGCCAAGCAGGGGTACGAGGTGGCCGACGTCGGCCCGCACGCCTTCGACCCGGACGACGACTACCCGGCGTTCTGCCTGCACACCGGGGCCCGGGTGGTGGCCGACCCCGGCAGCCTCGGCGTGGTCATCGGCGGCTCCGGCAACGGCGAGCAGATCGCCGCCAACAAGGTCGCGGGGGTCCGGGCGGCGCTGGCCTGGAGCATCGACACCGCCCAGCTCGGCCGGGAGCACAACGACGCCAACGTGGTGGCCGTCGGCGCCCGCCAGCACACCCTGGACGAGGCCACCGCCATCGTCGAGGCGTTCCTGACCACCTCGTTCTCCGGCAACCCCCGGCACGCCCGCCGGATCGACCAGGTCACCGCGTACGAGCAGAGCCGGGAACTGCCCGAGCTGCCCTGAGCCGGCGCGCCGGGGGTCGGCGGGCCGGCCGGGTCAGCGGCCGGAGCGGGGCAGGTCCTCGCGGGGCACCCAGTTGCGCCGGACGACGACCACCCGGGCCTCCGCCTCGGCCAGGTCCTCCTCGGTCGGGCGGGCCGCGTCCCGGGCCCGCAGCGCCGCCAGGGGCCCCACCTGGGAGGAGCCGGGGCCGACCAGGCTGCGCAGGCCCCGCTCGCCGTCGCGCTCCTCGCCCGCCGGACCGCTCCGGCGGCGGGGCGGCGGCTCGGCCACGTCCTGCACCCCGGCCGTGGCCACCGTGGGCACCTCGGCGTCGGGGTGGTGCCTCAGCCGGCGTCGCCGTCGATCCGCGTCACCCATCAGCCGACCGTACCGCCCGCCCCGCCGCCGCGCCCGCCCGGTTACGGATGCCGGCCGGCGGGGCGGGGGCGCTCAGAAGACGCCCATCCCCGCCGGGGCCCGGTGCCAGGCGAAGGCGGGACCGGCGGCGGCCAGCGCGCCGGGGCGCCGCTCGTGGACCCGCCCGGCGTCGGCCAGCGCCGCCAGCCCCGTCCCGCCCAGGTACAGCTCACCGAGCGCCCGCACGTCGCAGGCCAGGTCGGCCGGCCGGTCGGTGCGTCCGCACCGGGCGTCGTCCGGCCCGCCGGTCAGCCGCCAGCGCCCCGAGTTCTCCGGCAGCAACTCGTCGGTGACCTCGACGACGACGTCCACGTCGACGGCGTACCGGCGGGCGGCCAGCGCGGCCGGCACGTCCACCACCCGCACCCAGAGCGCGTCGGAGAGCCGGGCCACCAGCCGGCGCGGCTCGTCGACCAGGCGCAGCAGCGGATCGTCCACCGGCCCCCGGTAGGAGAGCCGGCGGGTCAGGTCGAGCGAGAGCAACAGCCGCCACAGCGCCAGCCGGGCCGCCGGGTCCGCGGCCACCAGCTCCTCGACGATCGTCACGCCGCGCGGGCCGGCGGCGTCGGAGTCCCGGCGCGAGCGCCACAACGCGTACCCGTCGACCTCGCCGTCCGGGCCCTCGTGCAGCACCACCCGGCGCTCGGTCGCGCCGGCGCGCTCGTCGGCCGGGTCAGCCAGCACGTACCGCCACCACCGGTCGTCCCGGTCGGACCAGCCGGGGCGCTCGGCGCGCAGCCGGTCGTACAGCCGGGCCAGGTCGGCCCGCCGCGCCACGGGCCGGTCCAGGCACAGCCGGCCCTCGGCGGCGGTCGGGGCGGGCAGCCGCAACTCGGTGGTGGCGCACTCGACGGCGTACTCCTGTGCGGCGAGGCCGTAGCCGAACCGGGGGTAGATCCGGCCCTCGCTGGCCCAGAGCACGGCCACCGGCTCCCGGCCGGCGTCCCGGACGTCGCGCAACTGCCGGCGCACGAGCCGGGTGAGCAGGCCGCGGCGGCGGTGCGTCGGCAGCACCCCGACCATGGTCACGTGGGCGGCCGGCAGCGTGGCGCCCGGCACGGTCAGCTCCCGGGTGAACGCCGAGACGTGCGCCACGAGATCCGCGCCGTCCCGGATCAGCAGGCTCCGGTCCGGCTCCCAGATGCCCCGTTCGGCCTCGCGGGTCTCCTCGCCGAAGGTGGTGTGGAACGTGATCTCGATCATTCGGGCCATGTCGTCGAAGTCGTCGGGCCGGCCGACCCGGATCGGCGGCGGAGGATTCGTCATCGCCCGTGTCTACCGGACGCGACACGGGCGGGGCGACCGATTTGCCGGCTCGTTACCCTCGGAGATGGGGACCGGCCGGTGCCGGCGCCGACGTCATGGGGAGGACACGAGATGGCAGACCAGACACAGCCGTGGGCGGAGCGGACCGTCGAGGTGTCGCCGCAACCGGGTGTCGGGGTGCCGCCGCAGCGCGACGCCTTCCGCCGGGGAGTGGCCTCCGTGGGGCAGCCGCGCACCCCGCGTACCGAGCAGTTCCCCACCGTCGACCAGGGCGGGCACGACGGGCTCTGGTCCGGCGACGTGCCGGCGCCGCGCCGTCCGCTGAGCTGGCACCTGGCCCGGTTGCGGGTCGGCGGGGAGTGGAGCGCCGCCGGGGGCCTCTTCGCCTTCGTCTGCTGGGGCATCTGGGCCATCTCGGGGCGGGGGGACCTCGGCGCGCCGCTGCTCACCTTCGTGCTGAGCCTGCTGGTGGCGGCCGGCCTGTTCGGGCTGTCCCGGCTGCTCGGCCGGGTGATCTGGGAGCGGCAGCTCGGGCGGGTCCGGCGCAGCGCGCGGGGCGCCCACATCGTGACGGCGATCTTCCTGGTGGGCCTGGGGGTCGCCTACCTCCAGCAGACCGAGTGGGTAATGTCCGCCTGGAACTGGGTCACCGGCAACTGACCCCGGTCGGGCCGGGACCGCACCGGTGCGACGGTGATGCGCCCGGGCGGGGCGGCTCGCCGTCCCGCCCGGGCGTCGGAGTCGCGGTCCGCCGCGACGCCGGCCGTTCCTCACCAGGCGGCTCTGCTTACCCGCCCCGCGGACCTTCATCCGTGGCGGACGCGGGCGTTCGCCAGTCCGGCCCACCGTTCGGCGACCCGGCAGGTGCGTCCGGCGCACCGGAGCGGTCCGGCCGTTCTGCCCGCCGGGCAACACGACGCACCATGGCGGGATGGGCGCGTATCGAGCAGCGTACGAGCGGAGCATCGCCGACCCGACCGCCTTCTGGCGGGACGCGGCGGCGGACATCGACTGGCACCGGCCGCCGGAACGGATCCTCGACGACGGCCGGGCCCCGCTGTACCGCTGGTTCCCCGACGGGGAGCTGAACACCTGCCACAACGCCCTGGACCGGCACGTGGCGGCGGGCCGCGGCGACCAGGCCGCGTTGATCCACGACAGCCCGGTCACCGGCACGACCCGCACGTACACGTACGCCGAGCTGCGCGACGCGACCGCCCGGTTCGCCGGGGCCCTGCGCCGGCTCGGGGTCGGCCGGGGCGACCGGGTGCTGCTCTACCTGGCGATGGTCCCCGAGGCGGTGGTCGCCATGCTGGCCTGCGCCCGGATCGGCGCGGTGCACTCCGTGGTGTTCGGCGGCTTCGCCGCCCACGAGCTGGCGGTCCGCGTCGACGACGCCCGGCCGAAGGTGGTGGTGGCCACCTCGTGCGGGATCGAGGCGGACCGGGTCGTGCCCTACCACCCGATCCTCGACGCGGCGCTGGCGGAGGCCGAGCACGCCCCGGAGCGCTGCGTCATCGTGCAGCGCCCCCAGCACCCCGCGCCGCTCACCCCCGGCCGGGACCTGACCTGGGACGAGGCCCTCGACGGCGCCGAGCCGGCCGACTGCGTCCCGGTCGCCGCCACCGACCCGCTGTACGTCCTCTACACCTCCGGCACGACGGGCCGGCCGAAGGGCGTGGTCCGGGACAACGGCGGCCACGCGGTGGCGCTGCGTTGGTCGATGACCAACGTCTTCGGCATCGGGCCCGGCGACGTGTTCTGGGCCGCCTCCGACGTCGGCTGGGTGGTCGGCCACTCCTACATCGTGTACGGCCCGCTGCTCACCGGGGCGACGACGGTGCTCTACGAGGGCAAGCCGGTCGGCACCCCGGACGCGGGCGCGTTCTGGCGGGTCGTGTCGCAGCACCGGGTCGCCGCCCTGTTCACCGCCCCCACCGCCATCCGGGCGATCCGCCGGCAGGACCCGGACGGCACCCGGATCGGCCGGTACGACCTGTCCAGCCTCCGGACGCTGTTCCTGGCCGGCGAGCGCCTCGACCCGGACACCTTCGCCTGGGCCGGTGCCCGGCTGGGCGTGCCCGTGGTGGACAACTGGTGGCAGACCGAGACCGGCTGGCCGGTGGCGGCGAACCCGCGCGGGCTGGAGCCGCTGCCGATCAAGGCCGGCTCGCCGTCGGTGCCCGTCCCCGGGTACGACGTGCGGGTGGTCGACCCGCGGGGCGCGCAGGTGCCGGCGGGCGTCGACGGCTCGATCGTGATCAGGTTGCCGCTGCCCCCGGGCTGCCTGCCCACCCTCTGGGGCGACGACGAGCGCTACGTCCGGTCCTACCTGAGCACCTTCCCCGGCCACTACCTGACCGGCGACGGCGGCCGGTTCGACGACGACGGCTACCTGTACGTGATGGGCCGCACCGACGACGTGATCAACGTGGCCGGGCACCGGCTCTCCACCGGGGCGATGGAGGAGGTGCTGGCCGGCCACCCGGCGGTGGCCGAGTGCGCCGTCATCGGCGTGTCGGACCAGCTCAAGGGCCAGGTGCCCAGCGGCTACGTGGTGCTCAAGGCGGGCGTCGAGGTGGAGCCGGCCGCCCTCGCCGCCGAACTGGTCGCCCGGGTTCGGGAGCGGATCGGCCCGGTCGCCGCGTTCCGCCGGGTCACCGTCGTGCCGGCCCTGCCGAAGACCCGGTCCGGCAAGATCCTGCGGCGGACGATGCGCGGGCTGGTGGAGGGGCGCGACGAGCCGGTCCCGGCCACCATCGACGACCCCGCGACACTCGGCGTCTTCCGGGACCTGGCCGCCGCCGACTGACGTCCGCCCGGCCCCGACCGCACCGCACCGACGGTCGGGGCCGGGCGGCGCTCGCCGGCCGTGGCGGCTGGGGCAGGGTGTCCGGACCGGTCGGGCGAGAATGGCCGGTCGGGGAGAATGGCCGGTCAGGGCGTGGGGCCGGTCAGGGCGTGGGGGCGAAGCGGTACAGCACGAAGTCCTTCGCCGCGCCGCAGAACAGCACGCTGGTGTTCCACGAGCAGGACTCCCCGCGCACGTCCTTGGCCCGGCCCAGCTCGGCCGGCTCGGGGGAGCCGACCGCCATCCCGGCGACGCTGGGGTCCGACTCGCTGCCGCTCATCCTGTCGGCGAAGACCAGGATGTTGCCGGCGTCCAGCCGGACCGCCACCCCGTCCCGGTCCCGCAGCACCGCCCTGCCCTCCGGGTCGAACAGGGTCGACGTCGGCTCCGGGTACTGGCGCCGCACGAGCAGGTGCTCGCCGACCGGCACCAGGTCCTTCGCCCCCGGTGCCGCCCAGCGCCGGGGGCTCGCGCCCTCGGCGGCCACCACCACCTCCGCGCGGTCCGCGTCGCCGGTCGGCACCTCCAGCACGCACGCCCGATGCTCGCCGCAGGCCACCAGCGCCTCCGCCCGCCGCCCGTCGTCCGTGGCGCTGTGCAGGACCGTCGGCTGGGCCACCCGGGTCAGGTCGTAACCGAGCAGCCGGTACCGGCCGACGGTGGAGTCGTCGACCACGTACAGCCGGTCGTCCCGGGCGACCAGGAGGTCGTCGCGGTCCGCGACCCCGGTCCAGGTGCGCAGCACCGACCCGGTGTCCAGGTCGATCAGCCGGGCCGAGCGGTCCGCGCCGATCTGCACGAGCCGGTCGACCTTCCCGCGCCACGGGTCGCGGGGCGCCCCGTCGGCGTACGCCGGCCCGCCGGCCCCCTCGGCGGTCTCGACGCGCAGCACGGTGCTGCGGGCGTCGTCCGACCCGTCGCGCGGGTTGGGTCGCTCCCACACCTGCGTGCCGTCCCGCATCCGCAGGCCGACCAGCCGGTTGCCGTCCCGGTCGACGAGCACCGCCACATCCTCGCCGAAGAACACCTGGTCGTCGTCCTGGATCGTCCGGGACCACCGCTGCTCGCCGGAGGAGGCGTCGCGCACCATCACCTCGCGGGAGCCGCCGTCGCCGAAGGCGTCGGAGAAGGCCGCCACCGCCCCGGGTACGGCGACGAGCGACCGCCACCGCTGCGACGTCTGCGTCGTCTGCTTGCGCCACCGCTGCGCGCCGGTCGCCGCGTCGACCGCCACGATCTCCAGCCGGTCGTCCGGCAGCGGGTACGCCGCGTAGCCGGTGTCGCCGAGCAGCGCGGTGAAGGTCTCCGCCGGCCGGTCCGTCCCGGCGGGGACGCGCTTGACCTCGGTCAGGGTCTTCTGGAACTCCAGCCCCGGGTAGCGGTCCCGGGTGTACCACAGGGCGCCGCCGCCGGCCACCCCGGCGAGGGCGAGGGCCGCCGCGACCGAGATCCAGAGCGCCCGCCGCCGCCGCGGTGGGGCCGGCGGCGCCGGCGTACCGGAGACGGGTCCGCCCCACGCGGTGGCCGGCATCCCGGGCGACCCGGCGGGCACGGTCGGCGGCGACCCCGGCGGGCCGTCCGCCCGGGTGGGTGGGAGGCCGCCGGCCCCGGCCACCGCCGGCACGGTCGGTGGTACGCCGGCCGGCGCGGCCGGCGACGCCTGATGCGGCGGCCGGGGAGCCGGCAGGTCCGTCAGCGCGCCCTCGGCCACCGGCAGCTCCGGCTGCTCCAGCACGGTCGGCGCGACGCCCAACTCGGCGTGCAGCATCCGGGCCACCAGCGGCATCCGGGTCGGGCCGCCCACCAGGAACAGGCCGGCGAGCCGGTCGGGGGTGAGGCCGGCGGCGGCGATCACCCGCCCGGTCTCGGCCACGGCCCGGGCCAGCAGCGGGGTGGCCACCCGCTCCAGGTCGTCCCGGGTGAGCTGGACGACCTGCTGCGACCCCGGCACGACCACCGGCGCGACCGGGGCCCGGGACAGCATCTCCCGCGCCTCGCGGACGCCCTCCCACAGGCGGTGCCGGTCCCGCCACTGCCCGGCGTCGGCCGGCCGGGTCAGCCGGTCCCACTGCGCCGGATCGGTCGCGGACACCAGCTCGCCGAGCCGGCCCGTCAGGGCGGCGTCCAGGTCGAGCCCGCCGAGGTCGGGCACGCCCCCGGTGACGGTCACGGTGAAGCCGGAGTCGCCCCACGGGTCGGCGCCCTCGTTGCGCAGCACCGCCACGTCGAGGGTGCCCCCGCCCAGGTCGAACACGGCGATCGAGCCGCCGACCGGCACCGGCCGGCGCAGCACCTGGGCGTAGTAGCGGGCGGCGGCGACCGGCTCGCGCAGCAGCCGGGTGCCCAGCGGGGTGGGGCCGGAGAGGGTGTGCTCGGCGGCCTGGGGCCAGCCCGCGCGCAGCAGCGCGTCGGCGAGGACCTCACGCCGGGCGTCGTCCCAGGACGCGGGGCAGGTCAGCACCGCCGGAGGCAGGAAGCCGACCGCGGCCACCGCCGTCTGGCCCACCGCGTGCAGGATCGCGGCCAGCAGGTCGGCGGGGGCGTACTCGCGGTCGCCGAGCGGCACGGCCCGGGAGTCGATCCGGCGCTTCGGGTTCGGCTCGTAGCGGCCCGGGTCGGCCTGCGCCAGCCGCTGGGCGTCCCGGCCGACGTGCAGGCGCCCGTCGGTGTCGGCATACACCCCGGAGGGGACGACCGGCTGCCCGTCGACCAGCAGCGGCCGGGTCCGCCCGTCCGGCCAGCGGAGCACGGCCACGGTGTTGGACGTGCCGAGGTCGACGCCGAGGGCGAAGCCCTCGTGCTGGCCTGCCATCTGCCGCTACCTCCGCCGGGCCGAGGGAATGTCCGGCCCCGCATCGTACGCAGGCGCAACACCCGCCCGGCCGGCACCGTGCGCCGGGGGACCCCTGGCGGGCGTCCGCGCCGGGGCCGACCGAAGGGTCCCGGCCGCCCGCGACCTACTGTCGGCTTTGCGCTTGACGCCGCCGCCGTGGTCCGGCTAGCTGATAGACGGATCATCCGCCGGGCCGCGATTCGACAATGGAGTGTGATGGACGCTGATTTTGTCCAGTCGGTCGCGCGGGTCGGCGACCATGTCGAGGTCCGTCTCATCACCGGCGACCCGTTCGTCGGTCAGCTCGTGGAGCTGACGCTCAACCGGCTCGTACTCCAGCAGCCCGACGGTGGGCGGACCGTCCTGGCCCTCGCGGGCATTCTCGGGCTGCGAACCCTGGTCGGGACGCCCCCGGCCGAGCCGGCCCCGGCGGCGCCGCCGGCCGGTCCCGTCGCGCCGGCCCCGCCGGCCCCGCCGGCCGAGGCCGCTCCGGCGGCGGCCGCTCCGGCCGAGGCCGCTCCGGTGGCTCCGCCGCTGGCCGAGCCGCCGGCACCGGCCCCGCAGCCGCCACCGGCCGCCGACGATCCCGTCCCGGCGGCGGCGGCGGTCGAGCAACCCCCGCAGCCGGCGATGCCCGCGCCCGGGAGTGACCCGCCGGTCGTCCCGGTCGAGGTGCCGGCCGCCTCCACCGCGGTCACCTCGGACCTGGCCCTGCGCGCCGTGGCCTCGTTGCCGGTGGAGGTGTCCTTCGACATCGACGTCCCCCGGGACCAGTACAGCGGCCTGCACGCCGAGTACCAGCGGTACCGCAACGCGGCGAACATCAACGAGCTGGCGCCCAAGTTCGGCCGGCTGGGCCAGATCGCGACGGGCCTGCGCCGGATCCTCACCGCGGACCCGGTCAACGGCGACCTCTACCACCTGATCGGGGTCATCGAGCTGCTCAACGCCGCCCCGGCAACCGCCCAGCAGTACTTCGCCACGGCGGCGGACCTCACCGCCGACCCGGAGAGCTGGCGGCTGCTGGCCGTCGCCGCGGCGAAGCACGCGGACCGCGACGCCGTGGTGTACGCCCTGCTCCGGTACTTCCGGAACATCACCCCGATGATCGATTCGGCGGCCTGGCACGCGTTGCTGGGCGTGCTGGACGCGGCGGGCTCCCGGGCGCCCCTGGGTGACCTGCTCCTCGCCCCCAACCTGCCGCCCATCACCCGGCGGGCGGTGGAGGAGGCCTGCCCCGGCGGCGTGACACCGGAGCCCCGCGCGCGCCCCGAGGGGGCGCAGCCGCGTCCGATCCGGTTCCGGGCCGCGGGCTTCCCACCGGCCGTCCGGCCGGGTGCGCCGGGGCGCCTCGGCACACCCGGCCGGCTCCTGCCCACCCCGCGCGGCACCGTGGAGAAGCCGACCGATCCCGCGCCCCGGGCACCCGCCGCCCCCGCGCGGTCGACCAGCGACCACTTCGCCCGCGCCGACCACCTGAACAAGAAGAAGCGCGACTTCGAGGGGGCGAAGGACGCGTACCGGGAGGAGATCCGGTCGGGCGGGCCGAAGCGCGAGAGCGCGGTGAAGGACCTCGCCTGGCTGACCAAACGGCTCGACGGCGCGGAGGCCGCGCTGCGGATCCTGGAGGTCGAGTTCCCCGGGGTGGTGCCGCCCGGCGACTCCCTGGACAACATCCTGATCGACTTCTACATCGCCGCCGGGAGGTACCGCGACGCGCTGGAGGCGTTGCACCGCCAGCTCGCCTCCCGCGACCCGTCCAGCTCCAAGGGACGGCACCTGCTCCACCAGATCGCGTTCGTGAAGTTCTCCGCCGGGCAGGACTCGATCCCCGAGTGGAAGACGTTGCTCGACGCCACCCCGGCGAACCCCGCAGTCCGCCGCGGCCTGGCGATGGCGTACGTGCAGCAGCGGACCTCGGCGAGCCTGGACGAGGCCGAGAACCTGATCCGCGACGACAGCACGGAGCGGGCGGACGACATCCGCCGCCAGGTCGCCGCGATCCGCCAGGGCAACGAGCTGTCCCTCAGCACGCCCAAGTTCATCGACCGCCTGTTCACCTCGGCCCTGGTGGCCTACGTGATGGACCGGTACTCCGAGCAGGCGGCCGGGATCAAGGACCAGCGCAAGCGGGAGAACAAGCAGCCCATCTTCCGCGACGCGATGCGGCTGGCCGACAACGCCGGGCACTCGCGGGGGTACCAGCGGGAGAACAGCGCCGACGGCTACATCTCCGCCGCCGCCATCCTGCGGGAGTACGGCGCCAACGGGCGCGACGACGACGAGGACCAGCTGCACGGCTGGCTGTGCAGCGGCCTCACCGCGCTGGCCGACCTGGTGCTGGACCGCCAGGCCAGCGAGGCCGCCCGGGACCTGTACTGCGAGGCGCTGGCCGCCTCCGAGCGGCTGCGCAACCCCGCCCGGGGCGGCGACGCCCGGCTGGCCATCGGCCGGTTCTTCCTCTCCCTCGACGGGCGGCCGGCGCTGAGCTGGCGCCGCGACTCCACCCCCGACGGCGCGCCGCTCGACGAGGTCATCGCGCCGATCCTGCGCAAACAGCTCGACCAGCACGGCAACGCCATCTTCCCGCTGGTGGCGCAGCTCGTCGCCCAGACGGACGTGGCGGCCGAGCGGGTCACCGCGGTCATCCACGACGACCCGGAGCTGCGCACCGCCGCGGTCAGGCACCTCGGCGACCGCGGCTACCTCGACGGGGACCTGCTTGAGGACTGGTCCGACGAGCACCCGTCGGGCCGGCCGACCTTCGAGGTGATGCGTGAGGCGTGGCAGCGGTACGGCGCCGCCTGGGGGCGGGAGCAGCGACGGATGGTCGCCGCCCTGGCGCCCCTGCACGAACTGACGATCGCCGAGGACGTCATCAAGACCGCCCTGGTCCGGCTCTCCGAGGTGCGCCCGGAGGTCGACTCGGACAGCGAGAGCCTCAGCCGGATCGAAGACGCCCTGCGCGAGCTGCTCCAGTTCATCTACGCCGAGTCCTTCGAGGAGCGCGACGCCTCGCTGCGCCGGGTGACGGACACCATGAAGGGGGTACGCAGCGAGGTGGCGAAGGCACCCACCAGCTTCGCGGTCGAGGGCGTCGACCCGATCGCCGTCCGCATCGCCTCGCTGGTGGAGCAGGCGCAGGACCACCTGCTGGCCGAGCGCCGCCCCAAGCCCGAACTGGCGCTCGCACTGGCCGAGAGCAACCGCGACCAGCACGGGCTGGTCACGGTGCAGATCGAGATCCGCAACAAGGAGGGCATGGCCCCGCTGGAGTCCGGGGAGCTGCGGATCCGCAGCGAGCCGGACCTGTTCATCCCCCAGGACGAGGTGCTGCGGCTGACCAGCGCGGTCAGCGGCGGGCAGCACCGGGTGCTGGTGGTGAAGCTGCGGGTCAGCGACAGCGGGGTCCGGGCCGGCGCGTTCTCGCTGCCGGTGACCCTCCTCTACCGGTCCCGCTCCGACGACGAGTACGACCAGGTGGAGGCGAGCCTGGCCGTCCAGCTCGCCGACCCGTCGAAGTTCGAGGAGATCCACAACCCGTTCTTCCAGGGCTCCACGGGCGCCCCGGTGCAGGACCCGGAGATGTTCTTCGGCCGGGAGGAACTGCTCGACAACATCGAACGCCGGCTCCGGCTCGCCCCGGTGCCGGGCACCGGCGTGGCGATCTTCGGCCAGAAGCGGGCCGGCAAGTCCTCCATCCGGTTCCGGCTGATCGACCGGCTCAGCGAGCGGCGGGAGTCCAACAACCTCATCGTGGTCGACCTCGGCAACATCGGCAGCTTCAACCCCGAGGTCGGCCACGTCGGCCGCGGCGCGCACGCCCTGCTCGGCGAGCTGCTCTGGGAGATCCTCAACCGGACGGGCCGCAAACTGCTCGAGGACCCGGCCGGCGCCGGCCGGCCCCGCCTGGCCGAGCACATCACCCGGGAACAGTTCGCCGCCAGCCCGCAGCCGGTGGTGGACTTCATCTCCATCATCGAGGACTATTTCGCCACGCTCGACCGGCCACCACACATCGTCGTCCTGATCGACGAGTTCCAGTACTTCGACGAGTGGATCCGCAAGGGCCTGCTGCCGCAGTCGTTCATGCAGGCGCTGAAGGCGATCATCGAGCGGCGCGTCTTCCACCTCGTCGTGGTGGGCCAGGACGCGCTGGAACGGGTGATCCGCGAGCACGCCAACGTCTTCGTGGTGTTCGCCCGGGAGCGGGTCACCTACCTCGACGACATCAACGCCCGGAAACTGATCGAACGACCCATCCTCATCGGGGGCCGGGACGGGCACAGCCGGTACCGGCAACACGCCGTGGACCGGATAGTCGAGCTGACCGGCGGCAGCGCCTTCTACATCCAGAAGTTCTGTTTCTCCCTGGTCGAGCAGATGAACCTCAACCGGGCCCCGCTGGTCACCGAGGCCGACGTGGAACTCGTCCGGGAACAACTGCTGGACTCCCTCGGCGAGGAGGACTTCGACAACCTGGAGACCGCCGGCTACACCGAACCGGACGCCCCCACCGCCGAACACTTCCGCCCCGTCCTGCTGGCCGTGGCGGTCGCCTCCCGCCAGGGACTGGCCACCATCGAACGGGTACAGGCCGGCTACCTCGGCACGGGTAACCTCACCGAGCTGCTCAACGACCTGGTGATCCGGGACGTGGTCCGCAAGGAGGGAGGCGCGTACCGGATCGTCGTCCGTCTCTACCAGGACTGGCTGCTGATGCACCATGTCGGGGCGTCCATCGAGCTGGGGCGCTAGGGTCGGCAGCCATGACGGTCAATCCGTACCTCGGCGTCGGGCAGGTGGCCACCGCCGAACGGTTCGTGGGCCGGCGGGACCTGCTGCGACTGCTGGAGAACTCCTGGCGGGGCCCGCGCCCGGCCAACCTGAGCCTTCAGGGCAACCACCGGATGGGCAAGAGCAGCGTGGTCCGCCGCGCCCAGGAACTGTTCGCGGTCGATCGGCCCGACCTGCTCGTGGTCTACCTCAGCGTCGCCGCGTACGAGAGCGGCGCCGACGTGTTCCGGGCCGTCGTCGCCCGGGTGCGCCAGGAGGCCGAGCGGCTCAACCAGCCGGGGGACGGCGCGGCGCCCGACTGGCTCGCCGGCCTCAACGACATCGAGCTGTCGGTGCACAGCAGCACCGAGTGGCTGGACCTGAAGGAGTGCTTCGAGGCGTTCTTCACCGCCCTGTACCGCGCCGGCGTCGGGGTCGGGGTCATCCTCGACGAGTTCGACCAGGCGGAGGCCTTCCGGCGCGTCGAGTTCCAGCTCCTACGGGACCTGGTCAGCGAGAAGAACTACTCCGCCGGGCTGGTGACCCTGTCCCGCCGGTCGATCAAGTCGATCGAGCTGGCCGCCGTGGCCCACTCGACGCTCGACGGGGTGATGGGGATGCGGCGGCCGGTCGGCCCCTTCCGGGACGACGAGGTCGCCGCGATGCTGGCCCGCGCCGGCGACGCCGGCGTCGACCTCACCGGCCTGCGGACCGAGATCGTCCAGCGGGCCGGGAACCACCCGTACCTGATCGAGTTGTTCTGCCACGAACTCGTGGAGACGCACCTGACCGACCGGCTGGACGTGGGGCTGGCCTGGGAGCAGGTGGAATCGCAGTTCCGCGACCAGTTCACCCGTTCCATCACGAACCTCAACGCCGACACCGGCGGACGCGGGGGAGACCTGCTGTACCAGGTGCTCACCCGGACCTACCTGACGATCGACTCGCAGGACGTCGCGCTGCTGCGCCGGCTGGGCCTGATCCGCCCCGACGGGGCCACGGTGGCGCTGCTGTCCCCGGAATTCGCCCAGCAGGTACGCCGCATGGTGCTGACCGGGACGCTGCACGGCTGGTGGATCGACCGGGACCTGGCGCTGCGCGCCCACGTCCGCGAACGGCTGACCCGCTCGTGGGGTGAGGACTGGGGCGCGGAGCTGAGCCGCCGGACCGGGACCGCCACGGTCGACGCCGGGCGCTGGCACGGCGGGCCGGAGGGCGTCCCGCTCGTCCCGGTCGACCTGCTCGACCCGCTCGACCGCCTCGACACCGCCGAAGTCATCGGACTCGTGCTGCTGAACTGGAACCTGTTCGAGCCCCATCTCGGCGGTGACCCGGCCGCCTGGAAGGAACGCGCGGAAGCGGTGACGCAGGCCCGGCAGGCCGCCGATCGCGGCACTCCGCTGGACGCGGACCTGCGCCGCCGGGCCGAACGCAGCCTCGACGGGCTACCGTCGGCCTGACCGGGCCCGCCGGCCCGGCGAGCGTGCCCTCGTCGCCCTACACGCCCTCGGTGAGCCGCCACAGCGCGGCGGCCTCCGAGTGCCGATTCGCGCGACGGAGTTGCCTGATGTGCTGGCGTAGCGCCTCGGGCTCCTGGTCGACCGCGGCCTCGCGAAGTGCCGCCGCCGCACCCGGGAAGTTGCCCACGCGCTGCAGCAGGCGGGCGCGCTCGGTCGCCGGGACGGCGAGACTCCGGCGGACCGGTCCGCCCCGCCCCGCGTCGTTCCCCTCGACGGGGGCGGCGGCGGGAGCCGACCAGGCCCGGTTGCGGGCCAGGGCCAGGTCCCCGATCGAGTTGCGGCTGCGCTGCTGGGGCACCGGCCAGCGCTTCCCAGCCAGGACCGTGGCGAGGTGTCGGTAGAGCGTGTGCAGGTCGAGCAGCTCGGGACCGTCGGCGACACCGTCCTCCAGGGCGGTGATCAGCTCACCGGTGAAGGCGGTGTACCGCGCGCCGGGCGGCGCCTTCGCCGTCTCCGACTCGGCGCAGGCGGTCAGCACGAAGGCGCCGTTGACCTCGGTGAGTTCGGCCACGTCGGTGTGGTCCGGCGCCGGTCCCATGTCACCGGCCAGGGCCAGCGCCGAGTAGCAGCAGTCCAGGACGACCACCCGGCGGGTGGCGGCCAGGGTGGGGTCCGTGAGCCCGCGCCGGATTTGGTCGAAGAGCAGCACCCGCCAGTACCGGTCGAGGTCCTCGGCGCCGGGCAGGGCGAGGATGAGCTCCCCGGTCAGGGGGTTCGTCAGGCCGTGACCGGCGTAGTAGACGAGCAGGGTGTCCGTGGCCTCCCTGGCGGCCGAGCGCAGCCCGCCCAGCACGGCGTCGAGCGGGTCCGGCCCGGACAGGTCCGGCACGAGAATGTTCTCGGTGGGCAACCCCCACACCGCCGGGTCGGCGAGCAGCCGGCGCAGCGCGCTGACGTTCTCGCCCACGGCCGGCAGGGGCGGCAGCGAGCGGTACTCCGGCACTCCCACCAGAACGGCGCGGGAGGCGGTCGGATCAGCGAGCGTCGCCATCGGAGGCCACCCCGGCCGCGGCGGGATCCGCCGCGTCGAGCAGTTCGCCCACGTCCTCGGCCGTGGAGTCGTCGTCGATGGCGACGGACCTGCCCGGCCGCTCCAGCAACACGACGATCGGGTTCCCGGAGCTGTCCCGCTGCTGCTTCTGCGCCTTGCGGAACGCCACGATCGAGGTGATCAGGCTGGCCAGTGCGATGCTGTTGGAGAGAACGACGTTGATCGTTTCCAACGAGCCGCCGGTCATCTCCCCGTCCGCCGGTTCCCCGGTGGCCGGCGAGAGCCGCACGTTCCGGGCGAGTTGCCGGTCGCGGGCGAGCCAACGATAGAGCGTTGTCGCCGCGGTCCCGGCCGGATCGTTGTCGATTCTGAGCCACAGTTCCATCGCGCCTCCCGGCTTCGACCACGTGTGATCCAGGCTAGCCGAGGCCGACCAACGGTGGCAGTTCCGAAGGCCGCGCAGGACCGGGCCGAGTGACTGATCTCCGACTCTCGTCGCGTCGGTTGCGGCGCGCCGAGAAGAAGAGCCTTCGGCCGCCGCGTTCCGACGAACAACGATGTGGGTCGAGTATGGAACGGGCGACAGGAGTCGAACCCGGACCTGGACCTGCCCAGGTGTTCGTTTGTTCCGGTCGAGAAATCGCCGGTCGCTGTGCCCGAGGCGACGTGCGCGGCTGTCACCACGCTGCCCCCGACGACGACGGGGGCAGCGACCAAGGCGAGTCGGGTGGCCCGCGGTGACAGCCGCGATGGTGGCGAGTCGGCCGCTGAGGGCCGTGCCGTCAGAAAGTGACGCTGACTCCGGCGGCCTTGCAGGCGGCAGTGATGTCCGCGCCGGCCTTCTCGAAGGCGGGGTTGTCGGCGGCGTCCGCCGGGTTCGTGGCCGATGCCGCCTTGGCGGCCTCCGCACCGAACTTCCTCAGCGCGATGGCCACCTTGCTGTCGCCCCCGGTGGAGGCCAACGCGGTCACCTTCTCGTCCAGAGCGGTCAGGATCTTCTTGAACATGGCCGGCGACGGTTCGTTGCCGGACTTCAAGGCGGCGACGAGCTCCGCCTTCATGTCGTCCCCGGCCTTCTTCGCGGCCTCGCAGAGCTTCTTGTCGCTCGCGCCGCCCGTGGTGCCGGCCGCAGCAGTGGAGGACGGCGCCGAGGAGACGGAGGTGGCCGCAGAGGAGGCTGCCGTGGAGGCGGACGGCGCGGACCCGGCCGTGCTCGCGGTGTCCTCCCCGCCACAGGCGGCGAGAGCCAGCAGGGAGGCGCAGGTCAACAGAGCGGAGGTAGCCCGAAAACGCTTCACGAGCGCGCACGCTAGCCGATGCCCGAATCGTGACCAACTTCGAGTCGACGGCCGGCGAAGCCGTGCTGGATCGAGGTGGCCCGGCAGGCGCTGAGCAGCGCGGGAGGAAACACGACGACGCGACGGTGGTTGACTTCGAACCGGCCCGTACCGCGGCAGGGGAATAGCTGGCCGGTGCTGATCAGCAGGCGGCCTCGCACCAGTCGTAGTCGCTTGGCCGCGGCGATCCGGCGGGAAGCTCACCGCCCTGGACGCCGAATCGTGGTGCGCGCCTGCGTGACCCTAGGGCACGTGACGCAAACCCGGCCGCGGTCACCCATTCGCCCTACCCACCTGAGCAGGAGAGGCCCGGCGATCACGCCGCTGACCTGGGCCGGAAGGTGTGGAGCGGGCGACGGGAATCGAACCCGCACCGTCAGTTTGGAAGACTGAAGCTCTGCCATTGAGCTACGCCCGCGTGCGCCCCGGTGTACGTGGCGCGCCGACAGCCTACCCGGTGCCCGAGCCCGCCGCGCATCCGTATCTCACCGCCCGCCCAGGCTGGCCCCGCTCGCCCGCCGCGATCCCGCGCCAAGATCCGCGCAGATCCGCGGAATGTGTGGCCATCCGGCGCGGCATGGCCACACATTCCGGGAATTTGTCCCCACCCGGCCCCGGGGGTGCGCGCGGACGTGTCCCGCTCCCGGTCTCCGGGACGTTTGACGTGTCACGTCAGCGGGGCGCGTTGACGTGTTCGGCTGCGTTGCTGGTCGGGTCTCGGCGGGACACCACGGGACGGCGGTTCTCGCCTGCGGCACGGCGGCACGGCGGCCAGCCGGGGCGCCGGGTGGCGGGTGGTGGGTGGCGGACGTCCGATCGGGGTGCCGGTGGCACGTCGGGGTGGTTCGGGGTGTCGGGTGACGCCCCGGCACTCCGGGCAGGCGGCCAAGGCATACACTTCTCGTCGCCACGGGGTGTGGCGCAGCTTGGTAGCGCACTCGCTTTGGGAGCGAGGGGCCGTGGGTTCAAATCCCGCCACCCCGACTGTCGTCCGCGGCCGGGGCGCCCCGGGAGCCGCCGTATTCCGCGCGGTCCCCCGGGCGCTGCCGGAGGGCCGCGCCGGCTCGCCTACACTCGATGGGCTGAATCACGCCCAGACTCAACTGAGATCCGTCAAGGAGTACGCCTGTGAAGAGCACCGTCGAGACTCTGAGCCCGACGCGCGTGCGGCTCGCCATCGAGGTGCCGTTCGTCGAGCTCGAGCCGAGCCTCAAGAAGGCGTACCGGGAGATCGGTTCGCAGGTGCAGGTGCCCGGCTTCCGCCGGGGCAAGGTGCCGGCCGCCGTGATCGACCAGCGGGTGGGCCGGGGCACCGTCCTCAACGAGGCGGTGCAGGAGGCGATCCCGCAGAACATCCTCGCCGCCGTCCGTGAGCACGACCTGAAGACCCTCGGCCGCCCCGAGGTCGAGATCACCGAGTTCAACGACGGTGACTCGCTGAACTTCACCGCCGAGGTCGACGTCCGGCCCGAGATCACCCTGCCGGACCTGGACACCGTCGAGGTCACCGTCGACGAGCTCCAGATCGACGACAGCGAGATCGACGAGCAGGTGAAGAACCTGCGCGAGCGGTTCGCCACCCTGAAGACCGTGGAGCGGGCCGCCCAGGAGGGCGACTACGTCCAGATCGACCTGAACGCCACCGTCGACGGCGAGGACGTCCCGGGCGGTTCGGCGACCAACATCTCCCACGAGGTCGGCAGCAAGCAGCTCCTGCCGGGCCTGGACGAGGCCGTCGTCGGCCTCGCCGCCGGCGAGAGCACCACCTTCACCACCCAGCTCGTCGGCGGCGACTTCGCCGGCCGGGACGCCGAGGTGGCGGTGACCGTGCGCACGGTCAAGGAGAAGGAGCTGCCCGAGCTCGACGACGACTTCGCGCAGCTGGCGAGCGAGTTCGACACCATCCAGGAGCTGCGCGACGACCTGCGCGAGAAGGTCACCCGGGGCAAGCGCGTCGAGCAGATCTACGCGGCCCGGGACAAGGCCCTCGAGCAGCTCGTCGAGGCCGCCGAGGTGCCGGCGCCGGAGGGCGTCATCCGCGAGGAGGTCGAGAGCCGCAAACAGGCCATGATCGACCAGCTCGAGCGGATCGGCGCCTCCCTGGAGGAGTACCTCGCCGCCGAGGAGAAGACCGAGGAGCAGATCGACGCCGAGCTGAACGAGGCGGCGACCGACGGGGTCAAGATCCAACTGCTGCTGGACACCCTGGCCGACGCCGAGGACGTCCAGGTCTCCGACGACGAGTTCGGCCACGAGATCGTCCACCGCGCCCAGCGCGCCGGGATGGCCCCGCAGCAGTACTACGACCAGCTCGTCCGCTCCGGCGCGGCGGGTGCCGTCTTCGGCGACGTGCGGCGGGGCAAGGCGCTGGCCTCGGTGATGGAGCGCATCAAGATCAAGGACTCGGCGGGCAACGAGGTGAGCCTCGACGCGATCCGCGCGGAGAGCGACGGGGCGCACGACCACGACCACGAGCACTGATCGTCGGGTGAGGCCGCCGTCCACCGGTCCCGGTGGGCGGCGGCCGAAACCCTTTTCCGGGTACGTCTGCGAGGGGCTGCGCTGAGAGCGAAAAGCGCCCCGACCGGGACTATGCCACCCGGGCGAGCGGTTAGTGTCGGTGAAGACGGTACGGAGAGCGAAGGGCTGCCATGACCGACATGCACATCCCAGCGAAGCCGCTCCGGGCGATCGAGGCCCGCGGTGGCGACAACATTGGCAACCTCGACGACTCGGTCTACAACCGGTTGCTCAAGGAGCGGATCATCTTCCTGGGCAGCGAGGTGACCGACCAGGTCGCCAACCGCATCTGCGCGCAGCTGCTGCTGCTCGCCGCGGAGGACCCGGACCGCGACATCAACCTCTGGATCAACTCGCCGGGTGGCTCGGTCTACTCCGGCATGGCGATCTACGACACCATGCAGTTCATCGACAACGACGTGTCGACCGTGGCGATGGGCATGGCGGCCTCGATGGGCCAGCTGCTGCTCTGCGCGGGCACCAAGGGCAAGCGGTACGCCCTGCCCCACGCGCGGATCATGATGCACCAGCCGTCCGGCGGCATGGGCGGCACCGCCTCCGACATCGCCATCCAGGCGGAGCAGATGCTCTACACCAAGCGGATGTTCCAGGAGCGGGTCGCGCACCACACCGGCCAGACCCAGGCGCAGATCGAGTCGGACTCGGACCGCGACCGCTGGTTCACCGCCCAGGAGGCCATGGACTACGGCTTCATCGACAAGGTGATCACCGGGGCCACGCAGGTTCCGGAAGGCGCCGGGACCCTGAGCTGAGCGAGGAGCTGACGATGACCGACCTGAGCCTGCCGCCCCAGTTCGCGGCCGTGCACAACCGCTACGTCCTGCCGTCGTTCGTCGAGCGCACGTCGTACGGGGTGAAGGAGTCCAACCCGTACAACAAGCTCTTCGAGGACCGGATCATCTTCCTCGGCGTCCAGGTGGACGACGCGTCCGCCAACGACGTGATGGCGCAGCTGCTGACGCTTGAGGGCACCGATCCGGACCGCGACATCATCATGTACATCAACTCGCCCGGTGGCTCGTTCACCGCCATGACGGCGATCTACGACACCATGCAGTACGTCCGGCCGGACATCCAGACGGTCTGCCTCGGCCAGGCCGCCAGCGCGGCCGCCGTGCTGCTGTCCGCCGGTACGCCGGGCAAGCGGATGGCGCTGCCGAACTCGCGGATCATCATCCACCAGCCGGCCACCGAGGGCGGCTACGGGCAGGGCTCGGACATCGAGATCCAGGCCCGGGAGATCCTGCGGATGCGGACGCAGCTGGAGGACATGCTCTCCCGGCACTGCAACCAGCCGGTCGACAAGGTTCGCAAGGACATCGACCGTGACAAGATCATGACGGCCGAGGAGTCCCGCGAGTACGGGCTGGTCGACACGATCCTCACCAGCCGCAAGAAGGGCCTGCTGGCCGCCAACGCGGCCGGCTGAGGCCAGCATCGGGGTCGGAGGCCGGCCGGGCGGGTTCCCGGCCGGCCTCTGACACGCCCGTTTTGGGGGTCGGAGAAACCCCCGCCAGCGGGTAACGTCGGATCGGTACCGCTGCGTCGGGTCGGTCCGGCGGGCGAACAGAGACGGACGGAGCGCAGCGTCCGCAAGTCATGGCCGGTGCACCGGCCGATGAGTGCAGGGAGAACGTAGGTGGCACGGATCGGTGACGGCGGCGACCTACTCAAATGCTCCTTCTGCGGCAAGTCGCAGAAGCAGGTCAAGAAGCTCATCGCGGGCCCAGGGGTCTACATCTGCGACGAGTGCATCGATCTCTGCAACGAGATCATCGAGGAGGAGCTGGCCGAGTCCGGCGAGGTGAAGTGGGAAGAGCTTCCCAAGCCGATGGAGATCTGCCAGTTCCTCGACAACTACGTGGTCGGCCAGGACCAGGCCAAGAAGGCGCTCGCGGTCGCGGTCTACAACCACTACAAGCGCATCCAGGCCGAGGCGGCCGGCGCGCCGGGCTCCGGCAGCGACGCCGTCGAGTTGGCCAAGTCGAACATCCTGCTGCTCGGGCCGACCGGCTGCGGCAAGACCCACCTGGCACAGACCCTCGCGCGGATGCTGAACGTCCCCTTCGCCATCGCGGACGCCACCGCGCTGACCGAGGCCGGCTACGTCGGCGAGGACGTGGAGAACATCCTCCTCAAGCTGATCCAGGCCGCCGACTACGACATCAAGCGCGCCGAGACCGGCATCATCTACATTGACGAGGTCGACAAGATCGCCCGTAAGTCGGAGAACCCGTCGATCACCCGGGACGTCTCCGGCGAGGGCGTCCAGCAGGCCCTGCTGAAGATGCTGGAGGGCACGGTGGCCAACGTGCCGCCGCAGGGCGGCCGGAAGCACCCGCACCAGGAGTTCATCCAGATCGACACCACCAACGTGCTGTTCATCTGCGGTGGCGCCTTCGCCGGTCTCGACCAGATCATCGAGGCCCGCACCGGCCACGGCGGCACCGGCTTCGGCGCCCGGCTTCGGTCGATCTCCGACCGGTCGACCGACGACATCTTCAGCCAGGTGATGCCGGAGGACATGCTGAAGTTCGGGCTGATCCCCGAGTTCGTCGGCCGGCTTCCGGTGATCACGAACGTGCGCAGCCTCGACCGGACGGCCCTGGTGCGGATCCTCACCGAGCCGCGCAACGCCCTGGTCAAGCAGTACCAGCGCCTCTTCGAGCTGGACGGCGTCGAGCTGGAGTTCGACGAGCCGGCCCTGGAGGCGATCGCCGACCAGGCGATGCTGCGCGGCACCGGCGCCCGTGGCCTACGCGCCATCATCGAGGAGGTTCTGCTCTCCGCGATGTACGAGGTGCCGAGCAACCCCGACGCCGCCCGGGTGCTGATCACCCGCGAGGTGGTCCTGGAGAACGTCAACCCGACGATCGTGCCGCGGGAGTTCAACGGCCGCCGGGCCCGGCGGGACCGCGGGGACCGCGAGGAGAAGTCCGCCTGACCCATCCTCCCCCGGATCGGGGGAGCGGCGTTCCCGCGGCGGCCCCGGAGCAGTCCGAGGCTGTCGCGGGGGCTCTTCCGGCCGTACGCTGAGGGCCATGCGTGTCGCCGTCTGCCAGCTCAACGCCCGCGACGACCGGGCGGCCAACCTCGCGGCGGCGGAGGCCCTGCTGGTCCGCGCCGCAGCGGCCGGCGCGGACCTGGCCGTCCTCCCGGAGTACGTCGACTACCTGGGCCCCGCCGCCGGTCTGCCCGCGCCGGAGCCGGTCGACGGCACGGTGGGCCGGTTCTTCGCCGACGTGGCCCGCCGGCTCGGGATCTGGCTGGTCGCGGGGTCCTTCCACGAGGTGGGCCCGGATCCGGAACACACCTTCAACACGTCGCTGGTCTTCGACCGGTCCGGCACGCTGGTCGCCGGCTACCGAAAGATCCACCTGTACGACGTGGAGATTCCCGGGCGGGTCTCCTATCTGGAGTCGGCGACGGTCGCACCCGGAGAGAAGCCCGTGGTGGTCGACGTCGAGGGCGTCCGGGTCGGCCTGTCGATCTGCTACGACCTGCGCTTCCCCGAGCTCTACCGGCAACTGGTCACGGACGGGGACGCGCAGCTGCTGGTACTGCCGGCGGCGTTCATGCTGCACACGGGGCGGGACCACTGGGAGGTCCTGCTGCGGGCCCGGGCCATCGAGAACCAGTGCTTCGTGGCGGCGGCCGGTCAGACCGGCGACCACGAGCCGGGGCGCACCTGCTTCGGCCGCAGCATGGTGGTCGACCCGTGGGGAACGGTCCTCGGCCAGGTGCCGGACGGCCCCGGCCTGACCGTCGTCGACCTCGACCTGGAACGGCTCCGGACGATCCGGGCCGAGCTGCCGAGCCTGGCCAACCGCCGCCTCTGACGGCAGTTCCAGG
The DNA here is from genome assembly GCF_003434305.1 of Micromonospora sp. MW-13. Classification (GTDB taxonomy): domain Bacteria; phylum Actinomycetota; class Actinomycetes; order Mycobacteriales; family Micromonosporaceae; genus Micromonospora. The sequence continues at coordinate 153,312 of NZ_QKKX01000054.1, forward strand.
GCGGCCGGGGCCTGTCCGGTGGTCAGCCCTGGAGCAGGACGCCGATCACGGTGAGGCCGGCGATGGCGGCGGCGGTGACCAGGAGAGCGGTGGTCATCCGGGACCTTCCCCGACGGGCCAGCCGACCGACCGACACCAGGATGACGACCAGTACGACGGCGCCGATGACCAGTTGCCAGAAGGGCATCAGCAGGCCGAGCAGTGCCTCCTCGGCGAGCGTGGTCGCCGGGAGGGCGGGAGCGTCATCCATGCCAGACACTCTGGCACGCCGGTGCCTGGTGTGCGGGGGAGCCGTTCGGACGGTCCCCGGCGAGGCGACCTCGCCGCGAGATCGACGGGGACTGATTTGCCTTCCGTTGGCCGTACGCGTAACTTTCTCTCTGCAAGCGGGAGGCCGGACAAACCGGCCGAGAGCGGGCACCAGGCTCGGGGCGGAGACGCCGAGCGAGGCTGGAAACCTGGGTGGTGCACGCAACACCGGTGAGACGGAGTTGCGATCGCGAAGCCGGCCGGGTAGAGTGCTGAAGCCGGCAGGAGCCGGTCGGATGGCCGCGAAGCGGCGATCGGCCGGTCTGCGGCTTCCCACGACAGCAACGACCGCCGGTCTCGGCGTGCGTCGACGTGGGGTCGATCGAATCGGCAAAGAAACTTCGGCAACGAGGTTGACTGCGAAGAATCGATCGGGTAAGTTGGAGAGGTT
>NZ_QKKX01000055.1 GCF_003434305.1 Micromonospora sp. MW-13
GCCGAGCTGAAGCTCAACGAGATCGGCCGGGTCCGGCTACGCACCACCGTGCCGCTGCTCGCCGACGAGTACCGCCGCAACCGCACCACCGGCGGCTTCGTGATCATCGACGAGACCACCAACCGCACGGTGGGCGCCGGCATGATCGTCGAAACCGCCTGACCCACCCGCCTTCGACTGGGCCGCAGATTCACGGAAAGAGTGGCTATCCCGGCCCGGATAGCCACTCTTTCCGTGAATTCGCGCGGAGGAAGGCGGGTGGGTGGTCAGGGGAGGCGGTGGGTGGCGGGGGCGGGGGCGGCCAGGTGGAAGTTGGGGGCGCGGAATCCTCGGCCGGCGTACGCGGTCGTGACGGCGTCCGCCACCGCGTCGGAGCGGTCCGCGTCGACCAGGGCGAGGACGCAGCCGCCGAAGCCGCCGCCGGTCATCCGGGCCCCGTACGCCCCGCCGGCGAGGGCCGCCTCGACCGCCGTGTCGATCTCCGGCACGGTGATCTCGAAGTCGTCCCGCATCGAGGCGTGCGAGGCGGTCAGCAGCGGCCCGATGTCCCGGATCCGGCCGGCGCGTAGCAGTTCGACGGTGTCGAGCACCCGCTGGTCCTCGGTGACCACGTGCCGGACCCGGCGGCGGATCTCGTCGTCGTCGAGCCGGGCGAGGGCCTCGTCCAGCCCGGCGGCGGGGACGTCGCGCAGCGCGGCCACCCCGAGCAGCTCCGCCGCCTGCTCGCAGGAGGCGCGGCGGGAGGCGTACTCGCCGTCGGCGTGCCGGTGCGGGGCCCGGCTGTCGACCACCAGCACGGCCAGGCCGGCGGCGGCCAGGTCGAACGGGACGTGCTCGACGGCCTCGGTGCGGCAGTCGAGGAACAGCGCGTGGCCGGCGCGGCAGCGGATCACCGCTGACTGGTCCATGATCCCGGTGGGCGCGCCGACGTAGCCGTTCTCGGCCCGCTGGGCGAGCCGGGGCCGCCGCTCGGCCGGCAGGTCCACCCCGCCGAGGTCGACCAGCGCGGCCAGCACGGCGGCCTCCAGCGCGGCCGAGGAGGAGAGCCCGGAGCCGAGCGGCACGTCCGAGGCGATGGCCAGCCGGGCGCCGGGCACGTGGTGGCCGGCGTCGCGCAGCGCCCAGACCACCCCGGCCACGTACGCGCCCCAGCCGGTGACCCGGCCGGGCCCGGCGACCTCGTCGGTGCCGAACTCGACCGGGGAGTCGGACAGCTCCGACCCGACCGTCCACCGCCCGTCGTCCTGCGGGGCGGCGGCGACGACGGTACGCAGCGGCAGCGCGAACGGCAGCACGAACCCGTCGTTGTAGTCGGTGTGCTCGCCGATCAGGTTGACCCGGCCGGGAGCCGCCCAGCGGCCGGCGGGTGGCTCGCCGTACCGGTGCAGGAAGCCGGCGGTGGCGCGGTCGGCGACGTCGCCGGTGGGGCCGGGACGCGCGGGGTCGGTCACGGGCGCCCCGGGACGTGCCTGCGGTAGAAGGCCCAGGCGTCGCCGACCATGTCGTGCAGGGTCGGCTTCTCGGGCACCCAGCCCAGTTCCTCGCGGGCCAGCGCGGAGGAGGCGACCAGCTCGGCCGGGTCGCCCTCGCGGCGCGGCGCCACCTCGACCGGCAGCGGCCGGCCGGTGACCTCGCGGACCACGTCGACGACCTGCCGGTTGGTGAACCCGGCGCCGTTGCCCAGGTTGTAGATCCGGTGCCGGCCGGGCGCGGCGGCGGCGAGCGCCAGCAGGTGGGCGCGGGCCAGGTCCTCGACGTGGATGTAGTCGCGCACGCAGGTGCCGTCGACCGTGGGGTAGTCGTCGCCGAAGAGTTGGAGCTTCTCCCGCCGGCCGGCGGCCACGTCCAGGGCGATCGGGATGAGGTGGGTCTCCGGGTCGTGCCGCTCGCCGATGGCGAGGTCGCCGTGCAGGTACGCCCCGGCGACGTTGAAGTAGCGCAGCGACACGGCGGCCAGGTCGTGCCCGATCGCCTCGGAGGTGAGCGCCATGTCGACGGCCAGCTTGGTGGCGCCGTACGTGTTGGTGGGGGCCTTGACGGCGGTCTCCGGGATGGGCAGCTCGACCGGGTTTCCGTAGACGGCGGCGGTGGAGGAGAAGACCATCCGTGGCACGCCGGCGGCCCGGACCGCGTCGATCAGGGCGAGCGAGCCGACGGTGTTGGTGTGCCAGTACAGCTCCGGCCGGACCATCGATTCGCCGGCGGCGATCAGGGCGGCGAGGTGCAGCACCCCGTCGAAGCCCGCCCCCGGGGTGAGTACCCGGGCGGCGTCGTGGATCGGCGCGTCGACCCAGGTGGCCTCCGGGGCGAGCGCCTCGCGGTGCCCGGTGCGCAGGTCGTCGAGGACGACCACCTCGTGGCCGGCGTCGAGCAGCAGCCGGGTCACCACGCTGCCGATGTAGCCGGCGCCGCCGGTGACGAGCAGTTTCACGTCGGGTCCTCCTGCCTGGCCGTGCCGAGCCGCGGCCGTTCGTGATCACCCTACGGTGGCCCGCCGCGGCGGCGCGGTGCCGACGAGCCGCCGGCCGGGTGAAAGCGGTCGCGTCGCCACCCGCCATCCCACCATGAACCCGCAACAACGAACAGTTCCGAACACACCGGCTCCGCCACCTCGACGGGGCGATCCGGGCGGCACCGCCCGGCTCTGCCCTTCGGGCGCTACCGCCCATGCCGGGCCCTTCGGGGCCTTACCATCTACAGGCATGCGGGAAGCGGGCGGTCCCGGGCCCCGACGACGATCGTCGGGGCGGGCCCGACGCGAGCCGGGGCCGCTGGCCCGGGCGGTCGCCCGGCTGGTGGTCCGGGCCGCCGACGGCGCCACCCGGCTGGTCACCGACCTGCTCGGGGCCAGCCCCGCGGCCGGCCGGGAACGGATCAGCGAGGCGGAGCTGCGCGACCTGGTCGCCGCCAACACCGTCCTCGACCCGGACGAGCGGCGGATCATCGACGAGGTGCTGGTGGCCGGCGCGAGCCTGGTCCGTGAGGTGATGATGCCCCGCACCGAGGTGGTCTTCCTCTCCGTCGGGCTGAGCCTGGCCGAGGCGGAGCGGCTGGTCCGGGCCGAGACGCACACCCGGTACCCGGTGGTCGACGGCACCCACGACGACGTGGTCGGCTTCGTCCACCTGCGCGACGTGCTGCTGCGTCCCGACCTCGACCCGGACACCGCCGTCGGCGAGCTGGCCCGGGAGGTCAAGCGGCTGCCCGGTAGCAAGCGGGTGTTGGCCGCGCTGACCGAGATGCGCCGCGAGGGCCACCACCTGGCGGTGGTGGTCGACGAGTACGGCGGCACCGCCGGCATCGTCACGTGCGAGGACCTGATCGAGGAACTGGTCGGGGAGATCCACGACGAGCACGACGGCGCCGCCGAGCCGGCGCTGGCCGGGCTGCCCGCCGTGGTGGACGGCCGGCTCAACCTCGCCGACTTCGCCGAGCGCACCGGGGTACGGCTGCCCGCCGGCCCGTACGAGACGGTCGGCGGGTACGTGATGGCCGCGCTCGGCCGGCTGCCGATCGACGGCGACGAGGTGCTGGTGCCCCTGGCCCCCACCGACGGCCACCCCCCGGACGTCCCGCCCGGGGGGTGGCTGCTGCGGGTGCTCGCGCTGGAAGGGCGCCGGGTGGCCCGGCTCGCGGTCTCCGCGGTGCGCCTGCCCGAGCCGCGGCGCGAGGTCGCCGCCCCGGTGCCGGCGGCCGAGAGCCGACCCGCCGGGCCGTCATGACGTACGGCGGGAGGTGCTGACAGAATTGCCGGCATGTCCGACGTACCCGCCCGCCCACGCGTCTTCTCCGGCATCCAGCCGACGGCCGACTCGTTCCACCTCGGAAACTACCTCGGCGCGGTGCGGCACTGGGTGGCGTTGCAGGACACCCATGACGGGTTCTACTGCGTGGTCGACCTGCACGCCATCACCGCGGGGCACGACCCGGCGGTGCTGCGCCAGCGGTCCCGGGTGGCCGCCGCGCAGCTTCTGGCGGTCGGCCTGGACCCGGAGCGCAGCACCCTGTTCGTCCAGTCGCAGGTGCCCGAGCACCCGCAACTGGCCTGGGTGCTCGGCTGCATCACCGGCTTCGGCGAGGCCAGCCGGATGACCCAGTTCAAGGACAAGTCGCAGAAGCAGGGCGGCGACCGGTCCAGCGTCGGCCTGTTCACGTACCCGATCCTCCAGGCGGCCGACATCCTGCTCTACCAGGCCGACGCCGTCCCGGTCGGCGAGGACCAGCGCCAGCACCTGGAGCTCTCCCGCGACCTGGCCCAGCGATTCAACTCGCAGTTCGGCCGGACGTTCACCGTCCCCGCGCCGCACATCGTGAAGGACACCGCGAAGATCACCGACCTCCAGGACCCGACCGCGAAGATGTCGAAGTCGTCGTCCTCGCCGACCGGCATCGTGGACCTGCTGGAGGACCCGGCCCGCTCGGCCAAGAAGATCCGTTCGGCGGTCACCGACACCGGCCGGGAGATCGTCTTCGACACCGAGACCAAGCCGGGCGTCTCCAACCTGCTCACCATCTACTCGGCGCTGGGCGGGCGGGGCATCGACGACCTGGTCGCCGCGTACGCCGGCAGGGGCTACGGCGACCTGAAGAAGGACCTGGCCGAGGTGGTCCGGGAGTTCGTCACGCCGATCCAGGAGCGCACCCGGGCGTACCTCGACGACCCGGCCCAGCTCGACAAGCTGCTCGCGGCCGGCGCTGAGAAGGCCCGCGTGGTGGCCTCGGCGACGCTGCGCGACGCGTACGAGCGGGTCGGTTTCCTCCCGCCGGTGCGCGTCGAGTAGCCGGCCCGCGGGAGGTACGGGTGGACGGGTCGGTGGCCGGAGGGGTGGCGCGGAGCGTGGATCGCAGGGACGGGGCACCGGTGGCCGGTGACACCATCCAGATCGGGATCGCGGTGGACATCCCGGAGCCGTGGGGCGGGACACTCACCCGGCGGCGGGTCGAGGCCGGCGACCCCCAGGTGGTCCCGGCGCACGTGACGCTGCTCGGGCCCACCGAGATCCCGCTGGCGGCGCTGCCGGCGGTCGAGCGGCACCTCGCCGCGGTGGCCGCCGCCCACCTGCCGTTCACCCTGCACCTGCGCGGCACCGGCACGTTCCGCCCGGTCACCCAGGTGGTCTTCGTGGCGGTGGCCGCCGGGATCAGCGAGTGCGAGTTGCTGGCCGCCGCGATCAGGGCCGCGCCCGAGCTGCACCGGGAGGCCCGCTTCCCGTACCACCCGCACGTCACGGTGGCGCAGGACGTCGCCCCGGAGGCGCTGGACAAGGCGTACGAGGACCTGGCCGACTTCTCGGCGATGTTCGAGGTGGACGCGTTCACCCTCTTCTCGCACAGCGGGCAGACCCGGTGGCAGCCGCGCCGGGACTTTCTCCTCGGCACCTGAACCGGCGGGCCGTCGACGTACCGGCGGTCGATCGGCGAGGATGACGGCGTGAACGTGATCGGGCGGATCGGGGCCGGCGTCGACCGGCGGGTCACCGCCGCGCGCCGCCGGTCACGGACGTTCGACCACCTGTGGCGGGCCGGGATGCTGTACGGCGAGGTGCTCGCCGGGCGGCTGGCGGCGGCCATCGCGTACTACGGCTTCTTCGCGGTCTTCGCGCTCGCCCTGGTCGCGTACTCGGTCTTCGGGGCGATCCTGGAGGACAACGACGAGGTCAGCGCCGCCGCCGCCGGGTTCCTCCGGGAGAACCTGCCCTTCCTGGACCCGGAGCAGATCGCCCAGAGCAGCAACACCGTCGGCGTGGTCGGCCTGGTCATCCTGGCCTTCACCGGGATCGGCTGGGTGGAGGCGATCCGCTCGTCGCAGCGGCTGATGTACGGGCTCAACCAGCAGCCCGGCAACCTGGTGGTGCGCCGGCTGGTCGACCTGGGCGTGCTGCTGCTGGTGTTCGTGATGCTCGGCGTCTCGGTGGCCGCCGTGGACGCGCTGGAGTCGCTGCTGCGGTTCCTGCTGAGCAGCACCGGCTCGGTGGGGCTGACGGTGGTGAGCGCGGCGCTCAGCGTGCTGGTCAACGCGGTGCTGGCGACCGCGCTGCTGGTGGCGGTGCCCCGGCTGCGGATGAGCCGGCGCCGGCTGCGCCCGGTGGTGTTCGCGGTCGCGGTCGGCATCACGCTGCTGAACACGGTCGGGCGGTACTACGTGGTGCGCACCGAGCGGAACCCGGCGTACACGGTGGTGGCCGGTGCGGTCGGCGTACTGCTCTACCTCTACCTGCTCAACCAGCTCGTCCTGTTCGGCGCGGCGCTCGCCGCGACCAGCCCGTACGGCCGGGTGGTGGACCTGGCCGAGGGGCCGGCACCGGCCGACATCGACGTCGACACCGATCCGGGCGCGCCCGGGGGAGCGGGCTGACATGCGGATCACCGTGGACCCGGCGTCGCCGGTGCCGCCGTACGAGCAGGTGCGCGGCCGGCTCGCCGAGCAGATCGGCGACGGGCGGCTGCCGGTCGGCACCCGGCTGCCGACGGTCCGCCGGCTCGCCGAGGAACTGGGGCTGGCGGTGAACACGGTGGCCCGGGCGTACCGCGAACTGGAGGCCGCCGGGCTGCTGGAGACGCGGGGGCGGCACGGCACCTTCGTGGCGCCGGGCCGGGACGACGCGGTGGACCGGTTGCAGCGGGTGGCGGCCGGGTACGCGGCCGAGGCCGCCCGGCTCGGGGTCGCGCCGGACGCCGCGCTGGCCCTGGTCCGGGCCGCCCTCGACGCGGCCCGGCGGGCTGAGTGAGCCTCGGTCGGGCGGTGGACAAGCGCCGGACCGGCAGCCGAACAGCCGGCAATCCGGGCAAAAGCTGCCCACTCGAACGTGAAGACCCCCCATGATGAGCGCGTGGGCGCTCTCGTGACGTTGGACCTGCCGGCGGACTCGCCGATGCTCGGCCTGCCGTGGATCATCACCTTCGGGCCGCTCGGCGACGCCGACGAGTGGGAGCCGGTGGTCTGCGGCCCGTACGAGCGACCGCACGCGCTGGCCCTCGCCGAGTCGGTGGTGGCCGAGGAGCAGTTCATGGCGGTGGTCGAGCCCCTGCTGCCGGCGCTGTCGCCGGACGAGATCCGCAGCGAGATCGCCGCCGCCCAGCTCGCCGCGCGGGACGAGGCGAACCGGATCGAGGCGGCCGACCTCTACGGCGACTTCGAGGACGTCGTCGACGACGAGCTGGAGGCGGCAGCCGAGGCGGACGACCGGACCGGGCCGCAGCCGGCGCCGGACGAGGCCGAGCTGCGGGCCGGCTTCGCCCGGATCGCCAAGCTGCTCACCGAGAAGGGCGGCTGACCGGTTCCCCGTACCGTCTGCCGGGAGGTGCCCGGCGGAGCGGTGCGCGTCGATCCCGTGGCCCAGATGGCCGCCGGCGCCCCGCGGAGCGGACTCCACGAGGCGCCGGCGGCACCTCACCCCCCACCACAAGGGGTCGACGACCCAGCCGCCCGTCGGCGCGGGGCACGACGGACGACCAGGGGCTCAACAGCGGGTTACCCCGCTCGGCGCCGGTCGAACCACGCGGCGGCGTCCACCGGCAGGACGTGCCCGGCGCCCTGCTCGGTGAGTTCCGCGCTGGCGGCGACCGGCCGGCCGTACCCGTCGATCAGGATCTCGGCGTCGCTGAGGTTGACCACGCAGGTCAGCTCGGCGTCGCCGGCGGTCCGGCGGAAGGCCAGCACCCCCGGGCCGGTGGTCTCCAGCCAGACCACCCCGCCTGCGTCCCGGCCGAGCGCGGGGTGGGAGTGCCGGATCCGCAGCGCGGCGCGGTAGAGCTCCAGCGTCGAGCCGGGCACCCCGGCCTGGGCGGCGACGGAGAGGGCGGCCCAGGTGGCCGGGGCCGGTAGCCAGCTCGGCGTGCCGCCCTCGGGGCCGAAGCCGTACGGGGCCAGCTCACCGCTCCACGGGATCGGCACCCGGCAGCCGTCCCGGCTCTCGCCGGTGCGCAGGAACGACGGGTCCTGGCGCAGCTCGTCCGGCAGGTCGAGCACCTCCGGCAGGCCCAGCTCCTCGCCCTGGTAGAGGTACGCGCAGCCGGGCAGGGCGAGCATCAGCAGGCTGGCCGCCCGGGCCCGGCGCAGCCCGATCTCGCCGTCGCCGTACCGGGTGACGTGCCGCTGCTTGTCGTGGTTGGACAGCACCCAGGTGGTCGGCGCGCCGACGATCTTCGCCTCGGCCAGCGCGGTGTCGATCACCTTGCGGAACGAGTCGGCCGACCAGGTGGCGTCGAGGAAGTCGAAGCTGAACGCCTGGTGCAGCTCGTCCGGGCCGATGTAGCGGGCCAGTCGCTGCGGCGTCTCGGCCCACGCCTCGGCGACCGCCATCCGGCCGCCGGGGTAGCTGTCCAGGATCGGCCGCCAGGACCGGTAGATGTCGTGCACCTCGTCCTGGTCGAAGTAGGGCAGCCGGCCCTTGCCGAGCAGCTCCGACTGGCGCCGGCCGGTGGTCATGCTGCTGAAGCCGACGTCCGGCAGCCCCTCGGCCTTGATCATGCCGTGGGCCACGTCGATGCGGAACCCGTCCACGCCCCGGTCGAGCCAGAACCGCAGGACGTCCTCGAACTCGGCGCGGACCTCGGGGTGCCGCCAGTTGAGGTCCGGCTGGGCCGGGTCGAACAGGTGCAGGTACCACTGGCCGTCGGGCACCCGGGTCCAGGCCGGGCCGCCGAAGATGCTCTCCCAGTCGTTCGGCGGCAGCTCGCCGTCGGCGCCCCTGCCCTCGGCGAAGAGGTAGCGGGCCCGCTCGGGGGAGCCGGGGGCGGCGGCCAGCGCGGCGGTGAACCACGGGTGCGCGCTGGAGGTGTGGTTGGGCACCAGGTCGACGATGATCCGCAGGCCCAGGGCGTGCGCGTCGGTGATCATCGCGTCGAAGTCGGTGAGCGTGCCGAACATCGGGTCGACGTCGCGGTAGTCGGCCACGTCGTAGCCGCCGTCGACCATCGGCGAGGTGTAGAAGGGGGTGAGCCAGAGCGCGTCGACCCCGAGGTCACGCAGGTACGGCAGGCGCTCGCGGATGCCCCGCAGGTCGCCGACGCCGTCGCCGTCGGAGTCGGCGAAGCTGCGGACGTAGACCTGGTAGACGGCCGCGGAGCGCCACCAGTCGTCGTCGGAGGTCAGCGGCGTGGGGTTGCTGGCGGTCATCGGTGGCGATCCCCGTTCTGTGGCGCGGACTGCGTGGTGCGGCGTGGCACAGTGGTGTGCCACCCGGGTGTCAGAGCAGGATGCCGCCCGGTTGCTGCAAGAGTCAAGCAGGGTTTGCGCAAGAAATGACGCCGGTGCTGGCGGGGGTGCGGTGCCGACGTCGGCCCGGTGCCGGAATCGCCGGCCCCCGTGGTGCGCGACGGCGGCCGGCGGGACCCTGGCGGGCGACCGCGGGGGCGGCCGGGAGCAGGGGCGGGCGTGGGGCGGGCGGGCTCAGGCGGGGACGGCGAGGGCCGGGGGCGCCGGGCGCTGCCGGGTCGCGCCGGCGGCGGCCTGCCGGACGACGGCGGTGGAGCCCCGCACCACCAGCTCGGGCCGGAACAGGTACTCCGAGTGCGGCGCGGCGTGCCCGTTGATCTCGTCGACCAGGGCCCGGACGGCGGCCACCGCCATCGCGGCCACCGGCTGCCGCATCGTGGTCAGCGGCGGGTCGGTGAAGGCCATCAGGGGCGAGTCGTCGTACCCGACCACCGACAGGTCGCCCGGCACGGACAGGCCGCGCTGCCGGGCCGCCCGGACCGCGCCGAGCGCCATCAGGTCGGAGCCGCAGACCACGCCGGTCACCCCGCGCTCCAGCAGCCGCCCGGCCGCCGCCTCGCCGCCCTCCACCCCGAACAGGGTCAGCTCGGCCAGCTCGGCCAGCTCGGTGTCCGGCAGGCCCGCCAGGCGCACCATGGCGGCCCGCCAGCCGGCCACCCGGCGCTGCACCGGGACGAACCGGTCCGGGCCGGTGACCAGGCCGATCCGGCGGTGCCCGAGGGCGACCAGGTGGGCCACGGCCAGCTCGGTGGCCTCCCGGTCGTCGCAGGAGACGAAGGGCGCGGCGACGCCCGGCACGTACCCGTTGATCATGACGACGGGCAGCGGCCGGGCGATCAGCGCCCGGTACCGGTCGTGGTTGGCCGCGGTGTCGGCGTGCAGGCCGGAGACGAACACGATGCCGGAGACCTGGCGGTCGAGCAGCATCTCGACGTACTCGTCCTCGGTGACCCCGCCCGGGGTCTGGGTGCACAGCACCGGGGTGAACCCGCTCTGCGCCAGGGTCGACTCGATCACCTGGGCGAAGGCGGGGAAGATCGGGTTGTCCAGCTCCGGCACGACCAGGCCGACGAGACCGGCGCTGCGCTTGCGCAGCCGCGCCGGACGTTCGTAGCCGAGGACGTCGAGTGCGGTCAGGACGGCCTGCCGGGTCTCGGGGGCCACGCCAGGGCGGTCGTTGAGCACCCGCGACACCGTGGCCTCGCTGACTTCGGCCTGTTGGGCGATGTCGGACAGTCGAGCGCGCATGGCCGCACTTTAGCTCACGGGCAAGTTCTTGCGTACACGCCTGCAAGCCCTTCCATTATCTGCAACCCCTTGCTAACGTCCCCGAAACATGCGAGAGCAGCGGCGCAGCAACCGGGCGTCGGGCAGCAAGAACTTACGAAGGTTCCCACTGGCGGGCCGCCCTTCCCCCGGCGCACCCGCCATGACGACAGGAGTACCGATGCGCATCCGTACCGCGGGTGTGGTCGCCGTTCTCGGCCTGGCGCTGGCCGCCTCCGGCTGCGGCGGTGGCGACGACGACAGCAGCGCGCCGGCCGCGAAGGAGTCCGCCAACGCCGCCGGCGGCAAGCTGGTGATCTGGGCCGACGACAAGCGGACGGCCGCCCTGAAGCCCTTCGCCGAGAAGTTCGGCCAGGAGAACGGCGTGACCGTCGAGGTGCAGGCCGTCTCCAAGGACCTGCAGACCAACTTCGTCACCGCCTCGCAGCAGGGCAGCGGCCCGGACGTGGTGGTCGGCGCGCACGACTGGATCGGCAACATGGTCCAGAACGGCGCCATCGACCCGGTGCAGCTCGCCGCCGACCAGAAGAGCGCGTTCAACGAGACCGCGATCAAGGCCGTCACCTTCAACGGCCAGCTCTACGGCGTGCCGTACGCGCAGGAGAACCTGGCGTTGATCCGCAACACCGACCTGGCCCCCGAGGCGCCGAAGACGATCGAGGACCTGGTCGCCACCGGCAAGAAGCTCAAGGCCGAGAAGAAGGTCAGCGAGATCCTCTGCCTCCAGGTCGGCCAGAACGGCGACGCCTACCACATCTACCCGCTGTACACCTCGGCCGGCGGCTACCTGTTCGGCACCGCCGCCAACGGCGACTACGACCCGAAGGACCTGGGCGTGGGCAAGCCGGAGTCGATCGAGGCGTTCAAGAAGATCGGCGCGCTCGGTGAGAAGGGCGAGGGCGTGCTGAAGCGCTCCATCGCCGACACCAACTCGATCGCCACCTTCACCGGCAAGAAGTGCGCCTACCTGGCCTCCGGCCCGTGGGCCACGGTCGACGTGAAGAAGGCCGGCATCTCCTACGACATCTCCGCCTTCCCCGGCTTCGCCGGTGGCAAGGAGGCCCAGCCGTTCGTGGGCGTGCAGGCCTTCTACGTGGCGGCCAAGGGCAAGAACAAGGCCCTCGCCCAGGAGTTCGTGGCCAACTACACGACCAAGCCGGATCTGGCCGTGGCGCTGTACAACGCCGAGCCGCGCCCGCCGGCGCTGACCGCCGCCCTCGACCAGGTCAAGGGCAGCGACCCGGACCTGGCCAAGTTCACCGAGGCCGGCAAGAACGGCCAGGTGCTCCCGGCGATCCCGGCGATGGCCGCGATCTGGGACCCGTTCGGCAAGGCCGAGGCCGCCGTCATCGGCGGCGCCGACCCGGCCAAGACGATCACCGCGGCCGGCAAGACGATCTCCGGCTCGATCAAGTAATGAGCACGAAGCTGTCCGGCCCGGGTTCCGTCAGGCGGAACCCGGGCCGGGGGCCCGCCGGCTCCGGGCTCCCGCGCACCGCACGCAACGCGCGGCACCACGCGCCGATCACCGCGACCGGCCTCGCCGTCAAGGTGGTCCTGCTCGGCCTGGTGGCCGGGATCGCGATCTGGGCGGCCTTCCCGCTCGTCGAGGCCGAGAAGTGGGCCGGGCTGGCCCTGCTGGCCGTCACCACCGCCGGGCTGTGCTACCTCTACCTCACCCGCCGGCACATCCCGGCCAAGTACCTGGTCCCCGGCACGCTGTTCCTGATCGCGTTCCAGATCGTCCCGGTGCTGTACACCGCGAGCACCGCGTTCACGAACTTCGGCGACGGCCACCGCGGCAGCAAGGACGACGCGATCGTCGCCATCCAGACCGCCTCGGTCAAGCAGGTGCCCGGCTCGGCGGAGTACGCCCTCTCCGTCGCCACCGCGGGCGACCCGGCCACCGGGCCGCTGATCTTCCTGGTTACCGACCCGAGGACCGGTGCGGTCTCCGCCGGCGACGGCGAGGGGCTGCGGCAGCTCGACGCCGCCGACGTGACCGTCGCCCCGGGCGGCAAGGTCACCGCCGCCGACGGCTACACCGTGCTGAACTTCGGTCAGGCCAGCGCCCGCAGCCAGGAGATCACCGACCTGGTGGTGCCGACCGCCGGGGGCGCGCTGCGCTCGTCCGGCCTGTCCCGCGCCTACGAGGGCAAGGCCATCCGGGCGTACGACGCCGGCTGCGACTGCGTCAAGGACAACGAGACCGGCAAGACCTGGTCGGCCGACGAGGCGACCGGCTCCTTCGTCGCCGCCGACGGCGAGCGCCTCGCCCAGGGCTGGAAGGTCAACGTCGGCCTGTCGAACTTCACCCGGGTGCTCACCGACGAGAACATCTCCGGGCCGTTCCTCGGCACGCTGCTCTGGAACTTCGCCTTCGCGCTCGGCTCCACCGGCGGCACGTTCATCCTCGGCATGTTCATCGCGCTGGCGCTGCACTCGCCCCGGATGCGCGGCACCAACCTCTACCGGGTGCTGCTGATCCTGCCGTACGCCATGCCGTCGTTCGCGATGCTGCTGGTCTGGCGGGACATGTTCAACACCGACTTCGGCCTGATCAACAACCTGTTCGGGCTGAGCATCGACTGGTTCGGCCACGACTGGAGCGCCCGCTTCGCGGTGATCCTGGTGCAGCTCTGGCTCGGCTACCCGTACATGTTCCTGGTGGCCACGGGCGCGTTGCAGGCGATCCCACGCGAGCTGACCGAGGCCACCTCCGTCGACGGCGCGTCGCCCTGGCAGTCGTTCCGGGCGGTCACCCTGCCGCTGTTGCTGGTCGCGCTCTCGCCGCTGCTGATCTCGTCGTTCGCGTACAACTTCAACAACTTCAACGCGATCTACCTGACCACCGAGGGCGCGCCGTTCCCGGCGGACAACCCGACCAACGGCGCGACCGACCTGCTGATCACGTACACCTACCGGCTGGCGTTCGGCGCGCAGGGCGCGGAGTTCGGGTTCGCGGCGGCGATCTCGCTGTTCATCTTCACCATCGTCGCGGTGGTGTCGGCGGTGAGCTTCCGGAGCACCCGCAAGCAGGAGGAGGTGTACTCGTGACCACCCTCACCGGGGTCCCGGCCACGGGCGACGTGGCCGGCGGTCCCCCGCCGGCCAACCGCGACGCGGGCGGCCGGCGGCGTAACCGCTGGTTCGCCCAGGTCGGCTGGCGGCACGTCGTCGGCGTGCTCGGGGTGCTGTTCAGCCTCTTCCCGATCGTGTTCGTGCTCTCCGCGGCGCTCAACCCGCTGGGCACCCTCTCCTCGACGGAACTGGTGCCCACCGACGGGGTGTCGTTCGGCAACTTCGGCGAGCTGTTCGGGCGCACCGCGTTCGGGCGGTGGTTCCTCAACTCGCTGCTGATCGCCGGGGTCGCCTCGTTCACGTCGGTCTTCCTGTCGTCGCTGGCGGCGTACGCCTTCTCCCGGATGCGCTTCCGGGGCCGGCGGGTCGGGCTGCTCTCGCTGCTGCTGATCCAGATGTTCCCGCAGTTCCTGGCGATCGTGGCGATCTTCCTGATCTTCGGCACGATCACCGACCTGTGGCCGTCGATCGGCTTCAACACTCCGTGGGGCCTGCTGCTGCTCTACCTGGGCGGCGCGCTCGGGGTGAACACCTGGCTGATGAAGGGCTTCTTCGACACCCTGCCCCGCGAGCTGGACGAGTCCGCCACCATGGACGGGGCCACCCACGCCCAGGTCTTCTTCCGGATCATGCTGCCGCTGGTGGCGCCGATCCTGGCGGTGACCGGCCTGCTCGCCTTCATCGGCACCATCAACGAGTTCCTGATGGCGAACGTCTTCCTGACCGGCACAGACTCGAAGACCCTGGCGGTCGGCATGTACGGCATGCTCCAGGGCAACGAGCGGAACAACAACTTCGGCATCTTCGCGGTGGCGACCCTGCTCACCGCGATCCCGACGGTGCTGGTCTTCCAGTTCCTCCAGCGCTACATCGTCTCCGGCCTCACCGCCGGGGCGGTGAAGGGCTGAGCCTCCCCTCGGCTCGCACCGGCTGAGCCTCCTCGGCTCGGGCGTCGCGGCCGGTCACCCCGACCGGCCGCGGCGGCCACGCTGCGGCAAGGGCGTCGGCGTTCGACGACGTACACCGGAGCACGCAACCGGCCACCGTCCATCGTGGACGGGGGCCGACCTCTCCCCGTACCGGATCGGACCCGGAAGGACCCCGCCCATGATCCCGCTGCACCCGCACCACGACGGCTCCGCCACCTACGTTCCCGAGCAGGAGCCCGCCCTCGGGCAGCGCGTCCCGGTCTTCGTCCGGGTCCCCGCCGGGGCGGACGTGCGGACCGTGCACGTGCGCACCACCGCAGACGGCGAGCCGCGCTTCGTCGAGGCCGTCGTCGACCGCCGTGCCGGCGGGGACGTCTGGTGGCGCGCCGACGTCGAGGTGCGCAACCCGGTCAGCAACTACCGGTTCATGCTCACCGGCGCCTGCGGCAGCCGTTGGCTCAACGCCGCCGGCCAGTTCGACCACGACGTGCCGGACAACGGTGACTTCAAGCTGGTCAGCCATGCCCCGCCGCCGGCCTGGACCCGGGACGCGGTGATCTACCAGATCTTCCCGGACCGGTTCGCCCGCTCGGCGGCCGCCGCCGCTCGGCCCGCCCCGGACTGGGCGATCCCCTGTGACTGGGACACCCCGGTGATCGGGCGCGGCCCGGAGACGCCGCGCCAGTTCTACGGCGGCGACCTGGACGGCATCGCCGAGCGGCTGGACCACCTGGACCGGCTCGGGGTCAACACCGTCTACCTGACGCCGATCTTCCCGGCCCGGTCCAACCACCGGTACGACGCGGCCAGCTTCGACACCGTCGACCCGCTGCTCGGCGGGGACGCCGCGCTGGCCCGGCTCGCCGACGCCGTCCGGGCCCGGGGCTGGCGGCTGCTCGGCGACATCACCAGCAACCACACCGGCGACGCGCACGAGTGGTTCACCGCCGCCCGCGCCGACCCGCACGCCCCCGAGCGAGGGCTGTACTACTTCGACGAGGCGACCGGCTGCGACAACTCCAGCTCGGCGAGTCTGACGCCGCACTGCGACCTGGAGCCGTCGTACGAGTCATGGAACGGGGTGCGGTCGTTGCCGAAGCTGAACTGGGGCAGTGCCGAGCTGCGCCGCCGCTTCGCCACCGCACCGGACTCCCTGCTGCGCCGCTGGCTGCGGCCCCCGTACGCGCTCGACGGCTGGCGGGTGGACGTGGCGAACATGACCGGCCGGCGGGGCGCGGACGCGTACACCCACGAGGTGGCCCGGCTGCTGCGCGAGGTGGTGGCCGACACCAGGGCCGACGGGCTGGTGCTCGCCGAGCACGGCCACGACCACACCGGCGACCTCGACCGCGACGGCTGGCACGGCACGATGAACTACGTGGGCTTCACCGACCCGGTCTGGTCCTGGCTGCGGCACGGCGACGACCCGGTGCCGAACTTCCTCGGCACCCCGGGCGGGGTCCGGCGGCGGGACGCCGGCGCGGTGCTGGCCACCATGGACAGTTACCGGTCGCTGATCTCCTGGCGGTCGTACGTGCACTCGTGGCAGCTCCTCGGCTCGCACGACTCGGCCCGGATCCGCACCGTGGTCGGCGACGCGGCCCGGCAGGAGGTGGCCGCCGGCCTGCTCGCCACCATGCCGGGCACCCCGGTGATCTTCGCCGGGGACGAACTGGGGCTGACCGGCACGAACGGGGAGGGGTCGCGCACCCCGATGCCGTGGCACCGGCCGCAGAGCTGGGACGCCGGCACGTTCGCGGCGTACCGGGCGCTGATCGCGCTGCGCCGCACCGAGCCGGCGCTGCGCCACGGCGGCCTGCGCCGGGTGTACGCCGACGCGGACACCCTGGTCTTCCTCCGCGAGGCGCCGACCGGCGCGGTTCTCGTGCTGGCCCGGCGGTCCGCCGGCGCCCCGGTCCGGATCGCCGGCCTGCCCGCGGGGGAGAACGCCTACGGCGGCGCTCCCGCGCTGCGCCCGGACGCCGACGGCGCGGTCGTCCTCCCCGCCGACGGCCCGACCTTCCAGGTCTGGCGACTCGGCTGACCGGCCCGGCGGCGGCCCGGCTTCCGTCGGGCCGCCGCGGCTTCGGTCGGGTCAACCGGCCAGCGCCTCGCGCATCCGTTCGATCTCCACCGACTGTTCGAAGCTGACGCTGGTCGCCGTCTCGTTGACGATGCTGTCGACGCCGAGGGCCAGCGCCTCCCGGGCCATGGCGATGGCGCCCTGGTGGTGCTCGCTCATCATGGCCACGAACATCCGGTCGAAGGCGGGGCCGCGGGCGGTCTCCAGCGCCCGCAGGGCCTCGGCCGACTGCATGCCCGCCATGCCGTGCCGGTGCGCGTCGTCGCTGCCCGACTTCCGGTCCAGGCCCCGGGCCGCCAGCCAGCTCTCCAGCGCGCCGATCTCCGGCGCCTGCGCCGCCAGGATCCGGTCGGCGATGGCGATGATCTTCGGGTTCCCGGCCCGGCCCGAGGCGAGCCGCGCCATCACGAGCGCCTGCTCGTGGTGCGGGATCATCATCGTGACGAACCGGACGTCCGTCGTGTTGTAGGACGGGCTCGGTCCCGGGGTCACCTCGTTCGCGCGCGCGGTCCGGGCGGTCTCACCGGGCCGCCCGGGCATCAGCACCGGGGCGGTGGAGTCCGGTACGCCGGGCTGGGCGACGGGTGCCGGCGGGGTGGCCCCGGTGGTGGCCCGCGCCGACGGCGTCGGGGCGTCGGCGCGCAGTCCGACGGCCGCCGCCGCGCCGGCAGCCAACACCACAAGGACCGCGAACTCCACCAGGACGATCACCCGAAGCCGGGGAGGGATCATCCGGACCCGCTTACCTAGCACAAGTCGACTCCCGCCGCTGGTCAAGTTGGCGGGGATCGTAGCGCGGCACTGACCTGCGCGGAAGGCCGTGGCAGGGATATGGGCCATAGGCCCCACCTTCGGTTATTGGTGACGCCGCTCCGCGATCCTTGTTATTGAATCGTTATTCTGATTGGTTCCAGACAGTGTCGCAGATCACAATCTCCCCTCCTGGCAGCGGATATGGTCCCGCTACTTCTTGACCGACCCCCTGCAGGAAGGGCGTTGCCAATGTTCAGACAGACCTCACGAGGGGTGCGCAGAATCGGGGCCGTCAGCCTCGCCGCCGCCACCGCTCTCCTGGTGACGGCGGTGGCGGGGGCTCCGGCCATCGGCGCACCCGACGCCAGCGAGATCGCCGACAACTGTGAGTCGCTGCGGGAAGCCGGGGACAACTTCGCCGAGCTCTGCCTCTCCGCGGCGGAGTCCGACGCCCAGGCCGCGGCCGAGTACACCGCCCCGGGCGTGGACGAGATCGCCAGCAGCCCGAACCTCCAGCAGATCGCGAACCTGCCGAAGTCCGGGGCGTTCGCCCGGGAGGCGTCGTACTCCACCGACATGGCGTTCCAGGGCAACTACGCCTTCGTCGGCAACTACGACGGCTTCACCATCTACGACGTCAGCAAGCCCAGCGCGCCGCAGATCACCAGCCAGGTCGTCTGCCCCGGCTCGCAGAACGACATCTCGGTCTACGGCAACCTGCTGTTCCTCTCGGTCGACTCGTCGCGCAACAACGACTCGTGCAACAGCACCAGCCAGTCCGCGAGCATCAAGAGCTCGTGGGAGGGCATCCGGATCTTCGATGTGACCGACAAGGCCAGCCCGGCCTACGTCAAGGCCATCGAGACCGACTGCGGCTCGCACACCCACACCCTCGTGCCCGGCAAGAACGACGGCAACCTCTACGTCTACGTGCAGTCGTACAGCCCGTCGGCGAGCGCCCTGGACTGCCAGCCGCCGCACGACAAGCTGTCGATCATCAAGGTGCCGCTGGACAACCCGACCGGGGCCGCCGTGGTGGCCACGCCGAACCTGTTCCCCGGCGCCGACGGGGCGAACTCGACCAGCGGCTGCCACGACGTGACCGTCTACCCGGAGCTGGACCTCGCCGCCGGCGCCTGCATGGGTGACGGCATCCTGATGGACATCGCCGACCGGGAGAGCCCGGTGGTGCTCAGCCGGGTGCGGGACACCAACTTCGCGTTCTGGCACTCGGCCACGTTCAACAACGCCGGCACCAAGGTGGTCTTCACCGACGAGCTCGGTGGTGGCAGCAGCGCGACCTGCAACCCGACCATCGGGCCGAAGCGCGGCGCGGACGCGATCTTCGACATCGCGGGGTCCGGAGCGAACCGCTCCCTCGTGTTCAAGAGCTACTTCAAGATCCCGCGGCAGAACACCAGCACCGAGAACTGCGTGGCGCACAACGGCTCGCTCATCCCGGCGATGGGCCGCGACATCATGGTCCAGGCCTGGTACCAGGGCGGCATCTCGGTCTGGGACTTCACCGACTCGGCCAACCCCCAGGAGATCGCCTACTGGGAGCGGGGGCCGCTCTCGGCGACCCGCCTGATCCTCGGTGGCTCCTGGTCGACCTACTACCACAACGGATACATCTACTCCAGTGACATCCAGAAGGGCCTGGACGTCCTCAAGCTGACCGACCCGCGTACCGACAACGCCCGCGCGGTCGCCTTCGGTGAGCTGAACGTGCAGAGCCAGCCCAGCTACCCGGCGTGCACGGAGGTGATCACCGATCGGCGCAACGGCGGACTCACCGTCACGTCCGGAGTCGCCTGCCTGGACGGGGCGACGGTCAACGGCGGCGTGAAGGTCGCGCCGGGGGCCGGCCTGATCGCGTTCAACGCGAGCATCAACGGCGGCGTCAAGGCGGACGGCGCCTCGGTGGTGTCCATCGTGGAGAGCCGGGTCAACGGTTCGGTGACCGCGCTCGGCGCCAAGGCGTCGGTGCGGGACAGCAAGATCAATGGCTCGGTGCAGATCGACGGCTGACGGACGGTACCGCCGCCCACGGTGGCGGACAGCTCGTTGAGGCGCCCGGCCGGGACAATCCGGCCGGGCGCTCCGTCTACTCGCCCCCTATCGTCCCGGTGGGCCCCTACTACGAAGCGTCGTTGGTGGGGGAGGATGGTCCGCGTGGAAGCTCTGAGACTGATACTGCGCTACGTCCATCTGATCGGTTTCGCCCTGCTGCTCGGCGGCGCGATCGTCCAGTACATCAGCGGGAAGCTGCGGATCAACCCGGCCATGCTCTGGGGAGCCGTGATCATGCTGCTGACCGGGATCGGCCTCTCCGCGCCCCTGCGCGACGGCAACGAACCGGACCCCGCGAAACTTGTTACCAAGTTGGTGCTCGCGCTGCTGATCTTCGTCATGGTCTTCTTCTCCCGTAAGCGGGAGTCGGTCAACCGTGGCCACTTCCTTGCCATCGTCGGTTTGACCTTGGTCAACGCGGCGGTGGCGGTTTTCTGGCGGTAACGTCCTGACCAGGGGATAGGCCGCGGGAACCGGACGTTCGTGACACCCGACCGGCCACTACCAGCACGAGAAGTGATCTGCCCCACCCAAGGGTTACGTAGGGGTAACAAGCACTCAACAGTCGTGCACGATTGTCGGCCGGTGGGTGGGCGCGGGCGTACGCTCCCGTCCGTAACGTGGGACGCCGGCGGCACGAACGCAGGCCGGCTCAAGGGCTGCCACCGCGCACAGCGGTGTGCAATGGGAAGGAGACGTCTTGCGCTCTGTGCGTGGGATGCGGATTGCCTCCGCCTTCGTGGCGGGTGGGCTCGTGCTGGGCGCCGCCGCGTGTGGTGAGGCCCCCGAGGACGACAAGAAGGCTGGTGGCGGCGACGCCAAGAAGTACAGCGCCTGCATGGTGACCGACGTCGGCGGCATCGACGACAAGTCGTTCAACACCTCCGCCTGGAAGGGCCTGCAGGAGGCCAAGAAGGCCAACGACAACATCGACATCAAGTACGTCGCGTCGAAGGCCGAGGCGGACTACGAGGTCAACCTGACCGGGTACGTCAACCAGAAGTGCGACTTCATCCTGGCCGTCGGTGGCCTCATGACCGACGCCACGAAGAAGATCGCCCAGGCGAACCCGAACCAGCAGTTCGGCATCGTCGACTCGAACCCGGGTGTCGGCAACATCTACCCGATGCAGTTCGACACCGCGCAGGCCGCGTTCCAGGCCGGCTACCTGGCCGCCGGGATGAGCAAGACCGGCAAGGTCGGCACCTACGGCGGCCTGCCGATCCCGCCGGTCACCATCTTCATGGACGGCTTCGCCGACGGTGTGGCGTACTACAACAAGGCCAAGAGCAAGAACGTCCAGGTACTGGGCTGGGACAAGGCGACCCAGAAGGGTTCCTTCACCAACGACTTCGGCAAGCAGGACGAGGGCAAGAAGGTCTCCGACACGCTGGTCGCCCAGGGTGCGGACATCATCATGCCGGTCGCCGGCGGCGCGGGCCTCGGCACCACCGCGGCGGCCCAGGCCTCCGGCGGCAAGTACTCGGTCATCTGGGTCGACTCCGACGGCTGTGAGAGCACCCCGAGCTGCTCGGTGCTGCTGACCACCGTGGTCAAGAACATCGCCGACTCCGTCAAGGAGGCCGTGGTTAAGGCCGCCGGTGGCGAGAAGCTCCAGGCCACCCCGGGCTTCGTGGGCAACCTGGCCAACGACGGCGTCTCGCTCGCCCCGTACCACGACTTCGACAGCAAGGTCCCGGCGGACCTCAAGGCCGAGGTCGAGAAGCTCAAGGCGGACATCGCCGCCGGCACCATCACGGTCACCTCGAAGGCCCAGCCGACCAAGTGACCCGCTCCGCCGGCCGTCGCGGTGCGACCATCGACCGCGGGGGCCCGGCGGGCCGTTCCTGACGACCGGCCGCCTCGACGTACGCGGGTAGCACCCCGTGCGGTCGGGGCGGCCGGTCCGCGCCACCCGACGCCCGGCCCGGCCGGCGACCGGCCCCGCGGCGGCCCCGCCGCACCATCGCTCGCACTCCAGGAGGTTGCGCTGAGACTCGAACTGCGCGGCATCACCAAGCGATTCGGTGATCTGGTCGCCAACGACCACATCGACCTGACGGTGGAGCCCGGTGAGATTCACGCCCTGCTCGGCGAGAACGGCGCCGGCAAGTCGACCCTGATGAACGTGCTGTACGGGCTCTACCAGCCCGACGAGGGCGAGATCCTGGTCGACGGGAAGCCGCTGAAGCTGAAGGGCCCGTCGGACGCGATCGCGGCCGGGATCGGCATGGTGCACCAGCACTTCATGCTGGTGCCGGTCTTCACCGTGGCCGAGAACGTCATGCTCGGCGCCGAGCAGGTCCGGGGCGGCATCGCCGGCTTCCTGGACCGGCGGCGGGCCCGGCGCGAGGTCGCCGAGGTCTCCGAGCGGTACAACCTGCGGGTCGACCCGGACGCGGTGATCGAGGACCTGCCGGTCGGCATCCAGCAGCGGGTGGAGATCGTCAAGGCCCTCACCCGCGACGTCGACCTGCTGATCCTCGACGAGCCGACCGCCGTACTCACCCCGCAGGAGACCGAGGAACTGCTCACGGTCATGCGGTCGCTCAAGGCCGCCGGCAAGTCGATCGTCTTCATCACCCACAAGCTCGGCGAGGTCAAGGCCATCGCCGACCGGATCACCGTGATCCGGCGCGGGAAGACCGTGGGCACCGCCTCGCCGACCGCGAGCCGGGACGAGCTGGCCGCCAAGATGGTGGGCCGCAGCGTCCGGCTGACCGTGGACAAGCAGCCGGCCGCCCCGGGCCGGCCGATCCTGGAGGTCGCCGGCCTGGTCGTCGACGACGACCGGCGGATCCGTGCCGTCGACGGGGTCGACCTGACCGTCCACGCGGGCGAGGTGCTCGGCGTGGCGGGCGTACAGGGCAACGGCCAGACCGAACTGATCGAGGCCATCATGGGCCTGCGCCCGCTCCTCGCCGGCACGGTCACCCTGGACGGCCAGCCGGTGCACGGCTGGCCGACCAAGAAGGTGCTGCGCGCCGGGGTCGGCTACGTCCCCGAGGACCGCAGCGTCGACGGGCTGGTCAAGGAGTTCTCCGTCGCCGAGAACCTGGTGCTGGACATCTACGACCGGCCGCCGTTCGGCAAGGGCCTGTCGTTGAAGCCGGACGCCATCGCGAAGTCGGCGCGGGAGCGGATCGAGCAGTTCGACGTCCGGACCCCGTCGGCCGACGCGGCCGTCGGCACCCTCTCCGGCGGCAACCAGCAGAAGGTGATCGTGGCCCGGGAGCTGTCCCGGCCGCTGAAGCTCTTCATCGCCGCCCAGCCGACCCGTGGCGTCGACGTCGGCTCCATCGAGTTCATCCACTCCCGGGTGATCCGGGAGCGGGACGTGGGCACCGCCGTCCTGGTCGTCTCCAGCGAACTGGACGAGGTGATCGGCCTGGCCGACCGGATCGCGGTGATGTACCGGGGCCGGATCATCGGCATCGTCGGCCCGGACACCCCGCGTGAGGAGATCGGCCTGCTGATGGCCGGCGTCACCCCCGAAACGGCCACCGAAGCCGCCGCCCCGGCCGCCGACGCGGCGACCCCGGCCCCCGAGGGCCCCGGTAGCGAGGACGAGGCATGAGCAACCCCAACCCGGCGTCGGGCTCCCCCGACAAGGACCCCGTGTCGGGCTCCCCCGACAAGGACCCGGCGACCGAGGCGGCGCGGGCCGCGGCCGGCGGGACCGACCGGGCCGCCACCGCCACCGCCCCGAAGCGGCCGGAGCCGACGGCCCGCCCCTCGCTGGGCCGGCTGTTCCTGGACAACCTCTGGGCGGCCAACACGGTCACCGTCACGGTGCTCGCGGTGCTGCTGGCGATGCTCGTCGGCGCCGTGCTGATCATCGTGTCGGACCCGGACGTGCTGGCCACCTACGGCTACATCACCGCCCGCCCGGCTGACGCGCTGAGCGCGAGCTGGACGGTGGTCAGCGAGGCGTACGCGAACCTGTTCAAGGGCGCGATCTTCGACCCGGAGGCGTCCGGGTTCACCGCGGCGCTCAGCCCGATCTCCGAGACGCTGACCTACACCGCGCCGCTGGTCTTCACCGGTCTGTCGGTGGCGCTCGCCTTCCGGGGCGGCCTGTTCAACATCGGCGCGCAGGGCCAGGCCACCATCGGTGTCGTCCTGGCCGCGCTGGCCGGTTTCCTGCTGCCGCTGCCCCCGGTGCTGCACCTGGTCGTCGCGCTGATCGCCGGTGCGGCCGGTGGCGCGGTCTGGGGCTTCATCCCGGGCATCCTGAAGGCCCGCACCGGCGCCCACGAGGTGATCAACACGATCATGCTCAACTACGTCGCGGTGTACTTCCTGTCCTGGATCATCATCCAGAACGGGGTGCAGAACCCCGGCCGGGCCGACGCGATCAGCAAGCCCGTCGACTCCTCCGCTCAGTTCCCCCGGCTGCTCGGCGAGGACCTGCGGGTGCACGCCGGCATCCTGCTGGCCGTGCTGGCCACCTGGTTCGTCGCCTGGCTGCTCAACCGCTCCACGTTCGGCTTCGAGCTGCGCGCGGTCGGCGCGAACCCGGACGCCGCCCGCACCGCCGGCATCAGCGTCTCGAAGACGTACGTGCTGATGATGGCGATCGCCGGCCTGCTCGCCGGGCTCGGCGGCAGCCAGATGGTGCTCGGCTCGACGGCGAACGCGCTGACCCCGCTGGTGGTCGCCCAGATCGGGTTCGACGGCATCCTGGTGGCCCTGCTCGGCCGGGTCAAGCCGTGGGGCGTGCTGCTGGCCGCGCTGCTGTTCGGCGCGCTCCAGGCCGGCGGCAACCGGATGCAGTCGTACTCGGGGATCTCGCTGGAGCTGGTCACCGTGCTCCAGGCGCTGATCGTCATCTTCATCGCCGCGCCGGCCCTGGTGAAGGCGATCTTCCAGCTCCGGGCCGCCCGCGCCGCCCGGTTGCAGACGAGCCTGGCGAAGGGCTGGTAACTCATGTCAACCATGGCTGTCCCGGATGTCGCCGTGGCCCAGGTCGACGAGGGCTTCTGGACCCGTACCCGCAGGATCGGCGCGGTGCTGCTGGCGCTCGGCGTCCTCGCGGCGGTGCTCTTCGGGGCGCTCGCCACCGACCAGCAGGCCCGCTTCACCCTCAGCGAGACCGAGGGTGGCGCGGCGCTGGAGATCAACGGCACCATCGGGGCGATCCTGTTCGGCGTCATCGCCGCGGCGGCCGGCGCGGCCCTGATGGCCGGGGTGCCGAAGCGCTGGTTCACCGTGCTGCTCGGCGTCGGGCTGGTCGCCTTCGTGCTGTCGTTCCTGTGCTGGCAGGTCTCCGCCGCCCCGGAGGGGCGGAACTTCATGCCCCTGGTCAACATGGTGCGCGGCACCTTCGTCCTGGCCCTGCCGCTTATCTTCGGCGCCCTCGCCGGCGTGCTCTGCGAGCGCTCCGGCGTGGTCAACGTGGCCATCGAGGGGCAGTTGCTGATGGGCGCCTTCAGCGGCGCGCTGTTCGGCAGCCTCTCCGGCAGCGTCTGGGTGGGCCTGGTCGCCGCCGCGATCGGCGGCGCGTTCATCTCACTGCTGCTGGCCGTGTTCGCCATCCGCTACCTGGTGGACCAGGTGGTCATGGGCATCGTGCTGAACCTGCTGGCCGTCGGCATCACCGGCTTCCTCTACGAGCGGCTGATGCAGACCAACGCGGAGAAGTACAACTCCGCGCCCCGGTTCAGCAACTGGGAGATCCCGCTGCTCAAGGACATCCCGGTGCTCGGGCCGGCGCTGTTCCGCAGCAACATCTTCCTCTACCTCGGCCTGCTGCTGGTGCTGGTGATCCACATCGCCCTGTTCCGCACCCGCTGGGGCCTGCGCACCCGGGCGGTCGGCGAGCACCCCACCGCCGCCGACACCCTCGGCGTGAAGGTGCTGGGACTGCGCTACCGCAACGTCCTGCTGGCCGGGGTGGTGGCCGGGATCGGCGGCGCGTCGTACACGCTGGCGCTCTACTCGTTCACCAAGAACATGATCGGCGGCAAGGGCTTCATCGCCCTGGCCGCGCTGATCTTCGGCCGGTGGAGCCCGACGGGGGCGCTGCTCGCGGCGCTGTTCTTCGGCTTCGCCGACCAGCTCGGCACGTACCTCGGGGCGATCGGCAGCAGCATCCCGAGCCAGTTCCTGGCCATGCTGCCGTACCTGGCGACCATGCTGGCCGTGGCCGGGCTCGTCGGCAGGGTCCGCGCGCCGGCCGCCGACGGCAAGCCGTACATCAAGGGCTGAGGCCCGCGGCGCAGGGTGCCCGGCGGGGATCCCGCCGGGCACCGGCGTCTCCGTGGCCGGGGCCACCGGCGGACGGCCCCGGTGCCGCGTCGCCGGACGCACCGGATCACCCTTCCGGAGGCCGGCGGGCGTGGATTGAGGAGAATGGTGGGATGACGGAGATCGACTGGGAGCGGCTGCGGGCCGCCGCCACCGAGGTGATGCGGCACGCGTACGTGCCGTACTCGAAGTTCCCGGTCGGGGCCGCCGCCCTGGTCGACGACGGCCGGATCGTGGTCGGCTGCAACGTGGAGAACGCCGCGTACGGGGTGGTGCTCTGCGCCGAGTGCGGGGTGGTCTCCTCGCTGCACGCCACCGGCGGCGGCCGGCTGGTCGCGCTCTCCTGCGTCGACGCCACCGGCGAGCCGCTGATGCCATGCGGCCGGTGCCGGCAGCTGCTCTGGGAGCAGGGCGGCCCACAGTGCCTCATCGAGGCCAAGGACGGCCCGCTGAGCATGGCCGAGCTGCTGCCGCACGCCTTCGACGTGGCCGACATCGAGGCGGTGACCGGCGAACGGCCGGTGCCGGTGGTGCCGGACCGGCTGGCCGCCTGGCGGGGGCGGGGCACCGTCTTCGTGCACCCGGACCTGTCCGCCGGGCAGCAGGTGTGGACGGCGTACTGGGAACGGTCGGCCGGGGACACCGAGGGTGCCGAGACCGGGGTGCTGGAGGAGGGGCCGAGCTGGGGCGACCCGGCCGAGGCGATCGCCTGGGGCCACGCCCGCACCCCGCGCGTGGTGGTGGTCGACGCGACCGGCACCATCTTCTGGGCCGGCGAGGGCGAGCCGCCGATGGAGGTGCCGGTCCGCTGGGCGGGCTGAGCCGGGCGGTGGCGGCCGCGGGCCGGGATCTGCGAGGACGAGAAGAGGAACTCAACGGTGAGTGCTTTCACGGCGGTCGACGTCATCCGGGCCAAGCGGGATGGCGGTGTGCTCAGCGACGCCCAGATCGACTGGGTGGTCGACGCGTACACGACGGGGCTGGTGGCCGACGAGCAGATGTCGGCGCTGGCCATGGCGATCCTGCTGCGCGGGATGAGCGCGCCGGAGATCTCCCGGTGGACCGCCGCGATGATCGCCAGCGGGGAGCGGCTGGACCTGTCCGCCGTCGACCGGCCGACCGTCGACAAGCACTCCACCGGCGGCGTCGGTGACAAGATCACCCTCCCGCTCACCCCGCTGGTCGCGGCGTGCGGCGGCGCGGTGCCGCAGCTCTCCGGGCGGGGACTCGGCCACACCGGCGGCACGCTGGACAAACTGGAGTCGATCCCCGGCTGGCGGGCGGCGCTGACCAACGACGAGTTCATCCGGCAGCTCCGCGAGGTGGGCGCCGTGATCTGCGCGGCCGGCGAGGGACTGGCCCCGGCCGACCGCAAGCTGTACGCGCTGCGCGACGTCACCGGCACCGTGGAGGCGATCCCGCTGATCGCCAGCTCGATCATGAGCAAGAAGATCGCCGAGGGCACCGGCGCGCTGGTGCTCGACGTCAAGGTCGGCTCCGGTGCGTTCATGAAGTCCGTCGACGACGCCCGGGAGCTGGCCCGCACCATGGTCGAGCTGGGCGGCGCGCAGGGGGTGCGGACCGTCGCCCTGCTCACCGACATGTCCACCCCGCTCGGGCTGACCGTCGGCAACGCGGTCGAGGTGACCGAGTCGGTGGAGGTGCTGGCCGGCGGCGGCCCCGCCGACGTGGTGGAGCTGACCCTGGCCCTGGCCCGGGAGATGCTCGACGCGGCCGGCCTGCCCGACGCCGACCCGGCGGCGGCGCTGCGCGACGGCCGGGCGATGGACGCCTGGCGGGCGATGATCCGCGCCCAGGGCGGCGACCCGGACGCGCCCATGCCCACGGCGAACGAGGTCGAGGTGGTCACCGCCGACGCGGACGGCTTCGTCTCCGCGGTCGACGCGTACGCGATCGGGGTTGCCGCCTGGCGGCTCGGCGCCGGCCGGGCCCGCAAGGAGGACCCGGTGAGCGTGCCGTCCGGGGTGGTGCTGCACAAGCGCCCCGGTGACCCGGTGCGGGCCGGCGAGCCGCTGTACGAGCTGCGCGCCGAGCACGCCGCCCGGATCCCGGCGGCGCTGGCCGAGGCGGCCCACGCGGTACGGATCTCGGCCACCGCTCCGACCACGAAGCCACTGGTCATCGAGCGGATCGGCTGAGCCGGACGAGCGACGGGGGGCCCGTGGTGCCGCCCACCGGGACCGGCTATTCTCCCAGGCCAGGGGGACGACCAGCGCTGAGCCGATGCGACTGACAGGGATCTGAGCCGTGCGCATACCCGCCCCCGACCCGCGAGAGGTCCGAGAGGCCAGCCTGGACGAGTTGTCCCGGTTGGGGCTGCCCCTGCCCCCGAGCCAGTTCCCCCTGGTCTGGGAGCCGGGCGACGAGATCGAGCTGCGGCCGACCGTGGAGATCGAGGCCCGGATCGCGGTGCTGCACCTGATCCTGGCCCGGTGCTTCGGCATGCCGCCGCAGGCCGCGATGAGCTGGCTGCTCGCCTCGCACCTGGTCGACCTGGTCACCCCGCCCGAGTGGCAGTTCGTGATGGGCGGCCGGGGTGACCACCGGTCGTTCGTGCTGCACCACGACGCGCTCTTCTCCCTGGCCTGGGTGCTCGGCCTGACCAAGCAGCTCGACCCGACCATGCCGGTGGACGACCGGCTGGTGGAGCGGCTGCCGCAGCTCGCCGGGGGGGAGACGTTCACCGAGTGGCGCTCCCGCATCCTCGCCGCGCCCCAGCACCCGGCCGACGCGGCGGCCCTGCTGGACCTGCACTACTGCCTCGACTGGGCGTACCTGGAGCTGGAGCGGGCCGGCCGGGTGCTGCCGGGGCTGGTCGACGCGAACGCCATCGGGCAACGCCGGTGGGCCCTGGAGTGGGCGGTGGTCCTGCGCGGGCCGTACCACGACGAGCCGCCGGGCTGGGAAGAGGTCGACCTGTCGACCTGAACCGGTCAGCGGGGGCGGTGCACGCTCAGCCGGACCGCGAGGGTGACCCCGACCGGCTCGGGCAGCGCGGCGGTCCGCCCGGCGAGGGCGGCCGGGTCGGCGTGCCAGGCGCTGGGTCCCATCCCGACCAGGGTGGCCACCTCGGGTCGGGTCAGCTCCAGCCGGGCCCGCAGCACCGTCGCGGCGACCTCGTCGAAGTGGCCGGCCAGGCTCCCGGCGACCCGGTCGGCCTTGGCCGGGTCGACCTTCAGCAGGTCGAGCGCGTCGACCAGTTCGGCGAGGTGGTCCCCGGCCGGGGTGACCACCAGCAGCGCGCCGGCCGGGTGCAGCACCCGGCGGAACTCGGCCCCGTTGCGCGGAGCGAAGACGTCGAGCAGCACGGCGACGCTGCCGTCGGCCAGCGGTAGCCGCTGCCAGGTGTCGGCGAGGGCCGCCACCGCGCGCGGGTGGGCCCGCGCCGCCCGGCGCAGCGCCGGCTTGGACACGTCCAGGGCCAGCCCCACGGCGTCGGGCAGCGCCGCCAGCACCGCCGCGAGGTGCCGGCCGGTCCCGGCCCCGGCGTCCACCACCAGCGGGTACGCCCCGTCCGCCGGCCCCGTCGGATCGTCCCCGTCGGGCGGGGCGAGGCCCGGCCCGCCCGGGTCGGCGTGGAACGGCGGGCGCGTCAGCACGTCGCGGGCCGCCCGGGCGAGCGCGGCGGAGACGGGGTCGTAGTGCCCGGCGGCCAGGAAGTCGGCGCGGGCGGCCACCATCTCGGCGGTGTCCCCGACGTGCGGGGCCCGGCCGGCGAGCAGGTTGACGTACCCCTGGCGGGCCACGTCGAAGCTGTGCCGGCGCGGGCAGCGCAGCGCCCGGCCGGTCCCGGCGAGGGCCTCCGCGAGTGGTTGCGAGCAGACCGGGCAGCGCAGCCGGTCGACGATGCGGGGATCGGTCACCGGGGTCACCGTACCGACCGGCCCTCGTCGGTCAGGTGGTCGCCCACCCGGCGGGTGAGCGCGTCCGGCGCAACGATCTCGTCGGCGGTGAGCAGGTCGATCAGGTGTCGCCGGACGGCCGCCACGTGCCCGGGTGCGGCGGCCTCGACGGCCAGCCGGCCCTGCGCGGTGAGGGTGACGACGGCGCCCCGGCCGTCCGACTCCCGGGCCAGCCGCAGGTCGAGCAGCCGGCGCATCTGGCGGTACCCGCGCCAGGCCCGCGCCCCGCGTTCGTCGAGCCAGCGGGGTTCGTCCACCGGACCATCGTAGCGATGGTTGACGTGTCACTCACCCGGCCTGATCCGCTGCTCGGCCACCGGTGCCCGGGCGCGGGTCCGCAACCTGCGGCGCGACACCGGGGCCAACTTCCACGTGACCACGCCGGACGATGGGCGCACGCGGGGAGGGCCCGGCCACCGTCGGCGCGCCGCGGCGGTCCCATCGGCGGGCGTCGCGCCGGCTGACTAGGGTCTGACCATGGTCGCTATCTCATACGAGGACATCGTCAAGGTCCCGAAGGCGCTGCTGCACGACCACCTCGACGGCGGCCTGCGGCCGGCGACGATCGTCGAGTTGGCCGCCGAGGTCGGCCACGAGCTGCCCAGCACCGACCCGGAGGCGCTCGGCCGCTGGTTCGTCGAGGCGGCGCACTCCGGCTCGCTGGAGCGGTACCTGGAGACGTTCGCGCACACCGTCGCGGTCATGCAGACCGCGTCCGCGCTGCGCCGGGTCGCCCGGGAGTGCGCGCTCGACCTGGCTGCCGACGGGGTCGTCTACGCCGAGGTGCGGTTCGCCCCGGAGCAGCACCTGGAGCGGGACCTGACCCTGGACGAGGTGGTGGAGGCGGTCGTCGCCGGGTTCACCGAGGGCGCGACGCTGGCCGCGGCGGCCGGCACCCCGATCCGGGTCGGCACCCTGCTCACCGCGATGCGGCACGCCGCCCGGTCCCAGGAGATCGCCGAACTGGCCGTGCGGCACCGGGACGCCGGGGTGGTCGGTTTCGACATCGCGGGGGCGGAGGCGGGCTTCCCGCCCACCCGGCACCTGGACGCCTTCGAGTACCTCCAGCGGGAGAACTTCCACTTCACCATCCACGCCGGCGAGGCGTTCGGGCTGCCGTCGATCTGGCAGGCCATCCAGTGGTGCGGCGCGGACCGGCTCGGGCACGGGGTGCGCATCGTCGACGACATCACCCCCGGCGACCCGCCGGTGCTCGGCCGGCTGGCCGCGTACGTGCGGGACAAGCGGATCCCGCTGGAGCTGTGTCCGTCGTCGAACGTGCAGACCGGGGCGGCGGCGTCCATCGCCGAGCACCCGATCGGGCTGTTGCGCGACCTGCGCTTCCGGGTGACGGTCAACACCGACAACCGGCTGATGAGCGGCACCTCGATGTCCCGGGAGATGGCGCTGCTGGTGGACGCCTTCGGCTACGGCTGGAAGGAACTCCAGTGGTTCACCATCAACGCGATGAAGAGCGCCTTCATCCCGTTCGACGAGCGGCTGGCGATCATCGACGAGGTGATCAAACCGGCGTACGCGAAGCTGCTGGGCTGATCAGTGGTGGTGCGGGTGGCCGGCGAGCAGGTCGGCCACCCGGCGCAGCACCTCGCGGGCCGGGGCCGGATGGGCGCCGAGCCCCACCTGCCGGCGCAGCACCGCCGGCTCGGCGCGCAGCAGGGCCAGCCCCCGGCGCAGCAGCACGCCCGGAGCCTTGCGCTGTTCGGCCAGGTCACGGGTCAGCCGGCGGAGAAAGGTGGTCCCCCGGGGGCGGCGCAGCGCGTACGCCCCGGCGAGTAGCCCCCGGCGTCGGCATTCCTCGACGATCTCGGCGGCGAAGATTCCTTCGGCGACGAAAAGTGGCGACCCGGCGACCTCGAATGGCCGGGTGGCCACCCGGCGGTCCGCGCCGATCGCATAAACCGGCACTTCGGCCTTTCCGTGCCGGGCCAGTCGGGCAATCGTTTCCACGGCCGCCCCGGCGTCCCACGACCGCGGTGAGTCCCAGTCCACAAGGTCATTCTGGCGTGGCAACGTAGGGTCATCGCCGTCCTTGTAGAAGTCGTCCAGGCAGAGGACGGGAAGCCCGGTTCGTTGCGCGATGTACGACTTTCCGGAGCCGGATGGGCCGGCGAGCAGGACGACGCGATGCGGATGATCCATTACTTTGTGTGACTCCGGCCAGACGGATTGCGAGCAAATTGCATCAATATCTCATCACACCCCTGGCAACGACCAACCTGGGCTTTCTCTTTGGAAGGCGGCGTGATGGAATCTCGGAGGTCCGACCCGCCGGGTCGGTCGCTGAGCGTTGCCCGGGGCAACGCGCGGACGCTGTGATCGCGAGGGCGGTGACGTGAGCAAACGGCCAAAGACGGCGGGCTCCTTCCTGTCGCGACTGCGTCGGCCGGCCAGCCGGCTCCGCGACATGCCGATCTGGTCCAAGCTCGGTCTCATCATGATCGTGCCGACCATCGCGACGGTGGTCGTCGGCACCAGCGGCCTCGTCGACAACCTGGAGACCCTGAACAACGCCAACCGTTCGGGCGACCTGGCCAACCTCGTCGACTACTCCGGCGACCTGGTCAACAGCCTCCAGGACGAGCGCACCTCGGCGGTGCTGCTGCTCGGGGCCAACGGCGAGCAGCCCAGGGCGCAGTACCAGGAGGCGTACAACCGGGTCAACGGCCGGGTCGACCAGGACAAGTTGCCCTACCTGCAACAGCGCGCCGAGATCGAGGACCTGCCGGCCAGCCTGGACAGCCTCCTCGACGGGATCGACCAGAACCTGAAGGACCTGCCCGGCACCCGCAGCCAGGTGTTCAACGGCAAGCTGAAGATCATCGACGCGATGCAGGCGTACGAGGGTCTGATCAACGACCTGCTCGCCGTCCGCGACTCCGCCACCCAGCTCGCCGGCGACAACGACCTGAGCGACCGGATGCGGGCCGCCGCCGCCGTCGCGCGCGAGAAGGAATACCTCTCGGTCCGTCGGGTCGTGGTGCACCGCGCGCTGATCCAGCGCGAGCTGACCCCGGTGCTGCGCACCGACTACATCGCCAGCGGCACCGGCCAGCAGCAGGCGTTGCAGAGCTTCAAGGCGGTCGCCAACTCGGCCGAGGCGGACCTGCACGACCAGACCGTCGCCGGCGGTGACCGGCGCGAGGCGCAGAACTACACCGGCTGGATCGACGGCAACATCAACGGCAGCATGACCGAGGCGCCGTTCGGCGCGGACCAGTGGGACGCGGCCATGGTGGCCAACGCCAAGCTGATCCGCACCGTCGAGGCGAAGCTGGACGGCGACGTGGTCCGCCAGGCCGACGGGCTTCGCTCGGACGTGCAGCGCACCGTGTTCCTGCAGACCGGGCTGCTGCTCGGCATGCTGCTGCTGGCCATCCTCTTCGCCTACCTGGTCGCCCGGTCGATGGCCCGCTCGCTGCGCGACCTGCGACAGGGCGCGCTC
The DNA here is from genome assembly GCF_003434305.1 of Micromonospora sp. MW-13. Taxonomy (GTDB): domain Bacteria; phylum Actinomycetota; class Actinomycetes; order Mycobacteriales; family Micromonosporaceae; genus Micromonospora. Next base: position 33,059 of record NZ_QKKX01000055.1, read on the forward strand.
AACATCGCCCAGTACGGGCTGCCGCAGGCGGTCGCCCGACTGCGCGACCCGCAGATCTCCAGCCAGCTCTCCCCGATCCAGGTGGCCAGCCAGATCGCCGAGCCGCTGCCCGTCCGGAGCAAGGACGAGTTCGGCCAGGTGACCGAGGCGTTCAACGCGGTCCACCTGGAAGCCGTCCGGACCGCGGCCGAGCAGGCCGCGCTGCGCGCGTCCGTCGCGACCATGTTCGTCAACCTGGCCCGCCGCTCGCAGATCCTGGTCGACCGGCTGATCGGTCACCTCGACCGGCTGGAGCGCGGCGAGGAGGACCCGGACCGGCTGGCCGAACTCTTCCAGCTCGACCACCTGGCCACCCGGATGCGCCGCAACGACGAGAACCTGCTGGTGCTCGCCGGCGCCGACTCCACCCGCGTCCAGCGCGAGCCGGCGGCGCTGATCGACGTGCTCCGGGCCGCACAGTCCGAGGTGGAGCACTACACCCGGATCGAGTTCGGGGTGATCGACCGGGACATCGAGGTCGCCGCGCACGCGGTCAACGACATGGTCCACCTGGTCGCCGAGCTGTTCGACAACGCGACCGCCTTCTCCCCGCCGGACTCGCAGGTGATGGTGGAGGCCCGCCGCGTCGGCGACCGCTCCTCCCTCTACGTCGAGGACCGGGGCATCGGCATCAGCGCCGACCAGCTGCACGAGCTGAACGAGCGGCTGGCCACACCGCCGCAGGTGGACGTGGCCGTCTCCCGGATGATGGGTCTGGTCGTGGTCGCCCGGCTGTCGTCCCGGCACGGGGTCAAGGTCGAGCTGCGGCCCGGCGCCGATCGGGGCACCGTCGCCGACGTCACCCTGCCCACCTCGGTACTGGTGCCCCGCGCGCTCTCCGGCCGGGTCCAGCAGCCGTTCGGGCTGCCGGCCTCCGACCCGCAGCCCGGCGGCCCGCAGCCGGCCGGGGCGTCCCCCACCCTGGGCGCCTTCGCCGCCTTCGACAGCGGCCCGTCGGCCCCCGCGCCGCCGCAGCGGCCGGGGCACTCCGGCAACCAGGTCACCCTGGGCGGCCGGACGTTCGACCCGGCCTCGCGCAACGGCCACGGCACGCCCGCCTCGGCCGGGTCCGTCCGGTCGATGCCGGCCTGGTCCGACCTGACGGGGGCCAGCGCGGTCAACGGCGGCGAGCCCTTCGGACCGCGCACCTCGAACGGGCAGTCGATCGACCCGCTGCCGCAGCGGCGCGCCCCCGGCGACGCCGACCCGGACAGCACGGGTCAGCACCCGGTGATCCCCCGGCAGTTGCCGAGCAGCCCGGAGGCCCGGGAGTGGACCCCGCCGCCGGTCTCCGCGCCGCCCCTCCCGCCGGTCTCCGCCCCTCCGGTCTCCGCCCCTCCGGTCTCGGGCAT
>NZ_QKKX01000056.1 GCF_003434305.1 Micromonospora sp. MW-13
TCGGCGCCGCCGGTTTCCGGCCAGCCGTTCTCCGCGCCGCCGCTGCCGAGCCGCCCGGCGCCGTCGGCCCAGGTGCCGGGCGCGCCGCCGGCCTGGCCGCCGGTGGCCGCGCCGGAGCGGGAGCCGGCCACCCCGCCGGTGCCCGAGCGCCTCGCCGCCGCCCTGGACATGACCACGGAGCTGCCGCGGGTGCCGCGCACCGACGTGCCGTCCGCCCAGCCGGCCCCGCCGGCACCGCTCCGGCCGGTGCCCGCACCGGCCCAGAACCGGCAGCGCTACGCCGACGAGACGATGGAGCTGCCGATCTTCCGGGAGCTCGAGTCGGCGTGGTTCCGCACCCGCCGGGCGGGCGCTGAGGAGGGCGCCGCCCAGCCCGCGCCCGCCAACGGAGCCGCGGCCCCGACGAACGGCGCAGCGACCCAGCAGTTCTCCGCGGTCGACGTCGCCGGCCGGGCCGTTCAGACACCAGCACCCGGGACGACAGGTAACGCACCGATGGCAGACATTCCGATGGCCGGAGGAGTGCCCCGCGACAACGGGCTGACAACCAACGGTGCCGGCCAACCCGGCCGCGCTGACGGCCCGCTGACGGCCCGTCGGCCCGGCAGCCCCTGGCAGACCGCGGCCGACGACGGCTGGCGGGCCGCCTCGGCGGCCACCGAGGTCCCGGTCGCGGAGACCACCCGCAAGGGTCTGCCGAAGCGGGTGCCGATGGCCCAGTTGGTGCCCGGCGCGGTGGAGAAGCCGGTCGCCTCCGCCCAGCGCCGTACGCCGGAGGGGGTCCGCGGTCTACTCTCCGCCTACCATCGAGGTGTGCAGCGCGGGCGTACCCAGCCCGACGGCAACCCGACCAGCCCGGAGGTGACTCCGGGAGGGCAGCAGTCCTCGCAGTCTGGCTCAGGCCCGGTGGCCGGGAGCGGGCAGAAGGAGCAACAAGGATGACAACTACGCAGGATCTCGGTTGGCTGCTGGCCAACTTCGCCGACCGGGTGCCCGGTGTCGCGCATGCGGTCGCCGTCTCCGCGGACGGCCTGCTCCTCGCGTCGTCACGAGACCTTCCGCGTGACCGGGCCGACCAGTTGGCCGCGATCGCGTCCGGGCTGGTGAGCCTGACCCAGGGAGCGGCGCGCTGCTTCGAGGGCGGTGCGGTGTTGCAGACGGTGGTCGAGATGGACAACGGCTTCCTGTTCCTGATGTCCATCTCGGACGGGTCGTCCTTCGCCGTGCTCGCCGCCCGTAGCTGCGACGTCGGGCAGGTCGGCTACGAGATGGCCCTCCTGGTCGACCGGGTGGGCGACGCGTTGACCCCACAGCCGCGTGCGGCTGTGGGGATGATGGGCTGACCACGCGCTGACCGGTGGGTCAGGTGGGGTGGCAAGGACATCGACGGCGGGTTCCGTTCCAGGGCCAACCGGTGTCGGGGACGAAGGAGGTGAGCGGCGAGATGGTCGATCGTGACGAGCCGACCGGAGCGTTGGTCCGTCCGTACGCCGTGACCCGCGGTCGTACCCGTCCCCGGCTGGACATCGCCCTGGAGGCGCTCGTCGAGACGACGGTGCGCGGCCGTACCGCTGCCAGTGGCAACGGCAGCCAGGGTCGTGAACACCAGTACATCGCCGCGCTGTGTGACGGACGTGTGCAGTCGCTCGCCGAGATCGCGGCGCGACTGCAACTCCCGCTCGGCGTGGCTAGGGTGCTCATCGCCGACATGGCGACGGACGGCCTAGTCGCGGTCCACGAGCCGACCATCCTGGACGACTCCGACGACGCGGTGGGCACTGAACTGCTGGAGAGGGTGCTGAGTGGACTTCGCAGGCTCTGACATGTCGCACCGCCCGCCCGCGCCGAGCGGTCGGGTGACGTCGGCGAAGATCGTTATCGCCGGTGGGTTCGGCGTCGGCAAGACGACGCTGGTCGGCTCGGTCTCGGAGATCACGCCGCTGACCACAGAGGCCATCATGACCTCGGCCGGCGTGGGCGTCGACGACACCCGGCAGGTGCCGGGCAAGACGACGACCACGGTGGCGATGGACTTCGGTCGTATCTCGATCGACCGGGACCTGATCCTGTACCTGTTCGGTACCCCAGGCCAGACCCGGTTCTGGTTCATGTGGGACGAACTGGTCCGGGGTGCCATCGGCGCGGTGGTCCTGGTCGACACCCGACGACTGGCCGACTGCTTCGCGGCCATCGACTTCTTCGAGCACCGGCGGCTGCCGTACCTGGTGGCCATCAACTGCTTCGACGGGATGCAGTACCACGACCCGCAGGATGTCCGGGATGCGCTGGCGATCTCCCGGGACGTGCCGGTGGTGGCCTGCGACGCCCGGAACCGGGAGTCGACGAAGCACGTGCTGATCTCGCTGGTCGAGTACGTGCTGACGATGCGCCGCTCGCGCGCCGTCACGCCGGCCTGAGATTCGCCCCGGGAAGCGCCCGGTGACCGGCACGCCGCCGGGTCACCGGGCGCTTCCGGCTGTCCGGAGATCCGGTCGCGCCCGCAGCCCGCATCGGGGCGACTCCGCAGGCTGTCCGAGGGCGTCGTCCGCCCTCAGCCGCCCGATCCGCCCGCCGCCCGTTCCGCGGCGAGCCGGCGGTGCGGGGCCGACGGGGCGGATCGGTCAGGACAGCCGGACCCAGCCGCCGTGGTCGACCCGGTAGACGCCGAGGGAGTTGCGGTCCATGCCGCCGTGCCGGATCGGCGCGAACGCGTACGCCCCGGCGAGGCCCTCGGTGACCTGGTTCTGCAGGTACGCCCGCAGCCGCCCCCGGTCCACGCTGGCCGCCGACCGGGCCGCGTTGGCGAGCAGTTGCAGCGCGTCCGAGGCGTACGGGGCGAAGCCGCTGAAGCCGCCGTGCCGCTGGATGTAGCGGTACACGAAGTCCCGCCGGGCCAGGGCCGTCGTGGTGGTGTTGGTGAGGGTGGATCCGCCGAGGCAGATCGGGTGCACCGCGTACGCGCCCTCCAGGGCTGCCACGTTGCCGTCGGCCAGGGTCTCCTCGGCGACGCCACCGGCGTCCAGGTAGAGCGGCCCACGGTGGCCGGCCTGGCGCAACGCGCGGGCCGCCCCGCCGGTGTCGGGGGCGGTGCCCCAGACCACCACGGCGTCCGGCTTCGCCGCCACCACCCGTCGCGCGGCCGGTAGGAAGCTCTCGCCCGCCCGGGGCAGCCGGACGACCGCGCCGGGGGTCAGCTCGACGGCCCGCAGGGCCGCTGACATCGCCCGTACGCCGGAGTTGCCGTGCAGCCCGTCCGCCGCCAGCACCACGACCCGTTTCCGCCCCTGCGAGGCGATGAGGCGGGCCAGCCGGCGGGCCACGTCGGAGGCGTCCGGGGTGAGCTTGTAGACGTACGTCCGCTGGGCCAGCGGCAGCACGATCCCGTCCCCGTACGCCAGCGAGACGAACGGGGTCTGGAGCTGCTGGGCGACGCCGACGATGGCGGCCGAGGTCTCGGTGAGGGTCCCGCCGAGCAGGGCGTGCGCCCCGTCCCGCCGGATCAGGTCGGTGGCGTGCCGGGCGGCCAGCTCCGGGTCGCTGGCGTTGTCGCGCACCTCCAGCCGGACGGTCCGGCGCAGGTTGCCGACGGGCACACCGTCGGCGTTGAGCGACTCCAGGCTGATCCGCAGGGCCCGCTCCTGGAGCACGCCGAGCGCCGCGCCAGCGCCGGTCAGCTCCAGGCTGACGCCGAGCACCAGCTCCTGGCCGCCGGTCCGACCGGCGCCAGCGGTGGGACCGTCCTCCGCCCCGGTCCGCCCGCAGGCGGCGAGCAACAGGACGCCCGCCGCCGCCGCGAGCACCCCCCGCCGGTGGGGTGTGGCCGGGTCGCTTGCCGGTGTCGCCATGTTGCAGTCGCCTTCCCACCCCGGCGACACCTGCCGCCGGCCGCTACGCCGGGTATGCTCCCGGCCGCCGCGACCCGGCGTCAACTCATCCGGGTGTGGGCAGGAACACGCAGGTGGGAGGCGGTTTCCGGGGGATCGACGGTGGTGGGTGCGGACCCGGCCCGGCCGGTGTCGTCCCGGCGTCCCGGCGGACCCGCCACGGGGTGCGGCGGGTCCGGGGCGGCGGCCCACCGGCGTGGCGTCGGCACGCCGGGCCGCCCGGATCGGGCGTGCCCGGTCTCAGGACCGGTATCCGGCGGACCGGTACTCGTACTCCCGGTCGTCGTCGCGGTCCCCGGTGTCCCGGGTGAAGTCCCAGCCGCCGGCCGCTTCCCGGCCCGGACGCCCGCCGACCGCGAAGCCGCCGATCTCCTGCCCGCGGCGCCAGCCCCGGAAGTAGCCGGTGGTGTTCTCGGCCAGGCTGGCCGCGTCGCGGACGATCCGCAGCGGACGCTCCTCGCGGAGCGGGGAACCCGGGACCAGGTTGGCCTGTGGCACCCGCTTCGGCAGCCCGGCCTTCGTCTCGGCGCCCACGGCCGGCCGGGCGGCCTGCTCGGCGGCCTGCCATCCGGTGTCCGCGGTGCTCGACCAGTCGAGTTCGGCCTCGTCGGCGTGACCCACGAACCAGGCCGACTTGGCGGCGGCGAAGATCAGCAGGTCGCCGTCGCCCTCGTCCGAGATCGGCGGCGTGCGCCGCTCCATCGGCGCGGCACGCGGCGGCTGGACCGGGGCCGGTCGGTGTTCCATGGCGGGCCGGTCGGGGCGGTGTTCCATCGCGGGCCGCTCGGGGCGGTGTTCCATCGCGGGCCGGTCGGGACGGTGCTCCATGGCGGGCCGGTCGGGACGGTGTTCCATCGCGGGCCGGTCCGGGCGGGGCTGTGCGGCGGGCCGGCCCGGGCGGGTGGGCTCCCCGCGGTCGACCAGCCGCAGTGGTGGCGTCTCCAGGTGCGGGTCGCCGGCCGGGGCCGGACCCTCGCGCAGGGCCCGGTCCGCCAGCGGCGGCGGCTCGACCAGCCGCAGCATCGGCGGCTCCTGGGGCAGGTCGTCGGCGAGCCAGGGCGGGGTGACCCGCCCGTCGGTCGGGACCAGCTCCGTCGGCCCGTCGATCTGTCGCGGCTGCCGGTCCTCGAAGGACCGGACGACCGGGTTGTCGGCGGCGCTCTCGGGCGGGTCCTCGGGGTTGTTGACCAGCGGCCAGTTCGCCCGGGAACCCGGGGGAGCGGACTCCTGGCCGGGTCGTGGGGCCGGGACCGGCACGCTCAGGTCGGTGGCGCTGAACCCGCCGGTGGGCGGGGCGGACTCGCCGGTGGTCTTCGGCCGGGGCGGGATGACGGTGCGTTGCCGTTCCGCCCGGGCGTGCTGGATCGCGGCGGTGGTCAGCGTGGGCCGGAACGGCTCGCCGGCCTCGGCCGGCGGCACCGAGCCGCGCTCGCGCTGGGCCGGCGCGAACGGGGTCATCCCCGGCGGCGGGGGCGGCGGCGCGGACACCGGCCGGTTGGTCGGCCCGTCCACCATCCGGCGCGGCTCGCCGGCCGACGGCGGTGCGGAGACGGGCGGGGTGGCCGTGGCGGCCGGGCTCATCGGGCGCGGGGCGATCGGCGGCGGGGCGATCGGCTCCGGCGCGACCGGCGGTGGCCCGAGGGGCCGGGGCGAGGCCGGCATTCCGCTGCCGGGGACCGGCTCGGGGCGGCTGCGGCGGCCGACCGGCTCGGGTTCGGTGGGCCGCAACGCGCGCAGCCCGGTGCCGGTGCCGCCGAGGCCGGACAGTTCGGCGACCGGCTCGCCCCGGCGGGCGGCGGCCCGCCGGCCGGGGACCGGGGTGGTGACCCGGGCGCCGAGTGCGCTGACCAGCGCCTCGCAGCCCGCGTCGCAGGCCCGCACCGAGGCGACCGCCTGACGGACCGTCTCCGCCACGGCCGAGGTGAGCGCCCGGCTGACCGCCGCGCGGCGCGGGGTCTCGGAGATGGCGACCCGCAGGGCGGTCACCGCTTCGTTGATCTCGTCGGCGTCGGCCACCCCGTCGGTCGCGAGGTGGGCGGCGATGGCGTCCGCCGCCACCGACATCTCCCGTCCCGGAGCGATCGTGCCGCCCAGCATGCCGGGCTCGGGCAGGGCGTCGAGCACGGCCAGCGCGACCGGCTCGGCCGGATCCGGGTACGCGCGCAGCGCGGCCGGGTAGAGCTCGCGCAGCACCTCGCGCAGCGCCACCGCGGCGGAGTGCCGGCCGCTGGCGAGCGCGGCGTGGGCCGCGAGGACCTGCTTGTAGCCGGCGAGGTCCCGGGGGGCCGGCAGGGTGACCGCGGACAGCGCCCCGGCCTGGAGGGCCCGGGCCAGCCCGACCGCCCGCCGCTCGGCCGGCGGGGACTGCATCTCCTCCAGCGAGTCGTCGTCGGCGAACCGCTCGGCGAAGTCGTCCACAGAGTCGTCGTCGGCGATGGCCAGTGGCCGCCCGGCGGCGCTGAGCAGCGAGGTGACTGTGTGGTCGTCGCTGTCGGACGCGATTGCGGCGCCACTCGGCCCGCCCGACCGCTCCACGAGCAGCACGACCAGCTCAGCGTAGCCGGCCGGGTCGTCGCCGATCTCGCAGACATGGAGCAGCCGGCCTGCGTCGTCGACGACAGCGGACGTCAGCGTCGAACCGGCCGAAGCCGGTCGGTCGGCCGGATCCGCTGAGGCCAGACCGCAGTACACGCGCACGAGCGCCACGGCGTCGTCCTCCTCCCGGGACTGAGGTCTTTCTCTGCCAGAGACTGATGCTCCCTGGAACGCGTCAGTCGCGCCAGTCCACGACCGCAGAGATCTTGCCGACAATGGTGCGCCAACCGAGACTTGCCGTCTGCGCCCCGATCTTCTTGAGCCGCCGCCGGCCGAGGAAGCCGCCGATCCCGCCGTTGGCCGTGGCCCGCAGCGCCTCGTCCAGGTCGTCCAGGCTGGAGCCGGGGGAGAGCATGTCCAGCACGGCGGGCAGGCGCAGCCCGTACGCGATGTCCCGGGCCGCCTCGCCGGCCTCGATGAGCAGGGGAGCGTCCCAGGTGTCGTGCCCGCCGCGCAGGTTCTCCACGACCAGGTCGAGCTCGTAGGTGTCCTCGTCGAGGGGCGCGATGTCGGCCGGGGTCAACCGATCGGACAGTTCGTCCCAGCTGTCCAGCTGGGACATGTCGGTGGGCGCTCCGGACTGGACGAAGCTGACCAGCGACTCCGGCGTCTTGAACAGCAGCAGCTTGCCCCGGTGGCTGAGGAAGACCGGGACCTCCTCGTCGCCCGCCTCGTCGGCCTCGTCCTCGTCGGCCTCGTCGTCGCCTTCGCTGTCCTCGGCGGCCTCGGCGGTCTCGTCCCCGTCGGCCTTCGTCGAGGAGTCTCCGGCGCCCCGCCGCCGGGACTTTCCGCCGTTCTCCTCCGCCTCGGCCTCGGCGAACTCCGCGGCGACCTCCTCGTCGAGGATCACGACCTCGTCGTCGTCCTCGTCGGCCTCGATCGCCTGGCGGCGGGCCAGGAACGGGTCGTCGGCGTCGCGGTCGGCGACGTCGGTGGGGGCCAACTCCCGCGCCGGCCGGTACGCCCGCAGCGTGTAGCCGGTGCCGGCGGGCAGGGCGATCTCCACCGGGTCGATGCGCACCTCGTCCCAGAGCGAGCGGTCAATGTCCCGCGCAGCCGGGCGCTCGACCTCCTCCTCGACCTCTTCGGCGGTGCCGTCGGTCTCGTCGAGCTCGGGCTCGTCGGCGTCGGGCCGTTGGGGCGACTGGCGGGCCACGCTGACCTCCGTGTGCTTCGGGTTGCCCACCCGGCGGCGTCTCCGGCCGCCGAGTGACTCTGGGCACATACCCTAGTGGGCGGCTCGGGGGCCGGTGCCCGCACCCCGCTGGCGGTCCGGCGGGCTGACAAGTAGCGTTGCTACTTATGAAGGCCCAGGCGCTGCACGGACACCTCGACGCGCTGCTGCTCGCGGTGCTGGAGCGGGGCGCGCTGCACGGGTACGCGATCATCGAGGCGCTTCGGGCGCGCAGCGACGGCAGCCTCGACCTGCCGACCGGCACCATCTATCCCGCGCTGCGCCGGCTGGAGCGGGCCGGGCACGTGGCCAGCACCTGGAGCACCGTCAACGGCCGGGAGCGCCGGACCTACGAGCTCACCGACTCCGGGCGTCGGGCGCTCGCCGGTGAGCGGGCGGGCTGGCGGGAGTTCAGCATCACCGTCGGCCGGTTCCTCGACGACAGCCCCGCCACCCCGGCCTGACCACGACGTCAGGCCCCCCGGGTCGGGGTCCCGGAGCCGGCCAGCGAAGGCCGCGCCGGCCGCCCCGCCCCGCCCCGCCGGGCGCGACCGGCTGCGGCAGCCCCGCCCGGCGGGGCCGCCCGCCGGTCGGCCTGGGTCAGCGGGCCGCGAGCAGCCAGGCCCGGGCGGCCCGGGCGGTCCAGAGGAACCCGGCGCTCGTCAGCAGCGCGCCCACGATCATCGGCGGCCAGGTGCGGGCCGGCGCCCACAGCCCCACCGACCAGCCGTACAGCGCCGCGCCGCCCAGCACGCCGAGGGCGAGCGTCGCGGTGAGCCCGAAGCCGGTCAGCCGGGCGAGCCGGGGCAGGACCGGGTGGGTCGACCGGGCCGAGGCGGCCACCAGCAGCAACCCGGCCGCCGCCAGCAGCGCGGTGGTGACCCAGATACCGTTCAGCGACGCGGACAGCAGACGGTAGCCGGCCGGCGGGCCGGGCCCGTCGCTCCAGCTGGACCCGCGCCAGGTCAGGTCGCCGGCCACGATCAGGATCCCGGCCACCGCGAGCACCCGCATGGCCAGACCGCGGAGGGAACCGGCCGCCAGCTCCGCCTGGTAGGCCGGGGCGAGCCGGGCGGCGTCGCCGAACTCGGCCACCGCCCGCCGCTCGGCCTGCGCCGCCGACAGCCCTCCGTTCCGGTACGCCTCGACGGCGTCCTGCAACCCGTGCCGGGCCTCGGCCAGCAGGTCGGCCTTGAGCCGTGGCGGACCGTGCAGCCGGTCGGCCAGCTCGCGCAGCCGGTCCTCCACACGTACGTCGTCCCAGCGGCCCATGGGGCCGAGCCTGCCACGGCGGAGCCCAGGCGCGCGTCGGGGGATTCCCGGAACCCGGCTCAGGGGTGCCGGGTCAGGGCCAGGTAGCCGCGTTCCGCCGCCTCCTGGAGCAGCCACTGGTCCCGGTACCAGCCCGGCGCGGCCACCAGCTCGGCGTGCCGGCCGCGCTGCGCCACCCGGCCGGCGTCGAGCACCATGATCTCGTCGAGGCCGGCCAGCCCGCTGAGCCGGTGGCTGATCAGCAGCACCGAGTGCCCCGCCGGGGTGGCGGCCAGCGTCGAGGCGAGCACCGCGTCGGCCGCGGCCGGGTCGAGGCCCTCGGTCGGTTCGTCGAGCACCAGCACCCCGGGTGCCGCGAGCAGCGCCCGGGCCAACGCCAGGCGCTGCCGCTGGCCGCCGGAGAGCTGCCCGCCCTCCTCGCCGACCACGGTGTCCCAGCCGGCGGGCTGGGCGCGCACCCAGTCGAGCAGGCCGGCGGCCCGGGTCGCGGCGGCCAGCGCGTCGGTGTCGGCGGTGGGCCGGCCGAGCAGCAGGTTCTCCCGGACCGTGGTGTGGAAGACGTACGCCTCGGCGAGCAGCCCGCCGACCGCCCGGGGCAGCTCCTGCGCCGGGTACGCCGACAGGTCCACCCCGTCCAGGGTGGCCCGGCCGCCCTCGGGGCGCACCGTGCCGGTGAGGACGGCCGCGAGCGTGCTCTTGCCGGCGCCGCTCGGACCGACCACGGCGACCCGGCGGCCGGCCGGGAGGTCCAGGGTGACCCGGTCCAGCGCCGGCGCGACGCCCGCCCGGTACCGCACGGTCACCTCGTCCAGGCGCACGTCGTGCGGGGCCGCGGCGGTCACCGGGGCGGGGCCGGGCTCGGGGGCGACCTCCGGGGCGGTCAGCAGGGCGGCGACCCGGACCAGGCCGGCCCGGAGCTGGGTGCGCTGCCGGGCGGCCCCGACCAGGGCGAGCGCCACCTCGACGGCGGCCAGGGAGCCGACCGCCAGCACTCCGACCAGCACCCCGCCGACCCCGGCGCGCAGCGCGGCGACCACCACCCCGGCGGCGGTCGCCCCGGCGACCAGCACCCCGGCCGCGTCCACGGCGAAACCGGTCGCGGCGAGCCGCCGTTCCAGCCGGGCCAGCCGCCGGGACCGTCCCGCGGCGGCGTCCAGCGCCTGCCGGGTGGCGCCGAAGGCGGCCAGGTCGGCCGCGCCCTGGGTCAGGTCGACCGCGTCCGTGGCGAGCGCGCCGCGCAGCGGGGCCACCTCGTCGGCCGCCCGGCGGGTCAGCGCCGTGGCCGCCAGCGGCAGCGCGACGCCGGCGACGAGCAGGCCCAGCGCCAGCACCCCGGCCGCCGGGAGCGAGACGAGGCCGGCTCCGGCCACGGCCAGCACGCTGACCCCCGCCGCGGCCGACCCGGGCACGATCACCCGCAGCAGCAGGTCCTGGACCGCCTCCACGTCGGAGACCAGCCGGCTCAGCGCGTCGCCGGTGCGTCCCCGGGCGGCGTCGCCCCGGGCCGCCAGCGTGGCGAACACCCGGGCCCGTACATCGGTGATCATCCGCAGCACGGCGTCGTGGCCGGCCAGCCGCTCGGTGTAGCGGAACACCCCCCGGCCGATCGCCAGTGCCCGGACCGCGACGATCGCCACGGTGAGCCGGTCCAGCGGCGGCCGGCCGGCGGCGCTCATCAACAGCCAGGTGGCGGTGGCCATCAGGGCCAGCCCGGCGAACTCGGTGGCGGCGGCGAGCAGCCCCGCCCCGGCCAGCCGCCCCAGGTACGGCCGGGCCAGCCGGAGCACGGCCCGTTCGGCGGCCCGGACGCTCCCGCCGTCCGGCGGGGCCGTGGCGGTCCCCGCACCCGGGCCCGGCGGCGGGGCCGTGGCGGCGCCCGCGCCCGGGCCCGGGTCCGGCGTGGGGGAGGTGGCGTCGGCGGGACCGGTGCTCATCGGGCCGCCTCCGTGACCCTCGCGGGGACCAGCTCGGTGACCCGGCCGTCCTCGACCCGCAGGATCCGGTCGGCGTCCTCCAGCAGCGCCGGCCGGTGGGCCACCAGCAGGGCGGTCCGGCCGGCGACGAGCCGGCGGGTGGCCGCCAGCACCACGGCCTCGCTGGCGGTGTCGAGCCGCGCGGTGGGCTCGTCGAGCAGCACCACCGGGGCGTCCCGGAGGAACGCCCGGGCCAGCGCCACCCGCTGTCGCTGGCCGCTGGACAGGCCGTGGCCGCGCTCGCCGAGCGCGGTGCCGAGCCCGTCAGGCAGGGCGGCGACCACCTCGTCCAGCGCGGCGGCGGTGACCGCGGCGGCGAGCGCGTCGTCGTCGGTGTCGGGCGCGCCGAGCCGGATGTTGTCGGCCAGGGTCGCGGCGAACAGGTGGGCGCGCTGCGGCACCCAGGCGAGCCGGCTCCGCCAGCCGTCCGGGTCGACGCCGGCGAGGTCGACCCCGCCCACGGTGACCCGGCCCCGCGTCGGGGCGACGAAGCCGAGCAGCAGGTTGAGCAGGGTGCTCTTGCCCGCGCCGCTGGGCCCGACGACGGCGATCCGCTCGCCGGGCCGGATGGTCAGCGTGACGTCCCGCAGCGCGACCGTCCGCTCGTACTCGACCGTGACGCCCTCGAACCGGATCTCGCCCCGCCCGTCGGGGGCCGGCGACGGCTCCGGCCGGCCGGCGGCCGGCTCGACCGCGGAGAGGGTGAGCGCCTCGTCCAGCGCGGTCAGCCCCTCCATGCTGGCGTGGAACCGGCTGCCGGCCGCCCGCAGCGGCAGGTACGCCTCCGGGGTGAGCAGCAGCACCAGCAGCGCGGTGGAGAGGGTGAGCCCGCCGCCGAGCAGCCGGATGCCCACCGGCACCGCGACCAGCGCCACCGACAGGGTGGCGACCAGCTCCAGCACCAGGGCGGACAGGAACGCGATCCGTAGCGTCTTCATCGTCGCGGTCCGGTGCCCGTCGGCCATCCGGCGTACCACCTCGACCTGTCCGCGCACCCGGCCGAACGCGCGCAGGGTGGGCAGCCCGGCGACCATGTCGAGGAAGTGCCCGCCGAGCAGCGACAGCCGCCGCCACTGGCGTTCGGTGGCGGCCTGCGCCTGCCAGCCGAGCAGCGCGCCGAAGACCGGGATCAGCGGCAGCGTCAGCGCGATGATCACCGCCGAGCCCCAGTCGGCGAGGACGATCCGGGCCAGCACGGCCACCGGCACGGTGACGCTGAGCACGAGCTGCGGAAGGTACCCGGTGAAGTACGCGTCCAGCGCGTCGAGCCCGCGCCCGGCCAGGGTGGCGAGCTGGCCGGCCCGCTGGCCGGCGACCCAGCCGGGGCCGTGCCGGCCGACGGCCGCGAGCAGGTCCCCCCGGAGCGTGGCCTTGACCGTCGCGGCGGCCCGCGCCGCCACCGTGCCCTGGGCCCAGGTGACCACCGATCGCCCGGCCACGGCGGCGAGGAGACCGGCCAACGCCGGCCGGTCCAGCCGCCCGTCGATCGCGGTGGCCAGCAGCGTGGCCAGCGCGGTCGCCTGCGCCACGACCAGTAGCGCCGTCAGTCCGCCGAGCAGCGCGAGCACGGCGAGGTCGCGCCGGGCCGCGGGGACCCGGCGCAGCAGACGCGGGTCGAAGGGACGGCGGTTCACCAGTACACCGGTGCCCTGCCGTCGGTCCGTCCCCGGAACACCCACCAGCACATCGCCTGAAAGCCTAGTAGGGCTGGCAGGAGCGGCACCGTCAGCCAGCCCAGCAGCGCCAGGGTCGGCCCGCTGGCCGCCGCGCCGGCGACGCTCAGCGACGCCGCCGGATCGACCGTGGAGACCAGCACGTGGGGCCAGAGCGCCGCTCCGACCAGCGCCACCGGCAGCGCCAGCGCCGCCGAGGTGGCGGCGAAGGCCACCCCGGGCCGCCGCCGGGCGAGCGCCGCCCGGGCCACCAGCAGCGCCGCGAACAGCACGAACGGCAGCAGTACGGCGAACAGCGGGCGCTGCGCCGCGGCGCGTACCCGATCGGAGAGGCCGCCGGCGACGGTGGCCAGGGCGACCGCGGCGAGCGCCACCGCGACCAGCCGGCGGGCGGTCCGCGCCAGCGGCGCGGCGTCGGCGGCCGGGAGCCGGAGCGTGAGGAAGGTCGCACCGTGCACGGTGACCAGGGCCACCATCGCGATGCCGGCGGCGGCCACGAACGGGGTGACCACGTGCCCGAGCCCCGCCACGTGCCCGGCGGCGGTCAGCGGCACGCCCTGGAGCAGGCCGGCGAGCAGCCCGCCCCAGCCGAGCGCGGCGAGCAGGCTGCCGGCGACCACCACCCGGTCCCAGGCGGCCCGGGCCCGACCGTCGGCCGGGCGGCTGCGCAACTGCACGCCGACGGCCACCGCGACCACCCCGGCCAGCGCGGCGGCGACGACCGGGTAGAACCCGGAGAGCAGTTCCCCCTCCAGGGTGGGGAACGCCCCGAACAGGATGCCGGCCGCGGCCACCAGCCAGACCTCGTTGCCGAGGAAGAACGGGCCGACGGCGGTGAGCGCCGCCCGGCGGCGGTCCGGGCCGCCGCCCCGGGCGAGCAGCAGCCCGACGCCGTAGTCGTAGCCGCCGAGCACCAGGTAGACGGCGAAGAAGAGGCCGAGCAGGGCGTACCAGGCGAGTTCCACGGGGCGGCTCCCTCAGGCGAGGACGGACATGGGGCGGGCCGGCTCGGGGGCCGGGGCGGGCGGGCGGCCGAGCGCCGGGTCGGCGGCGCCCCTGGCGGCGTACCGGGCGAACAGCATCCCGTTGGCGACGGCGAGCGCGCCGAGCAGCAGGGTGAAGCCGATCAGCGAGGCGAGCATCACGCCCGGCCCGACGGGGGAGACCGCCTGCCCGGTGGGCAACAGGCCGTACACGACCCAGGGCTGGCGGCCCACCTCGCGGGCGATCCAGCCGAGCAGCACCGCCGCGAAGGGCAGCGGCAGCGCCAGCAGGGTGATCCAGAGCGGGACGCGGAGCCGGATGATCCAGTCCCGCCAGAGCAGCGGGAGCAGCAGCCAGACGCAGCCGAGCAGCATGCCGATCATGATCATGAAGCCGAGCCCGACGTCGGCCAGCACGGGTGGGGCGTAGTCGCCGGGCCCGAACCGGGCCGTCCACTCGGCGACCAGGGCGCCCTGGTCCGCGCCGCCGCCGAACTTGGTCGGCTGCACCTGCCCGACCGGACCGAACTGGGCGAAGCCGAAGCCCACCACCAGGCTGACCGCGAGCGCCGCGGTGACCAGCCCGATCCGCAGCGAGGTGCGGAACAGCGTGAAGTCGGCGGTGTGCCGGATCAGGTGCCAGGCGCTCACCGCGGCCATCAGCATCCCGCCGGTGAGCAGGGCGGCGGCCACCACGTGCCCGAACGCCATCCCGAGGGTGGGGTTGGTGAGCAGGGCGCCGAAGTCGGTCAGGTGGGCCACCCCGTCGCGCACCTCGTAGCCGACGGGGTGCTGGAGCCAGGAGTTCGCCACCATGACCCAGAACGCCGAGGCGTACGCGGTCAGCGCCACGCCCCACAGCAGCGCGAGGTGGACGCCCCGGCGAAGCCGGTGCCACCCGAAGATCCACATGCCGAGGAACGTGGACTCCAGGAAGAACGCCACCAGGGTCTCGATCGCCAGCGGCGCGCCGAACACGTTGCCGACGTAGCGCGACAGGCCGCTCCAGTTCAGCCCGAACTGGAACTCCATCACGATTCCGGTGGCGATGCCGAGCGCATAGTTGATCACGTAGAGCTGGCCCCAGAACCGGGTCAGTCGCTCGTACGCCGGGTTGCCGGTCAGCACCCAGGCGGTCTGAAGCCCGACCAGCAGGGTGACCAGCCCGAGCGTGACGGCAACGAAGAGGAAGTGCAGGGAGGTGGTCGTGGCGAACTGCAGACGGGCGAGGAGCAGGGGGTCCATGGCCGCTCTCCGGAGGTAGGCTCGCTTTTGGTAGAGAGCCTACACGTAGACTGGCTACCTATAGGAGGGCGTGCGGTGGCGGCCAGGATCGGGAGTCGTCAGGCCCGTGGCTGTCAGCTCAGGAAGAGCGAGATCGGCAGCGCGACCAGGGTGACCGCCACCGCCAGCGCGGTGGCCCCGATCAGCCGGGGCGGCCGGTCGGCGACCAGCAGCCGCTGGACCCGGACGTCCAGGTCCCCCTCGCCCAGGCCGAGCGCGCCGGCCGGGGTGACCCGGTGGCCGGCCGCCGCGAACCGCCGCAGCGCGCCCGCGAGTGGCGCCTCGGCGTGCAGCTCCCGGGCCTTGTCGTCGGCACGCATCTCGACCAGCAGCGAGACCCGCTCGTGCGCGTGGCGTACCCAACGGAACCAGGGCAGCGCCCGGCGCAGCGCCGTGAACGGCAGCAGCACCAGGTCGTGCCGCTCCTGCGCGTGCGCCCGCTCGTGGGTGAGCACCGCCTCCAGCTCGGCCCGGTCGAGCATGCTGAGCGCCCCGGCGCTGACCACCACCCGGGGACGCACACCCGGCAGGCAGTACGCCGCCGCGCTCGGATGGTCCAGCACCAACGCCCCCGGCACCTCGGGGTCCCGGCGGGCGACCAGGGTCAGCAGGTCCCGGTGCCGGCGCTGGGCCCGGACGGCCGCGTGCAGGCTGCGTACCGTCGTGGTGAGCAGCACCGCCCCGATGCCGAAGCCGACGCCGACCAGCCCGAGGTGGATCGCGCCCGTCCCGGCGGGGAGGGTGCCGTGGGCCAGGTCGGTGCCGAGGGCGAGCAGCGCGCCGCCCGTCGGCCGGTCGTACGCGGCCAGCCCGAGCGCCATGGGCAGGCCCATCGCGGAGAGGCCGAGCGCGAGCCCGACCGCCTGCCAGCAGACGATCGCCACCCGGGGGCTGCGCCACGTCCAGGTGGAGGCCGCCAGGACCTGGGCGGTCAGGTAGCAGGCCAGGACCGTCGCGGCGAAGTGCGCGGCGTACGCCATGACGGCGGCCCTACCGGTCCGTCGCCTCGTCGGCCAGGGCGGGCTGCCCGGCCCGGTCCGTACGCGGATCCTCGACCCGGTCGGTCAGCGCCCCGGCCGCCTCGGCGCCCAGGGCGGCGCGCAGCACGTCGGCCTCGGTCCCGGTGACCGAGTGGGCGAAGCGCACCAGCGCGGCGTCCCGGCTGCCACCGAGGTCCAGCGCGTCGAGCATGAGCTGGGCGATGTGCGCCTCGCGGCTGGCCGCGGCCCGGTACCGCCAGGCCCGCCCCTCCCGCTGCCGCCGCACCATGCCCTTGCCGGCGAGCCGGTCCAGCACGGTCATCACCGTCGTGTAGGCCAGCTCGCGCCCGTCGAGCGCGTCGGCGACCTCGCGCACGGTCACCCCGTCCGACGTGCCCGGGACGGTGTCCCACAGCACGTCCATCACCGCACGTTCAAGATCCCCAAGCCGCGTCACCCGTCAATCCTACCTCCCGTAGTAGAACCTCCTCGCCCCCAGCCCACCCCGCCCCCCGCGCCCGCCCCGTGCCCCGAGGGGGCGCCGGCCAGCGGTGGGTGGGTGGGGTTCAGACGCCCTTGGGGTGCCAGACCGTCTTCGTCTCCAGCAGCGCGGTCATCCGGGTGATGCCGGGGTCGGCGGACCAGTCGTGGCCGGCCGGGGCCGGCCGGAGCACCCGCTTCAGGTTCTCCGCGGCCCGGACCTCCAGGTCCGCCGCCAGCTCGGCGTCGGCCACGCCGGTCAGGTCGATCGCGTTGACGTCCATGTGCGCGGCCAGCGTCGGCACCGTCTCCGCCAGCCGACCGGTCAGGACGTTGACCACCCCGCCGGGCAGGTCGGAGGTGGCCAGCACCTCGGCCAGGGTCACCGCCGCCAGCGGCTGCGCCGGGGAGGCCGCCACCACCACCGTGTTGCCGGTGACGATCGCCGGGGCGATCACGCTGACCAGGCCGAGCAGCGCCGGCTGCTCGGGGGCCACCACCGCCACCACGCCGGTCGGCTCGGGCGCGGACAGGTTGAAGTACGGGCCGGCGACCGGGTTCGCGCCGCCGTACACCTGGGGGAGCTTGTCGGACCAGCCGGCGTACCAGACCCAGCGGTCGACGGCCGCGTCGACCTCGTCGGCCGGCACGCCGAGCCCGACGAACTGCTCGCGGCGGCCCTCCAGCATCTCGGCGACCCGGTAGAGGATCTGCCCCCGGTTGTACGCGGTCGCCCCGGCCCAGCCCTTCACCGCCGCACGGGCGGCGACCACCGCGTCCCGCGCGTCCTTGCGGGAGGCCAACGACACGTTCGCGGATTGCACGAGATACGACCGTCCCGACTCGCTGCGCGGGAACTTCCCGCCGATGAAGAGCTTGTACGTCTTGCGTACCGCGACCCGCTCAGACATTGAGGTAGCCCTCCAGCCCGTGCCGGCCGCCCTCGCGACCGTAGCCCGACTCCTTGTACCCGCCGAACGGTGAGGTGGGGTCGAACTTGTTGAACGTGTTGGCCCACACCACCCCGGCGCGCAGCCGGTCGGCCAACCACAGGATCCGGGAGCCCTTGTCGGTCCAGATCCCGGCCGACAGCCCGTACGGCGTGTTGTTGGCCTTCTCGACGGCCTCGGCCGGGGTGCGGAAGGTCAGCACGGACAGCACCGGGCCGAAGATCTCCTCCCGGGCGATCCGGTGCGCCTGGGTGACCCCGGTGAAGATCGTCGGCGCGAACCAGAAGCCGCGCTCGGGCAGCTCGCACGGCGGCGACCAGCGTTCGGCCCCCTCGGCCGAGCCGGCGTCGGACAGCTCGCGGATGCGGGCGAGCTGGGCGGCCGAGTTGATCGCCCCGATGTCGGTGTTCTTGTCCAGCGGGTCGCCGACCCGCAGCCGGGCCATCCGCCGCTTCAGCGACTCCAGCACCTGCTCGGCGACGGACTCCTGGACCAGCAGCCGGGAGCCGGCGCAGCAGACGTGCCCCTGGTTGAAGAAGATGCCGTTGACGATCCCCTCGACCGCCTGGTCGACCGGGGCGTCGTCGAAGACGATGTTCGCGGCCTTGCCGCCCAGCTCCAGGGTGAGCTTCTTGCGGGTGCCGGCGACCGACCGGGCGATGGCCCGGCCGACCTCGGTGGAGCCGGTGAAGGCAACCTTGTCCACGCCCGGGTGCTCGACCAGCGCCCGGCCGGTGTCGCCCGCGCCGGTGACGATGTTGACCACGCCGGCCGGCAGGTCGGCCTGCTGGCAGATCTCGGCGAACAGCAGCGCGGTCAGCGGGGTGGTCTCGGCGGGCTTGAGTACCACCGTGTTGCCGGCGGCCAACGCCGGGGCGATCTTCCAGGCCAGCATGAGCAGCGGGAAGTTCCAGGGGATGACCTGCGCGGCCACGCCCAGCGGCTGCGGGTCGGGCCCGAAGCCGGCGTGCGGCAGCTTGTCGGCCCAGCCGGCGTAGTAGAAGAAGTGCGCGGCGACCAGCGGCAGGTCGACGTCCCGGGACTCCTTGATCGGCTTGCCGTTGTCCAGCGACTCCAGCACGGCCAGCTCGCGGGAGCGCTCCTGGATGATCCGGGCGATCCGGAACAGGTACTTGGCCCGGTCCCGGCCCGGCATCGGGCCCCACACCTTCTCGTACGCCTTGCGGGCGGCGTGGACCGCGCGGTCCACGTCCTGGCTCCCGGCCTCGGCGACCTCGGCGAGGACCTCCTCGGAGGCGGGGTTGACCGACTTGAAGCTGCCACCGTCGGTCGGGTCGACGAACTTTCCGTCGACGAAGAGCCCGTACGAGGGCTTGAGGTCCACCACCGAGCGGGACTCGGGGGCGGGCGCGTATTCGAAGTTCACGCTCAGTCCAGGGTGAAGTAGTCGGGACCGGAGTAGACGCCGGTCGTCAGTTTGGTGCGCTGCATGAGCAGGTCGTTGAGCAGGCTGGACGCGCCGAACCGGAACCAGTCCGGGTCGAGCCAGTCCGCGCCGACGGTCTCGTTGACCATCACCAGGTACTTGATCGCGTCCTTCGTGGTCTTGATCCCGCCGGCCGGCTTCACGCCGACCTGCCGCCCGGTGGCGGCGCGGAAGTCGCGGACCGCCTCCAGCATCACCAGGGTCACCGGCAGGGTGGCGGCGACCGGGACCTTGCCGGTGGAGGTCTTGATGAAGTCGCCGCCGGCCAGCATGGCCAGCCAGGAGGCCCGCCGCACGTTGTCGTACGTGGCCAGCTCGCCGGTCTCCAGGATCACCTTGAGGTGGGCGTCCCCGCAGGCGGACTTGGTGGCCACGATCTCGTCGTAGACCTCGGAGTACCGCCCGGCCAGGAACGCGCCCCGGTTGATCACCATGTCGATCTCGTCCGCGCCGGCCGCCACGGCGGCCCGGGTGTCGGCGAGCTTGACCTCCAGCGGCGCCTGCCCGGACGGGAACGCCGTCGCCACGCTGGCCAGGTGCACGCCGCTGCCGGCCAGCACCTCGGCCACGTGCGGGACCATCGCCGGGTAGACGCAGACCGCGCCGACGTGCGGGCAGGACGGGTCGGCCGGATCGGGACGCAGCGCCTTGGCCGCGAGCGCCCGGACCTTGCCGGGGGTGTCCGCCCCCTCCAGGGTGGTCAGGTCGACCATCCGGATGGCCAGGTCGATCGCCTGCGCCTTGGCCGTGGTCTTGATGGAGCGGGTGCCGAGCTGTGCCGCCCGCTGCTCCGCGCCCACCTGGTCCACGCCGGGCAGGCCGTGCAGGAAGGTCCGCAGAGCGGTCTCGGATCGCCCCAGCTCGGAAAGGTCCGACCGGGCCGACGTCGCTGTCGCCGTCATGCCGGGAATTCTACGCATCCACTCATGTTGTGATCCTGGTCACGGGTGGCCGTCGCGGGCGGCGCCGCGCCGCCGCAGCGTCGTCGGGGTGCCGCCGGGGTGAGCGGGGTCGCTGCCGCGCCCGCAACCGCGCTGCGGGAGCCGACCGTTCGGTAGGTTGAGCGATCGTGGACGTACACGTCATTGACCACCCGCTCGCCCAGTCGCGGCTGACCGCCATGCGGGACGCGCGCACCGACTCCTCCTCGTTCCGGGCCGCGCTGCACGAGCTCACCACCATGCTCGTGTACGAGGCCGCGCGCTCCTTCCCCGTCGAGAAGTACCCCGTACAGACCCCGGTGACGGGCACCGAGGGCACCCGGCTGGCCAACCCGCCGTTGCTGGTGCCGGTGCTGCGGGCCGGCCTGGGCATGGCCGACGCCGCGCTCGGCCTGCTGCCGGAGTCCTCGATGGGCTTCGTCGGCCTGGCCCGCGACGAGGAGACGTACGAGCCGCGGGCGTACATGGAGTCGCTGCCCCGCGACCTGGCCGGCCTGCCGGTGCTCGTCCTGGACCCGATGCTGGCCACCGGCGGATCCCTCGAACACTGCTGCCGGCTGCTCGCCGACCGGGGCTGCACCGACATCACCGTGCTCTGCGTGCTGGCCGCGCCGGTCGGCATCCGGCGGCTGGAGCAGTCCGGCCTGCCGCTGCGGCTGGTCACCGCCTCCATCGACGAGGGCCTCAACGACAAGATGTTCATCGTCCCGGGCCTCGGCGACGCCGGCGACCGCCAGTTCGGCGGCATGCCCCGCTTCTGACGGTCGCCCGGCCCGCCGGTGCCCCCGGCGGGCCGCTGCCGTTCGACAGCGGCGGGGGAAGGAGCCTCTTCCCGCCTTCAGGCATCGACCGGAGGCAGCCCCAACGCCGTTGGCGAGTTGGGTGCGCGCCGGGTGCGCGCAGGCGCTACCGTCTCGGGCCATGACTGGTGTTGCGCTTGCCGAAGAGCTGCTGCTCCTCGCCTACGACGACGAATCCGGCAAGGCGACGATGCCGCGGATCAGCCTCGACCTGGGAATGGCCGCCGCGGTCCTGATCGAACTGGCCCTGGCCGGCCGGATCGCTTACGCCGACGGGAACCTGACGGTCACCGACCCCACCCCGACGGGTGAGTCGACCCTCGACGAGGTGCTCGCCCGGGTCGCCGCCGACACCCCGCACACCCCCTCCTCCTGGGTCCAGCGGCTGCGTCACGGCCTGCGCGACCGGATCCTCGGCGACCTGGTCGGCCGGGGCGTGGTGCGTGACGTCGACGAGACCGAGCTGGGCTTCATCCACGTGCACCGCTACCCGACGACGGACGCCTCGGTGGAGCAGGACATCCGGCGTCGGCTCGCCGAGGCGCTGGCCGGCGGGCACCTTCCCGACGAGCGGACCGCCGCGCTGGCCACCCTGGTCGCGGTGCTCCGGATGGAGCCGGCGCTCGGCCTGACCGGCGACGCCGCCCGGGACGCCCGGGTGCGGCTGGAGGAGATCGCCGGCGGCGCCGGCTTCTCCGGCACCGTCGGCCTGGACGACTCAGTCGTCCGCCCCTCGGTAGCCCTGGTCGTCACCGCCCTGGGCACCGCGGTAGACGCCGCCCTAGGCAAACGCCCCTAACCCTCCCCCCGCCCCCGGGTGTGCACGCGGTGATCAAGAAGTTTGCGTCGGCGACGGCAGGATTCCCGACGCAAACTTCTTGATCAACTCGGCTGGCGGTGGGTGGGGTGGGGCTGGGGGTTAGAGGTTCAGGGTAGTGGCGATTTCGGTGCGGAGGGCGGCGATGGCCGTGGTCGCGCGGGCGCGGGCCGCTGGCACGTCGCCGTTCGCGACCGGCTCCACCACCTCCAGGTACGCCTTGAGCTTCGGCTCGGTGCCCGACGGGCGGATCACCACCCGGGCCGCGTCGGTGCGCAGGATGACCACGTCCGCCTCGGGCAGCAGGTCCCGCGCCTCGGTGACCGGGTGCCCGAGCAGCGCGGTCGGGGTGGCCGCCCGGACCCGGGCCATCGCGTCGGCGATCACCCGCAGGTCGTCCACCCGGACGGAGAGCTGGTCGGTGTGGTGCACGCCGAACTCGGCGGCCAGCTCGTCCAGCCGGTCGGTCAGCGTGCGCCCCTCCGCCTTGAGGCCGGCGGCCAGCTCGGCGACGGTCAGCGCGGCGGTGATGCCGTCCTTGTCGCGTACGTGCTCCGGGGCGACGCAGTAGCCCAGCGCCTCCTCGTAGCCGAACACCAGCGGCGCGGACCCGCCGCCGGCCCGGACGATCCACTTGAACCCGGTCAGCGTCTCGTCGTACGGCAGGCCACGGGCGGCGCACATGGCCCGCAGCAGGGACGACGACACGATCGTGGTGGCGTACAGGCCCCGTACGCCCCGGCGCATCAGGTGGTCGGCGAGCAGGACGCCCACCTCGTCGCCGCGCAGCATCCGCCAGCCCGTCCTCGCGTCGCGGACGGCCACCGCGCAGCGGTCCGCGTCCGGGTCGTTGGCGATCGCCAGGTCCGCGCCGGTGCGCTCGGCGAGTTCGACGAGGCGATCCACCGCCCCCGGCTCCTCCGGGTTGGGAAAGCTCACGGTCGGGAAGTCCGGGTCGGGCTCCGCCTGGTCGGGCACCACGCCGGGAACGCCGAACCCGGCGCGGGCGAAGGCGGCGGTCAGCACCGCCGCACCCACCCCGTGCAGCGGCGTGTACGCCACCTTCAGGTCCCGCGACCCGGCCGGGTCGACCACGGCGGCGGCCCGCTCCACGTACGAGGCGACCAGGTCGTCGCCGAGCACCTGGCCGGCCGGGCCGAGCGGCACCCGGGCGAGCGGGCCGACCGCCCGGATGGCCGCCTCGATCCCGGCGTCGGCGGGCGGCACGATCTGCGCCCCCGCGCCCAGCTCGCCGCCGAGCCCGGCACCCAGGTACACCTTGTAGCCGTTGTCCTGCGGGGGATTGTGGCTGGCGGTGACCATCACCCCGGCCGCCCCGTCGAGCTGCCGCACCGCGTACGCCAGCACCGGGGTGGGCAGTGGGCGGGGCAGCAGCAGCGCCGGCCGGCCCGCGCCGGTGGCGACCTGGGCGGTGCGCTCGGCGAACTCCCGGGAACCGTGCCGCGCGTCGTACCCGATCACCAGCGGGCCGGTCGCGCCCTGGGCCGCGAGCCAGCCGACCAGCCCGGCGGCGGCCTGGGTGACCACCGCGAGGTTCATCCCGTTCGGGCCGGCCCGCAGCGGTCCCCGCAGCCCGGCGGTGCCGAAGGTCAGCGGCCCGGCGAACCGGTCGGCCAGGTCGGGCGCGCTCGCCGGCAGCCGGTCGAGCACGGCCCGCAGCTCCTCGCGGGTGGCCGGGTCGGGGTCGTCGTCGAGCCACCGCCGGGCCCGGTCGCGAATGTCGTCAAGGTCAATGGGTTCCGCCGCCATGCCTCTTGATAGCAGGCGGCGGATCACCGCGTCCCGTCGGCCTCGCCGGGTCGTCGGCCCCGACGACCCTCAGCCCGTCCCGCCGAGCTTGAACGACTCCACCATCTGGTCGAAGATCGGCTTGCTCTCGGCGAACCGGGCGTCGGTGGAGGAGAGGTAGAACGAGTAGACCTTGCCCTCGTGCACCACCCCGCGCCACACGCCGTGCCGCATGCCGTCGCCCTCGCCGCAGGTGTACTCGAACTCGGCCGCCGCCTGGCCGTCCAGCTTCTGCTCGGTCATCGACACCTGGTTGTACGGCTTCGGGCAGGAGGTGGACCTGTTCCGCAGGCCCTTCTCGGCGACCTCGGCCCAGCGCATCGACGATGTGCCGCCCCAGTCCTCGGAGAGGATGCGCACCTTGCGGCCGCTGTCCTCCGGGTCGACGAAGTCGACCCACACGCCGGAGCTGTTGCGCTCCCAGCCCTTGGGCACCTGCACCGTGACCCCCCGGGCCGACTGCTCCTGCATCTCCACCGGCCTCGCGGCGGGGGCGGTGGGCTGCGCCGAGGGGGTGGTCGGCTGGTCCGGGTCGCCGCCGCCGAACAGGACGATCGCGCCGACCAGCAGCAGCACGACGAGGGCGCCGGCCGCCGCGAGCTGCACCTTGCGGGGCCAGCCCTGGACGGTGGCGACGAGCCGGCCGGCCCCGCCGGTCACACCGCCGCCGGCCGGGGCGGGCGCGGTGGCCGGGGTGGCCCACGGCTGGCCGGTGCCGGGCACCGACCACTGGCCGCCGCCGTACGTCCCGCCCATCCGCTGGGTCGCCTCGGGCGGGGCGCCGAAGCCGGGCACCGCCTGGGTGGCGTCGGGCTGGCCGACCCGCTGGGCGGCGTCCGCCCCGACGCCGAACGGGACCCGCTGGGTGGCGTCCGGCCGGGGCCCGAACGGGACCTGCTGGGTGGCGTCGGGCGACGGGCCGTACGTCACCCGCTGGGTGGCCTCCGGCGCGGCGCCCGCGTCGACCCGCTGGGTGGCCTCCGACGAACCGCCGTACGTCCGGCCGGCCGGGGGCGTCGGCGTCGGCGCGGGCATCGCCCCGGTGGGGGTGTGCAGCGGACCGGCGAGCGCGTCGGCGCTGGTGTCGTCGAGCGCGGCGGCACTCGCGGCGGCGGCGGTCTTGCCCGCCTTCTCGCCCCGGCGCAGCTTGGCCAGCCGGTCGGTGAGCGACTCGCCGGCGGCGAGCATCGCCCGACCGCCGATCTGCCCGCTCGGCTTCGGCTCGGGGGCGGGCGGCGGCGGTACGACGACCGGGCGCTGCTGCACCGGCACCACCGCGTACGGGTCGGTGACCGAGTTGACGGCGGTGGCGTTGCTGGTCAACGGGCCGGCCAGTAGCTCGCGCAGCATCGCCCGGGAGGTGTGCACGTCGAGCCGGCGGGCCGGGTCCTTCTCCAGCAGGCCCATCAGCACCCGGGTCAGCGGGCCGCTGCGCTGCGGGGCGGCGGGCGGGTCCTCGACCACGGCGTGCATGGTCTCGATCGGGTCGCCCTTGTCGAAGGGGGGCCGCCCCTCGACCGCCGTGTACAGCGTCACGCCGAGGGAGAACAGGTCGCTGGGCGGGCCGAACTCCTGGCCCATCGCCCGTTCGGGGGAGATGAAGTGCGGCGAGCCGAGCACCATCCCGGGGGTGGTGAGCTGCACGTCGGTGGGGAGCTTGGCCACCCCGAAGTCGGTCAGCACGCACCGGCCGTCGGTGCAGATCAGCACGTTGGCCGGCTTCACGTCGCGGTGCAGCACCCCGATCGCGTGCGCCACCTCCAGCGCGCCGAGCAGGGCGATACCGATCTTGGCGACCGCGCGGGGCGCGACCGGCCCGTCCTCGATCACCATGTCGGCCAGGCTGCGGGCGTCCAGCAGCTCCATCACGATCCAGGGGCGGCCACCCTCGGTGACCACGTCGTACACCTGGACCACGGCCGGGTGCTGGATGGCCGCGGCGGCGCGGGCCTCGCGCAGCGTCCGCTCGTACATCGCGTCGCGGTCGGTGGGGGCGAGGCCCGGCGGAAGGACGACCTCCTTCACCGCCACGTCGCGCCGCAACAGGGTGTCTGTGGCACGCCAGACCGTGCCCATGCCGCCGTTGCCCACCGCGGACCGGAGCGAGTAGCGACCACCGATGGTGGTGCCGGGCGCCGCGCGTCCGTGGGGTGGACTGACTGGTCCGCCGCTCCACGTCGGGATCTGAGTCACAGAAAAGCCACCGGGGGAAATCGAGGGGGCTGGGACACAACCCCCCTATCTTGCGGGTTCCGACGCCCGATGCGAAACCCGACGCGACGGACGTTTACCGAACTCGACAGTACGTGCCCGGTTGTTCACCCTGCGGTCGCCGGAAGTCGGGGGTCGGCTGTGCGCAATCCCTCACCCGTCGATGCGCCGGCGCGTCCTACCATCCGGGGATGAGCGAACGGCGGTCAAGCGAGTCCGGCTTCCCGATCAAGGACCTCTACGGGGCGGACGACCTGCCCGAGGGCCTGGACGCCCGGCTGGGCGCGCCCGGCGAGTTCCCGTACGCCCGTGGGGTCTACCCCACCATGTACACCTCGCGCCCGTGGACGATGCGCCAGTACGCCGGCTTCGGCACCGCCACGGAGTCGAACGCGCGCTACCACCAGCTCCTGCGGGCCGGCACGATGGGTCTCTCGGTCGCCTTCGACCTGCCCACCCAGATGGGGTACGACTCCGACGACCCGATCGCGCACGGCGAGGTCGGCAAGGTCGGGGTGGCCATCGACTCCATCGAGGACATGCGGCTGCTCTTCGCCGGCATCCCGCTGGACAAGGTCTCCACCTCGATGACGATCAACGCGCCGGGCTCGGTGCTGCTGCTGCTCTACCAGCTCGTCGCCGAGGAGTCCGGGGTCGCCGGGTCGGCGCTCAACGGCACCATCCAGAACGACATCCTCAAGGAGTACATCGCCCGGGGGACGTACATCTTCCCGCCGAAGCCCTCGCTGCGGCTGGTCGCCGACACGTTCGGCTACTGCCGCAAGGAGGTGCCGAAGTGGAACACCATCTCCATCTCCGGCTACCACATGGCCGAGGCCGGCGCGACGCCCGCGCAGGAGATCGCGTTCACCCTGGCCAACGGCGTCGAGTACGTCCGGGCCGCGCTGGCGGCCGGGCTGGCCGTGGACGACTTCGCGCCCCGGCTGTCGTTCTTCTTCGTGGCCCGGACCACCCTGCTGGAGGAGGTCGCGAAGTTCCGTGCCGCCCGGCGCATCTGGGCCCGGCTGATGCGCGACGAGTTCGGGGCGAAGAACCCGAAGTCGATGATGCTGCGCTTCCACACCCAGACGGCGGGCGTGCAGCTCACCGCCCAGCAGCCCGAGGTCAACCTGGTCCGGGTGGCGGTGCAGGGGCTCGCCGCCGTGCTGGGCGGCACCCAGTCGCTGCACACCAACAGCTTCGACGAGGCCATCGCGCTGCCCACCGAGAAGGCCGCCCGGCTGGCCCTGCGCACCCAGCAGGTGCTGGCGTACGAGACGGACCTGACCGCCACCGTCGACCCGTTCGCCGGCTCGTACGTGGTGGAGGCCATGACCGCCGAGATCGAGTCGGCGGTGGTGGAGCTGATGGACCGGGTGGCCGACCACGGCTCGGTGGTGGACGCCATCGAGGCGGGCTTCCAGAAGCGGGAGATCGAGCAGTCCGCGTACCGGATCGCCCAGGAGATCGACTCGGGTGAGCGGGTGGTGGTCGGGCTCAACCGGTTCACGATCGACGCCGACGAGCCGTACGAGCCGCTGCGGGTCGACCCGGAGATCGAGGCGGCCCAGGCCGGGCGGCTGGCCAGGCTGCGCGCGGAGCGCGACGGTGGCGCCGTCGAGCGGGCCCTCGCCGAGCTGCGCGCCGCCGCCGAGGGCACGGAGAACGTGCTCTTCCCGATGAAGGAGGCGCTGCGGGCCCGGGCCACGGTGGGCGAGGTCTGCGGCACCCTGCGCCAGGTCTGGGGGACCTACCGCCCGAGCGACCGGTTCTGACCACCCCTACCGGCTGCCCCGCGACCCCGCTTCCCGCCCCGCGGAAGCGGGGTCGCGGGCCGTCGCACCCGGGTCTACTGTCGGCGGGTGGCGCCCCGGGCCCGCCGGGTTCGGCCGGCCCCGGGCAGTCGCGGCGCCGGATCCGGCGCGGCCCGGCACGTGTGTGCACCCCGGGGCGTTGGGTAACCCGTCCGGGTGAACGGGACGGACAGCGTGTGCGCGCGCGTCCCGTCCCGTCGTGTCACCGTCTGGAGACGCCCGGCCGCCCGGGTGCGGTCGGCTAATTGTCCGAGCGGCGGTTGACCGAAGCGACCAATGCGACAATTCGGGAAACGACGGCCCCGGATCGAGGGTGATTTCGCGACCGCCGACTCGGTTACGGGTTGTAGGAGGTGTGGGGCAGATGACGGCGTTCAACCGCGATCTACCTGCTGTCCCGCAGATTGTCGAGCCCTTCCACCAGGGCTTTCGTGACGCTGCGCCATCCGACCGCTACGGGAATGAAGTTGCACAGCGTCACCATCGGAGGTCTAGGCTGTCTGCTGTCATCCCCGATGATCCATCCATTTCTAGTGATCGAGATTTCGCCGTGACGAGTGCGTTGACGCTGCCGAACGGCAGCCAGCTGGCGTCGTCGGACTCGCCGGAGGCGCCGTCCGGGTCCCAGCCCCTGCCCTTCGAGCTGGACCGACTGCTGGCCCTGCGGGTGCCCCGGCTCGTCGCCACCCGCCGACACATCCACTCCCATCCGGAGCTCTCCGGCGAGGAGTTCGATACCGCCGCCCTGATCGCCCGCGAGCTGTCCCTGGCCGGGCTGAACCCGCGCCTGCTGCCGAAGGGCAACGGGGTGATCTGCGACATCGACGGCCGCCCCGACGGCCCGGTGGTCGCGCTCCGCGCCGACATCGACGCGCTGCCGCTCACCGACATCAAGGACGTGCCGTACCGGTCCACCAAGGACGGCGTCTGCCACGCCTGCGGCCACGACGTGCACACCACCGTGCTGCTCGGCGTCGGCATGCTGCTGGCCCAGCTCGCCGAACTGGGCGAGCTGGACGGCCGGGTCCGGCTGATCTTCCAGCCGGCCGAGGAGATCCTGCCCTGCGGCTCGCTGGAGGTCATCGAGGCCGGCGGGCTGGACGACGTGGTGCAGATCTTCGCCCTGCACTGCGACCCCAACCAGCCGGTCGGCAAGGTCGGCCTGCGGGTCGGCCCGATCACCGCCGCCGCCGACAACGTCACCGTCAAGCTCAGCGGGCCGGGCGGGCACACCGCCCGCCCGCACCTGACCGTCGACCTGGTCGACGCGCTCGGCCGGCTGGTCACCGAGGTGCCCGCCCTGGTCAGCCGCCGGGTGCCGGCCAACAGCGGGTTGCTGCTGGTGTTCGGCCACGCCTCGGCCGGCACCCGGTACAACGTCATCCCCTCCGAGGCGAGTGCCTCCGGCACCCTGCGGGTGATGGACCGCGACACCTGGGGGGAGGCCCCCAAGATCGTCGCTCAGGTGGTCCGGGACGTCATCGCCCCGACCGGCGCCACGGTCGACCTGGAGTACCTGCGCGGCCGGCCGCCGGTCAGCAACGACGCCAAGGCGATCCAGGTGCTCACCGCCGCCACCGTGGCCGCGCTCGGCCCGGAAGGCGTGGCGGAGACCCCGCAGAGCATGGGCGGCGAGGACTTCTCCTGGTACCTGGAGTACGTCCCCGGCGCGCTCGCCCGCCTCGGCGTCGGCCGGTCCGGCCCGAACGTCGACCTGCACCGGGCCTCGTTCGACGTCGACGAGCGGGCCATCCCGTTCGGCGTCCGGCTCATGGTGCAGACCGCGCTACGGGCACTGGCGGCGACTCGCTGAGCGCCGGCGCCGGCCTGCGCCGGCGCTGGCGCAGCACCGCCACCAGCAGCGCCACGGGCACGCCCAGCGCCACCACGAACGGCAGCAGCGCGCCCAGCACGGTGAGCAGCACGCCCAGCGAGGCGACGAACGCGTTCCAGCCGCCGCGCAGCCCCACCAGGAAGCCGGTCTCGGCCTCCTCCTTCTCGGAGGAGGTTTCGGCGTCCGCCCCGACCAGGGTGAGGGTGATGGTGGAGAGCGCGGTCAGGTCGGCCAGCCGGCGCTTCTTCGCCTCCAGCGAGGCGAGGTCGGCCTCCCGCCGGGCCACCTCGCTCTCCAGCCTGACCAGGTCGTCGAGCGAGCTGGCCCGGGCCAGCAGCTTTCGGCCGCTCTCCACCCGGGCCCGCTGGGTGGTGATCCGGGCGTCCAGGTCGACGGTCTCCTCGGTCTTGTCCTCGGTACGGATCGACCGGTGCTCCTGCTGCCCCAGTTTCGCCAGCTCCTCCACCACGGGGGTGAACCGCTCCGCCGGGACCCGCAGCTCCAACTCCGCCCGCGCGGTCCGGCCGGTGCTGTTGCGCTCGTCGCCGCCGACGAACCCGCCGGCCGAGGTGGCGGCCGTGACGGCGGACCGGGCGGCGCCGTCCACATCGTCCACCCGGACCCGGATGTCTCCGGTGTAGACGATGGACCGCTGGTCCACCCGCAGGTCCGGCGACCCGCCCCCGGTGCCGGCCTTCGCCCCTGCCGCTCCCGCCTCCGCCAGGGGCACGCCGGCCGGCGCCGCCTTGTCCGGCGCGGAGGCGGCCGAGTCCTCCGAGGCCTGCCCGCCGCGGAGACCGCTGCATCCGCCCACCGCCAGCAGAGCCGCCAGCCCCACCGCGGTCAGCAGTCCACCTCTTGCGCGTCTGTCCATTCCCGCTCCCCTTCTTCTGGCCATCGGGCGATACGTCAGACGTGGCGCGGCGGCCCTCGGGTTCCGGCAGACTGCGCTCAGGGATGTCACGATTCGATAATCAGGGGGTCATGATGCAGCTCACCAAGTACGCCCACTCCTGCGTGCGGGTCGAGCACGACGGCGGGGTGCTGGTCGTCGACCCGGGCGGGTTCAGCGACCCGGCGGCGCTGGACGGGGCGGACGCGGTGCTGATCACCCACGAGCACCCCGACCACCTGGACGTCGCGGCGGTCACCCGGCAGCTCGACCGCCGGCCGTTCCGCCTCCACGGCCCGGCCTCGCTGTCCGGCGTCCTCGGCGACGCGGCCGAGGTGCTGGAGCCGGTCGCCCCCGGGCAGTCGTTCACCGCGGCCGGCGTGCCGGTCCGGGCGTACGGCGGGCGGCACGCCGTCATCCACCCGGACATCCCCGTGGTGGACAATCTGGGGTACCTGCTCAACGATGTGGTCTACCACCCCGGCGACTCGCTGGTGGTGCCGGAGGATGTCCAGGTGGACACCCTGTTCGCGCCGATCCACGCCCCCTGGTCGAAGTTCTCCGAGGTGGTCGACTTCATCCGCGCGGTCGCCCCGCGCCGCGCCTTCGCCGCGCACGACGGGCTGCTCAACGACAACGGCCTGGCGGTGCTGAACCGCCAGTTCACGGCGCTGTCCAAGACCGACTACCAGCGCCTCGAGCCGGGCAGCCGGCTCGACGTCTGACCCGGTGCCACCCCCTCGGGACCTGGTCCGACGGCTCTACGAGGAGCCGCCGGACCGGTTCGTCGCCACCCGCGACGCGGCCGTCGCCGAGGCCCGGCGGGCCGGCGACCCGGCCACGGCCCGGGAGATCGCCCGGCTGCGCCGCCCGACCGTGGCCGCCTGGCTGGTCAACCTGCTCGCCATCCGGTGCCCCGAACTCGTCGCCGACCTGGGCCAGCTCGCCGAGGCGCTGCGCGTGGCCCAGCGCGACCTGCGCGGCCCCCGGCTGCGGGAACTCTCCGCCCAGCGGCGGGCGGTGGTCGCGGCGCTGGTGGCCGAGGTGCGCCGGCTGGCGGCCGACGCCGAGGGCGGCCCGCCGGGCGGGAAACTGCCCCTGGCCGAGGTGGAGGCGACGCTCAACGCCGCGCTGTCCGACACCGAGGTCGCCGAACAGGTGCGTACCGGCCGGCTGCTGCGCGCCGCCAGCTACGCCGGCTTCGGCGAGGTGCCCCGCCCCCAACTGCGGCTGGTCACCGGTGACGAGGAGCCCGCACCGGCCGCCCCGGACCGGGCCGCCGGCCGGGACCGGACGCGGCGGGAACGTGACGAGCGGGCGGCGGACCGCGCCGCCCGGGCCGAGCGGGTCCGGCAGCGCCGGGCGCTGGAACGGGAACTGGCGAAGGCGCGTACCGACCAGGGCCGGGCCGAGGCGGAACTGGCCGGCGCGGCGGACGCCGAGCACGGCGGTGCCGAGGAACTGGCCGACATCGAGCGGTCGCTGGCCGAGCTGGAACGGCGGCGGGCCGAGGCCGAGCAGGAGCTGAGCCGGCGGAGGCTGGCCCGGCGGGCGGCGGAACGGGCCGCCACCGCCGCCCGCCGGCGCACCGGCGAGGTCGAGGGGGCGATCGAGGCGATCGACGCCGAAGAGGGGACTGCCGCCGGAAGCGACGGCGGGGGAGACTGATTCCGATGACGCCGGAGCAGGTCGCCGCCGCGAGCAAGCCGTTCGTGCTGGAGCTCGGCGAAGCGTTCACCCGCTGCCCCGGCACCCTGCGCCGGGCCCGCCTGCTGGGCATTTCCGGCTGGGCGTTCTACATCACCGGCCGGGCCGGGGCGCTGGGCGACGTCCGGGCCCCGACGGTGGCCGCCGCCCTCGGCTTCATCGCCCCGGACGCCGTCGCCGACGGCTGGGACGGCGCCGCCCGGGTGATCCGCCCGCTGGAGGTGGCCGCCGCGAACCTCGCCGAGTGCTGCCGCTGGGGCGACGAGCACCTCGCCGCCCTGCCCGGGGTGCACCGGCTGGGCGGGTTGCTGCGCCGGGTGGTCGACGCGGCGGACGCCAGCGGCATGCCGCTGTTCGCCGCCTGGCGGGCCATGCCGCCACCGGAGGACTCCCCGGCCGCCCGGGCCGCCGTCGGGCTGCTGCTGCTGCGCGAGCACTTCGCCGGGGCGTACCTGATGGCGGTGCGGGCCGGCGGGATGACCCCGCTGGAGGCGGTGCTGGCCGGGCCGGAGGGCGAGGCCGGCGCGCTGGCCTGCGGCTGGCCGCCGCCGTACCCCCGGGTCGGTCCCCTGGTGCGGCGGCGGTTGTGGGCGGAGGCGATGACCGACCGGCTGGTCGCCACGGGCTTCCGCGTCCTCGCCCCCGGCGAGGGCGCCGAACTGCTGGACCTGCTGGCCACCGCCCGTGCGCAGGTGCAGGGACGGCCCACCCAGCGAGATCCCGACCGGCCGGGGCGGGGATAAATGGGCGGCGGCGGGCGGTGGGCTGCTGCCAGGATCGCCGGATGACCCTTCCCGTTGGCTGGAGCGCCCGCCGCCCCACCCTCGACGACGTGCCGGCGATCCTTGCGGTGGTGCACGCCGCCGACACCTTCGCGATCGGCCACCCCGACTTCGACGCCGAGGACGTCGAGGCCGCGCTGACCGCCCCCTTCGTCGACCCGGCGCTCGACTCCTGGCTGGTCGGTGACCACGACGGGAGGGTCGTCGGGTGGACCGTGGTGGACAACCCGAGCGGGGTGGGCCGGGAGTTCGTCGACGTCTACGTCGACCCGGTGCGCGCCGAGGCCGCGCGCGTCCCACTGCTCACCCGGATGCTGGGCCGGGTCGCCGAGCGGGCCGCCGAGCGGGGCCTGTCCGCGCTGACCGTCCGCACCGCCGCCTTCGCGCCGGAGACCCGGTGGGTGGCGGAGCTGGCCGAGGCCGGCTTCACCCGGGCGAAACGGTACGTGCGGATGAGCCGGACACTGACGGGCCTGCCCGCCGAGCCGCCGTGCCCGCCCGGGGTGACGATCCGCCCGCTGCACGTCGGGGACGAGGCCGACCTGCGCCTGTTCCACCGGATCTTCGACACGGCGTTCCGGGACACCTCGGACTACGAGCCGGTCGGGTACGAGCAGTGGCGGGAGCACCTGCCCCCGTACGTCAGGACCTGGGACGAGTGGTTCGTCGCCGAGGTCGACGGGGTGCCGGCCGGCGCGTTGCAGTCGTCCGACCAGGCGTTGGAGCAGGACCAGGGGTGGGTCCGCACCCTGTCGGTGCTGCCGGCGTACCGGCGACACGGGGTGGGCGCCGCGCTGCTGCGGCGGGCCTTCACGGTCTACGCCGCCAAGGGCAGGCGGTCCGCCGGCCTGGGCGTCGACCTGGCCAACCCGACCTCTCCGGCGACGCTCTACCGCTCCGTGGGGCTGGACGAGGTGCGGTGGACCGACATGTACGAGCGGGTGGTTCCGGCGGTCGGTGTGTGACCGGAGCCGCCCGCCGGGGGGCGCTCCGCGCGCCGCCACCCACCCGGAGCAGACTGGGGGCGTGGTAGACGCGCTACGCCGACGCGGTGCCGGTGGGGCGGGACCGCAGCTCGCTGACGTAGTCGTCGGGCGCGCCCGCCTTCTCGGCGGCGTTGGCGATCTCCGACAGGTACCACGCCGTCGGCAGGCCGCCCTCGTACCCGTCGAAGACGTAGACCCAGGCGGTCACGTCCCCGTCGAGGGTCGAGACCCGGACGTGCAGCTTGCGGTACGTCCCGGAGGTCACCCCCTCGATCTCGTCGAGCTGGGCGGCGTCGTAGGGGTTGATGTCGTAGAGCGCCACGAACACCCGGTCGCCGGGGGACTCGACGACGGTGCTGACCGCGCCCTCCCAGCCGATGACGCCCTCGCCCGCGAAGGTGAGCCGCCAGCCTTCCAGCCAGCCGATGCCCACCATCGGCGAGTGCGGACAGTAGGCACGCATCCGGGCGGGGTCCAGGTTTGAGCCGTAGGCGGCGTAATGACGCACGGCGATGACGATAGCCCGACGGACGGGTGGGGGAGAATACGACGGTGCGTGTCGGACGCGTCGGGGAGAAGAAAGTCACTGTGAGCATGGACGAGGGGCGATAGCTGTGAGCCAGATCGTGATCATCGGCGGGGGGCCGGCCGGGTACGAGGCGGCCCTGGTCGCCGCCCAGCTGGACGCTGATGTCACCGTGGTGGAGGCCGACGGGGCCGGCGGCGCCTGCGTGCTGTCCGACTGCGTCCCGTCCAAGACCTTCATCGCCAGCTCGGAGGTGGTCACCGGGTACCGGGACACCGAGGAGTTCGGGGTGCACTCCGACGGGCTGGAGGCGGTCACCGTCGACGCCCAGACGGTGCACGAGCGGGTCAAGCGGCTCGCCCTTCACCAGTCCGCCGACATCCACGCCAAGCTGTTGAAGGCCGGCGTCACCTTCGTGGCCGGCACCGCCCGGCTCGGCGAGGACACGCTCGGTCACACCCACCGGGTCGTCGTCACCCCGGCCGACGGGGCCGAGGAGTACTCGATCGCCGCGTCGACCGTGCTGGTCGCCACGGGCGCCACCCCGCGCCAGCTCCCCACCGCCGTGCCCGACGGCGAGCGGATCCTCACCTGGCGGCAGGTGTACGACCTGCCCGAGCTGCCCGAGCACCTGATCGTGGTCGGCTCGGGCGTCACCGGCGCCGAGTTCGCCAGCGCGTACCTGGCCATGGGGGTGGAGGTCACCCTGGTCTCCAGCCGGGACCGGGTGATGCCGCACGAGGACGCCGACGCCGCGATGGCGATCGAGCGGGTCTTCCGCTCTCGGGGGATGACCATCCTCAACAACTCCCGCGCCGAGGGTGTCCGGCGGACCGCCGACGGGGTGGAGGTGGAGCTGGCCGACGGCCGGCTGGTGCAGGGCTCGCACGCGCTGATCGCCGTCGGGTCGATCCCCAACACGGCCGGCCTGGGCCTTGGCGAGTACGGCGTCGAGCTGGCCCGGGGCGGCTACGTCACCGTCGACCGGGTGTCCCGGACCAACGTCCCCGGCATCTACGCCGCCGGCGACTGCACCGGGGTGCTGCCGCTGGCCAGCGTGGCCGCCATGCAGGGCCGGATCGCGATGTGGCACACGCTCGGCGAGGCGGTCCGGCCGCTGCGGCTGCGTACGGTCGCGGCGAACGTCTTCACCGACCCGGAGCTGGCCACCGTCGGCGTCTCCCAGGACGAGGTGGACGCCGGCAAGACGCCCGCCCGCCAGGTGATGCTCCCGCTGTCGGGCAACGCCCGGGCGAAGATGGACGACCTGGCCGACGGCTTCGTCAAGCTGTTCTGCCGCCCGGCCAGCGGCCAGGTGATCGGCGGCGTGGTGGTCGCCCCCAAGGCCAGCGAGCTGATCCTGCCGATCACCCTGGCGGTGGAGAACAACCTCACGGTCAACGAGCTGGCCCAGACCATCACGATCTACCCGAGTCTGTCGGGCTCCATCACGGAGGCGGCCCGCCAGCTCATGCTGCACGAGCTGGAGTAGGGGGTCAGTCCGTCGGTGTCTCGTGGCGGGCGGTGAGGGCCGTCATCGCCCAGCCGGCGGCGGCGAAGCCGGCCGCCGCCGCGCCGGCGATCACCAACAGTTGCCACGCCGACTCGGTCAGCGCCGTGCCGCCCAGGTGCCCGACCAGCGCACCGTACGTGGCCCAGCCGGCCGCCGCCACCGCCTCGTAGGCCAGGAAGAGCCGGTACGGGTACCGGCTGCGGCCGGCGGCGAAGCAGGCGGCCATCCGGCCGCCCGGCACGAACCGGCAGAGCAGGATCACCAGCGGGCCGGGCCGGCGCAGTCCCCGGGTCATCCGGCCGGCCATCCGGCGGGCCCGGCTCGGCTCGGCGTTCCGGGCCGGCCGGCGGTCCGGTGCTCCCCGGCCGAGCAGGTAGCAGGCCAGATCGCCGGCGAAGACGCCGAGCGCGCCGACCCCGATGGTCAGCGGGAGGCTCAGCCCGCCGTACACGGTGAGCGCCCCACCGGTGATCATCACGGCCTGGGTGGGGATGACCGGCACGAACGCGTCGACCGCCAGCAGCCCGAGCAGCGCCAGGTACGCCCACAGCGGTGATGTCACGTGGGTGAGTAGCTCAAGCACGACTGCCACCTCGCCGGGCCCGGCTGATCGGGTGCCCCGAGCCTGCCGGTGTGGCGGGCGTCACCGGCACCCACCCCGGCCGGTGGTGACCACCGACCCGGCGGCGCCGCCGGCCCGGCGCGGCCTCGGCGTGCGGGCCGAGCCGGGCGGCGGATCGGCGGCGGGCGGCGTACCGTTGTCGGCGCGCGGCCCCGGGCGCGTCGGGCCCCCCGTTTCCGACGACCGGGCCGCCGCGGGCCGCCGGCAGGTCCCGTGCCGGCGGCCCGCTCCTGCGCCGCGCGCCCGCCGGCCCGCCCGGAGTGCGGGTGTTGACCCGGCTGGGCACCACGTCATGCGGCCCGCGCAGCCGGCGGGGCCCGAAATCGGATGCGTGCCAGCCCGCCGCCGGTCTACCGTCTGCGCATGCGCAGCGCGGTACGGACCACGACGCC
The DNA here is from genome assembly GCF_003434305.1 of Micromonospora sp. MW-13. GTDB lineage: Bacteria > Actinomycetota > Actinomycetes > Mycobacteriales > Micromonosporaceae > Micromonospora. The sequence continues at coordinate 36,342 of NZ_QKKX01000056.1, forward strand.
GGGGAACCCCGGCGCGCCGCACTGACGTCACCGTCATCGAGGCCCCGGGGCGAACCGCCCCGGGGCCTCGCGGCGTTCCGGGCCAGGTCGCCTCCGGGTCGTACCCGAGGGAGAGCGACATGACCGACCACCGCAGGCTCGGCCGGGAGCTGGAGCTGTTCGTCTCCGACCCGCTGGCCGGCGCCGGCCTGCCCATCTGGCTGCCGGCGGGCGCTGCCGCCCGGCACGCCGTCGAGGCGTACGTCCACGAGCTGGAGCGACGGGCGGGCTACCAGCACGTCTACTCGCCGCCGCTGGGCAAGCGGGAGCTGTTCGAGCTCTCCGGCCACCTCGGCTACTTCGCCGACGACATGTTCCCGCCGATGCGGCTGAGCCCGGACGACGAGTTCGTGCTCCGCCCGGCGCTCTGCCCGCACCACGCCTTGGTCTTCCGGGCCCGGGGCCGGTCCTACCGGGAGCTGCCGCTGCGGGTCGGCGAGCTGGGCGGGATGTACCGGGCGGAGCGCTCGGGGGTGCTCGGCGGGCTGTCCCGGGTGCGCGCCATCTCGCTCAACGACGCGCACAACTTCTGCGCCCTGGACCAGGTGGGTGAGGAGGTCGCGGCGATCCTGGCGCTGATCCGCGAGGCGCACGCCGCGCTCGGCGTCCGCCCGGCGGGGTTCCGGCTGTCGCTGCGCGGTCCGGGCCAGCGGTACGTCGGCACCGACGAGCAGTGGCGCCGGGCCGAGGACCTGCTCCGGGAGGCATTGAACGGGGTGGACGTCGTCGAGGCCCCCGGCGACGCCGCGTTCTACGGCCCGAAGATCGACATCCAGGTCGCCGACCCGACCGGCCGGGAGTCCAGCCTCGCCACCGTCCAGCTCGACTTCGACAAGCCCGAGAAGTTCGACCTGTCGTACACCGGCTCCGACGGCGTCCGGCGGCGTCCGGTGATGGTGCACCGCAGCCTGGTCGGCAGCATGGAGCGGCTGTTCGCCCACCTGATCGAGGCGCACGACGGCGCCTTCCCACCCTGGTACGCCCCTGTGCAGGTGACCGTGCTCCCGGTCGACCCCGACGATCCGGGCCAGGCCGCGGCGGCCGACCGGCTCGCCCGGGACGCCATCGCGCTCGGCCTGCGGGCCGAGGTCGACGGGGGCGGGTCGCTGGGCTCCCGGATCCGCGACACCGCCCGCCGCCGGGTGCCGTACGTCGCGGTGCTCGGCGCCCGGGAGGCGGCCGATGGCGCGGTCGCCCTGCGCCTGCGCGACGGTCGTCGCCTGGACCCGCGGCCCGCCGCCGACGCCCTGGCCCTGGTCGCGTCGGTGGTCGCCACCCGGTCGGCGGCGTTGCTGCCCTGACCCCGGCCCGGGGTCGGTCGCTGTCGCTGGATCTCCGGCCACGACGATCAGCCCTGGACCGAGGCGGCGGTTCGCGTCACGGGCTCGGGGAGGACGACCGGGTCGGGCTGGGTGAACTGGGACTGGTAGAGCCGGTGGTACGCGCCCCGGGCGGCCAGCAGCCGCTCGTGGGTGCCCTGCTCGACGATGCTGCCGTTCTCCATCATCAGGATCAGGTCGGCGTCCCGGATGGTGGAGAGGCGGTGGGCGATGACGAAGCTGGTCCGGTCCGAGCGCAGCGCCGCCATCGCCCGCTGGAGCAGCACCTCGGTGCGGGTGTCCACCGAGCTGGTCGCCTCGTCGAGGATCAGCAGCGAAGGCTCGGCCAGGAACGCCCGGGCGATGGTGATGAGCTGCTTCTCGCCGGCGCTGACGTTGCTGCCCTCCTCGTCGATGACGGTGTCGTAGCCGTCGGGGAGGCTGCGGACGAACCGGTCCACGAAGGTGGCCCGGGCGGCGGCGACGATCTCCTCCTCGCTGGCGGTCGGCCGGCCGTAGGCGATGTTGTCCCGGATGGTGCCGCCGAACAGCCAGGTGTCCTGGAGCACCATGCCGATCCGGCCGCGCAGGTAGTCCCGGCGCAGGGTGCTGACGTCCACCCCGTCCAGGGTGATCCGGCCGGCGTCCAGCTCGTAGAACCGCATGATCAGGTTGACCAGGGTGGTCTTTCCCGCCCCGGTCGGCCCGACGATCGCCACCGTGTGCCCCGGCTCGGCGACCAGCGACAGGTCCTCGATCAGCGGCTTGTCCGGCTCGTACCGGAAGGAGACGTGCTCGAACTCGACCCGGCCGTGCGGGTCGGTCACCCGGGCCGGCGCGGCCGGGTCGGGGCTCTGCTCGTCGGCGTCGAGGACGGCGAACACCCGCTCGGCGGAGGCCACCCCGGACTGGAGCAGGTTCGCCATCGAGGCGACCTGGGTGAGCGGCTGGGTGAACTGGCGCGAGTACTGGATGAACGCCTGCACGTCACCGAGGCTCATCGAGCCCGAGGCCACCCGCAGGCCGCCGACCACGGCGATCGCCACGTAGCTGAGGTTCCCGACGAACATCATCGCCGGCATGATGATCCCGGAGATGAACTGGGCGCCGAAGCTGGCCCGGAACAGCTCCTCGTTCTTGGCGGTGAAGGCCGCCTCCACCTCGCGCTGCCGGCCGAAGACCTTGACCAGCTCGTGGCCGGTGAACGCCTCCTCGATCTGGCCGTTCAGCTCGCCGGTGTGCTTCCACTGGGCGATGAACTTCGGCTGCGAGCGCTTGGCGATCTGGCCGGTCACCACCACCGACAGCGGCACCGCGACCAGGGCGACCAGCGCCAGCAGCGGCGAGATCCAGAACATCATGGCCAGCACGCCGACCAGGGTGAGCAGCGAGGTGAGTAGCTGGCTCAGGGTCTGCTGGAGGGTCTGCGAGATGTTGTCGATGTCGTTGGTGACCCGGCTGAGCAGCTCGCCGCGCGGCTGCCGGTCGAAGTAGGGCAGCGGCAGCCGGTTCAGCTTCTCCTCCACCTCGGCGCGCAGCCGCAGCACGGTGCGCTGCACCACGCCGTTGAGCAGCCAGCCCTGCCACCACATCAGCAGGCTGGCCGCCAGGTAGAGGCCGAGCGCCAGCAGCAGCACCCGGCCCAGCGCGGTGAAGTCGATGCCCACCCCGGGCACCAGGTCCATCCGGGCGAGCATGTCGGCGAAGTTGTCGTTGCCGGCCGCCCGGGCCGCCGCCACGGCCTGCTCGGCGGTGGTCCCGGCCGGGAGCTGCCGGGCGATCACCCCGCTGAAGATCAGGTCGGTGGCGTGACCGAGGACCTTCGGTCCGTACACGCTGAACCCGACGCTGATCAGGGCGAGCCCGACGATGACGACGAGCGGGAGCCGGTGTGGCCGCAGCCGCCCCAGCAGCCGGCGGGCGGACGGCCCGAAGTTCATCGACTTCTCGGCCGGCATGCCGGCGCCCGGCATCGGGCCGCCGCGGTGGCCGCCCGGGGGCAGCCGCGGCGGCGTCCGCGCCTCCGCGCCGGGCCGTCCCTGCGGCGGGGGCTTCTGACCCGGTACGGCGGTCATGCCGGCACCCCCGCGGTCTGCTGGGAGGCGACGATCTCCGCGTAGGTAGGGCAGTTCTCCAGTAGCTCGGCGTGTCGGCCCATCCCGACGATGCCCCCGTCCTCAAGCACGATGATCTGGTCGGCGTCGACGATCGTGGAGACCCGCTGGGCCACGATCACCACCGCCGCGTCCGCGGTGACCGGCCGCAGCGCCGCCCGGAGCCGGGCGTCGGTGCCGAGGTCGAGTGCCGAGAACGAGTCGTCGAACAGGTAGATCTCCGGCCGCCGGACCAGGGCCCGGGCGATGGCCAGGCGCTGCCGCTGCCCGCCGGAGACGTTGGTGCCGCCCTGCGCGATCGGGGCGTCCAGCCCCTCGGGCAGCTCGGCGACGAAGTCGCGCGCCTGGGCGATCTCCAGGGCCGCCCACAGCTCCGCGTCGGTGGCGTCCGGGTTGCCGTACCGCAGGTTGCTGGCGATCGTCCCGCTGAACAGGTACGGCCGCTGCGGCACCAGCCCGATCCGCCGCCACAGCTCGTCGGGCGCCAGGTCGCGGACGTCCACCCCGTCGACCAGCACCGTGCCCGCAGTGGTGTCGACCAGCCGGGGGATCAGCGAGAGCAGGGTGCTCTTGCCGGATCCGGTGCTGCCGATGATCGCCGTGGTTCCGCCGGCCGCGACCCGGAAGGAGATGCCGTGCAGCACCGGCTCGCTGGCCCCCGGGTACTGGAACCGCACGTCGCGCAGCTCCAGCTCGCCCCGGCGGGTCACCTCGGTGACCGGCGCGGCCGGCGGCACCACCGAGGAGTCGGTGTCCAGCACCTCCACGATCCGCTCGGCACAGACCGCGGCGCGCGGCACCATCATCAGCATGAAGGTGGCCATCATGACGGCCATCAGGATCTGCATCAGGTACGCCAGGAAGGCGGTGAGCGCGCCGACCTGGATCTGGCCGGCGTCCACCCGTTGCGCGCCGAACCACAGCACCGCGACGCTGGAGACGTTGAGCACCAGCATCACGACCGGGAAGATGAGGGCCATCAGCCGGCCGGTGCGCAGGGCGGTCGCGGTCAGGCGGACGTTCGCGCGGCCGAAACGTTCCGTCTCGTACGGCTCGCGGACGAACGCCCGGACCACCCGGATGCCCGTGATCTGCTCGCGCAGCACCCGGTTGACCGTGTCGATCCGGACCTGCATGAGCCGGAACCCGGGCACCATCCGCCAGATGATCAGCCCGAGCGCGAGCGCCAGCACCGGGACGCAGACCAGCATCAGCCAGGACAGCCCGACGTCCTCGCGCAGCGCCATCACCACCCCGCCCACGCTCATGATCGGGGCGGCGACGAGCATGGTGCAGCTCATCAGCACGAGCATCTGCACCTGTTGCACGTCGTTGGTGCTGCGGGTGATCAGCGAGGGCGCGCCGAACCGGGCGACCTCGCGGGCGGAGAAGCGGTTGACGTGGCCGAAGACCTTCGCCCGGACATCCCGGCCGAAGCCCATCGCCGTGCGCGCGCCGAGGTAGACCGCGGCGGTCGAGCAGGCGATCTGGACCAGGCTGACCAGCAGCATCCAGCCGCCGGTGCGCATGATGTAGCCGGTGTCGCCGAGGGCCACGCCCTGGTCGATGATGTCGGCGTTGAGGCTCGGCAGGTAGAGCGAGGCCATCGTGCCGACGAACTGGAACGCCACCACCGCCGCCAGCGGTCGGTGGTAGGGCCGCAGGTGGGTGCGGAGTAGCCGGATCAGCACGGCCGGTCCTCGGGTCTCGCGTCGGGGCTCGTCATCTGTGGCTCCTCTCCACTGCCGATGACCTCGTACAGGAACTGCCGGATCACGGCTGCCTTCGCCGGGTCGGCGTCGACGGAGGTCAGCGGTCCTCTGTTCTGCATGAGGGTGGTGAGCTTGGCGACCCGCTCCCGGCCGGCGGGGGTGAGGGCAAGCCGTACGCTGCGCCGGTCGGCGTCGTCGCGGTGCCGCTCGACCAGGCCGTCGCGTTCCAGGGTGTCGACGATGCCGGTGAGGGTGGCAGGGCGGACGAAACAGCGCTCGGCGACCACCCGGTGCGGCAGTTCGCCGTGCCGGGCGAGGGTGATCAGGGTGCCCATGCCGGCCTGGGTGAGGCCGTGCTCCTCGGCCAGGTAGCGGTTCCACCGCTGGCCGACGATGTGGCCGGCGGTGACCAACAGACGGCCCAGCGGCACGTCCCCCAACCCGGTCAGGTCCATGCCACTCAGATTAGCTCCCTGATAGTCAGGCCCCAAACGAGATTGCGGCGGCGGTGACGAGGAACACCGCTTGGAGCAACGCACGTGGGGCGAGCCGGGTTACCGCTCACCCACCCACCCCTCACCAACCGTGATTCGGTCGGGGGAGAGGAGGAGAGGGGGAGAGGGGGGTCACCAGCTCGTCGGCAGGGGCATGCCCTCGGTGTAGCCGGCCGTGCTCTGCACCCCGACCAGCGCCCGCTCGTGGAACTCGGCCAGGTTCCGCGCGCCCGCGTACGTGAACGCGCTGCGCACCCCGGCGATGATCTCGTCGATCAGGTCCTCCACGCCCGGCCGGGTCGGATCCAGGTACATCCGGGCCGAGGAGATGCCCTCCTCGAAGACCGCCTTGCGGGCCCGGTCGAACGGGCTGTCGTCGGCGGTCCGGGCGCTGACCGCCCGGGACGAGGCCATCCCGAAGCTCTCCTTGTACCGCCGGCCGTCCGCGTCGGTGTACAGGTCGCCCGGTGACTCGTACGTGCCGGCGAACCAGGACCCGATCATCACGTTCGACGCGCCGGCCGCCAGCGCGAGCGCCACGTCCCGGGGGTGCCGCACCCCGCCGTCGGCCCAGACGTGCCGGCCCAGGTCCCGGGCCGCCGCCGCGCAGTCGAGCACGGCGGAGAACTGCGGCCGACCCACCCCGGTCATCATCCGGGTGGTGCACATCGCGCCCGGTCCGACGCCCACCTTCACGATGTCCGCGCCGGCCTCGACCAGGTCGCGTACCCCATCGGCGGTGACCACGTTGCCGGCCGCTACCGGGACGCCCGGGTCCAACTTGCGCACCGCCCGCAGCGCGGAGATCATCCGTTCCTGGTGGCCGTGCGCGGTGTCCACCACCAGGGTGTCCACCCCCGCCTCCAGCAGCGCGGCGGCCTTGCCGGTGACGTCGCCGTTGATCCCGACCGCCGCCGCGACCCGCAGCCGGCCCCGGTCGTCCGTCGCGGGCCGGTAGAGGGTGGCGCGCAACGCGCCCTTGCGGGTCAGCACCCCGACCAGCCGGCCCTCGCCGTCCACCACCGGCGCGAGCCGCCGCCGGCCCGCCGAGAGCCGGTCGAATCCGGTCCGCGGGTCCGCGTCCGCCGGCACCGTGTGCAGCTCGGTCGACATCACGTGCCGGAGCTGGGCGAACCGGTCCACCCCCACGGTGTCCGCCTCGGTCACCACCCCCAGCGGGCGACCGGCCTCGTCGACCACGACCACCGCGCCGTGCGAGCGCTTGGGCAGCAGGTGGATGGCGTCGCCGACGGTGTCGGTCGGGCCGAGCGTGATCGCGGTGTCGTGCACCAGGTGCCGTCGCTTGACCCAGGCGACGACGGTGGCGACGACCTCGATGGGGATGTCCTGCGGGATCACCGCGACGGCGCCACGTCGGGCGACGGTCTCGGCCATCCGCCGGCCGGCCACCGCCGTCATGTTCGCCACCACCAGCGGGATCGTGCTGCCCGTGCCGTCCGCGGTGGCCAGGTCGACATCCAGCCGGGAGCCGACCTCGGAGCGGGCCGGCGCCATGAAGACGTCGTTGTAGGTCAGGTCGTGCGCGGGAACCGCGCCATGAAGGAAGCGCACCCGGCCATCATTCCCGCCCCCGGGCGTCGCCGCCGCCGGTGGTCGCGGAAAACACCCTCCGCCGCGCTCAGGATCCGGCCAGCAACGCCACCGCCACCCCGGCCATCACGGCCGCGATCGCGCCGTCGAGGATCCGCCAGGCCGCGGTACGCGCGAGCAGCGGCGCCAGCCGGTGCGCCCCGGCCCCCAGCGCGGTGAACCAGGCGACGCTGGCGGCGACCGCGCCCGCCGCGAAGACCCACCGGTGCTCGTGCTGCTGCGCCACCCCGCCGAGCAGCAGCACGGTGTCCAGGTACACGTGCGGGTTGAGGTAGGTGAAGGCGAGGCAGGCCAGCAGGGTGGCCCGCAGCGTGGCCGGCGGCCGGTCGGTCGGCACGAGCACGTCGGGGCGTAGCGCGCGGCGGGCCGCCAGCGCCGCGTAGCAGAGCAGGAACGCGGCACCGCCCCAGCGGATCGCGGTCAGCAGCATCGGCCGACCGGTGACCAGCGAACCGACGCCGGCCACGCCGGCCGTGATCAGCAACGCGTCCGAGGCGGCGCAGGCCGCGACGACCGGGACCACGTGTTCCCGGCGCAGGCCCTGGCGGAGCACGAAAGCGTTCTGCGCCCCGATGGCGACGATGAGGGCGACGGAGACGGCGAACCCGGCGATCGCCGAGGTGATCATGTCTGGCACGCGACGACGCTACGATCCCGCCCCACAGCCGGTCCAACTAAACTTTCTGACGGTCGATAAGCTGCGCTGATGGACGCGCTCGACTCCACCCAGCTCCGTACGCTCGCAGCCGTGGTCGGGGAGGGCAGCTTCGAGGCGGCGGCCCGGCTGCTGCACGTCACGCAGTCGGCGGTGAGCCAGCGGATCAAGGCGTTGGAGGAGAGCGTCGGCCAGGTCCTCGTGCGCCGGACCCGGCCCTGCGGGGTGACCGAGGCGGGCCGGCCGCTGCTCCGCCTCGCCGGTCAGCTCGTCCTGCTGGAACGCGAGGCGCTGGCCGACGCCCGCGGCCCGCTCGCCGGGGCGCGTCCCCGGACCCGGGTGGCCGTGGTGGTCAACGCCGACTCCCTCGCCACCTGGTTCGTCGGCGCGCTGGCCCGGCTGCCGGCGGAGCTGGCGCTCTCCTTCGACATCCGGCAGGACGACCAGGACCACACCGCCGACCTGCTCCGCGACGGCACCGTGACGGCTGCGGTGACCGCCCAGCGCGAGGCGGTGCAGGGCTGCCGGGTACGTCGGCTCGGCGCCATGCGCTACCGCGCGCTGGCCACCCCGGCCCTGGCCGGCCGCTGGTTCGCCGACGGGCTGTCCGCGTCGGCCCTGGCCGCCGCGCCGATGGTCGTCTTCGACCGCAAGGACCGGGTGCAGCACCGGTTCCTGCGGGCGGTGACCGGGCGGGACCTCGATCCGCCGGTGCACTATGTGCCGTCCGTGCCGGCGTTCGGCGAGGCCATCCGGCTCGGCCTGGGCTGGGGGCTGGTCCCGGAGCAGCAGGCCCGCGCCGACCTGGCCGCCGGGGCGTACGTCGACCTGGATCCCGGCCGGCACGTCGACGTGCCGTTGTACTGGCAGCACTGGCGGCTGGACTCGGCGGTGCTGGGCGCGCTGACCGACGCGGTCCGCGCCGCGTCGGCCGAGGCCCTGCGCTGAGCCACCGCACGGTCGTCAGGAGGGGCTCTTCGGGCGGGTGCCGGGGCGCGCTGACCGGACCCCTCGGTACACCTCAGGCGATGGTGCAGATGGCGGCGCCGGCGGTGATGACCGCGCCGACCTCGGCGGAGAGGCCGCTGACCGTGCCGGCCTTGTGCGCGTGCAGCGGCTGCTCCATCTTCATCGCCTCCAGGACGACGACCAGGTCCCCCTCGGCGACGGCGTCCCCGTCCGCGACGGCGATCTTCACGAGGGTGCCCTGCATCGGGGAGGTGAGTGCGTCCCCGCTGACCGCCGCGCTGGCGCCGGCCCCGCCGGCCCGGCGGGCCGGCTTCCGTGCGGCGGGCGCGGCGGCCGTACCCGCGCCGAGGCCGGCGGGCAGGCTCACCTCCAGCCGCTTGCCGCCCACCTCGACCACGACGGTCTCCCGCCCGGCCGGGCCCTCGGTGGGGCCGGCGGCGGCGGTGAACGGCGGGACGGTGTTGTCGAACTCGGTCTCGATCCAGCGGGTGTGCACGATGAAGGGCTCGGCGGCGAACGCCTCGTCGCGCACCACGAGCCGGTGGAACGGCAGGGCGGTGGCCATCCCCTCGACGACCATCTCGTCCAGCACCCGCCGGGCCCGCTCCAGGGCCTCGGTGCGGGTCTCGCCGGTGACGATCACCTTGGCCAGCAGCGAGTCGAAGTTGCCGCCGATCACGTCGCCGGCCGAGATGCCGGTGTCCACCCGCACGCCCGGGCCGGTCGGCAGCCGCAGCGCGGTGACCGTGCCGGGGGCGGGCAGGAAGTTGCGGCCCGGGTCCTCGCCGTTGATCCGGAACTCGAAGGAGTGCCCGCGCGGGGTCGGGTCCCCGGCCAGCCGCAGCTTCTCGCCGTCGGCGATCCGGAACTGCTCGCGGACCAGGTCGATGCCGGCGGTCTCCTCGGTGACCGGGTGCTCGACCTGGAGCCGGGTGTTGACCTCCAGGAAGGAGATGGTGCCGTCCGCGCCGACCAGGTACTCCACGGTCCCGGCGCCGTGGTAGCCGGCCTCCCGGCAGATCGCCTTGGCGCTGTCGTGGATCTGGGCGCGCTGGGCGTCGGTGAGGAACGGCGCGGGGGCCTCCTCGACCAGCTTCTGGTGCCGGCGCTGGAGCGAGCAGTCGCGGGTGCCGACGACGATCACGTTGCCGTGCTGGTCGGCGAGAACCTGCGCCTCGACGTGCCGGGGCCGGTCCAGGTACCGCTCGACGAAGCACTCGCCCCGGCCGAACGCGGCGACCGCCTCCCGGGTGGCCGACTCGAACAGGTGGGGGATCTCCTCCATCGTGCGGGCCACCTTGAGGCCACGCCCGCCGCCGCCGAAGGCGGCCTTGATGGCCACCGGCAGTCCGTGGTCGACGGCGAAGGCGACGACCTCGTCCGGGCCGCCGACCGGGTCGGGGGTGCCGGGGACCAGCGGCGCGCCGGCCCGCTGGGCGATGTGCCGGGCGGTGACCTTGTCGCCGAGGTCGCGGATCGCCTGCGGGGACGGCCCGATCCAGGTCAGCCCCGCGTCGATGACGGCCTGTGCGAAGTCGGCGTTCTCGGCGAGGAAGCCGTACCCGGGGTGTACCGCGTCGGCGTCGGCCTTCGCGGCGACGCCGATCAGCTTGTCGATCCGCAGGTAGGTCTCGGCGGCGGTGTCGCCGCCCAGGGCGTACGCCTCGTCGGCCAGGGTGGCGTGCAGGGCGTCCCGGTCGGAGTCCGCGTAGACGGCGACGCTGCCCAGGCCGGCGTCGCGGCAGGCGCGGATGACGCGGACGGCGATCTCGCCGCGGTTGGCGATGAGTACCTTGCGCACCTTGGTGCTCCTCCCCGGAGGTTACTGAGCGGGAGTTTATCGGCCGTCGCCGTCGCCCTAACGATCGATCAGTGTGGCATGCGGCACTGCCCGCACGCCGATAGTCAAACTTGTCTAATACCCTTCTCCGGTGTCTGCCACGCGCATGATGATCCTCGGGCTGGTCAAGTGGATGCAGCCGGTGCACGGCTACGACGTCCGTCGTGAGCTGCTCAGCTGGGGCGCCGACAAGTGGGCCAACGTGCAGCCCGGCTCGATCTACCACGCGCTGCGCAAGCTGGCCCAGGAGGGGCAGCTCCGCGAGGTGGCGACCGAACAGGTCGGGGCCCGGCCGGCCCGGACGACGTACGAGATCACCCCGAAGGGGCTCGACGAGTTCGAGACCCTGCTGCGCGACCTGTGGTGGGGAAACCAGCAGGCCGCCGACCCGTTCGTCGCCGCGTTCGCGTTCCTGCCGGCGCTGCCCCGCCCGGAGGCGGTGGCCGCGCTGCGCAGCCGGGGGCAGGTGATCCGGGCCGGCGTGGAGAGCATGCGCGCCTCGATGGAGTCGTCCTGGATCCGGGACTCCAAGCCGGTCGGGGTCACCTGGATGTACGAGTTGTGGATAGCCCGGGGAGAGGCGGAGGCGGACTGGTGCGACCGCGTCGCCGACCGGATCGAGGCCGGCGTGCCGTACCTGCCGGAGAGCCTGGCCGGCCGCGACGGCTGGACCGCGGTGGAGCCGGCCCCGGAGGTGGAGCGCGAGCCAACCCCAACCCCGAACGCGGACACGGAGACGGAGGCGGAGACGGACGCGTATTAATCAAATTTGACTAGTGAAGCTATATCGCGTTAGCCTCGGCGGGACGTCCGGGGTGACGCCCCGTGCCACCCCTGCGGAACGGCCGGTTCCGTCCGGCCACGGACGACCAGGAGCGAAAATGATCGAGACCAGAGGGCTGCGGAAGTCGTTCCGCTCCCGCGCCGGTCGGGACAAGAAGACCGTGGACGCCGTCCGCGGGGTCGACCTGAACGTCGCCGAGGGGGAGATCTTCGGCTTCCTCGGGCCGAACGGGGCCGGCAAGACCACCACGCTGCGGATGCTGGCCACCCTCATCGAACCCGACGGCGGCGCGGCCACCATCGCCGGAGCCGACCTGCTCCGCCAGCCCGCCGAGGTGCGCCGCAGGATCGGCTACGTCGCCCAGGGCGGCAGCACCTGGGACGACTCCACCGCCCGTGAGGAACTCGTCCTGCACGCCCGGATGTACGGCATCAGCAAGGCCGACGCGCATCGCCGCGCGGAGCGCGCCCTGGCGGCCTTCCAGCTCACCGACTACGCCGACCGCATGTGCAAGACCTACTCCGGCGGCCAGCGCCGGCGGGTCGACATCGCCCTCGGCATCATCCACGAGCCGCGGATCGTCTTCCTGGACGAGCCGACCACCGGCCTCGACCCGCAGAGCCGGGCCCACATGTGGGACGAGATCCGCCGGCTGCGCAGCGAGGGGATGACCGTCTTCATCACCACGCACTACCTCGACGAAGCCGACGCGCTCTGCGACCGGATCGCGATCATGGACCACGGCGAGCTGGTCGCCGAGGGCACCCCCGCCGAGCTGAAGCGCGAGATCTCCGGCGAGGTGGTGGTCGTCGGGCTGGACGCCGCGGCCACCCCGCACGCCGCCCAACTGCTCGACTCCGAGCCGTACGTCAGCAAGCTGGAGACCGTCGACGGCGGCGGCGTGCGCCTCCACGTCGACGAGGGGGCGACCGCCATCCCGCAGATCCTGCGCCGCATCGACCACGCCGGCCTCGCGTTGAGCTCCATCGAGCTGCACCGGCCCAGCCTCGACGACGTCTTCCTCACCAAGACCGGCCGCTCGCTGCGCGAGTCCTGACCCGCCCCCGACAGGAGAACCCCCGTGAAACTCGCCCGCGACACGTGGTTGATCTTCCAGCGCCAGATGCAACTGCTGCTGCGCAACCCGGTCTGGGTCGTCGTCGGCGTCTTCCAGCCGGTGATGTACCTGCTCCTCTTCGCCCCGCTGCTCAAGCCGGCCCTGAACGCGCCGACCCAGGCCGAGGCGTACAAGATCTTCGTGCCCGGCGTGCTCGTGCTGCTGGCCATCTTCGGCGGCCTGTTCCAGGGCTTCGGCCTGATCGCCGAGCTGCGCGCCGGGCTCATCGAGCGGTCCCGGGTCACCCCGGTGAGCCGGCTCGCCCTGCTGCTCGGCCGCTCGCTGCGCGACGTGGTGTCGCTGCTCCTCCAGGCCGTCATCATCACCCTGCTCGCGCTCCTGTTCGACCTGCGGGTGTTCATCGGTGATCTGCTGCTGGCGTACCTGATGCTCGCCCTGATCGCGCTGATGACCTCGGCCGTCTCGTACGGCGTCGCGCTCAAGGTCAAGAGCGAGGACGCGCTCGCCCCGCTGATGAACACCGTCGCCCAGCCGGTGCTGCTGCTCTCCGGCATCCTGCTGCCGCTCACCTTCGCCCCCGGTTGGTTGCAGGGCATCGCCGAGTGGAACCCCTTCTCCTGGGCGGTCGACGGCACCCGCGCGCTGTTCGCCGGGGACCTCGGCAACGACAAGGTCTGGCAGGGGCTGGCCATCATCGCCGTGCTGGCCGCCGCCGGCGTCGTCTGGGCCGCCCGGCAGTTCGCCCGCAGCGTGCGGTGAGCGCGCGGGCGTCCCCCGGCACGGGTCAGGGCCGGGGGTCTCGCCCCGCGCCGAGAGTTGCCTCTCACCGCGGGCGGGGCACCGGTCCGGCGCGCGTAGCGTAAGGGCCGTGCCCCGCCTCACCCATGACCGAACCACCTGGCTGGCCTACGCACAACTGGCGTTGTGGGGCTTCTTCCTCTACGGCTTCGGCCCCGTCGTCCCGCTGCTGCGCGACGAGCAGGGCACCACCGCGGCCGTCGCCGGCCTGCACAGCACCGCGATCGCAGTCGGCGCGCTCCTCGGCGGGGCGCTGTTCGCCCCCGTCGCCCGCCGGATCGGCCGGGGCCGGGCGGCCTGGCTCGGCCTCGCCGGGGTGGCCGTCGGCGTCGCCGGGTTCGGCACCCTCCGGCCCCTGCCCGCGACCCTCGCCGCCGTCGTGGTGATCGCCACCTTCGGCATGATGGTGATCAGCGGGGTCAACGTCGTGCTCACCGCCCACCACGGCCCCGCCGCGCCGGCCGCCCTCACCGAGGCCAACGCCGCCTGCGCCGGCATGGGCATCCTGGCCCCGCTGGTCATCGGGGCGACCGTCGACGCGGGGCTCGGCTGGCGGCCGGTGCTGGCCGTCGAGGTCGGCCTGATCGCGCTGCTCGCCCTCGCCGCCCTGGCCTTCCGGGTACGTCTGCCCGCCACGCCGCCGGCTCACCCGGTTCCCGCCGCCGCGTCGCACGTCGGCGAACCGGCGGTCAGTCCGGCCCGGGCGGGGCGCGCGAACGGTGGCCGGCTGCCCCGGTCGTACTGGATCGCCTGGGTCCTGATGGCGGTGACCGGCTCGATCGAGGTCTGCCTCTCGCTCTGGACCGCCGACGTGCTCCGCTCGCACGCGGGGCTGGGCGCCGGGGCGGCCTCGGCGGCCGTCGCCGCGATCGTCGGCGGGATGTTCCTCGGCCGGCTGGCCGGCGGCCGGGCCGCGCTGCGCTACCGGCCCGTGCCGCTGCTGCTGGCCGCGCTGGCCGTCTCGCTGACCGGGTTCGCCGTGTTCTGGGTCGCCCCGGTCGGCTGGCTGGCGGTGACCGGGCTCGCCGTGCTCGGCCTCGGCAACGCGCTGCACTACCCGCTGGCCATCTCGATCGCCCTGGCCGTCGCCGGGCCGGCCGCCGACAAGGCGGCCGGCTGGTCGTCGTACTCGATGGGGGTGGGCTTCGGGATCGCGCCGGTGGCGCTCGGCTGGGTGGCCGACGGTGCGGGACCGCACCTGGCCTTCCTGCTGCTGCCCGGGTTCATCGCGACGGCCGCGCTGCTCACCCTGCGGCTCGGCCGCGCGCTGCACCCGCATGATCTTGACCGACCCGACGTACGGCATGCCGCGGTTTCCCCGCCGGCCGAGGCCGCGACATCCCGCACCTCGATCTGATCAAGGACGGTCCGGAGGCCGGTCAGCGCACCCGGGCGAGCGTCAGCCCGTCGGCGATCGGCAGCAGCACCGTCTCCACCCGCACGTCGGCCATGACCTCGTCGTTGAACGCGGCGATCGCCCGGTCGTCGGCGTTCTGCGGGGCGAGCACCCGGCCCCCGCGCAGCGTGTTGTCCACCGCGACGATGCCACCCGGGCGCATCCGCGGCACCAGCTCCGCCCAGTAGACCGGATACCCCGCCTTGTCCGCGTCGATGAACGCGAAGTCCAGGTGCCGGTCGTGCGGCAGCTCGCGCAGCGTCTCCCCGGCCGGGCCGATGCGCAGCTCGATCCGGTCGGCCACACCGGCCCGCGCCCAGTACCGCCGGGCGATGCCCGTGTACTCCTCGGAGATGTCGAAGCAGGTCAGCCGCCCGTCCTCGGCCAGCCCACGGGCGATCGCCAGGGACGACAGCCCGGTGAAGGTGCCCACCTCCACCGCCCGCCGCGCCCCGAGCAGCCGGGTCAGGAAGGTCAGGAAGGCCGCCTGCTCCGGCGCCACCTGCATCCTCGCCTGCGCCGGCAGCGCGGCGAGGGTCTCCTCGACCAGATCGCCCATCACCTCGTCCGGGGCCGAGCCGTGCGCCACGACGTACGCGTGCAGTTCCGGGGTCAGCGGCAGCGACTTGCTCATGGCTGGAAACTAGCCGAGCGGCTCGACCGACTGGCCGCCGGGCGCGACCTTCGTCCACAGATCGACGATCTGGAGGTCCAGTTCGGCGAGGAGCGCGCGCAGCAGCGGCAGGGAGAGCCCGACCACCGTCCCCGGGTCGCCGTCGATCCCGTCCAGGAAGGCCCCGCCCAGGCCGTCGATGGTGAACGCCCCGGCCACGGCGAGCGGCTCGCCCGTCGCGACGTACGCGGCGATCTCGTCGTCGCTGACGTCGGCGAACCGGACGGTCGTCGAGGCGACCGCCTCGGCGCGTGACTCGTGGACCACGTCGACCAGGCAGTGCCCGGTGTGCAGCACCCCGCTGCGCCCCCGCATCCGCTCCCAGCGCCCGACGGCGTCCGCCGCGTCGGCCGGCTTCCCGAGGATCTCGCCGTCGAAGGCGAGCACCGAGTCGCAGCCCAGGACCAGGGTCCGTTCGTCGGGGGACGGCCGCAGCCGGCCGGCGACCGCCTGCGCCTTGAGCCGGGCCAGCTCCAGGCACAACTCCTCGGCGCTCTCACTGACCACCTGGGACTCGTCGACCCCACTCACCAGCACGTCGGGCTCGATCCCGGCGGCGTGGAGCAGCTTTCGGCGGGCGGGGCTCGCCGAGGCGAGTACGAGACGGAGCGGCATCGAGTTCGGCACGGAGCCGACGCTACCGGCTACCCCCGCTCCCACACGTCACGGCACCTGCCTCTTCTACCCGGGGGCCGCCTCTGCCAGCTCTGGCGGCCTCCGCCTGCTCTGACGTCGCCTCTGCCTGCTCTGGCGCCGCCTCTGATCAACTCCGTATCAATGACACCGGGTGTTCCAGCCCCCCGGATACCGCCACGTCATTGACATCGAGTGGATCAAACGCGTCGGATGGCCGATCCGAGGCCGGCCACCTCACCGGCTGATCCGTGGCGGCGGGTCGTCCCCATGGCGCCGCCGTCGGGCGACCAGCGCCCAGGCACCCCCGGCGGCCACGATCACGCCCAACGTGGCCCACCCTCGGGCCGTCGCCCCACCGTCGCCGTCATCGCCTGCCGGCTCCGCGACCGCCGTCGTGACCGGCCGGGACCCCGCTGGGGCCCCCGCCGTCGCTGACCCGAAACCCACCGGGGGCACGTCTGCCGTCAACGCCGCGACCAGGTCGAGGACGCCGTAGCCGTACTCGTCGTCCCGGCCGGGCGGGCCCTTGTCGACGGCGGTGGCGGTGAGCCGGTGCGCGACCTCGGCGGCGGGGAGGTCGGGGTACTTGGACCGGACCAGGGCGGCAGCACCCGCAACGATCGCGGTGGCGTCTGAGGTGCCCGTGCCCTTGCGGTACTTGCCATCGATACTGGTGCTGTAGATATCGACGGCAGGTGCCACGACGTCCACTTCCGGGCCAGATACAGAGACAGCCGCGTGTTTGCCTTGACGGTCAACTCCCCCTACAGCAATAACCCCTCTTTCGGATGCTGGGTAACCAACTCCCGAATCCTCAGGCCGATTCCCCGCAGCTGCAACGACCACGATGTCTGAGGCAACGGCTGTTCCGATCGCGTTTGCTAGACGGCGGGTGGTCCCACCGACGCTAGAGATGCTGATGACATCTGCCCCCCGCGAGATTGCGTACTCGATGCCTTGCGCTAAGGCATCCGGGTCACCGTCGCCATCCGGGGGTGAATCGTAGATCGGCAAGATTTTCGATCGGGGGGCGATACCGAGTGCACCGATGGCATCGCCACGGCCGTGAGCGGCGACCAGCCCAGCCATGCCGGTGCCATGGCTGTCCCTGTCGAGGCGTCCGTCACCGCTGCCGCCCGGGATGATGTCAACTCCTGAGAGCAAGTTTTTGCGCAGGTCAGGGTGAGGAGCTATGCCGGTATCTGGTATGGCGACGATTGTTCCTTCGCCCTGACTGATGCTATGTGCCCTGCTGGCCTTCAGGAATCGTAGGTGCCACTGGTCGTTGCGTATCCGTCCTTCGCCCTCTGATTTGGCTAATGCGTGTTCAGGAATGGTTGCTAGCAGCGTCGAGGCGAGGAAAGCTAGTAAAGAAATGGCAGCACTAAGCGGGGGATATTTTGCGCTCACCGGTTGAGGCCGATAGTCGGCCCGGGATTTATCGGGTCGTCGTCATCCGGAGGCAGGACCACCGGGGCCACGCCTTCTTTGGTCTCCCACGGATTGTCTGGATCCCAGGTGAGGGGTGCGCTGTCGGGAGCTATCCGTCGTCCGGGCCATCCCGGTACACCGCCAGTCAATCCAGGACTGCCGATTGCGCGAGCTCCGCCCGATATCCGCATGCCGTTTGTTTCTCCAAGTTGCCCTGCTCGAACGCCACCCGGACGGGAACCAGCCCCGCCGGTTGGTGCCGTTCCTGCAGCGCCGCCTCCGATAACACCTCCCACAGGATTGACCCGGCGAGGCGAAGTCGCGCCACCCGGCTGGCCCAATCCCATGGCTGGCGCGCCGCCGATCAAGCCGCCAGGAGGTAGGAACCTAGATGACGGCGAGACCCGCTGGGGGTGTTGCTCACCTCCGAACTTCGGCTGTGTAGCCGAAGATGGCATATCCGTAGGCTTGGCCGCGCTAGGGCTATTCGGTCCAGACATTGTTGGCAAGGTCGGCGGCGTTGTGACATTTGGAGGTGTCGCAGTGAGTCTCGATGGTGTGGTGGTGGGCGTGTCAGAGTTGTTGGGGGGATTTATTAGTCCGGCATTGGTTCCTCCGAGCACCGGCCCGGCGTTTGGTGCCTTCGGTGCTGGTATCGGTCGTGCTGTGGTCGAGGGCCGGCTTGCCGAGGAGGCTGATGGTGATGACGGCAAGGGAACAGGAATGATTGGTGGGATTGCTGGTGCCGTAGTTGAACCGCCATAGGTATCTGAGGTTCCAGGATCCCTAGGTGGCCGGACGGTTGGGGGTTGGCGGAGCATTACCTGGGCCTGTTGGAGTTCGCCGCTGAGGCCGTACATCAGGCTCCGGGCCTGGGCGTTGAGTCGCTCCAGGTCGGCGTCGGTCACCGGCTTGTCCGGTACCCGGCTGCCCATCGCCGCCTTCGGGTCCGCCAGCGTCGCCTCGTACGTCCGCTTCTGCTGGAGCTTGGTCACGTACTCGTCGTGGAGCGGCTTCAGCTCGACGCGGGCGCTGCTGATGGCGCGGGTGGCTGCGGCGAGGGCGTCGTAGTTCGCGGCGGCCGCGTCGTGGGTGCGTTGCACCTTCTTGATGAGGTCGTCGAGTTCGCCCAGGTACGCCTGGGCGGCGGCGTTGGTCGCCGGTGGCCACGCCTCGGCCAGGCCGCGCCGGTACTCCTTCAGCCGCCCGAGGTGGGCCTGTGAGAGGTCGCAGACCTTGCGCCAGCCGGCGACCTGCTTCCAGTGCCCGGCCGTGTCGTGGTCCTGGATGCAGGCCCACATGCTGAGCAGGTCCATCAGCCGCCACTCGGTGAGGCCGGACGTCTGGCCGCTGCCCCGCTCGATCACGGCTGCACCACCCGCCCCGGCACGTTGTCCGGGCTGGTCGGGTCGGGCAGGGTCGGCGTGGGTCGGGCCGCCGCCGCGGTGCCGGGGTCGGCGAGGGCGCGTTCCACGTCGGAGACGCGGGCGGCGGAGAAGGCATCGGAGTCGGCGTACTTCGTGGCGATCCTGCCGGCCGCGGCGGCCAGGCGGCCGGTGGCACCGCCGACGGACCAGACCATCGTGGCCGTTGCCTGCTGGGTCTCGTTGTGGGCCTGGAGGAACTGCACCAGTTCCACGAAGGCGTCGGCGGGGTTGGGGATCTTCGCCTTCATGTCGTCCGCGATGTACGACAGGTGCGGCGCATAGTTCCGCTCCACCTCGGCCTGGAGGCTGTCGGCGAAGTCGCGCAGCTGGCGAATGTCGGCCTCGATGCCTCCGTAGTCGCTCATCCAGGGCGCTGGGCGGTCCTCCGCGGGGGTCATCGACCCTCCCTACCTGTTACGACACCGTTCCTCTGAGTGAGGTTAACCGGTGTCGGCGACGTCCGGCAGCCCCGTACGCGCCTCGCCTCAGCGGGGCAGGCCGGCGGCGCGCCAGGCGCCGGGGCCGGCGGCGGGTGTCACGCCGGCCGGCCGGCCGCTGCGGGCCCAGGCCGAAGCGGCGACCGGTGCGGCGGCGGCGACGGGGCGGGTCCGGGCGACGATCGCGCCGACCAGGGCGGCCAGTTCCTCGGCGGTCGGCGCGCCCCGGGTCACCCGCAACAGCGGCTCGTCGGCAGACATGGAGTCAGCGTACGCGTCGCGAACTTGACCTTCGCCGCATAGTGGCGTGCCGGCGGTGTACGGCGGGCCGCCGCCGGGTACCGTCTCCCCCGATGTCGAACCCGCTTCCCCAACTCGTCGCCGATCGGTACCGGCTCATCTCGCCGCTCGGCCAGGGCGGCATGGGTCGGGTGTGGAAGGCGCGCGACGAGGTGCTGCACCGGGACGTGGCGATCAAGGAACTGGTGCCGCCGCCCAGCCTCACCCCGGACGAGCGCCGCGAGATGCGGGAACGCTCGCTGCGGGAGGCCCGCGCGATCGCGCGGCTCAACCACGTCAACGTGGTCCGCATCTTCGACGTGCTGCGTACCGACGGCGATCCGTGGATCGTCATGGAGTACGTCCCGTCGAAGTCCCTTCAGGACATTCTGGCCGAGGACGGGCCGGTGTCGTTGGCCAAGGCGATCGATGTCGGCCTCGGTGTGCTCGGCGCGCTGAACGCGGCGCACAAGGCCGGCGTCATGCACCGCGACGTCAAGCCGGGCAACGTGCTGATCGGCGACGACGGCCGGGTGGTGCTCACCGATTTCGGGCTGGCCACCATCCCTGGCGATCCGAACGTGACGCGGACCGGCATGGTGCTCGGCTCCCCGGCGTACATCGCCCCTGAGCGGGCGAGGGACGGCACCGCCGGGCCGGAGGCCGACCTGTGGTCGCTGGGCGCGACGCTCTACGCGGCGGTCGAGGGCAAGTCGCCATACGCCCGGCCGTCGGCGATAGGGACCCTGGCCGCGCTCGCCACGGAGCCGATGCCGCCGCCGAAGAACGCCGGCCCGCTCAAGGCGGTGCTGACCGGCCTGCTGCGCAAGGACCCCGCCGAGCGGATCGACGCGGCGGCGGCGGAGCGGCTGCTGCGCCGTGCCGCCGGCCGCCGGGCGAAGGGCATCTCGCTGCTCGACGGCGTACGCCGGCCGGGGCCGAACGGCCCGCGCGAGCCGCGCCGGACCGTGGTGCCGGCCCCGCGCCCGGCCGAGCAGGGCACGGAGCGGACGGTCACCCCGCCCGCGCCGCGTACCCCAGGGCTCGCCGCTGCCGCGGCGGCCGGTTCGGTGGCGGCCGGCGCGAGCGGCGGCGACGCGACCGCGAAGGTCCCCGCCGGCGGGGACGCCGATCCGACCGCGAGGGTCGACCGGACGGAGCGGTCCACCGACGCGGATCCGACCGCGAGGGTCACCGAACCGGGTCCGGTCGTCGACCAGCCGGCGACGGCTGTCGGCGAGGGAGGGGCGACCGCTGATCCGACGGCGAAGATCGCCGACGCGGCGGGGACGGCCGCCGACCCGACGGCCGCGCTGTCCGAGCCGACCGCGAAGCTGGCCGGGCCGGAGACCGCGTGGGGCGGTGGCGCCCCGCGCGGTGCCGTCGACGACACGCGCGTCGAGCCGGCTGCCGACGCACCGGTCTCGCCGCCCAGGCCGCCCCGTGAGCGGGCCACGTCGGTGCTGTCGGCCCCGGTGAGCCCTCCGCCGGTCTCGTCGGGCCGGGCCGCCGTCGTCGCGGGCGCCAAGCCCGGTCACCACCGGCGCAGCCTGCTGATCGGCGCGTTGGTCGCGGTGCTGCTGCTCGGGCTGCTGGTGGTGGTCCCGTTGCTCGGCAACGACGATGACCCGGAGAAGGGTGGCGGCCCGCAGGCCGGTGCCACGAGCGCCGCCCCGTCGGCGCCGGTGACCTCGGCGCCCGCGCCGTCGCCGACGAGCGCCGCCCCGAGCCCGACGCCGAGCCCGACCGGGCTGGTGCTGCCCGACGGTTGGACCCTGCACAAGGACCCGACCGGCTTCAGCATGCCGCTGCCGAAGGGCTGGCGGCGCAGCTCGGGCAGCACCTGGGTGCAGTTCCGGGAGCCGAACGGGGTCCGCGAGGTGACCATCGACCGGACCGACACGCCCAAGCGCGACGCCGCCGCGGCGTGGCGGGCCATGGGCGACCGGAACGTCAACAACTACAAGAACCTGGGCATCCGCACCGTCCCGGGCTTCTGGAAGACCTGCGCGGACTGGGAGTGGCTGGAGACCCGGGACAACACCCGGATCCACGTGCGGAATCGGGGGTTCGTGACGGCCAAGGACCGGGGGTACGCCATCCGCTGGGAGGTCGCCGCCTCCGAGTGGGCGGCCAACCTCGACGAGTTCGAGCTGATCGCGAAGAACTTCAAGCCCGACCGGGCGGACTGACCTGGGCCGCCCGGTGGGAATGCCGACCGGTGCGATGTCGATTCGCATGACCTTCCGTCGTACGGGGTACATGACCTCCACGACGGAAGGAGGTACGACATGGGACACCGAATCAGGGACGCCCGGCCCCGGCTGGCACTGTGGATGCTCGTCGCCCTCGGCGACGTGGTGCTGCTGCTGGTGAGTGCAGGTCTTCCGGTGCTGTTCGCGATGCTCAGCGTCGTGACCGTAACCGTCGCCGTGGTGGCCGCCTGGCGGATGACCCGGCGGGGTGCGCTGGCCCGGGAGGACGGGATCCCCGCGCCGGTCGGGTCGCGGCGGAGGATCTGACCCCGGTCACCCGGGCGACGAGTTGGCGGCAGCCGGACCGGATGTCGACCCTATGGTCACAGCCGATCCCGCTGCCGCCAACTGCCTCCCCAGGCGTCAGGATCAGGTGTTGTTCGCCAGCGCGATCAGCCGGGCGCGGTCGCCGTTCCAGTAGTTGCGGTCGACGTTGCCGCTGATCCCGGAGACGGCCCCGGTGCTGGTGTACTGCCAGAAGCTGTAGAACGGCGCGCCGGCGGGCAGGGTGCCCGGCGTGCTCGCCCAGCGGGCGAGCCACAGCGGGTGGTTGGCCCACGGCCCGGTCCAGCTACCGGTGCACTGGTTCCACCAGCTCGTGGTGGTGTAGATGACGGCGTACCGGCCGGTGCGGGACCGGTAGGTGTTCAGGAAGTCCTGGACCCAGCTGCGCATCCCGGACGTGCTGAGGCCGTAGCAGTAGCCACCGGCGTACGGGTTCCCCTCGATGTCCAGCGCTGCCGGCAGGGTGCGGCTGTCCGCGGACCAGGCGCCGCCGTTGCTGGCCAGGTAGTTGGCCTGGGTGGCGCCGGAGGAGATGTTCGGCCGGGCGAAGTGGTACGCCCCGCGGATCACCCCGGCGTTGTAGGCGTTCACGTAGTTGGTGTTGAAGCGGGGGTCCTTGTAGCTCGTACCCTCGGTGGCCTTGATGAAGGCGAACTGGACGCCGGAGTTGCGTACGCTGGTCCAGTTGATCGCCCCCTGGTAGTTGGAGACGTCGATGCCGGGGGTGGTGGCTGCCGCCGCCGGGCCGGCCGTGGCGACGAGGGCGGTGGCCGCTGCCGCCACGGCGGTGATCCCCGCCGCGATCAGTCGGCGCAGGGTGAGTCCGGTACGGATCATGGGTTCCTCCACGGGGACGCCAATCAATTGACGTACATCTTTGGAGATAGTTGCCCCGGATTGCAAGGGACCCTAAAGAAATTTTCACCCAGGGCAGGGGGTGACGGTAGGGGGCGCCGCGACCGGGTCGGCGCAGCGTAGCCGGGTCGGTTCGGGGCCGGTAGGCTCGCGCCCCATGGTGTCGATCGACGGACTGGGCACGCTCTGGGACCGGCTGTTCTCCGCACAGCCCGACCCGCCACCGCTGCTCGTCCTCGTCACCGCCGCGGTGGCGCTGGTGGTGGTGTCCACCCGGCTGCCCTGGCGGATCGCCCGTAACGCCGTCACCATCGCCCACGAGGGCGGGCACGCCCTCGCGGCCCTGCTCACCGGCCGCCGGCTGCACGGCATCCGGCTGCACTCGGACACCTCCGGCCTGACCCTCTCCGCCGGCCGGCCGACCGGGCCCGGCATGATCCTCACCCTGCTCGCCGGGTACGTCGCACCGTCGCTGGTCGGCCTCGCCGGCGCCTGGCTGCTGGGCGGCAACCGGATCACCCTGCTGCTCTGGGTGGCCGTGGCGCTGCTGCTGGCCATGCTGGTCATGGTCCGCAACGTGTTCGGGGCGCTGTCGCTGCTGGCCACCGGCGGGGTGGTGCTCGCCGTGTCCTGGTACGCCTCCCCCCAGGTCCAGGCCGCCTTCGCCTGGACCGGCGTCTGGTTCCTGCTCCTCGGCGGCGTACGGCCGGTGGTCGAACTCCAGCGGCTGCGCTCCCGGGGCCGGCTGCCGGAGTCCGACGCCGACCAACTCGCCCGGCTCACCCCGTTCCCGCCGCTGTTCTGGGTGGCGCTGTTCGCCTTGGCCAACCTGCTGACCCTGGTGGTCGGCGCGGCGCTGCTGGCCGGCCCGATCCTCACCGACTCGGGCCTGAACCTCTGAGCGCCCGGCCGGCCGCCGAGACGGCCGAAAACCCGGTTGGCTGATCCGGCAACCGCGCCCCCCGGCCCGCGCGTGTCCCCTGCGACCGACACGGGGGAGGTGGCAGGTGCCGGACGTCGACGGGTTCGACGAGTTCTACCGAGGTAGCCGGCAACGGCTGCTCGGCTTCGTCTTCGCGCTCACGGGCGACCTCGCCGAGGCGCAGGACGCGGTGCAGGAGGCGTACATCCGGGCGTGGCAGCGTTGGTCCACGGTGCGCGGCTACGACGACCCGGAGGCGTGGGTCCGGGTCGTCGCCTCCCGGATCGCGGTCAGCCGCTGGCGCAGCCTGCGCAACCGGGCTCGGGCGTACCTGCGGCACGGCGCCGCCGACACCACGCCCGGGCCGAGCGCCGACACCGTCGCGGTGGTGGCCGCGCTGCGCCGGCTTCCCGAGGAGCAGCGCATCGCCATCGCCCTGTACTACCTGCTCGGCATGCCGGTCGCCGAGGTCGCGCGGGAGACCGCCGCCCCGGTGGGCACGGTGAAGGCCCGACTCTCCCGGGGGCGTGCCGCGCTCGCCGGACTGCTTGCCGTCTCTGACCTGGAGGAGGCCGCCGATGCGTGACGACCCGACGTTCGTCGACCGGTTCCACCGGGACCTGCGGGACGTCCACTGGCTCGCACCTGCGGAGATCCGGGCCCAGGCCCGGCGCCGCACCCGGTGTACGGCGGTGGCGGCGGCGGTCGCCGTGCTCGCCGTCGCCTCGCTCTCCGCCGTGGCGGTCGGCGGCCGGGCCGACGGTCCCGACGCGCCGCCGGTGTCGTCCTGGCCCGACCGGTGGCTGTTCCCGGCCGAACCCGAGCCGACCGGGCGGGCCGAGATCCCGGCGGAGGCCCTGCTGGCGCCGTTCGACCTGAGTGTCCGGGGCAACGTCCGCCTGGGAGAGTCGGGGCTCCATGAGCCGGTCCGGGTGGACGCGTTGCTGGAGGTCTGCGCAGCGGACAAGGGGGTGCCGGCGGCACAGCCGGTGTCCCGCTACTCCCGCTCGCAGACCCTGCTACAGAAGGACGTTCCCGGTCAGGCCGCCTCGCCGGGCGTCCCGCTCCTGGCCCAAGACGTCTACCGCCTCGCCCCCGGCGCGACCGCCCGGGTGTTCACCGAGTTGGACGTGGCGCTGGCCGCCTGCTCCGACTGGCGCGAGGTGGCACCGGTCCAGTGGGCCGGAAAGCCCGTCACGGTCTCGTTGACGCACACCTGGCAGGCGGTCGCCCGTGACTTCGCCGGCGACGAGTCCGTCCTGCTGCGGCACGTCCCGTCGCAGCCGGTGGACGTGACGACGAAGCGGGCCGTCGGCCTGCGGTTGTCCACGGAGACCCGGATGGTCGTCCGGGTCGGCGACCTGGTCACGGTGATCGTGCCGGTCGGCGGGCCGGGCGCCGACCGGCTGAGCGGCTCCCGCTGGACGAGCGACGCGGAGCTGTGCGCACTGGGTCGCAGCGCGGCCCGGCGGATGTGCGTCGCCGCCAACCCGTCCTGCTGACCGCTGCCGCTGCCGCTGCCGCTGCCGCTGCGGGTGCCGGGCCGGGCCGGCAGCATGTCGCGGGCAGGCATCATGTCCCGGTCGGCGGCACGTCCCGGGCCGGTTTGCGTTTCGCACGTGGTGTGACCGGACACCCCTGCCGGCGACGGCCGCCACCAGGGGCCTCCTGTCGCCTACAGCGGGATGTTGCCGTGCTTCTTCGGTGGGAGGGTTTCGCGTTTGGTGCGTAGCACCCGTAGCGCGCGGACGATCTGGGTGCGCGTCTCGTGCGGTCGGATGACCGAGTCGACGTAGCCGCGTTCGGCGGCGATGTACGGGTTGGCCAGGGTGTCCTCGTACTCGGCGATCTTCTCGGCCCGTACGGCGGCGGGGTCGTCGGCCTTCGCCAACTCCGAGCGGTACAGGATGTTCACCGCGCCCTGCGCGCCCATCACCGCGATCTGCGCGGTCGGCCAGGCGAAGTTCAGGTCCGCGCCGAGGTGCTTGGAGCCCATCACGTCGTACGCCCCGCCGTACGCCTTGCGGGTGATCACGGTGACCTTCGGGACGGTGGCCTCGGCGTACGCGTAGATCAGCTTGGCGCCCCGGCGGATGATGCCGTCCCACTCCTGACCGGTGCCGGGCAGGAACCCCGGGACGTCCACGAAGGTCAGCACCGGAACGTTGAACGCGTCGCAGGTACGCACGAACCGGGCGGCCTTCTCCGACGCGGCGATGTCCAGGGTCCCGGCGAAGTGCATCGGCTGGTTGGCCACCACACCGACCGGCCGGCCCTCGACCCGACCGAACCCGACCACCAGGTTCTGCGCGTAGAGCGGCTGGACCTCCAGGAACTCGCCGTCATCCAGAACGTGCCCGATCACCCGGTGCATGTCGTACGGCTGGTTGGCCGAGTCCGGGATCAGCGTGTCCAACTCCCGGTCGGAGTCGGTGACCGCCAGATCGGCCGGGGCCTCGAACACCGGCGGCTCGTCCAGATTGTTCGACGGCAGATACGACAGCAACGCCTTGACGTACTCGATCGCATCCCGCTCGTCCGCACCGAGGTAGTGCGCGTTACCGCTGCGCGCGTTGTGCGTCCGCGCGCCACCCAACTCCTCCATCGCCACGTCCTCGCCGGTGACCGTCTTGATCACATCCGGGCCGGTGATGAACATGTGCGAGGTCTGGTCGACCATCACGGTGAAGTCGGTGACCGCCGGGGAGTACACCGCCCCACCCGCGCACGGCCCCATGATCAGGGACACCTGCGGGATGACGCCACTGGCCCGCACGTTACGGAAGAAGATCTCGCCGTACAGACCGAGCGAAGCGACACCCTCCTGGATCCGGGCCCCACCGGAGTCGTTGATACCGACCACCGGGCAACCGATCTTCATAGCCAGATCCATCACCTTGACGATCTTCTCGCCGAAAACCTCACCGAGCGAACCACCGAAGACCGTGAAGTCCTGGGCGAAAACACAGACCTGCCGACCATCGACCGTGCCATAGCCGGTGACCACCCCGTCACCGTACGGGCGGGACCGCTCCAGCCCGAAGTTGGTCGACCGATGCCGCGCGAACCCGTCCAACTCGACGAACGAGCCCTCATCGAGCAGCATCCCGATCCGCTCTCGGGCGGTCTTCTTCCCCCGCGCGTGCTGCTTCTCGACCGCACGCGCCGACCCGGCGTGCACCGCCTCGTCGATCCGTCGCTCCAGGTCCGCCTGCCTACCGGCAGTGCTGTGAATGTCGATCCCGATCTCGGTAGTCACCCAGGGAATATAACGATGGTTCAGGACGCCCCCGGTGTGCAGTACGCCTCAGTGCGGGGCGCGCCGACGGGATCCGACCGGCCGCCGGGGCGGGCCGTAGGCTGGCGGAATGCCCGGTTCCCCGTACACCGACCTGGACCGCCCGCCGCTGTCGGCGGCCCGGCTGCGCCGCGCGCTGGTCGCCCCGCACGGGCCCTGGCGGCACCTCGACCTGCGCGCCGAGACCGGCTCCACCAACGCCGATGCCGCCGAGGCGGCCCGGGCGGGCGAGCCCGAGGGGCTGGTCGTGGTCGCCGAGCGGCAGACCGCCGGTCGGGGGCGGCGGGGCCGGGCCTGGCAGTCGCCCGCCCGGGCGGGCATCGCGACCAGCGTGCTGCTCCGGCCGGGCGAGGCGGTCGCCGAGCGCGATTGGCCGGCGGCCCCGGCCGCGGGGTACGGCTGGCTGCCACTGCTCGCCGGGGTCGCGCTGGTCGAGGCGGTGGCCCGGCTGGCCGAGTTGGACGCCGCCCTGAAATGGCCCAACGACCTGCTGGTCGGTGATGCGAAATGCGCCGGCATCCTGGCCGAGGCGGTGTCCGGCCCGACGGCGGACCGGCCGCCGGCGATCGTGCTCGGCATCGGCCTCAACGTCACCCTGCGCGCCGACGAGCTGCCGGAGAACCCGACCGGCCTGCCCGCGACCTCGCTCCAGCTCGCCGGGGCGGTGGCCACCGACCGGGACCCGATGCTGCGCGCCCTGCTGCGCTCCCTGGCCGACTGGTACGACCGGTGGCGCTCCGCCGGCGGGGACGCGCTGGCCAGCGGCCTGCGGGACGCCTACCTGGCCGCCTGCGCCACCGTCGGCCGCCCGGTCCGGGTGCTGCTCCCGGACGGCGCGGAGCTGACCGGCACCGCCACCGGCGTGGACCCGGACGGCCAACTCCTTGTCGACACCTCCGCCGGCCCGCGTGCCCTCGCGGCCGGCGACGTGCTGCACCTTCGCTAGCCGCCACGGCCGCCACGACGGAACCACCGCACCGGATGATCCGATTACGGGCGTCGACCGGCTACGGTCAGCGCGTCCGTTCTGCGAGGAGGTTCCCGTGGCGTTCCCCGAAGACGTGCTCACCGAGGACGAGCACGTCGTGCTGCACCTGCACCCGCACTGGAAGGCGGTGGTGCGGCCGGTGCTGGTGTTGGCGCTCGCCGTCGCCGCCGTGCTGGCGGCCTGGCTCCTGCTCCCGGACGGCGAGGCCTCGACCATCGCCCTGTACGTGGTCGCGGGGCTAGCCCTGCTGCTCGTGCTCTGGTTGGCGCTCTGGCCGTTCCTGGTCTGGCGCAGCACGCACTACCTGTTCACCAACGAGCGGGTGCTGCTCCAGCAGGGGGTGCTCTCCCGGGACCGGCGGGACATCCCGCTCACCCGGATCAACGATCACGCGATGAGCCAGCGCTTCGTCGAGCGGCTGCTCGGCTGCGGCACGCTCACCATCGAGTCGGCCGGCGAACGCGGCCAGTCGATGCTGACCGACGTCCCCGGGGTGGACCGGGTGCAGACCAAGCTGTACGAGCTGGTCGAGGCGCACCACGACCGGCACTCCCTCGGCGACGGCGAGATGCGTGAGATCCTCGCCGACATGCGCGAGGGCAAACCCCTCCGCGACCCCTCCGCCTAACTCGGAAGTAGACCTACTTCCTCCCGATTAGGGCCGCTTCGCGAAGCGGAGTGGCAGCGACTAACCCCACCCTGCCCTCCCCCCACCGGCCCCCCTCCACCGGCCCCGGGGTGGGGTGGGTGGGTCAGGGGTGGGTGGGGCGGAGGGTGAACCAGCCGCGGAAGCGGGTGCGGAGCACCTCGCGGTCCGGGCGGTCGTCCGGCCCGAGGCGGAACATCGTGCCGGTGAGGCTGACCGTGCCGAGACCGGGTCGGGCGGTGGAGGGGCGGCTGCCCACCACGTCCAGGCGCACCGCCAGGCGGTCGCCGGCCCGCACCGGGGCCAGCCAGCGCAGTTCCTCCAGGCCGGGGGAGGCGTCGGCTGCGGCCCGGGCCAGCACATGATCGACGTACGCCCGCATGAAGAGGCTGACGGTGTAGAAGCCGCTGGCGATCAGCCCGCCGTGGTGGCTCGCGGCGGCCTGCTCGGGGTCGACGTGGTACCACTGCGGGTCGAACCGGCGGGCGAAGGCGACCATCTCGTCGCCGTCCACCCGCACCACACCCAGGTCGAAGGTGCGCCCGGGGGTCAGGTCCTCGAAGAACAGCTCGGCCGGCGCGCCCGTGCCCGAGCGCACCGGAGGCACCACCGGGGACGGCGGGACCGCGCCGCCCGGCGGCGGCGCCGCCGCGCTCTCCTGGTGGGTTGCCGGTGCGTGGATGTCGCCGGTACCACCGACCTGGGAGAAACCGTCCGCGCCGGGATCGGCTTCCTCCGGTCCGGCGGGTCCGACGGTTCCGGTCGTCCCGGAGACGGTCTGTCCGGCCTGTTGCGGGCGAGCCGGTCCGGCGGTGGTCTGGCCCGGGACGGTCGGTCCGGTCTGGCCCGGGACGGTCGGTCCGGCGCCGGCGCGTCCGGCCTGCTCCGGAACGGTCGGTCCGGCCTGGCCCGGAGTGACCTGCTCCGGGACGGTCCGCTCGGGACCGGGCTGCGGCATGGCGGGGCCGGGACGACCGGAGCCGAACTCCGGCGTCGCGGGGCCGGGCTGGTCGGGGTCGGCCTCCGGCGTGGTGACGGTGGTCATGTCTCGGCTCACCGCCGCCGTCGGCGGGTGCCGGCGTGCAGTTCGTCGGCGAGTTCCGCCGCCAGCTCACCGTCGAGCGTGAGGGCGGCGTCGGCCGGTGCGGGCCGGCCCTGCGCCGGGGCGATGCCGTCGCGGCGGGTCGCCGCCCGGCGCGCGCCGGGTCGGGGCTCGGTCTCCTCCAGTTCGCTGACCGACTCGGCCAGCTCGGCGACCGGGTCCATCTCGGCCATCGTGTCCCATTCGTCCCGGGGAATGGTGTGCCAGGTGTCCGCCGCCGGCTCCGCCGGGGCGGGCTGGAAGACGAACGTCCGGTACGACCAGAAGCGGAAGAGCGTGGCCAGCAGAACGCCGCCGGTCTTCGCCCCGTTGAGGGCGAGCAGGCTGGTCATGCCGAGGCCGTACTTGGCCGCCGCCAGGACGCCGAGTTCGATGAGCAGGCCGGTCGCGTTGAACAGGAAGAACAGGACGTACTCGCGACGTAGCGCCGATTTCGGGCGATCCCGGTACGTCCAGTGGCGATTCATCAGATATGACGTGATCGTCGCCACCACCGTGGCGATGACCGTCGCCTTGAGTTGGCCGTCCCGGAAAACGGTCAGTGCCAGCGCGTTGAACACCGCGTAGTTGATGACGGTGTTGATGCCGCCGACGATGCCGAATTTGAGCGCCTCGTGGATGAACTTCTGCCAGCGCTCAGGCAGCAGACGGACAAGACGCATGCGCAACACCTTAGGCGAGGGGACGGGCCGGCTCGGCCCGGCCGGACGAGGTGGGCGGCAGGTCACGCCCGGGGGTCCCGGTCGTGGGCCGCTTCCGTGACGGTCTGGGTTCCCGCTTCCACGAAGACGAACCGTCGGTACGACCAGAACCGGAACAGCGTGCCGAGGCCGGTGCCGACGACGAAGCTGGCGATGTTGTCGGCGAGGGCGGTCTGGAACACGCCGGGCCAGAGGGCGCCGAGGCCGTACCGGCTGATCGCCAGGCAGGCCACCGCGATGCCCAGGCCCACCCCGTTGAAGAGGAAGAACAGCGCGTACTCGCGGGCCGGGTTGGAGCGCTGGCGGTGCCGCCACGTCCAGAACCGGTTGCCGACGAAGGCGACGGTCGCGGCGATCACCGTGGAGATCGTCTTCGCGGTGACCTGCTCCACGCCCCGGGCGTTGGCCAGGTAGTTGAAGAGAGCGAAGTCGACGATGAAGGCCACGCTGCCCACGGTGGCGAACTTGCTGAGCTCGCGGACCAGATGACCGAAGCGGTCGATCAGGGCGCGTGCCAGACCCGGGCGGGTCGGCGGGGGGCCTGGTTGGTCCCCGGTCATCGTCGCGGCCACACCGCCGAGCGTACCGGTTCCGGCCCCCGTGGGCGGGCACCAACGGACGACCGGCCGCTCGGCGCGCTGCGCGGGTGGGGGCCGGCCTGGCGTCGTCCGTGGGGTCGTCGGTCGTCGGTGAGTACACCGTAACCCGCGGTGCGCCAATTGTGGATGGTGTAGCCGAATGGATGCCGCTGCCCCCGTCGCGCAGTTCCGGCGTCAGTTCACCGGCGGCACCACACCGTCCACCCGCACCACCCGCCGCGGTCGACCCCCGACCGCCCGCACCCCGGAGATCTCGGCGAAGGTTCACTGAAGATTTGCGTGAAACTGCGCGTGAAAGCGGGTATCAGAACGCGATGCCGCAGCGTGGCCGTACCTTGTGCAGTTCTTCACAACCAGTCCCACTGACTCGCGACGTCGCCCGGATTACGCTGAGGCCAATCCCAGGTTTCCACGAAGGCGACGCCTCGCGCCGTCCCAACTCGTGCATCCCATAGATCGGTCAGCGTCGACCACAAGGAGATGTGTCATGGTTGCTCCGGCTACCGTTCGGGGTATCGATCAGGCCCCGACGTCCCACCCCGAACTGCTCGCCTGGGTCCGAGAAGTAGCGGAACTGACCACCCCGGACCGGGTCGTGTGGGTGGACGGGTCCGACGAGGAGTGGCGCCGCCTCACCGACGAGCTCGTCGACAACGGCACCCTGATCCGGCTCAACCCCGAGAAGAAGCCCAACTCGTTCTACGCCCGCACCGACCCGTCGGACGTCGCCCGGGTCGAGGAGCGCACCTTCATCTGCTCGGTGGACGAGGCGGACGCCGGCCCCACCAACAACTGGATGGCGCCGGCCGAGATGAAGCGGACGATGACCGAGCTGTACCGCGGCTCCATGCGCGGGCGGACCATGTACGTCATCCCGTTCTGCATGGGCCCGGTCGAGGCCGAGAGCCCCATGTTCGGTGTCGAGATCACCGACAGCCCGTACGTGGTGGCCTCGATGCGCATCATGACCCGGATGGGCGCGAAGATCCTGGAGGCGATGGGCGACGACGCGGGCTTCGTCCACGCGCTGCACTCCATCGGCGCCCCGCTCGCGCCCGGCCAGCAGGACGTCGCCTGGCCGTGCAACGAGACGAAGTACATCTCCCACTTCCCGGAGACCCGGGAGATCTGGTCCTTCGGCTCCGGTTACGGCGGCAACTCGCTGCTCGGCAAGAAGTGCTACTCGCTGCGCATCGCCAGCGTCATGGGGCGCGACGAGGGCTGGCTCGCCGAGCACATGCTGATCCTGAAGATCACCTCGCCGGAGGGGCGGGTCTACCACGTCGCCGGGGCGTTCCCGTCCGCCTGCGGCAAGACCAACCTGGCCATGCTGGAGCCGACCATCCCGGGCTGGAAGGTCGAGACCATCGGCGACGACATCGCCTGGATGCGCTTCGGCCAGGACGGCCGGCTCTACGCGGTCAACCCCGAGTACGGCCTGTTCGGCGTCGCCCCGGGCACCGACTGGAAGACCAACGCCAACGCGATGCGGACGCTGGACCGGGGCAACTCCGTCTTCACCAACGTCGCCCTCACCGACGACGGCGACATCTGGTGGGAGGGGATGGGCGAGCCGCCGGCGCACCTGATCGACTGGAAGGGCAACGACTGGACGCCGCAGAGCGAGAACCTCTCCTCGCACGCGAACAGCCGGTTCTGCACCCCGATCACGCAGTGCCCGATCCTGGCCGACGACTACTACGACCCGAACGGGGTGCCGATCGACGCGATCCTGTTCGGCGGTCGCCGCCGGGACACCGTCCCGCTGGTCACCGAGGCCCGGGACTGGGTGCACGGCGTCTACCTGGGCGCGACGCTGTCCTCGGAGACCACCGCCGCCGCGTCCGGCGCGGTGGGCGTGGTGCGCCGCGACCCGATGGCCATGCTGCCGTTCATCGGCTACCACGCCGGTGACTACTTCCGGCACTGGATCGAGATGGGCAAGGGCGCCGACGGCGACGAGTCCAAGCTGCCGAAGGTCTACTACGTCAACTGGTTCCGCAAGGACGCCGAGGGCAACTTCCTCTGGCCCGGCTTCGGCGAGAACTCGCGGGTGCTCAAGTGGGTCGTCGAGCGGCTGGAGGGCCGGGCCGACGCGGTGGAGACCCCGATCGGCATGGTCCCGGCGCAGGACGCGCTGGACGTCGAGGGTCTCGACATGACCCCGGAGGACGTCCGGATCGCGCTGAAGGTCGACCCGGACGAGTGGCGCGAGGAGCTGCCGCTGGTCACCGAGTGGTTCGAGAAGTTCGGGGACAAGCTGCCCGGCGTGCTCTGGGCCGAGCTGGACGCGCTGCGCGCCCGGCTCGACGCGGAGCAGCCGACGCGGTAGGTGCGATCCGCCCCCGCACGGGGCATCATCGGATTCCATGAGGACGGCCGCCGAGACCCAGGTCCGGCGGCCGTCCGCCGTCCGGGCGCTGACCACCCTGCTCGCCGTGACGGCGGCGGCCACCGTCGTGGTCGAGCTGCTCAACTGGTGGTACGCCCCGGAGCAGGAGTTCGGGCTCGCGGTACGCACCGGCTGGGCGATGCTCCGCTCGCTCGGCTTCCTGGTGCTGATCGGGCACGTCCACCGGGGCCGCACCGTGGCCAGGCCGTTCGGGCTGATTCTCGCCGTCACCACGGTCTTCGCCGTGGGCCGGCTGGTGGTGCCCCGGCAGGGCGTGCCGCCGCTGCCCGGGCTGCTCGGCTTCGCCCTGCTCGCCGCGCTCTGCGGGGCCGTGGTCTGGCTGCTGTACCGCTCGGACGCCGTCGCCGGCCACCTGGTCCGGCACCGCAAGGGCCTGGTCGTCTCCGGCGGGACGATCTCCTGGCGGGAGGTCGCCCCGAAGCGCCCACCGGTCACCGGCTGGCTGCTCACCAGCCGCGTCGCCGCGTTCACGTACAGCCCGCTGATGCTGGTCCCGGCCCTGGTCGCCACCGGGGCGATCCTGGACGGCCGGCTGGCCGCCGTGCCGGCGGTGCTGTTCTGGTTCGCCGCCGGCGTCGGGGTCAGCTACCTCGTGCTGCTCTGCACCGCCTTCCTCATGCGCGGCCGGCGTTGGGCCCGGTCGCTGCTGGTGGCGATCACGCTCGGCGTGCTCGCCGTCGACCTGCCGCTGTGCTGGTGGCTGCTCGGCGTCGACGGCCTGATCCGCGACGGCGGGCCGTTGCTCGCCGCCGCCGCCCTGGCGTTGTACGGGTTGTGGCGCGCCGGCCGGGTCGAGGGGGCGGGCGCGCCGGGCTGAGCGCACGCAACAGGGGAGGCGGCATGACCGACGAGTACGACGTGGCGGTGGTCGGGGCGGGCCCCGCCGGGGCAGCCGCCGCGCTGGCGGCCCGCCGGGCCGGGGCCCGGGTGCTGCTGCTGGACCGGGCCGACTTCCCCCGGGACAAGGCGTGCGGCGACGGCATCGCCGCGCACGCGCTGGACGTCCTCGCCGGGCTGGGCGTCACCGGCGCCGTCGACGGGTACGCCCCGCTGCCCCGGCTGCGGCTGGTCGGGCCCGGCGGCGGCGCGGTGGCCCGGCCGCTGCCCCGGCCGGCGTACACGGTGCCCCGGGAGGTCTTCGACGCCCGGCTGGTGGCGGCGGCGGTGGCGGCCGGCGCGGAGCTGCGCCGGCACGCCGTGCGCCGGGTCGAGGCGCGCGGCGGGCGGGTGGTGCTCGACGGCGACGTCGCCGCGCGGGCGGTGGTCGGCGCGGACGGCGCCGGATCGGTGGTCCGCCGGGTGCTCGGCCACCCGCCGAACCCGGACCGCCACCTGGCGCTGGCCATCCGGGGGTACGCCCCGGCCCGGCCGGGCCCGCCCGAGCAGCTCATCGTCACCTCGGCGCCGCGCTGGCCGGCGTACGCCTGGTCGTTCCCGATCGGGGACGGGCGGGCGAACGTCGGGTACGGGGAGGTGCTGCGGGGCGAGCCGCTGACCCGCGCCCACCTGCTGGACCGGCTGGCCGCGCTGCTGCCCGGCACCGACCCGGCCGAGGTGACCGCACTGCGCGCCCACCACCTGCCGCTGTCCACCCACCGCCCGTCGCCCGGCCGGGGCCGGCTGGTGCTCGCCGGGGACGCGCTGTCGCTGATCAATCCGTTCACCGGGGAGGGGATCTTCTACGCGCTGCTCTCCGGCGCGCTGGCCGGGGCGGCGGCGGCCGGCGACCCGGCGGGGGCCGCCCGGCGGTACGCCGAAGCCCTGCGCCGCCGCCTCGGCACCCACCTGCGGCACAGCTCCACGGCGGCCTGGCTGGCCCGGCGGCGGTGGGTGGTCGACGGGGCGGTGCGCGCGGCGCGGCGCGACGACCGGGTCTTCGGCACGGTCGTTGAGCTGGGCCTCGGCGACGGCCGGTTGGACGCGCGCACCCTCGCGATGATCGGCATCGGTCTCTCGGCCCGGGATCGGCCACCGCGGGACTGATCCGGGTGGCGGGTCGCTACTCTGCAAGGTGATGACTCTGCGGAACCTCCTCTACTCCGTGTACGAGCGGCGGCTGACGGCCAAGCTCGCGGGCAGGCCGGTGCCCCGGCACGTGGGCGTGATGTGCGACGGCAACCGCCGCTGGGCCCGGGAGATGGGCTTCGTCGACCCCAACGACGGGCACCGGATGGGCGCGGAGCGGATCAAGGAGCTGCTGCGCTGGTGCGACGCCGCCGGGGTGGGACACGTGACGCTCTGGCTGCTCTCCACCGACAATCTCTCCCGCCCGGCGGAGGAACTGGACCCGCTGCTCCAGATCATCGAGGACCTGAGCACCGAGCTGGCCGAGGAGGGCAATCCCTGGCGGCTGCGGATGGTGGGGGCGCTCGACGTCCTGCCGGCGCACCACGCGGCGGCGCTCAAGGCGGCCGAGGAACGGACCCGGCAGCGCACCGGCGGCGCCCAGGTCAACATCGCCGTCGGGTACGGTGGCCGGCGCGAGATCGCCGACGCCGTCCGCTCGCTGCTGCTGGAGCATGCCGCGGCCGGCGGGACCATCGAGGAACTGGCCGAGGCGCTGGACGTCGACCACATCTCCGAGCACCTCTACACCCGGGGCCTTCCGGACCCGGATCTGATCATCCGGACCAGCGGCGAGCAGCGGCTGTCGGGCTTCATGCTGTGGCAGTCGGCCCACTCGGAGTTCTACTTCTGCGAGCTGAACTGGCCCGACTTCCGCCGGGTCGACTTCCTCCGCGCGCTGCGCTCGTACGCCACCCGCCAGCGCCGTTTCGGCGCCTGAGGCCCCCGCCCTTCCCTTCCCGGCGATCTTGCACTCAGGGTCCTGTTTTGTCCCAGTTGTCCGCTCTGTCCGGGCGGGCAGTGCAAGATCGGTGGGGGTGGGGTTAGCGCAGCCGGAGGAGGGCCTCGGTGAGGAAGTCGCCGAGGGCGGCGGGGGACTCGATCGTCAGGTCGGCGGCCTCGGCGACCTCGTGGCCGGTCTCCGGGTTCGCCACCGCAACGCAGACCCCGAGGAACTCCGGGTCCGCCGCCGCGCGGGCGCGCAGCGCCGCGAACGCCTTGATGTCGGAGACGTCGTCGCCGAAGTACCAGGCGCCGCCGGCGTCCCGGACCACCTCGCCGATGACCATGCCCTTGTCCCGGTCGACCGGCGGCTTGATCTCCAACACCATCCGGCCGGCCTGCACGCGCAGCCCGAGCCGCTCGGCCTGCGCCTGGCCCCACTCCTGCACGGCCGCGCCGAGCTGTGGGGCGGTGCGCCAGTGCAGCGCCACGGAGAGCCGTTTGAACTCGACCAGCGCCTCGGCCGGCAGTTCGGCGCGGGCGAGGTCGGCCAGCTCCCGCATGGTCGGCACCCAGGGCAGCGCGGCCGGCTCGGTGACCGTCTCGCCGCCCGAGTGGCTGTGCTCCAGCCCGTAGAGGCCGTAGAGGTCGACGCCGTCCAGCCCGCCGAGGTGGTCGCGGAGGAACTCGACCGGCCGGGCGGAGACGATCGCGATCCGGCGGACCAGCGGCGCGAGGGCCTCGATCGCAGCCAGCACCTTCGGGGCCGGCTGCACCGCCGTCGGGTCGTCGTCGACGGGCGCGAGTGTGCCGTCGAAGTCGAAGAAGAGGACGATGTCGCCCACCCGGCCAGCGGTCGCCCGCCAGGCCCGGTCGGCGTCCAACGGGGTCTGCGGCTGCTGGTTGCCCAGATTCAACGGCGGCACGCGCGACAGCGTACCCCGGGGTGGCCGGCGTATTCGTGGCCGAGACGAGACTCCCGGACCGGTCCAGTTCAGCGTTCGGCGGCTCCCCGACCCCGGCGTCCGAACGGCACCACCTCGGCGTCCTGACCGTGGCTGAGCAGGTAGCCCTCCACGAAACCGGTGTTCCGGTCGCCGGTACGCGCCTCGATCTCGTTGAGCCGCGCCACCAGGAACTCGGTGAGCGCGCTGATCCGGTCGTTGAGCCGGTCGTGCAGCTCGGCGACGACGGCCAGGACGACCGCCGTACCGGCGGTGGTGAGCGCGAGGACGTTGGCGACCACGGGAAGCTGCCCGCCGCCGACCACGCCGATCACCAGGTTGCCGGTCACGGCGGATGTCAGGGACACCACCGCGACCACGACTGCCAACCACTTCAGGGTCATGGACAGACCCCTCCTTCTGTCCCGCAGGGCTGAGTTCGGCCTTGTCCCGTCCCCCCGCCGACGACGAGCCCAAGCAGTACGAATAGGGACGCTAGCGCTCCCGTTCCGCTCCCGGAGGAAAACGATTGGGTCCGACCTGCGGTTCTTTCGCCATCTGAGGAAACTAGCCCGCCCGATTACCTCTTTTTCGGACATCGGCGGGGAGAGTTGGGCGGTAAGCGAGGTAACGAATGGTTTCCCGGATGTGGAACTTCTCCGTGTCCGACACGGTGGGGTCGACCAGCCGGCGCAGCAGCGCCTCCACGTCCGGGTCCATCGGGGGCGGGCCGGGCGCGGAGCGGGGGGTGGCCGCCCGGTCCCAGCCCAGCACCCCGAAGGCGGCCGTCGGGTTGAGGCCGAGACCCTCGCAGAAGGCGACCACCCGCTCGGCCTCCGGGTCGCTGGCCCAGTCCCCCCGGACCCAGCGGTTGATGGTCTGGCGGGAGACGCCGGTGCGCCGGGAGACCTCGGTGCCACTCCAGGCGCGCATCGCCCGGGCGTCGTCGAGGGCCCGGCGGACGAAGGCGGCAAAGGCGATCTTCCGGGCGTGAGCGCTCTCGGTCACTCCGTGACGGTACGACCACTCGCGTCCGGCGGGGTCTCCGGGCACGCTTGTGTCACGTGAACGAGACACGCGTACGGGGCCGCAGTCGGCCGTGTCCGACATTGCTTACGAGGGGTCTCACCTGGGCAGAGTAGGTGCCC
This sequence comes from Micromonospora sp. MW-13, assembly GCF_003434305.1. Classification (GTDB taxonomy): domain Bacteria; phylum Actinomycetota; class Actinomycetes; order Mycobacteriales; family Micromonosporaceae; genus Micromonospora. The sequence goes on from NZ_QKKX01000056.1 coordinate 74,977, forward strand.
GTCAGTGCCGGCGCGATCGGACGAAAAGCTGATACTGTCACGTTCATGGGACAATTTACCGTGTGTCACGTGCCTGAGACGATTGGTGCTCGCATGCGTCCCTCACCCGGTACGAGGGGGGTGTGGTGACCGAACTCGCCACCCGCGCCCAGGCCTTCGGCCTGATCGCGGAGGGGGTGGCCGCCGGGCTGAGCGCGCCGTGGCGCCTGTACCTCGCCCGGGGCTGCCGTTTCCTGTCGCTCAACGTGGGGGACCGGGCGGAGTGGAACGCCTGGCGGACCCATCTCGGCTGCCCGGAGCTGAGCGTCCGGGTCTACGACGCCGGCGGCGAGATCCGCCGCTCCTCGGTCGCCGAGGTGGTCCTGGACGGCTGCCGGATCAGCGTCGAGCTGACCGAGGAGGTCAGCACCGACGACCTGGACCGGCTGCTGGTCACCGACCCCACCTCCGTCGAGCCGGAGGAACGGTGAACGCCGCCCCGCCCCGCCGCGCCGTCCGGGCCTCCGCCGGTGTCCCGCGTCGCCGGGGAGCCGCCGGATGAGTCCCTTCCTCGCGGTCTTCCTCGTCCTCGTGCTCGGCTCGACCAGCTACGCGGCCGGCCGGCTGCACGGTCAGCTCAGTTACCGGATCGGTTACCGCTTCGGCTACCGGCAGGGGTACTTCGACGGCGACCGGGGCGCCTGGAACCGGCGCCGCCGGGAGGCCCAGGCGGCCATCGCCTCCGCCCTGGCCGGCCCGCCGCCGGCCCGCGACCGGGACGGCCGGGCCGCCCGGCAGGGCACCACCTACACCGGCTCCTCCTTCGCCGCCCCGTCCCGCGGGGGCACCGTGGCGGTCGCGGCACCGGTCGCCGCGCCAGTCGCCGTGCCGGCCACCGCGAGCGGTCGGCACCCCACCGGCGCCCTGGTCCGGTGGCAGGGCTGACCCGGCCCGGCCGGCCGTCGGCTTCCGCCGGCCCGAGGGAGGGGTGACCGCCGGCTGCCGCCGGAGCGGCACGAGCACGGTGCGCCGTCCGCGGCGGACGCGCACCGTCGGGACCACGTCAGACCGGTGACCGTGGTCCCACCGGCCGGGATGCGCGCAGGGGGCATGCATCCCGGCCGGTTCCGCCGCGACTGTTCACCGACCCGTCGCCGGAGATCCAGTCGACAACCTCTAGCCGGGACGTCTCGGCGGGGCTAGCGTCTAGTCATGGCACGGGGTTCTCCCGGGCCAGCCGGCCAGCCCGGATCTGCGACCTCGCGCACGGGGCCCGCATCCGACCCCGTGTCCCCGGGCACCGGACGAGGCGGAACGCGGGTGGCCGGGTGCCCATCCGTCGGAGCAGGCCTGTGACGACTCGCCGTACCCCCGCCGGTGCCGACCAGAACCCGGCCGCGACTGCCACGACCCGCCGTGCCACCCGGAGCCGCCGCGCGGCTGCTCCGGTCGAGCCCGAGGAGCCCCGACCAGCCGGCCAGGCGTTCGTCCTGGACACCTCGGTCCTGCTCTCGGACCCGGCGGCGTTCCACCGGTTCGCCGAGCACGAGGTGGTGCTACCCCTCGTGGTCATCTCAGAGTTGGAGGGCAAGCGGCACCATCCGGAGCTGGGCTGGTTCGCCCGGCAGTCGTTGCGCATGCTCGACGAGCTGCGCGTGCGCCACGGTCGGCTGGACCGGCCGGTGCCGGCCAACGACGCCGGCGGCACCCTGCGGGTGGAGTTGAACCACACCGACGACGGCGTGTTGCCGCCCGGCTTCCGCAACGAGTCCAACGACGCCCGGATCCTCTCGGTGGCGCTCAACCTGGCCGCCGAGGGGCGGGACGTGACCCTGGTCAGCAAGGACATGCCGCTGCGGGTGAAGGCGGCCTCGGTCGGGCTGCGCGCCGACGAGTACCGGCACGGCCAGGCCAGCGACCCGACCTGGACGGGGATGTCCGAGCTGGAGTTGGGCGAGGACGAGATCGGCGCGCTCTACGCCGGCGAGACCCTCGACGTGGACGGCGCGGCCGGACTGCCCTGCCACACCGGGCTGGTGCTGCACTCCGGGCGCGGCTCCGCGCTGGGCCGGGTGCTGCCCGACAAGACGGTGCGGCTGGTCCGGGGCGACCGGGAGGCGTTCGGGGTGCACGGCCGCTCGGCCGAGCAGCGGGTCGCCCTCGACCTGCTGCTGGACGAGTCGATCGGGATCGTCTCGCTGGGCGGCCGGGCCGGCACCGGCAAGTCGGCGCTGGCGCTGTGCGCCGGCCTGGAGGCGGTGATGGAGCGGCGCCGGCACAAGAAGGTGGTCGTCTTCCGCCCGCTCTACGCCGTCGGCGGCCAGGAGTTGGGCTACCTGCCCGGCTCCGAGACCGAGAAGATGTCGCCCTGGGCACAGGCGGTCTTCGACACCCTCGGCGCGGTGGTGCACGAGAACGTGCTGGAGGAGGTCATGACCCGGGGCATCCTGGAGGTCCTCCCGCTCACCCACATCCGGGGCCGCAGCCTGCACGACGCCTTCGTCATCGTGGACGAGGCCCAGTCGCTGGAGCGGGGCGTGCTGCTCACCGTGCTGTCCCGGATCGGCCAGGGGTCGCGGGTGGTGCTCACCCACGACGTCGCCCAGCGGGACAACCTGCGGGTGGGCCGGCACGACGGGGTGACCGCCGTGATCGAGACGCTCAAGGGCCACCCGCTGTTCGCGCACGTCACGCTGACCCGCTCCGAGCGGTCGCCGATCGCCGCGATGGTGACGGATCTACTGGAGGGCGTTCCGCTCTGATCGCGATGTTTGTCCGTTAGGCTGATCGTTAGCCCTAATTGTCCGTGTGGCCCAAGTCACAATTGGGGCGGGTGGTTTCCCATTGGTCTCACTGTGCGCGATGGTGTCCAACGAGCGTCCACGTCCCGGAAAGATCGTCCGCCGTCATCCGACGGCGGGGCGGGCGGAACCGGGTGCGTCGGCTGCGACCGGCAGGGTCGGGGCGCTCACAGCGCGGGCCGACCCCTCCGCGGGTCGGGGTCGTGCCGTGTCCTTGCCCCCGACGAAGGGACCACTTCGTGACTCGGCTGTGGAGCCGGTTCGGCGCCCGTACCGCCGCCGTCGCACTGCTCTCCGTGGGCGTTGCCGGCGGCTTCTATCTCGGCGAAGACCGGGAAACCCAGCAACAGGGCCTGACCGCGCAGGTCGGCCTCCAGATCGACCAGGCCGAGTACGACTACCAGCGCGACCGGCAGGCCGAGCACCGGGTCAGCTCCGCCAAGCAGCGGGCCGCCGAGTACCAGGCCAAGCTGCGCGCCGCCGAGGCGGCGAAGGAGGCCGCCGAGCGGGCCCGCGAGGCCGAGGCCGCCGCGGCGTCCCGCAAGAAGGAGCGCGAGGCGGCGGCGAAGAAGGCCGCCGAGAAGGCGGCGGCGGCCAAGGCGAGCAAGCCGTACGACGGGCCGATCCCGGCCTCGTGCAGCGAGTACGGCGGCAACCGGAAGATCGGCTGCGCGCTGATGCTCGACGCCGGCTTCGGCATCGACCAGTTCCCGTGCCTGGACAAGCTCTGGACCAAGGAGAGCGGCTGGAACCACAAGGCCCGCAACCCCTCCTCCGGGGCGTACGGCATCCCGCAGTCGCTGCCGGGCAGCAAGATGGGCTCGGTGGCCAGCGACTGGGAGACCAACCCGGCCACCCAGATCAAGTGGGGCCTCGGCTATATCGAGGGCCGGTACAACAGCCCCTGCGGCGCGTGGAGCCACTCGCAGAGCAACGGCTGGTACTGACCGACGAGGCGGCGCGGCGGCGGGGGGTGCGGACGTCCGTACCCCCCGCCGCCGCCGTCGTCGTACCGGGATTCGGCGCGCCCACGGGTGGCGGCCGGCGGGGTTTGCTGATAGCTCTTGGGGGGTGACCCTGCACGGCGACTCCCCGGGCGGCGACCCGCGACGCTTCGGCACCGAGGCCTTCTACGCCTCCATCGGCCGGGCCTTCGTCGCCATGTGCGCCGTCGTGCCGGCCCTCTTCCTCGTCGAGGGCCTCGACGCCGGCCTCGGCATCGACCTCGACCTGGCCGGCGGCATCATCCCGCGCCGCATCGACGGGCTGGACGGGGTGCTCTTCTCGCCGTTCCTGCACGCCGACTTCAACCACCTCTACAGCAACAGCGTGCCGCTGATCCTGCTCGGCACGTTCGTGCTCGCCGCCGGCTTCCGGCGCTTCCTCTGGTCCACCCTGGTCATCGTGCTGGTCAGCGGGCTGGGCGTGTGGTTCACCGGCTCGCCGAACTCGGTGGTGGTCGGGGCCAGCGGGGTCATCTTCGGCTACCTGGGCGTCCTGCTCACCCGGGGCGTGGTCGAGCGGAGCTGGTGGAACTTCGGCGTGGTGCTGCTGGTCGGTCTGCTCTACGGCTGGCAGCTGCTGGGCATCCTCCCCACCGACGAGCGGATCTCCTGGCAGGGCCACCTCTTCGGACTGGTCGGCGGGGTGGTCGCCGCGATCCTGTTCCGGCGCCGCCGGGCCGAGGCCGATCCGTACGACCTGGACTCCCCGCTCGCCCTGCCCTGACGAGGGCCTCCCTCCCGGGCCGCCCGGGCCGGCGCACCGGAGTGGGACATGCTTGCCCCGGTGCTGCGCCGGGCCTACCGTCGGCATCAGCACGCGTGATCCGTGAGCGGAAAGCGACGGTACGTCATGCCCGAGGTCGATGTCGCAGTGATCGGTGCCGGTCCGACGGGGCTCTTCGCCGCGTACTACGCGGGGTTCCGGGGGCTCTCCGTGGCGGTGGTCGACGCGCTGCCCGAGGCCGGGGGTCAGATCACCGCGATGTACCCGGAGAAGCTGATCCTCGACGTGGCCGGCTTCCCGGCGGTCAAGGGCCGGGACCTGGTGGCCAACCTGGTCGCCCAGGCCGCCCCGTTCCACCCGCGGTACCTGCTCGGCACCCGGGTCGAAAAGCTGTCCCACGCCGACGGGCGGCCCCTGCTCGGCCTCGCCGGCGGCCAGCAGCTCTCCTGCGGCGCGGTGGTCGTCACCGGCGGCCTGGGCAGCTTCAGCCCGCGTCCGTTGCCGGTGGCCGACAGCTTCACCGGCGCCGGGATCGTCTACTTCGTGCCGGAGCCGGCCGCGCTGGCCGACCGGGACGTGCTGATCGTCGGCGGCGGTGACTCGGCGTTCGACTGGGCGCTGGCGTTGCAGCCGCTGGCCCGCTCGGTGACGCTGGTGCACCGGCGGGAGAAGTTCCGCGCCCACGCCGCCACCGTCACCCGGGTGCGGGAGCTGTGCGTCCGGGTCATCGTCAACGCCGAGGTCACCCGCCTGCACGGGGACAGCACGGTGACCGGCGCCGAGATCACCGTGCGGGGCGGCGGGGTGGAGACGCTACCGGTCGACACGGTGGTGGCCGCGCTCGGCTTCACGGCCGACCTCGGCCCGATCGCCGAGTGGGGGCTGCGGCTGGACCGCCGGCACATCGTGGTGGACAGCGCGATGGCGACCAACCTGGCCCGGGTGTTCGCGGCCGGCGACATCACCGAGTACCCGGGCAAGGTCCGGCTGATCGCCACGGGCTTCGGCGAGGCGGCCACCGCGGTCAACAACGCCGCCGTGGCGATCGACCCGTCGGCCCACCTCTTCCCCGGCCACTCCTCCGACGCCGCCTAACTCGGAAGTAGACCTACTTCCTCCCGATTAGGGCCGCTTCGCGAAGCGGAGTGGCAGCGACTAACCCCACCCGCGCGCCGATCTTGCAGCGGCGGCCCCGGCGAAAAGGCGCGCAAGGGGCGAACCGGGGGCCCGAAGTGCAAGATCGCGGGTGGGTCAGCGGGGTAGGCCGATGAGGTCGGCCATCAGCGCGGTCTGGTGGTCGAAGTACGCGTCGCGGTGCGGAAGCGTGCGGTTGATCCGGCCGAACAGCTCGAAGCTGATCAGCCCGAAGAGCTGGGTCCAGCCGGCCATGGCCCGGGCGAGCAGCGCCTCCGGCAGCCCCGGGGCGAGGGCGTCGGCGATCTCCGCGAGGTCCGCCCGGAGCGGTTCGGGTAGTTCCCCGGGGTCGGGGATGGCGAGCCGCCCGGCGGCCACGCCGTCGCGCAGGATGCCGACCAGGGTGGCCGGCGGGCGCTGGGCCGGCCCCACCGTGTCGTCCGGGGCGGCGTACCCGGGGACCGGGCTGCCGTAGATCAGCGCGTACTCGGCGGGGTGGGTCAGGGCCCAGTCGCGGGTCGCCCGGCACGCCGCGTGCCAGCGTCCCCGTAGGTCGAGCCGGTCCGCGCCCGCGTCGGCCGCCTCCACCGCTGCGCCCAGCGCGTCGTACGCCTCGATGATCAGGGCGGTGAGCAGGTCGTCCCGGCTCGGGAAGTAGCGGTAGATCGCCGAGGAGACCATTCCCATGTCCCGGGCCACCGCCCGGAGGCTGAGGTTCGCCCCGTCGCTGGCGAGGTGCCGGCGGGCGACGGCCTTGATCTCGTCGAGCATCTCGGCGCGGACCCGGGCGCGGATCGAGGAGGCGGGCATGGTCCCCACTCTGCCACAGTCGAGAGCGGTCATCAAAACAGAGAGCACTGATCTTGACGAACGGCCGGGCGGGGCGGCATGCTGGTCGAGCCACAACGAGAGCAGTGCTCTCCGGCCGTACTCATGCTTCGAAAGGTGACTTGTGATGTCGCTGCACGTGATCGTCGGCGCCGGACCCGTCGGTACCGCCACCGCCCGTCTTCTCGCGGCCACCGGCGAGCGGGTCCGGGTCGTCACCCGGCGTGGGACCGGCCTGGACCACCCGGCCGTCGAGCGGGTCGCCGCCGACGCCGCCGACCCGGATCGGCTCGCCGGCCTCGCCGAGGGCGCGGTCGCCCTCTACAACTGCGCCAACCCGGCGTACCACCGCTGGCCGATCGACTGGCCGCCGCTGGCCGCCGCGCTGCTCGCCGCCGCCGAGCGCACCGGCGCCGTGCTCGCCACGGTCGGCAACCTCTACGGGTACGGGCCGGTCGACGGCCCGATGACCGAGGCGACCCCGCTGGTGGCCCCCGGAACGAAGGGGCGGGTCCGCAACCGGATGTGGGCCGAGGCGCTGGCCGCCCACCAGGCGGGCCGGGCCCGGGTGACCGAGGTGCGCGGCTCCGACTACCTGGGCGTCGGAGCCACCTCGCTGCCGATGATGCTGCTGCCCGGGGTGCTCGCCGGCCGCCGGGTGCTGCTGCCCGTCGACTTCGACGCCCCGCACACCTGGACGTACGTCGACGACGTCGCCCGTACCCTGGTGGCGACCGCCGCCGACGAGCGCGCCTGGGGCCGGGCCTGGCACGTGCCCAGCCCGCCGGCGGTCTCCGCCCGCGAGCTGGCCACCCGGACCGCCGCCCTGGCGGGCGCCCCCGCCCCGAGGCTCACCCGGCTGCCGTACCCGGCGCTGTGGCTGGGCGGGCTGGTCAACCCGTTCGCCCGGGAGCTGCGGGAGACCGCCTACCAGTTCGACCGTCCGTACCTGCTCGACTCGACCGCGGCCACCGCCACGCTCGGCCTCGCGCCGACCCCGCTGGACCGCGCGCTCGCCGATACCGTCGCCGCCCTGCGCGGCGCCACCCCGCCCGTCGGCCGGACGCCGGTCGGTGACCGTCGGCACTGAGCCGGGCCCTTCCTACCGGTGGCGCGCCGGGGTGCGGCCGGCGAGCACCACCGCGACCAGGGTGAGCGCGGCACCCAGCAGCGTGGTCACGCCCGGGTGCGAGGCCGCGGTCGGCAGCACCAGGTCGAGCAGGACGGCACCGACGACCTGGCCGGCGATGGTGGCCAGGCCGAGCAGCAGCACCCCGGTGAACCGTACGATGGCCGCCGCGATCGCGATGAAGACGATGCCGATCGGCCCGCCGAGGTAGAGCCACGGCTCGCTCGGCAGGCCCCCGGCGGGGCGCCCCCGGACGGCCACCTCGACCGCGAACGTGGCGAGCAGCGCGACGGTGCCGACGGCGAAGTTGACCAGCGTGGCGGCCAGCGCGCTGCCGGAGGCCGCCCGGACCCGCCCGTTCACCGCCTGCTGCCAGGCGAGGCC
>NZ_QKKX01000057.1 GCF_003434305.1 Micromonospora sp. MW-13
GGCCAGCAGCGGCAGCACGGCCAGGCCCAGCGTGCCGGGGTCACCCAGCCGGTGGCCGACCGCCAGCAGCACGGCCAGCACGGTCAGCACCGCGCCGACCAGGCGGTTCGGGGTGACCGCCTGGCGGCCGGCCGGACCGATCCCGGCCCGGTCGACCAGCAGGCTGCTGCCGGACTGCCCGGCGACCACCGCCACGGTGAACACGGCCACGCCGAGCGTGCCGATGGTCAGCCCCTGGCTGGCTACCAGGAACGCGCCGCAGACGCCGCCGAGGCACTGCCACGGCCGCAGCGAGCCGTCCGCCAGCGCCGCCCGCAGCGCGGACAGGCCCCGCCGCCCGGCCGGGGTGGCGGGGACCAGCACCAACAGCACCAGCAGGCCGAGGCCGAACGAGACCACCGCCGCGGCGATCCCGTCGGCCAGGCGTACGCCCAGTTCGCCGTTGATCCGGGACTGCACGGCGACGGCGAACCCGGAGGCGACGGCCAGCCCGACGCCGGCGATCCGGCGGGTGGCCGTCAAGGTCGGCGGCGCGGTCGTGGTGGTGCCCGTCACTCCTGCTCGGCCAGCGGACGACCGTCGAAGTCGACCGCCGAGTACAGCGCCAGCTTCTCCAACCGGTGGTACGAGTCGATCACCCGGATCGTGCCGCTCTTGGAGCGCATGACGATCGACTGCGTGTACGCCCCGCCGGCCCGGTAGCGCACGCCGCGCAGCAGGTCGCCGGAGGTGACCCCGGTCGCGACGAAGAAGCAGTTGTCGCCGGTGACCAGGTCGTCGGTGGTGAGCACCCGGTCCAGGTCGTGCCCGGCGGCGAGCGCCTTCTCCCGCTCCGCGGAGTCGCGCGGCCAGAGCTTGGCCTGCATCACCCCGCCCATGCACTTGAGGGCGCAGGCGGCGGTGATCCCCTCCGGGGTGCCGCCGATGCCCATCAGCACGTCGACGTCCGACTCGCCGCGGGCGGCGGCGATGGCGCCGGCGATGTCGCCGTCGGAGATGAACCGGATGCCGGCCCCGACGCGGCGGACCTGGGCGACCAGGTCGTCGTGGCGCGGGCGGTCCAGCACGCAGACGGTGACCTCGGAGACGTCGGTGCCCTTGACCTTGGCGATCCGGCGCAGGTTGTCGGCCACCCCGGCGTTGATGTCGACCACGTCGGCGTAGGCCGGGCCGACGGCCAGCTTCTCCATGTAGAAGACGGCGCTCGGGTCGAACATCGCCCCCCGCTCGGCCACCGCGAGCACGGCGAGCGCGTTCGGCATGCCCTTGCTCATCAGCGTGGTCCCGTCGATCGGGTCCACCGCGACGTCCACCTCGGGGCCGGTGCCGTCGCCGACCTCCTCGCCGTTGAAGAGCATCGGGGCATTGTCCTTCTCGCCCTCGCCGATCACCACGACGCCCCGCATCGGGATCGAGTTGATCAGCTTGCGCATGGCGTCGACGGCTGCCCCGTCGCCGCCCTCCTTGTCGCCCCGGCCGACCCACCGGCCGGCGGCCATCGCCGCCGCCTCGGTGACCCGGACCAGGTCGAGGGCGAGGTTGCGGTCCAGATCCTGGGGGGTCCGCGTCCTGGTGCTCGTCATGACGGCTTTCCTCCTCGCGACGTTGCGGGGTGGACCGGCGGCACACGGTCGTCACCGCCGCCGGCTTTGTCGCTGATCCTCACACGATCGTCAACCTATCGCCGGGTCGGGGCGCTGGTGGCCAGCTTCCCGCCAACCGGGTGGTGGGACGGATCACCCTTTCCCCCTGCCGCCCACCGCCGGCAGCCGGCCGGGGGGACGCGCCGGCTGCCGGCGGTGGTGGGCCGCTTCCCGGTCGCCGGGGGCTGGAAGAATGGGGAGGTGGATCCCGCCCAGCCCGCCGAGCACACCCCCGCCGAGCCGACCCCGCCGACGCCCGCTCCGTCGGACCCGGCTCCGCCCGCCGTAGCCGGGGACCCGGCTCCGCCCGCCGCCGCCGGGGACCCGGCCCCGCCCGCCGCCGCCGGGGACCCGGCTCCGCCCGCCGCCGTCGGGCAACCGGCCCTGGTCGAGTCGGCGTCCGCGAGCCAGGCCGGTCCGGACGAGCACCCCGTGCCGCCCCCGGGCCGGCCGGCGGTGTCCCCGGGCCGGCCCGGGGGCCGGCCGGCGGGCAAGGAGAAGGCCAGGTCCGAGCGGTCGCCGAAGGACATGGCGATCTCGCTGCTGGTGCTGCTGGTCCCCATCGCCCTGCTGCTCGCCTTCTACCGGGGCTTCCTCGGTGGCGACCAGCCGAGCACCGTCGACCCGGCCCCGGCCCTGGAGCAGGCCCGCGCGGCCAGCGCCTTCCCGGTGAGCCAGCCCACCGGGCTCGGCGACGACTGGAAGACGGTCAGCGCCAGCTACCGCAGCGTCGAGGGCGGCTCCAACCTGCGGATCGGCTACCTGACCCCGGAGGGGCGGGGTGCCCAGCTCGTGCAGAGCGACGTGCCGCCCGAGCGGCTGCTGCCCGCCGAGCTGACCGCCGAGGGACAGCCCCAGGGCCCCACCGAGCTGGGCGGACGTAGCTGGCAGCGGTACACCGCCCGGGGCAACGAGCAGGCCCTCGTGCTGCTCGAACCGGGCCGCACGGTGATCGTGGTCGGCGACGCCCGGGAGAACGAACTGCGCCGGCTCGCCGACGCCGTCCGCTAGGGCGGGCTGCCCCGGCACCGGGCCGCCCGGGTGGGCCGGCGGGGGCGACGGACCGGACATGGATTGCCGAAGACGGCGACCGGGAACAGAAGGGGTGCGACCCCGCAGGCGCAGCCAGCCGGGCGGGACTCGTGCGTCGGAGCCAGCGCTCGGGCTGCGGCGCGCCGCCTCCGGCGCCTGTGTGGGCCGGACGACCCACTTGGAGAGGTTCACGTGACCATTCGTCGCTTCAGCGCGGCGGTCTTCGCCGCGACGCTGCTCACTCCTGCTCTGGCCGCCTGCAACAGCACCGGGACCGGCGAGGCGGGGGCCTCCGCGTCCCCGACGGTCTCCGGGAGCGCGGCTCCCGGCAGCGCCGCCCCGGGCAGCGCCTCGCCCGGTACGGGCGACGCCAAGCAGGCCCTGCTGAACTCGACCAACGAGATCCGCAACGGCAACTTCCGGTTCACCATGGCCGGCGTCGGCAGCACCGCCCAGGGGCAGGTGCACGAGCCGAGCCAGAGCGCCGAGATGAAGCTGACCATCGGCGACGCCTCCTCGGACGTGCAGATGAGGCTGGACCTGGTGCACCTCAAGCCGGACAGCTGGGTCAAGCTCGACCTCGGCGGCCAGGCGGCCAAGCTGCCCGGCGTGCAGAGCCTCAACCTCGGCAAGTACCAGCACCTCGACCAGTCCCGGATCAAGGGCAACCGCAACCTGGCCTTCGACTTCGACAAGGTCGACCCGGCCGGCAGCGAGGTGCTCACCCAGGGGGTCACCGAGGTCCGGCAGACCGGCGAGGGTGCCTACGCGGGCACGATCGACGTGACGAAGGCCGCCGAGGCCGGCTCGCTGAACGCCGAGCTGATCAAGGCGCTCGGCCAGCAGGCCCGGTCGCTGCCGTTCACGGCGAAGCTGGACCCGCAGGGCCGACTCAGCGAGCTGGTCATCCAGATCCCGGCGTCCGGCCAGAACAAGGCGCAGGACATCAAGATCACGTACGCCGACTACGGCGCGGCGAGCGCCGCCCAGCGCCCGCCGGCCGACCAGGTCGTCGAGGCCCCCAACGAGCTGTACAACCTGTTCAACTGAGACTCGGCCGGGTGCGGGGCCGGCCGCCGCCGCCCCGCACCCGCCGTCAGGCGTCCGGCGGCTGCTGACGGGCCGCGTCGATGCGGGCCCGCGCGCCGTCGAGCCAGCGCTGGCAGATCTCGGCCAGCCTCTCGCCGCGCTCCCAGAGTGCCAGCGACTCCTCCAGCGAGGTGCCGCCCTTCTCCAGCCGTTCCACCACCGAGGCCAGCTCGGCGCGGGCCTGCTCGTAGCTGAGCCGCTCGTCCGGCCCGGCGTTCTTCTCGTCAGTCATCGGTCCCATCCCAGCACATCCCCGCCCGTCCGCCGCGTCGGGCGCTCCGCCGTCGGGCGCCGGACGGCCTGTCGGCTGTCCCGTGCCACGCCGCCTGCGTCCTCGCGGCGCCCCGGGGCGCTCAGCCGTCGGCCGTCGCAGCCAGTTCGCCCTCGGCGAGGCGTACCCGCAGCGGGTCGCCCCCGCTCACCTCGCCCGCCGACCGGACCACGTGGCCGTCGGCCCGCTGGACGATCGCGTAGCCCCTGTCGAGGGTGGCGGCGGGGGAGAGGGCACGCAGCCGGGCCAGGGTGTGTCGCAGCTCCTCCCGGGCCGCGCCGAGGCGGTGGTCCAGGCACCGCCCGGCCCGTTGGCGCAGCGCGGCGACCTCGGTGGCCCGCTGCTCCACCATCACCTGTGGCCGGGCCAGCACCGGCCGGGACCGCAGCCCGTCGAGGCGGTGCGACTCCCGGTCGACCAGGTTGCGCACGGCCCGCTCCAGCCGGTGCCGGGCCTGTCCGATCAGGCGCAACTCCTCGCCCAGGTCGGGCACCACCCGCTTGGCCGCGTCCGTCGGCGTCGAGGCCCGCACGTCGGCGACGTAGTCGACCAGCGGCGCGTCCGTCTCGTGGCCGATCGCGCTGACCACCGGCGTACGGCAGGCGAACACCGCCCGGCACAGCGCCTCGTCGGAGAACGGGAGCAGGTCCTCGATGCCGCCGCCGCCCCGGGCGATGACGATCACGTCGATGGTCGGATCGGCGTCGAGGACCCGCAGCGCGTCGACGATCTGGGTGACGGCGCCCGCGCCCTGCACGGCCACGTTGACCGTGCGGAACTCCACGGCCGGCCAGCGCCGCCGGGCGTTGGTCAGCACGTCCCGCTCGGCGGCGGAGGCGCGGCCGGTGATCAACCCGACCCGCCCGGGCAGGAAGGGCAGCCGCCGCTTGCGGGCCCGGTCGAACAGCCCCTCGGCGGCCAGCAGCTTCTTCAGCTTCTCCAGCCGGGCCAGCAGCTCGCCGAGCCCCACCTGGCGGATCTCGTCGGCGCGCAGGCTCAGCGTGCCCCGGGCCGCGTAGAACTCGGGCTTGGCGTGCAGCACCACCCGGGCGCCCTCGCTCAGCTCGGGTGCGCCCGCGTCGAGCACGTCCCGGTTGGTGGTCACGGTCAGGCTCAGGTCGGCCGACGGGTCCCGCAGGGTGAGGAAGACGGTGCTGGCCCCGGGCCGCCGGCTGATCTGCGCCACCTGCCCGTCGACCCACACCCAGCCGAGCCGGGCGATCCACGCCCCCACCTTCTGGCTGACCACCCGCACCGGCCACGGCTCCTCGGAGCTGCTCCGCCCATTCTCACCCGTACTCACCCCCACACCCTACGGACGCCCGCGCAGACCGGGCGGGACGCGTCGCCCGACGGGCGTTCCGCCGGCCGGACCGCCGGTACACCGGACCGGCGGCGACGCCCCGGGCGGCGGGTGGCGGGAGCTGTGGCGGCGGTCGCAGCCGATGTCGGGTTCGGGGGGACACGTAGGATGGGCGGGTGACCGAGGCTCAGGCGACCCCCCAGACCGGCAAGCGCGTGCTGCTGGCCAAGCCCCGCGGCTACTGCGCGGGCGTCGACCGGGCGGTGCAGACCGTCGAGGAGGCGCTCAAGCTCTACGGCGCGCCGATCTACGTGCGCAAGCAGATCGTGCACAACAAGCACGTGGTGCACACCCTGGAGGCCCAGGGCGCGATCTTCGTGGAGGAGAACGACGAGGTGCCGGAAGGCGCCACCGTGATCTTCTCCGCGCACGGCGTCGCCCCCGAGGTCTACGAGCAGGCGAAGGTCCGCTCGCTCAAGGCGATCGACGCGACCTGCCCGCTGGTGACCAAGGTCCACCAGGAGGCGAAGCGGTTCGCGGCCGAGGACTACGACATCCTGCTGATCGGCCACGAGGGGCACGAGGAGGTCGTCGGCACCGCCGGCGAGGCCCCCGCGCACATCCAGCTCGTCGACGGCCCCGACGACGCCGACAAGGTCACCGTCCGCGACCCGAGCAAGGTGGTGTGGCTCTCCCAGACCACGCTGTCGGTCGACGAGACGCTGGAGACCGTGGCCCGGCTCAAGGCCCGGCTGCCGCTGCTCCAGTCGCCGCCCAGCGACGACATCTGCTACGCCACCTCCAACCGGCAGCACGTGGTCAAGGAGATCGCCCCCGAGTGCGACGTGGTGCTCGTCGTCGGGTCGCGCAACTCCTCGAACTCGGTCCGGCTGGTCGAGGTCGCCCTGGACGCGGGTGCCCGCGCCGGCCACCTGGTCGACTTCGCCCACGAGATCGACGACGCCTGGCTGGCCGGGGCCCGCACCGTGGGGCTGACCTCGGGCGCGAGCGTCCCCGACGAGCTGGTCCAGGAGGTGCTGGCGCACCTCGCCGAGCGGGGCTTCGCCGACGTGGACGAGGTGGTGACCGCCAACGAGCGGCTGACCTTCTCCCTGCCCCAGGAGCTCAAGCGGGACATGAAGGCCGCCGCCGCGGCCGTCCGCGCCTGACGGCCGTCCGGCGGTCGGTCGTGCCCGGTGGTCTCACCCGTCCGCTCCGGTGGGGGTTCGTCGCCCTCGGCGGCGAACCGTGGCTCTGACGCCTCGGAACGGATCGTCGTCCGGACGCGTCCCAACAGGTATGAAGACTCCTCGGATGGCCCTCGCCGCCCTGGTCGTCTGCGCCGCGCTGAGCGCCTGCGGCGGGCAGGGGGCCGGTGACGGCACACCCGCCCCAAGTCCCTCGGGAGGATCGCCGGTGACCGACGCGACCAGCACCGGCCCGGCGGATCCGGCCGACCCGACCGCCGCCGTGCCGTCCCCGCCGGTGCCCACCAAGACCCCGGGGCACGGCCCGAGCCTCCCGCCGGGCCCCGGCGCGGCCACGCTGACGGGCACCGTCGAGGCCGGGGTGGAGCCCGGCTGCCGGCTGCTCGACGGCCACCAACTCGTCGGCGGCCCCGCCGACGTGCTCACCCCCGGCACGAAGGTCACGGTCACCGGCCAGGCCAAACCGGACATGATCACCACCTGCCAGCAGGGCATCCCGTTCGTCGTCGAGTCCGCCCGCCGGGCCTGACCCGTACCGGCCGACCCGGGACGACCGGGGAAGCCCGTCCCCGCCCGACGGAGACGGTCCTCGGTGCCGCTGTGCGGGCTAACGCTCCGTCGACCCGGGCCGGTCGGCCAGAGCTGAGGTCGGCTCCGCCAGCTCCGGCGCCTGCGGCTGCCGGGGAGCCACCTCGATCTGCGCGGGGACGGCCAGCTCCTGGTCGGACACGCCCAGATCGGCGAGCTTGCGGGCGCTGACCAGCACCCGTGCCTCCAGCGAGCCGACCGCCCGGTTGTACGCCGTCACCGCCCCGCCGAGCGACGCGCCGAGCTTGCCGACGTGGTCGCCCAGCGTGGACAGCCGGCCGTACAGCTCGCGGGCCAGCGAGTGCACCGCGACCGCGTTGCGGGCCAGCGACTCCTGCCGCCACGAGTACGCCACCGTACGCAGCAGCGCCACCAGGGTGGCCGGCGTCGCCAGGACCACGTCGCGGGCGAACGCGTGCTCCAGCAGCGTGGGGTCGCGCTGCAACGCCACGTCCAGGAACGGGTCGGCCGGCACGAACAGCACCACGAACTCGGGGGTCGAGTCGAACGCCGCCCAGTAGGACTTGGCGGCCAGCGCGTCGACGTGCGCCCGCAGGTGCTTCGCGTGCGCGTCGAGCTGGGTGTCCCGGCCGCGCTCGTCGCGCGCCTCCATCGCGGTCAGGTACGCGTCGAAGGGCGCCTTCGCGTCCACCACCACGGTGCGCCCCCCGTGCAGCCGGACGACGAGGTCGGGGCGTACCCCCTGGTGGTCGGTCGCGGCGGTGACCTGCTCGTCGAAGTCGCAGTGCTCCAGCATGCCGGCGGCCTCGACGATCCGGCGGAGCTGGTGCTCGCCCCAGCGGCCCCGCACCTGCGGTGCGCGCAGCGCCGCCACGAGCTGCTTGGTCTCGGTGCGCAGCTCGCCCGAGACCGTGCTCATCGCGCGGACCTGCTCGCGCAGCTCGGCGTACGCGTCGACCCGGTCGTGTTCGAGCTGGGCCACCCGGGACTCGTATCGGCGCAGGGTGTCGTGCAGCGGCGCCACCGCCCGGGCGACCGCCTCCTGCGACTGCGCGGTCGCCTCGTAGCCGAGCGCCCGCATCGACTGCTCCAGCCGCCCCTCGCCCTCCCGGGCCGCGGCGAGGGTGGCCTCCAGCCGGGCGATGTCGGCCGCCGCCCGGGACCGGGCCGCGAACCAGCCCAGCGCGGCACCGGCGGTGAGGCAGAACACCACCACGGCCAGCGTCGAGAAGCTCATCACCAGAGCTTGCCAAACATGTACCACGTGACGGCGCCGGGTACGTTCGAGAGCATGGAATTTCTGCTCGTGGTCCTTCTCGCGGTGCTGCTCGTCGGCGGCCTCCTCTGGTGGCGCCGGGAGAGCGCGGCCCGGGAGGCCCGCAGCCTGGCCGACGTGCGCGCCGACGCCCAGCGCTGGTACGAACGCCTCGGCGGCCAGGTGATGAACCTGCACGGCGACGACCCGGCGGTGCGGCAGGCCCTGGTCGACGCCGGCGAGCGGTACAACGCGGCGGGCAGCCAGCTTGAGCAGGCCCGCACGGTCCACCAGTACCGGCTGGCCCGGGAGACGGCCCTGGAGGGGCTGGCGTACGCCCGGGCGGCCCGGATCGCGCTGGGCATCGACCCCGGTCCCGAACTGCCGCCGCTGGCCTCCGCGCAGGGCACCGGCCAGCTCACCCGGGAGCGCGAGGTCAACGTGCAGGGGCAGACCTTCCGGGCCGGCCCGCAGCCCGGCCGGGCCACGCCCTACTACTACCCGGGTGGCCGGATGCAGGGCCGGCCGGTGCCGGCCGGCTGGTACTCGACGCCATGGTGGAAGACCGCGCTCGGCGCGGGCGCCGGGGTGCTCGGCGGGATGCTGATCGCGGACGCGCTCTTCTCCCCGGCGTTCGCCGACCCCGGCTACGGCTACGAGGCCGGCTACCAGGAGGGATTCGGCGACGGCGCCGACTTCGGCGGTGACCAGGCCGGCGACTTCGGCGGCGGCGACTTCGGGGGCGGCGATTTCGGCGGCGGGGACTTCGGCGGCGGGGATTTCGGGGGCGGGGACTTCGGCGGGGACTTCTGACCCGGAGCGGATACTCGGCGGCCGAGCCTGGCCACCCGGCTGCGTCCGGCCGACGCCTGGCCACCCG
Source organism: Micromonospora sp. MW-13 (assembly GCF_003434305.1). GTDB lineage: Bacteria > Actinomycetota > Actinomycetes > Mycobacteriales > Micromonosporaceae > Micromonospora. The sequence continues at coordinate 9,231 of NZ_QKKX01000057.1, forward strand.
GCCGACGCCCTGACCACCCGTCCGGCGACGAGCAGAAAGGGCCCCTGGCCACGCGGTCCACGCGTGAACAGGGGCCCGTTCTGCGTCTCGGCGGGCCTCAGCCGGTGTTGCGCATGCCGGCGGCGATGCCGTTGACCGTGGTCAGCAGGGCCCGCTCCAGGGCCGTCCCGTCGTTGGGGGCGCGCCGGCCGCCCGGGGCGGTGGCCACGGCCCGGCCGGCCGCGCCCGAGTCCCGGTACTGCCGCAGCAGCGCCACCTGGAGGTGGTGCAGCGGCTCCAGGTAGGTGTCCCGCACCGCGAGGGTGCGCTGGAGCACCGGCGAGTTCTCCAGCAGTGCCGGCGAGGAGGTGACCGCCAGCACCTCCTGCTTGGTCAGCTCGTACTCCTGCTCGATCTTGGTGAAGATCGGGTGCAGCTTCTTCGGCACCAGGGTCTCGACGTACCGGCGGGCGATGCTCAGGTCGGTCTTGGTCAGCATCATCTCGACGTTCGACAGGAACGTGCGGAAGAAGTGCCAGTTGCGGTGCATCTCGGCCAGCACGTCCTGGAGGCCGGCCTCGCGCGCCGCCGCCAGCCCGGAGCCCACCCCGAACCAGCCCGGCACGATCTGCCGGGTCTGGGTCCAGCCGAACACCCACGGGATGGCCCGCAGCCCGGACAGGCCGGCCCCGGTGTTCGGGCGCTTCGCCGGCCGCGAACCGATGTTCAGCGCGCCCAGCAGCTCGGTCGGGGTGGACGCCCAGAAGTACTCCGGCAGGTCCGGGTCCTCCACCAGCGACCGGTACGACCGGAACGCCGCGTCGGAGACCACGTCCATCGACGCGTCCCAGCGCTCCAGCATCTCGGCGGGCTGCCGGGGCGCGGTGTGCAGCAGGGTGGCCTGGAGCACCGCCGCGACGGTCAGCTCCAGGTTCTCCCGGGCCAGCGCCGGCAGGGTGTACTTGTCGGAGATGACCTCACCCTGCTCGGTGACCTTGATCGCGCCGTCGAGGGTGCCGTACGGCTGGGCCAGCACCGCGTCGTGGGTGGGGCCGCCGCCGCGCCCGACGGTGCCGCCCCGGCCGTGGAACAGCCGCAGGTGCACCCCGTGCCGGGCGGCCACGTCGCGCAGCGCCCGCTGGGCCCGGTGGATCGACCACTGGCTGGTGGTGATGCCGGCCTCCTTGTTCGAGTCGGAGTAGCCCAGCATCACCTCCTGCACGTCGCCCCGGGCCGCCACCAGGGACCGGTACGCGGGCAGCGACAGCAGCTCGTCCAGCAGCTCGCCACCGGAGTCCAGCTCGGCCGGGGTCTCCAGCAGCGGCACGAAGCCGATCCGGGACCGGCCGCTGTGCACGTCCACCAGCCCGGCCTCGCGGGCCAGCAGCACCGCCGCGAGGACGTCGTCCACGCCGAGGGTCATCGAGATGATGTACGACTCGATGACCTCGGAGCCGAACCGGTCCTGCGCCTCGCGGATCGTGCCGAACACGTCGAACGTCTTGCGGGCGCTCTCGGTCAGCGGGGTGTCCAGCGTCGACAGCGGCCGGCGGCCGGTCAGCTCGTCGGCGAGGAGCTTGGTCCGCTCCAGGCGGGTCAGCGACGGGTAGTCGGACACCTCGCCGACGGCCGCGTAGAGCTGGGTGAGCACCTCGTGGTGCTTCTCGGCGTGCTCCCGTACGTCCATGGTCGCCAGGTGCATCCCGAACGCGGACACCGTGCGGATGGTGGAGGCGAGGTGGCCGACGGCGGTGAGCTGGCCGGAGTTGCGGGCCAGCGAGGCGCGCAGCAGCTCCAGGTCGGCGATCAGCTCGGCCGAGCCCCGGTAGTCCCGGCCGGCCACGTGCGGGGTGCCCCGGCGCAGCCGCTCCCGGGTGTTGGCCAGCTTCGCCTTCACGCACCGGGCCTTCAGCCGGTACGGCTCCTCGGCGTTGACCCGGCGGAACCGGGGCGCCACCTCGGGCAGCGCGTCCAGGTCGGCGGCGAGGCTGGCGGAGAGGTCCAGCGACACCCCACGCAGCCGGCGGGAGACGGACACCTCGTTGATCAGATGCTCCATCGCCGCCTCGGTGGCCGCGATGCCGTGCTCGTGCTGGATCCGCAGCACCTCCCGGGTGACCGCCGGGGTGACGAACGGGTTGCCGTCCCGGTCGCCGCCGATCCAGGTGCCGAAGGTCAGCGGCCGGGACGTCGGCGAGGTCTCCACCCCGAGGGTGCGCAGCGTGTCGGCGAGGTCGTCGAGCACCTGCGGGGCGGCCTCGGCGTACAGGTCGCGCAGGTAGTAGATGGCGTTGCGGGCCTCGTCGGTCGGGTCCGGCCGGTCCAGCCGCAGCTCGTCGGTCTGCCACATCAGGTCCAGCAGCTCGGCCAGCCGCCGGTTCGCCGGCCCCTCGTCGCTGGCCCCGTAGAGGATGGCGTTGGCGGTCTCCGCGTCCAGCTCGTCGGCGATCGCCCGCAGCTTCGACAGGATCGACCGGCGGGCCGCCTCGGTCGGGTGGGCGGTGAACACCGGGCGGACCGCGAGCCGGCGGGCCGCCGCCGCGATCTCCTCGGCCGGCACCCCGCGCTCGGCGATCATCTTGGCCGCCTGGTCGAGCCAGCCGCCCTGCACCGCCCGGCGGCGGCGCAGGTCCCGGGCCCGGTGCACCTGTTCGGTGATGTTGGCCAGGTGGAAGTAGGTGGAGAAGGCGCGGGCCAGCTTGGTGCCGGTGGTCACGTCCAGCCCGCCGAGGCGCTGTGCGGCGGTGGGGGCGTCGGAGCGGACCAGGGCGCGGATCTCCTCGACCAGGTCGAGCAGCGGGCGACCCTCCTGCCGGGCGAGAGTCTGCCCGAGCAGCGTGCCGAGGCGGCGGATGTCGGCCCGCAGTGCGGCGTCCGGGCCGTCGTGGTCGTGCTGGTCGGTCACGGTGCGCTCCTTACCCGAGTACGAAGGACAGCGCTGTCCGACTTCCTGGATGGTATCCGCGACGACCCGTCGGAAAGGAGGGGGTCCGGCGCGTCCCGTTTCCCGGACCGCCCGGCCGCCGTCGCTGCCCTCACTCGGCGGATCGGGCATCCGTGCTGGTGGGCGCGGTGCTGGCCGGCCGCCGGGCGGCGCTGCGCCGGCCGCGTACCAGCGTGGCCGTGAGCAATCCCACGACGCCGAGCGCCGCCCAGAGCACCAGCCCGCCCACCGGCCACCCCGTCGAGCGGCGGTCGAAGTACACCGCCGACTTGATCAGGTCGGTGGTCAGCCCGGGGACGTTCCACCGGTGCATCCCGCGCAGCCAGCCGGGCAGGAACTCCGGGGCGTAGACGCCGCCGGAGCCGGGGTTGCCGAGCACCACCAGCAGCAGGATGACGAGGCCGGTGCCGAGCAGGCCGAGCCAGCCCTGCACGGCGGCGGCGACCATCGCGGCGGCGAACACCGCGAGGGCCCCGGCCGCGGCGAGCGCCGGCACGTCGTGGTCCCACACGTCCAGCACCGGTCCGACGATCGTCGCGCCCAGCACGCCGAGCACCACCGCGTACGCGGCGAGGGCGGCGATCCGCAGCCCGGCGCGGCGCAGGCTGCGGGGCGTGGTGCCGGTCTTCAGGCCCAGCGCGGTGGAGGCGAGGTAGCCGCCGAGGACGTAGCCGACCGCCAGGTAGAACGGGACGAGGCCGCGCGGGTCGCTCCCCTCGACCGGCACCTCGTCGGTGACCTGGAGCGGCAGGTTCGCCTGCCGGGCGGCCTGGCCGAGCACCTGGTCGACCAGTTCGGTGGCGGCCGGCGCGGAGGCGCTGGCGGTGGTCAGGCGCAACCCGCCCCCAGGGGCGGAGGTGAGCACCGCGTACACCTCGCGGGCGGTCAGCCCGTCGTCGGCGGCCGCGGGGTCGTCGTACTCGACGGGCTTGATCGTGTCGGTCGCGCCGCGCACGGCGGCCAGCACCGCCCGGGCGCGCTGGTCGCCGAGGGCCACCCCGACCGGCACGTCGCGCGGGGTCGGCTGGTGCAGCGCCCCCACGTACGCGGCGATGAACGCGCTGGCCAGCGCCAGGGTGCCGACCAGCAGGGCGGCGGTGCGGGGCAGCCAGTCGCGCACCGGGATGTCCGGCTCCTCGTCCACCAGGTCAGCCTAGGGGTGATCTAGCCGCCTTGCGGCTTTTCGCCCGGTGGTGGACGGCGGCGAAAAGCGGTTGGGTTCGCCGGTAGCGTTCGATCATGGAGTCGCCGCGCTATCCGCCGAAGCCCCGGCCCGGGGACCGGGTCGCGGTCGTGTCACCCTCCGCCGGTCTGCCGGCGATCTTCCCCCACGTGTACGAGCTGGGCCTGCGCCGGCTGCGCGAGGAGTTCGGCCTGGAGCCGGTCGAGTACCCGACCACCCGAGTCATGGGCGCGGACCCGCGCGACCGGGGCCCGCGACCTCACCGCCGCCTTCGCCGACCCGTCGGTCACCGCCGTGCTCGCCACGGTCGGCGGGGACGACCTGATCACCGTGTGGGAGCGGGGTGGGTGTCGGCGGGCAGGGATAGGCTGAGGTGCTGTCAACCCCCCGTCCGGGTCGGACGCGGGGGAACTGTCGTGTGCCACGACCGCGTCACTGGGAAGTGATCGAATTGCTCACCGGACTCTTCGCCGCCGCTCTGGCCAACCCCGGGCTGGTCCGGGCGCGTGACCTGGCGCGCTCCGGTGCCGCCCAGGTCGACGGGCTGGACCTGACCGCCCCGGCGGCGCTGCGCCCGTTCGCCGTCGCCGCCGTCGCCGCCGACCCGGTCACCCCCGGGCCCGACGGGAGCGCGGGCTCAGGTGGGGGCGCGGGGCGGCCGGTGCTGGCCGTGACCGCCACCAGCCGGGAGGCCGACGACCTGGCCTCGGCGCTGGGCAGCCTGCTCCCGGCCGAGCAGGTCGCCGTCTTCCCGTCCTGGGAGACCCTGCCGCACGAGCGGCTCTCGCCCCGCTCCGACACCGTCGGCCGGCGGCTGGCGGTGCTGCGCCGGCTCGCCCACCCCGACGCCGTCGACGCGCACGGGCGCAGCGGGCCGCTGCGGGTGGTCGTCGCGCCGGTCCGCTCGCTGCTCCAGCCGCAGCTCAAGGGCCTCGGCGACCTGGAACCGGTGCAGCTCGCCGCCGGCGACGAGGCGGACCTGGAGCAGGTCGCCCGCCGGCTCACCGACATGGCGTACGCCCGGGTCGACCTGGTCACCAAGCGCGGCGAGTTCGCGGTGCGCGGCGGCATCCTCGACGTCTTCCCGCCCACCGACGAGCACCCGTCCCGCGTCGAGTTCTGGGGCGACGAGGTGGAGGAGATCCGCACCTTCGCCGTCGCCGACCAGCGGACCATCGCGGCCGTACCGGCGCTGTGGGCGCCGCCGTGCCGGGAGCTGCTGCTCACCCCGGCCGTCCGGAAGCGGGCCGCCGCCCTGGCGCAGGAGCACCCCGAGCTGGCCGAGATCCTGGACAAGCTGACCGAGGGCATCCCGGTCGAGGGGATGGAGTCCCTGGCCCCGGCGCTGGTCGGCGCGGACTCGCTGGAGCTGCTGCTGGACTGCATGCCGGCCGGCACCCACGTGCTGCTCTGCGACCCCGAGCGGATCCGCACCCGGGCGCACGACCTGGTCCGTACCTCGGAGGAGTTCCTCCAGGCGAGCTGGGCCGCCGCCGCCGTCGGTGGCCAGGCCCCGGTCGACCTCGGCGCCGCCGCCTTCAGGACCCTGGCCGACGTACGCGCGGCAGCCCGCGCCCTGCGCCGCCCCTGGTGGACCCTCGCCCCGTTCGGCCTGGTCGAGGCGGACGCGCCGGCACCGGCCCGGCAGCCCTGGGAGGACGATCCGGTCGAGGTCGACGTCACCGGGGACGACGCGATCGCGGTGACCCTGGCCGCCCAGCCCGCCCCGCTCTACCACGGCGAGACCGCCCGGGTGGTCGAGGACCTCAAGCGCTGGGCCGGCGAGGGCTGGGCGGCGGCGCTGGTCTTCGAGGGCCACGGCCCCGCCCAGCGGGCCGTCGAGGTGATCCGCGACGCCGGCCTCGGCGCCCGGTTCACCGACCAGGTGCCGGCCGCGCCCGCCCCCGGCGAGCTGCTGGTCACCTGCGGCAGCCTGACCAGCGGTTTCGTCGACGAGGCGGCCCGGTTCGTGCTGCTCACCGGCGACGACGTCACCGGCGGCCGGGGCACCTCGACCCGGGACATGCGCAGGATGCCGAGCCGGCGGCGCAACACCATCGACCCGCTGGAGCTGAAGGCCGGCGACCACGTGGTGCACGAGCAGCACGGCATCGGCCGGTACGTCGAGCTGGTGCAGCGCACCGTCAACGGCGCGTCCCGGGAGTACCTGGTCATCGAGTACGCCGCGAGCAAGCGCGGCCAGCCCGGCGACCGGTTGTTCGTCCCCACCGACCAGCTCGACCAGCTCTCCCGGTACGTCGGCGGCGAGCAGCCCACCCTGCACAAGATGGGCGGCGCGGACTGGCAGAAGTCCAAGGCCCGGGCCCGCAAGGCGGTCAGGGAGATCGCCGCCCAGCTCATCCAGCTCTACGCCGCCCGGAAGGCGTCCAAGGGGCACGCGTTCGCCCCGGACACCCCGTGGCAGCGCGAGCTGGAGGACGCCTTCCCCTGGCAGGAGACGCCCGACCAGCTCGCCGCCATCGACGAGGTCAAGCGGGACATGGAGCAGGTCGTCCCGATGGACCGGCTGATCTGCGGCGACGTCGGGTACGGCAAGACCGAGATCGCGGTGCGGGCGGCGTTCAAGGCGGTGCAGGACGGCAAGCAGGTGGCCGTGCTGGTGCCCACCACGCTGCTGGTGCAGCAGCACTACAACACGTTCGCCGAGCGGATGAGTCAGTTCCCGATCCAGATCCGGCAACTGTCCCGCTTCCAGACCCCGAAGGAGTCCGAGCGGACCCTGGAGATGGTCGCCGACGGCACCGTCGACATCGTCATCGGCACCCACCGGCTGCTCCAGACCGCCACCCGGTTCAAGTCCCTCGGCCTGGTGGTCGTCGACGAGGAGCAGCGCTTCGGCGTCGAGCACAAGGAGCACCTGAAGACGCTGCGCGCCTCGGTCGACGTGCTGAGCATGTCGGCCACCCCGATCCCGCGGACGCTGGAGATGGCGATCACCGGCATCCGGGAGATGTCGACCATCGCCACCCCGCCGGAGGAGCGGCACCCGGTGCTGACCTTCGTCGGGGCGTACGACGACCGGCAGGTGGCCGCGTCCATCCACCGCGAGCTGCTCCGCGACGGCCAGGTGTTCTACCTGCACAACCGGGTCGAGTCGATCGAGAGGACGGCGCGGAGGCTCCGCGAGCTGGTGCCCGAGGCCCGGGTGGCGGTGGCGCACGGCCAGATGGGCGAGGAGGCGCTGGAGAAGGTCATGGTCGGCTTCTGGGAGAAGGAGTTCGACGTCCTGGTCTGCACCACGATCGTGGAGTCGGGCATCGACATCCCGAACGCCAACACCCTGATCGTGGAGCGCGCCGACCTGCTCGGCCTGGCCCAGCTCCACCAGATCCGCGGCCGGGTCGGCCGGGGCCGGGAGCGGGCGTACGCGTACTTCCTCTACCCGCCGGAGAAGCCGCTCACCGAGCACGCCCACGAGCGGCTGGCCACCATCGCCCAGCACACCGAGCTGGGCGCCGGCATGTACGTGGCGATGAAGGACCTGGAGATCCGGGGCGCGGGCAACCTGCTCGGCGGCGAGCAGTCCGGCCACATCGAGGGCGTCGGCTTCGACCTGTACGTCCGGATGGTCGGCGAGGCGGTGCAGGCGTTCAAGGGCGAGCGCCCCGAGGAGGAGACCGACGTCAAGATCGACCTGCCGGTCGACGCGCACCTGCCGCACGACTACGTCGGGGTGGAGCGGCTGCGCCTGGAGATGTACCGCAAGCTCGCCGAGGCCCGCGACGACGAGCGGCTGCGCGAGGTGGTCGCCGAGATGACCGACCGGTACGGCGAGCCGCCCGCCCCGGTGCAGAACCTGGTCGCGGTGGCCCGGTTCCGGCTGCTGGCCCGCCGGTACGGCCTCACCGACGTCTCGATGCAGGGCAAGCACCTGCGGTTCGGCCCGCTGCCGCTGCCCGACTCCAAGCAGCTCCGGCTCAAGCGGTACCACCCCGACTCGGTCTACAAGACCGCGCTCGACCAGGTCAGCGTGCCCCGGCCGAGCACCCGACGGGTGGGCGGCGAGCCGCTGCGCGACCAGGCGCTGCTGGAGTGGTGCGCGCAACTGCTTAAGGACGTGCTGGGCGATCCGGCCCCCGCGGCCCAGTCGGCCGGGGCGGGCGCCCGGTGAGCCGGCGCGCGGGCGCGGCGGGTCGGCGCGTGCGGTGACCAGCCCCGGGGCGGTGGGCGGCGGCATCGCCGGTGGGCCCGCATGAGAGAGTGACGGTCATGCGTGCTCGCCGTCTCATCGCCGCCGCCAGCGTCGCGGCCCTCGGTGTCCTCTCCCTCGGTGCGTGCGGGAAGTCCGCGCCGGACGTCGCCGCGTACGTCGGCGACACGCGGTACTCCGTCGACCGGGTGGACGAGATCTACGACAACGCCCAGAGCCTGTATGCCGCCGCCGTGAGCGCCGAGGCCGGGCAGACCGGGGCCACCCCGTCGCCGGAGCAGCTACGCTCCTCGGTGACCCGGCAGGACGTGCTGAACCTGCTGGTCAGCATCGAGCTGGGCAAGCGGGTGGTGGCCGCGCAGGGCCTCCAGGTGCCCGACGAGGTCAAGCCGGAGCAGTTGGAGCAGCAGCTCCGGATCCCGGCCGCCGCCGAGTACGCGAAGCTGTGGGGCGAGTGGGTGGACATCTCCGCCGTGCTGGGCGCGAAGCTGCCCCCGGTCGAGGTGAGCGACAAGTCGATCATGGCCGTCTACCACGCCATCGAGCGGACCGGGGCGATCCAGTCCGGGCTGAGCGTCGCCGAGGTCCGGCAGGCGTTCGGCGAGACCGGCGAGGGCGGCGGGGGCAGCTTCGTGCGCGGCGCCACCGCGCTCAGCTCGGCCCTCCAGGAGGAGGCGGCGAAGGCCGGCGCCTCGATCAACCCCCGGTACCGGCCGATCGGCGTGCCGTCGGTGGTCAGCACCGGCCAGTCGCTGGTCTTCTACTCGCTGCCGTACATCGACGAGGACGGCCCGGTCACCGACATCTCCACCCCCGAGGCCCCGGCCGGGGAGTCGGCCGCCCCGGCCACCCCCGGGGTATGACGGCCCGGATCGTCCTGCTGGTCACCTCGCCCCGGCTTCCGGTCGGGCTGCTGACCGCCGCCGCCTGGGACGTCGTCCGCGGCAACCCGGTGCTGGCCGGCGCGGAGAGCGAGCTGACCGCCGCGGTGCGGGCGGCGGGCGGCGAGGTGACCGTGCCGGACGGCCCGGCGACGCCGGCGCTGTTGGCCGCGGCGGCGGCGCACGGCGCGGTGGTCTGGCTGGCCGGCCCGGCCGGCGACGAGGCACTGGCCCGGGAGCTGGGGCTGCGGCTGGCCCGCGAGCCGGGCCTGGCCGAGCTGGAGCTGATGTACGGCTCGTGGGACCCGCCCGGGGCCCGGCTGCTCGACGCGGTCGAGGTGATGGACCGGCTGGCCTCGCCCGGCGGCGACCCGTGGAAGCGGGCGCAGACCCACCACAGCCTCGCCGGCTTCCTGATCGAGGAGTGCTACGAGGCGTACGACGCCATCGGCGCCGACGACACCGACGCGCTCCGCGAGGAGCTGGGCGACGTGCTGCTCCAGGTGCTGCTGCACGCCCGGCTGGCCGAGGAACTGCCCGAGGGCGAGCGGTGGAACGTCGACGACGTGGCCGGCGGCCTGGTCGACAAGATGGTCCGGCGCAACCCGCACGTCTTCGCCGACGACCGGGCCACCACCCTGGACGAGATCACCGCCAACTGGGAACGGATCAAGCGGGAGGAGAAGGCCCGGGACTCGGTGCTGGACGGCATCGCGCCGAGCCTGCCCGCGCTCGCCCTGGCCGGCAAGATCCTGGAGCGCGCCGCCCGCGCCGGCCTGGCCGTACCTCCGCCCCTGGCCGACTCCCAGGTCGACCCGGAGGCGCGACTCGGCGCGAGCCTGCTGGCCACGGTCGCGGCGGCCCGCGACGCGGGCCTGGACCCGGAGGCCGCCCTGCGCCGCGCCGCCCTGGCGTACGCGGACGCCGTCCGCAAGTCCGAGTCCCCACCTCCCCCGTCACCGTGAGTTGATCAAGAGGTTCACGTCGCGATCCGGCCCGAACCTCTTGATCATCGAGCCGGGCCGGGCCGGGCCGGGCCGGTGGGGCAGGGCGCGGTCGGTAGGGTCGGGGGGTGGAAGAGTTCGTGCCGCTCGCGGAGCGGGTTGTCGATGCGGTGCTGGAGTCGCGGCCTGGCCTTGCCGCGTCCGCCGGCGACCATCGGTGCGACGGGCGGCTGCCGGACCTGTCCGCCGACGCCGTCGCCGCCGACCGGGGGATGCTCCGGGACGCGGCCGACGCGCTCGCCGAGCTGGACCCGGACTCCCTCGACGTCGACGAGCGGGTCGACCACGCCCTGCTCACCGCCCTGATCGACCGGGAGCTGTTCGAGGCCGACGAGATCCGGGCGCACGAGTGGGACCCGCTGCGGCACAACCCGGGCCCGCTGCTGCACGCCCTGCTCGCCCGCCCGTACGCCCCGGCCGAGGTGCGGCTGACCAGCCTGGCGGGCCGGCTCGCGGCCGTACCGGACGCCCTGGCGACCGCGCGCGCGACGCTGCGCGACATGCCCCGGGTGCACGCCGAGACGGCGGTCGGGCAGTTCACCGGCACGGCGGCGCTGGTCCGCGACGAGGTGCCCCGGCTGCTGGCCGAGGCGCCCGCGCTGTACGACCGGGTGGAACCGGCGGCGACCGCGGCGATCGCCGCGCTGGAGGAGTTCGTGGCCTGGCTGCGCATCGGCCTGGCGGCCGACGCCGGCCCGGGGCGCGACCCCCGGCTCGGCCGGCGGCGCTGGGAGGCCCGGCTCTGGCACACCCTCGACACCGAGCTGGGCGCCGCCGAGGTGCAGCGCCGCGCCTGGGCCAACCTGGAGCGGGTCACCGCCGAGATCCGCGAGGCGGCCGTCGAGCTGGTCGGCGGCCCGGCCGACGACGAGACGGTACGCCGGGCGCTGGACCTGCTGGCCGCCGAGCACCCCGACGACCACACCATCGTCGACCTGGCCTCGGGAACCCTCGACGAGGCGACCGACTTCGTCCGCGCGCACGACCTGGTAACCCTGGTCGACGACCCGTGCGTGATCCAGGAGATGCCCCAGTTCGCCCGGGGCGTGGCGGTGGCGTACTGCGACTCGCCCGGCCCGCTGGAGACGGCGGCCGTGCCCACGTTCTACTGCATCGCGCCCACCCCGGCGGACTGGCCGGCGGCCCGGGTCGAGTCGTTCTACCGCGAGTACAACAACCACATGATCCGCAACCTGACCGTGCACGAGGCGATGCCGGGGCACTTCCTCCAGCTCGCCCACGCCCGCCGGTACGCCGGTTCCACCCGGGTCCGGGCGCTCGCCGAGTCCGGGCCGTTCATCGAGGGCTGGGCGGTGTACGCCGAGGAGCTGATGGCCGGCCTCGGCTTCGGCGGCCTGCCGGTGCGGTTGCAGCAGCTCAAGATGCAGCTCCGGATGACCATCAACGCGCTGCTCGACCAGCTCGTGCACTGCGACGACCTGCCCGAGTCGGAGGCGATGGCGCTGATGACGGGCCGGGGCTTCCAGGAGGAGGGCGAGGCGGCCGGCAAGTGGCGGCGGGCCCTGCTCACCTCCACCCAGCTCTCCACCTACTTCGTGGGCTACAGCGAGATCGCCGAGATCGCCGCGCTGCGCCCCGCCGGGGTGTCGGTGCGCGAGTGGCACGACGCGATGCTCGCCCACGACTGCCCGCCCCCGCGCCACCTGCGCACCCTGGTCGGCGGGTGAGGAGGGGCGGGTCAGCCCGCCGGACGGGCGGCGACGTGGTCGACCAGCCACCGGGAGATCGAGTACGCCGAGGGCAGCTCCGCCGGCAGCGCGTCGAGCGGGAACCAGCGGGCCTGCACCAGCTCCCTCCCGTCGACGACCGGCTCGGCGGCCGGGTCGGCGGCGGTCGCGGTGAAGCCGGCCAGCAGCACCCCCGGCCCGGACACCGCCCAGGGCTGGCTGCCGAAGTAGGAGACCTGGTCGAGGGTCAGCCCCACCTCCTCGCCGACCTCCCGGCGGGCCGCCGCCTCCAGCGACTCGCCGGCCTCCACGTACCCGGCGACCAGCGCCCACAGCTCCGCCGGCCCGTCCGCGTGCCGCACCAGCAGCAGCTCGTCCGGGCTGCCGGCCGGGCCGGGCCGGGTGATCGCCACCAGCACGGCGGCGGAGAGCTGCATCGGCACGTACAGGCCGCAGTCGGGGCAGCGCCGGGACTGCTCGCCCGGCACGTCGGCCAGCTCGGCCCGGCACGCCCCGCACCACCGGTGGGTACGCCGCCAGGTGAGCACGGCCAGCGCCCGGCCGGCCAGGTCGGCCAGCGGGGCGGGCAGCTCGGCGGCGAGCGCCCGCCAGCTCCGCCAGCGACCCGGGTGGGCCTCCTCGCCGGCCAGCTCGGCACCCCAGGCGGGCACCCCGTCGAGGGTGCCGAGCGGCACCCAGGCGGTGTCGGCGGGCAGCTCGGCCACCCGGGGAAAGCCCTCCGCGCCGGTCAGCAGCTTCCGCCCGGCCACCACCAGGGCGAGGTCCCCGGGCTGCGGCGTCCCGGCCCGGTCGGCCCCTGGCACGAACCCGCCCCGGAGGGGCGTCGGCCCGGCGGTCACGAGCTGACGGAACGACGGTCGACCACGCCGGCGCCGGCCGGCAGCGCGAAGCTCGCCCCGTCGACCGTGTCGCTGTAGCGGGTCAGGGCCAGCTCCACCGGCCGGTCGTCGAGCTTGCCGGTGAAGCTGCCGAGCACGCCCTCGGTGGTCACGCAGGCGGTGAAGTCGCCGGCCGAGCGCTGCACCTCCAGGCAGGTGGCGTGGTGCCCGGCGAGGGTGGTGTCGTTCTGGGCGACGACCGCCTCCGGGTCGAGCGCGGCCTCGGTGAGCAGCCCGAGCACCACCGGCGGGGTGACCAGGCCCCGCTGGTTGGCCTCGGTGAACAGGGCCACCGAGGGCTTCGCCGTGGTCGCGGGCGGGGCGAGCAGGGTGCACACGGTCCGGGCCCCGCCGGTCTCGCACCGGGTGGTGGCCTCGGCGGTGACGGTCAGCCTCCCGCCCGGCCAGGTGTACGCCGAGCGGGCCGGGTCCTGGCCCTGGGCGATGGAGGCGGTCCGGCCGCCGGAGAGCTGGTAGTCGGCCGAGTAGGTCAGCTCCAACGCCCGGTCCAGCCGGGCGGCGAGGTCGTTGACCAGGTCCGCCCGCCCGATCGCCCGTCCGGCGTCGTCGAGGGCCTGGCAGCCGGTGACCGAGAGCGACGCGATGACCGACAGGGCGAGCGCGCGGAGCGTGGTCGATGCGGCGGGCATGGCGACCAGCCTTGTCGATCGGGTCCGTGTCGCGCAAACCCGTTGCCGGTTGAGGGCCGAGAATCCGGGAATGTCCGACGTCGGCCCTCCGCCCCGGTACGCCGGGCGACGCGGTGCGCCGAGCCGCCGCCCGATACGCTGCGTTCAACACCTGCCTCAGCCGCACCGTCGCGGCCCATACCGGACCGGAACCACACATACGAGGAGCGACTCAGTGGCAACCATCGAGGGAATCGTCGCCCGGGAGATTCTCGACTCGCGGGGCAACCCGACGGTCGAGGTCGAGGTCGGGCTCGACGACGGCACGATCGCCCGCGCCGCGGTGCCGTCCGGCGCCTCCACCGGCGCCTTCGAGGCGATCGAGCTGCGCGACGGTGACGCCGGCCGCTACCAGGGCAAGGGCGTCGAGAAGGCGGTCTCGAACATCGAAGACAGGATCGTCGACCAGCTCATCGGGTACGAGGCCAGCGAGCAGCGGCTGATCGACCAGAAGATGCTGGACATCGACGGCACGGACAACAAGGGCGAGCTGGGCGCGAACGCCATCCTGGGCGTCTCCCTGGCGGTGGCCAAGGCGGCGGCCGGCAGCGCCGAGCTGAGCCTCTTCCGCTACCTGGGCGGCCCGAACGCGCACCTGCTCCCGGTGCCGATGATGAACATCCTCAACGGTGGGGCGCACGCCGACTCCAACGTCGACATCCAGGAGTTCATGATCGCGCCGATCGGCGCGCCCAGCTTCCGCGAGGCGCTGCGCTCCGGCGCGGAGGTCTACCACGCGCTGAAGTCCGTGCTGAAGAAGAAGGACCTCTCCACCGGGCTCGGTGACGAGGGCGGCTTCGCCCCCAACCTGCCCACCAACGCCGCCGCGCTGGACCTGATCGCCGAGGCGGTCGAGAAGGCCGGGTACCGGCTGGGCACCGACATCGTCTTCGCCCTGGACGTGGCCGCCACCGAGTTCTTCGACAACGGCACGTACACGTTCGAGGGCGTGGCCAAGTCCGCCGAGGAGATGAGCAACTACTACACCAAGCTCGTCGGCGACTACCCCATCGTCTCCATCGAGGACCCGCTGTCCGAGGACGACTGGAGCGGCTGGGCCACCCTCACCGCCGCCGTCGGCGACCGGATCCAGATCGTCGGCGACGACCTGTTCGTCACCAACCCGCAGCGCATCGCCCGGGGCATCGCCGAGCGGGCCGCCAACGCGGTGCTGGTGAAGGTCAACCAGATCGGCTCGCTCACCGAGACCCTCGACGCGGTCGAGCTGGCCCACCGGGCCGGCTTCTCCTGCATGATGAGCCACCGGTCCGGCGAGACCGAGGACACCACCATCGCCGACCTGGCGGTGGCCACCGGCTGCGGCCAGATCAAGACCGGCGCGCCGGCCCGCTCCGACCGGGTGGCCAAGTACAACCAGCTCCTGCGGATCGAGGAGGAGTTGGCCGACGCGGCGCGCTACGCCGGGGCGGGCGCCTTCCCGCGTTACCGTTCCGCCTGAGACGCCCACCGAGCCTCGGGGGAGGGGTGTGACGATGCAGCAGCGCCGCACGCCGGGTGGTCAGCGTCCCGCCCGCCGGCCGGGTCACTCCGGCCGGCCGGGCGGGGCCCGTGCCCGGACGTCGACCCGCGACGGCGTCCGCGCGGAGGCGCGCGCCGCCGGCCGGTCGCCCGGCTCGGCCCGCGCCGCCGACCAGGTACGCTCCGCGAACCGCCCCGCCGCGGCCCGTCGCACGGCGGCCGGCGGCAGCGTCAAGCGGCTCTCCGCACCCCACCCCCGGCGCTTCACCGGGCGGGCCACCGTGCTCTTCGCGGTGCTGATCGCCCTCGCCCTCGCCTACACCTACCCCGTCCGGGTCTACCTGGACCAGCAGGCGGACATCGAGCGGATGGAGGCGGCCCAGGCCGCCCAGCGGCAGCTCATCGCCGACCTGTCCGCCGAGGCGGACAAGTGGCAGGACGACGAGTACATCCGCATCCAGGCCCGGGAGCGGTTCTACATGGTCTACCCGGGCGAGGTCCCGGTGATCGTGCTCAACGACCCGGCCGGCGCGGCCCGGGACGCGGGCGGCGGGAAACCCCCCGCCCAGCCGCAGGCCCCCGACCCCTGGTACGACACCCTGTGGTCGAGCGTGCGGGCGGCGAACGCCGACCGCCCCGGCCAGTGAGCACAGCACCGACTGGGCACCGACGAAAGATGGGCACCGTGACTGTCGTACCCCCGCAGCACCCGGCGGCGGACTCCGTACCCCCGCCGGACCGGAAACCGGCCACCGAGCGCGACCTGGCCGCGGTGGCCGCCCAGCTCGGACGCACCCCGCGCGGCACCCGGGCGGTCGCCCACCGCTGCCCCTGCGGCCTGCCCGACGTGGTGGAGACGACCCCGCGCCTGGCCGACGGGACGCCCTTCCCGACGCTGTTCTACCTGACCTGTCCCCGGGCGACCGCCGCGTGCAGCCGGCTGGAGTCGGCCGGGCTGATGAAGGAGATGGCCGAGCGGCTGGCCGCCGACCCGGAGCTGGCCGCCCGGTATCGGGCGGCGCACGAGGACTACCTGGCCCGGCGGGACGCGATCGGCGAGGTGCCGGAGATCGCCGGCATCTCGGCCGGCGGCATGCCCGGCCGGGTGAAGTGCCTGCACGTGCACCTCGGCCACGCCCTCGGCGCGGGCCCGGGGGTCAACCCGTTCGGCGACGAGACGCTGGCGCTGGTGGAGAAGTGGTGGGCCGTCGGTCCCTGCGTGGACGTGCCGGCGGGCGAGTGAGCATGCCGGCGCCCGACGAACTCGCGGTGCGCCGCGCCCGCACCTCGGATGTGCGCGGCATCCGGCGGCTGGTGGACACCTACACCGACGACCGGCGGCTGCTCAGCAAGGCCACCGTCACCCTGTACGAGGACGTGCAGGAGTTCCGGGTGGTCGACGACGGCGGCGCGGTGGTCGGCTGCGGGGCGCTGCACGTGATGTGGGAGGACCTGGCCGAGATCCGCACGGTCGCCGTCGACCCGGCGTACCGGGGCCGGCGGCTCGGGCACCGGATCGTCGGCGAGCTGATCGACGCGGCCCGGGAGATCGGGGTGGCCCGGATCTTCGTGCTCACCTTCGAGACCCGGTTCTTCGGCTCGTTCGGCTTCACCGAGATCGACGGCGCGCCGGTGCCGCAGCCGGTCTACGAGCAGCTCCTACGCTCGTACGACGAGGGTGTCGCGGAGTTCCTGGACCTGGAGCGGGTCAAGCCCAACACCCTCGGCAACACCCGGATGCTGCTGCGCCTGTAGCGCCCTTGATCACCCCGGTCATGCTGTCCTGGTGAGCTTCGTTCGTCGGGTCTGCGCGGTGCTGCTGAGCGCCGTCGCCCTGCTCGGGGCGGTACGCCTCCTGGCGCCGGCCACCGCCGGCCCGGACGGCGAGCCGCCGGGGGTGGCCCGGCAACTCACCTTCCTGCGCGCCGCGCTCGACGACGGCGCGGGCTCCGACGCCCAGGCGCTCTTTCCCGAGGGCTGGTTCTTCGCCCACGCCCTGTACGGGCTGGCCCGGGTCGAGCTGGGCCTGCGCGAGCCCGTCGGGGGGCGGGCCACGGCGCTGCGCGAGGCCCGCTGGGCCCTGGCCCGGCTGGAGTCGCCGGCCGGCACCGCCCCGTTCGACCCCGGCCTGACCCCCGCGTACGGGATCTTCTGGCAGGGCTGGACGAACTGGCTGCGCGGGGGCGTGCTCGCCCTGCAACCGGCGGACCGGCGGGACCCGGCCGAGGCGGCCCGGTTCGCCGAGGCGTCGGCGGCCGTCGGGGCGGCGTTCGACGGGTCCGCCTCGCCGTACCTGGCCGCGTACCCGGGGCAGGCGTGGCCGGTGGACTCCACGGTGGCGGTCGCCTCGCTGCGGCTGCACGACGCGCTGCTGCCGCCCCGCTTCGCCGGCACCGTGACACGCTGGCTGGACGGCGTGCGGCAGCGCCTCGACCCGGGCACCGGGCTGCTGCCGCACCGGGTGGACCTGGCCACCGGCGCCCCGGCCGAGGTGGCCCGGGCGACGTCGCAGAGCGTCATCCAGCGCTTCCTGGTCGACGTCGACCCCGCCTTCGCCCGCGAGCAGTACCTGCGCTTCCGGGACCGGTTCGTGGCCACGCCGCTCGGGCTCGGCCCGGCGGTGCGCGAGTACCCGGACGGGACGGCCGGGCCGGCCGACGTGGACTCCGGGCCGCTGCTGCTCGGGGTGAGCCTGTCGGCCACCGTGGTCACCCTCGGCGCGGCCCAGTCCCAGGGCGACGCCGCGCTCGCCGGGGCGCTGGCCAACTACGGCGACCTCGTCGGCCTGCCCGTGGACACCCCGTCGACCCGCCGGTACGCCCTCGGCGTCCTCCCGGTCGGCGACGCGTTCCTGGCCTGGGCGAAGACCGCCCGCCCGTGGGTCGCCGACCAGCCGGACCCGCCCCCGGCCAGCGTGCGCTGGTGGTGGCGGCTGCCGCTGCTGTCGGCGCTGCTGCTCGCCGGCACGGCCCTGTGGCTGCCGGACCTGCCGCGCCGCCGTCGGGGGCGCGGCGGAACGCGTGACGTGGCGGGCGGGGCGGCTGTCGTAGGGTTGCTGCCGTGACGACGCGCGTGGCCTCCATCGACTGCGGGACCAACTCGATCCGACTGCTGATCGCCGACCTGCCCGACCCCTCCGCCGGGCCGGAGGCACCGCTGGTCGAGCTGAGCCGCCGGATGGAGATCGTCCGGCTCGGCCAGGGCGTCGACCGGACCGGCCGGCTCGCGCCCGAGGCGATCGAGCGGACCCGGGTGGCCCTGGCCTCGTACGCCGCCGAGATCGGGAAGCTGGGCGCGGAGCGGGTGCGGATGTGCGCCACCTCGGCGTCCCGGGACGCCTCCAACGCCGGGGACTTCCGGGCCATGGTCGAGCAGACCCTCGGCGTCACCCCGGAGGTGGTCACCGGCGACGAGGAGGCGCGGCTCTCCTTCACCGGCGCGGTGCGCGGTCTGCCCGCCGACGCGCAGGCGCCGTACCTGGTCGTCGACATCGGCGGCGGCTCCACCGAGTTCGTGGTCGGCACCCGTTCCGGCGGCGTCGAGGCGGCGATCTCGGTGGACATCGGCTGCGTCCGGATGACCGAGCGGCACCTGCACGGCGATCCGCCCGGCGCGGCCGAGGTCGCCGCCGCGCAGGCCGACATCACGGCCGCCGTGGATCGCGCGCTGGAGGCGGTGCCGGGGCGGCAGGCCGCCACCCTGGTCGGGCTCGCCGGCTCGGTCACCACCGTCGTGGCCCTCGCCGAGGGCCTGACCGAGTACGACCCGGAGCGCATCCACCACGCCCGGGTGTCGTACGACGAGGTGGCCCGGGTGACCGTCGACCTGCTCGGCAAGACCCGCGAGCAGCGCCTCGCCACCCCGGTCATGCACCCGGGGCGGGCCGACGTGATCGGGGCGGGCGCCCTGGTGCTCCGGGTGATCATGGAGCGGGCGGGGATGTCCTCGGTGGTCGCCTCGGAGCACGACATCCTCGACGGCATCGCCTGGAGCCTGCTGCCCACCGCCGGCTGACCGACCCCCGGCATCGCCGCTTCTCCGGCCCGGCGTCCGGCGGCTGTCGCCGGCGCTCGACGGCTGACGACTTTAGAGCAACAAGGGGCCCCGCCGGGGTCCTTATCAGTCTGTCGCCAGGTCTGGCCGGTGCTCTTTGATCCACTTCTCGACGTCGGTCTTCCGCCAAATCTGCCCCATCACCAGCACCTGGTAGGGGGCGGGGAAGTCGCGCCGGGAGGCAACCACGGACGCACGGGCACGCGACACACCGCCGAGCATGCCTCGTATCTCAGCGATCCCCACGAACTCACCCATGGGTTGACGGTAGGTATCGGCGATTGTCGGACGATCGATAACAGCGATCGGGGTTGACGACCGCCAACATTGGTATCACGATCGGGGGATGACTACGTCGAACGCGTCGAACGCTGCCGTCGGCCATGGCTGCCGGCCTCGGGTCGTCCGCCTGCCCGCCCCCAAGGTCGGCAGCAGGAGCGCCGGTGGGGACCGGTGGTGATGGAGGAGCACCCTCCGGAGTACCCGGGTGGGCCCTGTCTCGGGTGCGGGGAGCCGTGGCCCTGCATTCCGCGGCGAGCGGCCATGCTGAAGGAATTCGCCAAAGCTCCCAATGAGGCCATCACGTACATGGGTGCGTGGGTTCAGGCGGGCGTTCTGGAGCTGAACAGCCGCAACCGCCCTGTCGACCCAGGCATGTCGGAACGGCATCTGGCGTGGGTTGGTCTCCTGCTGGAGGCTCAAAAAATCGTGGCGGACACGCGTGACCCGGACAAGTCCGATGACTGAGCCTCGGGTGCCGAAGTCGGGAGACTCCTCCACCTCACCCGGGCAGCCAGTGTTCAGTTCGTGAAGCCGATCGTGTTCCGCGTGATTCGGGTTCATGACTGGCCTACGTACGACGGGTGGCTTTGGGCGGACGGCTACCAGCTCGACAGGCGTGGGGACGCGGTTGCCCGGCGGTCCCTGTTCGTCATGGCTGCCGGGTTGCAGTGGCTGAACAATCCGGCCAGTGAGCGGCCGGCCCACCGTCAACCCGTACCCCGGTCTCGTGCACGGGCGCGTGCGGGGTGAAGCCCCAGGATCATTGCGTTGTCGTGGGCGCGGTCCCTGGTTGGCCCGGGGGTCGTGGCCCGGGGTGGAGCTGTGGGTGGGGCGGTCGATGCCGTTGGGGCGGCGCCTATGGAGCTGAGTCGTTTACGTCATCACCGCCGGTCGGGCCACCGCCGTCGCGTTACCCACCGCCCCGTCGGGTCGTCGCTTGCGGTCGCCGATCGCGGCGGGCGTGGGTGATGTCGTATCCGACTCAGCTCCATAGGCACCGGAAGGCATACCAGCCGTTGAGCGGCACCCACGCCAGGGCCCTAGACCTCCTGATCGAAGCGCTCCCGCCCGACTTCGCGATCGCCCTGGGTGAAGCCCGCCGCCCGCTCCACTCGGGCCGCCCCTTGATCGTCTGCTGGTCACCGGCGCGACACGCCGGGCGGGACGCCGGTACGCGACAGGTGCTCTCCGTGGTCGCCGAGATCGTTGCGGTATTTCGCACTGCACAGTAGTGTGCAGTGCGTGGATACCACGCAGCTGTTGAAGGGCGTGCTGGATCTCGCGGTCCTGGCCGTGCTCCGGGAGGAGGACGGTTACGGTTACGACATCCTGCGCCGCCTGCGGGAGGCCGGCCTGGGCGAGGTCGGCGACGCCTCGGTCTACGGCACGCTGCGGCGGCTCTTCGCCGCCGGCCTGCTGACCACCTACGTCGTGCCGAGCGAGTCCGGCCCGCACCGCAAGTACTACTCGCTGAACGCGGCCGGCCGGGACCAGTTGACCCGCTCCGGCAAACTCTGGCGCTCGTTCGCCACCACCATGGACACACTGCTCGACGATCGGGGGGTGACGGCATGACCGTCATGGAGCAGGAGATCGTGGACTACGTGACGCGGGTCCGGGCGGCGCTGGCCGACCTGCCGCCGACGGTCCGGGACGAGCTGACCGAGGACCTGGCCGAGCACCTGGCCGAGGTGGCCGCCGAGGGCGACGGCCCACTGGCCGACCGGCTGGGCACGCCCGAGGCGTACGCGGCGGAGCTGCGGGCGGCGGCCGGCGCGGGGGGCCCGGCCGCCGCCCGCAACCTGGACCAGCGGGCCGCCGCCGTCGCTTCCTGGCTCCGCGCCCGGCTGCGCGCGACCGACCTGCGGATCGGCCCGATCCTCGGGTACGCCGCGGCGAGCGAGTACCTGCGG
The DNA here is from genome assembly GCF_003434305.1 of Micromonospora sp. MW-13. Lineage (GTDB taxonomy): Bacteria > Actinomycetota > Actinomycetes > Mycobacteriales > Micromonosporaceae > Micromonospora. The sequence continues at coordinate 30,396 of NZ_QKKX01000057.1, forward strand.
CTGCTCCGCCCCGCCTGGTGGATCCTGCGCGGGTACCTGGCCGCCATGCTGATCACGGTGATCACCACGGGCGCGCCGTTCGGGCTGCTGCCCCGGCTGGGCGGCAGCTCGCTCGCCGCGCTGCTGCTGCTCGCCGTCTGCGTGGTGGCCTCGGTGTGGCTGGGCAGGCGCACCCCCACGCTGGGGCGCTGGCCCCGGATCGCGGTGGGCGCCGGCACCGCGGTCCTCGCCGTCTTCGCGTTCGCCGGCTTCGTCGACGCGGACGACCGGCTCGGCTGGAACGAGTCCGGCTACGAGCCCACCTCGGTGCAGGTGCCGTACGTGCGCGACGTCTTCGTCTACGACAGCGAGGGACGGCTGGTGGAGAACGCCCGCCTGTTCGACCAGGACGGCAACCCGATCCGGCTCGGGTACCGGGAGTGCGTGCGCGAGAGGCTGCCCGAGGGGACGAAGACGTTGGTGCCCGCGTACCCGTACTGCCCGGAGCACGCGCCGTTCCGGACCGGGCCGGTCGGGCCGGTCCCGTCGTCCGGCCCGCCGACCGTGGGGCCGGTCCCGTCGTCCGCCGTGCCGACCGAGGGCCCGACCCCGCCCGGTACGCCGACGGTCGGGCCGACTCCATCGCCGGCGGCGACCATCGACCCGCTGCCCGCCCCCGGCGGGCCGGTTCCGACCGCGTCGCCCACGACCACCTCCTGATCCGCCTTTACCCGCCACGCGTCGGGGTGTCCGGGCCGCCGGACGCCCCGACGCGTTCGTCCGTGACCGAGGTGAACCGGGGGTGGAAATTGACTGAACGGACGAGCCGAACGGGACAGCGTCTCTCGATGTTGATCGCTACGGTGTCGTCTGCTCATCCACCCCTCGGAAGGAACCTCAGTGCCAGAGCAGGTCGCACCGCCCGCCAACCCGCCGTCCGAGGACGCGCCGCGACCCGCCGACCCGCCGGCCGACCGCACGGCGGAGCCGCCGGCCGTCGCCGGTGAGCCGTCCGCGGGGGAACCGGCCGGGAAGCCTGCCGCGCCGCCGGCCGCCGCCGCCGAGCCCGCCGCCGACGAGCCCGCCGCCGCCGAGCCCGCTGCCGCCGCGCAGCCGGAAGCCGCCGCGTCGGCCCCGGCCGGGCTGCCGGGCGACGCCGCACCGGCCGCCGCCGGGCTGCCGGAACAGCGGGCGGAGGAGCCGGAGGCGAAGCGGTCCGCCGGCCGCAAGGTGCTCGGTGTGGTCGGCGCGCTGCTCGCCATCGGGGTGGTCGCGGCGCTCAAGTTCGGCCTCGGCACCGCCGTGGCCGCCGCGTTCGACAAGGACGGCACCGCCGACGCGAAGGCGGGCGACTGCCTCGCCGAGCTGCCCGACGTGGCCGAGGGCGAGCGCAAGGACGCCAGCGGCGCCGAGGTGGTCGCGTGCACGTCGACCGAGGCCGTGTACACCGTGGTGGGTCGGGTGGACGGCCAGACCGAGGCCCAGGCGCGGACGGGGAAGGCCTGTGAGCCGTTCCTCCAGCCGGGCCAGGAGGGCTACTTCTTCTACAACATCAAGCCGGGCAGCACCGGCTACCTGCTCTGCCTGACCAGGAAGGCGGCCTGACCGGGCCGGTACGACGTGCCGGGCCCGGACCCGAAACGGGCCCGGTGCCGGCGGCGACGGCGGCGCGCGGAACCGCGCCGCCGTCGGCGTACCGGAGACAGCGGGCGGGGCTGCCGGGGAGACAGCCTTCGGCATACCAGCTGTCACCGGTGGGGGAACAGGAGGTGAATGCCACTGTTCCGGCGTCTTCCCGGCGGCGGTCGCGGCGTGGCAGGCTACCGGCACGTAGGAACACCCTGCGACCAGCCAACGTTGACTGACCGCTAGGAGGACGGCCGATGGGCGAGATGGTGAGCTTCGCCAGCGACGGGGGGACGAGCGAGGGGTATCTCGCGATACCCTCCACCGGTGCGGCCAGCCCGTCGGTCATCGTCATCCAGGACTGGTGGGGCCTCGTGCCCCACATCCGGTCGGTCGTGGACCGGTTCGCCGAGGCGGGCTTCGTCGCCCTCGCCCCGGACTTCCGGCACGGCCTGCCGGCCAGCCGGCCCAGTGAGCCTCGGCACATGTTGAACAGCGCGCAGCTGGACGAGGCGTCGGCGGAGATCGCCGTGGCGGCGGAGTACCTGGCCGGGCGGCCCGAGGTCGCCGGCAAGTCCGGCTGCGCCGGGTTCTGCGCCGGTGCCAGCCTGGCCCTCTGGGCGGCCACCCGGTCCGAGCGGATCGTGGCCACCGCCGCCTTCTACCCCCGGCTGCCCTGGGACGGGATGAGCCCGCAGTGGAACGGGTACGCGGGCAAGGCCGCCGTCATCCACTGCTCGGAGGCCGACGGCACCTCCACCGCGGACGGTGTGCAGACCGTCCGTCGGGCCGTCGAGACGGCCGGCGGTAGCTGCCAGACGTACGACTACCCGGGCACCGCGCACGCGTTCTTCAACGAGGACCGGCCGGAGAACTTCGACCAGCGGGCCGCCGCCACCGCCTGGGCCCGCACCCTCGAACTGTTCCGGGCGAAGCTTGGCTGAGACCCGTACCCCGGACGAGGTGGTCGCGCGCGCCGCGCGGGCGACCGACCTCGCCGACCTCGACGGCGCGGTCAGCGACTGCTTCGCCTGCCCGCGCCTGGTCGACTGGCGGGAGAAGGTCGCCCGGACGAGACGGGCGGCCTTCCGCGACCAGCGGTACTGGGGGCGGCCCGTGCCCGGCTTCGGCGCGGCCGACGCCCGGCTCGCGATCCTCGGCCTGGCCCCCGCCGCGCACGGCGGGAACCGCACCGGGCGGATCTTCACCGGGGACCGTTCCGGCGACGTGCTCTTCGCCGCGCTGCACCGGGCGGGCCTGGCCAACCAGCCGACCAGCGTCGCCGCCGACGACGGGCTCGCCCTGCGCGACACCCGGATCTTCGCCGCCGTGCGCTGCGCGCCGCCGGACAACAAGCCCACCCCGGCCGAGCGGGACACCTGCGCGCCGTGGCTGCACCGCGAGGTCGCGCTGATCAGACCCACCCTGCGCGTCGTGGTCGCGCTGGGCGCGTTCGCCTGGGCCGCGTGGTGGCCGGCGTTGCGCGAGGTGTACGGGGTCCGCCCGCCCAGCCCGCGACCGGCGTTCGGCCATGGGGCACACTGGTCCGGCACGACCGCACCGGCGCTGCTCGGCTGTTACCACGTCAGCCAGCAGAACACCTTCACCGGGCGGTTGACGCCGGGGATGCTGGACGACGTGTTCGCCCGGGCGAAGCAGTTGGCCGGAGTGGACTGACGGCGTGGGACGGTGGCGATGGACCTCAGCGTGCTGCGCAGGTGGTGGCCGGTCGGCGCGGTGACCGTCCTGCTCGCCGTCGCCGCGCTGGCCGCCGGCCACTCGTCGCTCGGCGCCAGCCGCATCCCGCCCGCCGCCGACAACATCCCGTACGTGCCGGAGTACCCGTCGGTGGCCCCGCCGCCCTCGATCCCGGCCGAGCCGCGCGACGCCGGGGAGGCCACCCGCGCGCACCTCCCCGAGTGGCTCGGCACCGTCGCCGTCGCGCTGCTCGGGCTGGCGATCGCCGTCGCCCTCGGCTACCTGGCCTGGACGCTGGCGCGCGGGGTGGCCCGGCGCACCACCCGGGCGCTGCCGTCCAGCCGGGCCCGGCGCACCGCCGAGGGCACCGCCCGCGAGGTGGTCGCCGCCCTCGACGCCGGCCTCGTCGAGCTGGACGACGCCGACGTCGATCCGCGTACCGCCGTGATCGCCTGCTGGGTCCGCCTGGAGGAGGCCGCCGCCGCGGCCGGGGTGGACCGGCGGACCGGCGACACCCCCACCGACCTGGTGACCCGGCTGCTGCGCGGCGACCCCGACGCCGGGGTGCCGGCGATCGTCAGCGCCGACGTGCTGGCCGAGTTCGCCCACGTCTACCGCGAGGCCCGGTACGCCACCCGCCCGGTCGACGAACGCACCCGCGACCAGGCCCGGGCGGCGCTGCGCCGGCTGCGCGGCGAGCTGACGGCGGTGGCCGCCGGGGCGCCGGTCGAGGGGGCCCCGGCGTGAGCACCAGCATCGACGACCTGCTCGCCTTCGAGGAGGAGCCGGCGCCGCAGGCCCAGGCCACCCGGGGCGGCCGGGTCAGGGGCGGGTTGAAGGCCGTCGCGGTGACCGGGGCGCTCACCGCGGTCGTGGTCGCCGGGCTGCGCACGGTCGGCCTCCAGGTCTCGCTGGCGGTCGTCGTCGCCGGGGTGGTCGCGCTGCTCGCCGTCCGCCGGGTCACCGCCGCGCTCGCCCCGCCGCCCCCGCCCCGGGGCGGGGCCCGCGCGCCCGCCGGCGAGGAGGACGGCCACTACCACTGGGCGGCCCGGGACGCGCTGCGCGCCGCGATCAACGGCTGGGAACGGCCGCTGGACTGGTCGTCGGGCCGGCCGGAGCGGTTCGCCGAACGGATCCTGCCCCGACTCGGCGAGCTGGCCGACGAGCGGCTGCGCCAGCGGCACGGCGTGACCCGCGAGTCCGACCCGGCCCGTGCCCGCGCCCTGCTCGGGGAGCGGCTCTCGACGTTCCTGGACACCCCACCCCGCCGCACCCCGTCGTCGCGCGACCTCGCGGCGATCGTCGCCGAACTGGAGAAGATCTGATGAACGACGTGGACCGCACCGTGCCCACCGCCGAGGTCGGCCGCCTGGCCCGGGCGGTGCTGGACGCGGTCGGCTCGGTCGTGGTCGGCAAGCGGGACGCCCTGGAGCTGGTCCTCGCCGGCATCCTGGCCGGCGGCCACGTGCTGCTGGAGGACCTGCCCGGGCTGGGCAAGACGCTGACCGCCCGCTCCTTCGCCCAGGCCCTCGGGCTGGACTTCCGCCGCCTCCAGTTCACCCCCGACCTGCTGCCCGCCGACGTCACCGGCTCGTTCCTGTACGACCAGCGCAGCGGCGACTTCTCCTTCCGCGCCGGCCCGGTGTTCACCAACCTGCTGCTCGCCGACGAGATCAACCGCACCCCGCCCAAGACCCAGTCGGCGCTGCTGGAGGCGATGCAGGAGAAACAGGTCTCGGTGGAGGGCGTCACCTACCGGCTGGACGAGCCGTTCCATGTCCTGGCCACCGCCAACCCGATCGAGTACGAGGGGACGTACCCGCTGCCGGAGGCGCAGCTCGACCGGTTCCTGCTGCGGGTGTCGTTCGGCTATCCCGACCACGAGGAGGAGTGGGAGGTGCTGCGCCGGCGGATCGGCCGCCGCCGCGAGGAGGCCGACATCAAGCCGGTGGTCGACGCCGCCACCCTGCGGGCCATGCAGGCCGCGCTGGAGGACGTGGTGGTGGAGGACTCCGTCGGCCGGTACATCGTGCAGTTGACCTCGGCCACCCGGGAGCACCCGTCGGTGCTGGTCGGGGCCTCCCCGCGCGGCTCGCTGGCGCTGCTGCTGCTGGCCCGCGCCCGGGCGGTCTTCGCCGGCCGGGACTACGTGGTGCCGGAGGACGTCAAGGAGGTGGCCGCGCCCGCCCTGGCGCACCGGATCACGCTGCGCCCGGAGATGTGGCTGCGTCGGGTCGACCCGTCCTTCGTGGTCGGCGAGGTGCTCGACCAGACCCCGGCCCCGGCCAGCGGCGCGCTCCCGAGCTACGCCGCCGGCCGGCCGGGACGCTGACGGCCGTGCCCACCGACGAGGGCCAGCAACCGGCGGCGGGCTGGGCGCCCACCCGGGCGCTCGGCCGGGCGGTGCTGCTCACCGGCCTGCTGCTGATCGCCGGGGTGCTGCTGGGCCGGGTCGACCTGGTGGTGCTGGCCGCGCCGTTCGCGCTCGGCACCGCGTACGCGCTGCGCCGCCGGCCGACCGCCGGGCCGCAGGTGTGGGTCGCCGCCGACGAGGGTCACCTGGTCGAGGGCGGCGAGTTCACCGGCACGGTCACCGTCGGCAACCCGGACACCGTCGGGTACGACGTGGCCGTGGTCCGTACCCGCGTCTCGCCCTGGCTGCCGGTGGATCGGGCCCGGGTCGGCGGGGCCCGGGTCGACCTGTCCCGCAGCGGCGTGGACCGGCCCTTCGTCACCGTTGTGGACACCGGCACGGCCGTCGACCTGGAGCTGACCGGGAAGGCGCGGCGCTGGGGCCGGCACCCGGTCGGCCCGGCCGGGGCCCGGGTCGCCGCCGCCGGCGGGCTGCTGGTCTCCCGGGCGGCGGTCACCGAGCCGGCCCGGGTGCGGGTGTACCCGAGGACGGAACCGTTCGAGGCGGTGGAGGCGATGCCCCGGGCCGCCGGACTGGTCGGCGCGCACCACTCCCGCCGCCCCGGCGAGGGCGGCGAGCTGGCCGGCGTGCGGGTCTTCGGCCCCGGCGACCGGCTGCGCCGCATCGACTGGCGGGTCTCGCTGCGGGCCCGGCAGCTGCACGTGGCGGCCACCCTGTCGGACCGGGACGCCGAGGTGGTGGTCCTGCTCGACGTGCTCGCCGAGGCGGGCCGCTCCGGTGGCGTCGGCGGGACCGCCTCGGTACTCGACACCACGGTCCGGGCCGCCGCCGCGATCGGCGAGCACTACCTGCACCGCGGCGACCGGGTGGCGATGCTGGAGTACGGGCCGGCGGCCCGCCGGCTGCGCCCCGCCACCGGTCGCCGGCAGTACCTGACGGTGCTGGAGTGGCTGCTCGACGTGCGGGCCGAGTCGTCCCCGCACGAGCCGTACGACCAGGTCTTCGGCCCGCAACTGCTCTCCTCGGACGCGCTGGTGGTGGTGCTCACCCCGCTGCTGGACGAGCGGTCCGCCCAGATGTTGGCCCGACTGGCCCGGTCCGGGCGGTTCGTGGTGGCCGTGGACACGCTGCCGGCCGACCTCGCGCCGCCCGGCCGGCAGGGCTGGGCCGAGGTGGCCTTCCGGCTGTGGCGGCTGGACCGGGACACCATGATCGGCCAGCTTCGCGAGCACGGCGTGCCGGTGGTCCGCTGGGCCGGCGCGGGCAGCCTGGACCAGGTGCTGCGGGACGTGGCCCGGCTGGCCACCGCTCCCCGGGTGGGTGCCCGGTGACGGCCACGGGGACGAAGGGGCGGAATCGGTGAACCCGGTCGAGGTGGTGACGGAACGCGTCCGGGCGGTGCGTTCGGCGGTGGTCCGGGTGAGCCCGGCGCCGCTGCTGGTCCGCGCCGGGATCTTCGGCACGGTGCTGGCCGGCCTGCTGCTGGCGTACCCGGTGCAGGTCCTCACCGGTCGGCCGCTGGCCGCCCTCGCGGTGGTGGCGCTGCTGCCGGCGATCGCGCCGCGCCGCCTCTGGCCGACCTTCGCCGCCCTGGTCACGGTGGGCGGGTGGCTGCTGGCCACCGAGGGGTACGACCGGCCGATCGCGCTGTGGCGGCTGCTGGCCGTGGCGGTGGCGCTCTACCTGGCCCACTCGCTGTGCGCGCTGGCCGCGCTGCTGCCGTACGACGCGGTGGTGGACCCGGAGCTGGTCGTGCGCTGGCTCACCCGGGCCGGCGGAGTGCTGCTCGCCTCGGCGGCGCTCGGGGTGCTCCTCGTCGAGGTGTCCGGCCTCGGCGCGGACCGCGGCTTCCTCGCCGCGACGGTCGTGGGGCTGCTGGGCGCGGTGGCGCTCAGCGCGCTGCTGGGGTGGCTGTGGCGTCGCAGATAGCGGGACGTTAGAGGTACGTCGCGCAGGTCACAGGTGTTGTGCTCGGTCACAGAAGGGGGTCTCGGACGGGATTAGCCGAGCCGCCCGGGGAAAGATAGATGACGTGAATCCGAAGCGGATCCTTGTCGTCGGTGCCGGGCATGTCGGTCTCTATGCCGCCCTGCGCCTGTCGAAGAAGCTCTCCTCGCGTGAGGCTGAGGTCATCGTCGTCGACCCGCAGCCCCACATGACGTACCAGCCGTTCCTCCCGGAGGCGGCGGCGGGCAACATCTCCCCCCGGCACTCCGTGGTGCCGCTGCGGCGGGAGTTGCGCCGGTGCAAGGTGGTGGCGGGTACGGTCACGCGGATCGAGCACGACCGCAAGGTGGCCACGGTGCAGCCGATCAGCGGCCCGACCACCGAGATCGCCTACGACCACGTGGTCGTGGCCCCCGGCGCGGTCTCTCGGACGCTGCCGATCCCCGGCCTGCACGAGCACGGCATCGGCTTCAAGACCATCGGCGAGGCCATCTACCTGCGCAACCACGTGCTGGACCGGCTCGACGTGGCCGCCGCCACGCCGGATCCGGACGTCCGGCGCAGCGCGTTGACGTTCACCTTCGTCGGCGGCGGGTACGCGGGCATCGAGGCGCTGGCCGAGATGGAGGACATGGCCCGGGACGCCCTGCGCTACTACCCGGAGCTGAAGCCGGAGGACATGCGCTGGGTGCTGGTCGAGGCGACCCAGCGGGTGCTGCCCGAGGTCGATCGGGACATGGGCGCCTACACGGTGCAGCAGCTGCTGAAGCGGAACATGGACATCCGGCTGGACACCCGCCTGGAGTCCTGCGTCGACGGGGTGGTGAAGCTCTCCGACGGCGACAGCTTCCGCTCCGACACGATCGTCTGGACGGCCGGCGTCAAGCCGTCGCCGATGCTCGACGCGACCGACTTCCCGCGCGACGAGCGCCGCCGGGTCACCTGCCTGCCGACGCTCCAGGTCGTCGACGGTGACCGGGTGGTCGAGGGCGCGTGGAGCGCCGGCGACTGCGCGGCGGTGCCGGACCTGACCAAGGAGCCGGGCAACTTCTGCTCGCCGAGCGCCCAGCACGCGGTGCGCCAGGCCGCCCGGATGGCCGACAACATCGCGAACGTGGTCCGCGGGCGCGAGCCGGTGGACTACAAGCACAAGCACGCGGGCAGCGTGGCGAGCCTCGGCCTGTACAAGGGCGTGGCCCAGGTGTACGGCATCAAGATGACCGGCTGGCCGGCGTGGTTCATGCACCGGACGTACCACATGAGCCGGATTCCCTCGTTCAACCGCAAGGTCCGGGTCGTGGTCGACTGGTCGCTGGCGTTCTTCCTCAAGCGCGAGGTGGTCGCCCTGGGCCAGTTGCACGACCCGCGCGAGGAGTTCGTCGAGGCGTCCCAGCCGATCACCCCCCGCGTCTGAGCCGCACGAAGAAGGCCCCCTCGCCGAGGGGGCCCTCTTCGTACGCAACCTCAGACCCGCCACACCCAGGCGTCGGCGATCCGGGTGGACGGGCCGTAGAGCTGGTCCAGGACGGCCCGCAGGTCGTCGGCGCGGGGCGTGCCCTCGGCCAGCGCGAAGCAGGACGCGCCCCAGCGGTCGGCGTCCCGGGCGGCCTGCTGGCGCTCCGCGTCGCCGACCACGGGCTGGCCGCCCCGCTGCGCCACGTCCGTGAGCAGGGCCGACGTGGGCCGCTTCCAGGTGCCCATGGCGGCCGTGTCGCCCCGGCCGTACGGGCCGATGAAGAAGCCCTCCGGCATGCCGAAGGCCGCGTCCGCCGCGGTCGCCCAGCGCATCGGCCACGGATCCTTCGGGGTGGGCAGCGGCACCGGCACCAGCACCCCGCCGGGGCGGACGCACTCCCGCCAGTGGCCGCCGGTGACGAACTCCGGCAGGGCCGGCCGCTCGGCGGTGGGCAGCGGTGCCGGCAGGACCGGCAGCAGCGCGACCCCGACCGCCGCCGGGACCAGCCGGCGGGCCGCCCCGGTGCCGCGCAGCGCCCGGTCCACGGCCAGCACCAGCAGCGTCGCGGTCACCGGGAGCACCGCCAGGGCGAACCGCATCGGCAGCGCCCCGTCGACCACCGGCAGGCCACCGAGCAGGGCGTACGGGCCGGGGACGGTGGTCCGGTCGCCGCCGAGGACCACGTCCGGGCCGAGCGAGAGCGCGCCCATCGCCAGCGCCCCCGCCGCGCAGGCGATCACCAGCGGGCGGCGGCCCAGCCAGACCGCGCAGCCGACGGTGACCACCAGCAGCGGCCAGCCGAGGAAGGTGTTGTATTCGGCCGGACCGGTGGTGAGCCGGGCCGCCTCGTCACTGCCCACCACCGACAGCGGGGAGACGGTCCACCAACTGCTCAGGTCGGCCGAGAAGTAGTGCGGGCTGAACATCCCGTCCGCGACGCCCAACGGGCCGGCGAACTGGAACCACAGCGGGTACCCCAGCACCAGCAGGGCCAGCCCGGCGGCGACCAGCATCCCGCCGGCGAAGCCGGGCAGCGCCCGGCGCAGCAGCGCCCGGTCGGCCAGGGCGTACGCGACCGCCATCACCAGCAGCGTCACCGCGCAGAGGAAGAGCACCTCCTCGCCGACGAAGACCTGGACGCTGACCGCGGCGGCCAGGCCGACGGCGGAGGTGAGCATGCGGCGCCGGTCCGGACCCGTCCCGCCCGCGTCGCCCGCCCGGCCCGGGGGGCGGCCGACCCGGTGGCCCACCCGGCCCAGCGGGTCGGCGGCGCGCAGCAGCCGGACCACCAGCCAGATGATCACCGGGACCAGCCACTGCGCGGTCATGTGCAGGTGGCTGTTGGTCTGCGAGATCATTCCCGGGCCGAAGCCGCACAGCCCGGCGCCGAGCGCGGCGGCGGCCCGGCGGGCCCGGAGGACCCGGGTGAACAGCAGGTACCAGGCGAGCGCGGTGCCGGCCAGGTTGAGCGCCGCGAGCAGGGCGAAGGTGACCGGCGCGCCCAACAGCAGGGTCACCGGGGCGAAGAGCACGCCGAGGGCGATGACCGTGGTGTTGGCCATCAGGTTCACCCCGTCCGGGGCGTTCAGCCGGTCGGTGAGCAGACCGAAGTCGCCGAGCAGGGCGCGCGAGTCGACGGCCAGGAACCACTCGTACAGGGCCTGGTCCTCCGGGTTGAGCGCCAGCACCCGGCCGGCGGGGTCCGGCCACAGGCCGTGGGTGAGCCAGCCCGCGAGGGCCGCGAAGAGCAGCCCGACGAGCAGGTCGGCCCGGTGTCTGGCGGCGGCGTCCCCGAGCCTGGCCCACCGGGAACCGGCCGGAGCCGGGGCATCGGAACGGAGTGCCTGGTCGGGGGCGGCGTCGGGGGCCGTGGGGGCTGCGCTGCTCACGCCTCGACCCTAGTGCGGCAGCGGAAACGGAGTACGCCGGGTCGTCGCGGACCCGCTACGGTGACACTGCACCGATGTGTGTCGACGCGTCGGCGTACCCCGCCCGGGTGGTGGAACGGCAGACACGGCCGCCTTAAAAGCGGCTGCCGCAAGGCGTGCGGGTTCGACCCCCGCCCCGGGCACCCCGCCTCTCAGCTTCTTCACAGCTCCTGCCTCGCTCGGTGATCTCCACGGCGTCGATCGTGGCGTTTACCCTTGAAGGGCACGTTCACGTGCGACGACCCCCTGAGGGAGGCCAGACAGTGAAGACTTCGAACCCGGTGCTCGCCCGACTCGGCCAGGCGGCCGAGCGGGAACGCGCCACCGGGTACGCCCCAACCGGGCCCTACGGGCAGCCCGGCTATCCCCAGCAGTACCCGGGCGCGACCGGATACCCGGCCGCGCCGCCCACCGTGACGCCGATGTCCATCGACGACGTGGTGGTCAAGACCGTCACGCTCCTCGGCATCCTCGGCGTGTCCGCCGCGGCGGCCTGGGTGCTCGTGCCGGACTCGCTGCTCGGCGTCGCCTGGATCGGCGCGGCAGTGGTCGGCCTGGTGCTCGGCCTGATCATCTCGTTCTCCCGGATGGCGAACCCGGCGCTGGTCGTCGCGTACTCCGTCGTCGAGGGCGTCTTCGTCGGCATGGTGAGCAAGGCCTTCAACTCGCTCTACGACGGCATCGTGCTCCAGGCCGTGGTGGCCAGCTTCGGCGTGTTCTTCCTGATGGCCATGCTGTACAAGGCACGGGTCATCCGGGCGACGCCGAAGTTCGTCCGCGGCATGGTCGCGGCGATGGTCGGTCTCTTCGCGGTGATGCTGATCAACCTGGTGCTGTCGCTGTTCGGCGTCAACACGGGCCTGCGTGACGGCAGCCCGCTGGCGATCGGCTTCAGCCTGGTCTGCATCGTGGTCGCGTCGCTGAGCTTCGTGCTCAGCTTCGCGGAGGTGGAGGAGGGCGTCCGGATGGGCCTGCCCCAGCGCTACTCCTGGACGGCCGCGTTCGGCATCCTGGTCAGCCTGGTCTGGCTCTACATCGAGATCCTGCGCCTGCTGAGCTACTTCCAGGGCGACGACTGACCCGCGTCGCCGACGGCGCCCGCCCCCGCGACCCGCGGCGGCGGGCGCCGTCGTCTGCGGGCCGGCCGCCGCCCGTCGGGCCCGGGCCACGGCGCTTGCCCGTCGCCACCGACCCGGCGGCGGCCCTAGACTCGGCGCGGTGAGCGCAGCGGAACTGGACCGGGCGGTGGGACTGCTGGTCCGTCAGGTCGGGCACTGGCAGCAACCGCGCTGGGCAGCGGTCGCCGGGGGCGGCAACGTGTCCCGGGCCGACCTGGTGCACCGGCTGGTGCAGGAGCTCGCGAACCTCGCCGCCGACGCCGAGGGGCAGCCCCGCCGGGCGGTGCCCCGGCTCGGCAACGACCTCGCCCTGCCCGACCAGCTCCGGGTGGTCGCCGCCGATCTGCTGGCCGCAGCCCCGGCCGCCGATCTGCTGGCCCGGGCCGCCGCCGAGGTGACGGCGACCCGTACCGCGCTCTGACCGCCGCCGGGTCCGGTACCCGCCCGGCCCGCCGGTGGACCGGGCTCAGCCGAGGCGTTCGAGGACCATGGCCATGCCCTGACCGCCGCCGACGCACATGGTCTCCAGGCCGACCGACCCGTCGTGCCAGTCCAGGGCGTTGAGCAGGGTGCCGGTGATCCGGGCGCCGGTCATGCCGAACGGGTGGCCGACGGCGATCGCCCCGCCCATCACGTTCAGCTTCTCCTCGGGGATGCCGAGCTGCCGGTAGGAGGGGATCACCTGGGCGGCGAACGCCTCGTTGATCTCGACCAGGTCGACGTCGTCGATGGTCATCCCGGCCCGCGCGAGCGCCTGCCGCGACGCCTCGACCGGGCCGAGGCCCATGATCTCGGGGGACAGGGCGGTGACCCCGGTGGAGACGATCCGGGCCAGTGGGGTGATGCCCAGGTCCCGGGCCCGCTGGGCGCTCATGATCACCACGGCGGCGGCGCCGTCGTTGAGCGGGCAGCAGTTGCCGGCGGTGATCCGGCCGTCGGGGCGGAACACCGGCTTCAGCCCGGCGACCCCCTCCAGGGTGACTCCGGGCCGGGGCCCGTCGTCGGCGCCGACCACGGTGCCGTCGCCAGTGGTGACCGGGGTGATCTCGCGGGCCCAGAAGCCGTCGGCGATCGCCTTCTCGGCCAGGTTCTGGCTGCGCACGCCGAAGGCGTCCATGTCGGCGCGGGTCACGTCGTACACCTGGGCCAGGTTCTCGGCGGTCTGCCCCATGGCCAGGTAGACGTCGGGCAGCTCACCGGACCCGCGCGGGTCCGTCCAGACCTCCGCGCCGCCCTGTCCGCGCCGCGCCGACCGCTCCCGCGCCGCCCCGAAGCTCGGGTTCTCCCAGCCGCCGCCCACCAGCGCCTGCGCCTCGGGCGGCAGCCCGTCGGAGTTGCCCCGGGCGTACCGGGAGACCATCTCGACGCCGGCGGAGACGAACACGTCGCCCTCGCCGGCCCGGATCGCGTGCATCGCCATCCGGGTGGTCTGCAGCGAGGAGGCGCAGTACCGGGTCAGGGTGGCGCCCGGCAGGCCGTCCAGGCCCATCAGGGTGGCGACCACCCGGGCCATGTTGAAGCCCTGCTCGCCGCCGGGCAGGCCGCAGCCCAGGTAGAGGTCGTCGATCTCGGTGGGGTCGAGCTGGGGGACCTTGTCCAGGGCGGCCCGGACGATGGTGGCGGCGAGATCGTCGGGGCGGACGTCGCGCAGCGAACCCTTGTGCGCCCGGCCGATGGGGGACCGGGCGGTGGCGACGATGACGGCGTCGCGGGACGACTCAGTCGGCATGAACCAACGTTAACTTGCCAGTAACTTGGCGGGGAAGCGTCCCGCCCGGCGGGAAATGTCACCCCGGGCCGGCCGCGTCCGGGCCGCCGCGCACCCCGTAGCGCCGGTCAGTGGCGGGAGGCGACGTTCGCCGCGGCGGCGACCGCCGGGATCAGCGCGTGCGCCCAGATCCGGTACCCGTCGGCGGAGGGGTGGAACCCGTCATGGCAGAAGGTGCCGGCGTCGGCCCGGAACACCGGGCCGGTCTCGGCACCCAGGTCGACCACCGTGCCACCGCCGTCGAGCACGGCGATGGTCTGGGCCCGGGCCACCCGCCGGCCGGACCAGCCGACCACCTGCCGCAGCGGCGGGGCGATCGCGCGGACGGCGCCGAGGTCGGGACAGGTCCCGACGACCACCTCCACCCGCGCCTCGCGCAGCCGCCGCACGGCCGCCCCCAGGTACGCCCCGGCCTCCGCCGGCCGGCGCAGTGCGGTGGCGTCGTTGGCGCCGATCAGGATCACCGCCACGTCGGGGCGCGGGCCGAGCAGCGCCCGGGCCACCTGGGTGGCCAGGTCGGTCGAGCGGGAGCCGGAGACCCCGACGCTGGACAGGTGCACCCGGCGGCCCGCCGGCCCCTCGGCGAGCAGGTTGGCGAGCTGCCCGCCGACGGTGTCGCCCAACCGGCCCACGCCGACCCCGAGGGCGGACGAGTCGCCGAGCAGGACCAGCCGCAGCGGCGGGGCGCCGGCCCGCCCCACCGTGGCGCGCAGGGCCAGCCCCAGCTCCGGCTGGGCGTAGGGGCGGTTGCGGGCGACGAACGCCTCGCCGGCGAGGACGGCCGCGCCGCCGATCGTCCCGGCGATCAGGGACAGGGCCGCGGCCCGGCCCAGCCGGAGCGCGAGTTCCGCGCCCAGGCCCCGGTCACCCGCGCCGTGGCTGCCGCTGTGCTCGGTCATGGCCGTCCCTCCAGGGTGGGTGAGTCGGCGGCCGGGCCGGGGTGCGGCACCGCGCCGACGCCGAAGAAGGCCCGCCGACGCAGCTGCGCCCACCGCCCGGCCGGCCCGCGGTCGCGCCCGCGGACCTGGGTGGCGCTGACCTCCGTGCCCGCGTGCCGGGCCGCCTCCTGGGCGGCCTCCGGCAGCGACCGTACGCCCTCCCCGCGGGCGAGGCCAGGGCGACGGTCCTGCCCGGTACCGAGCGCCGAGAGCACGGTCGGCAGCAGCGCGGCGGCGGCCATCGCGTACCCCTCGGCGGAGGGATGGAACCGGTCCCAGGCGAACATCCTGGTCGGCTCGGCCGCGAACCGGGGACCGAGCAGGTCGCCGAGGGAGACCGCCCAGCCGCCCGCCTCCACCACCGCCATCGTCTGGGCGGCGGCGAGCTGCCGGCTCCACCGCCGGGCCAGCCAGCGCAGCGGCGGCCGGATCGGCTGGATCGCCCCGAGGTCGGGGCAGGTGCCGACCACCACCTCGCAGCCGGCCCCGCGCAGCGCGTGGACCGCGTCGACCAGGTAGCGCACGGCCAGGCCCGCCGGGGTGCGGTTGGTGACGTCGTTGCCGCCGATCAGGATCACCGCGACGTCGGGCAGGCACTCCAGCGCGGACTCCACCTGTGGCTTGAGCCCGGAGGAGATGGCGCCCACCACGGCGAACCGGTGCAGCCGCACCGGACGGTGCAGGCGGCGGGACAGCCCGGTGGCCAGCAGCGAGCCGGGGGTCTCCCGGCGGCGGTGCACCCCGTACCCGGCGGCGGAGGAGTCGCCGAGGATCGCCACGGTCAGCGGCGGGCCGGGAAGCTTCGCGCCGTAGACGCCGTCGCAGCGGGGCGGGGGCGCCTCGGCCATCGGGATGGTCCGGCGGGCCTGCCGGGCCTGGCCGATCAGCACCCCGCCCGTGGCGACGGCGGCAGCGGCGGTGGCACCCGTGCCGAGCGCCGCCAGGCGGGCGACCCGCCGGGCGCGCCGCCAGCGCGGACCAACCGGTACGACGGAACCAGCGACCCCCATACCGCGACATTATCGCGCCGGCACGACATGCCGCTGTCGTCGTGCTGCCCTCTCCGATGGCTGGGATCCGACGGTTTCGGGTACCACTTGCACCGATACCGCACGCTGTCGGACGGAGAGGGGCGTGGAGATGGGAAAGACACTGAAACGCGGCGCGGCGTTCACGGCGCTGGCCAGGGCGCTGACCGCCGGGGCGCGGGGTGGCCCGTCGCTGGGCGCCCGGCTGAAGGCGCTGCCCCGGATGATCCGGGCCACCACCCGGGGCGAGTACGACGGCGGCCTCCGGCTGGCCCTGATGACCGCGGCGACGGCGTACATCGTCTCGCCGATCGACCTGCTCCCGGAGATCCCGCTGGCGATCTTCGGGCTGGCCGACGACGCGGTCATGGTGACCTGGCTGGCCGGCGCCGTGCTGGCGGAGACCGAACGGTTCCTGGAGTGGGAGACCCGCCGAAGCTCGGTCATCCCGGGGCATGTGACGCCCTGACGGCACGTACCCTGGGCGTCGAATCAACGTCTGCCCGGCCGCCGTCGCCGGAGCTGCAACGGAGGGCACAACGAGGTGCAGTACTACGACAACGTCGTCGAGCTGATCGGCAACACCCCGCTGGTACGGCTGCGCAACGTCACCGAGGGCATCCGGGCGACCGTGCTCGCGAAGGTGGAGTACCTCAACCCGGGCGGTTCGGTGAAGGACCGGATCGCGCTGCGGATGGTCGAGGACGCCGAGGCCGCCGGGATCCTGCGGCCGGGCGGCACCATCGTCGAGCCGACCAGCGGCAACACCGGCGTGGGGCTGGCCCTGGTGGCCCAGCTCAAGGGCTACCGGTGCGTGTTCGTCTGCCCGGACAAGGTCAGCCAGGACAAGCAGGACGTGCTGCGGGCGTACGGCGCGGAGGTGGTGGTCTGCCCGACCGCCGTCGCGCCGGAGGACCCGCGCTCCTACTACAACGTCTCCGACCGGCTGGCCCGGGAGATCCCCGGCGCGTGGAAGCCCGACCAGTACAGCAACCCGGCCAACCCGCGCTCGCACTACGAGACCACCGGCCCGGAGCTGTGGAAGCAGACCGGCGGCGGGCTGACCCACTTCGTGGCCGGGGTGGGCACCGGCGGCACCATCTCCGGCATCGGCCGGTACCTGAAGGAGGCCTCCGACGGGCGGGTGAGGATCGTCGGCGCGGACCCGGAGGGCTCGGTCTACTCCGGCGGCACCGGCCGGCCGTACCTGGTCGAAGGGGTCGGCGAGGACTTCTGGCCCGAGACGTACGACCGGGGCATCACCGACGAGATCGTGGAGGTCTCCGACAAGGCGTCCTTCGAGATGACCCGGCGGCTGGCCCGCGAGGAGGGGCTGCTGGTCGGCGGCTCCTGCGGGATGGCCGTGGTCGCCGCCCTGGAGGTGGCCCGCGCCGCCGGCCCGGACGACGTGGTCGTGGTG
Source organism: Micromonospora sp. MW-13 (assembly GCF_003434305.1). Taxonomy (GTDB): domain Bacteria; phylum Actinomycetota; class Actinomycetes; order Mycobacteriales; family Micromonosporaceae; genus Micromonospora. Next base: position 47,676 of record NZ_QKKX01000057.1, read on the forward strand.
CTGCTGCCGGACAGCGGCAAGGGGTACCTGTCGAAGATCTTCAACGACGACTGGATGGCCCGGTACGGCTTCCTGGACAACTCGGGCAGCGAGCCGACCGTTGCCGACGCCCTCGCCGGCAAGCCGGGCAGGCTGCCCGAGCTGGTGCACGTGCACCCGACCGAGACGGTCCGCGACGCCATCGACTACATGCGCGAGTACGGCGTCTCCCAGCTCCCGGTGCTCAAGGCCGAGCCGCCCGTGGTGACCGGCGAGGTGGCCGGCTCGATCGCGGAGAGGGACCTGCTCGATGCCCTGTTCACCGGCCAGGCGCACCTGCACGACATGATCGAGCGGCACATGGCCGACCCGCTGCCGATGATCGGTGGCGGCCAGCCGGTGAGCGAGGCGGTCGCGCTGCTGGAGAAGTCCGACGCGGCGCTGGTGCTGGTGGACGGCAAGCCCAAGGGCGTGCTGACCCGGCAGGACCTGCTCGCCCACCTCGGTGCCCACTGAGCATCCAGCAGCGGCGGCTACCTCGGGGTGACCACCTTTTCAATCTCGCGGGCGTAGCGGAGCTGGGGGGTGCGGGTGGTGCCGATGTGCTCGTCGCGGCACTCCCCGGTGGGGTGCCAGCCGCCGCGCTCGTAGAACCGGCGGGCCCGGGCGTTGCGCTCCAGCACCCACAGCACCGCCCGGCGCCAGCCCCGGCCGCGCATGGTGGCCAGCGCGTCCACCATCAGCGCCCGGCCGGTGCCCCGGCCCCGCTCGTCCGGGTCGAGGTGAATGGCGTTGAGCAGGCCGGTCGCCGGGTCGTCCTGGTCGTCCGGGCCGAGGTAGCTGAACCCCACCAGCCGGCCGTCCCGCTCTGCCACGGTCATCAGGTTGGTGTCCCGCTCCCACGTCCAGCGCTCGGCCCAGTACGCCCCCATCGCCTCCGGTGTCGGGTCGGCCAGCGCCGCCGCCTGCAGGAACGACGAGTACGCCGCCACTCGGGACCGCTGGTGCAGCGCCCCCACCGGGCGCAGGTCGTCGACGGTCGCGTGGCGCAGGGTGATCGTCACCCGCCCGAGGCTACCCGCCGGGGCGGCACTGGCACGGTGGTCAGGTCCTCGGCGACCACCAGCTCGCCGGCGAAGTGCTCCCGGGCCTCGTCGGCGAAGCGCCGGGCGTCGGCGTACCGCTGGGAGAAGTGGGTGAGCACCAGTGTGCGTACCCCCGACTCGGCCGCCACCCGGGCGGCCTGGCCGGCCGTGAGGTGCCCGACCTCGGCGGCGAGCGCGGCCTCCGACGCCAGGAACGTCGACTCGATGACCAGCAGGTCGGCGTGCTCGGCGAGGGCGTACACCCCGTCGCAGAGCCCGGTGTCCATGACGAAGGCGAACCGCTGCCCCGGCCGGGTCACGCTCACCTCGTCCCGGCTGACGCGGCGTCCGCCGACCTCCAGGTGGCCGGCGCGGAGCAACTCCCCGACGGCCGGTCCCGCGATGCCGTACGCGGCCAGCCGCTCCGGCAGCATCCGGCAGCCGTCCGGCTCGACCAGCCGGTAGCCGTACGTCTCGATCGGGTGCCGCAGCCGGCGGGCCTCCAGCGTGCCGGCGCGCAGGGCGATCCGCTGCCCGTCGGCGGTGATCGGCTCGACGGCCAGCTCGGCGGTCTCGTGGAAGCTCGACGCGTGCCGCAGCCGGGCGAAGTACTCGGCGCCGCCGGCCGGGAAGTGCACCGCCACCGGGCGCGGGACCCGGTCCAGGGAGAGCCGCTGGATGGTGCCGGGCAGGCCGAGGCAGTGGTCGCCGTGGAAGTGGGTGACGCAGATCCGGGTCAGGTCGGTGGCGGTGACGCCGGTGTGCAGGAGCTGCCGCTGGCTGCCCTCGCCCGGGTCGAACAGGATCACCTCGTCGTCCCAGCGCAGCACGTACCCGTTGTGGTTGCGCGCCCGGGTCGGCGCCTGGCTGGCCGTCCCGAGCACCACCAGCTCACGCATGGACAAAGCGGCCTCCCCGGCTGAGCTGACCGGTCCGGCTCCGCCGGACATGAAGCGACCCCCGGGGCTTCCGTGCTCGCGCACGGGCCGGCTGGACTGGGCCGGCACCCCGGGGGTCGGGTGGCTGTCGTGGTTTCGCCGCACCGCTGCCACACGGTCTCGACGATGGTGCATTTGCCCGCCTCACGGCGGGCGAGTTTTCACTGTCGAGGACAGCGGCTAGCGGACAGCCACCTCACGAGTCCGATTGCTATACAAGTCTGGACCACCTCCTTTCCCGTGTACGACCACGCTATCCACTTCCCCGGGGTGGCGGCAACGGATTTCGATCACAGGGCCGGAAGGGCGGCGACCGTTCGTGCCGGCGTCCCTGGTCAGGAGGTAGTTGTGCGGACGCTTTGGAGCTGAGTCGTCTACGACATCACGCGCCCGGCGCCCGATCCGTCCACGGCATCACGCGCCCGGCGCCCCGATCCGTCCACGACACGCGCCCGGCGCCCGATCCGTCCACGACATCACGCGCCCGGCACCCGATCCGTCCACGACATCAGCTCCAAAGGGAGCCGACGAGGTCTCCGGCCGCCCTCGACCGTCGGCTCACCACTACCGAACCGCCCCCGCCATGCGCACAGTCAGCCGAGGGGGGCGTTCAGTCGGTGATCCCAATCGGGCCCTCGCGCGGGCCCTCCTCGCTGGCCGGCTGCACCGCCAGCGAGGGGAAGTCGGCCAGGTCGCCCTCCGGCTCGGCGTCCCACTCGGGGAAGACCAGGTCGCTCTGGAGGTAGAGGCAGAGGAGCTGGGTCAGGTGGGCCAGCCCGTCGAGGTGGGTGCGCTCGTGGCCGTGGGTCGCGTCCACCCCGAAGCCGAGCAGGGCCACCCGGGCGTGCGCGCCAGCCTCGACCGCCGCCGCCACGTCCGAGCGGTAGTAGTCGAAGACGTCCCGGACCAGGTTTACCCCGTGCTCCCGGGCGATCGCCGCGAGGTTGCGGGTGAGGTGGTAGTCGAACGGGCCGACGCCGTCGCCCATCGCCAGGGTGGCCGCGTTCTCCCGGGACTGCTGCCCGGGGGCGACCACCGCGGCGTCCACGGAGACGATCTCCGCGACGTCCGGGTCCAGGCCGTGGCTGGCGCCGTGCCCGATCTCCTCGGTGACCGTGACCAGCAGGTGCGCGGTCACCGCCGGGGTCACGCCCGCGTCGACCATCGCCTTGAACGCGGTCAGCACCGCCGCCACCCCGGCCTTGTCGTCCAGGTGCCGGGACTTGACGTACCCGCTGGGGGTGACCGCCGGGTTGGGCAGGAACGCCACGAAGTCCCCGGCGTCGATGCCGAGGGCACGCAGCCCGGCCTCGTCGTCCACCGGCTCGTCGACCCGGACCTCGACCTGCTCCCAGCCGACCCCCTGGAGGTCGACGCCCTCGTTGTAGCGGTGCCCGCTGGCCTTGAGCGGCAGCACCTGGCCGGTGACCACCCGGTCCAGATCGTCGGTGAAGATCCGCACGTGTGCGCCCTCGGCGAACCGGGCGCTGTGCGTGCCGATCTGCTTCAGCTCCAGCCGGCCGTTCTCCTTGAGCCGCTTCACCATGCCGCCGATGGTGTCGGTGTGCACCACGATCGCCCGGTCCGCGCCGGTCTCCCTGGGGCCCGGCAGGCAGGCGCTGAGCGCGCCCCGCCGGGTCAGCGTGGAGGAGATCCCGAGCGCGGAGAGGCGCTCGCCGACGTACTGCTGCACGTGGTCGGTGCGCCCGGACGGGCTCGGGATCTCCAGCAGCTCCACCAGCACCTGGCGGAGGTAGTCCAGGTCGATCTTCAGCGGGACGGGATTGCGTGCGGTCATGCCGGAGAGCTTGCCGCACCCGCCGGTGACCAGAGTCGTCGCGGTGCCCGCGTGCCGGGGAAGAGCAGGTCGACGAAGCGCTCGGCGGTCGGTTGCGGCTCGTGGTTGGCCAGGCCGGGCCGCTCGTTCGCCTCGATGAACACGTGCTCCGGCCGGTCCGGGGCGCCGACCAGCAGGTCGAGCCCGGTGACCGGGATGTCCAGCGCCCGGCTGGCCGCCACGCACGCCTCGGCGATCTCCGGGTGCAGCTCGCCGGTGACGTCGTGGATCGTGCCGCCGGTGTGCAGGTTCGCGGTCCGGCGGACGGCCAGCACCGTCCCCTCGGGCAGCACGTCGCCCAGCTCGTACCCGGCCTCGGCGAGCACGTCCCGGGTCATGTCGTCCACCGGGATGCGGGACTCGCCCCCGGTCGCGGCGGCCCGGCGGCGGCTCTGCCGCTCGATCAGCTCGGCGATGTCGTGCATCCCGTCGCCGGTCACCTGCGCGGGCCGGCGGACGGCCGCGGCGACCACTTCGTGGTCGATGACGATCACCCGCAGGTCCTCGCCGTCGCGCAGCTCCTCGACGAGCACGTCCGGGCAGAAGCCCCGGGCCAGCGCGACGGCGGTGGCGAGCGCCTCCGGGGTGCGTACCCCGACGGTGATGCCGTTGCCCTGCTCGCCGCGCGCCGGCTTCACCACGGCCCGGCCGACCTCGGCCAGGAACGCGGCGTCCGCGGCGTCCCCGGTCGCGGTCCGGCCAACCGGCACCGACAGGCCCGCCTCGGCGAGGATCCGCCGGGTCACCCGCTTGTCGTCGCACCGGCTCATCGCCACGGCAGAGGTCAGCTCGGACAGCGACTCGCGGGTGACGATCGTCCGGCCGCCGTTGCTCAGCCGCAGCTCGCCCCACGCCGGGTCGGTGACCTCCACCCGGATGCCCCGGCGCATCGCCTCGTCCGCGACGATCCTCGCGTACGGGTTGAGCCGGTCGTACCCGGGCGGGGTGGCGGGCAGGAAGAGCCGCTCGTTGATCGGGTTCTTCCGCTTCACGCAGAGCGTGGCGGTGCGGTAGAAGCCGAGCCGCTCGTACAGCCGGATCGCCCCGGTGTTCTCGGCCAGCACCGACAGGTCGACGAACGCCCTGCCGCGCTCGGTGAGCCGGGCGGCCAGCTCGGTGAGCAGGGCCTGGCCGGTGCCGGGCGGCGCGGTGTTGAAGTCCACGGTGAGGCACCACAGGCTGGCGCCGTTGTCCGGGTCGGCGAAGACCGCGACGTGGTCCACGCCGGTGATCGTGCCGACCACGTCCCCGGTGGCGTCCTCGGCCACCAGGTGCAGGAACCGGTCGGTGCGGGCGTTGTCGACCAGTACGTCGACCGGGGCGGTGACCATGCCGTTGCGGGCGTAGATCCGGTTCACCGCGTCCGCGTCGTCGGCGTCGCGCAGCGTCCGGATCCGCAGCCCGGGCAGGTCGTCCTGCTCGTCGGGGTCCGGCCGGCCGACCGGGCCGGCGGGCAGCCGCAGCCGGTACGTCAGCGACGGGTCGATGAACAGTTCGTCGGGCAGCCGGGACACCAGCACGTGCGGGTCACGCAGGTAGATGCAGATGTCCCGGGCGCCGGCGGCCTCCGAGCGCAGCACCGCGGCCACGGCGGCCTGGTCGGCGAAGGTCTGACCGAAGACCAGCCGGCCCCAGCCGCAGTCGAGCACCACGCCGGCGTTCCGCTCCGGCCGCTCCGGGTCCCCGCTGCCGCCCGGGGCGACCGGGTCCCCGCCCGGCCCGACGCGCTCGCGTCGCCGGCCGAGCACCCGCTCCCGGTCGGTGGGCGCCGTCCCGGTAGCCAGTGTGTCGGTCACCGTCAGTCGATTCCGTGGCTCTGGAGCCACATTTCCAGGAGTCCCAGCTGCCACAGCTTGTTTCCGTTCAACGGGGTCAGTTCGGCGTTCGGGTCGGACAACAGCGCGTCGACGTACTCGGTGCGGAACAGGTTGCGGCGGCGGGCCTGCGGCGCATGCAGCGCGTCGCGTACCCGGTCGAGGAGCTTGCCCTCCAGGTGGGTGAGGCCCGGCACGGGGAAGTAGCCCTTCGGTCGGTCGATGACCTCGTGCGGCAGGACCCGGCGGCCGATCTCCTTCAGCACGCCCTTGCCGTCCTGGGCCAGCTTCAGCTCCGGCGGGCAGGTCGCGGCCAGCTCCACGAACTCGTGGTCGAGGAACGGCACCCTGGCCTCCAGCCCGTGCGCCATGGTCATGTTGTCGACGCGCTTCACCGGGTCGTCGGTCAGCATGACCTGGGTGTCGATCCGCAGGCCGGCGTCGACCGCCGTCTGCGCGCCCGCCCGGGCCAGGTGGGCGGCCACGAACTCCCGCGCCGGGTCGCCGTCGGCCAGCCACGCCGGGTCGAGGACCCGGGCCAGCCCGGCCGCGTCCCGGTCGAAGAACGCCTTCGCGTACGTCTCGGCGGCCCGCTCCCGGTCGACCCCGGCCAGCGGCGGGTACCAGTGGTAGCCGCCGAGGATCTCGTCCGCGCCCTGGCCGGACTGGACCACCTTGACGTGCTTCGACACCTCCTGGCTGAGCAGGTAGAACGCCACGCAGTCGTGGCTGACCATCGGCTCGCTCATGGCCGCCACGGCCGCCTCCAGGGGCGGCAGCAGGTCGCGGGCGGCCACCCGGATCTGGTGGTGGTCGGTGTCGAACGTCTTCGCCACCAGGTCGGAGTAGACGAACTCGTCGCCGGTCCGCCCGCCGACGGCGTCGAAGCCGATGGAGAACGTGGACAGACCGCGCTGGCCCTCGCCGGCCAGCAGGGCCACCACCAGGCTGGAGTCCAGCCCGCCGGAGAGCAGCACGCCGACCGGGACGTCGGCGACCATCCGGCGGCGCACCGCCGTGGTCAGCGACTCCAGCAGGGCGTCCTCCCAGTCGCGGGCGGACCAGCGGGCCCGCTCCTCGTGCCGGGTGAAGGACGGTTCCCAGTAGACCCGCTCGCGGGTGCTGCCGTCCGCCTCGTACACCCGGACGGTGGCCGGGGGCAGCTTGGCCACCCCGCGCAGGATCGTGCGCGGCGGCGGCACGATGCTGTGGAAGCTCAGGTAGTGGGCGAGCGCCACCGGGTCGATGGTGGTGTCCACGCCGCCGCCGGCCAACAGGGCCGGCAGGGTGCTGGCGAAGCGCACCACGCCCGGGGCCTCGGCCACATAGAGCGGCTTGACGCCGAGCCGGTCCCGGGCCAGCACCAGCCGGCCGCTGTCCCGCTCGCTGATCGCCACGGCGAACATGCCGACCAGGTGGTCGACGAAGTCCAGCCCCCACTCGGCGTACGCCTTGACGACCACCTCGCTGTCGCCGGAGGAGAAGAACCGGTGCCCCTTGGCCTGGAGTTCCTCGCGCAGCTCGCGGTAGTTGTAGACGCAGCCGTTGAAGACCCCGGTCAGCCCGGACGCCGGGTCGACCAGCGGCTGCCCACTGGCGGACGACAGGTCGATGATCTTCAGGCGGCGGTGGCCGAGGGCGGTCGGCCCCTGGGACCACACCCCGCTGTCGTCGGGGCCCCGGTCGCCCATTGTGGCCGCCATGCGCTCCACCGCCGCGACATCGGCCCGCGAGCCGTCGCGGCGAAACTCCCCAGCCAGTCCGCACATGCCAGGCAATGCTGCCAGAGGTGAGCGTGGTTCGCCTGTTGAGGTGATGTCACTGCCGTTACGGCTTGCTAAGATGCGCGCCACCGCGCACGCGAAAAGTCCGGCGGCCGGTCGTTTGCGCCCGCCCCCGGCCGCCTGCCCGGTTCGCCAGGCCGGACAGGTGTGACAAACGCCACTTTGGACCGTCGTCCTGTGGGCGGCCTGACGCCGGCCGGTCCCGCCGGCCGGCGTCCGTCGCCGGTCAGGCGGTGCGGGCGATGCCCACCGGGCAGCTCAGCCCGTTCGGCCCGTGGTTGCAGTACCCGTTCGGGTTCTTCGTCGGCGCGAGGTACTGCTGGTGGTAGTCCTCGGCGAAGTAGTAGTCGCCGAGCCGCTCGATCTCCGTGGTGATCTCGCCCTTGCCGGCCCGCGCCACGATCGGCGCGAAGGCGTCCCGCGAGGCCTGGGCGGTGGCGAGCTGCTCGTCGGTGCTCGCGTAGATCGCCGACCGGTACTGGGTGCCCACGTCGTTGCCCTGGCGCATGCCCTGGGTCGGGTCGTGGTTCTCCCAGAAGACCTTGAGCAGGTCCTCGTAGCTGATCGTCGTGGGGTCGTAGACCACCTGGACCACCTCGGCGTGCCTGGTCATGCCCGAGCAGACCTCCTCGTACGTCGGGTTCGGCGTGCTGCCGCCCGCGTAGCCGACGGAGGTGGTGAGCACGCCCGGCAGGGCCCAGAACAGGCGCTCGGCGCCCCAGAAGCAGCCCATGCCGAAGACGGCGACCTGCGAGCCCTCCGGGAACGGCCCTTTCAGCGACGACCCGAGGACCTCGTGCCGGTCGCCGATCGGCATCGCGATCGGACGGCCGGGCAGGGCCTGGTCGGGGGTGGGCAGTTCGCCCTTCATGCGGCGAAGGAACACGGTGGAACTCCTCTCGTACCTGTCCCCGCGTGCAACACCGCCGGGCCCCGGTTCCTTACCCGCCCAGCCCGCGATCAGGCCGCGCCGCCCCGCCGCGGTGGCGGACCCGGTCGGTGGCGGGTCCGCCCGACCGGCTCGCGCCCCGGTTCAGCCGCCGGCCAGGGCGGCGGCGACCCGTTCGGCGTACCCCCGCGCCTCGGCGTCGTCGGCGTAGCGGGTGCGGGGCCAGAAGAAGCCGCGCAGGCCGTCGCCCTTCGTCCTCGGCACGACGTGGGTGTGCAGGTGCGCCACGGACTGGGACACCCGGTTGTTCATCGCCACGAACGTGCCGCCCGCCGCCAGACCGGACTCCACCGCCGCGGCGAGCCGCTGGACCAGCCCGAAGTAGCCGGCCAGCGCGTCCGCCGGCAGGTCGGCCAGGGTGACCAGGTGGCCGCGCGGCACCACCAGCAGATGCCCCCGGAACACCGGCCGGGTGTCGAGGAAGGCGACCCCGTCCGGGGTGTCGGCCACCCGGAACGCCGGCACGTCGCCCGCCACGATCCCGCAGAACACGCACCCGCCCATCCGGCCAGGCTAACCCCGACTAACGTCTCGGGCATGAGTCACGGCTTCGAGACGCTCGCCATCCACGCCGGACAGGACCCCGAGGCCCGCACCGGCGCGGTGATCCCACCGATCTACCAGACCAGCACCTACGCCCAGGACGCCGTCGGCGCGCCCCGGCAGGGCTACGAGTACAGCCGCTCCGGCAACCCCACCCGGGACGCGCTCCAGGAGTGCCTCGCCGCGCTGGAGGGCGGCCCCGTCGGGCTCACCTTCGCCAGCGGCCTGGCGGCGGAGGACACCGTGCTGCGCGCCGTCTGCAAGCCGGGCGACCACGTGGTGATCCCGGACGACGCGTACGGCGGCACGTACCGGCTGTTCGCGAAGGTGGCCGAGCGGTGGGGGCTGGCGTACACCCCGGCGAAGGTCTCCGACGTCGACGCCGTGCGGGCCGCGATCCGGCCCGGCGCGACGCGGATCGTCTGGGTGGAGACGCCGACCAACCCGCTGCTCGGCATCGCCGACATCGCCGCGCTGGCCGCCGTCGCCCACGACGCCGGGGCGCTGCTGGTGGTGGACAACACCTTCGCGTCGCCGTACCTGCAACAGCCGATCGCGCACGGCGCGGACGTGGTGGTGCACTCCACCACCAAGTACGTGGGCGGGCACTCCGACGTCGTCGGCGGCGCGCTGGTGGTGGCCGACCGTGGCCTGGGCGACGAGCTGCGCTACCACCAGAACGCGATGGGCGCGGTCAACGGCCCGTTCGACGCCTGGCTGACCCTGCGCGGGATCAAGACGCTGGGCGTCCGGATGGACCGGCACTGCGACAACGCCGAGCGGATCGTCGCGTACCTGGACGGGCACGCCAAGGTCGGTCAGGTCAGCTACCCGGGCCTGCCGTCGCACCCGGGGCACGAGGTCGCCGCCAAGCAGATGCGCCGGTTCGGCGGCATGATCTCCTTCCGGGCCGCCGGCGGCGAGCAGCACGCCGTGGAGATCTGCAACCGGGCGAAGCTCTTCGTGCTCGCCGAGTCCCTCGGCGGGGTGGAATCCCTGATCGAGCACCCGGGCCGGATGACACACGCAAGTGCTGCCGGCTCGCCGCTTGAAGTTCCCGGCGATCTCGTGCGACTGTCTGTCGGCATCGAGACGGTCGACGACCTGCTCGCCGACTTGGAGCAGGCGCTGGGCTGACCGCTGGCTGGGGAGGGTGGCCGTGCAGGACATCATGCCGACCTGGGTGGGCGCGACCGCGAAGCAGATCGCCCGCGGCGTACGCCGGGGCGACGTCTCCGCCACCCAGGTCGTGGCCGACCACCTCGACCACATCGCCCGGGTCGACGCCGACCTCGCCGCGTTCCGCACGGTGCGCGGCGGGGAGGCGATCACCGAGGCGGAGAAGGTCGACGAGCAGGAGGAACTGGCGAACCTGCCGCTGGCCGGGGTGCCGGTCGCGGTCAAGGAGAACACCCCGGTCGCCGGCCTGCCCACCTGGAACGGCTCGGCCGCCGTGCGCAGCGCGGTGGCGGAGGCCGACCACGAGGTGGTCCGGCGGCTGCGCGGCGCGGGCGCGGTGATCCTCGGGGTGACCCGGATGCCGGAACTCGGACTCTGGGCGCTCACCGACGACAGCAGCGCGGTCACCCGCAACCCGTGGGACTCCCGGCGCACCCCGGGCGGCTCCTCCGGCGGGGCCGCCGCCGCGGTCGCCGCCGGGCTGGTGCCCATGGCGCACGGCAACGACGGCCTCGGCTCGATCCGCATCCCGGCGGCCTGCTGCGGCCTGGTCGGGCTGAAGCCCGGTCGGGGCGTGGTCCCCTGCCAGCTCGGCGCCGACGACTGGTTCGGCCTGACCGAGCACGGCATGCTGGCCTCCACGGTCGCCGACGCGGCCGTCGGCTTCCAGGTGCTCGCCGGCCGGCCGCAGGAGAAGCTGGTCCCGCCGCATCGGCTGCGGGTCGGCGTCTCGCTGCGGTCCCCGGTGCGCGGCGTCTCGCCGGACGTGCCCAACCGGGACGCGGTCACCGCCGCCGGCCGGCTGCTCGCCGGCGCCGGCCACGACACCGTCCCCGCCGACCCGGTCTACCCGACCCGGCTGGGGCTACAGGGCATCGCCACCTGGTTCGCGGCGGCCGCCGCCGACGTGCGGGCCGCCGGCCTCGACCGGCGCGACCTCCAGCGGCGCAGCCGCCGGCACGTCGCGCTGGGGGAGTGGGCGCAGCGCCGGGGGTACGTCCGGGAGGCCGACCGGATCGCCTGGCGCGAGCGCTCGATCGGTTTCTTCGCCGACCACTCGGTCGACCTGCTCCTCACCCCGGCGCTGGCCGGCCCGCCGCCGGAGGCCACCGGCTGGTCCGGCCGGTCCTGGAGCGCGAACATGAAGGCCAGCATCCGGTACGCCCCGTACGCCGCCCCGTGGAACATCGCCGGCCTGCCCGCGATCGTGGTGCCGGTGGGCCGCCGCCCCGACGGGCTGCCGGTGGCGGTGCAACTCGTCGGCCCGCCCGGCTCGGAGCTGCTGCTGCTCGGCGTCGCCGGCCAGTTCGAGCTCCAGGCGCCCTGGGCCCGGCACGCGCCCGGCTACCCCCGGGTCGGGACGGGGTCACCGGCCGCCGCTTGATCGTCTAGCGTGTGGCGCTCCTGACCGACGCACACCCCGGACGGACCACATGCGGTGCCAGACCTGTGGGGGCGAAACGTCCCCGACCCTCAACGAGTGTTCCACCTGCCGCACCCCGCTCGGGCAGCCGCCCGTGGCGCCCGGGGTGCCGACGTACCCGGTGGGCGGGCTCGGACGCGCGGTGGCGGCCGCCGTCGCCGCCACGGCGGTGCTCTACACCCTGGTGGCGTTCTACCCGGCGGTCGGCGCGGTGCTGGCCCGCCGTGCCGCCGAGGCGCAGGACACCGACGTACTGCTCGGCGCAGTGCTCCTCGAGGTGCTGTTCATCCTGCCGTTCGGCGCGACCTACCTGACCGCCGCCGTGCTGATGATCATCTGGACCTGGCGGGCCCGCAAGAACCTGGACGCGTTCCCCGGCGCGCTGCCGCAGTTCAGCCCGGGCTGGGCGATCGCCGGGTGGCTGGTGCCGCTGGCGAACGTCGTGGTGCCGGTGCGGGTGGTGGCGGGCATCGCCCGGGACAGCCTGTGGCGGGCCCGCACCTCGGTCCTGGTGGGCGTGTGGTGGGCCGCCTGGCTGGTGTTCAGCCTCGGCGAGCGGTTTGCCAGCCGGACCGACAACCGGGCGTACGAGCGGCTGCCCGAGGACCCGTTCAACGACATCGGCTTCCAGGCGTACGTCGGCTACTACCAGGACGCACTGGTGCGCAACCTCGTCCCGCTGGCCGCCTGCCTGACCGCCGCGGCGGCGCTGATCGTGCTGGTCCGCCGGATCACCGCAGCCCAGCAGGCCCGGATCGCGCTCGCCGTTCCCGCCGGGCCGGCCCCGTACGGCTGGCCGGGCGCCCCCGTGCCGTACGGCCGGCCGGCCGTCACGGACCCGTCGCCGCAGGTAGCGGGCGGGGCCGGCACGGTGTCGCCGCCGGACGCCGCGGCGGCGGGTGGCACGATCGGGGCATGACGGAACTGGTCGGTATCGCCGACGTGCGGGCCGCGCGGGAACTGCTCGCCGGCGTCACCCGCACCACCCCGCTGGAGCCCTCTCGCCCGCTGAGCGCGGTGCTCGGCGGGCCGGTCTGGCTCAAGTGCGAGAACGTGCAGCGCGCCGGGTCGTACAAGGTGCGCGGGGCGTACGTGCGGATCTCCCGGCTGTCCGCGGCGGAGCGCGACCGGGGCGTGGTGGCCGCCAGCGCCGGCAACCACGCGCAGGGGGTGGCGCTCGCCGCCGGGCTGGTCGGCACGCACGCCACCGTGTTCATGCCGGTGAACGCGCCGCTGCCCAAGGTCGCCGCCACCAAGGGGTACGGCGCCCAGATCGAGCTGGTCGGCAACACGGTCGACGAGTCGCTGGTCGAGGCGCAGGCCTTCGCCGAGCGGACCGGGGCGATCCTCATCCACCCGTTCGACCATCGGGACGTGATCGCCGGGCAGGGCACCGTGGCGCTGGAGATCCTCGAACAGTGCCCGGACGTGCGGACGATCATCGCCGGGGTCGGCGGGGGCGGCCTGATCTCCGGGATGGCGGTCGCGGCCAAGGCGCTGCGGCCGGACGTGCGGCTGATCGGCGTGCAGGCGGCCGGTGCGGCGGCGTACCCGCCCTCGCTGGTCGCCGGGGAGCCGGTCCGGCTGCCCGCGTTCAGCACGATCGCCGACGGCATCGCGGTGGGCCGCCCGGGCGAGATCACCTTCAACCACGTCCGCAAGCTCGTCGACGAGATGGTGACCGTCTCCGAGGAGGACATCTCCCGGGCGCTGCTGATGCTGCTGGAGCGGGGCAAGCAGGTGGTCGAACCGGCCGGCGCGGTGGGCGTGGCCGCCCTGCTGGCCGGCGTGGTGCAGGTCGAGACGCCAGCGGTGGCGGTGCTCTCCGGCGGCAACATCGACCCGCTGCTGATGCTGCGGGTCATCGAGCACGGCCTGGCGGCGGCCGGCCGGTACCTGCGGTTCACCGTGCGCTGCTCGGACCGGCCGGGGCAGCTCGCCTCGCTGCTCAGCGAGATCGCCGAGCACCGGGCGAACGTCGTCGACGTGGAGCACCAGCGGGCCAACCCGCACCTGGGGCTCGGCGAGGTGGAGGTGGCGCTGTCGGTGGAGACCCGGGGGGTCGAGCACTCCGACACGCTGATCAGCGCCCTGCGGGCCAGCGGCTACCAGGTGGTCTTCGCCGCCGAGTCCTGACCCGTGGCCCCCCGGGGCCGGCCGCCGGCCCCGGGGACCACGGGTCAGGGGTGACTCAGCCCGCGAACGGCTCGAACCTCACGACGGTCACCTTGATGTCCGCGCCGCTGGGGGCGGTGTAGGTGACGGTCTGCCCGGGCCTCGTGCCGAGGATCGACTTGCCCAGCGCCGACTCCGGGCTGTAGACGGTCAACTCGGTCGTCGACGAGATCTCCCGCGACCCGAGCAGGAACGTCTCGGTGTCGTCGGTGTCGTCGTCGAAGTAGATCGTGACGACCATGCCGGGGGACACCGTGTCGGCGCTTGGCGCCTCGCCGACCTGGGCGGTGCGCAGCAGCTCCTTCAGGTAGAGGATCCGCCCCTCCGCCTTCCCCTGCTCCTCGCGGGCGGCGTGGTATCCGCCGTTCTCCCGCAGGTCGCCCTCCTCGCGTCGGGCGTTGATCTCGGCGGCGATGACCGGTCGGTTGGCGATCAGCTCGTCGAGCTCGCCCTGGAGGCGGTCGTGCGCGTCCTGGGACAGCCAGGTGGCGGGCGCCTCGTTGCCAGTGTTGGACACAGGCGGTCTCCTCGGTTGTGCGGACTGGCTGACGGGTGAACTACCAAGTTACCAGTGCCCCGCCCGCCGGGGTGCCGACGATCACCGCGGGTGCCGGTGGGACGACCCGCGGTGCGCGTGTGAGGGGGTGTTCCGGCAGCTCAGCCGGCTGGACGGCAGCGCACCACCTCACCGATGAAGGGCCGGGCGCTGGTGGCCAGCCGGTGCCGGGCGGTCACCTGCGACTCGCCCGGTCGGGCGGTCACCGTCACCTCCTCGCGGGCCACCTCGGCGCCGTCGTGCGAGCGGGCCCGCAGCGCGCAGGTCGCCGAGCCGCCCGCCGGGACGGCCACCCGGAAGTCGACCACCACCTGTGAGTCGGTGATGTCGGTGTAGGTGATCATCTGGGCGTCGTAGTCGGGGTCGCCGTACTTGCCGTACAGGCTGAACGCGGCCACGCCGAGCACCGCCACCAGGGCGACGGCGAGCAGGGCGACCAGCGCCGGGCGGCGGCGGGCGGGCTCGCGGCGGCGGCCGTAGCGGCCCGGCGGGAACACCGGCGCGCCGGAAGCGATTGTGGCGTGCGTCTCGGTCACCGGCGGGTATCTCCTGGCGTTGTTGTCGGCGGCATCGGCAAGAATGGCAGAGTCCATCTTCCCAGCCCGGCGCTGACTCACCGGACGACTGCTGAGTCACCGATGATGAGTCAAGGATGACAGGTCGGCCGCGTCGTCGACAGGTCAGCGCCGGTGGGCACGAACGAGGAGCGCCGCAAGTGGCAGAGCAGCTGCGTCTCATGGCCGTCCACGCGCACCCCGACGACGAGTCGAGCAAGGGTGCCGCGACCATGGCGAGGTACGTGGCCGAGGGGGTCGACGTCCTGGTCGTGACGTGTACCGGCGGCGAGCGCGGCAGCGTGCTCAACCCGAAGATGGACCGCCCGGACGTCTGGGCCAACATCGGCGACATCCGCCGCGCCGAGATGGACGCGGCCCGCGCGATCCTCGGCGTCGAGCAGGCGTGGCTCGGCTTCGTCGACTCGGGGCTGCCGGAGGGCGACCCGCTGCCGCCGCTGCCCGAGGGGTGCTTCGCCCTCCAGGACGTCGAGGTCGCCGCCGGCCCGCTGGTGCGCCTGATCCGCCAGTTCCGCCCGCACGTGATCACCACGTACGACGAGGAGGGCGGCTACCCGCACCCGGACCACATCATGACCCACCGGGTGAGCGTCGCCGCCTTCGACGCCGCGGGTGACCCGGCGCGTCACCCGGAGCTCGGCGAGCCCTGGCAGCCGCTCAAGCTCTACTACGACGTCGGGTTCTCCAGGGGCAAGATCCTGGCGTTGCACGAGGGCATGCTCGCCGCCGGCCTGGAGTCGCCGTACGAGGAGTGGCTCAAGCGGTGGGAGGACCGCCCCGACAAGGGCCCCCGGATCACCACCCGGGTCGAGTGCGCCGAGTACTTCCCGGTCCGCGACGACGCGCTGCGCGCCCACGCCACCCAGATCGACCCGGACGGCTTCTGGTTCCACGTGCCGATGGAGCTCCAGCAGCGCGCCTGGCCGACGGAGGACTTCCAGCTCGCCCGCTCGGTGGTCGACAGCCCGCTGCCCGAGTCCGACCTCTTCGCCGGGGTGCGCGAGACGGCCCATGCCCGCTGATCCGGCGGGGGGCTACCCTGGTCACCAGCCGCACAACGGAGGAACGCCATGCTGACCGCTGCCCAGGTCCTCGCGGAGAACAACTTCGGTGACACTCGCACCGGTGGCCTCGCCGGTCCGATGGGCCTCTTCCTCATCCTGGTGCTGGCGACCGCCACCGTGCTGCTGATCCGCAACATGAACGCCCGGCTGCGCCGGCTGCCCGACCGGTTCCCGGCGCCGGGTGGCGTCGATGCGGGCCGGGCCGACGCGGGAGTCGTCGATCCGACAGACGGGACTGCGAGGCAGGAGTCACGCCCGAACGCTGCCAAGCGGCCCCAGCAGGGCTGAAACGGATGATCCGCGCGTGATTCACGCCGAACCCGGTCGTCGCCCCCTGTTGCGGCCACCGGCTTTGGCTTAGCCTTCCGCCGGGGGCCAAAAGTCCCCGAGCCGCGCGCGGGAGGGGGCGTCGATGACCGGGTCAGCGACGGCTGCCCGCCGTACCGTGCGACGACCGGCGGACGGGGGAGGTCGGTGACCTCCGGCAGGGCCGGCGACCGGCTCGTCCGGCTCGGCGTACGCGGCATCCCGGGCCGAGTGCTGCTGCTGACCGCCGCCGTGGCCCTGACGGCCCTGGCGGCAGCCGTGGTCGGCCTCACCCTCCCGACCCATCTGCCCGCCGACGACCCGCTCCCGGGGCCCGCCCGGTTCGGCCTCGGCGTCGCGGCGTTCGCCGTGGCCCAGCTCGCCCGGCTGCGGTTCCGCGCCGGCTCCGGAATGGTCAGCATCACCTGGGGCGAGGCCGCGCTCATCGTCTGCCTCTACCTGGTGCCCGCCGGCTGGCTCCCGGCCGCCACGCTGCTCGGTGCCGGCGCGGCCTGGACGACGCTGTCCCTGGCCGCCGACCGCCGGCCGCCGCTGGAGACCGTCCGCATCGCGACCTCGCTGACCGCCGCGACCGCCCTCGCCGGCACCGTCGCCACGGCCCTCGGCGCGCCCCTGCTGGCGGCCCCCACGCCGGAACTCGCGTTGGCCCTGCTGGCCGGCTCGGTGACCTACCTGCTCGTGAGCGCCTGGCTGGGCGGGGCCACCGTGGCGCTGCGGCACGGCGTGCCGATGGGCCCACCGTTGATCGCCGCGTTGCGCGGCAAGCTGCTGATGTTCGTCGGGAACGTGGCCGTCGGCCTGGGCGTGGTGGCGCTGTTGGAGATCGACGCCCGCTGGCTGCTGCTGCTCCCGCCCGTGCTCTGGCTGCTCCAGCAGACCTACCGGCACCGGCTCCGCGCCGACCAGGAGCGGCGCACCTGGCGGGCCTTCGCCGAGGCCACCGCCGCGCTCAACCAGCTCGACGAGCGGGGCGTCGCCACCGCCGCGGTGACCGGCGCGTTGAACCTCTTCGGCGCCGAGCTGGTCGACGTGGACGTGGCCCGCGGCGACGGCCGGTGGCGGCGCTACCGGGGTGACACGTCCGGCCAGGTGGTCGACCGGGAGATCGGCCCGCCCGCCCGCCTGGGCCCCGACGAGCACGAGCTGGTCCGGCCGCTGACCGTCGGTGCCACCCGGGTCGGCGAGCTGCGGGTCCACTTCCCCCGTTCCGCGCCGCCCAGCGCCCGCGACCAGGACGCCGTCGCCGCGTTCTCCGACGCGCTCGCCGCCGCGCTGCACGACGCCGCGACACACCGCGAGCTGCGGCTGGTCACCGCCCGGTCGTCGTACGAGGCGGTGCACGACCCGCTCACCGGGCTGCTCAACCGGGCCGCCATGCTCAGCAAGGGCGACCAGGCGCTGCGGCAGCGCGCCCACGACCACCCGGTGGCGTTGCTGCTGCTCGACATCGACCAGTTCAAAGAGGTCAACGACACCCTCGGGCACGCCGCTGGCGACCAGCTCCTGCGGCTGGGCGCCAACCGGCTCGGCGCGTTGACCCGCTCGGGCGACCTGCTCGGCCGGCTCGGCGGCGACGAGTTCGCCCTGCTGCTGACCAGCGTCCCGGTGCTCGGCGGCCGGACCGCCCCGATGGCGTACGCGCTGCGCCAGGCCCGGGAGATCGCCGAACGGATGGCCGCCCCCACCGAGGTGGCCGGGGTGCGGATGTCCGTCGAGGTCTCCGTCGGGGTGGTGGTCGCCGACGCCGGCACCGCCGACCTGACCGAGCTGCTGCGTCGGGCAGACATCGCGATGTACCAGGCCAAGGAGGGCGGCGGCAGCGTCGCCGCGTACGACAGCTCCCGGGACGCCGCGAGCACCGACCAGCTCGCGCTGCTCGCGGAGCTGCGGGAGGCGCTCGCCGCCGACGACCAGCTCGTGCTGGCCCTCCAGCCGGCGGTGGACCTGGCCACCGGCGCGCCGACCGGGGTGGAGGCGCTGATCCGCTGGCGGCACCCGCGCCGGGGCTGGCTCGGCCCCAGCGACTTCATCCGCCCGGTGGAGAACAGCGAGCAGCTCGGCACCTTCACCCGGTACGTGCTGGACAAGGCGCTCGCAGTGGCCGCCGACTGGGCCCGCGCGGGCCTGGACGTGCCGATCTCGGTGAACCTGTCGGCCCGCAGCCTGCTCGACCCCCGGCTGCCGGCCGAGATCGGCGAGGCGCTGCGCCGGCATCAGGTCCCGCCGCGCCGCCTGGTGCTGGAGATCACCGAGACCGTGGTGATGAGCGAGCTGGAGATCATCGACGAGGTGCTCGCCACGCTCCGGTCGATGGGCGTGCAGCTCGCGGTGGACGACTTCGGCACCGGGTTCTCGTCGCTGGCGTTCGTGACCCGGATCGCCGTGGACGAGCTGAAGGTCGACCGGTCGTTCGTGATCCGGATGGCGGACTCGCCGGAGGCGGCGGCGATCGTCCGGGCGACCGTCGGGCTTGCCCACGAGCTGGGCCTGCGGGTGGTCGCCGAGGGTGTGGAGACCGCCGAGCAGCGGCTCGCCCTGGCGGAGCTGGGCTGCACGGCGGCCCAGGGGTACCACTTCTTCAAGCCGATGCCGGCTGACAAGATCGGCGCGGTGCTCGGTTCGCTGCTGGACGCCGCCCGGCCGACGGTTCTCCCGCTGCGCGCCGACGGCGCCTCCTGACCCGTTCGGGCGATCCGAGCCGGACTCCCGAAGCCGGGAAGTGGCCTTCGACCTTTATGGGTGGTACCGGGATCGAACCGGTGATCCCGTCGGTGTGAACTGGCGGCGGCGGCGCCGCGCCGGCCGAGAGTATTATCCCGCCATGCCAGGCGACTCTGCCACCACTCCATCCTCCGGTGGGCGCTGGGCCACCGCCTGGCGGGTGCTGGCGTTCTGGGTCGCGACGATGGTCGTGCTGGTGATCGCCTCGCTGGTCACCTCGCACGTGTCCGCTGCGTGGCGCATGGTTGTCACGGGAGCCGTCGCGGGCCTCGCGACCTTGCTTCTGACCCTGCCGTTTCTGCGTTGGGAAGGGTTACGCGCGGCTCAGGTCGGATTGGTGCCCGAGCGCGGCAGCCTTGCGCGCTTCGGTGCGGGCATCGTGCTGGGTGTCGGCATGGCCGCAGCTCACGTGGGATTGATGCTCGCGTTCGCTCCGGTGCGTCTCGTGGCGGGAGAGCCGGTGGACGTGAGCTTCATGTTGCTCACCGGCTTCGGCCTTCTTCTGTTGGCCGCTCGCGAGGAGATTGCCTTCCGCGCTTATCCGCTGCGCGCGTTGGACGCCCGCTACGGCGTCGCGACCGCGCTTGCAGGGACGGCGGCGATGTTCTGCGTCGAGCATATTCTCGGTGGCTCCTCGTGGGACAACGCGGTGTTCGGCTCGATTCCTGGAGCGCTGGTGTTCGGCATGGCGGCGTTGGCCAGCCGCGGCCTGGCGCTGCCGCTGGGCCTGCACACGGCGTGGAACTGCGTCGACTGGGCAACTGGTGGCAAGGGCGACGATGGTCTGTGGCGACGCGTGGTCGAGCCCGGTCGGGAGCAGGCTGGCGCGGTGCTGGGCCTCGCCTCGTTCGGGTTGGTGATGGCCGCCGCGTTCGTCTTGCTGTGGTGGATCGGCCGGCGGGCTCGGCGCCAGGTTGCGGCAGTTGCTTCCCGCTCGGCGCTGGAGGTTGACGCCCTGCCCGGCTAGTGCCGCGTCTTTGAACGTTGATCGGGTAATCCGTCGGTTCTGGGGCAGGGTCTTTACGTAGTCGATTGAGGCATGTCTGATCTGACCTGGGCGTACGCGATGCCGTGGCCTGGCTGGAGGGTGACGCGGGGCGGGGCCATTGCCTGGTCGTGGGTGCGGTCCCCGGCCGGCGGGGAACGGTGACCCAGGCGGGACTGTGGGCGGCGGTCGATGACGTGGGCGGCGGTGCCTATGGAGCTGAGTCGTTCACGTCATCACCGTCGGTCGGGCCACCACCGTTCGCGGTTACCCACCGCTCTGTCGGGTCGTGGCTGGCGGCGGGTGTGGCGGCGGGGTGTGG
>NZ_QKKX01000058.1 GCF_003434305.1 Micromonospora sp. MW-13
CTAGGACCTTTCGGCGAGGATTCCGGTGGCCTGGCCGAGCTCGATGAGGTAGCCGTCGGGGTCGCGCAGGTAGCACCGGATCTCCACGCCGTGGTCCTTCGGCTCGGTGAGGAACTGTCCGCCCCGCGAGCACCACAGCTCGTAGACGGCGTGCACGTCGGTCACCCGGACGTTGAGCGCGCTGTTGAGCAGGTTCGGGTCCGTCGGCGCCTGGGCGAGGACGGTCGGCTTGTCGTCGGTCGGGCCGCCCTCGTCGTTGATCACGAGGTAGCTGTTGTGCAGCCGCAGGATGGCGGGCTGGCGCTCGCGTACCACCGTCGCGCCGAGCACCGTCCGGTAGAACTCACGGGAGCGCTCCACGTCCCGCACGATCAACAGGTGGGTGAGCACCATGCCGTGTTCCGGCTGGAAGTAGTCCGGGGCCTCGTTCGTCACTGCCGCCTCCCTCGGGATGGCCCGTCGGGTACCCGCGTGCGGCGGCGGCACACCTGCGACGCCCGGTCAGGTCCGTCGCCGGACAGGTCCGGAAGGACCCGGCACGCGGCATGGCCGAGCCACCACCGGATCAGGTGTCCTGCCCGGCGGGGGTACGCAGACGGGTGACGAAGGTCCGCCAGGCCGAGGGGGCGAAGGCCCGGCAGATGTTCGAGGCCGACGCCGACCTGCGGGCGTTGCAGCCGGGCGGTCCGCCGCTCGGGGCCGAGATGTTCCGGCGGTTCCTGCACTGGGCACGCCGGCCGGCACCGCCCCCGACCGGCTAACATCCATCGGCCGTCCGGGGTGGACCGGGCGGCGCGGACGACCACGGGGGAAGTGGAACGGTGTTTCGACGTATCGGGGCGGCCGTGCTGGCCGTGCTCACCATCGCGACGGCGGCGGGCTGCGCCGGGGGCTCGCCGCGGCCGGCCTCGGCCCGGGCCGAGGCCGGCCCCGCACCGTCGCCCTTCGTGACCGGCCCGCCGTGGTACGACGAGGTCGCCCCGGCCGAAGCGGGCGTCACCGTCGGCGCGAGGGGCACCCCCTGCGAACTGCCGATCACGTTCTCCCTGCCGGCCCGCTGGATCGCCGAGCCGGTGGACGACGCGTCCGGGATGACGTTGGGCGGTTCCCGGCTGCGCTGCGAGGTCGACGCGAAGCCGGCCGGCAGCGTGGGCTTCCTGCGGGTCTGGGCGGTCGACGAGGCCACCGGCGACGTGCGCGCCGCGCTGGAGGAGTTCCTCGCCGAGTACGGCCGGGTCAGCGAGATCGAGTACCGGCGGGTGCGGCGCGGCCCGCTGGACCTGGTGGAGGCCACCTACCTCCAGCGCACCAGGCTGAGCGGCGGCCCGAACCGGCAGCGGGCGCTCGTGGCGCCCGCCTCCGGCGGCGGGGCGGTGCTGCTGACCTTCGGCGGAATGGACACCGGCGAGTTCGAGGCGATGTTCCCGGCGTACCAGCTCGCGACGGGCACCCTCCGCGCCAGCCGCTGACCGGGCCGGGCCCGCCCGGGCTCCGGGCCAGGTCGCGGGCTCCGGGTGCGGTTGTCCGTCCCTGGCGACGACAACCGCACCCGGAGATCACCCCGTCAGCGGGGGGCCGGAACCGCCTCCCGGGCCAGGACGACCGCGCCGAGCAGCGCGGCGTCGTCGGCGAAGCCGGAGAGCACCACGTCCGGCCGGTACGGCAGCACGGCGGCCAGCCGCTCGACCAGCAGGCCGCGGATCAGCTCGCTGCCGGCCACCCCGCCGACCAGCACCACCCGCTGCGGGTCGAGCAGCAGGCAGCAGGTGACCAGGTGGCGGGCCAGCTCGTCGACCCGGCCGGTCAGCGCGTCCCGGGCCGGGCCGGGCCGCTCGGCGGCGGCGGCCAGCCCGGCCGCCGCCCCCGGCACGCCGAGGTCGTCGGCGAGCCGGTCCAGCGCCCGGCCGGAGAAGTCCAGCTCCAGCATGGTGCCGGGCCACGGGCCGCCGGCCACGGCGTACCCGATCTCGCCGGCCGCGCCGTGGTGCCCGGCCAGCACCGACCCACGCACGGTGAGCGCCGCCGCGACCCCGGTGCCGAGGCCGACCACCAGGCCGGGGTCGGCGTCGCGGAGCGCGCCGAAGCGCAGCTCGGCCAGGGCGGCGGCGTTCAGGTCGTTGTCGACCGCCACCGCCGGCACGCCGAACCGGTCGCGGACCGCGTCGGCCAGCCGGAGCCGGTCCCAGCCGGGCACGTTCGGGGCCAGGTCGATGCCGTCGGGCCGGACCACCCCGGGCGAGGCGATCCCGGCCGCCGCGAGCGGGCCGCCGACCTCCCCCACCAGCTTCGCGGCCAGGTCCAGCGCCCGGTCCAGGGCCTGCGGGGCACCCCGTTCGGCGTGCGTCGGCACGCGCTCGCTGGCCAGCAGCCGGCCCTCGCCGTCAGCCACCCCGACGGCCATCTTGGTGCCGCCGAAGTCGATGCCGAGCAGCACGGGCGTGTCACCGGCCGCCGGCGCGGGCTGAGCAGCCCGACCGGCCACCCGCACGCTCACCGTGCGGTCCTTCCGTCCGCGACCGCGGGGCCCGCCTGCGCCGCGCCCGGCCACCGGCCCAGGCCGCGCCGCGCACTCCCCGCGCACACCGGGCCGCCCCTTCGACGTGCCCCGCGAAGGCCCCCGCTCATCGGCCCGCTCGCTCGGCGGCCACGGCGTCCAGCGCCTCGTCGGCCCGGGCCAGCCGGTCCCGCACGGCGGCCAGCCGGCCGGCCACGGTGTCGAAGGTGTCGCGCAGCACGGTCACCTGGGCCCGGACGGCGTACGCGCCGGGCCCGTCGACCTGGGCCCGGTCGAGCACCAGCTCGGGGCGGACGGCGGCGGCGATCAGGTCGCCGATCGCGTCGTCGTCGAGCCGGTCGGTGATCTGGTCGGCCGCCGCCCGGACGCCCTCGGGGGTCCAGGTGTCCGGCGCACCGCCCCGGACCAGCCGGCCGACCACCGAGTGGGCGGCCCGGAACGGCACCCCGTGCCGGGTCAGCGCGTCCGCGGCGGCGGTGGTGGTGGCACCGGAGGCGACGATCTCCTCCCGGGACGGCGGCTCCAGCGGCTCGATCTCGGCGAGGAAGCCGCCGAGCAGGGCGAAGAACCGGTCGGTGCGGTCGTTGCTGTCCCAGAGCCGCACCTGCACGTCGGTGGTGGCGTTGTTGGAGTCCTCCCACCAGGCCGCGCCCACGTTGTTGAGCACGCTGGCGGCGTCGGCGGCGGTGGCCCCGGCCATCGAGACCAGGTGCTCCAGCACCACCGGGTTGCGCTTCTGCGGCATGATGCTGCTGCCCTGGGTGAAGTCGCCGGGGGTGGTCACCCAGCGCCAGGTCAGCCAGTCCATCAGGGTGCGGGCCAGCCGGGCCCCGGTGGCCAGGGCCTGCGCGTTGAGGGTGCCGACCCGGACCAGGTGGTCGGCGCCGGCCACCGCCTCGTACGAGTTGGTGACCAGGCCATCGAAGCCGAGCAGCTCGGCCACCCGGGCCGGGGCGATGTCCAGGTCGGTGCCGGCGAACGCGCACGAGCCCAGCGGCGAGGTGTTGAGCTGGTCGATCAGGTCGGCGTACGCGACGGCCTCGCCGGCCAGGGCCTCGGCGTACCCGGCTAGGGCGTGGCCGATGGTGGTCGGCTGGGCCGGGCGGCGGTGGGTGTAGCCGGTGATGACCACGTCGGCGTACCGGTCGGCGGAGTCCAGGGCGGTGGCCCCGGCCGCGAGCACCCGGTCGAGCACCCCGAGGAGTTGGTCGCGCAGCAGCATCCGGAACACCCCGGCGTCGAGGTCGTTGCGGCTGCGCGCCATCTGCACGTCCAGCTCGGAGGTGGGGAGGCCGCACGCCGCCGCGAGCCGCTTCTCCATCAGGTAGTAGGTGTCCTCGAAGCTGCCGTCGAAGGCGGGCGCGGGGCCGGTGTCGGCGCGCAGCTCCGCCAGCCCGCGCAGCAGCCGGGCACCCCGCTCGGCGGGAATCAGCCCCTGCTCGGTCAGCATGACCACGTGCGCCTGGCTGGCCCGCACCATGGCCGGGAAGAGGTACCCGACGTGGTGGTCGTATGTCGGCCGCAGGTGGTGCCGCTGGTAGGTGGTCAGCGCGGGTGTGCTCATCAGGAGTCTCTGCTTCCTTCCAGGCCGGGCGCGACGCTGCTCGCCGCGCCCGGACGTCAGCCGGTCTACTCGTGCAGGCCGAGCAGGCGCTCGGCGTTCCCGGCGAAGATCGCGCCCAGGTGGTCGTCGGGTAGGCCCAGTTCCCGGCAGATCCGGAGCTGGTCGTCGAGGTAGCGGGTGACGTACCCGCGCGGGAACCACGACGAGTCGCTGCCGTACACGATCCGGTGCGGGCCGATGGTCTCGTAGCAGCGCCGGAACAGCTCCTCCAGCGTGAGCTTGTACGGCATCCACCGCACCCACTGGTTCGACCCGGACGTGTCGACGTGGACGTTCGGGCAGCCCCAGGCGGCGAAGAGGAGGTCCTGCACGTGCTGGACGCCGAAGTGCGGCACCACCACGGCCAGCTCGGGGAAGCGGCGGGCCATCCGGGCCAGCTCGTCCGGGCCGCCGTACCGGCCGTGGGACAGGCCGCCGGCGCTGCCGTAGTGCCCGATGTGGATCAGCACCGGCACGCCGAGCCGCTGGGCGGTGGCCCAGAGCGGGTCCAGGTCGGCGTGGTCGAGGGGGCCGCGCAGCAGCGGGGCGAACAGCTTCAGCCCGCGCAGGCCGCGTTCGGTGACCGCCCGGTCCAGCTCGCCGGCCGCGTCGGGGCCGTACGGGTCGTGGTGGGCGAAGCCGAGCAGCAGGTCCGGGTGCCGGTCCACGACGTCGGCGACGGTGTCGTTGCCGCCGCCGGTGACGAAGACCGCCCGGCGGACGTTCACCCGGCGCAGCTCGTCGGCCCACCGGTCCGCCTCGTCCTGCCAGCGCTCGGCCGGCGGCTCCGGGTCGGGGAAGGCCCACGCCTGCCGCCACTGCCGGGCGTACGGGGCGGAACCGGCGGCCCGGACGGCCCGCTCGTGCTCCCCGCCGGGGTGCATCCCGGCGGCGTGCTCGCACGCCTGGATCGTCGGGTCGGTGCCGATGCGGAAGTGCAGGTGGAAGTCGACGATGTCGAGTCCCCGGTCGACGATCATGATTCTCCCTCGGACGGCAGCGGGTCGGCGGTGGGCGGGGCGGGCGGCGGGGCGGCCACCCAGGCGGCCACCACCTCGCGCAGCCGCGTCCCGGCCAGCTCCCGCACCCGCCGGCCGGCGGGCTCGCCGGCCAGCGAGATGTGCCCGGACCAGCCCTGCCACGGGTCGGGCCGGGACTCCACCAGCACGTACGGGTGGGTCACCGGCAGCTTCGGCCTCGGCGGCAGGTCGTCGACCGCGTCGAGCCGGACCGCGCCCGGGTCGAAGCCGAGCACCCCGGAGGTCTCGTACGCCCCGCCGTGCCCGCGCGAGGTCAGCGGGCCGTACAGCTCGGTGGTCTCGGCGGGGGTGACGAGCTGGAACCAGTTGACCAGCAGCAGGCTGGCGGTGCGCCGCCCGGAGACCCACTCCATCGCGGCCCGGACGGTGGACATGTTGGCGTCGTGCCCGTTGACGATGAGCAGCCGGGGGAAGCCGGCCGCGACGATGCCCTCGATCACGTCGGCCAGGTAGCCGACCGCGATCTCGGGCCGGATCGCCACGGTGCCGGGCCACGGCCGGGTCTGGCCGGGGCAGGCGGCGTACGGCACGGCGGGGAAGAGCACCCCGCGCGGGCCCGCCGGGGTCGCGGCCTCGTCCGGGGTCCCGCCGCCGGACGAGGCCGCGTCGACTCCGGCCGTCGGGGCGAGGCCGCCCCCGACCGGCCAGGCCGCGCCGGGGCCCGCCGCGCCCCCGCCGGGCCGGGCGGGCCCGGTCGCGGCGGAACTGGTCGCGCTCTCGGCGGCGAAGCCCTCGGCGAGGATCAGGTCGGTGCCCAGCGGCAGGTGCGGGCCGTGCCACTCGACCGCGCCGACCGGCAGCACCGCGAAGTCCGCCGCCCCGGCGACCGCCGCCAACTCCCCGCCGGGGACCCGGGCGACCGGGACCAGCCCGCCGTGGGCGAGCCAGGCGGCCACGTGGTCGCCGTCGGGGGTCACGCCCGTCACGCCGTCCACCGCGCCGCCTCCCGGCTCGACCGCCGGCCGCCCTCCAGCCGGCCGGAGACCACCATCACCACGAAGATCAGGACCACCTGGAGCATGCCGTACGCGGCGGCGGTGCCGACCTCGAACGAGTACATCCGGTTGTTGATCTCCACCGAGATCGGCGCGGTCTGCGAGGTGTAGATGAGCACCGAGGCGACGAACTCGCCGACCCCGTGCACGAAGGCGAGCAGCGCGCCGGCCAGCACACCCGGGAGCATCAGCCGCAGGGTGACCGTGCCGAACGCCCGCCACCAGGACGCCCCGAGGTTGCGGGCGGCCTCCTCCAGCGACGGGTCGATCTGCGCCAGGGTGGCCGAGCTGGACCGGAACACCAGCGGCAGGAACCGCACGAAGTAGGCCAGCGGCATGATCCAGAAGGTGCCGATCAGCACCTGGCCGAAGCTGAACGCGTTGCCGGTGCTGAACGCCGAGATCAGGTTGATCGCCACCACCGTGCCGGGCAGCGCCCAGGCCAGCATGACCGCCACGTCCAGCAGCCCCCGGCCGCGGAAGTTCAGCCGGCGCACCGCGTACGCGATGAGCACGCCGACCACGACGCAGGCGACGGTCGCGATCAGGCTCATCTGGAGCGAGTTCAGGATCGGCTGGAACGCCCGGGGCTCGGAGAAGATCGTGACGAAGTTCTGCATGGTGTACTGGGCCGGGATCACCTCGGTGGTCCACGAGCCGTCCTCGGAGAACGCCACCAGGGCGATGGTCGCCACCGGGGCCAGCAGCACGGCCGTGGCCAGCAGCGACGCGGCCAGGGCGAGCCACTTGCCGAGCGGGTTGGTGATCTCACGCCGGTGCGCGGCCACGCCCTTGGACTGGGAGCGGTAGCTGCGCCGCCCCTCGTACCAGCGCATGCCGAGCAGGAACAGCACCGAGACGACGCCGAGCACGGAGGCGTACGTGGAGGCCATCGGCAGGTCGCCGTTGGTGCGGTTGATGTAGATCTGCATGGTCATCGTCTGGTCCACCCCGAACAGCAGCGGGGCGGTGTACGACGCCAGCGAGGTCATGAACACCAGCAGCGACGCGGAGACCAGCGCCGGGGTGAGCATCGGCAGCAGCACCGTGCGCCAGACCCGGACCCGGCCGGCCCCCAGGTTGTACGCCGCCTCCTCCACCGACGGGTCCATCCCGCCGAGCGCGGCCGAGGCGGACAGGTAGAAGTACGGGTACATGGTGAACGTGTGCACCACCAGCACCCCGGCGATGCCGCTGAACGGCAACACCGGGTTCTCCGCGCCGAAGAGCTGCTGGAGGCCGCGCGGCAGGATGCCGGTCTCGCTGTAGAGGAGCTGGAACGAGATCGCCCCGATCAGCGGCGGCAGGGCCGCCGGCACCAGGATGATCGCCTCGATCAGCTTGCGGCCGGGAAACGAGAAGCGCTTGAGCAGGAACGCCATCGCCACGCCGACGATCCCGCAGAGCAGCACGCTGGCCGCGGAGATGACCAGTGAGGTGACCAGGGAGGACCGGGCCACCCCGTCGCTGGTGAGGAAGCTGCCGTAGTTCTCCACCCCGTCCACGCCGACGCTCTCGGCGAAGGTGGCGAACATCGGCTGCACCACGTACCCGAACAGGACCAGGGCGAGCGGGAAGACCAGCACGTACGGGAACCAGCGGGAGCCGGTGCCGCCGGCGAACCGGGCGGCGAGCCGGCGGCGCGGTCCCGGCGGCGGCGTCGGGTCCTTGGTCACCGGCGCGACGGTCGCCGGGCTGGGGGTCGCGGGAATGGTGGTCACGGGCGCACCACCCACATCCGCTCGCGGTTGAGCCGCAGCCCGACCTGGTCGCCGACGGTGATCCCGGCCGGCACGTCCACGGCGGCCACCTGCACCTGCTCGCCCGCGGTGTCCACCACCAGGTTGGTGGCCATGCCGGTGAACTCCAGCTCGGTGACCCGGCCGGGCAGCGCGCCGGGCTCGGTGGTGGCGGTAAGGCCGATGTGCTCGGGACGGACGGACACCAGGGCGGTCTCCCCCTGGCTCAGGCCGTGGTCGGCCGGCGCGGGGACGACGATCTCCCCGCCGCCGGGCAGCCCCACCGTGACGGTCTGCGCCGTGCCGGCGAGCACCGGCAGGGTGAGCACGTTGCTGCGGCCGATGAACCGGGCCACGAAGCTGGTGGCCGGGCGGTGGTAGATCTCCTGCGGGGCGCCGATCTGCTGCACCCGGCCGGACTGCATGACCGCGATCCGGTCCGACATGGCCATCGCCTCGGCCTGGTCGTGGGTGACGTAGATGCCGGTGGTGCCGGCCTCCTTCTGGATCCGGCGGATCTCCGTCCGGGTCTCCTCGCGCAGCTTGGCGTCGAGGTTGGACAGCGGCTCGTCCAGCAGCAGGGTCTTCGGCCGGATGACCAGGGCGCGGGCCAGCGCCACCCGCTGCTGCTGGCCGCCGGACAGCTCGTCGATGCGCCGGTCGCCGTACCCGCCGAGGTGCACCTGGCCGAGCGCCTCCTCGACCCGCCGCCTCGACTCGGCCCGGTTGACCTTGCGGATCTTCAGCCCGTACGCGACGTTCTGCGCGACGCTCATGTGCGGGAAGAGCGCGTAGTTCTGGAACACCATGCCGGTGTCGCGCTTGTTCGGCGGGCGCCGGGTGACGTCCTCCGCGCCGAACCGGATCCGGCCCGAGGTCGGGAAGTAGAACCCGGCCACCATGCGCAGGGTGGTGGTCTTGCCGCAGCCGCTCGGGCCGAGCAGGGTGAAGAACTCCCCGGCGGCGATGGTGATGTCGACGTCGTCCACGGCTGCGGTGTCGCCGCCGCGCGCGAAGCGCTTGCTCACCGACTCCAGCGTGACATCGATCATGATGTCCTCTCCTTACTGCGGTACCGGACCGGGGTCGGTCGTGTGACGGGTGGGCGGGAGACCGAAGGACGGCCACCCGACGCCTCCGGCGGGGAAGGGCTCCCCGCCGCACACCGTCTTCGGGCGCCCCGCGAGCGGGCGGCGCCGGGGGCGGACGGTTCCCGTCCGCTCCCGGCGCCCGCCGGTCAGCCCTTGTTCTTGATCTGGCTGTTCCAGTGGTTGATCCACTCGGTCTCGTTCTTGCCGATCACGTCCCAGTTGACGTCCAGCGGCTTGAGGTTGAGCTGGGCCAGCCACTCCGGCTTCTCGGCGATGTCCACGGCCGGGATCTGGAAGTAGTCCTTGGCCAGGTCGGCGCGCAGCTTGTCGTCGAAGAGGAACTCCATGAACTTCTGCGCGCCGGTGGTGTTGCCGCCCTTGACCGCGGCGATGCCGTCGACCAGCACCGGGGCGCCGGAGGCCGGCATCACGTAGCCGAACGGCATGTTCGACTGGTTGGCCTGGAGCAGCACGTCCTGGAGGTTCCAGGCGCTGAGCACGCCCTGCTGGCGGGAGAGCTTCAGGTACAGGTCGGCCGGGTTGGCCGCGTACGAGCCGGTGTTGGCGTCGAGCTTCTTCAGCCAGTCGTAGCCGGGCTGCGGGTTGCTGCCGTCCGCGGACTGCCGCGTGATCATCGCGGCGTAGATCGACCGCATGGTGCCGGACGCGGCCACGTCCCGAATGATGATCTTGTCCTTCCACTCCGGCTTGAGCAGGTCGTCCCAGTCCTTCGGGGCCTGCTCCGGGGTGAGCGCCTTGTTGTTGTACATGATGACCTCGGGCAGCAGGATCTCCCCGAACCAGCGGCCCTGGGCGTCCTTGTACTTGGCGTCCATCTTGCCGGCGAACGCCGGCTGCCAGCCGGTCAGCAGGTCCTCGGACGCGCCGGCGGAGAGCCCCTGCTGGGTGCCGCCCCACCAGACGTCGGCCTGCGGGTTGGCCTTCTCCGCCCGGACCCGCTCCAGGATCTCCTGCGCGCCCAGGTTGAGGACCTCGACCTTGCCCTTGTACTCGGGGTACTTCGCGGTGAACTGGTCCACCACGTAGGTCGAGACCTTCTTGTCGCGGGCCGTGTAGATGGTGAGCTTCTCGGCGCTCGCGCTGCCGGTCTTGTCGTCGTCACCGCCGCCGCTGCCGCAGGCGGTGCCGGCGGCGAGGACGGTGGCGAGCGCACCGGCGAGGAGAAGACGACGTCTCATGGGGTACCTCCGAGGGGATATAGGGGGAAACTCGTGGGTCAGGGACTGGGTAGCAGGTTCGGCAGGCCGGCCGTGGCGGCCGAGAGCGCGTAGCTGACCGCGCCGTGCAGCACGGCCCGGTCGCCGAGCACCGCACGGCGGACCTCGGTGGCGCTCGGCGCGACGGCGGCGACCAGCGACTGGAGCCGGTCGACGGCCGGGTCGTCGAGCTGGGCGGCGGCCCCGCTGAGCAGCACCCGGCCGGGGTCGATGACGCAGACGCAGGAGACGATCAGCCGGGACCAGGCGGTCAGCACCTCGTCCAGGTACGTGGCGGCCCGCTCGTCGGCGCGGGCCAGCTCGGCCAGGGCGGCCACCGGCGCGTCCGGCCGGCGCCCGGGGGCCAGGGCCACCACCCGCTCGGCGATGGCGTTCTCCGACCAGCGGGCCTCGAACGGGCCGATCCCGTCGTGGCCCCGGTCGGCCGGGTCCAGTGGCAGGAAACCCACCTCGCCGGCGGCCCCGCCCGCGCCCCGGCGGACCTGGCCGTCGAGCACCAGGCCGGCGCCGATGCCGTCGGCGACGTGCAGCAGCAGCAGGTCGGCGACGTCGCTGCCGGCACCGACCGCGTGCTCGCCGGCCGCCATCAGGTTGACGTCGTTGTCCACCACCACCGGCACCCCGAGGTGCCGCTGCACCGACTCCCCTATCGGCCGGCCCTCGACGAGGCCGACCGAGGGGGCCAGCCGGACCGCCCCGCCGGAGGAGACGCCGGGCGCGGCGATGGCCACCCCGCGCAGCGCCGGCAGGCCGTCGCCGGCCAGCTCGGGCACCGAGCGGCAGATGGTGTCGATGATATCGCCGGTGAGCCGGACGGCCCGGTGGGCGACCACCGTGCCGTCGCTGTCGGCGATCTCGCAGCTGATCCGGGACGGCTCCAGCGAGACGGCGGCGACCAGCTCGGCGCGCGGGTTGAACTCCAGCATCGCCCGGGGGCGGCCGGAACGGGACGTTCCGGGCCCCCGCTCGATGAGGTATCCCTCGGCGATCAGCTCGCGCACGAGCGGGGTGAGCGTGGCGGGGCTCAGGCCGGTGAGCTCGGTCAGCTCGGCGCGGGAGAGCAGCCGGACCTGGCGGGCGGTGGAGATCACGGATAACCGCTTGATCTCCTTCGACCGCTCCCGGCTCACCGGGCTCGTTGGTGGCGTCACCACGTCAGTCACACTTCCTTCCTACGGCGAACGAACTATGGAGTCAAGTAACGAAACCGTCTCGGACTTCGACGAACCCCTCCGCCATCAGGGGAAACGTCCCCCTTTGGCACCGCAGTCGGGTTGGGCACATACGGCCACGCCGGCACTGACGGGGGCAGTCCGGGCGTACTTTCTTTCTTTCGCAAAGAAAGAAAGACCTTGCAAAGCATTGACTGGCCGCCGCACCGGTCCTTAGCGTCACCGGGCGAAGGCCTTCCAGTGTGTACGGACCACCGTGCCACTGCTGTACCCGGTGACCCCTGCGCCCATCGGCGCCCACCGGCCCGTCCCACCCACTCGCCGTCCGCTCACGACCCCCGCGTCGACGCCCCGCGTCCGACGACGGTGGTCGCTGCCCGGACCTCGTGGTTCCGGAAGGATCTGCATGCGTATCAAGGCGTTCCTGCTACCCACGGCGCTCGCCCTGGCCCTGTCCGGGGTGCCCGCCACCGCTCTGGCCGCCCCCGCCGGCGGCCCCGCCGCCGACACCGTCGACCTGGACGTCCTCTTCGTCAGCGCCCACCCCGACGACGAGGCGGGCAGCCTCGCCACCCTCGGCCAGTGGAAGGAGAACCACCGCGCCAAGGCCGGCGTCGTCACCATCACCCGGGGCGAGGGCGGCGGCAACGCCGTCGGCCTCGAGGAGGGCCCGCCGCTCGGCATCATCCGGGAGCGCGAGGAGCGCACCGCGATCGGCAAGGCCGGCGTGGAGAACCTCTACAACCTCGACCGGGTCGACTTCTGGTACACGGCCTCCGCTCCGCTGTCCGAGCAGATCTGGGGGCACGACGACACCCTGGCGCAGATCGTCCGGGTGATCCGGCAGACCCGGCCCGAGATCATCATGACGATGAACCCGTCGCCGACCCCGGGCAACCACGGCAACCACCAGCAGGCCGCCCGGTTCGCCGCCGAGGCGTTCCAGGCCGCCGCCGACCCGGCCGCGTTCCCGGAGCAGATCAGCAAGGAGAAGCTGAAGCCGTTCCGCGCGGCGAAGTTCCTGCGCAGCGGGGGCACCGGCACCTCGGCCGCCGGGCCGCAGTGCGCCACCAGCTTCGTTCCCACCGTCCCGACCGACCAGGTCTTCGGCGTCTGGGAGGGCACCCGGAGCAGCACCGGCAAGACCTGGGCCGAGATCGAGGTCGACGCCCGCCGGGAGTACGTCACCCAGGGCTGGGCCGGCACCGCCGCCGCCCCCACCGACCCGGCGAACATGCGCTGCGACTTCTACACCCTGATCGACAGCCGCGTCCCGTACGACCCGGCGGACACCTCCCCCGAGGCGATCCTGCGCGGCTCCGTGCTGCCGAACGCGGCCGGCGGCCTGCCCAAGGGCACCGAGCTGTACCTCACCACCGACCGGTTCGACCTCGCCCCCGGCGAGACCGTCGAGGTCACCGCGCACGTGCGAGCGCCCCGGGACCGGGCACTGGCCGCGCCGCGGATCGACCTGCGGCTGCCGCAGGGCTGGACCGCCAAGGGCGCCGGGACGCTGAACAGCGCCGTACCGGCCGGCAAGGAGCGGACCAGGAAGTTCACGGTCACCGTGCCGGCGAACAGCGACACCAACCAGCAGCAGCTCATCGGCGCGACCCTGACCACCCGCCAGGGCGTCGGCCGCACCGACCGGGCCGTCCGGGTCGTCGCCGACGTGCGCGGCACCCTGGAGCCGCTGGAGGAGGTCGGGGTGTTCCGGCAGTGGGCCGGCGAGGGCGGGTACCCGCAGCTCGACACCCTGATCAAGCCGGTGCTCACCGTCGGCTCCGGCCAGAGCCGGTCGGTCCGGATCGACCTGCGCAACCACGGCAAGGCCGCCCAGAGCGGCACCGTCACCCTCGGCCTGCCCGCCGGCTTCACCGCCGACGCCACGACGAAGAGCTACGCCGACCTGGCCCCCGACGCGACCGGGGCGGTCACCTTCACCGTCACCGCCGACGCCAGCCTGCCGACCGCCAACGAGGGCGGCACGGGCGGCGACTACGGCATCACCATCACCACCACCAGCGCCGCCGGCAGCACCGTCGAGACCGGCGCCCTGGAGATCGTGCCGACCACCGAGGTGCCGCAGGCCGGTCACGACCACGCCGTCGACGGCGTGGCCTCCCCCGGCGAGTACCCCGGCGCGGAGCTGGACCTCTCCCGGATCTGGGAGGGTCAGGCCACCACCCCGCAGGACGCCTCGGCGAAGGGCCGCATCGCCTGGACCGCCGACGCGCTGAAGGTGTACGTGCAGGTCACCGACGACGTGCTCGGCACGAAGGTGGTGCCGCAGGACTGCAAGCGGCAGCGCCGCACCGACAGCGTGGAGATCATCGTCGACCCGAAGGGGAACTCGGCGGACACCTCCACCGTGTTCAAGGCCGGCATCTTCCCGATCACCGACGACCCGGCCAACGGCAACCCGCCGTGCTGGCAGCGCGACGCCGACAACCGGCAGGGCCCGGGTGCCACGACCGCGCCGGGGATGACGGTGGTCAGCAAGGTCACCAGCCCGTACACCGGCTACACCATCGAGGCGAGCATCCCGTTCGCGGTGCTGCCCGACGCGGTGGACCCGGCCCGGATGGGCTTCAACGTGCTGGTCTACGACTCGGACACCCAGGACCTCAGCTCCCAGTCCCGGCTGGGCTGGTCCACCTTCACCGGCGTCCGGGCCGACCCGTACCGCTACGGCCTGGCCACCCTGCCCGGTTACACCCCGGCGCAGCAGCAGCCCAGCACCCCGGTGTTCCCGGACACCTCCGCGCGCAGCGTGCACAGCCCGCAGACCATCGCCCAGTCGGCGGTGGACGGGGTGGCCCCGGCCGCCGTTGCCAAGCTGCCCGAGAAGGCACTGCGGCTGACCGACCAGCGCCGGGTGGCCGGCGGGGTGCTGGTCACCCTGCGGGCCGACCGGGCCGGCACGGCGTACCTGTACGCCTGGGACGGCACCAACGCCCTCGGTGACAAGACGGTCGAGCTGACCGCCGGCCGCCCGGTGACCGTCGTGGTCCCGGTCGCCTCGGGCCGCTCCAAGGCCCTGCTGGCCGCGTTCGAGTCGAACGGCTCGGCCCTGGCCAGCCAGCTCCCCCTGAGCTGACGCGCCGATCGGGGCCTGTCGGCGACGCAACGCGTCGCCGACAGGCCCCGCCCCGTCCGCGCAGCCGGGGTGGGGGTCAGGTGTCGCAGGTGGTGGGGGGTAGGCCGGAGACCGGGACCGGGGAGCGGCCGGTCGGGCGCGCCTTGCCGGCCAGCACGTTCGCCAGGGCGGTCATCGACGCCCGGCCGGAGGAGTACGTGGCCAGCAGGGTCGGCGACTTCGCCTTCGCCAGCAGGTACGGGGTGTCCATCGCCACGGTCACCGCGGCGTCGCCGCTGAGGTCGGCCGCGCCGTCGCCGTACCCGACGAGGTGCACCCGCGTGCCGCCGCTCGGGACCACCCGCACCCCGGCGGTGGTGAGCGCCTCGGTCAGCAGGGCGCGGGTCTTCTCCCGCCCGCCGGAGGAGGTGACGGTGACCGGGCCGCGCACCCCGGTCGCGCAGGAGCCGCGCAGCACGGTCACCGCGCCGGCCGCGAGCGCTTCCGCGGCCCTACGGTGCTCGGGGCTGTTCAGCGTGGACATCGCCGGGGCGGGCGTTCCGGCCAGGGTGAACTTCATGGTCAGCACCCGGGTCACCGCCTCGACCAGCCGGGCCCGGGGCAGCGAGCCGTCGCGCAGCGCGGCGAGCAGCCCGTCGTACGCCTGGGTGACGTTCGGGGGCATCAGGATCAGGTCGTTGCCGGCCTTGAGCGCCCGCACCGCCGCCTCCCCCGGCGCCCAGCGCTTGGCCGGCGGCATGTTCATCCCGTCGGTGACCACCACGCCCTTGAACCCGAGCTGGCCGCGCAGCACGTCGGTGAGGACCTTGCGCGAGAAGGTGGCCGGGGTACCCGGGTCGATGGCGGTGACGTCGAGGTGGGCGGACATCACCGCGAGGGCGCCGGCGTCGATCCCGGCGCTGAACGGCGGGAACGCGGTGCCGTCGAGCACCTTGCGGCTCTGGGTGATCACCGGGACGTCCTTGTGCGAGTCGGTGGCGCTCAGGCCGTGACCCGGGAAGTGCTTCACGCTGGCCGCCACCCCGGCGCTCTGCAACCCCCTGACCGCGCCCGCGACCTGCGCCGAGGCCCGCTTCGGGTCGGCGCCGAAGGACCGGGAGCCGATCACCGTGCTGCGGGTGGCGAGCACGTCGGCGACCGGGGCGAAGTCCATGTTGATCCCCATCGCGGCCAGCTCGGCGCCGGCGGCCCGCCAGGCCGCCTCGGTCAGCGCCGGGTCGCCGGCCGCACCGGCGGCCATCGGGCTGGGCAGCAGCGTGACGCCGTCGGTGATCCGGGTGACCACGCCGTACTCCTGGTCGGTGCCGACCAGGAAGGGCGCGGCACCGGCGGGTAGCTTCCCGGCGGCCTCGCGCAGGCCGGTGGTCAGCTCGCGGACCTGCTTCGGATTGTCGACGTTGGTGGTGGCCTGGTTGCCGGAGGTCGGGTCGTCGGCGCTGAAGCCGACCAGGATCACCCCGCCCAGCCGGTACTTCGCGACCATCTCCGCCGGGGTGGCCACCCCGGCGAGGGCCCGGTTGCCGGCGGCGGAGCCGGCCGAGACATTCGCCGCCGAGCTGCCGTACGCGTACGGCATCAGCACCTGGCCGACCAGGTCCTCGTCGGCGAGGGCGCCGACCAGGGCGGCGGCCCGGGCGGCCGGGTCGGCGGCGGTCGGGCCACCGGACGCGGTCGGGCCGACAGCGGCGGCCGTGCTGGCCGACGGCGTGGGACGGGGCCGGTCCGGCTCCCCCGAGCACCCGGTGACGAGCACTGCGGTCAGGGCGGCGAGCGCGACGCCGGCAGTTCGCGGGGTAATCGACACGCGGACCATCCCACCAGTTCCCCCCTTATCGGGGCAACCTGACCTCGTCGAACGCGGCGTGCCGCAACCTCTACTGGGACGCGCGGCGGGCGCGGTTCAGCCGACCCGGGTGAGCAGGGTCACCGGCGCGCCGTCGCCGGCATACCGGTAGGGCTCCAGCTCGGCGTCCCAGGCGGTGCCGAGCGCCTTGTCGAGGGCGTGCGCCAGGGCCTCCGGGGCCCGGGCGGCGGCCATGATGGCGCGCAGCCGGTCCTCACCGAGCTGGATGTCGCCGGCCGCGCCGACGGTGGCCCGGAACAGTCCCCGGCCCGGTACGTACATGAAGCGCTCGCCGTCGACGCCCGCGCTCGGTTCCTCGGTCACCTCGAAACGGATCATGGGCCACTGCCGGAGGGCAGCAGCCAGTTCGGCGCCCGTCCCCGGGCGACCGGTCCACCCGCACTCGGCGCGGCGGGCGCCGGGGTCGACGGGCTGGGCCGTCCACTGCAGGTTGACCGGCGCGGCGAGGACGCGCGCGATCGCCCACTCGACGTGTGAGCACACGGCGAGCGGGGTCGAGTGGACGTATACGACGCCACGCGTTGGCACGGTGACCTCCCGGAGAGCGAGGTGCGTCTTCCCCTACGACCTCGACCACCCGAGTGGTTGTTGGAACACATGATGACTGGTGTGACGGATGGTGCGCCAGAGAATCGGAGAATTCGCCGGAGCGGGCACCCGGATCCACCCGTCCGGGACGGGCCGGCGGCCGGGATGGGCCGGTGAGACGGGCAGACCGGCGGGCGGGGCAGACCGGCGGGCGGGCGCGTCGGGCCAGCGGAATGCCGGGCCGGTGTCCGTGGTTGTGCCCTCGGACAGGCACGGTGACCAGCCAGGCATCGCGGTCGTGTACAGTTCTCTCGGCGGCTTGTGCCGCGCACAACTTCGGCGGGCCGATGCTCATTCGGGCGTCTCCCGTCACAGCCCCCGGACGTTACCGTCCTCCCGTACGTCTCAAGGAGTACCTCCGTGGCGAGCAACACCTCTAAGACCGCGCGCGCGTCAGTCCGGGCCGGCCAGGCAGGCCAGGGTGGCGCCCTCAGCGTGCTGGGCGAGTTCAAGTACGTCATCCCGCTCAACGGCGGCAAGCACGCCTACGTGCGCAACCTGACCAACGGCAAGACCGCGCACCTGCGCACCGACTCCGAGGCGTTCGTCGAGGAGATCCGGGTGCTGGCCGCCGCCGGCCACGCCGCCAAGATCCGGGCCGAGCTGAATACCCTCGCGGCCACCCACCCGGACCACGGCTGGGATGCCACCGAGAAGCGCCTCGCCGAGGCCGGCGTCTTCGGCGGCTGACCCCGCCCACCGCGACACCAGGACCGCCCGTCGGGTCACCCCGGCGGGCGGTTCGTCGTCTCCACCCGCCGCCCGCCAGGGGCGTCAGGGCGTCACCTCCCCGCCCCGCCGCAGGCGTCCCGCCCGCCCACCGCTGGCCCGGCCTCCCGCCCACCGCAGGCGTAGGCCGGGATCCCTGCTTCCCCCGGTGAGGGTTGGCGTGGTGTCATGGCGGGTAGCCGGTGTCACCACCGGGTCACCCGGTGGTGAAGTTGTCGCGACGGCCCGGGGGAGGCGGCGATGCCGGAGCAGACCGAGGTACGGCTTGCCGACGACGTGCGGCTGCACGTCGAGGTGTCCGGGCCGGCGGACGCCGAGGTCACCGCGATCCTGCTGCACGGCTGGACGCTGGACGGGCGGAGTTGGCACCGGCAGCTCGCCGGGATCCACGAACGGTTCGGCGGCCGGATCCGGGTGGTGACCTACGACGCCCGGGGGCACGGCCGGTCGAGCTGCATGGCGCTGCGCACCGCCACCCTGGCCCAGCTCGGCGACGACCTGGTCGCCGTGCTCGACGCCGTCGCCCCGACCGGGCCGGTGGTGCTGGTCGGGCACTCGATGGGCGGCATGACGATCATGGAGTACGCGCACCGCCACCCCGGGCACTTCGCCGCCCGCACGGCCGGGCTGGTCTTCGTCTCGACCACGGCCGAGGGGCACACCCACACCGTCTACGGCCTCGGCCCGCGCGTCGCCCGGCTGATCCGGCTGGCTGAGACCACCGGGGCCGGGGTGCTGGCCCGGTGCGGCGCGTGGCGGCCGCCCGGGGCGCTGCTGCGGGCCCTGCGGCCCAGCATCCGCTGGATGCTTTTCGGCGACCGCTGCGAGCCCACCGACATCCGGCTGGTCACCTCGGCGGTGGCCCGCGCCTCGCTGCGCTCGATCGGCGGCTTCCGGGCCTCGATCGGGACGCAGCACCGGCTGGACACTCTCGCCGCGCTGGCCCACCTCCCGGCGGCGGCGCTGGTCGGCGACCGGGACCGGCTCACCCCGCCGCCGTGCGCCGAGTCGATCGCCGCGGCGCTGCCGGCGACGGAGCTGACCGTCTGCCCGGGTGCCGGGCACATGCTGATGATGGAGCGGCCGGACCAGGTGAACGCGGCCGTGACCGGCGTGCTGCACCGGGTCCTGGCGGACGCCCCGCACGCCGTCTCCCCGGCCTGACCGGGGCGCGCGGCGTCGAACGCGGCCACACCGATGTCGCCCCTCGACGCGGGGGCTGACCGGCGGTCCGGGACGTGGGCTGGATCGCGGTGGCGGCATGGCCCCGCGTCCCGGTCGGCCGGTGGCCGTACCCTCTCCGGTTAGCCCGGCGCGCGGCCCGCGCCCCGGCGCGGCCGTCCGCCGCCGTCTGCGAGGAGCTGTGCGTGACCGACCGGACCACCCTGGAGCAGGAGATCGCCGTCGAGCAGCGGCATCTCGACCGGGTGTACGCCCGCCTCGCCGAACTGCGCCGCTCGGCCGCCCAGGCCGAGAAGGACGGCTACCGGCTGGCCCGGGTGGGCAACTTCGGCGCGTTGGTCGAGCGGGACGCGATGGTCTTCCACGCCGCCCAGCGCCGGCACCTGCTCGACGCCGAGCACGAGGGGCTGGTCTTCGGCCGGCTGGACCTGCTCGACCGGCAGGTGCTGCACGTCGGCCGGCTCGGGGTGCGCGGCGAGGACGCCGAGACCATGGTGGTGGACTGGCGGGCCCCGGCCGCCGCCGCGTTCTACCAGGCCACCCCGGCGCAGCCGCTGGGCGTGGTGCGCCGGCGCACCATCGGGTCCTCGCGCGAGCGGGTGACCCGGATCGAGGACGACCTGCTGGACCCGGCGGCGGCCCCGCCGGAGATGGCGGTGGTGGGCGACGGGGCGCTGCTGGCCACCCTGTCCCGGGCCACCGGCCGGGGCATGCGGGACATCGTCGCCACCATCCAGCGGGAGCAGGACGAGGCGATCCGCTCCCCCGGCTCCGGGGTGACGATCGTCGCCGGCGGCCCGGGGACGGGCAAGACGGCGGTCGCCCTGCACCGGGCGGCGTACCTGCTCTACTCCGACCGCAGCCGGTACGCCGGCGGCGGCATCCTGGTGGTCGGCCCGTCGGCGGTGTTCGTGGAGTACATCGCCTCGGTGCTGCCGTCGCTGGGCGAGGAGACCGCGACGCTGCACTCGCTCGGCTCGCTGTTCCCGGGGATGAGCGCGACCCGCACCGACCCGCCCGACGTGGCGGCGGTGAAGGGGTCGCTGCGGATGCGGCGGGTGCTGGAGCGCGCGGCCCGGGACGCGGTCCCGGGCGGGCCGGGCGAGCTGCGCCTGCTCTACCGGGGCGCACTGCTCCGGCTGGACCGCCGGGAGCTGGACGGCATCCGGGACCGGGCGCTGCCCCGGGGGGCCCGCCGCAACGAGGTGCGCCGGGCCGGCTTCGACGGGGTGTTCGCCGCGCTGTGGGCGCAGGCCCGGCGGCTGAACCTCGGGCGGCTGCCGGAACAGCGCGCGTTCGAGGACGAGATCGCCGAGCGGCCCGAGTTCCGCGAGTTCCTCAAGGCGTGGTGGCCCCGGCTGCACCCCCGGCACGTACTGGGCTGGCTGGCCCGCCCGGACCGGCTGCACCGCTATGCCGGGGGGATCCTGTCCCGGTCGGAGATCGGTTTGCTCGCCGAGGCGTACCGGACGCTGGACGCCGAAGGGCTGACGATCGCCGACATCGCCCTGCTGGACGAGCTGGACGCGCTGCTGGGCAAGCCGGTGCGGCCGAGGAAGCCGAAGCGGGACCCGTTCCAGCTCGCCGGGGGCGTGCGCGAGCTGAGCACGCACGCCGACCGGCAGCGGGCGGCCCGGGAGGCGGCCCGGCAGCGCCCCGAGGACTACCGCGAGTACGCGCACGTGGTGGTCGACGAGGCGCAGGACGTCTCGCCGATGCAGTGGCGGATGATCGGCCGGCGCGGCCGGCTGGCGTCCTGGACGGTGGTGGGCGACCCGGCGCAGACCGCGTGGACCGGCCAGGAGGAGGAGCTGACCCGGGCCCGGGACCAGGCGCTGGGCCGGCGGCGCCGGCACCAGTTCGAGCTGACCACCAACTACCGCAACTCGGCGGAGATCTTCGCGGTGGCGGCGGCGGAGATCCGCCGGCTCTACCCGGACCTCGCGCTGCCCAGGGCGGTGCGGTCCACCGGCGTGCAGCCGGTCGCGCTGACCGTGCCGCCGGCCGAGCTGGAACGGGCCACCGTCGCGGCGGTCGCCGCGCTGCTCGGCGAGGTGGCGGGGACGGTCGGGGTGATCACGCCGGTGCCGCGCCGCGACGAGGTCGCCGGCTGGCTCGCCGGCCTGGCCGCGCCGCGCCTCCAGGTGGTGACCAGCCTCCAGGCCAAGGGCATGGAGTACGACGGGGTCGCGCTGGTCGCCCCGGCCGAGATCCGGGCCGACCCGGGCTCCGGCGTGCGGACGCTGTACGTGGCGCTGTCCCGGGCCACCCAGCGGCTGACCACGATCGACCCGACCGGCTGACCGGCCGGCGTCCCGGCACCGGTCGGACGTCCGACCTTCACTTGCATACATAGCGATGTGAGCATACATTGGGCCGGGTCGGGATCGGGGACGGAGGGTGTTGGCGTGGGCGCAGGTCATGACCACCACGGCGCGGTGGCGAACGCCGCGGACCGCCACTCGGGGCGGCTCTGGGCGGCCTTCGCGCTGCTCACCGCGCTGATGATCGTCGAAGCGGTGGCCGCGTTCGGCACCGGCTCGCTGGCGCTGCTCTCCGACGCCGGGCACATGTTCACCGACGTGCTCGGCATCGGCATGGCACTGGCCGCGATCACCGCCACCCGGCGGGCCACCGCCGCCCCCCAGCGCACCTTCGGGCTCTACCGGCTGGAGGTGCTCGCCGCGCTCGGCAACGCCGTCCTGCTCAGCGGCGTCGCGGTCTACGTCCTCGTCGAGGCGGTCCGCCGGTTCGGCGACCCGCCCGAGGTGACCACCGGCCCGATGCTCGTGGTGGCGACGCTGGGCCTGCTCGCCAACGTGGTCGCGTTCGCGCTGCTGCGCAGCGGGGCGAAGGAGAGCATCAACCTGCGCGGGGCGTACCTGGAGGTGCTGGGCGACCTGCTCGGGTCGGTCGGCGTGATCAGCGCCGCGGCGCTGATCGCCGTCACCGACTGGTGGTGGGCGGACCCGCTGGTGGCCGTCGCGATCGGCGTGTTCATCCTGCCCCGCACCTGGCGGCTCGGGCGGGCCGCGGTGCGCATCCTGGTGCAGGCCGCGCCGGAGCACCTCCAGGTGACCGCGGTACACGACCGGCTGGCGGCGGTGCCCGGCGTGGTCGAGGTGCACGACCTGCACGTCTGGACGCTGACCTCCGGCATGGAGGTCGCCTCGGCCCACCTGACCATGGCACCGGACGCCGAGGTGGGCGCGGTGCTGACCGCGGCCCGCACCGCCCTGCACGAGGACTTCCACATCGAGCACGCCACGTTGCAGGTGGAGCCCGAGGCGTCGGCGGGCCCCTGCGGGCCGACCGGCTGGTGATACCCACACCCATCAATCAGGTGGTGTATTGTGCCTGTATGCCGGTTTTGGAAGCATTGGTCTGCGCACCGTCCGTCACGAACGCAGCGCGAGCCCCATCCGCACCGGTAGGCTCTGATCCGGTCTCCGCCGGGCGGCGCCCTCCGGCGCCTGCGGTGGCCGCCGCCTAATCGCCTCCTGGCGAGCCGGGGAACCATGTTCGTGGGGTGCATCCGCCTGAGCGGTAGGGATCTTCCGTCCCGAACCCGTCAGCTAACCCGGTCGGCGGCTGACGGAAGGACTGCGTATGCCAGTAGTGGCACCTGAACGAAGGACCGCCGCCCGGATGGCGGCGATGCTGGTGCTGACGCTCGCCGTCGGCCTCGGGCTCGGGCCGGTGGCCCCGGCCGGTGGGGCCCCGCCCACCGGCCTGCGCGCCGCCGCGCCCGGCCAGGACGAGGAGGGCGGCACGCCGGCCCTGCGCGCCCAGCTCGAAGCGGCCAGCAAGGGCTACCTGGACGCCAAGAGCGCCCTGGCCCGCTCGGTCAAGCGGCAGCAGCAGCTCGGCGGCCAGCTCAAGACGGTCGAGGCGGAGCTGATCGTGCGCGGCGCCAAGGTCGACGAGATCGCCGGGGTGGCGTACAAGTCGGGCCGGCTCAGCCCGGTGTCCGCGCTGCTCAACAGCACCAGCCCGGCTGGCTTCCTGGACCGGGTGGCCGCGCTGGACGCGGTCGCCACCAACGAGGACCGGGCGCTGCGCGACCTGCTGGAGAGCCGGGACCAGGCCACCCGGACCCGGCTGGCCCTCGACGGGGAGATCCGCGAGCAGCGCAAACAGGTCACGGTGATGGCCAAGCGCAAGGCACAGGCCGAGCAGGCCCTGACCGTGGCCAACGAGAAGGCCAGCGCCAGCGCCAGCGGCGGCGGGGCCAACCGGGGCACCTCCAGCGCGAACGCCACCCCCGCGAAGCGCAACCCCGACGGGTCCTGGCCGTCGGAGTCGTGCAGCGTGAACGACCCGACCCCGGCCAACGGCTGCATCACCCCGCGAACGCTGCACGCGCTCCAGCAGGCCAAGTCGGCCGGCTTCACCCGGTACGTCTCCTGCTACCGGCCCAGCGGCTCCGGGGAGCATCCCAAGGGGCGGGCCTGCGACTTCGCCGCCCAGAAGGGCGGCTTCGGCGGGGTGGCCTCCGGCGGGGACCGCACCTACGGCAACAACCTGGCGGCGTACTTCATCCGCAACGCGGACAACCTCGCCGTGCTGTACGTGATCTGGTTCAAGCAGATCTGGCTGCCCAGCAGCGGCTGGAAGGCGTACAGCGGGGGCAACGGGGACCCGTCCAGCGACCACACCAACCACGTGCACCTGTCGGTGTACTGACCGCGCGTCCGGTGGTCCGCCGCCCGGCGGGCCACCGGACGCCACGTCACTGGGCGCACCCGGTCGTCGCCGGCCGCGCCGCTCAGGTCGGCTGAGCCGGGCCGTCCCCGGCACGGTCCAGCACCTCGCCCAGCCTCCGGGCCAGCCCGAGGTGCGCCGATCGGGCCTGCTGGAAGGCGTACCGGAACAGCAGCGCCGGGGCGGCGAGGGTGATCTCCACGTCGATCCGGACCACCCCGCCCGGCTCGTCGCGAAGCCGGGTGCGGTTGCGCACGATGGTCGCCGGCCGCTGCCGGGCCACCGTGACGACCTCGTCGTCGGTGACGACCAGCACGTCCGCCTGGTACGTCACGGGGAAGCGCAGCGGCCCGGCGGCGAGCCGGTCGGTGATGGCGTAACTGGCCCGGGCGCCCGGCCGGGGCGGCAGCCGGCGTACCCGCGTGATCAGCGGATGCAGCTCGCCCTGCCGGGCCGGGTCGCCCAGCAGCGCCACCGCCTCGGCCCGGGGGCAGCGGGCCTGGACCGAGTACTGGAAGCTGTCTCGCCGGAGCACGCCCCGATCGTCCCCCACCCGGCTCCCGGAGGGAAGGACCACTGCCCGGCCCACGTCGAACCCGGCAGGGGTCGGCGAGGACCGGGTGGGCGGCCGTCAGGCGCCCGGCAGCACCTC
The DNA here is from genome assembly GCF_003434305.1 of Micromonospora sp. MW-13. Lineage (GTDB taxonomy): Bacteria > Actinomycetota > Actinomycetes > Mycobacteriales > Micromonosporaceae > Micromonospora. The sequence goes on from NZ_QKKX01000058.1 coordinate 24,213, forward strand.
GGGGGTGGCGGTGCCGGCGTAGTAGGGCTCCGGTGCACCGAACAGACCGAGCAGCCCGGTCACCCAGAGCTGGCGGTGCACGAACCGGCTCGGCTCGGTGACGACCAGCTTCACGCCGCTGACCTCAGCGGTCTGGAAGCCGGCCACCATCGCGCTGATGCCGACGGAGTCGATGAAGGTGACGAGACGCATGTTGAGCTCGACGCGGGCGGGACGCCCCTTGGCGAGCACCTCTGCGATGGCTTCGCGCACCTCGTACGCGGTGTCGACGTCGATCTCACCGCGCGGGGCGATCTCGATGACACCACCCGGCAGAACCGACTTCACGATCGACAGGCTCACGCGAGCACCTCCACTCGCCCGTTCACGGGCGCCTCATCAGTACGCGGGCCGCGACCGAGAGTATTCCTCCGACGGCCTCGGTCGCCACCCCTCGGGATGAGCAATTCATGGATAAGGGCGCAGCGAGCCCGCCCTTATCCGGACTTTTCAGATCCTGTTCTACAAACGATCGGCCTGGGGCCGATGTCGCCGACCCAGGGTAACGGTGACCCCCGACCTTCGCGCGCACATTGTGCGCCGGGCGCGCCCAGCCCCGGGAGCGGGTGAGAGACGTCACCCCGGCGACCCCCCGCCGTTGCCCGCCCCGCCTACGATCGGCGGCGTCCGTCACCCGTACCACGGAAGGACCGCTCATGATCCGGAGACTGGCCGGCCTCGCCGGCGTCGGCGCGTTGCTCGCTCTCATGCTGGCCTGCGGCTTCGGCGGCGCGGGCGACGACGACGATGACGACGACGATGACGACTTCGCCCGCGGCGCGGCGGTGGTGTCCGTCCGCTGACCATCGCCGCCGGGTTTGCGGCCGGGCCCGGCCGCGGCACTGCCCCCCGGGTGGGCGGACCGCCAGACCACGCCGGTGGGCGGGGCTGCCCGAGCCCTGCCCCAGCCGAGAGTCCGAAGTAGCCGCAAGCTTCGGCACCCCCGAGGAGGTAAGCACGATGTTCGGAACCGAGCTGCTGGAACGCCGCAGCAAGCCCGAGCGGATCGCGGACCAGGCGTGGCAGCACCTGGTCTCCGCCGTCAGCTCCGCCGGGGACAGCGTCCGGGACACCGCCCGGTCGGCCCGCCGCAGCGGTTCGGGCCTCGCCGACGACGCCGGTGACCTGGTCGGCTCCGCCGCCGAGGAGGCCCGCCGCCGGGCGGTGCTGGCCTTCGACTCGCTCGCCGGCCGCCGCCCGGCCCTGCCGTGGGCGCTGCTGATCGGCGCCGCGCTGGTCGGCGCGGCGGTCGGCTGGGCCGCCGGGTCGGCCGCGCGGGCCGCCGGCGGCCGGGACGCCGACGACATCGAGTTCGTCGACGTCGACCGGCCCGACTCCCCCGTCGGCCTCGACGGCTGACCCGCCCGGCCCCCGAGGCACGCGGCGCGGCGGGACACCGCCGCGCCGCCGGGCCGCCGGGCCGAGCCGCACGGACCCCGGAAACCGGAACCGGGCCGGCCCCCGGGTGGGTGCCGGCCCGTGACCTCTCCCCGGGGCGAGCTCGGAAGCGCTCCCAACCAACTCGCCGGGCCGCCACCAGCCCGGGACAGCCGGGCGCGGGAGCCCCTCACCCGACCGGGGTGGGCCCGGTTCACCCGCCTCGGCGGCAGGATCGGCCCTGGCGGGCGTACGCGCCGCCGCCGACCGACCGTCGACACCCCGGGAGGATGCAGCGATGGCCACCGCGACGACCACCCGTACCGACCAGGACATCCAGTCCGACGTGCTGGACGAGCTGACCTGGGAGCCGCGGGTCCAGCCGCACGAGATCGGCGTGACCGTCACCGCGGGTGTGGTCACCCTGACCGGCTGGGTGGACAGCTACGCGAAGAAGTGGGTGGCCGAACGCGCCGCCCACCGGGTCGCCCGGGTCCGGGCGGTCGCCAACGACCTCACCGTGCGGCTGCCCGGCTCGGCCGAGCGCACCGACGCCGAGCTGGCCACCGCCGTGGGGCGGGCGCTGGAATGGGACGCCTTCGTGCCGGTCGAGCAACTGGAGGTGACCGTCGCCGACGGGTGGGTCACCCTGCACGGCGAGGTGGAGTGGGAGTACCAGCGCCGGGCCGTGGAACGCGTCGTCGGCCGGCTGACCGGCGTACGCGGGCTGAGCAACGGGGTCACCGTGCGGCCGACGGTCCGGCCGGACACCGACAACCTCGCCGACCGGATCGTCGACGCGCTGGCCCGCGCCGCGGCGGTCGACGGCGAGCAGGTGACCGTGCGGGTGCGCGGCGACGCCGTGCTGCTGGAGGGCACGGTGCACTCGGTGCCGGAACGCGAGGCGGTGGAGCGGACGGTCTGGTCCGCGCCCGGCGTCCACGAGGTGCACAACCACCTCACGGTCCTGCGCTGACCCGGTGGGAACCACCCCGGCCGGGTGAGCCGGCCTCACCCGGCCGTGGGCGAGCGTGGGAGTCATGACCACGCCGTTGCAGGTGACCGCCCGGCTGCGGGTGCCGGTGACCGGGACCGACCATGTCCGGGGGCCGGCGGACGCCCCGGTGACCATCGTCGAGTACGGCGACTTCCAGTGCGGGCACTGCGGCGCGACGTACCCGAACCTCGCCGAGCTGCTGCGCCAGCGGGCCGACGTGGTCCGACTGGTCTACCGACACTTCCCGATCACCAACATCCACCCGTACGCCGAGAGCGCCGCCGAGGTCGCCGAGGCGGCCGGGCGGCGGGACCGGTTCTGGGAGATGCACGACTGGCTGTACGAGCACCAGGACCAGCTCGACCCGGTGCACCTGGCGCTCGGCGTGGAGCAGCTCGGGCTGCCCGCCGACGAGGTGGGCGGCGAGGTGGAGCGGCACGCGCACGCCGACCGGGTCCGCCGGGACTTCGTCGGGGGCATCCGCAGCGGGGTGAACGGCAGCCCGACGCTGTTCCTCAACGACGTCCGGTACGAGGGCGGGCACGCCCTGCCCGAGCTGCTCGCCGCCGTCGACCAGGCCGCCACCACCTGACCCCGGGCGGGGCCCGCCGGCGGCTCAGATCAGGTGCAGCTCCCGGGCCCGGCGGACCGCGTCCCGGCGGCGGGTGGCGTCCAGCTTGCGGTAGATGTTGCGCACATGGGTCTTGACCGTGTTGACCGACAGCGACAGCTCGCCGGCGATCTCCACGTTGGACAGGATGCTCTGTAGGTAGCGCAAAATCGTCAGCTCTCGCTCGGTGAGCGGCTCCTCCAGCGCCCGGCCCGGCTCCGGGCCCGGCTGACCGGCCGGCTCCCGCGCGACCCGGACCAGGTCGCTCACCGTCGGCCAGTGCGCCGTGCCGGAGTCCAGGTGGGCGGCGAGCAGGTCCCGCATCTCCGGCTCGGCGCGGGTGAAGGCCCGCCGGTACCCGTCCGGCCCGGCCAGCTCCAGGGCCCGTTCCAGGACCCGCCCCGCCCGCCGCGCGTCGCCCGCCCGCCGGGCCAGCACCGCGTCGAGCAGCGCCGCGTCGAGGCGCACCGGCGGCGGCCACGCCGCGGCGGCCAGGTCGTCCCAGTTCGGCAGGGCGTACCCGGCGGCGCGCGGGTCGCCGGCGCGCAGCTCGACCCGGGCCAACGCCACCGCCGGCGCCGCCCCGTCCGGGCCGGGCGGGGAGTCGGCGAGCAGGCCCCGGGCGGTGCCCAGGTCACCGTGGCCGGCCCGCAGCCCCGCCTCGGCGGCCAGCAACCAGCCGGCGATCTCCCGCGCGCCGGCCGATCCCTGTCCCGCCGCGGGCAGGTGGTCCCGCGCCGCCACGAGCAGGCGCAGGCCGGCGGCCGGGTCACCCCGGTCACGCAGCAGCTCCGCCCGGCACAGCGCGGCGAGCGCCGCGACCACCGGTTCCCCGGCGTCGCCGGGGTCGTCGCCGCCGGTGGCCGGGGCGGCCAGCGCCAGGTGTGCCGCCGCCTCGTCGGGCAGGTCCCGGTGCAGCGCCACCAGGGCCAGCGCAAGGTGACCGTGCGCGCAGTCGACCCGGCAGGACCAGCCCTGGCAGGCCGGCAGGGCCAACGCCTCCCGGGCGCTCCGTTCGGCCGCCCGCAGCTCGCCGAGGGCCGCGTGCAGCAGGGCCGACCGGCTCGCGCAGAGCAGCTCCGTGCGGGGCCGGTCGCCCTCCCGGGCCGCCGCCAGCGCCGGCCCGAACTCGGCCGCCGCGCCGCGCAGGTCGCCGGCGGAGAGCGCGACCAGGCCGAGGGCCGCGCCGGCCGTCGCCCGCACGTCGGCGTCGTCGGCCGCGCCGGTGCGCGGGTCGTCCGCCGACCCCTCGGGGGTACGCGTGGCGAGCAGCCGGTGCGCCGCCCGGCGTACCTCCTCGTGGTCGCCGGCCAGCCGGGCCAGGGTGACCTCCAGCGCGGTGGCCAGCCGGCGGAACCGGTCCCGGCGCGGCACGGGCAGCGACCGGGCGTGCCCGGCGGCCCGCCGGAGCTGCGCGGCGGCGGCGGCCGGGTCGCCGGCGTGGGCCCGCTCGGCGGCGGCGGCGAGCCCCAGCTCCGGGTCCCGCCGGACCGACTCCTCCGGCGGCGCGGCCGGCGACGGCCCGCCCGCGCCCTCCCGGTCGTACGGGACCAGCTCCGGCCAGCGGGTGACCAGCAGATCGGTGGCCCGGTCCCAGTGGCCGGCGGCGAGGTCGTGCCGCAGCGCCTCGGCGGGACGCCCGTGCCCGGCGTACCAGCCGGCCGCCCGCAGGTGCAGCTCGCGCCGCTCCTCGGCGGGCAGCCCGGCCAGCTCGGCCCGGAGCAGGTCGGCCAGCAGCGGGTGGCAGCGGTACCAGGGCGGCCAGTTGTCGTCGCTGCGCACGAACCCGCCGGTCGCGGCCAGCGCGGCGAGCACCGGCTCGGCGCCGGGGCGACCGGTCAGCGCGTCGACCAGGTCGGCGCGGAACGCCTCCGCCACCGCGCCGCGGCGCAGGCAGTCCCGGGCCGCCCCGTCGAGCGGGTCGAGCACCTCCTCACGCAGGTAGCCGGCGACGTCCGGCTGGTCCCCGCCGAACTGCTCCAGCCAGCGCACCGGGTCCGGCCGGTCCCGCACGGCCAGCGCGGCGAGCCGCAGCCCGGCCGCCCAGCCGCCGGTCCGCTCCCGCAGCCGGGGCACCGCCGACGCCGGAAGCCGCACGCCGTGCGCGGTGAGCAGGTCCGCCACCTCGTCGTCGGTGAAGGCCAGCTCGTCGGGCCCGACGGTGGTCAGCTCGCCGGCCAGGCGCAGGCGGTGCAGGCCCGGCGGTAGGTCGGTGCGCGCCCCGACCAGCAGGCGCAGCCGCTGCCCGGCGTGGCGGAGCAGGAACTCCAGCCCGGCCAGCGCCGCCGGGTCGGCGATCCGGTGCAGGTCGTCCAGGACGAGCAGTACCGGGCGCTCCCGGGCGGCGAGCTCGGCGGCCAGCAGTTCGAGCTGGTCCGGGCGGGGCGGCGCGGCGGGCGGGGGCGGTACGGGCGGGGGCGGCTGCGCCGGGTCGGGCCGCTGGTCCGCCGCGCCGCGCAGCGCCGCCGCCAGGTACGACCAGAGCCGCGCGCCCGTGTCGCCCGCCTCGACCGACACCCACGCCGGGGTCGGCTCGACCGTACGGGCCCAGGAGCCGAGCAGGGTGGTCTTGCCCCAGCCGGCCGGGCCGGAGACCAGGGTGACCGGTCCGGCCGTCCCCTCGTCCAGCCGGCGCAGCAGCCGGGGCCGGACCAGCACCGGCCCGGCCAGCGGGGCGGGGGCCAGCCGGGACGCCAGCAGCGGCGCCGACCCGCCCGCCGGAGGGCTCCCGGCGGCGGGCCCCGGGACCGGGTACCCGGCGTCCGTCCCCGGCCCGGCGCCCGCTGCGGCCACGGTCCTGGCCTCCCAGTCGTCCTGCGGCATCCGGCCCCACCCCCACGGACGCGTCCACTTCCCCAGGTCGTGCGGCGGGCGGTTACCCGGCCCCGGCCGGTTCACCCCTTCGGGGGGAACCCGCTTCACCCGGCCGGCGGGCACCCTGGGGGCACGCGGGCGACCGGTCGCGCCCGACCGGGTGCCCGCCGGCCGACGGGGCCACCGACGACGAGGGGCGGGTGCGACGGATGGGACGCGGGACGCGGGGGGCGCGGGCGGTGGCCCGTACCGCCGGGGTGGTGGCGGCCGGCGCGGTGACGGCGGCGCGGGCGCTGCGCGGGCCCGGGCGGGCGGGCCGGTGCCGCCCGGCGGACGTCACCGGCCGAGCGGGCCGCTGGCAGGTGGTGACCGTCGACCGGCCGCCGGAGCGGGTGCTGCCGGGCGGGCGGCGACCCGAGCCGCTGCGCCGCCTCGGCGACGGGGTGGAGGTGGCGCTGCGCCCGGCGCCCGGCGGGCGGGGCACCGAGTTGGCCGCCCGGTCGGCCGGCGGCGGGCCGCTCACCGGGCCGGCCGCCCACCTGGTCGGGGACGACCCCGGGCTGCTGATCCGGGAGACCCTGCGGCAGGTCAAGCAGCTCGCAGAGACCGGTGAGCTGCTCCGCCCGGACCGCTCCCCGCTGGACGGGCCGGTGGGGCCCGGATGAGGGCGCTCTGCTGGCTCGGCGCGGACGGCCTCGGGGTGCGCGAGGTGCCCGACCCGGAGCTGCGCAACTCCGCCGACGCGATCGTCCGGGTACGGCGCAGCGCCACCTGCGGGGCGGACCTGCCGCTGCTCGGCGGCCGGGGGCCGAGCCTCGCCGTCGGCGACGTGCTCGGGCACGAGTTCCTCGGCGACGTGGTCGAGGTGGGCCCCGGGGTGCGCCGGCACCGGGTCGGCGACCGGGTGGTGGTCTGCGCCGCCGTGGCCTGCGGAGGCTGCTGGTACTGCCGGCAGGGCCTCTACGCCTGCTGCGACAACGGCAGCACCGGGGCGGCCGTGGCCGAGCAGGCGTGGGGCCAGCCCACCGGCGGCTGCTACGGCCAGCCCCGCTCGGCCGGTGGCTTCGCCGGCAGTCACGCCGAGTACGTCCGGGTGCCCTACGCCGACGTCGGGGCGTTCGCCGTGCCCGACCCGGTGGACGACGACCGGGCGGTCTTCGCGTCCGACGCGGTGCCGACCGGTTGGCTCGGCGCCGAGCTGGGCGAGGTGCGCCCCGGCGACGTGGTGGCGGTCTGGGGAGCCGGGGCGGTGGGCCAGATGACCGCGCGGGCCGCCCTGCTGCGCGGTGCGGCCCGGGTGGTGGTGATCGACCGGTACCCCGACCGGCTGCGGTCGGCCGAACGGCACGTCGGCGCGGAGACCCTCGACTACCAGGCCACCGACGTCGCGGCCGAGCTGCGCGAGCGCAGCGGCGGGCGGGGCCCGGACGTCTGCGTGGAGGCGGTCGGGATGGCCTGGGACGGCACCGGACCCCGGTCGCTGGCCGACCTGTTCGCCGCCGCCGGGCGGGGCGGCGCGGTCCCGGACCGGCCGATCGCGGTACGCGAGGCGGTGCACGCCTGCCGCAAAGGCGGCACGGTCGTCGTGCTCGGCACGTTCACCGGGTTCGTCGACACGTTCCCGCTCGGCGCGGTGATGCACAAGGCGCTGACCGTGCGCAGCGCCCGGCAGCACGGGCAGCGGTGGATCCCGATGCTGCTGGACCGGATGGCCCGGGGCGAGATCAGCACGGGGCACCTGGCCACCCACCGCCTTCCCCTAGAGCAGGGCGCGCACGGCTACGACCTGTTCCGCGAGCGCGCGGACGGCTGCCTGCGCGCGGTCTTCACGCCCTGAGCCCGCTGCCCGAGCCCGCTGCCCGAGCCGTTCCCCGAGCCGTTCCCTGAGGCCGGGCGGGGTTCCGGCCCGGGTGGGACACTCGCAGGATGCGTGAGGACCGGCCGTACGACGTCGTTCTGTTCGGGGCCACCGGGTTCACCGGGGGGCTCACCGCCGAGTACCTCGCCCGGCACGCGCCGGACGGGCTGCGCTGGGCGCTCGCCGGCCGCAACCCGGCGAAGCTGACGGCCGTCCGGGACCGGTTGGCCGGCATCGACCCGGCGCTGGCCGGGCTGCCGCTGCTGACCGCCGACGTCACCGACCCGGGGTCGCTGCGCCGGTTCGCCGGGGACGCCCGGGTGGTGGCCAGCACGGTCGGGCCGTACGTGCACCACGGCGAGCCGCTGGTCGCCGCGTGCGCCGCGGCCGGCACCGACTACCTCGACATCACCGGCGAGCCGGAGTTCGTCGACACGATGTACGTGCGTCACCATGCCGAGGCGGTGCGCACCGGGGCCCGGCTGGTGCACGCCTGCGGCTTCGACTCCATCCCGCACGACCTGGGCGTCTGGTTCACCGTCAGGCAGCTTCCGGCGGACGCGCCGATCACCGTGGACGGGTTCGTCCGGGCCGGCGGGCGGTTCTCCGCCGGGACGTACCACTCGGCGCTCACCGCGTTCTCGCGTACCGCCGAGGCGGGCCGGGCGGCCCGGGAGCGCCGGGCTGTCGAGCCCCGGCCGCCGGGCCGCCTGGTCCGGGCGGTGCCCGGCCGGGTGGGCCGGTCGAAGGAGCTGGGCGCCTGGGCCGTTCCGCTGCCGACCATCGACCCGCAGGTGGTCCGCCGGTCGGCGGCGGCCCGCCCGGAGTACGGCCCGGACTTCCGCTACCGGCACTTCGCCGCCGTGCGGCGGCTGCCGACGATCGTGCTCGGCGCGGCCGGGCTGGCTGGCCTGGTCGGGCTGGTGAAGCTCCCGCCGACCCGGCGCTGGCTGCTCGGCCGGCTCGCCTCCGGGCAGGGGCCGAGCCCGCAGCAGCGGGCGAAGTCCTGGTTCCGGGTGCGGTTCGTCGGCTCGGGCGGCGGCCGGCGGGTGCTCACCGAGGTCTCCGGCGGCGACCCCGGGTACGACGAGACCGCGAAGATGCTCGGCGAGTCCGCGCTCTGCCTGGCCCTGGACGAGGGCCTGCCGGCCACCTCGGGCCAGGTGACCCCGGTGACCGCGATGGGCGACGCCCTGCTCGACCGGCTGCGGAACGCCGGCCTCACCTTCCGCACGATCGAGGCGTGATGAGCCCACCCGGCCCGGCCCAAAAGGGCCGAGGCGACGCCTGGCTTGACCCTCGACCTGGTCGAGGGAACAGGATCCTCGGCGTGGAGAGCGAACTGCGCAGCATCGGCGAGCTGGCCCGGGCCAGCGGGCTGACGGTCAGCGCCCTGCGGTTCTACGACCGCTCGGGGGTGCTGGTGCCGGCCCTGGTCGACCCGGTCACCGGTTACCGCTGGTACACCGACGACCAGGTGGCCCCGGCCCGGCTGGTGGCCGGGCTGCGCCGGGTCGGGATGCCGCTGGCGGAGATCTCCGCCGCGGTGCGGCACCGCGCCGAGCCGGCCGTGGTGGGCCGGCTGCTCGACGCGCACCTGCGCCGGCTGGAGGACGGCCTCGCCGACGCCCGCCGTGAGCTCTCCCGCGTCCGCGCCCTGATCGACCCCGAGGAGAACCCGATGACCACCCACCTCGTCCTGTCCCGCGCCGCCCTCGCCGCCACGATCGACGCCGTCCGCTTCGCCGTCGGCGCCGACCCCGACCTGCCGGTGCTGTCCGCGGTCCTGTTCGAGGCCGAGGACGACGGCGTACGCCTCGTCGCCACCGACCGGCACCGGCTGGCGGTGTCCCGGGCACCCGGCCGGGTCGACGGCCCCCCGGTGCGGGCGCTCGCCCCGGTGGACCTCGTCGACCGGGTCCGTGCGCTGCTGGACACCGACGCCGGCAGCGCCGCCGAGGCGGGGCTGCGGCTCGACGGGTCCACCGTCACCGTCTCCGTGGCCGGCCGGGAGGTCACCGGCACCGCGCTGCCGTACGACTTCCCGGACTACCGGCGGCTGCTGCGCGGGCACGTCACGGGCGCTCCGACGTACCGGATCCCGGTGGACGTGCCGGCGCTGCGGGCGGCGCTGAGCGGCGCGGCGCCGGCCCTGGTACGCGAGCACGAGGGGGTGGCCGTGCCGGTGACCGTGCTGGGCCTGGACGACCGGGGCGCGCTGCGGGTCTTCGACGGCGACGCGCTGGCCGGCGACGACCCGGGCGCGGTGCGGGTCGGGGTCAACGGACGGTACCTGCTCGACGCCCTGGACGCGGGCGACCGGGGACAGCTCGTGCTGGAGCTGGACGGGCCGATCGCCCCGCTGGCCGTGCGCCGCCCCGACGACGCCGACGCGTTCTCGATCCTGATGCCGATCCAGCTCTGATACCCCGGATACGTCGCGGCCCACGACGCGATCGCCATCCACGTCGGCACGAGGCTGGGCTGAGCTGACGGGCGGGCCCCCTCCACACGCGTTCCGGCCAAGAGGGGGCCCCGCCCGACCCGCACCGCTACAGTGCTTATGTGCTGTTTGACCGTTTTCCCTCACGGTGGGCGCTCGGCTGGCTGGCCGCCGCGCTCGGCGTACCGCTGCTGCTCGCCGCGCTGCTCGCCGGCTGGGCCGTGGCCCCCGACCGGGCCCGCCCGGCGCCCCCGCCCGCCGCCGCCCCCACCGGGGCCGCCGCGCCCACCGGGACCCCCGCCCCCACCGACGAGCCGGTCCCGGCGGCGGCCCCCGCGCCCGCCACCCTGCCGGTCGTCGACTACGACCCGGCGCCCGCCGGCTTCCCGGCCGACCCCCACCCGCTGGACGCCACCCCGCTCACCGAGGGGCTGCGGCCGAGCCGGAACGTCGCCGCCTACGACGCGCCCGGCGGCCGGCCGCTGGCCTTCCTCGCCCCCACCATCAACGGCGTCAAGCTGACCGTGCCGATCGTCGAGCGCCGGACCGGCTGGACGGCGGTGCTGCTGCCCTCGGCCAACCGGCGGCTCGCCTGGCTGCCGCCCGGCGACGACCGCAGCGTCGTGCCGCTGCGCGACCAGATCGTGGTGGAGCGCCGGCAACACCGGCTCACCTGGTACCGGGACGGCCGGGCGATGAAGTCGTGGCCGGTCAGCCTCGGCATGCCGGGCCAGTCCACCCCGCTCGGCCGCACCTTCGTCCTCGGCCGCACGCCCCCGCCCGAGGCGGTGTACGGCGGCGTGGACGTCTACGCCCTCGGCGCGGTCCCCGACGACCCGGACGCCGTCCCGGCCGGGCTGCGCGGCGCGCACATCGGCGTGCACAGCTGGCACAACGACGACACCCTCGGCGAGGACGTCACCAACGGCTGCATCCGGCTGACCCGCAGCGGCCAGCGCAAACTTCTCGCCGAGGTCCCGCCCGGCACCGGCGTACTGGTGGTCGACGCCCTGCCCACTCCCCCGACCGCCTGACTGAGGCCGCGCTCACCGCAGCCTCGGCCGGCGGGAACACTCGCCGTCGTGGTCGGGCCGGAGCAGGCATCGCCGGCCGCCGGGCAGGAGCCGGTCGCAGAAGACCCAGTGGCGTACGTTCTGGTCGTCCTCGGCCGACACGGTGGTGCCGCCCGGTTCGCTCTGCGGCAGAACGTGCGTCCAGTGCGCCACCACCCGGGCGAGCCGCTGGGCGGAGACCAGGTCGTTGGCGACCACCGGCAGATGGATGACGAAGCGTTCGCTCACCGGTCCCACTCCCGCTCGTTGCGGGTGTGCGCCCGCTCGGACCGCAGGTGACACAGCGCGAGCTTGATCCGGCTGACCTCCCGCCGGCTCTGCGAGAGCGCATCGTAGACGGCGGCCAAATCACCGGCAACCCGGTCGAGAAACTCCCCCACCTCCTGCGGATCGAGCCCGCGCCGGCCAAGCAGGGTGGGCCGGAACCGCTGCTCGCGCACCTGCCAGGGCAGCAGCGGGCGGTACGCGGCCGAGCGCTGGCCGGCTGGCCCGTGGACCGCCCGCTGGCGACGGCGGACACGCCGGAGGAAGACACGCATGACAGGACCTGCCTCTCGCCGAGATTGACCTGTGGAAGGGCGGGCCCACCGGCCCGCCGCGCACCGGCGGACCCACCCCAGCACCTACCACCGCAGCCTTCGATCAGCGGTACGACAGCAGGGCACACATAGCCACTGAGCAGCAGGAACTTCTCGGTGGCCGCAGAGGCAGTCAAGCACCGGAAAGCACCAGTTGCAACATCGCAATAGCGAATTCCGATGAGTCACCTATCCCTCAAGGCGCACCCTGTGTAATGTGTCTATCGCTTCTGAGCCATCACCTCGTCTGAATTGGACGGGCGCGTGTTGAGGCCATCTGAGCTGGGAGGACGGCGGTGTCACAATCAGTGACCGGATCGACCATGTTGCGGCGACAGGTCGGGCGCAAGTTCGAGTCGCTTCGCAAGGCGGCAGGGCTGACGATGGAACAGGCCGCCGAGCGACTGGACCGGGCACGTGCGACGCTGCACCGGATCGAGAACGGTGCGGAGCACGTCCGTTTCCGGCAGGCCGACGTGCAGCAGATGCTCGACCTCTACGGCGCTTCCGCCAAGGACAGTGAGTTGCTTCTCGCGATGACGGCGGCCACCCGGGAGAACAAGAACTGGTGGCACGACTACATCGGCTCCGGCCTTCCGCGCTGGTTCCAGCTCTACATCGGACTGGAAGCCGGGGCGTCGAACATTCGGCAGTACGAGGCGGAGCTGGTTCCCGGTCTACTCCAGACCCGCGCCTACGCGGAGCAGGTCTTCCGGATGCCCGGTGGTGCGGTCGACGCAAAAGTTGCGGACGAGCAACAGCGCGCCGTCCAGCTCCGCGTCGAACGGCAGGCACTTCTCACCCGGTTCTCCGCTCCGCAACTCAGCGTGATAATCAACGAGGCAGTATTGCGCCGTCCGGTCGGCAGCGCCACGATCATGGTCGAGCAGCTACAGCAGATCCTGAAGGCCGCAGAGCTACCCAACGTAACCGTGCAGGTGCTGACTTTTTCTGCCGGACTGCACGCCGGGGCGATGGCCGGAGCCTTCTCGATCCTGGAGTTCCCCGAGGACAGCAGCGGCAAGGAGGTGGAACCACCGGTGACGTACCTGGAAGCCGCCACCGGAGCGATCTACCTCGACAAACCGCACGAGACGGCCGCCTACGACACCATCTGGGCCGACATGACGAGCCGCGCTCTCAACGAGTCCCGATCCAAGAGCCTGATCCAGCAAGTCGCAGAGGAGTACTCCCGTGCCTGACCTGACCGGTGCCGTCTGGCGCAAGTCGACCCGCAGCAACAACGGCGGCAACTGCGTCGAAGTCGCCGACAACATCCCCGGCATCGTCGGCCTACGCGACAGCAAGGACCCGACGGGCCCAGTGCTGACCTTCGCCCCGAACGCCTGGGGCACCTTCATCCAAGGCGTCAAGGCGAGCCGCTGACCGCCGGTCGCGCCCCCTGCGAAGCAGTTCGGAGGCGGCGCGCCGGTGTTCCCGGACCGATTCGCGTCCCTCGCTGACACCCGAGTGCTCATAGCCCACTTCGTTGTGTCGTACTCCGCTTGATGCGGGACTTCAGTTGATGGGTTACACGGGCCTTGAGCATGCCGGATACGGACCGTGACGCCAACTGTCCACGACGGCTGGTGTGCCAGGCGTCCGCTTCTGTCGAATTGAGTGCGGTCAGTGTGTTTGGGTTGCCCAGACCGGCTGCTGGGGCTCGTCGTTGTGCACGATGATGTCGACGTGATCGGTCGGACGGACCATAGCAAGGTAGAGCTGTTGGGAGGGGATGTAACGCTCGCGCCAGCGCCGTTCGACTTCGGCCCGAGATGACACCCGGCGCTCTCGGATCACGGCACGATCCACGGTCTTTTCGAGCGCGGTCGACACGAAGATGCGCAGGTCCCACCGGTCAATCAGTTCCGGGCGCATGAGGAAGACGCCGTCGAAGACCAGCACGGCGTCGGCGGGGACCGTCGTGACCGGTGGGGACAGCGCGGTATCCGCTGTGCGGTCGTAGACCGCGTGTTGGAAGCGTCGATCCCCGCCGGGGCCGAGCGGATCGAGCAGAACCCGGTTCAGGGCGTCGTAGTCGTGGGTGTCGAAGTAGCAGCCTTCGGCCGAGTACTCGCCGCGCGGGTAGCGCTGTGCTCGGGGGAAGAGGAAATCGTCGATCGTCGCGCGGATGACGTCGCGGCCCTGTGTGCGCAAGACAACGGCCAACTCGTCGGCGAGCGTGGTCTTACCTGCGGCGGGCGGTCCGTCGATGGCAACCCGCGTCGGGTGTGCGACTGTGACGGACCCGACTGCCTCAACCAGGCGGCCGAGCAACTCGTCGCGGGTGCCTTGGTCCATGTCCTGCCCCGTCCTACCCGCTCGGCCGACACCCGCGGGAAACCCGATGATCGTTTCCTGGACCTGCGTTCCTTCTGGAAGTCTGCGCCGAACCGCGCTCAGTTGATCCTCAGCCATGACCGAACCATTATCAGCCGTCTCGCGTCGACCGGCATACACGGATCAGAGGGGCAGCAGGGACGCGGTCCGGACGACATCCTCATCTGCCGCTGACTGCGCGTCTTGACCGGCGTCGAGAATCGCATGGCCCAGCGATCGGCGGCACGCCAGTTACGCACCGTGACAGCCGAGCCCGGTTAGAGCCGGCCCGAGATCACACCGTCCGCGACGACACCCTGACCGTCGCTGTGACGACAAATCGGCAGGCGTGACGAGCGCCGCTGTCACCCCGGCTCTTCGTCACACCGCTGCCTCCCGCTCCGACGCACCGATGGATGACCGCTGGTGCGGCAGGGTCGGACGCGCCTCCCCGCTCAGGTTGCGCCACAGGAACTCCAGCGTCAGCGCCCAGACGAAGGCGCGTTGCGCGTTGTTCGCCGCCGCGCCGTGTCCGCCCTCGACGTTCTCGTAGTACGCCACCTCGTGGCCGTGTTCGCGCAGCCGGGCCGCCATCTTGCGGGCGTGCCCGGGATGCACCCGGTCGTCCCGGGTCGAGGTGACGAACAGGGCCGGCGGATAGGGCTGGTCGCCACGGACGTTGTGGTAGGGCGAGTACCGGCGCAGGTAGGCCCAGTCGGTCGGCTCGTCCGGGTCGCCGTACTCCGCCATCCACGAGGCGCCGGCCAGCAGCCGGTGGTAGCGCCGCATGTCCAGCAGCGGCACGTGCGCGACGACCGCGCCGAACAGCGCCGGGTAGCGGGTCAGCATCACCCCCGCCAGCAGCCCGCCGTTGCTGCCGCCCTGGACGCCGAGCCGCGCCGGCGTGGTGATTCCCCGGGCGACCAGGTCGGCCGCCACCGCCGCGAAGTCCTCGTACGCCCGGGGTCGGTCCTCCCGGAGCGCGGCCCGGTGCCACCCGGGGCCGTACTCGCCGCCGCCCCGGATGTTCGCCACCACGTAGCTGCCGCCCCGGGCCAGCCACCCCCGGCCGATGACGCCGCTGTAGTGCGGGGTCAGGGAGACCTCGAAGCCGCCGTACCCGGTGAGCAGGGTCGGTCCGCCGGCCGCGTCCGGGTCGCCCACCACGAAGTACGGCACCCGCGTCCCGTCGGCCGAGGTGGCGAAGAACTGCCGTTCCGCCAGGCCCTCGCCGGCGAAGAACGCCGGTGCCCGCTTGAGCGTCTCGACCGGGCCGCCGACCCGGCCGAGCCGCAGGGTCGCCGGTTCCCGGAACCCCTCGGACGCGAGCAGGTAGTCGTCGCCGGTGTCGGGGTCGGTCTCCACCAGCCGGCTGTGGCCGGACTCCGGTACGCCCGGCAGCGGCTCCCGCCGCCAACCCGTCGCGTCGGGGGTCAGCACCTCCAGCCGGCTCCGCACGTCCGCGAGGATGGCCAGGATGAGATGTTTGCGGGTCCACGCGTGCCCGCCCAGCGCGGTGCGGTCGTCCGGCGTGAACAGCACCGCCAGGTCCCGCCCACCGGCGAGGAACGCGTCGAACCGGGCCGCCAGCAGCGCGCCCGCCGGATGGGTGACGCCCTCGACCGTCCACGGCGAGCGCAGCCCGATCACGAGCCACTCCCGGTGCACGTCCCACCGGGCGTCGTCCGGCACGTCGATCCGCAGCCGCTCACCCTCCCGCGTCAGCAGGTAGCTCTCCCTGCGGTAGAAGTCCAGGTCCCGGACCAGGAAGGTGCGCTCGAACCCGGGCGTGCAGTCGTACGAGGCGTGGGCGGCGACGTCGTCCGCCTGCCCCTCGAAGACGACCTCGGCCGCCGACAGCGGCGTGCCCCGCCGCCAGCGCCTGGCCACCCGGGGATGGCCGGAGATGGTCAGCGACCCGGGCCCGAAGTCGGTGGCCACGTAGATGTGGTCGGCGTCGATCCAGCAGACCGTGCTCTTGGCCTCGGCAAGCGTGAAGCCGTCCTCGACGAAGGTGCGGCCGACCAGGTCGAACTCGCGCACCACGACCGCGTCGGAGCCGCCTCGGGACAGGCTGACCAGGCAGCGCTCGTACCCGGGGCGCAGCACCGTCGCACCGTCCCAGACCCAGTTCTCGCCCTCCTCGGCGGCCAACGCGTCGAGGTCGAGCAGCACGTCCCACTCGGGCTCGGGCCGGCGGTACTGGTCGAGGGTGGTCCGCCGCCACCTCCCCCGCGGATGCGACGCGTCGGTCCGGAAGTCGTAGTAGAAGTGGTCCCCGCACCACCCCGGGTAGGGGATGCGCTCGTCCGAGTCGAGCACCTGCCGGATCTCGCCCCGCAGGGCGGCGAACCGCCCGCCCCCGGTCAGCGCGGCCAGGGTCTCCGCGTTGCGCTCCCGCACCCATTCGGCCGCGCCCGTCCCGTCCAGGTCTTCCAACCACAGGTACGGGTCGTCGCCCTCGTCCGTCATCCTCGCCACCTTCGCCACTATCCCCCACCCGTCAACTCAACTGTGACCGTCTGCCTGGCATGGCCCTGAACTGGCGGGGTATGACCGGAACATGAGGGCTAGCTTCCGGATCGGCCGGATCGCGGGCGTGCCGGTCGGGGTCAACTGGAGCGTCCTGGTCATCTTCCTGTTGATCGCCTGGCTGTTGTCGGCCAGCCAGTTCCCCCGGTCGTACCCCGACCGGCCAACCTGGGCGTACGTGCTGGCCGGGCTGAGCGCCGCGGTGGTCTTCTTCCTCGGGCTGCTGGCCCACGAGGTCGCGCACGCGGTGGTGGCCAAGCGCAACGGCATCGAGGTCGAGGGGATCACCCTGTGGCTCTTCGGGGGCGTCTCCGAGCTGCGCGGGGAGGCCCGCGACCCCGGGGCGGAGCTGCGCATCGCCGGGATCGGGCCGCTGGTCAGCCTGATCATCGGTGTCTTCTTCGGCGGCGTGGCGGCGCTGCTCGCCCTGGCGGGGGTGCACGGGCTGCTGCTCGGCGCGCTGGCCTGGCTGGCCGGCATCAACGTCCTGCTGGCGATCTTCAACGTGCTGCCGGCCGCCCCGCTGGACGGGGGGCGGCTGCTGCGCGCCGCCGTGTGGAAGGCCACCGGCGACCGGACGAGGGCGTCCGTGGTGGCGGCGCGGGCCGGCTGGATCCTCGGTGTGCTGCTGATCGGGCTGGGCCTGTGGCAGTTCCTGCGCGGCGCCGGGGTCGGCGGGCTCTGGCTGGCGTTGATCGGCTGGTTCCTGATCGGGGCCGCCGGGATCGAGGAGCGGCAGGCCCGGATGGGCAGCGCGCTGCGCGGGGTGCGGGTGGCGGACGTGATGACCCCCCAACCGCAGACCGCGTCGGCCGAGATGACCGTGGCCGACTTCGTCGACCACTACCTCTTCGCGTACCGGCACTCGGCGCTGCCGCTGACCGAGGACGGCCGGCCGGTCGGCCTGGTCACCCTCGACCGGGTACGCGGCGTGGCGGCCGACCGGCGGGCCGCGACCACGCTGGCCGAGGTGGCCTGCCGGGCCGACCAGCTCGTGCTGGCCTCCCCGGACGAGCAGCTCACCGACCTGCTCCCCCGGCTCAGCGAGTGCGCCGACGGCCGGGCGCTGGTGGTGACCGAGCAGCGGCTGGTCGGCATCGTTTCGCCCAGCGACATCAGCCGGGCGGCGCAGCGCGGCAGCCTCCGGGACCAGGTGGCCGCCGGCCGGCGCTGAACCGGCCGGCGGCCCTCTTGATCGTCTGCTGTTCGCGGACACCCGCTCCGGCGTGTCGTCTCACTCCGGCGCAGCCGATCAAGGGAAGCCGGGGCGGTGGGAGTGGTGGGGGTGGTGGGAGTGGGGATCCGGCCGGTCAGCGGGGGAAGTGGCGGTCCAGCAGGGCTGTGCGGAACTTGCCTGCCGGGTCCAGGGTGCGCAGCAGGGCCAGGAAGTCCGCGTGCCGGGGGTACGCCGCGGCGACCGCCGCCGGGTCGAGCGTGAACACCTTTCCCCAGTGCGGCCGGGGCGCGAACGGGGCCAGTCGCGCCTCCACCTCGGCCAGCACCGGGGCCACCGCGTCGGCGTCGGCAGTCCAGGTGAAGTGCACGGCGACGCTGTCCCGCCGGTACTGCGGGCTCAGCCACAGCTCGTCGGCGGCGACCGTGCGCAGCTCGCAGACCTGGAGCACGGCGGCGATCCGGTCCGCCACCGGGTCGAGAGCGGCCAGCGCGTCGGCCGCCGCCGCCCGGGGCAGGTGGTACTCCGACTGGAGTTCGTCGCCGCTGCTCGGGGTGAAGCCGAGCCGGAAGTGCGCCAGCCGCTCGTGCCACGGGCCGGGCTCGCCGAGCTGGGCGGTGCAGCTCTCCGCCGGCATGCCGGGCACCGGGTGCACCGGCCCGGCCGCCGTCGTGGTGCCCAGCCAGCCGGCCTCCGGTGGCGGGGCGTCGGCGAGCTGCTTGCGCCACACCTGCCCGATCCGGCCGCCGCGCCAGTCGGTGAAGAGGCTGACGCTGTACGCCGAGACGAACGCCTCGTCCAGGGCCGCGCGGGGCAGGCCGAGCCGGACGTACTGCCGCACCTCGAAGGCGGGCACCAGGTCCAGGGTGACCCGGGTGACCACGCCCAGCGCGCCGAGGGCGACCACCATCCCGGCGAACCGGTCGCCGTCGGCGTCCCGGCGCACGGTCAGCAGGTCGCCGTCGGCGGTGACCAGCTCCAGGGCGGCCACGGCGGTGGCCAGGTTGCCGATCCCGACGCCCGAGCCGTGGGTGGCGGTGGCCACCGCGCCGGCCACCGAGATGTGCGGCAGCGACGCCATCGTCGGCAGGGCGTACCCGGCGGCGTGCAGCCGGATGGCCAGGTCGCCGTAGCGCACGGCGGCGGCCACCGTGACCGTGCGGCGTACCCGGTCCACCTCGACGGTGGGCGGCAGGCCGGCCAGCGACACCAGGTCGCCGGTGGTGTCGCCGAACCGGTTGAAAGAGTGCCCGGTGCCGACCGCCCGGACCCGGTCGCCGGCGGCGACGAGCCGGCGCAGTTCGGTTACCGTGGACGGTCGGTGCCGCCGGGCGGCGGCGTACCGGACGTTGCCGGCCCAGTTGTGCCCCGGCACGCCCGGTGCCCGGTCGGCGGGCCCCGCCCCGCGCGCGCCGACGCCCGGCCGCGGCCCCCGGTCCCCTGCGTCCACGTCGTGCTCCCGTCGCTCGGCGTCGTCGGGGAACCCTACGCCGATGAGCGGCTGTCCCGATCCCGCCCCGCGCGGCGACGGGCTCGTCAGAGCTGCGGCATGACCTCGGCGGCGACCAGCTCGACGTGGTCCAGGTCGGCCAGGTCGAGGACCTGGAGGTAGATCCGCTCGCTGCCGATCTCCGCGTACCGGCCGATCTTGTCGACGATCTCGGCAGGGGTGCCGGCGAGCCCGTTCTCGCGCAGCTCCGCCGGCTCCCGGCCGATCGCCTCGGCGCGCCGCCGCACCTGCGCCTCGTCCCGCCCGCAGCACAGCACCAGCGCGTTCGACCAGCGCATCCCGGCCGGGTCCCGGCCGAGTTCGGCGCAGGCCGCCCGGACCCGGTCGAACTGGGCCACCGAGTCGGCGACGGAGACGAACGGCAGGTTGAACTCGTCGGCGTAGCGGGCCGCGAGGCGGGGCGTGCGCTTCGGCCCCTTGCCGCCGAGCAGGACCGGCGGGTGCGGCTGCTGCACCGGCTTGGGCAGGGCCGGCGAGCCGGTCACCGGGTAGTGGCGGCCGGCGAAGTCGAACGTCTCGCCGGCCGGCGTCCCCCAGAGCCCGGTGATGACGGCGAGCTGCTCCTCCAGCCGGTCGAACCGCTCGGCCACCGAGGGGAAGGGGATGCCGTACGCGGTGTGCTCGTCGGCGAACCAGCCGGCGCCGATGCCCAGCTCCACCCGGCCGCCGCTCATCTGGTCGACCTGGGCGACGGTGATCGCCAGCGGGCCGGGCAGCCGGAACGTGGCCGCCGTCATCAGGGTGCCGAGCCGGATCCGGGAGGTCTCCCGGGCCAGGCCGGCCAGGGTGGTCCAGGCGTCCGTCGGGCCCGGTTCGCCGCTCACCGCACCCATCTTCAGGTAGTGGTCGGAGCGGAAGAACGCGTCGTAGCCGGCTTCCTCGGCGCAGCGGGCCACGGCGAGCAGTTGGTCGTAGCTGGCGCCCTGCTGGGGTTCGGTGAAGATCCGCAGTTCCATGCCCCGAGCATAGGGAGCCCGTCGGGCCCCCGCCGCGAAAGGACGGCCCAGGGGACGCCGCCCCGGCCGGGTCGGCGCGTACCGGTCAGGGTTGGCCGAGACCGGCCTCGCGGGCCCGCTGGATCGCCTGGCTGCGGTCGGCGACCTGGAGCTTGCCGAGCACGTTGGACAGATGGTTGCGGACGGTCTTCGGGCTCAACGTCAGCCGGCGGGCGATGACCACGTTGCTCAGCCCCTGCGCGACCAGGTCCAGCACCTCGCGCTCCCGGTCGGTCAGCTCGGGGAACGGCGCCGGCCCGCCGGCCCGCCCGCCGGCCAGGAAGCCGATCGCCCGGCTGGCGATCACCGGGCCGAGCAGCACCTCGCCGTTGGCGACCGCGCGGACGGCCCGCTCCACCTCGCCCGGCGCGGCGCCCTTGAGCAGGTAGCCCCGCGCCCCGGCGCGCAGCGCGGCGAACACCGAGTCGTCGTCGTCCAGCATCGTCACCACCAGCACCCCGGTCCCCGGGTGCCGGGCGACGATCTCCCGGGTGGCCTCCACGCCGGACCGCCCGCCGAGGTGCAGGTCCATGATGATCACCTCGGGCCGGGTCAGGTCGGCCACCCGGACCGCCTCGTCGGCGTCGGCGGCCTCGCCGACGACCTCCAGCCCCGGCGTGGACGCCAGCAGCGCCGTCATGCCGAGCCGGAACACGGGATGGTCGTCGACCACCGCCAGCCGGATCACCGCCGCGCCACCGTCCACCGCACCGTCACCCGTCATCGCCGCACCACCAGGGTTCGTCGCGCCACCGTCCACCGCACCGTCACCGGTCACCGCCGCACCACCAGGGTTCGTCCCGTCCGCGTCCCCGGCACCGTACCGGCCTGCGCCGGCCCGCCCGGCGCCTGCCGCTGGTCCGCCGACGATCCGACCGGGTCGGGGACGGCGTCCGCCGGCTCCGGTCCGGGGTCGACCGGAGCCCACCCGCGCGGGGTGGGGACGGCCGGTGGCCGGTCCCCGTCGACCGGCGGCAGCCGCTCGGCGGGCACCCGGACGACGACCTCGGTGCCGCCGTCGGGCCCCGGGCCGATCACGCACGCCCCGCCGACGCCCTCGGCCCGCTCCCGCATGGAGAGCATGCCGACCCCGGCCGGCGTGCCGACCTCGACGCCCCGGCCCGGGTCGGTCACCCGGACCGTGAGCCCGCCCGAGTCCCGCTCGACCGCCACCCGGCAGGTCGGTGCGCCGGAGTGCCGCAGGGCGTTGCGGACCGCCTCGGAGACGATGCCGTACACCGCGGTGGCGACCGGCTCGGGCAGCGGCAGCGGCGTCGCCTCGACCTGCACGGTCAGCCCCGAGCCGTCGTACCGTTGGGCCAGCTCGTGCAGCGCGGGGACCAGGCCGCGCTCGCCGAGGACCGGCGGCAGCAGCCCGCGGGCCAGGTCGCGGACCTGCTCGACCCGCTGGTCCGTCTCGTCGCGCAGCCGGTCCAGCAGCCGTCCGGCCGCGCCCGGGTCGGTGCCGAGCAGGTTGCGGGCCGCCTGGAGGCCGAGCGCCACCCCGGCCAGGGCGGGCCCGAGCCCGTCGTGCAGGTCCCGGCGCAGCTTGCGGCGTTCCGAGTCGCGGGCCTCGGCCAGCCGGGCCCGGGAGGCGACCAACGCCCGGCTGGTCGCGGCCAGGCTGGCCGCCGAGGAGACCACCGGCACCATATCGACCAGCGCCGAACGGGTACGCCCGTCCAGCCGCTCGCCGGCCCGGGCCCACGCGGTGAGCCGCCCCACCTCCCGCTCGCCCCGGCGCAGCGGCAGCACCAGCGGCTCCCCCACCGGCCCGGCGGACGCGCAGTGGGCGGTGCACGGGTCCGGGCCGTCCACCTCGATGCCGCAGGCGCCCAACCGCAGCGACTCGGTGAGGCTCCGCGCCACCCCGGTCAGCACGTCGGTCGGGTCCTCGCTCGCGCTGATCCGGTCGCCGACGCCCCGGACCACGCCGAGCGGTTCCGCCGCCGCGCCGTGGATCAGCCGGTCCACCCGTCGCTGCACCCACCACCGTCCGGGCTGCACGGCCGCCGCGACCAGGGCGGTCACCAGCACCCCGGGGACCGCCTGGCTGGCCGGGAGCAGGGCGTCCAACGTGGTCACCCCGACGACGTACGCGGCGACCAGCAGGAAGGTCAGCAGAAACCAGACCAGCGTGCGGCGGACCGCGATCTCGATCCCCCACAGCCGCTGCCGCAGCACCACGGCCAGCACGGCGGCCGGGAAGAACGCCTGCGCGGCCAGCATGGCGGTCGGCGGCAGCGACTCCGGCACCAGGCCCGCCCAGTCGGCGGGCAGCGCCATCGGGGCGAAGCTCACCGCTAGCAGCGCCGTGCCGACCGCGAGCCAGCCCAGGCCGACCCGCTCGACGGCCGGCGAGACCCGCCGCCGCCACAGCAGCCCGGCGGCGGCGACCAGCCCGAGCAGCGGCACCAGGGCGGTGAGCACGGGCTGCACCCGGGCGACGAACTCGGCCCAGTCCGCGCTGCGGATCGCCAGCGGCGCGCCGGACGGGGCACCACCCAGCCCGGGAAAGGTCAACTGGAACAGCTCGGTCGCGGCGACCACCACGGCGCCGGCCGTCACCGCCACCCGGGGGCCCAGCGTGAGCCGGCTCTCCCGGACCAGCCAGGGCAGCACCACGATCAGCGACAGCATTCCCGGCACCCAGCCCCAGTGCCGGGCCGAGGTCAGCAGCGTGACCTCGGGCAGCCCGGGACGCACCCGGAGCAGGTCGAGGTACTGGGCGCCCAGGGCGGCGATCCCCCCGCCGACCCCGGTGACCGCCAGCAGCCAGGCCACCGGGTGACCGCGGCGCAGCAGGATCAGCCAGCCGGTCGCGCCGTACACCGCGCAGTCGGTGTAGTCGACGAGGAAGTAGAGCTGGGACAGCCCCCAGGGGCGGTGGGCGAGGGCCCAGCAGAGCGTCGTGGCGGCGAGCAGCAGCACGCAACTGACCAGCACCGTCCAGGCGGCGACCGGTTGGCGGGAGTCGTCACCGGCGTTCGGGGCGGTCAGCGCGCGCGGCACCGGGTCGACCAGCATGGCGTGATCCTGTCAGTCGGGACGTCGGTTGCCGAGACCCCGGCGCCACGCAGCGGGTGTCGGTCCGGCGACAGTCGCCCGGAGCCCGGCCGGGACGGGGGCGAGGAACGGCAACGGGTGGGCGGGGCCGGACACGGGCGCCTCCCGGGCGGGGACGTGGTCGTCGGTGGGGCCGGCGGGTCGTGGTACGGGCGACACCGCCGGTCCCCCCGAGCATGCCGGTCCCGGCGTCCCGGCCGCCTGGTGCGCGCCGTCCCGGCCACCCGGGAACTTCCGCCGGGCAGGAGTGCCCGGCGGGTCGGTACTGCCGTCCCTTCCCGCCGGGACGTCGGGTCGTCCAACGTCTGCACCGCGGGCGCCGCAGGCTGGCGCCGCGAGTCCGACGGCGCCGGGGCGGCGCCGCGACGCCCGGGGCGAGCAGGAGGCAACCATGGACGAGCAGGACCGGATCCGGCTGACAGGCGCGGTACGGGAGCTGGTGCCGGAGCTGAGCCGGCGGGCGGAGGACATCGAGGCGAGCCGGGAACTGCCCGCCGACCTGCTCGACGGGCTCCGCGCCGCGGGCTGCTTCCGGATGTTCGTGCCGCGCAGCCACGGCGGGTACGAGGCGGACCCGCACACCGGGCTGGCGGTGCTGGAGGCGCTGGCCCGCGCCGACGGCTCCACCGGCTGGACGGTGATGATCGGCGCGGAGACGCCGCACCTGCTGGCACTGCTCCCCCGGGACCGGTTCGACAAGCTCTACGCGGCGGGCCCGGACGTCGTGGTGGCCGGCGGTTTCGCCCCGCAGGGCCGGGCCGAGCTGGCCGACGGCGGGTTCCAGGTCACCGGGCGGTGGGGGTTCGCCAGCGGTTCCCGACACGCCGACTGGATCTTCGGCAACTGCGTGCTCACCGGGGACGGCCAGCCGCTGCCCGGCCCGGGCGGCCAGCCCGTGGAGGTCCGCTCGATGCTGCTGCCCGCTGGCGCGGTGCGGGTGCAGGACACCTGGCACACGCTGGGGCTGCGCGGCACCGGCAGCCACGACGTGCTGATCGAGTCGGTGTTCTGCCCGGCGGAGCAGAGCTTCGACCTGTTCACCGGGGTCCCGTGCGTGCCGGGGCCGGGGTTCGTCGCGCCGCTGGCGCAGTTCGTCCTGCACCTGGGCGCGGTGGCCGTCGGGATCGCCCAGGGCGCCCTGGACGACACGGTGGCGCTGCTCGACGGCGGCCGGCAGCGGCTGTACGCGCGGCAGTCGCTGGCCGACTCGCCGGCCTTCCGGGTGCAGCTCGGCCGGGCCGACCTGAACGTCCGGGCGGCCCGGGCGCTGGTGCGGTCGCTGGCCGACGACCTGTACCGGGCGGCCTGCGCGGAGGACCCGGTTGCGGTCGAGGCGCTGCGCCCGCAGGTCTCCGCCAGCCTGCCCTGGGTGACCGAGGTCGCCACCGCCGCCGTGGACGTCTGCTACCGGGCGGGCGGGGGCGGCGCGGCCCGCGACTCCTCCCCGGTGCAGCGCCGCTTCCGGGACATCCACACCTTCGCCCAGCACGCGGCGGCGGCGGAGGGCTGGCTGGGCAACAACGGCGCCCACCTGCTCGGCCGCCCGGTGGAGCTGGCCTACTAGCGCGGACCAGGCGCCGGCGGAGGGGCCGGCGTCGCGGGGGCGACCCGCGCGCCGGCCGGAGGGGGCCGGCGCACCAGGGGAAGGTCCACCCGCCGGCCGGGGAGGCCGGCGTCGCGGGGGCGGTCCGTGTGCCGGGGGTCGGTACACGGGCCGCACCCGACGTCGTCCGGCGTGCGGCGGCCCTCCGGCGTGCGGCGGCCCTGGCCCTCCGGCGTGCGGCGGCCCGACTCAGCCCGCCCGCCGCACCACCTCCTCCGGCGTCAGCGGCGCCTTGGGATGGTGGGTCAGGCACAGCGGGGTGTCCACCTTGACGAAGGGGAAGCCCTCCCCCGCGACATAGAACTGGCCGCTGTTCAACAGCCCGATGTCGGGCAGCCGGCCGCCCTTGGCCTCGGCGAGCTGCCGCGCCGCGTCGATCTGCGCCGGGGCGTTGAGCAGACCGAAGAACTGGGTGGTGGCGTTGCCCGAGATCTGGTTGTGCAGGCCCTTGGGTGCCTGGGTGGCGAAGACCAGCCCGAGGCCGTACTTGCGGGCCTGCGAGGCCAGGGCGATGGAGCTGGCCGTGCAGGCGGTGTTCCCGGTCGACGGGGCGAGGGTCTGCGCCTCGTCCATGACGAACAGGCCGCCCAGCGGCCGGTCCCCGGCCGGGTGCCGCCTGACCCAGGCGAACAGCGCCATCTGCAACTGGTTGACGAAGCTCTGCCGCTCCTGGTCGGAGGTGAGCCCGACGAAGCTGACCACCGACACCCGGGCCCGCCGGCCGGGCGTCGGGGTGAGCAGCAGGCCGGGATCGGCCGGGGCGCCCGCGCCGCCGAACAGCGGGTCGGTGACCATCGCCGCCTTGAGCGTCTCGGCCAGGTCGAGGGCCAGCTTGTCGGCCCGGGCCAGCCGGCTCACCCCGTCGGGCAGGTCGGCGAGGAACTCGGTGAAGGCGGGCAGGCCCACCAGGTCGGTCCTCGCGTACGCCAGCAGCGCCTCCGTCAGCACGGCCTTGCCCTGCTGGGCGAGCCGGGTGGGCCGGTCCACCCCGGCCCGGGGCGCGAGGGCCTCCACCGCCGAGCGGATGGCCTGGTCGAACTCGTCCGGCGAGTCCCGCACGGGACTGAAGTCCGGCAGCGGCTGGAAGCTCAACGGCCGCCCGGCGGTGACCCGGGGCGTCCAGACGACGACCTCCGTGTGGTCGAGGTAGTCCCGGGCCCGCTCGTCGTCGCCCGGCCCCCAGCCGACCGGCGGCTGCGGCCACGCGTCCCCCAGCCGGGCCAGGTCGTTGTTCGGGTCGAGCACGATCGAGGACACGCCCTGCCGGGCGCACTCCTCCACCAGCCGCCGGATCAGCACCGTCTTGCCAGATCCGGAGCCGGCGAAGACGACGGTGTGCCGGCGCAGCGACTCCAGGTCGACCGAGAACGGCTGTCCGTCGGTGGTGTTCCCCAGCCGGATCGCCGCCGCGCCCGCTACCCGGCCGTCGCCCGCAGAACCCGCCACCGGAGCGTCGTCGTGACCCGGTCCCGCAGCGTCGGCCGTCCCCGCCACCGGGCCGTCGGCGTCCCGCGACACCGGCGTCACGGGTCCGTTCCCGTCCGCGGGGCAGGCGGGGGCCGGGTCGCCGAGCACCGTACCGAGCAGGGTGGTGCCGCTCGCCGGACGGCGGGCGACCAGCCACTCCTGGAAGGTGGCGTCGGGTTCCCGGGCCAGCTCCCGCAGCGCGGCGAACACCCGCAGGTCCGCCTCCGCCACGGCGCAGCGCAACCCGCCGGCCGCGTCGAACTCCGCCAGCACCTCCGAGGTGCGCTTCCCGGTCGGCCAGGGGCCGTTGCGCAGCAGCACCAGCCGCCGCTGCGGGTACTGCCGGTCCAGGCCGGCCATCGTGCAGGCCGCCCTGACCCGGGCGATCGTCGCGATCGCGTTCGGGTGGGCGATCCCCCGGAAGCACCAGTGCGCCTCGTTCTCGGTGGCCTCGTCGAGCACCTCGATCAGGCGGCCGTGCAGCGCCGGCTTGCGGCCCGGCGGCGGGTCGTGCTTGTACGTGGCCCCGGTCGGGGCCTGCTCGGCGATCCACGCGGCGAGCCCGGCGGCGAGCAGCGGCGGCAGGTGCTCGTCCTCGGTGCGGTGCTCCAGCGCGGGCCGCACCTCGGCCGCCGCCACCAGCCGGGCGAACCGCTCGTCCAGCGGGCGCAGATCCGCCGTACCGGCCAACCCCGGCGGCGGGGCGACCGGAGGGCCCCCGCCGTCGACGAACCGGTCGAGCAGGGTCACCTCGTCGGCGTCGCGGCACCAGGCGACGTGCCGGTCCACCCGGCGCAGCAGGGCCCGCGGAGTGAGGTTCGGGGCGTCGGCAAAGGCGTCGGGGCTGATCGGCCACGTCGGATGGGGCGGGGCGAACCGTCGCTCGGTGAACACGGCGGCGAGCCGCTTCGCCACGATGGCCTGCCCGATCTGCGGCGTCGGAATCCGGTCGGGCAGCAGGGAGACCCGGAACCGGTCCGCCACCGAGGTCGGCGCGCTGCGGGTCAGCAGCTCCCAGGTGTCCGGCAGGCAGGACACCACGAGCAGGGTCCGGCGGGTAACGTCGCGCAGGGTCAGCAGGCCGTCGGCGATCGGCCCGAACGCGGTCGCGTGGGCCTCGTCCAGCTCCGCGCGCGGGTCGAACATGGACGTGCTGGTCTGGGCGAAAAGCGTGTCGAGCTGGTCGACGGCGATCACCGTCGGGTCGAGCGTCAGCGCCATCAGCCGGGAGATGTCCTGGACGACCTGCTGCGGGGGGCGTACGCCGTGGGTCAGCCCCCACTCCGCCCGGCGCGCCGGGTCGCCCGGCTCGCTGATCAGGTGGGCGTAGCCGATGTCCTGGTCGTCGAACTCGTGGGACCCGTGCAGCACCAGCGCCCGGACGGTGTCCTGGCAGTCCCGGCCCACCTCGCGGTGGTGGGTGCGCAGGGCGCGGACGAAGGTGTCCAGGTGCTCGCGGGTGAGCGGCTCGGTGCCGGACACCGCGTCCCGGACCTCGGCGGGGATGCCGAGCTGCGAGGTGAGCCGGCGCAGGAACTTGCGTAACTGCGTGTCCCAGCCACCGGACTCCCGGCCCATCCCCTCGACCATGGCCAGCGCGACGCTCGACCAGAAGGTCCGGCCGCTGACCATGTTGACCAGGAAGAAGTAGCCGCCGTCCTGCTGGATGCGCTCCCGGACGGCGCCGAGCAGGTGGGTCTTCCCGGAACCGGCCCGCCCCTGCATGGCCACCCCGAGGGGCCGGCTGGTGTCGTCGGTGCGGGCGCGGGCCACCCCGCGCAGGATCTCGGCGACCACCCGCTCGTGCAGCTCGGGCACGTCATACGGGGAGGGCCGCCACACGTCGTCGGGGGTGACGGCCGGGTGGAAGGTCAACGCCTCCAGCGCGGCGCGCTCGTCGTCAGGGATCATGCCGCCCCGATCGCCAGCATGTGGTTGTCCTCGTCCCCGATGCGTACCGCCGCCGCCCGGTCCCGCGCGGTCAGCGACTTGCTGTTGGCGACCGGGATGATCCGTACACCGTCCTGCCGGACCAGTGCCCGCAGCGCCGTGTCCACCGCCGCGCGGTCGGCACCACCGAGGTGATCGCGCAGGTCGGCGAGGCCGACCCAGGCGCCGGGCCGCGCGGCCAACTCCCGGTACGCGGCCCGGACCAGCGCCTCGGTGTCGCCCCCGACGGACGACCGGGCCGGCGTGGGCGCGACCTCCGTGGGCGACGTGGGCGCGACCTCCGGGGCCGGCTCGGCGCCGGTCTGCTTGAAGAAGTCACCGTGGCTGATCCGCAGCCGGTCCAGCCCTCGGTGCAGGTTGGTGAGCAGGGTGAACAGTGAGCGGCTGGCCGAGCGGCCCGCCTTGGGCGGGGCGGCGGTGTGCAGCTCGCGCACCACCCGCCAGCCCTCATCCGTCAGCTCGTGCGAGAGCAGGCGGCGGCTGCGGTCGGTCTCGACCAGGCCCAGCTCCACCAGCTTCTTGTTGTCCTTGCCGGTGAGCGTGAATCCGGCCAGCTCCTGCAGCTCGGCGTTGGTCAGCTTGCGTGCCTCCACCATCAGCACGACGAGCGCGTTGATCTGGTTCGGGGTCAGGCTCGGAAGGTCCGCAGTGCTGCTTGACATGGGGCCTCATTCCTGTCAGGGGTGCGCGCCGGCCGCGCGTCGTCGGGCCAGCAGTTCCCGGATGCTCCGGACCACGGCCTGGACGTCGGTCAGCACCTGCTCGTTGGTGAACCGGAGCACGTCGAGCCCGAGGAGCTGGAGCTGCACGTCGCGCCGCCGGTCGTCGGCGAACATTATTCGTCCCCGATGCTCCGGGCCGTCCACTTCGATCGCAAGCCCCTCGACCGTCCAGAACAGATCCAACCGATACGAACGGCTCAGGGGATGCCATTCGTAGGTGTGGTTCCACCGCCGGCCCCGGGCCCACCCGTGCGGGGCGAGAGCCCGCTCCAGTGCCTGCTCGGCGACGCTGTCCGGGCGCGGTGCCCCGGCCAGCGGCGGGTACACCAGCTCCGCAGCGGCAGCGCTGTCAGAGGCCCGACGGGCGTCGCCGGTCAATTCGTCGAGGTGCGCCGGGAGCCGGAGCCGCACCGGCCGGACCCGGTCGGCTCCGTGCCGGAGCGGGCCGACCAGCCACACCGCGCACCGGCCGTGCTGGACCAGCCACTCGGCCGCCGCCACGAGGACCCTCTCGTCCTCGGGCCCGGCCCCCTCCGGCTGCTCGGCCACCAGCACGCAGGACTCCCGGTCGTACGCGTCGGCGAGCACCCGGGTCAGGCCGGCGGCCCGCACCTCGGCGGGGAACCGCGACCGGCGACCGCTCCGGCCGGCGGCACCCGGGACGACTGGGTCGCGCAGCGCCCGCTCGGCGAGGTCGGCGAGGAACGGTCCGAAGTGGTCCGAGCGGGCCGCGAGCCGGGCGGCGAGCCCCCGGACGGCGGCCACGCCGAGCGTTCCGCCGCCGTCCAGCCGGCCCGCGCCCGGCAACCAGCGGGGGAACAACGCCCGGGCCGCGTCCGCCAACTGGTCGAGGAGGGCGGCGACCAGGCCGGGCAGGGGGAGGCCCCGCTCCGGACGGTGGGTGAGCACGGCCGGCGCGGCCGGGGGTAGCGGGTCGAGGGCCAACCGGAGCAGCTCGGGGTCGACATCCACGAGATGGCTGACCCGGCGCGGCGGGACGGCCGCCCACCAGTCCGCACCGGCCCCGTCACGCATGGTCGGGCACCCTACCGGGGCCTCGGCACGCCCGCTGCCCCGTGCCTGCGGCGGCACGACGGGAACGGGCAGGGCGGGCAGCCGCGCGGGCCGGCGGGCGGCGGCGCAGGGGGCGGGGAGGGCGGGTCAGCTTGCGGCGGGGCGGTGTCGGCGGAACAGGCGGACGCCGGCGCTGACCGCGGTGGTGCCCGCCGCCATCCCGAACAGGACCAGGAGCGCACCGACCGCCCACAGGCCGGAGTCGTCGCTCGTCGCCGCCTGCCACGCCCAGGCCACGGTGAAGGCCACCGTCATGACCGGTGCCACCAGCCAGGGGCTGAGCGTCCAGCCGCCGACGGCGGCGATCACCACCAGGGACAGGACGCACCCGACGACCTGCCACACCTCGTACGGGCCGCTGACCGAGTCGGTCACCGGGTCGACCGTGTACTCCGTGTCCCAGCCGAGCCAGGCCCACCAGGTTCCGACCGTCGCCACCGCGAGGACCAAGCCACCGAGCAGAGCACGCGTACGCGTCGAGGTATGCACGACACGATCCTTCCCTGGCGAACCGCGCGACGGATGAGCACCCCCACCCACCACCCCATGCCCACACCCGAACGCAACCCGTAGGCGGCCGATCACCGCGGCCACGCGCCGGCAGCCCCGGATGGATCAGCTCGCCTCGATCAGCCAGACTCGGCCGTACCCTCGCTCGTCACGGAAGTGGATCCGGGCCCCTCGGCACAAGCCTGGTGCGCATGTCACACACCCTCCCGATCTGGCTGGTCGGCGGCCTGCTGCTGGTGGGTGCCGGCTTCGTGACGGCCCTGCTGCCCTGGTGGCGGGCCCGGGCGCAGGCGCACCGGACCGCCTGGTCCACCGCCCGCGCGGAGATCGACAGTGCGGCCGTCACCCGGGACGCGGCAGCGTCCCGGGTGCCCGAGGCCGAGCAGTTGCTCACCCGCGCCGAACTGATCGCCGGTGGGCGCGGGGGGACGGGTCGCCGTCGTCCTCAGCGGGGGTCGAGGAGGGGTCGGCCGGCGAGCTGAGCGACGCGACCGTGCCCTCGGTCGCCGAGATGACCGCGCTGGTGGCCGCCGACCCCGTGGTGCGGCTCCCCGGGTCGGTCGCGCGGTGGAACGAGCAGCGGGTACGGGAGGCCATCGGGAACCAGCAGGTCCGCATCCTGGTCGCGCCGCCCGGGCTCGACAAGGACGTACGCGACCGGGTCCGGGACGTGAAGAACGCGACCCTCCGGGTGATCGGCACCGAGGTGAGCGGCGGCCTCTACCAGGCCGTCGCCGACGATTTGCCCGGCTGGCGCGCCCAGTTCGCCACCGGTGACGTGACGGATCTGCGCGGGCTCACCGAGCGCGTCGACGCGCTGAGCCTGCGCCGAGTCCGGGCCAGGGTCCTCACCGCATGCCAGGACCGGTGCGAACGCACCAGAACAGCGTTGCCGCCCTCTCACCCGCTTGCTTCGCCTTCACACGCGTCTTCCTGCCCGACGAACCGCCCTGACCGGAGCCCTGCTGATCGAAGCCGCACTCGCCGCCGCCACCAGCAGACCTCACTGACAGCGTCCAAGGCCCCCGGAGGCACCACCATGCGAACCAGATGATGATCGTGGCCGGCGAGCCGCTTCCGCTACATCCGCGCTGCTCCAGCGCTTGATCGACAGCCCAGCACGGCGCAGGACTCACACACAACCCTATCCGGTTGTACAATTTCTTGTACGCCATGCTCGGGAGGCATCATGCGCACCGTCCCCTACTCAGAAGTCCGGCAGAACCTGGCCAAGATGCTCGACCATGTTGTGGACGACGCCGAGGAAGTCGTGGTCACCCGCTCCGGCCGTGAGGCCGCCGTCATCATCTCGCTGCGTGAGTACGAGTCGCTGAAGGAGACGGCGTACCTGATGGCCAGCCCCGCCAACGCGCGCCGTCTGAACGAAGCCGTCGAAGAACTGCGCAACGGGGGTGGGGAGATGCACGACCTGATCGACCCCGATGCCAGTCCAGGCGAGGCCTCGGCGGCGTGAAGGTCCAGTTCGCCAGCCGGGGCTGGGAGGACTATCTGGCCTGGCAACGGGATCGCCAGATGCTCAAGCGGGTGAACACCCTGATCGAGGACATCCGACGCAACGGCCACCAGGGCATCGGCAAACCGGAGCAACTCCGCGGCAACTGGTCGGGGTTCTGGTCGAGACGCATTGATCAGGAACACCGCCTGGTGTACCGGATCGTCGATGACACAGTGCAGATAGCGCAGTGCCGCTACCACTACGAATGACGTCGCCCAACCACCCCACGTGCACCGGATGGTGTTCCTGGCGGCTCTCCCGGCAGATGGAGAGTCGCCAGGAATGTTCAACGTAATGGGGTCCTCACCGTGGCGATGAGGTCTCTTGCGTCGTGACAGAATCGACGGACAGCGGGAGTGCGCCGATAGGGAGTAAGCGCGCCGACCAGGTTGCGAACGTGCTTAATGCACCTGGCGGAGGTGACCTGTCCAGTCAGGGTCTGTACCGCCTGGTCACCGAGGGCGAGCGCCTTGTCCAACTCGGGCTGCTCCTGCTGGACGTATGTGGTCGCGAGCAGCGCGTTGCGCAATGCGCCCTCGCGGGTGCACTCGTTGCCCTGTAGCCGCAACGCGGTCCGCAGGTGATCACGGGCGCGTGGCCAGTCTTCGAGCTTGATGAAGCAGTAGCCGGCCTGGGCATGAGCCTGCGCCTCGTTGACCCAGTAGGACCAGTCGGGGTCGCCGTGCTCCGGCCGGCTGTCGGTGAACCGGCCGAATGCGTTGTCGAGTGCGCGGCGAGTGTCGGTCACCGACCGGTTGTTGGCGTACGCCTCGGCGGCCCGTAGATCGAGAATCGCCGCCACCTTCGGGCTCGTAGTGGGGTAGCTGGCTCGCGCGGTCTCGGCGAGGGTCACGGCCTGGCGGAGCTGACCGATGTCCTTGGCCTGGCAGGACATGAACCCGAGGATGTTCGCGCCGAGCCCACGATCGCCGGCCGCGTTGGCCTGGTAGAGGCCTGCGATCCAGAACCGTTGCGCCTGGGTGTGGTGGCCGTCGTCGAAGGACAGCCAGCCGGCGAGGCGCAGCAGCTCACCGGCGGTGGCGTGGAGGCGTCGGCCGACGGTGTCGGTGTAACTGCGCTCTCGCAGCACCCCGACCACCGTGCCCAGGTGCTGGCGGACCAGCCCCAGGGTTTGGCCGCTGCCGAGGTGGTCGTCCATGCGTCGCAGGCTGGCTGTCACCGCATCCAGGTGGTCGACGACCTCGCCGGACAAGTGGCGGCCCGTGGTCGACGCGATGTGTTGCGGCGCTTGGGCGATCAGCCACTCGTGCGCCGGTGACGTCAGTGCGGAACCGAGCAGAGTGAGGAACATCCGTCGGTGCATCATTCCCTCAGATTCGTCGGTGCATCATTCCCTCAGATTCGTGGACCACCTCGGCCGCCCGCAAGGCCCCGGCCGAGGACCAGGGCAGATGCAGACCGGCAGAGGCGGGTACGGCCTCGACCCCGTCGTCCGGCCAACCCAGTTCATCGACACTGATCGTCCGCTGCAACTGCTCGGACAACAGCGCCGTGGTCAGCGATGGCCACGGACTGCGGGGAACATCGCCCTTCTTCCACTTGTACGGCGTCTTGAGGTGCAGCCGCTCCGTGCGCCCGTGCCGTTCAGCGCACTCGTTAAGGCGTCGAGCGAGATGCTCCGGCTGCCAGCCCTGAAGCGCCGACGTCAGAGGCTCGCGCGCATGCCTGCGACGCCGCTACAGAATGTCACCACCGAAAGTGAGCCAGAGCCGTTGGCGAGACAGTCCCTTCACCGGACGGTGACGATGACCGACTCGGCCTCGCCGACGCCGCCGCAGATGGTGACCAGGCCCCTCCCCCCGCCCCGCCGGCGCAGCTCGTTGATCATCGTCATCACCAGCCGGCCGCCCGTCGCGCCCGTGGGGTGACCGACCGCGACGGCGCCGCCGTTGACGTTCGTCCGCTCGCGCAGCCGCAGCGCCCCGGCCCGGTCCCCGCCCGCCAGGGCAAGGGTGGTGACCAGGGGCACCGCCGCGAACGCCTCGTTGACCTCGATCAGGTCGATGTCCTCGATGGCCAGGCCGGCCCGGGCCAGTGCCCGCTGGGCCGCCCGCGCGGGCATCGACGCCAGGCGCTGCGGATCGCCGGACACCTGGGCGCACGCGCTGATGGTGGCCAGGCCGGTGGTACCGCGCCGCGCCGCCTCCGCCGTACCGGCCAGCACCAGGGCCACCGCGCCGGTACTCATGTTGGGCGCGTTGCCCGCCGTCACCGTGGCGCTGCCGTAGACCGTCGGCAGCGCGGCCAGTTGCTGTGCTGTGGTGTCGGGCCGCGGTACCTCGTCGGCGGCCAGCCGGACGGGGCGGCCGGTCCGGTCCGGCACGTCCACCGGCACGATCTCGTCGTCGAAGCAGCCGCGGGCCAGGGCGTCCGCGTACCGTTGCTGGCTGCGCAGCGCCCAGTCGTCCTGTTCGGCGCGGTCCACCCCGTACTCGGTGGCCTCGGCGCCGGCCTGCACGGCCCGGGGCACCCCCGTGTGCGGGCAGGCGACGACGAGCTGGTCGGTGAGCACGATGTCACCGATCCGGTTGCCGAAGCGGGCCGCGTGCACGAAGTACGGTACCCGGCTCAGGTTCTCCACGGCGCCGGCGACGCTCAGCGCGGTGTCGTTCAGCCGCAGTCCCCGGCTGGCCAGCGTGATCGCCGCCAGCGACGAGCAGCAGGCCCGGTCGACGGTGTACGCGACCTTCTCCTCGGGGATGCCGGCCCGCAGCAGCACCTGCCGGGCCACCGAGCGCTCGGAGCCGGGGAAGTTCACCCCGAACGCCAGCTCGTCGACGTCCGCGCCGGTCAGCCCGGCGCGGTGCAGCACGGCGCCCACCGGGATCGCGCCGAGGTCGGGCAGGGGCAGGTCACGAAGGGCGCCGCCGAAGCGGCCGAACGGGGTACGGGCCGTGGCGAGGACGACAACGTCGTCGGTCATGGAAACTTCCTCTCGAAGACGTCGGCGGTCCACGCCGCCCTGCGGTACGGGGCCAGCGCCTGGGTACGCAAAAGCGCGACGCGCCGCCCGTACCAGGCCACGCCGCCCTCTTCGGTGAACGCCATCGCGCCGTACGCCTGGAAGGTGTGGTATGTCGCGGTACGGGCCGCCCGGGCGGCGGAAAGGACGGCGGCGCGGGCGGCGCGGGCGGCGTCCGCGCCGCCCTCCGCCAGCCGGGACGCCGCCCGGCTGGTCAGGGCCCGCGCGGCGGCCAGTTCGATGTCGGCCTCGGCGAGCGGGAAGGCCACGCCCTGGAAGTCGCCCAGCGGCCGGCGGAACTGGTGGCGGCTGGCCACGTACTCGGCGGCGTCCCGAACCAGCCGGGCGCCGGCCCCGACGAGTTGCGCGGCGAGCGCCAGGTCACCCAGGGCGAGCGCGCCGCACTCGTCGGGGACGCGCCGGCGGGGTGTCAGCGGCACCTCGGCCCACAGCTCACCGGTGAGCATCGGTGCCGGCACCGCCTCGCCGGCCGGCGCACACTCCCAGAGGCCGTCGTCGGTGAGCGCGAAGAACACGGTGGCGCGGTGTCCCCAGGGCAGCGGGCCGCCGGTACCCACGGTGGCGATGCCGTCCGGCGGCGGTTCGGCGGCGGCGCGGGTCGCCAGGACGGTCTCCCAGAGCGGGCCGGGGCAGCCGAGGCCGCCCAGCTCCTCCATGACGGCGGCGATCTCGCCGGCCGCCTCGGTGCCCTCGGCCGCGAGGCCGAGGAACCCGATGTCGGCGAGGTCCTGCCAGGTCCGCTCGGGAAACCCGTCGCCGGGCAGGTGACGCCAACCCTCCTCGTGGCGCCGGCACAGCGTGCGCACCGCCTCCGCGAACTCGCGCGGCTGCTGGCCGTAGTCCACCTCAAGCGTCACGGGTGACCTCCCGTAGGGCACGTTTGTCCACCTTCATCGCCGGGGTCACCGGCAGTGCGTCGAGCACGTGGAACCGGCGCGGCACCTTGTACCCGGCCAGGGCGGCGCGGCAGTGCTCGCGCAGCCCGTCGGGATCCACGCCGCCACCGGGGTGTGGCACGACGGCGGCCTCCACCCGTTCGCCCCACAGCGGGTCGTCCACGCCGAACACCGCGACCTGGTGGACCTGCGGATGCCGGGCGATCACGTTCTCCACCTCGATCGGGAAGACGTTCTCGCCCCCCGAGATGACCATGTCCTTGGCGCGGCCGGCCAGGTGGAGGAAGCCGTCCTCGTCGAGCCAGCCGAGGTCGCCGGAGCGGATCGCGCCGTCGACCGCCGTGGCCCGGGTCTGTTCCGGCCGCGCCCAGTACCCGGACATCTGCCACGGCGCGCGGACCAGGACCTCACCGACGCCGCCCCGGGGCACGTCGTGGCCGGCGTCGTCGACGATGCGGATCGACACGCCCGGCACCGGGCGACCCAGCCCCCGGTCGACGCCGTCCTCCTGTTCCCAGGAGCGGACCCGGGCCACCGCGCCGAACTCGGTGGCGCCGTACCCGGTGATCAGGTGGGCCCGCGGAAACGCGGCGCGCAGCCGACCGGGGAAGGCCGGCACGCTGGCTGTGGAGCCGAACAGCACCCGGCGGATCGAGGCACCGTGCTCCGCGCCGAAGCCGGGATGCTCCAGCAGCCGCACCAACGCGGTGGGTGCGCCGAACAGCCGGGTGGGCCGGCCGGTGGCGAGCGCGTCGAGGACAGCGGCCTCGTCGAAGCGCGGCAGCAGCCAGGCGGTGCCGCCCGCGAACAGGGTCGCGAACACGATCGTGGCGACCGCGATGTGGAAGAACGGGGAGAAGTACAGCTCCACGTCGGTGCGCCGGATCTCCATCTGCGCCTGGCAGGACGCGGCGTACTGGTACAGCGCCGAGTGGGTCCAGGTGGCGCCCTTCGGTTCGCCGGTGGTGCCGCCGGTACCGATGATCATCGCGGCCGACTCGTCGCGGAACGCGGGCGACGACGAGGCGGACGACGACGAGGCGGGCGACGACGGGGGCGGCGACGACGGGGCCGGCGTCACGACGGTCAGCGACATCCGGTCGGTCAACGGCCCGGCAGCGCCGGCCGAGGGCAGCGTGGCCAGGCCGCAGCCCAGCCTGGCGGCCAGCTCGGTGGCGGGTTCGGCGGCCAGCAACTGGGCCGGGCGGAGCGGGGCCAGGAAGGCGTACGCCTCGGGCGGGGCGAGCCGGATGTTCAGCGGCACCGCGACCGCCCCGGCGGCCATCACCCCGAACAACGCGGCCAGATGCGGGGCGCCGGGCGCCAGCGCGGTGACCACCCGGTCGCCGGGGGCGACGCCGAGGGCGCGCAGCGCGGCGGCGTGCTCCTCGATCGCGGTCCACAGTTCCGCGTAGGTGTACTCGCCGACCGGGTCGATCAGCGCCGGCGCGTTCGGCGCGTGCCGCGCGTGGTCGGCGAGCACGTCCAGGAACCCGGTCATCGACGTCCTCCCAGCCCGAGCGCCTCGCGGGCCAGCACGCCCAGCATGATCTCCGAGGTGCCGCCGGCGATGGTCTCCATGAAGGTCTCGTGCCACAGGAAGCTCGGCGTGCCGGTGCGGGCGGCCCCGGCATCGCCGACGTCGAACGGCAGCCGCGCGATGCGTTGCAGGGTCCTGCTGCCCAGCAGCTTCGCCCGCGCCGCCTGCGCGGCGCCGTCCTGGCCGGCCTCCAGGGCCGCGAGGGTGCTCATGGCCGCCACCTCCACCTCGGCCACGTCCAGCGCGATGTCGGCGATGTCGGCGCGGGTCCGGGCATCGGCCGACCAGCCCCGCTCGCCCGACCAGCGCAGCAGGTCCTCGAAGTCGCGGCGGACCCGGCCAGGCAGCACCATCAGATGCCGCTCGACGGCCAGCGCGGCCCGGATCAGCCGCCACGCCTCGCCTTCGGCGCCGATCCGGTTCTCCTGCGGCACGTAGACGCCGTCGAGGCTCACCTCGTTGAGCCGGTGCCCGTCGATGGTGTCGATCGGCCGGATCTGCACCCCGGGCGCGGTGAGGTCGAGCATCAGCAGGGTGTGACCGCTCTCCGGGGTGCGGCACAGCAGCCACAGGTAGTCGGAGTTGTGCGCGTCGGAGGTCCACCGCTTCTCGCCGGTGACCCGGTACCCGTCGCCGTCGGGCACCGCCCGGGTGCGCACCCCGGCCAGGTCCGATCCGGCTTCCGGCTCCGAGTATCCCAACGCGAAGCTGATCTCGCCCAGGCCGATGCCGGGCAGGAACCGGGCCCGCTGCTCGTCCGTGCCGTGCCCGATGATGGTCTTCGCGACGATCCCGGCGGCCAGGTCGGGGCGGACCGCGCGGGCGTAGGCCAGCTCGTCCCAGACGATGAACTCGGTGGAGGGCCGCGCGCCCTGCCCGCCCCACTCACGCGGCCAGGCCAGCCGCAGCCAGCCGCGCCGGCCGAGCTCGCGGTACAGCTCGCGGCTGGCGCCGCCGCGGCCGTGGAAGTACTGCATCGGGTCGCGCTGGTGCGCGTGTTCGGCCAGGAAGACCCGCACCTCGTCGCGCAGGCGCTCCTGGTCGGCGGTGAAGGCCCACCTCATGCCGGCACCTCGACGTTCCACTGCGGCGGGCGTCGCTGCACGAAGGCGCGCGCTCCCTCGACGAAGTCGGGGTGGGTCCACTGCCGGCGGGCCAGTTCCCAGCCGTACTCCAGGGCCTCCTGGTGCGGCCGTTCGGCGGCGCCCCAGACGGCCTGCTTCGAGCGCGACACGGCACTCGGGGAGTTGGCGGCGATGGCCGTGGCCAGTTCCCGCGCGGCGTCCATCAGGCCGGCCGCCGGCACCAGTTCGTCGACCAGACCGAGCTGGTACGCGCGGTCCGCGGCGAGCCGGAAACCCCGGCCCGCCAGCGTCATCCGCAGGACGGTACCCAGCGGCAGGCGGCGGGCCAGTCCGATGTTCTCCACCGCACCGACCTGCCCGACGCTGACATGGGTGTCCATGAACTGGGCGTGCTCGGCGGCCACGACGATGTCGGCGTCCGCGACGAAGTGCAGCCCGCCTCCGGCGACCAGCCCGTTCACGGCGCAGATGACGGGCTTCCACACCTGGTTCTGCAACGGTGACCAGACGATGTCCTCGGCCACCGTGCCGTGCCCGGACGAGGTCGTACCGGTGTCGGCCACCTCGCGGACGTCGGCGCCCGTGCAGAAGTGCCGGTCCCCGGTGCCGGTGACGATGACCACCCGTACCGACGGGTCGTCGCGTACCGTCGCCCACAGCTCGCGCAGCCGGGGCCGCATCCGCCGGGACAGCGCGTTGCCCACCTCCGGCCGGTTGAGCCGGATGGTGGCGATGCCGTCGCGCTCGTCGTACTCGATGTCCTCGTTCGTCATGTCGCTAACCCACGATCCGCTCGGCGCGCAGCCGCTCGATGTCCACCCCGGCAAGTCCGAGGCCGGCGAGCAGCTCGTCGGTGTGCCGGCCGTACCCGACCGGCGGGCCCGGCGGCACCGCGGCGGTCCGGGAGAACCGCGGCGCGGGCGCCGGCTGGGGCGTCCCCGCGACCGGCACCAGCGTGCCCCGGGCGGCCAGGTGCGGGTGGGCGGCGGCCTCGGCCAGCGACAGCACCGGTGTGACGCAGGCGTCGGTGCCGTCGAACACCGCGGTCCACTCGTCCCGGGTCCGGGTGGCGAAGATCCGGGCGAACGCGGCGGCCAGCGCGGGCCAGCGCTCCCGGTCGTGCTGCGGGAAGTCGGCGGCGGCCACCCCGAGCCCGGACAGTAGCTGGGCGTAGAACTGCGGTTCGATCGCGCCGACCGCCATGAAGCCACCGTCGCTGGTGCGGTACGTGCGGTAGAAGTGCGCCGAGCCGTCGAGCACGTTGCTCTCCCGCCGGTCCGACCAGGTGCCGGCGGCCAGCATCCCGTGGAACATCGCGGTCAGCGAGACCGCGCCGTCGACCATGGCCGCGTCGATGACCTGCCCGGCCCCGGAGCGCTCCCGTTCCCGCAGCGCACAGGCGATGCCGAAGGCCAGGTACATGGCGCCGCCGCCGAAGTCGCCGACCAGGTTCAACGGCACCGGCGGCGGCAGCTCGGCCGGTCCCATCGGGTGCAGCGCTCCGGCGATCCCGATGTAGTTGATGTCGTGCCCGGCCCGCTGGGCCAGCGGCCCGTCCTGCCCCCAGCCGGTCATCCGCGCGTAGACCAGCCCCGGATTGCGGTCCAGGCAGGGTTGCGGGCCGGCGCCCAGCCGCTCCATCACGCCGGGCCGCATCCCCTCCATCAGCACGTCGGCGCCGGCCACGAGGCGCAGCAACAGGTCCACGCCCGCGGGGCGCTTGAGGTCCAGTGCCACGGTGCGCCGGTGCCGGTGCCGCGGATCCGTCCCGGCGCTCGCTCCCGCACCCGGCGCGGGGGCGCCCACCCGGTCGACCCGGATCACCTCGGCGCCCATGTCGGCCAGCAGCATCCCGGCGAACGGCACCGGGCCCAGCGCCGCCACCTCGATGACCCGTACCCCGTGCAGCGGCCCGGACATGACATCTCCTCCGATGTGTGCGGTGTTCATCGCAGTGCCGACACGCCGAGCAGGTGCTTGCCCAGGTGCAGGATCTGGATCTGGCTGGTGCCCTCGGGGATGGTCGCCTCCCGCGCGTCGCGGAAGTACCGCTCGACCGGGGACTCCTCCATCAGCCCGGCCCCGCCGTGCACCTGCAACGCGAGCGTGGCCGCCTGACCGGCCGCCTCGCCGCAGTAGTACTTGGCCATCGAGCACTCGTACCGGCCCGGCAGCCCGGCGTCGAGCGTGCGGGCCGCCTGGTAGCCCAGCAGCCGGGCGGTCTCGGTGAGCGTGGCGACCTGTACCACCATCTCCTGCACGAGCTGGAATCCGGCGATCGGGCGGCCGAACTGTTCCCGGGTACGGGCGAAGTCCACACAGGACTCAAGGCACGCCTGGGCCAGCCCGACCGCCCCCATGGCCATGTTCAACCGGCCCAGGTTGACGCCGGACATCGCCAGGGCCAGCCCACGGCCCAGCTCGCCGAGCAGGTTGGCCGCCGGTATCCGGGTCTGGTCGAAGACCAGTTCGCAGCTCGTCGTGGCCCGCAGCGGCATGTGCGGGATGTCGTAGGCCTGGTACTCCGACTCCGTCCGGTCGACCAGGAACGCGCTGACCTCGCCGGTGTCCGGCACCCGGGCCAGCACGACCCCGAAGTCGCCGGCCAGGGCGTTGGTGATGTACAGCTTGCGCCCGTTGACGACGTAGTCGTCCCCGTCGCGCCGGGCGGTCGTGCGCAGCGCGCCGGCGTCGGAACCCGCGTCGGGTTCGGTGAGCGCGAACCAGCCGAACCGTTGCCCGGCCAGCAGCGGCCGGAGGAACCGTTCCTTCTGCTCCGGGGTGCCCGCCGTGCTCAGTACCCGGGCCAGCATGCTCTGCACGTTGAGCGTGGTGCGCAGCGAACCCCAGCAGCGGCCGGCCTCCTGCATCAGCAGCGCCAGCACCATGTGGCTGGCGCCGTCGCCGCCGTCCGCCTCCGGTACCACGCCGCGCACGTACCCGAACTCGTACAGCTCGGTCAGCCGGTGCCAGGGGAAGGTACGCGCGCGTTCGTGCTCGGTCACGATCGGCGCGATCTTCGCGTCGAGGTACGAGCGCACGCTGTCGCGCAGCAGCCGCTCGTCCTCACTCAACAGGACGTCCATCGCCGCCGCCTCAGCTGAACCGGCCGCCGGTGACGTGCAGCACGTCCCCGGTGACGAACGAGGCTGCCGGCGAGGCGAGGTACAGCGCGGCGGCGGAGATGTCCTCGGGGGTGCCGAGGCGGCGGATCGAGTTGGCGCGCTGCGCCCGTTCCGCGATGGCGTCGAACTTCGGGTGCCGGCGAACGGTCTCGGTGGCGATCAGGCCGGGGGCGATCGCGTTGACCGTGATGTTGTGCCTGCCGAGTTCCTTGGCCAGAGTGCGGGTCAGGCCGACGATGCCGGCCTTGGCCGCCGCGTAGTTCGCCTGCCCCGGGTTGCCCAGGTACGCGCGGGAGCTGATGTTGATGAGCCGTCCGTAGCCGCGCTCGATCATGCCCGGCGCCACGGCTCGGCTGCACGCGAAGGTGCCGTACAGGCACACGTCGAGCACCTGGTGCCAGTCCTCGTCGCTCATGGACACCAGCGGCCGGTCCACCGGGAAGCCGGCGTTGTTGACCAGGATGTCGATGCGGCCGTGGCGGGCGTTCACCTCGGCGGCCATCGCGTCGATGCTCTGCCGGGACGTCACGTCGAGCACGTGCGGATGGGCGTCGACGCCGTCCGCGGCGAGCTGCTCGGCACCGCGCTCGGCGGGTTCGGCGGCGATGTCGGCGACGATCACGGTGGCGCCGGCCAGCCCGAGTTCCCGGCTGATGGCCAGGCCCAGCCCGCCCGCTCCGCCGGTGACCACGGCCACCTGACCGCGGAGCGTCTGTGTTGAAACCGAGGCCGTAGCCGTCATGTGCGGTACTCCCTGTCTTTCGGAGGTTGGTGGTCGGCCCAGGACTCGTCCTGACCGACGAGTTCGGTGCGACCGGCGAGCATCTTCGTGATCCGCTCGCAGCATTCGCGCAGCAGCCGCCCGTACAAGGCGGATTGTTGTTCGTCCATCTCACTGGTGAAGGCCACGGCGGCGGCGACCAGCCGGATCCGCCCGTCCGGCCCGAAGATCGGCGCGGCGACGGTGCTGACGCCCAACGCGTAGCCCTCGTGGTCGACCGCGAAACCCTGCTCGCGCACCCGTTCCAGGTCGCGCAGGAAGATCTCCTTGCGGGCGACGCTCTTGCTGGTGAACAGTTGCAGCCCGGTGGCCAGCGCGGCACTGACCTGCGAGGGCTCGTCGTAGGCGAGGAAGACCCGGCCGAACGAGCCGCCCTGGATCGGCACCGGCGTGCCGACCTGCAGGGTGATGCGTACCCGGTGCGGGCGCTCCAGCTTGTCGACCAGGATGATCTCGGTCAGGCTGATCCGCCGGTACAGCACGATCGTGGCGTTCATCTGGTCCAGCAGTTTGGCCAGGCTGCGCTTGGCGATGCTGACGTCGTTCATCTGGTTGGCCGCGGCGGCGCCGAGTTCGACCAGCGCGGGGCCGAGCTGGTAGCCCTGCCCGGCGTCGTCGTACTGGACGAGGTTCTCGGCCAGCAGGGTGCGCAGGATGTAGTAGGTGGTGCTCTTGTTCATGCCGGTGGCTTCGACCGTCTTCGCCAGCGACATCGAGTCCTGCGCCGCGAGCAGTCGCAGCACCCGTACGGCCCGTTCGATGGCGGGGACCCGGTATTCCTCGGTCATGGCAACATCACCTCGACTCATCCGCTCATCTCGCCATTGGCCAGGCGCCGTGAGATGAGCCGCTTGAGTATCTCCGAGGAGCCATCCGCGATCTTGACCGTCCGCATGCTCTGCCACGCCTTCGCGAGCCCCACCTCGGTGGTGATGCCCATCCCGCCCAGCGTCTGCATGGCCCGGTCGATGACATCGGTGGCCATCTCCGTGGCGAACAGCTTGGCCATCGCCACCTCGGTCAGGGCGGGCCGCCCGGCATCGACCAGTCCGGCGGCGTGCAGGCCCATGAGGTGCGCCGCGTGGATCCGGGTGGCGGCGTCGGCCAGCGGGAACGAGATGCCCTGGTTGTCGAACAGCCGGGTGCCGAACGTCTCCCGCTCGGTGGCGAACTCGACCGCCAGGCCCAGCGCCCAACGGGCCAACCCGACGCCCTTCGCCGTGTTGTACAGCCGGCCGGTGGCGATGCCGTCCAGCCCGAGCGACAGCCCGTTGCCCGGCTCGCCGAACAACTGCCAGTCCTCGACGCGCACCTCGTTCATCGACAGGATGGCGTGCTCGCCGCCGGTCTGGCCGTACAGGCCGATGACGCTGTCCACCTGGAATCCCGGCGCGTCGGTCGGTACCAGGAACGCCGAGATGCCGCCCGCCCTGGCCCGCACCCGCTCGGGGTCGGTGACCGCGAAGACGAGGGCCAGGTCGGCATGCGGCCCGTTGGAGATCCACT
Source organism: Micromonospora sp. MW-13 (assembly GCF_003434305.1). Lineage (GTDB taxonomy): Bacteria > Actinomycetota > Actinomycetes > Mycobacteriales > Micromonosporaceae > Micromonospora. The sequence goes on from NZ_QKKX01000058.1 coordinate 68,377, forward strand.
GCTTGACGCCGGTGAGTCGCCAGCCGCCCGCCTCGGGTACCGCCCGGGTCGACATCTGCCACACGTCCGAGCCGGCGCCGGGCTCGGACATCGCGAAGCACATGGTCTGCTCGCCGGACAGCAGGGCGGCGAGGAAGGTGTCCCGCAGCCGCTGCCCGGCGCGGGCGAACACCACGCTCGGCCCGGTGGCCCAGTGCGCCACCACCTCGCTGCCCAGCCAGCCGCCGCTGCCGCAGAGCCGGTTGACGAGTTCCCACGCCGCGTACATGGTGACCGCGCCCTGCCCGCCGCCGCCCAGCTCCTCGGGAACGCACATGGTGTAGTACCCGGCGCGGGACGAGGCCGTCCGGACCGCGCGGCGGTGCTCCTCGACGGCGGCGACGTGCCGGCCGTCCGGCCCGTACCGCTGGCGCGGGTCGGACAGCAGCGCACCGGCGTCGCGGTGGCGGGCGAGGACCTCCGCGTTCAGGAAGTCGCGCAGCCCGTCCAGGATCTCCCGGGTCTGCGCCGACAGCAGTTCGCTCATGCCTCACCAATCCGTTCGTAGAGCGTCGCGGTGGCCATCCCGTAACCGACGCACATGACCTGCAACCCGTACCGGCCGCCCCGGCGGCGCAGCTCGTACAGCAGGGTGGTGGCCAGTCGGGCACCCGAGCAGCCGGTGGGGTGGCCCAGCGCGATGGCGCCACCGTTGACGTTGAGCCGCCCGGGATCGGCGCCGGTCTCCCGCAGCCAGGCCAGCGGGACGCTGGCGAACGCCTCGTTGACCTCGTACAGGTCGATGTCGGCAAGGGTCAGTCCGGTGCGCTCCAGGATGCGCCGGGTCACCGGAATGACGCCGTGCAGCATCAGGTCGGTTTCCACGCCGACGACCTCGGTGGCCACGATCCGGGCCAGCGGTACCAGGCCGTGCCGTCGCGCCTCGGCGCCGTCGCAGACCAGCACGGCCGCCGCGCCGTCGGTGAGCTGGCTGGAGTTGCCGGCGTGGTGCACGCCGTCCGCGCCGAAGGCGGGCTCCAGCGCGGCCAGGGCCGCCAGCGAGGTGTCGGGCCGGATCCCCTCGTCGCGCTCGATGACCCAGCCGGCGTCGGGCAGCTCGTCGGCGAGCAGCGCGGCGGTGAGGTCGGCGGGTACCGGCACGCACTCGTCGGCGAACCGGCCGTCCCGCCAGGCCGCCTCGGCGTTGCGGTGGCTGGCCAGGGCGAAGGCGTCCAGCTCGGCACGGTCCAGCTGCCAACGCGCGGCGATCCGGTCGGCCGCCACGCCCTGGTCCACCAGCGCGTACCGGCCGGTGACCGCACCCGGTGGGGCGACGCCCGCCGCGTCGGCGCCCAGCGGTACCCGGGACATCGACTCGACGCCGGCGGCGATCACCATCCGCTGCTGGCCGCTCAGCACCGCGTGCGCCGCGAAGTGCAGCGCCTGCTGGCTGGAACCGCACATCCGGTTGACCGTCACACCGGGCACCGTGACCGGCAGGCCGGCGGCCAGCGCGGCCACCCGGGCGATGTTGCGCCCCTGCTCACCGACCGCGTTGACGCATCCGGCGATCACGTCGTCCACCGTGTCCGGCGCGATGCCGGCCCGCTGCACGAGCTGGCGCAGGGTGTAGGCCAGCAGCTCGTCCGGGCGTACCCCGCTCAGCGCGCCCCGGCGGCGGCCCAGCGGGGTCCGCAGCGCCGCCACCACCACCGCCTCCCGCGGGGTGCCGGCGGCCAGCCGGGTCAGCGGGATGTCCGCGCCGTCGCCGGCCAGCGTGACGGCGGCGTGCAGGTCCTTGGCGACCATGCCGGGCGGCAGCACCTCGCGGATCTGCCGGCGGTAGTAGGCGAAGTTGCCGGTCAGCCAGGACTGCGCGGTGCCGGAGTTCAGCACCTCCAGCAGCTCCGCCTCGCCGACGCCCGCGTCGCCGCCCAGCGCCAGGGCCTCCTCCAGCACCTGGAACCCGACGTGCAGCGCCAGGTTGTTGGCCAGCTTGGCGGCCAGTCCCGCGCCGACCGGCCCCACGTGGTGGATCCGGCTGCCCAGGGCGTCGAGGACCGGGCGGACGCGGGCCAGCTCGTCCGGGTCGCCGCCGACCATCAGGGTGAGGTCGCCGCGTCGTGCCCGGGCGTCGCCGCCGGCCACCGCCACGTCCAGCAGCGCCACCCCTGCCGCGCCCGCCTGGGTCGCGACGTCCCGCACGGTGTCCAGCGAGATCGTGCTGTGCACCAGGATGGTGCCGCCTGGGCGCATCTCGGCCAGCAGCCCGGTCACCACGTCGCGGACCTGGGCATCGTCGTACACGGCGACGCCCACCACGGTGGCGGCGGCGCCCACGTCGGCCAGCGAGGCCGCGACCCGGGCACCGGGCACGCCGGCGGCGGCCGACGCGTCCACGTCGTACACGACCACCGGGAACGTACCCGCCAGTGCGCCGGCCATCGGCCGGCCGATGTTGCCCAGCCCCACGAAACCGACCATCACGGCACCGTCGGCCACGGCTCAGCCCTCCACGATCGCGCCCATGGCGGCCTGGTAGGCGGCGTCCAGTTCGGCGACGTCATCGTGTTCGGCGACGACCCGACCGCGCATCAGCACCACGCCGCCGTCGGCGACCTGGCCGAGCACGCCGATGGTCGGCGCGGCCAGCAGTACGGCGGTGCCCGACCGGGCCAGTTCCCGCACGGTGCGCAGCAGGTCGTCCACGATCAGCGGGGCCAGTCCGGTGGCCATCTCGTCGAGCAGCAGCACGCTGGGGTCGGTCATCAGCGCGCGGGCCACCACCATCATCTGCTGCTCACCGCCGGAGAGCACGCCGGCCGGCCGGTTCGCGCGGGTGCGCAGGATCGGGAAGCGGTCCAGGGCCTGCTCCACCCGTTCCGGGTCCAGGCGGAGCAGTTCGGCGCTGACCATCAGGTTCTCCCGGACGCTCATCCGGGCGAAGAGCTGCCGACCCTGCGGCACCAGGGCGAGCCCGGCCCGGGCCCGGGCCCGGGTGGGCAGCGCGGAGACATCCCGGCCGCCGAGGTACACCTGCCCGCCCGCCGGCACCGAGCCGTACAGTGCCAGGACCAGGCTGCTCTTGCCCGCGCCGTTGGGGCCGACCACGAGGGTCACCCGCCCCGCCGGTACCCGCAGTTCGGTATCGGTGAGGCTCAGCGCACTGGCCCGCCCATATCGAACGGTCAGGTCGGTGGCCCGCAGGCCCGTCTCGCTCATCGATCCACCTGCCCGGTGCCGAAGTAGACTGCCTGCATCTCGGCGCTGGCGAGGCAGTCGCGGGGAGCGCCGTCGAAGACGACCGTGCCGCCGGCCATCAGCACCATCCGGTCGGCCATCGAGGCCACGATGTCGACGTTGTGGTCGACCAGCAGCACGGCGGTGCCGCCGGCGGCGACCGTGCGGATGGATGCGGACAGGCCGGCGATGCCGTCGGAGGCCAGCCCGGCGAACGGCTCGTCGAGCAGCGCGATGCGCGGGTGCTGCAACAGCGCGCGGGCCACCTCCAGCAGCCGCAGCTCGCCGAGGGTCAGGTCGGCGGCCAGCCGGTCGATCCGGCGCAGCCCGAGGCGGGCGGCGACCTGGCCGGCCTCCTCGCGCAGTGCCCGGCCGCCCGGGGCGACCACGCCCCGCGCCGCCGCGCGCAGCAGTGCGAAGCCGGAGGACAGGCCCCGGGCGAAACCGCCGACGATGATGTTGTCGCGGGCGGTGAGCGCGCCGGCGACCTGCGGGTACTGGTAGGTGCGGGCCAACCCGGCGCGACGGGCGCGGCGGGACGGTGGGCCGGCCAGCGGCACCCCGCCGGCGAGCACCTGGCCGCTGTCGGGCTGCTGCTCGCCGCCGATCAGGTCGACCATCGTGCTCTTGCCCGCGCCGTTGGGGCCGACCAGCCCGACGATCTCACCGGCGCCGACGGTGAACGAGGCGCCGGTGACCGCCTTGACCCCGCCGTACGACTTGGTCAGCTCTTGACAGGAAAGGATGTCAGCGTTCATCGCGTCCGCCTCTGTTGACAGCGCCGACGAGCCGGCCGGTCAGGTCGCGGGCCAGTCCGATCAGGCCCTCCGGGGCGAAGATGAGCACCGCCACCACGGCGACGGCGAACAGGAGCGTCCCGGAACCCTGGAAGAAGTTGAGGTTGAAGGTGAGCTCGGTGACCAGCAGCGCACCGATGACCACACCCCACGGGCTGGACCGCCCGCCCAGGAACGGGATGAACACCGCGAGGAACGCCACCGACACCGGGATCGACTCCGGCAGGATCGACAGGTTCGCCGTGGTGAACACGGCGCCGGCCAGCGATCCGATCGCGGCGCCGATGCTCAGCGAGATGAGGGTCAGCGCGGTCACCGGCACCCCGGCCGCCTCGACGGCGACCGAGGCCTGCGCCTTGGCCCGCAGCGCGACGCCGAACGGCGAGCGGCGCAGCCGGGACAGCAGCAACGCGATGAGCCACATCAGCACCAGCGCGATGACCACGATCTGGTCCCTGCCGAGCTCCGCGCCGAAGACGCTGATCGACCGGGTGAGGATCACGCCCTCGGCGCCGCCGGTGACGCCGTCCGCGTCGATGAGCCAGGCCTGGAACGCCTCGCTGAACAGCAGCGTCACGGCAGCCAGGTAGAAGCCGTTGAGCCGGCGGGTGGCCAGGCCCAGGAGCACGGAGATGAGTACGGCGGCGACGATGCCCAGTGGTAGCGAAACCAGCAGCGGCCAGCCGGTCCGGGTGGCGACCAGGCCCAGCGCGTAGCCGCCGATCGCCGCGTACGCGTTGTACGCGATGGACAGCGAGTCGCCCATGATGAAGTGGCTGTACAGGCCGAGCCCGATCAGCCCGTACGTGACGGTGAGCACGGCGAGGTCCTGCCGGTACCCGTCGGTGCCGACCCAGGTGATGGCGAGGATCAGCAGCGCGCCGGAGATGACCGGTTCGGCGAGGGGCCGCAAGCGGGTGGCGCTCATACCCGTACCCGTTTCATGAAGATGCCCTGCGGGCGGAAGGCGAAGAACAGCACGGCGGCGGCGAGCGTCGCGTAGTGCAGGGCGGCGGCGCCGAAGTAGAAGATGGCGGCCGACTGGATGGTGGCCAGGATCAGCCCGCCGGCCAGCGGCCCCCACACCGACGCGGTGCCGCCGATCACCAGCGCCAGGAACGCGAAGAGGGTGTAGTCCATCGCGCTGTCGAAGATGATCCCGGACCGCGCCGCGAAGACGCTGCCGGCGAGGCCGGCCAGCGCCCCGGCGAGGGTGAACGAGGCGATGCGTACCGCCCGCACCGGCAGCCCGAGGACGATGGCGGCCGGGGTGTTCTCGCCGATCGCGCGCAGTCCCCGACCCATCCGGGTGCGGTAGACGAACAGCAGCAGCAGCCCGAACGCCAGCGCGGTCAGCCCGACCTCCAGCGCGGCCTGCGCGGTCACCGTGGCGCTGCCCAGCCGTACCGCGCCGTCCCCGACCAGTTGTGGCCCGGGCAGCGCGGCACGGCCGAACAGCACCCCGGAGATCTGTTCGAGGGCGAACAACGTGGCCACCAGCGCGATCACCATCGGCAGTTCCTCGTTGGCCCCCGGCTTCCACATCGGACGCACCACGAGCACCTCGGTCAGCAGCGCCAGCGCCACCGCGCCGACCACCCCGATGGCGATTCCGGCGGCGGCGGGCAGTCCTCGTACGCTGGTGAAGTACGCCGAGGCAAGCCCGGCGAACACCGCGTACCCGCCGACCGCGAAGTTGAAGAATCCGGAACTCTCCCGCACCACGAACATCGCCGCGGCCAGTAGACCGAAGAAGCATCCCGTCTCGATGATCGAGACGATGACCTGTAGGGGGATCATTGACTCAAGGGTGCTTCTGGTTGATCTCGACGACGTTCATCGACGGGTCGTAGCAGTAGACCTGCCGGTATCCCTTGAACGCCCACGTGCCGGCGTCGTTGTAGGGCATGCCCAGCTCGGCCAGCCGTCGCATCACGCCGTCGATGTCGTCGACCTCGATGGCGATGTGCCCGTTGATGACCGGGTGCAGCCGCAGGTCGTTGTCCCACGGCAGCGACGGGGTCGGCTTGCAGATGTGGATCTGCCGTTGGTTGTGGTCCTCGAACAGGGCGACGAAGTCGTTGCCCGTCTGCAGAGCGCCCCGCCCGTCCTCGACGAACGGGAACGTCTTCTCCTGCATGCCGAACACCTTCGAGTAGAAGGCGGCCATCGCCCGGACGTCCGAGGCGGGCAGGTTGACGTGATGCAGGCTCCACGACATAGAACTCACTCCTTGGGGTGGTGGTGCGGGTGGTGGCGCGGGTCAGACCCGAAGTGGGTGGCCGCCGCCGACGATCAGGGTCTCGCCGGTGATGAAGGCGCTGTCCGCGCCGCAGAGGAACCGCATGGCGCCCACGAGGTCGGCCATCCGGCCCTGGCGCTGGATGAGCTGCTTGTTGGCGATGAAGTCGCGAAGCAACTCCTCGGGCAGGTCGGCCATGGCCGACTCGGAGTCCATCGGCCCGGGGGCCAGGCAGTTCACCCGGGTCCCGTCGGGCGCGAACTCCTTTGCCAGCGCGGCGGTCAGGCCACGCACGGCGAGCTTCGTGATGCCGTACACGTCGGTGGCGGCGAACCCGGACACCGACGAGATGTTGAGTACCGCGCCCGCGCCGCTGCGGCGCAGGTGCGGCCGGCAGGCCCGGGCGCAGTTGACGATGCCCAACACGTTCACGTCGAGGATCTCCCGCCAGCCGGCGGTGGAGATCTCGGTGACCGGTCGACTCCAGGCCATCAGGTGCTTGCCGGCGTTGTTGATCAGGATGTCGAGACCGCCGAAGTGTGCCGCCGCCTCGTCGACCGCGCGTTGCACCGACGTCTCGTCGGCGGTGTCGCAGGCGACCCCGAGCGCCACGGCGGCCCCGAGATCGGCGGCGGCCTGCACCGCCGCCGTCTCGTCGATGTCGGCCAGGACCACCCGGGTACCGTCGGCGACGAGCGCCTGCGCGAACGCCCGCCCGATGCCCCGGGCGCCACCGGTGATGAACGCGGTGCGCGGCTGGGCTGTCGTGTCGGTCATGAGCACTGCGGCTGGTAGTCGGCCCAGTTGTCGCCGGGCTGGTTCTGCTCGGTGAAGCGGCGCAGCACGATGCCGCACAGCCCGTCGCTGCCGACGTGCTTGCTGGACGTGAAGCTCATCGTGAAGCCCTGCCGTCCCCAGCTCGCCGGGAACGTGCTGATCTGTTCGAGCCCGCCCCGCACCTGCGCCGGACCGCTGTCCACGCCGGCCTTCTCGATCGCCTGCTTCAGCAGGTAGACGGTGTCGTAGCCCTGCGCGGCGAAGGCGGTCAACCCCAGGTACTTCTCCCCCAGCTTGGCCTTGAGCTTGTCGCCCAGCTCGCTGGAGCGGGTGTTGTCGGCGGAGATGGCGCTGGCGTAGACGAGCTGCCGGAACGCGCCGGGCTTGGCCAGCTTCCAGGTGTCCGGCTGGTTGCCGATCGACGCCAGGGAGATCCGCGGCAGGTCCGGCATGATCTGGTGCGCGGTGTTGTGGAACAGCACCTCCAGCTGGCCGCCCAGCGAGGACACGAACAGCGCGTCGGGCTTGGCGGCGGCGATGCGGCTGAGCTGCGGCGCCACGTCGGTGGTGTTCAGCGGCGCCTTCTCGTTGGCGACGATGGTGATGCCGGACTGTTCGAAGATGGGCAGCAGCCCCTTGTTGAGCCCGGCCATGGTGGGCGAGTCGTCGGTGATGACGGCCAGCCGCGTGACGCCGGTCTTCTTGAACGCCGCCGCGTACACGGTGCCGATGTCGGTGATCGGATTGGCCAGGATGAACGAGAACGTGTTGTTCGGCGGTTCCGCGATGGCGGAGGCGATGTTCGTCGCCGAGACGGCCACGATCTTCTCCTGCTCGACGACCGGCTTGACCTGCTGGGCCGACGCCGACGACGAGTTCATGATGATGACGCGGGCACCGTCGCTGACGAGCTTGCGTAGCACGGCCGGGGTCTGACTGGGCTGGCTGCCGTCGTTCTGGCGGATCAGCTTGAGCGATCGCCCGCCGACGCCGCCGGCCTTGTTGATCTCGTCGATGGCCAGCGAGATCCCGGTGCTCGCCTCGGCCGACGTGGCCGCAGTACCACCCGAGGTGTCCTCGACCATGCCGATGACGATGTCTCTTCCCGACGAGTCGCCGGAGTCCTTGCCGTCGCCACAGGCGGTGATCGATGCGGCGAACGTGAGTGAGGTGGCCACGATGCTCAGGCATCGCGCCGCGCGGGTACGGGACATGGTCGCTCCCTGCGGGTGGGGCAATGCGGCCGGAGAGCCCTGACGAACGAGATGCGACGCCGGGCCGTGGGGGTGTGGAGGGGATGAGCCGGAGGCTCCGGCTCTCGGCGTCCGAAGAGCGGACGGGGACGCCAACGGTCTGTCAGTAGAACCATGTTCCAGGTTCGTGTGCCGAACATCATGGAATGGACCATGCGGGGTGTCAACCCTCTTCCGGCCACCACCTTGGCAGAAGTAGAGAACCGAGGCTCTTGACGCCCATCCCTGGGCGTCCCTACTGTTCTCGAAATCAAGACAATGATCGTTCTATATACAGAACGGACAGCATGAAACTCGGACTCAGCCTCGGACACTCAAGCGGCCTGCGGGACCTCGGCGCCGTGGCCCGCCGCGCCGACGCTGCCGGCCTGGACTCGCTGTGGGTCTCGGAGGCGTACGGCTCCGACGCGGTCAGCGTGCTGGGTCACCTGACGGCGGTGACCAGCCGGATCGGCCTGGGCACGGCGGTGCTCCAGATGCCGGCCCGCACCCCGGCCGCCACCGCGATGACCGCGCTCACCCTCGACCAGCTCAGCGACGGCCGGCTCCTGCTGGGCCTGGGCACCTCGGGCCCGCAGGTCGTGGAGGGCTGGCACGGCGTCGCGTTCGACTCCCCGCTGGCCCGAACCCGCGAGTACGTCGACATCGTGCGTGCGGCGGTGGCCCGGCGGGAGCCGCTGACCTACCCGGGCGTCCACTACCCGGTGCCGTATCCGCGCGCCGACCGGGAACCACCGCGCCCGTTGAAGGCCACCCTGCACCCGGTACGCCCACGGATACCGGTCCTGTTGGCGGCCAACGGCCCGCGCAACGTGGCGCTCGCCGGACAGTTCGCCGAGGGCTGGCTGCCCGCCTTCTACTGCCCGGACCGGCCCGAGCTGTACCGGGACATGCTCGCCCCCGGGCTGGCCCGCCGCCCCGCGGACCTCGGCCCGCTGCGGGTCGTGGCCACGGTGCACCTGGCGCCCGGAGCCGACCTCGCGGCCTGTCGGGACGCGCTGCGCCCGGCGTTCGCCCTGTACCTGGGCGGCATGGGCGCGCGGGGCCGCAACTTCTACGCCGACCTGGCGTCCCGGCTGGGCTACGAGGCGGCCACCCAGCAGATCCAGGAGTTGTACCTGGACGGTCGCCGCGCCCAGGCCGCCGCCGCGGTACCGGACGCGCTCATCGACCAGCTTGCCCTGGTGGGGCCCCGCGAACGGATCCGGGACCGGCTGGCGGCCTGGGCGGATGCCGGGGTCGACGTCATGACCCTCAAGACCACCGACGTCGACCTGGTCGCGTGGCTGGCCGCCGCGCTCTAGAAGACCCGATCAGGAGAGAGACATGCCGCTCAACGAGGCGTTCGTCGGCAGGGTGTTCGCGCCCACCGCGCCGTACCGGGTCAGCCAGGAGAAGATCCAGGAGTTCGTCCTGGCCACCGGAGCCGCCCTCCCCCAGGACGGCCAGCCGGTGGTCCCGCCCACCTTTCCCATCGTGCTGAGCCTGCCCGCCACTCGGAACACGCTGTCCGACCCGGCGCTCGGTCTGGACTACAGCCGGGTGGTACACGGGCGCCAGCGCTTCCGGCACACGCGAGGCGTCCAGGCCGGCGACGAGCTGACGGTGACCGTCCACATCGAACAGATCCAGTCCGGCGGGGTGCACCAGATCGTCACCACGCGCAGCGAGATCGCCACCACGGCCGGCGAACCGGTCTGTACGGCGTACTCGACGCTGGTGGAGCGGGGCACCCGACCCCGGGCGGCCAAGCGCGGAGCGGAACCGCGACAGCCCTGGACCGTGCCCGGCCGGGAGCTTCCGGCCCGCGATTTCACGGTCACCCGGCAGGACCTGGTGCGCTACGCGGGCGCGTCGGGCGACTTCAACCCGATCCACTTCAGCGACCACGCCGCCACCCGGGCGGGACTGCCTGGCGTCATCGGGCACGGGATGCTCACCATGGCGCTGACCGCGCGGGCAGTCACCGAGTGGGTCGGGGACCCGGCCGGAGTGTTCGACCACGAGACCCGGTTCATGCTGCCGCTGCTGGTGCCCGACGAAGGGGGCGCCACCCTCACCGTCACCGCGACGGTCAGCGACCCCGACGATGCCGGCCACCGCCAACTGGTGGCCGAGGCAACCGCCGGCGCCACCGTTGTCGCGGGCTCCCGCCTCACCATCCGACCGGCCGCGCGGTGACCGTTGCGGGGCGGCGTGGGGGCGCGGTGCCGATCGGGCCCGCGCGACCAACGCGGGGGCACGTAGCGGCGCAGGTACGAAACGGCGCGGGCCGCGCGTGGTTAACTATCGAGCCATGCCGCTCAGTGCGCGCGACGTCGAACTGTTCGAGCACTCCAGGGCCCGCCTGGAGGCGATCGCCTATCGCCTGCTGGGCTCGGCGGGCGACGCCGAGGACGCGGTCCAGGACACGTTCCTGCGCTGGCAGGCCGCGGACCGGGAGCGCGTCGAGACGCCCGAGGCGTGGCTGACGAAGGTGCTCACCAACCTGTGCCGCAACCAGCTCACCTCGGCACGGGCCAGACGGGAGAGCTATGTGGGCACGTGGCTGCCCGAGCCGGTCCTCGCCGGGGACCGGATGCTCGGCCCGGTCGACACCGTCGAGCAGCGCGAATCGGTCTCGATGGCGGTGCTCACCCTGATGGAGCGGCTCTCGGCCAACGAGCGTGCGGTGTACGTGCTGCGCGAGGCCTTCGGCTACTCGCACAGCGAGATCGCCGAGATCCTCGACATCACCGAGTCGAACTGCCAGCAGGTCTACCGGCGCGCCAAGCAGCACGTCGCCACCGGCCGGGCCCGCGCGGAGGTCGACGGGCCCACCGCGCGAAGAATTGTCGAGGAGTTTTTCGCCGCAGCCACCAGCGGCGACACCCAGCGGCTGGTCGAGCTGCTGACCGACGACGTGAGGAGCACCGGCGACGGCGGCGGCAAGGCCCCGGCCCGCGCCACGCCGATCATCGGCGCGCCGGCGGTGGCGAGGTTCCTGCGCAACCTGTTCAAGCCCACCGACGTCAAACGGAACATGATGGGCGGCAGCCCCACCCTCTACGCCGAGGTCGTCAACGGCGGGCCCGCGGTGGTGGTCATGATCGGCGACCGCGTCCTCGCCGTCATGTCCCTGGAGGTCACCTCCGACGGCGTCGCGGCCATCCGCACCCAGGCCAACCCCGACAAGCTCGTACGCGCCACGCGCCAATGGTCCGCATCCGAGCACGGGGAGCCCCTCGACGCCTGGTGACCCAGGTCATAGCCAGCTCCTGTCAGGAATCGCGTCGCTGTCCGGTTCAGGAAGCGAACCCACCGAGACAGGAGTGAGGCCATGAAGCACCGCATCGTCGTCCTCGGGGCCGGATACGCCGGCGCCACCGCCGCCGGCCGCCTCGCCAAGCGACTGCACCCTGACGACACCGAGATCACCGTCGTCAACGCCGACGCCGACTTCGTCGAGCGGGTCCGCATGCACCAGCTCGCGGCCGGACAGACCCTGAAGCGCCGCACGCTGAGCGACATCTACGCGGGCACGGGCGTAAAGGTACGACTGGCACGGGTCACCGCCGTCGACGCCGACCGCAAGATCGTCGCGCTCACTGCCGAGCACGGCGCCGAGGAGATCGCCTACGACACCCTCGTCTACGCCCTCGGCAGCACGGCCGCGGACCACGGCGTGCCCGGCGTCGCCGAGCACGCGTACGACATCGCCGGCAAGCAGTCCGCGCTGCGACTGCGCGATCGCCTCGACGACCTCGCCGCGGGCGGGACCGTGCTGGTCGTCGGCGGAGGGCTCACCGGCCTCGAGGCGGCTACCGAGATCGCCGAGGCCCGGCCGGACCTCGACGTCGCGATCGCCGCCCGCGGCGGCCTCGGTGACCGGCTCACCGAGAAGGCGCAGCACCACCTGCGCGCCGTCTTCGACCGGCTCGCCGTCACCGTCCACGAGCACACCGACATCGTGCGGGTCGAGGCGACCGGCGCGGTCACCGGCGACGCCCGGGTGATCCCGGCCGAGGTGACCGTCTGGACGGCCGGCTTCGCCGTCCACCCCATCGCCGCGGCCACGACCCTGGCGGTCGCAGCGAACGGGCAGATCGTCGTCGACGCCACGATGCGCTCGGTCTCACACCCCGACGTGTACGCCGTCGGCGACGCCGGACTCGCCGAAGGGCCGGGCGGCAAGCCGCTGCGGATGTCCTGCGCCTCGGGGGCCCCGATGGCCTGGCAGGCCGCCGACGCCATCGCTGCGCGCCTGACCGGTCGGAAGATCCCCCGGGCCCCGCTGCGCTACTTCAACCAGTGCATCAGCCTCGGCCGCCGCGACGGCATCATCCAGTTCGTGACCGCCGACGACCGGGCCAAGCCGTCCCTCATCAAGGGCAGGATGGCAGCCCGCTACAAGGAGATCGTCTGCCGGGGCGCGGCCTGGAGCATCGCCCACCCGGCGGTGCTACTCCCGATCCGCCGCCGCGTCGTCGCACCCCGAACGGAGATCCTCGCCGCCACCTCGTGACGAGGCGAGCGCCGTGTCGGCACTCCGGCACCGGTCCCAGGCATCGGCGCCGGCCGCACAGGGTGCGCGCGCTGTCCCACGGTTCGCGTTGGTAGTGGGTGAGCGGGGGATACCGAGGCGAGCCGATTGCGGATAGTGTCCTCGGCCACACCATCCGCTCACCTGAAGGGTCCTGCTATGGCCATTGGTCATCGATGGTTGCCGCGTACAGCCGCCGCCGCGCTGCTCCTCCTCGCCGGGATGGCCACCCCCGCCAGTCCCGCCTCGGCAGCGGATCCGGATGCGAAATTCACGTTCGATCTGACCGGTACGACAATTCCGCTGGGGGTCGACAGAAAGAGGGTCCACCTGAGACTCACCAACCTGACCGACAAGACCCCGACCGAGGTCACTTTCTACGTCCGCCCCGTCGAGCTGGACTGGTCGAGCAAGGCCGCACTCATCTGGCCGGAGGGTGGTGGCTCCGGCGAGTGCGACGGCGACCACGCGGGTTGGTACTGCCGTATCGAATCGAGCCTGCTTCCGGAGCTACTGCCGGCACCCGGCGCGACGGTGGATCTTCCCATCGACATTCAGGTCTACGAGAAGAAGGAACCCTACGAAGGCAGGTTCCTCGTCGAGGCTGGCATGGCCTGGGGCGAGGACAGGGCACGCAGTGCCAGCAAATGGTTCACCCTCAAGTTGGTCGACGACCCCGAAGCCGACCTGTCGGTGGTGGCACCGGACGTGAAACAGTCGGCGCGCGTCGGCACGGACGGCAGGCTCGAACCGATCGGTACGTTGAAGCCGGGCGAGACGGGCGCAGTGCGGTACCGGGTCGCCAACCAGGGACGCAAGGCCGTCAGCGGCGTCAAGGCAACGCTGCACCTGCCCAAGGGTGTGACGTTCACCCAACCGCCGAAGGAGTGCGCGGTCGGCAACGACGGACGGTCAGCGGTGTGCACCTACGACACGCTCGCGCTCGTACCGGCCGGCCAGGACACCGACCCGAACGACAGCATCTACTCCGCCGTCGAGTTGCACAGCCTGGTGACGGTGTCGGCCTCCACCAAGGCACCCGCCACGTTGAAGGGCGGGACCGTGCAGGTCGAGGGCCTCACCGAGCAAACAAATGTCCGCTCCGGCCCGGAGCGCACCGAACTTCCGGCGAACGCCGTCGCCATCCGCGCAGCCGATGTGGACGACAGCGACAACCAGGACGGGTTCGCCGTCATGGTCGCCGCGAGCGGCGGCGGCGGGGACGGCGACGGTGACGGCGGCAGCGGTGGCGGGGGTGGTCTGCCGATCACCGGGCCGCAGGCCGGGCTGATCGCCGCAACCGGTCTCGCCATGATGGCCGGTGGCGGCATCATGTTGCTCCTCGCCCGGCGCCGCCGCACGGTCCCGGTGACCCCCGGGGACGAGACACCCGCTATCTGATCTGTCGTCCACCGGCCCACGACGGCCGTTCACCTAGGGCGGGATGGTTTTCATCCCGCCCTCGCTTTCCCAGCAAGCACGCGGCGGGTACGAGCACCACCGCATCTGAGGCACCGCTACTACGCCGTCGTCTCGTATACGCGGCTCACCGTCGGTGGCTTCCGGGTGGGGCCCAGAGGGCACCGGGAATGATCTTCGAGAGGGTGTTTGTGCTGGTGGGGCGGACGGGACTCGAACCCGTGACCGAGGGATTATGAGTGGCTTTCGGCTCTATGACCGACACCTCACGAGGTCACCTGACTGTCAGACTGGCCCACTACGGATCACTCCAGTCACGCAGTGATGCACGACTTCGCACCACGAGCCGCACCACGGTTGGCCTACGGATCTAGGCGGATGAAGCCGCCGCCCTCCTGTTCGTAGATGCAGGCGACGTTGACGCTGTGCAGCAGAGCGACGAGGTCCGAGCCCGGGTGGGACGGAAGCAGGACAGCCCTTGAGTTGTGCTCGACGTAGCGCGCGTAATCCAGCAACTGGCCGAGAGCCAGACGCACGTGGTGACGAGCCGCGGAGCTCTTCGCCTCAACCAGCTCAGCTCGGCCTCCATCGAAGAGATCGGTGTAGAGAGCCCTGCCAAGGTCGGGAAGCTTGATCTCCTTGCGCGTCGTGGTGCCGCCTTCCGCTGTCACGACCCCTACGTATCGATCCACAAGGTCAGCCTCACGCCGCTCAGCGGCTGTCGGTTCACGTTTGGGCTCTACCTGGAAAGCCTCGGCACGGTGCGCCTCCATCGGAACATCTCGCACCATCGGCTTACCTGCGCTCGCCGCATCGAGCTCGGGCACCTCGGCATCGACGGGCAAGAGCCGGAACACGATGACCTTCCGCAGGTCCCCCAGCCGATCCCTTGCTTCTTCCGCGTACCAGGGGCGCTCCGGATCAACCCGGAACTCGCCCAGGTAGCGCACGACAGAACGCTTGACCTCGCCGAAGAATCGAAGCCGCAGACCGCGGTCAAGGTGATCCCTCACTGCTGCGTTGCCGCGCACGAAGGTCTGATCGCCGACCTGACCCTCACCCGTGTAGTGGAACGCCCCATCAGGCCGCCACCCATCAAAGTCGTACCCGAAGCGAGCGCCGGCCGGGGACGAAAAGAGAAGTACGTCCGAGCTATTGGCCGGCCGCGTGATGCCACCCTGCCAGGAGCCGCCCACCCGCTGATGAAGCTGTCGCCGAACGAGCACGTCGCCTAGCTGAATGTCCCACGCCGCACTGATCTGAATGTCCCACGCCACACTGAAACGATAGAGCCAGGCAGCAAAGTCGACAGAAGCCGCAAATATCGCAATAGGCGCTTATAGGCCATGCTGCACAAGCCTTTGAAACACCTGCGATAGGCAATGTCAACTCGTTACATATAGAATTCCTTCAGATACCCTCAGTAGCCGAAGGCGCTACCGGCGAGACCCACAGGGGGCGGCTATGGCTCAATACTGGCCCGTACTCAAGGCGCGCGCAGGTGAGTTCAAAGCGCTGGGGCAACTTCGGGACCACGAGGTGAGCCGCATCCATCCCCTGTTCGAGCTCTCCCCCTCGGACGACAGTCCAACCAAGAGCGGCCTCAAGTTCGTGCGTCAGGTCCGCGAGGCGGTGCCAGCTGGCCTGGTCCTCGGAGTAGACACCACCTACGTCAGAGTCAACGATGACGGTCGACCGTTGATCACGGAGATCGCTAGCGACCTGGCACAGTGGGGCGTCCCTATCGCACCGGTCATCCGCCTCCACGACCCAGACGAACAGTTATCCGCGTGCGGTGAGGCTGCTCGCCTCCACGGCGAAACAGCTATCGTGCGCCTCGGCAGCCTTACCACAGATCCCGACCCTGTCGCCGATTCATCTCGGCTATCCAGAGCTCTGTCAATCGCTCGAATCAGTCTCGAACGATGCCACTTGGTGGTGGACATGGCCGAGGTTTCATCCGAAAGGGACGTCAGCCGAGCAGAGCAGGTCGCAAGGAACGTCCTTGATTCACTGGGCAACCAAGGATGGGCGTCGATCGTGGTCGCCTCAGGCGCTATGCCGTCCAGCCTTACAAGCCTCCCGCGCAACGAAGCGACCCCTCTAACGAGATGGGATTGGAAGCTCTGGGAGAAGCTAGCCGATCGCGGCCCGGAATTTGGCGATTACGCTATCGCGCATCCAACTCCGCCAGGGACTGGGGCCCGCGGCCCTTTGCCCAGCCTCCGGTATACAGCGAGCGGCAATTGGTGGATCTACCGTTGGGCTCGTCATCAGACCGGCGGCAACGACAGCTTCTATGACCTGTGCCAAGCGCTAGTGGCGTCCGAGCATTGGCCGACCGAGGGCTCCGACTTCTCATGGGGCGACAGCGAGCTCGCGCGATGCGCCAGACACCAGCCTGGGCCGGGAAACGCCACACAGTGGCGAGCATGGGGAACCTCCCATCACCTCGCTCACGTCATGAGCGAGTTGGCCAATCCTCTCGCGTCCTGAGCACGCGCCGCACCTCCGCCCGCAACTCTTCCAACTCTAGGGTCTCAGCGAGGCGTTCCCATACGAACCATCTCGGCGCCTTGGACAGGCCGCGGTGGTTGCCGCGCTCACGCAGAAGGGCCAGCGCTTCATCCCGCCAAAGCAATTGAGCGACGGAAAAGGGATCGGGGCTTGGATTATGCCTGCCCCGGCGTACATTCCGAAGCCGGACCGCACGCTTGCCAGGGAGCGCAAGCCACACCCCCCACCAAGGGGGGACCATTTCGGCAGCTTGGTCCAGATACCGGCCCGTCGTCACCAACGAAGCTCGGTCCAGGACTCGACTATACAATTCGACCTGAGCCTCTAGCCGGGTCAAATTGTCCTGGTCGCTTTTAATCTCAAAACCAGAGATGTGACCGTTAATAACAGCCACATCCACTCGAGTTCGGCCAGCACAGAGGCCTAATTCATGCCGGATCTGAGTATCAGGCTGCGAGTCGTACTTTGTTGCGAGACGAGCCGTTAGCGCCTGACGGATATCGCTATCGCGCATCGCACTCCTTCGGCTCACCCGCTACCCCAGCGGCCCGCCAATACTTCCATACGCGGTTGCCCGCTTCTAGTGCAACGCCTCCGTGTCCCTCCGGCGGCTCGTGGTGACATCGTCAGCCGATGAAGCACCAAGAGCCGACGGAGGACAGGCTGCCTATGTCTAGGACCTGCTGCCGGCTCGACCCGGTCGCCAGGGGTCGCGCCGCTTCGGGCGCCGTGGGCAGGTGCGGGTTGGGCTGAGGCATCCCGGGCTTCTCCGCTTGATCTGTTGGGTTGACCGCGATCCAGCGCCATCGGACGGCCCGGTTCAGTGCGCCGGACAGGGTCCAGTGAATCTGCCGGATCGAGGCCGGGGCGAGCGGCTTACACTCGTGCGGACGGCACTTGTCGGTGCAGTCGTGCGGCCCTGCCTTCCGGTGCTCGATGGCCTTCCGCGCGCCTCCACAGTGGTCCCGGCACTTCCGCAGCACGGCGTAGAACGACTCCAGCGTCTCGGCGTCCAACCGGCAGCTTGCCGAGCAACGGCCGTACGTGCTTGTTCAGCTTCTTGACGTACCCCTGCCGGGTCGACGCTTCGACGTCGAGCACTTCAAGCCACCGGTCAAGTAGCTGGTCGGAGGACGCGCGTACGCGCCTTCTCCGCTTCCTTCCGGGCCGTCGGGCCGGGCGGAATCGTCTCCGTCAGGTAGCGCCGCTTCTTCGTGATGGGGTCAAGACCCGCGTAGACCTTCGCCCTGAGTGAGCCGCTGGGCAGCTCCTCGATCTCGCCTCGTTGCCGCTTCGCACGCCCGTTCGCTGTCCCCATGGGGACAGACCGTGGCTCGCTCGCACCACGAGTAGCACCACGCGAAGATCGGCGATCTAGCGTTTGCGCTGGTGGGGCGGACGGGACTCGAACCCGTGACCGAGGGATTATGAGTCCCCTGCTCTAACCCGCTGAGCTACCGCCCCGCTACCGCGCCGGATCGTAACCCGCGCGGTGGATCAACGGCCACCGCGAAACAGCCCTATCCGCCCGCCGGACGACCCACCGGTGATCCACGCTGGGCTACGCGAGGATAACAGCACGCAGCCCCCACGAAGGGCTCAGCCCCGGGCGCGCAGCTCGGCGGGAACCGCCCCGGAGTGCGCCACCCGCTGGCCAGCGCATCCTGGACAAGGAGGCGGTCCCGGTGCTCCCCGGCGTGGTGCAGCCGCCGGGCCGCGGCCAGCCCGGCCAGGC
Organism: Micromonospora sp. MW-13; assembly: GCF_003434305.1. Taxonomy (GTDB): domain Bacteria; phylum Actinomycetota; class Actinomycetes; order Mycobacteriales; family Micromonosporaceae; genus Micromonospora. The sequence continues at coordinate 86,858 of NZ_QKKX01000058.1, forward strand.
CACCGCCGGCGACGACGACGACGGTCTCAGCGGGCATGGCGCGCCTGCCGGTTCGCGCGGCCCAGCCGGCTGGGCCACCAGATTCCCGGCCCGATGTCGTACGACAGGGCGGGCACCAGCAGCGAGCGGACGACGATGGTGTCGAGCAGCACCCCGACGGCGACGGCGACGCCCAGCTCGACGAGGACGACCAACGGCAGCACGGCGAGCGCGGAGAACGTCGCGGCGAGCACGATGCCGGCGGAGGTGATCACGCCGCCGGTGACGGCGAGGCCGGCGAGCACGCCGGGCCGGGTGCCCCGCTTCACCGACTCCTCGCGGACCCGGCTCATCAGGAAGATGTTGTAGTCGATGCCGAGGGCGACCAGGAAGACGAACGCGAACAGCGGGAACGACTGGTCCACCCCGGGGAAGTGGAGCAGGTGCCGGAAGATCAGCGCACAGAGCCCGAGCGTGGCGAGGAACGACAGCACCACGGTCGCGATGAGCAGCACGGGGGCGAGCAGGGCGCGCAGCAGCAGGGCCAGGATGACCGCGATCACCAGCAGCACCACCGGGATGATCACGTTCCGGTCCCGGGCGGACGCGTCGGAGGTGTCCACGTTGATCGCGGTGAAGCCGCCGACCACCGACCCGGATCCGGGCACTGCGTGCACGGCCGCCCGCAGGTCACGGATCGTCCGGTCGGCGCGTTTGCTGTCCGGCGGGTCGGCGAGGGTGGCCTCCAGCTGGACCCGGCCGTCGACCACCTTCGGCGGGGCGTTCGGATCGGGCGGCCCGGCCTGGTCGCGCCGGGTGACCGGGCGGACGGCGGCGACGCCGGGCACCCCCTGGGCCACCTGGGCGACCCGCTGGGCGGTCTCCTCGCCGGTGAAGATGGTGGCGGGGCTGCCCGTGCCGGCCGGGTAGTGCCGGGCGACGGCCTCCTGGCCGGCGACCGATTCCGTGCGGTTGGTGAACAGGTCGGTCTGGCCGAGGGTGGTGACCCCGAGCTGGGTGAGGCCGATGGTCAACAGGGCCAGGACGGCGGCGGTGGCCAGCCAGACCACCCGGGCCCGGCGGGCCACGAAGCCGGCGACCCGGGCCCAGACGCCGTGCTCGGCCTGCGGGTCCGCCCGGTCGGCCGGGGGGCGACGGGGCCAGAACGCCCAGCGCCCGCCGAGCACCAGCAGGGCGGGCAGGAAGGTGAGCATGACCAGCAGGGTGGCGGCGATGCCGACGGCGGCGACCGGGCCGAGCGCCCGGTTGGAGTTGAGACTGGACAGCAGGAGGCAGAGCAGGCTGACGATGACCGTGCCGCCGGAGGCGATGATGGCCGGGGCGGCGCCCTTCCAGGCGGTGCGCATCGCGGCCCAGGGGCGGTCGTGCCGGTGCAGTTCCTCCCGGTACCGGGCGATCAGCAGCAGGGCGTAGTCGGTGCCGGCGCCGAAGACGAGCACGGTGAGGATGCCCTGGGCCTGCCCGTTCAGCTTGATCACATCGTGGTCGGCGAGCAGGTAGACGAAGACCGCGGCCAGCGAGTACGACATCCCGGCGGCGAGCAGCGGGAAGACCCACAGCACCGGGCTGCGGTAGACGATCAGCAGGATGACCAGCACCACGACGAGGGTGACCAGCAGCAGCGGCCCGTCGATGGCGGAGAAGACCTCGATCAGGTCGGCGAGCAGGCCGGCGGGGCCGGCGACGTCCACGGTGAGGCCGTCCCGGTCGGCGCCGGCGACGGCGCGCAGCTCGTCGACCACCTGCCCGATCTGCTCGCCCTCGGCTTCGTCGATCGGCACGACCACCTGGAGGGCCTGGCCGTCCTGGCTGGGGACGGGCGGCGGGATCGGCGCGACGACGCCGCGTACCTGGGCGAACCGGGCGGCGTCGGCGGCGGCCCGCTGCCGGTCGGCCTCGGTGATGCCGGAGGTGCGCTCGTAGACGACCAACGCCGGGGTGGTCTGCCGGTCGACGAAGCCGGCGGCGAGGTCCTGGGCCCGGGTCGCCTCGGCGTCGGCGGGCAGGAAGGAGGCGTTGTCGTTGGTGGCGACGTCCCCCAACTTCCCGGCGTACGGCCCGGCGACGCCGCCCACCACGAGCCACCCGATCACGACCAGCACCGCGATCAGCGTGGCCGTGCCGGCCCGCCTCCCGGCCATCCACCCACCACCCCTTGACGTTGACCCACGGAGGCCAACCCCACCATCCTGCCGGCCGTACCGCCGAGGCGGGCCGAAACCGCCCACCCTCCCGCCGATGATCAAGAGGTCTACGTCTGGTTTCGGCGCCCGCCCGACGCAAACCCCTTGATCACCGCACTGGGTGGGGTGGGGGGTGGGGGGAAGTAGAGATGCCCGTCGGTGGGTGACGGGCATGGGTGGAGATTGGCTCCCCCGTTTGGACTCGAACCAAAAACCTGCCGGTTAACAGCCGGCTGCTCTGCCAATTGAGCTACGGGGGATCGCTTGTCGCCCTGGCCCGGACCTCTCCGGTGCCCGGCGACGGCACAAGAGTACAGGATTCCAGGGGGGTTTGGTCCAGGGGGTTACCACCCCGGGCCGACTCGCCCGGAGGGCGGCGGGCGGCGGCCACAAACAGACAATTCGCCATCCCGGCACAACCAGGCTTGAGCGCGGAGGAGGATGGGTAGTTAGCTGCCGACAGAGGATGCAGGCGCGAGACGGTCGCCGCCGCGGGGTCCGCCCCGAGGAGGCGACGGCGCGTCAGGTACGGAAGGAGCCGCCATGCGCGGAAAGATCATGTTTCTTGGCGGGCTGGCTGCGGGATTCGTCCTGGGCGCCCGTGCCGGCCGGGAGAAGTACGAGGAGCTCGTCGTCCGGGGCCGCAAGGTGCTCGACCACCCGACCGTCCAGGAGGCGGCCGGGGTCGCGCAGGCCCAGGCCAACCGGCTCTACAGCGAGGGCAAGGACAAGCTCAGCCAGTCCAAGCTGGGCGAGAAGCTGGGCACCAACGGCACCGGCACGCAGGGGCTGACCGCCGCCGACAAGCCGTTCGCCGGCACGCCGGCCACGGTCGGCGCCAAGGCGGGCAACAGCCCGTCCGGCACCGGCTCGACGGCGCCGACCCCGAGCACCGCTGCCCGCCCCAAGCCCTCGGGCACGGGGAGCAACGGCAGCACGCCCTGACCGACCGTACGACGACGGGCCGGTCGCCTTCGGGTGACCGGCCCGTCTGCTGTCGCGGGATGCGGGAGCACCGGCGGCCGGGCCCACCCCGGGCCGGGGGTGACCTTCCACTCGCTACCGCCCCGGCGGGCCGCGGCCGGGCGGACGAGGAGGGAGGATCTGCGGGAGGGAGGTGGTCACGATGACGTGTGTCGGCCCGGAGAATCCGGACCAGGCGCGGCTGCTCCGATTGCTCCGTGACGACGGCCCCCGGTCCCGGGTCGAGCTGGGCGATGCGGTGGGCCTGTCCCGGACCCGGCTCGTCGCCGAGGTCGGCCGCCTGGTCGCCCAGGGGCTGGTGGAGACCGCCGGCCCGGCCGCGTCCCGGGGCGGCCGCCGCTCCTCGCTGCTGCGCGTCGCCGCCCGGGTCCGCTTCGCCGGCATCGCCGTCGGCCCCGCGCAGGTCGACGTCGCACTGACCGACGGCGAGCTCAACGTCCTGGCCCGGCGCCGGGAGCCGGTCGACGTTCGGCTCGGGCCCGAGCCCACCCTCGCCCGGGCGCTGGAACTGCTCGGCAAGCTCCGCGCCGAGCTGGGGGTCGGCCCGCTGACCGGGGTGGGTGTGGCGCTGCCGGCCCCGGTCGCCTTCCGCGAGGGCGCGCCGGTCTCCCCGCCGGCCCTGCCCGGCTGGCACGGGTACGGCGTCCGCGACGCGCTCGCCGCCGAGCTGGGCTGCCCGGTGCTGGTCGACAACGACGCGAACGTGCTGGCCCTCGGCGAGCAGCACACCGGCACCGGTCGCGCCTTCGACGACTTCCTCTACCTCAAGCTGGGCACCGCCGTCGGCTGCGGCCTGGTGCTCGGCGGGACGCTGCACCGGGGCGCCACCAGCGGCGCGGGCGCCATCGGCCACCTGCGGCTGGCCGATGACGGGCCGCGCTGCGCGTGCGGCGAGAACGGCTGCCTGGAGGCGTACTGCTCGGACGACGCCCTGGTCCGGGAGGCGCTGGCGGCGGTCGGGGCCGGCCGCTCGGCGGCGCTGGCCGCCCGGTCGGCCGGGACCGGCACGCTCACCGTGGCCGACGTGGGGAAGGCGGCCGTGGCGGGGGACGCCGCCGCGCAGGCCCTGATCCGCGACGCCGCCCGCCGGCTCGGCCGTGTCCTGGTCGGGCTGGTCAACTTCGTCAACCCGGGAATCGTGATCATCGGCGGGGCGGCGTCGGGCGTCGGGCCGACCATGCTCGCGGAGATCCGCTCGGTGGTGTATCGCCGGTCGCCCCCGCTGGCCACCGGCAGCCTGCCGATCGTCCTGTCCGACCTGGACGACTCCGCCGCCATGGTGGGCGCGGCCCGGCTGATCAGCGACAACGTCTTCGCCGCCCCGTGACGCCACGCCGCGTCGGCCGGGCCCGCCGGGCCCGGCCGACGCGCGGACGGCTCAGTCCCGGCTGCTGCTGAACGCCGCGTCGAACGCGGCGGTCGGGGCGTCGAAGGCCAGCCTGCGGACGAACTGGAGCGCCTCGGGTGCCCCGACGAGGCGGTCCATCCCGGCGTCCTCCCACTCGATGGAGAGGGGGCCGGCGTACCCGATGGCGTTGAGCGCGCGGAAGCAGTCCTCCCACGGCACGTCGCCGTGGCCGGTGGAGACGAAGTCCCAGCCTCGGCGCAGATCCGCCCAGGGCAGGTGGGAGGCGAGCCGGCCGCGCCGGCCGTCGCCGGTGCGCACCTTCGCGTCCTTGCAGTCGACGTGGTAGATCCGGTCGGCGAAGTCGAGGATGAAGTTCACCGGATCCAGCTCCTGCCAGACGAAGTGCGACGGGTCCCAGTTCAGCCCGAACGCGGGCCGGTGCCCGATCGCCTCCAGGGCCCGCTTGGTCGTCCAGTAGTCGTACGCGATCTCGCTGGGGTGGACCTCGTGGGCGAACCGGACCCCCACCTCGTCGAAGACGTCGAGGATCGGGTTCCACCGGTCGGCGAAGTCCTGGTAGCCGCGCTCGATCATGGCCGGCGGCACCGGCGGGAACATCGCCAGGGTGTGCCAGATCGACGAGCCGGTGAACCCGACGACGGTGTCCACGCCCAGCTTCGCCGCCGCCCGGGCGGTGTCCTTGATCTCCTCGGCGGCCCGCTGGCGGACCCCCTCGGGCTCGCCGTCGCCCCAGATCCGGGCGGGCACGATGTCCTGGTGCCGCTCGTCGATCGGGTGGTCGCAGACGGCCTGGCCGACCAGGTGGTTGGAGATGGCGAAGACCTTCAGGTTGTGCTTCGCCAGGGTCTCCCGCTTCCGGTCGACGTACGAGTCGTCGGCGAGCGCCCTGTCGACCTCGAAGTGGTCCCCCCAGCAGGCGATCTCCAGCCCGTCGTAGCCCCACTCGGAGGCGAGCCGGCAGACCTCGTCGAACGGAAGATCGGCCCACTGGCCGGTGAAGAGCGTGATGGGTCGCGCCATTGTCCTACTCCCCTAGGTGATGGGGGATTCCGCGTGCGGGACCGGGGCGAGGCGACCGGCCGGGCCGGTGCGTGGCGGACGTGGCGGGGCGCCGGTGGGCGCGAAGGAGCGCCTGGGCCCAGCGGGTTGCGCCTCCCGCCGGGTCACCGGCCACCGCGTACGGTCGCCGCCCCCACTCTAGGGCCGCCCCGACCGGTAAGGAAGGGGCCCCGGCACAACGTCGACCGGAGCCCCTTCCTGCCCGGCGGCATCGCGGCGGGCGGGTGGCGGCGGCTACCGCCGGCCGCCCCCGCCCACCGCGGTCACGGCAGGATCCACCTCTGGTTGGCGGCGCCCAGGCAGGTCCACAGGTGCACCGGAGTGCCGTCGGCGGAGC
>NZ_QKKX01000059.1 GCF_003434305.1 Micromonospora sp. MW-13
AACCTGGGTACCGTCGGCACTCGCACCGCCACGCACGTCGAGACACTTGCCACCCAGACCCCGGACCGGGCCGGTGCCGTTCGTCGGGGTCGACGACCGGACCAGGGTGACGTCGTCGACGTCGAACAGGCCCGTCCCGGTGCCGGCGAAGGTGAGGTACAGGTTCTGGCTGCCGGCCGGCACCCCGGTCAGCGGGGCGCTGACGTCGGCGTACGTCGTCCAGCCCCCGGTGTTGGGCACCGCCACCTGCCCCAGCACGGGGCCGGTGGCCGAGCCGGTGCGGAACTGGATGGTCCCGCCGGGGCCGCCGGAGACCACCCGGGCCCGCGCCGAGGTCACCCCGGTCAGGTCCAGGCCGTGGTAGCCGGCCCAGTCGCCCGGGTCGACGTACCCCAGGGTCTGGCCGCCGTTGGCCCCGGCCTTGGGATACGCGCTGACGCCGCTGGCGGCGCTGTACGCCTCGGCCTGGATGGTGGTGTTCCCGGTCGGCGGGCCGCCCAGCTCCCTGATCCGGATGTTGCGGAACGCGGCGTCGTCGCCGGTGCCGTGGTTCTGGATGCCGACGTGGCCGGCGAGCGAGCGGGCCGGATCGGTGTTGGTGAAGTCGTTGATCTTCACTCCGTTGAGCAGGACCTGGAGCCGCTCCCCCTCGACCAACAGCTCGTAGGTGTTCCACTCCCCCGGCGGGTTGAGCGCGGCGTCCCGGGCGGCCAGGTCGGCGGACTTGAAGGTGTAGACCGCGCCGGTGGTGCGGTCGGCGGCGTCGGTGGCGTCGATCTGCACCTCGTAGCCGTTGTTCACCGCGGAGTTCGGGTCGGTCGACGGCGGGAAGCCGATGAACACGCCGGAGTTGTCGTCCCCGGCCAGCTTCCAGTCCAGCTTGAGCGAGTAGTTGGTGAACTGCTTGGCGCTGTACCAGTACAGGCCCATCCCCCCGACGGAGGTGAGGGTGGCGTCGGCGTTGGTGAAGCTGCCCGGCCCGGCCTGGGACCAGCCGGCGGTGGAGCCGTTGTAGAGGGTGCTGTAGCCGGTCTCGGGCCGGCAGTCGGCCTTCGCCCGGCCGGCCGCGTACCGGATGCCGCCGAGCAGGTGGGAGCGGAACGCCGGCTCGGCGTACGACGACTGGGTGTGCCCGCCGCCGGTGTAGAAGGCCCGCCCGCCGTTGTACGTCTTGCACCAGGCGTGCGGGTGGTCGCCGCCCATCGATCCGCCGGAGTACGACGACTCGTCGAGGGTCGCCAGCACGTGCGCGGTGGAGCGGGCGTTGGTGCGGTAGTTGTACCACTCGTCGGTGCGCGGCCAGGACTGCGGAAGCGCGGCGGTGGCGGCGTGCGCCCGGTCCTCCACCTTGACGGTGGCCTGCTGGATGGCCGGGTGGGAGGCGAACCAGGCGCCGACCAGGTTGCCGTAGAACGGCCAGTCGTACTCGGTGTCGGCGGCGGCGTGCACGCCGACGAATCCGCCGCCGGAGCCGATGTACGACTCGAAGGCGGCCTGCTGGGTCGGGCCGAGCACGTCGCCGGTGGTGTTGAGGAAGATCACCGCCTCGTACCTCGCCAGGTTGGCGGTGCTGAACGCCGCGGCGTCCTCGGTGGCGGTGACGGTGAAGTTGTTGGCCGCGCCGAGGTCGCGGACGGCCTGGGTGCCGACCGCGATGGAGTCGTGCCGGAAGCCGGCGGTCTTGGAGAAGACCAGCACGTCGTAGGGGGCGTCGGCGGCCGACGCGGGGGTGGCCGGGGTGGTGCAGGCGATGACGGCGAGGACCGTGGTGGCCGCGCCGAGGACGGGACGGAGGAGTCTGCGCATGTCGCTCTCCTGGGGCTTCGCGCTGCGGGGGGGGTGGGGTCGACCGGGCCCCCTGCGCGACGGGATCCGTCGGCAGGGGGTCCTTCCTCGCGCCTAGGGCAGGGTCCACTTCTGGTTGGCGGCGCCCAGGCAGGTCCACAGGTGCACCGGAGTGCCGTCGGCGGAGT
>NZ_QKKX01000060.1 GCF_003434305.1 Micromonospora sp. MW-13
GACCTGGGTACCGTCGGCACTCGCACCGTTACGCACGTCGAGACACTTGCCACCCAGGCCCCGGACCGGGCCGGTCCGGGTGGTGGCGGCGGTGTCCAGGGTGAACGCGTCCACGTCGTAGAGCGCCCCGGCCCCGCCGGCGAAGGTGAGGTACAGGGTGGTGGTGCCGGCGGGCGCGCCGGAGACCGCCCCGGTGACCGTGGTGAACGCGTCCCACGCCCCGGTGACCGGCACGGCGGCCGAGCCGAGGACCGTCCCGGTGGCCGAGCCGGCCCGCACCTGGAGGGTGCCGCCCGCCCCGGCCGAGGAGACCCGGGCACTGAACGAGGTCACGTTCCCGAGCTGGTACGGCTGGAACGCGATCCAGTCCCCGTTCTCGATGTTGCCGACGGTCTTGCCGCCCTCGGCGGTGCCCTTGTCGAAGGTGGCGATGCCGGACGAGGTCTTGAAGTGCTCGGCCTGCCGGTGCCGGGGCTGGAGGGTGTGCTGGGTGTGCGTGGTCAGCCCGCCCCGGTCGGTGTACTCGGCGTCGAAGATGGCGAAGATGTTCGCCGCGTCGTCGTGCTCGCCGTCGACCGGGATGGCGATCGAGCCGGAGCAGCCGTTCGCCGAGGTGATCTGGTGGCCGTGCTGGTCGTGGCCGAGCACGTAGGTCATCTTGACCTTGGCGCAGTCGATCGTGCCGTCCTCGGGGTCGGTGACGGTGATGCTGAACGGCACGGTGTCGCCGAAGGAGAAGAGCCGGCCGTTGCCGGGGCTGTTCACGGTCACGGTCGGTGCCGTGTTGCCCACGGTGATGGTGACGCTGGCGCTGCCGGTGGCCCCCTGCGGGTCGCGCACGGTGAGCGTGGCGGTGTACGTGCCGTTCGCGGTGTACGTCTTGGCCGGGTTGGCGGCGGTGGAGGTGGTGCCGTCGCCGAACGCCCACGCGTAGGTCAGCGCCCCGCCGTCGGGGTCCGTCGACCCGGCCGAGGAGAAGTTCACGGCCAGCGGGGCCGCCCCGGACGTCCGGTCCGCGCTCGCCCGGGCGGTCGGGGCCCGGTTGCCGCTGGCGATGTAGTCGAAGCGGTAGAGCGCGGAGTTGGCGTCGCCGTTGAAGTAGCCGGTGCCGTAGTCGAGCACGTAGTACGCGCCGTCCGGGCCGAAGGCCGAGTCCATCACCTGCTTGCCGGTCCACGGGAAGGCGTCGATGGTGCCGGGCGAGCCGTCGGCGTTGACGTGGATCGGCTTGATCCAGCCGCGGCCGAACTCGGTGGCGAAGAACTGCCCGTCGAAGGACTGCGGGAACTTCGTCGTCGAGGTGGAGGCGGCGTCGTACCGGTAGACCGGGCCGCCCATCGGGGACTCGGAGCCGCCGCCGAACTCGGGCGGGGTGCCGGCGTCACCGGCGTACCGGATCCAGGCCGGCTTCGCGGCCGGCAGCTTGCCGAGGCCGGTGTTGCGGAACGAGTTGTTGGTCGGCCCGCCCGCGCAGTCGTACTTGGCGCCGCCGGTGCCGGTGGCGAAGTCCCACTCGTTGTACGTCTCGCTGGCGGTGTTGGTGCCGGTGCAGTACGGCCAGCCGTAGTTGCCGGGCCCGGCGACCCGGTTGAACTCGACCTGCCCGCTGGGGCCCCGGGTGGCGCTGGTGGTGCCGGCGTCCGGCCCGTAGTCGCCGACGTAGACGATCCCGGTGGCCCTGTCCACGCTGATCCGGAACGGGTTGCGGAAGCCCATCGCGTAGATCTCCGGGCGGGTCTTCGCGGTGCCGGGCGCGAACAGGTTGCCGGCGGGGATCGAGTACGACCCGTTCGCGTTGACCTTGATACGTAGGATCTTGCCGCGCAGGTCGTTGGTGTTGCCGGAACTGCGCTGCGCGTCGTACCCGGGGTTGCGGTTGGTCCGCTCGTCGATCGGGGCGTACCCGGCGGAGTCGAACGGGTTGGTGTCGTCGCCGGTGGACAGGTACAGGTTGCCGGCGGCGTCGAAGTCGATGTCCCCGCCGACGTGGCAGCACAGGCCCCGGTCGGCCGGGACGTCCAGCACGTCGACCTTGCTGGCCTGGTTGACGGTGAAGTCGGCGTTCAAGGTGAACCGGGACAGCCGGTTGACGCCCTGCCAGGCGGAGAAGTCGGTGCCGGTGGCGGGGGCGTCCCCGGCGGGGGTGGTCAGCGGCGGCGCGTAGTAGAGGTAGATGTGCCGGTTGGTGGCGAAGTTCGGGTCGACCCCGACGCCCTGCAACCCCTCCTCGTCGTGGCTGTAGACGGCCACGGTGCCGACGACCGTGGTGGTGCCGGCGGCGTCGGTGCGGCGCAGCGTGCCGTTGCGGGCGGTGTGCAGGACCGACCGGTCCGGCAGCACGGCCAGAGACATCGGCTCGCCGGTCTCCGCGACGCCTCGGGCCAGCTCGACCTGTTGGAAGTCGCTGCCGGTGATCACGTGCGCGGCGGCCGGGGTGGGGCCGCCGAGGGCGGCCGGTCCGGCGCCGAGGCCGACGGCGCCGGCGGCCACGACCAGCAGCAGCGCCGCGGCGGCGGTGGGCCACCGTCGGGGGTGGCGGGTGGGAGCGTCCTTGATGGACATCGTTGTGCAGTCCCTTCCTGACGTCTGACTGCCAGGGCGGGGCGCGCGCCGTCGCGCCGGATGCCGTAGCGGGGGGATGCGCTCGGGCCGTCGGGTGCCTGCCCGACCGCCGCGGCCTCCGGGCGGGACGGGTGCGTGCCCGGGGGTCACCAGTCGATGGGTCACCGCGCCGCCGGTTCACCTCGACGAAACACCTTCGTGATGCCTCAGACATTAATATCCATGAATTGCTGGTGTCCATACCTTCTGACCACCCAACCTCAACTTTTGCTCGTTCTGGCAAAAGTCCCGGGTGGACTCAGTGGGCGCGGGCGACGGAATGGGCGCTCAGCGCGGTGAGCGCCTCCCGGGCCGGCGGGGTGAGCGGGGCGTCGGCCAGGGCGCGCAGGGCCGCCTCCACCCGGACCCGGATCATCCGCTCGATCTCCTCCCGGGCCCCGGTGGCGTCGATGATCGACCGCAGCTCGGCGGCGCCGTCGTCGTCCAGGTCGGGGTTGCCGAACAACTCCCGCAGCCGGACGGTCTGCGCCCGGTCCGCCGCCGCCCGGGCCAGCGCCATCATCACCGTCGGCTTGCCCTCGCGCAGGTCGTCCAGGACGGACTTGCCGGTGACCGTCGGGTCGCCGAAGACACCCAGCACGTCGTCGCGGAGCTGGAAGGCGTCGCCGAGCGGGTCGCCGAACTCGGCCAGCGCGGCGAGCAGCTCCGGCCCGGCGCCGGCCAGCGCCGCGCCGATCTGCAACGGCCGGGTCACCGTGTACCGGGCGGCCTTCAGCCGGATCACGGTCAGCGCGCTGGCCACCGAGCCGTCGCCCACCCCGGAGACCAGGTCCAGGTACTCCCCCGCGATCACCTCGGTACGCATCAGCGCGAACACCGCGTACCCCCGGAGCACCTGGTCCCGGTGCAGCCCGCACTCGTGGAACATCTGGTCCGACCAGGCCGCGCAGAGGTCACCGCAGAGCAGGGCGGTGTTGCGCCCGTACGCCTCCGGGTCGCCCCGCCAGGCGGAGCGGGCGTGCAGCTCGGCGAAGAGCCGGTGCACCGAGGGCGCGCCCCGGCGCTGGTCGCTGCGGTCCAGGATGTCGTCGTGGATCAGCGCGAACGCGTGGAACAGCTCCAGGGCCGCCGAGGCGACCACGATCGGGGTACCGTCGCCGCCGGCATCGTCGCCGTCGGCGCCCCGCCAGCCCCAGTAGCAGAACTGCGGGCGCAGCCGCTTGCCGCCGGCCAGCACGAACCGGTGCAGGGCCGTGAAGACGCCCCGGGGCGCGCCGTCCGGCCACTGCGGGGCCTGCCGGTCGAGGAACGCGGCCAGCTCGGCGTCGACCCGGGTTCGCAGGCCGCTCGCGTCGGTGGGGGCGACCGTCACCGTCATGTGTCCTCCTTGGTCACTCCGGCTGCGACAGCCCGGCCAGCTCCAGCAGCAGCGACTTGACCTCGGTGGCGGCCACCGCGTCCCGGGCCGGGCCCGGGTCGGAGCAGAGCAGCACCGGGGCGTCCGCCGGGTCGGCCGGCAGCCGCCCGTGCGAGCCGCGCACCGCCCGCGCCCCGGCGTCCAGCCCGACGACGCTCATCAGGTACCGCATGCCCAGCTTCTTGCGGGCCAGGGCGACGCCGGCGCGCCGCTTCGCCGCGCCGGGCGCGGCCGGGTCGAAGAACAGCTCCGCCGGGTCGTACCCGGGCTTGCGGTGGATTTCCACGAGGCGGGCGAAGTCCGGGGCGCGGGCGTCGTCGAGCCAGTAGTAGTAGGTGAACCAGGCGTCCGGATCGGCCACCAGCACCAGCTCGCCGGAGCGCGGGTGGGCCAGCCCGTACGCGGCCTGGCCGTCGGCGTCCAGCACCTCGGCCACCCCGGGCAGCCCGGCGCAGAGCTTCGCCACCGCCGGCACGTCGGCCGGGTCCCGGACGTAGACGTGCGCCACCTGGTGGTCGGCGACGGCGAACGCCCGGGACGTCCACGGGTCCAGGTACTCCATGCCCTCCTGGGTGTGCACCCGCAGCATCCCCTCGGCGCGCAGCAGCCGGTTGACGTCCACCGGGCGGGCCACGTCGGTGATGCCGTACTCGGACAGCGCCACGACCGTGGCGTCCCGGGCCCGGGCGGCGTCGATCAGCGGGCCGAGCACCTCGTCCAGCTCGGCCGCCGCGGCGGCGGCCCGTGGCGAGGACGGCCCGAACCGTTGCAGGTCGTAGTCCAGGTGGGGGACGTAGACCAGGGTCAGGTCCGGGGCGTGGTCGGCAAGGATCTCCTCCGCCGCCTTGCAGATCCAGGCCGACGAGGGCAGCCCGGCCCCCGGCCCCCAGTAGGTGAACAGCGGGAACGTGCCCAGCTTGGCGGTGAGGGTGTCGTGCAGCTCCGGCGGGTCCGTGTAGCAGTCGGGCTCCTTGCGGCCGTCGGCGTGGTAGACCGGGCGGGGGGTGACCGTCCAGTCCACGTCCGCGCCCATGGCGTACCACCAGCAGACGTTGGCCACGGTGTAGCCGGGCTCGGCCCGGCGGGCGGCCTGCCACAGCTTCTCCCCGCCGACCAGGGCGTTGTGCTGCCGCCAGAGGAACACCTCGCCGAGGTCCCGGAAGTACCAGCCGTTGCCGACGATCCCGTGCCCGGCCGGGGGCTCGCCGGTGAGGAAGGTGGACTGCACCGCGCAGGTGACCGCCGGCAGCACCGTGCCCAGCGTGGCGGTGAACCCGCCGTCGGCCACCGACCGCAGCCGGGGCATGTGCTCCAGCAGGCGCGGGGTCAGCCCCACCACGTCCAGCACCACCAGCCGCCTGCTCATGCCGGCACCGCGCCGGGCCGATGACTCACTCGCTGACGCTCGCTCACGCCGGGACCTCCCTTGGTTTCGGCACCGCCGTGCGGCACGGCGGCGCGGTGTCGATGGCTCACGGCCGCACCGCCGTGGCGGCCGGCGCGTCCGCCGGCGCGAGGCCCACGGCGACCAGCTCGTCGCGGGCGAAGGCCAGCTCGGCGGCGATCCCGGTGGCCAGCTCCGCGGCGTCGCGCGGGCGCCGCGCCCGCGGCAGCACCCCCCAGGTGTACGTCTCCACGTCGAGGTGGTCGCAGCCGGCGACCGGCCCGGCGAACAGCGCGGCCAGCGCGGCCCGCAGCACCGGCACGGTGGCGGCCAGCGGCGGCTCGGGCGGGGCGTGCAGCGGCACGTGGTAGTGCACCCGCCACGGGCCGGGCAGCCGGGCGGCCAGGGCCGCGTCGAGGTCGTCGGCGGCGTGCCCGGGGTCGGCCGGGTCGGCGGCGTGCGCGCAGCCCGCGCCCCGGGTCTGGTGCAGGAAGCGCGGCTCCACCCAGCGGTGCAGCGCCTCCGTCTCCCCGGCCGGGGCCTCGATCGCGGCGGAGACCTGCACCTTCACCACCGGCAGGCCGGCGGCGGCGAGCCGGGCCAGGGCGGCGGCCGGCTCCTCCCAGGCGCAGGCCAGGTGGGCCAGGTCCAGGCAGATCCCGAGCCGGTCCGGGTCCGTCCCGGCGAGCAGGGCGGCGGCCTGTCCGGTGGACTCCACCACGCAGCCCGGCTCCGGCTCGAACCCGATCCGGATCGGCCGGCCGGTGTCCCGCTCGACCGCGGCGAGGCCGGCGGCCAGCGCGTCGAGCTGCCGCCGCGCCGCGGCGGACCGGTCGGCGTCCCAGGGGGTCCGCCAGGCCAGCGGCAGGGTGGACACCGATCCCCGGGCCGCGTCCTCGGGCAGCAGGTCGGCCAGCACCCGGGCCAGGTCCAGGGTGTACGCGAGCCGCCGCGGGCTGGTCCAGTCCGGGTGGTAGACGGCGTGCTTGACCACCGGGGCCTGGAAGGCCGAGTACGGGAAGCCGTTGAGCGTCACCACCTCCAGCCCGCGCGCGGTCAGCTCGGCGCGCAGCCGGCGGCGCAGGGCCTCGTCGGCGGCGAGCTCGGCGGCCACCGGGGCGGCCAGCCACAGCCCGAGCCCGAGCAGGTCGCCGCCGAGGGCGCGGCGTACCGGAACGGCGTAGGTGTCCAGTTGACCGAGGACGCCGGCAAGGTCCTCGGCGGGGTGCACGTTGGTGCAGTAGCCGAGGTGGACGGTGTCGCCGCCGCCGTGTCGCAGCCGCATCAGCTTCCGCCGCGCAGGATCGAGTTGCCGGCGAACGTGCCGCCCCCGCCCTCGGGCGGTCCGTCGGCGGGGTCCAGGCCGGTGAGGTCCAGCCGGCCCGACTGGCCGTAGAACTCGGCCGGGTTGCGCCACAGCACCCGGTCGACGTCGTCGTCGGTGAAGCCGGCGAGCAGCATCGCCTCGCCGGTGGCCCGGGTGAGCAGCGGGTCCGAGCGGCCCCAGTCGGCCGCCGAGTTCACCAGCATCCGCTCGGTGCCGTGCAGCCGCAGCAGCTCGACCATCCGGGGCGGGGACATCTTGGTGTCCGGGTAGATGGAGAAGCCCAGCCAGCAGCCGGTGTCCCGGACCAGCCCGACGGTCACCTCGTTGAGGTGGTCGAGCACCACCCGGCCGGGGTCGATGCCGGACTCGGCGACCACGGCGAGGCTGCGTTCCACGCCCCGGACCTTGTCCCGGTGCGGGGTGTGCACCATGGCCGGCAGGTCGTGGGCGACGGCCAGGGCGAGCTGGGCGGCGAACGCCTCGTCCTCCTCCGGCGTCATCGAGTCGTACCCGATCTCGCCGACCGCGACGACCTGGTCCTTCTCCAGGTACCGGGGCAGCAGGTCGAGCACGGGCCGGCAGCGCGGGTCGTTGGCCTCCTTCGGGTTCAGCGCGATGGTGGCGTGGTGCCGGACGCCGAACTGTCCGGCCCGGAACGGCTCCCAGCCGATGATCGAGTCGAAGTAGTCGGCGAAGCTGTCCGGGCTGGTGCGCGGCTGGCCCAGCCAGAACGCCGGCTCCACCACCGCCCGCACCCCGGCGGCGGCCATCCGCTCGTAGTCGTCGGTGGTGCGCGAGGTCATGTGGATGTGCGGGTCGAAGATGCGCATGTCACGCCTCCGTGGCGTCGGGTCGGGCGGTGGGGCTCGGGCCACCGGGCGTGCTGGCGGCGAGCCGGTCGAGCAGGGCGGCGGCGTCGGCGGGGACGTCGCGGCCGGCGGCCCGCCGCTCGGCGGCCAGCCCGCCGAGCATGGCGGCCAGCTCCCCGTCGGCCCGGGCGTCGAGGTCGTGCACCAGGGCCAGCGGCACGCCGGTGAAGACGCACTTGAGCACCGCCTGCCGCCAGGCGGCCGGGTCGAGGTGCCGGGCGTACGGGCCGAGCGCGGCGGCCAGCAGCCGGGTGTCGTTGGTACGGATCGCGTCGTGCAGCAGCGGCGCCCCGGCCGCGCCGACCGGCAGCAACGGCAGGGCCCGCAGCACCGCGCGCTTCTCGGCGGCGTCGCCGTGCCGGTACAGGTCGGCCGCGTGGCTGGCGTGGTCTGCGGGGAGCGCGGCCAGCAGCAGCGCCCGGGCCGCCTCGTCGGCGGTCCAACCGGGCAGGTCGGACAGCGGCCCCCGGCCGCAGCGCCGGGCCGCGGCGGCGAACCAGCGCCCGATCGTGGCCGGCTCGGCCGCGACGCGCTCCCGCGCCGCGTCCAGCCACTCCGGGTCGGGTACCCCCCGCAGCGCGGCGCGTAGTCGTTCGGGTGTCATCCCGCTCTCCCTTCCGAGCTGGTGCGGACGTGCTCAGCCACCGCCGGGGTGGTCCGCCGGGCCCGCCGGCGCGGTGCTGGGATGGCGCCCGGCCGGCGCGGCGGCGGCGCGGAGGAAGTCCAGGGACCGGGCGGCCACCTGCGGGGCGGCGTGCGAGTGCCGGGGTAGCTCCACGGCGACCAGTCCCCGGTAGCCGACCTCGGCGAGCGCCCCGAGCACCGGCGGGAAGTCGATCTCGCCCGCGCCGAACTCCAGGTGCTCGTGCACGCCCCGGCGCATGTCGTCGATCTGCACGTTGACCAGGTGCTCGCCGACCGACCGGACGCAGTCGGGCACGTCGGCCGCCTCCAGGCACCGGCAGTGCCCGATGTCGAGGGTGAGGCCGAACGACGCCGGCCCGCCGAGCGCGGCGCGCAGCCGCCGCCAGCCCGCGATGTCCTCGACCAGCATGCCGGGCTCCGGCTCGAAGCCGAGCGGCACGCCGGCCGCGTCCGCCGCCGCGCAGACCGTGGCGCAGCCCGCCACGAGGCGGTCCCAGGCGACGGCCGGCGGGACGTCGGCGGGACGCACCCCGGCCCAGAACGAGACCGCCTCGGCGCCCAGGTCCGCGCCGACCGCGACCGCCCGGCACAGGAACTCGACCCGGCGGGCGGGTTCGTCGTGCAACAGGGTGGGGGCGTGCTTGTGCCACGGGTCGAGCAGGTACCGGGCCCCCGTCTCGACCACCACGGCGAGGCCGAGCGTTTCGAGCCGGCGGCGCACGGCGGCGGTCCGCCGGGCCAGGTCGGGGGCGAACGGGTCGAGGTGGTCGTGGTCCAGGGTGAGGGCCACCCCGTGGTAGCCCAGGTCGGCGAGGACGGCCAGCGCGTCGTCGAGCCGGTGGTTGGCGAAGCCGTTCGTCCCGTACCCGAACCGGAGCCCGGCTGTCCGCCCGGTCATGTCGGGGACACCCACCGGGCGAGCCGCCCGGCCAGCGGGGCGGCGGCGGCCACCGCGAGCCCGAGCAGGCCCGCGCCGGCCCGGGCGGTCAGCGCGCCCTGCAACGCGGGCAGGCCGGTGATGCCGGCGCCGACGGCGGCCCGGACCCGGCCCGCCGACGGGTCGGACAGCACCCGGGCCTGGGCTCCGCCGTACCGGGCGAGGTAGCCGGCGGCGAGGGCCACCGGGGCGGCGGCCGGGCGGGGGCCGACCGCGGCGGCGGCGACCAGGGCGGTCCCGGCGAGGGTCGCCTGCGGCAGCCGGCGGTCCGTCCCGCTGACCTCGCGGCGGGACAGCGCGGTGACCGTCCAGGTGTGCGCGGCCACGGTGACCGCCGCCGGGACGGCCCGGGACAGCCGGCCGCCGGTCGCGCCGAGCAGCACGTCCAGCCCCCGGCAGGCGGCCATCACGGCCGGGCCGGCGGCGGTGTTCTTCGCCGCGAGGTCGTACCCCCAGACGGCGACGGCGAGCGGGACGGCGACAGCGGCGGCACGCCGGCCGCCCGCGGCGGTCGCGAGGGCCACCCCGGCGGCGGTGAGGCCGGTGGCGAGGCCGAGCGCGGCCGGCGGGCTGATCCGGCCGCTGGGGATCGGCCGCTCCGGGCGCTCGACGGCGTCGAGCCGCCGGTCGGCCCAGTCGTTCGCGGCCATCCCGGCCCAGTACAGCAGCACCGACGCGGCGGCCAGGCCGGGCGTACGCCGGCCGAGCACCCCGGCCGCCGCCGCGCCGGCCAGCACGTCGCCCGGCACGGAGAGCCCGGCCGGGGCGCGGACCAGCTCGGCCAGATCGGCGATGCTGGTCACGCCGCACCGCCGGTCCGCCGGGCGGCGTCGGCGTGCAGCGCGGCGACGAAGCCGGTCAGCCGGGCCCACTGCTCGGCGAGCGCGTGGGTGGGCGCGTCGAGCGGGTCCTTGAAGAAGAACGCGAGGTCGGTCAGGGGCCCGTGCCGGCCGGCGGCGTGCGCGGCGGCGGTGATCCGGGCCAGGTCGAGCACGAGCGGGGCGGCCAGCGCCGAGTCGCAGCCGTGCCAGGTGAACTCCATCCGCATGCCGGTGCCGAGGAAGCCGGCGAAGGTGACCAGGTCCCAGGCGGTCTTGAAGTCGCCCAGTTCCTCGACGTACTCGATGCGGGTGTTGCCCTGCGGGACGTAGCCGAGGGTCTCGCCGAGGACCCGCTGCTTGCTGGCCACCTTGGCGGCGTTGGCGTCCGGTTCGGCCAGCGTGGCGCCGTCGCCGCCGCCGAGCAGGTTCACCCCGGACCAGGAGCGCACGGCGAGGTGCCGCATCGCGAACATCGGGGCGAGCACGGACTTGAGCAGGGTCTCCCCGGTCTTGCCGTCGTGCCCGGCGTACGGCAGGGCGTGCCGGGCGGCCAGCGCTGCCAGGGCCGGCAGCCGGGCCCCCGTCGACGGGGTGAAGTCCACGTACGGGCAGCCCGCGGTGAACGCCGCGTACGCGTACAGCGAGCTGGGCGGCAGCACCTCGTCGGGGCCGGCGAGCGCGGCGGCCAGGGCGTCCGGGTCGGCGTGCGCGGGGTGCGGGCGGGCGACCGGTTCGGTGGCGGACACGTTGACCACCACCACCCGGTCGAGCCGGCGCCGGTCGCGGAAGCTGGTGAGGTCGGCGACGACGGCGGCCACCCGGTCGGCCTGGCTCCCGCCGGTCGGCGCGGGGCGCACCTCGCCGTCGACGGCGGCCAGTTCCTCGCCGAGCGCGGCGGCCAGCCGGGCGGGTAGTACGCCGGTGTCGGCCAACGCCTCGGCCCGCTTCGCCAGCGGGGTGGTGACCACGTCGTGGCCGGCGAGGAACAGGTCGGTGAAGGACGGCAGGGCGGGGCCCCGCAGCTCGGGCAGCTCGGTGACGCAGCCGGTCGGGCCGGTCAGCCCGGCCCGCAGGGCGAGCGCCCCGACGATGCTGGTGGTCGCGACCGAACCGCGCGCGCCCACCAGCCAGACACCCGTACGCATGGTGCTCCTTCCCGATCAGGAGTACCGGCCGAGCAGTGCTCCGACCAGAGATTGACTTCGGTGCGGGGCGCGCCCCGCCCGGCCGCCCGCCCGAGGGCGCGTCCGGCGACGAAGGCGGCGACGACGCCACCGGACGGTCCCCGGGACGGACGGGACGGACGGGGCTGGCAGGCAGGGCCGGTCGGCGTCCCGTCCCTGCCTCCCCCGCATCCGTGGTACGCGGCCCTCCGGCGCGGCCGGGGAATCCCGGTCCGGCCGCACCGGACGACCGTCCTGCTCTCGTGCGGCGGCGGGACGCAGCCCGTCGTCGCACGCCCTCCGGAGCCGACCTCGTCCCCGCCGCGGGGCGCAACCGCGGCGGGTCCCTCGCCGGTCGGTCCGGAAAGCCTCTCGGGCGGTGGCGACGGCACGCGCCGCCACCGCGGTTCCTCCACCGGCGCACGGTTGCCGCCGGTGCGGTCGGCGGCAGCGACCCGGGGGCCGCCTCCGCCGACCCGGGCTCAGGCGGGCACCGCCTCCAGGGTCGGCTCCACGTCGGTCCACGTGGAGTCCAGCTCCGCCGAGCGGGTCACCGCGTCCAGCACGAGCTGGACCTGCAACCCGTCGGTGAACGAGGGCGCCGGGTCGGCGCCGGTGGCGACCGCCTCGACGAAGTCCCGCATCTGGTGGGTGAAGGAGTGCTCGTAGCCGATGATGTGACCGGGCGGCCACCACGCCGACATGTACGGGTGGTCCTCCTCCGTCATCAGGATGCGGGTGAAGCCCTGTTCGGCCGCCGGCCGCGTGGCGTCGTAGAACTCCAGCTCGTTGAGGCGTTCCAGGTCGAAGGCCAGGGTGCCGAGCGAGCCGTTGATCTCCACTCGGAGCGCGTTCTTGCGCCCGGTGGCGAACCGGCTCGCCTCGTACGTGGCCAGCGCCCCGCCGTCGAGCCGGGCGACGAAGACCGCCGCGTCGTCCACGGTCACCGTGCCGGTGGCCGGGCCGTGGCCGTCGACCGCCCCGTTGCCGGCGGCCTGGGCCGCCAGGCCGCTCGACTCCGCCGGCAGCGGGCGCTCCTTGACGAACGTCTCGGTGACCGCGCTGACGCCGGTGATCCGCTGCCCGGTGACGAACTGGGTCAGGTCGATGATGTGCGCGCCGATGTCGCCCAGCGCGCCGGAGCCCGCCCTGTCCCGCTGCAACCGCCAGACCAGCGGAAACTGCGGGTCCACGATCCAGTCCTGGAGGTACGCCGCCCGGACGTGCCGGATGGTGCCGAGCCGGCCCTCGGCGATCAGCCGCCGCATCATGGCCACGGCGGGGACCCGGCGGTAGTTGAACCCGCACATGGACCGTACCCCCGACGCCCGCGCGGTGGCCGCGGCGGCGGCCATCGCCCGGGCCTCGGCCACCGTGTTGGCCAGCGGCTTCTCGCAGAGCACGTGCTTGCCGGCGGCCAGCGCGGCGAGCGCGATCTCGGCGTGGCTGTCGCCCGGTGTGCAGATGTCGACCACGTCGATCTCGTCGGACTCGACGAGGCGCCGCCAGTCCGTGGTGTGCGCCTCCCAGCCGAGCCGGTCGGCGGCGTCGGCCACCTTCGCGGTGTCCCGACCGCAGACCAGCGACATCCGGACCCGTGCCGGCAGGTCGTACACGCGGTTCACGGTGCGCCACGCCTGTGAGTGCGCGGCGCCCATGAACGCGTAGCCGACCATCCCGACCCGCAGGTGACTGTGGTGAGTGGACAAGGTGGGTCTCCCCCCGTGTGTCAGAACCCGAGCTTGAGGTAGCTGCTCGCGTTCTCCTTGGTGATCGTCTCGGAGGCCAGCACGATCTCCTTGGGCACCTGGAGCTCCACCAGGTCGGACATGCCCTTGCCCTGACCGATGAGCCGGGCCAGCGAGATCGCGGAGGACGCCATGGACGGGCTGTAGGTGACGGTGGCCTTCAGGACCGTGTTGTCGGCCTGGATGTCCTCCATCGCCTTCTTCGAGCCGGCGCCGCCGACCATGAAGAACTCCTTGCGGCCGGTCTGGTTGACCGCGGCGAGCACGCCGATGCCCTGGTCGTCGTCGTGGTTCCAGACCGCGTCGATCTTCGGCAGGGCCTGGAGCAGGCCGGTGGCGGCCTGCTGGCCGGAGTCAGCGGTGAACTCGGCCGGGCGGCGGTTGGCCACCTTGAACCCGGCCGCGGCGAGGGTGTCGGCGAAGCCCTTGGAGCGTTGCTGGGTCAGCTCCAGCGAGTCGATGCCGGGGATCTCACCGATGACCGGGGTGCTGACGCCCTTGGCCTTGAGCTGCGCGACGATGTAGTTCGCGGCGGCCACGCCCATGCCGTAGTTGTCGCCCATGATCTGTAGGCGGTAGGCGAGCGCGTCGGGGAAGGCCCGGTCCAGGTTGACCACCGGGATGCCGGCCTTCATCGCCTCCAGGCCGGCGGCGTTGAGCTCCTTGCCGTCGTGCGGCAGCATGACGATGACGTCCGGCTTCTGGGCGATCAGGGTGGACAGCGCCGCCCGCTGGGCCGCCGCGTCCGCGCCGGCCTCGACGGTCTTGAAGTCCACGTCGGAGTACGCAGCGGCCTGCGCCTTGGCGTTCGTGGTGATGGCGGCCAGCCAGCCGTGGTCGGCGGCCGGGGCGGAGAAGCCGATGGTCACCTTCTTGCCGGGGGTGCTGTTGCCGCCGGCGGCGGTGTCGGCCGCCTTGGTCTGCGCCGCCGTGGGCGCCGCCTCGTTGCTGGTGCACCCGACGAGCAGTGCGCCGGCGCCGAGTGCGGCCCCGCCGAACAGCAGCCGGCGGCGCGACAGGTCCCGACTGTGCTGGGTCATGACGACCTCCTGGGAGAAGGGGTGGTGGAGGGAGGAAAAGGGTGTGCAGGGCCCGGCCACCGTCGGTACGACGGCGACCGCTGTGGTGCGGGGTGGAATCCGGTGGTGCCCGTGGATCAGCCGGTGGTGAGCCGGTTGCGGCCCAGGAACTGGGTGAAGCTGCGGAACTGGAACTGCTGGACCAGGACGGCGGCGACGATGATGCCGCCCTTGACCATGTTCTGGGCCTCGGTGGAGAGGCCGTTGATGGCGAACAGGTTGGTGATGGTGGAGAAGATGATCACGCCGAGCAGGGAGCCGACGATCGTGCCCCGCCCGCCGCTGAGCAGCGTCCCGCCGATGATCGCGGCGGCGATCGCGTCCAGTTCGTAGAGGTTCGCCATCGCCGCCTGGGCGGAGGTGGCCTGCGCGGTCAGCATGATCGCGGCGATCCCGCAGCAGAGGCCGGAGAGCGCGTAGAGCAGCACGGTGTGCCGCCGGACGTTGATGCCGGCCAGCCGGGCGGCCTCGGGGTTCCCGCCGACGGCGACGGTGCGCCGGCCGAAGGTGGTCCGGTTGAGCAGCACCCACCCGGCGGCGACCACGGCGGCCAGGATGTA
The DNA here is from genome assembly GCF_003434305.1 of Micromonospora sp. MW-13. Lineage (GTDB taxonomy): Bacteria > Actinomycetota > Actinomycetes > Mycobacteriales > Micromonosporaceae > Micromonospora. Next base: position 14,513 of record NZ_QKKX01000060.1, read on the forward strand.
GACCAGCAGCGGGATGCCGAGCAGGCTGGTGCTGGCGATCCCGTTGATGGCGGCGTTGTCCGAGACCTGGGTCTGCTTGCCGGAGATCTGGGCGGCCAGGCCCCGGGCGGCCACCATCATGGCCAGGGTGGCGATGAACGGCACCAGCTTCCCGTACGAGACGAGCAGGCCGTTGACCAGGCCGACGCACATGCCGACGACGAGCGCGGTGAAGATCATGCCGCCCGCGCCGTAGCTCTGGGTGGCGAGGGTGGTGCACCAGACCCCGGCGAGCGCCACGATCGCGCCGACCGACAGGTCGATGCCGCCGCCGATGATCACGAAGGTCATGCCCACGGTGACCACGCCGACCACCGAGGCGAGCTTGAGGATGGTGAGGATGTTGTTCCACACCCAGCTCGAGTCGCCGTACAGGTCGGGTCGGGTGGCGATGCCGATCAGGATCAGCACCACCAGGACCCCGATCAGGCCCAGGTTGCGCCGCGTGCCCTCGCCGCCGTCGCCGCGCCACCAGGAGAGCTGGCCGGTTCCGCCGGAACCGTGGGCGGGGCCCTTGCCGACCGCCCCGGCCACGGCCGGGTCCACCGGCGAGGACTGGGGCGGCAGCGCCTCCGGCCGGTCCGGTGTGGCGGTGGGTGTGCTGTCGCTCATGCGGGTGCGCCTTCCATCAGTGACCCCGCCATGACGAGGTCGAGCACCGTGTTCTCGTCCAGTTCGCCGGCAGGCGCCTCGCGCACCATCCGGCCCTCCCGCATCACCAGCACCCGATCGGCCAGGCCCAGCACCTCGGGCACCTCGCTGGAGACCAGCAGGACCCCGACGCCCCGGGCGGCCAGCTCACGGATCACCTGGTACAGCTCGGCACGGGCGCCGACGTCCACCCCGCGGGTGGGCTCGTCGAGCAGCAGCAGCCGGGTGTCGCCGAGCAGCCAGCGCCCGACCACCACCTTCTGCTGGTTGCCCCCGGACAGGGTGCGCACCGGCCGCCGCACGTCGCGGGGGCGCAGCTCCAGGGAGTCCGCGATCCGGTCCGCCTCGGCCCGCTCCCGCCCGGCGTCGGTGAAGCCGAGGCGGGCGTACCGGCCGAAGGTGGCCAGGGTGACGTTGCGGTAGATCGGCTCGCCGAGCAGCAGCGCCTGGCTCTTGCGCTCCTCGGGGGCCATTCCCATGCCGGCCCGTACCGCCGCGCCGACGCTGCCCGGGCGCAGCGCGTGCCCGCCCATCCGGATCGTCCCGGCGTGCGCGCGGCGCGCCCCGTAGATGGTCTCCAGCAGCTCGGACCGGCCGGAGCCGACCAGCCCGGCGATGCCGACGATCTCACCGGCCCGCACGCCGAGCGAGACGTCGGCGAACTCGCCGGACCGGGTCAGGCCGTCGACCCGGAGCAGCTCCGCGCCGGTGCCGGAGTCGGCCGGGCGGTCCGGGAAGACGTACTCGATGGTGCGGCCGGTCATCCGGGCGACCAGGTCGCGGGTCGGGGTGTCGCGCGCCGGCAGGTTCGCCGCCGTGGTCCGGCCGTCCTTGAGTACGGTGACCCGGTCGCCGATCTCCCGGATCTCCTCCATCCGGTGGGAGATGTAGATGACCGCGATGCCCTGCGCGGTCAGCTCCCGGATGATCCGGAACAGGTTGCCCACCTCGTCGTGGGCCAGCACCGCGCTCGGCTCGTCCATGATGATCAGTCGGGCCTCGTGGGACAGCGCGCGGGCCATGCTGACGATCTGCTTGCCGGCCGCCGGCAGCGCCCGGACCATCCGCCCCGGCGGGATCTCGCCGTGGCCGAGCCGGCCGAGGATCTGCCGGGTCCGGCGGGCCATCTGGCCGCGGCGGACGAAACCCGCCCGGCGCGGTTCGTGGCCGAGGAAGGCGTTCTCCGCGACCGACAGGTCCTCGACCAGGTCGAGCTCCTGGTAGATGGTGGCGATGCCGGCGCGCATGGCGGCCTGCGGGTTGGCGAACTCGGCGGGCTGCCCGCGCCACTCGACCTGGCCGGAGTCGGGGCGGTGCACCCCGGCGAGGACCTTGATCAGGGTGGACTTGCCGGCCCCGTTCTGCCCGAGCAGGCAGTGCACCTCGCCGGCCCGCACCTCCAGCTGCACCCCGTCCAGCGCCCGTACGCCGGGGAAGGTCTTCACCACGTCGGTGAGGCGCAGCACCACCTCGCCGGGGACGGCGTCGGCAGGCGCCTCGACCAGCGGACCGGTGGCGGTGTGCGCCGGGTCGGCGGCGGCCTCGTGCGTGGTCATGACGCCTCCCCGAAGGCCACGTCGCTGGCGAGCACGGCCGCGCCGGCCACCCCGGCTCGCGGGCCCAGCTCGGACAGGACGACCGGCAGGTTGCCGGTCGCCAGCGGCAGCGAACGGCGGTACACCACGCTGCGGATCTCGGCGAGCAGGATGTGGCCGAGCTGGGCCAGCCCTCCACCGATCACGATCATCGACGGGTTGGCGAAGCTGACCAGGCCGGCCAGCACGCCGCCGACCCGCCGGCCGCCGTCGCGGATGAGCTGGATACAGGTCACGTCCCCCTCGACGGCGCCCTCGGCGACGTCCCGGGCGGTGACCACGCCCCGGTTGGCGAGCCGGTCGGCCAGGGCCGGGGACGATCCGCTGCGGGCCGCGGCGTTCGCCTCCCGGGCCAGCGCGGCGCCGCTGAACAGCGCCTCCAGGCAGCCGGCGTTGCCGCAGGAGCACATCGGACCGTGCGGGTCGACCTGGATGTGCCCGATGTCGCCGGCGCAGCCGTCGGTGCCCCGGTAGACGTCGCCGCCGAGGAAGATCCCGCACCCTATGCCGGTGCCGATCTTGACGAACAGGAAGTCGTCCACCGAGTGGGCGACCCCGCCGTGCCGCTCGCCGATCGCCATGATGTTGACGTCGTTGTCGACCACCGCCGGGCAGCCGTGCTCGCGGGTCAGCAGCTCGCGGACCGGGAACCGGTCCCAGCCGGGCATGATCGGCGGCGAGACCGGCACCCCGTCGCGGAAGCTCACCGGGCCGGGCACCCCGATGCCGACCGCGTGCAACCGGTCGTAGGCCCCGTCGACCCGCGCCTTGTGCAGCAGCTCGTTGACCCGTTGCAGGGTCACCTTCGGGCCGTTGCGGATGTCCGCCGGTTCCGCGTACGCGGCGACGGTCTCCAGCCGGCCGTTGACCACCTCGAGATCGATCGAGCTGGCCCCGAGGTCGACCGCCGCGAAGCGCAGTTGCGGGTTCAGCTCCACCAGCGTGGACCGGCGCCCGCCCCGGGACGCCGCGAGACCGGCCTCGGCGACGTAGCCGAGGGCGACCAGCCGCTCCAGCTCGGCGAGCAACCGGGGGCGCGGCATCTGCAACCGGTCCCCGAGCTCCGCCCGGGACACCGCCCCCTCGTCGCGGAGCAACCGCAACAGCCGCAGGTGCAGGGGATCCACCGTTCGCACCGGCACTCACCTCCGCCTCGGAGTCATTCACACCAACGAAACGTCGATGTGTTGTGTCCGACACAGTAGGAGGCTTCCGTGTCATCTGTCCAGAGCTTCGGCCAATCCGACGCTAACTTTTGTACGTTCGAACAAAAGCTGATAGTTGATCTAGGAAAGTCGGCAGGTCGACAGCCGCCCCGCCGCACGGGGGCGGGGCGCGGCTGCGGAGCGTCCAACAGCCGGGCCCGGGGCTCCGACGGGCGGCCCGAGGTCAGCGGCCGGCGGCGGAGTTGCGCCTCTTCCTCAGCTTGCGGTCGTCGCGCAGCTCGACGTACGGCTCGACCTCGGCCGGGTGCCCCGCGGAGATCGCCCGGCTGCGCTCCAGCTCCGCGTCGAACTCCGCGCCCAGCAGGATCGCGATGTTGCTCAGCCACAGCCAGACCAGGAAGATGACCACCCCGGCCAGCGCCCCGTACGTCTTGTTGTACGAACCGAAGTTGCCGACGTAGAGGGCGAACAGCCCGGAGACCAGCAGCCAGATCAGCACGGCCAGCAGGCCGCCGGGGCTGACCCAGCGGAACCCGCCGTGCCGGGCGTTCGGCGACGCCCAGTAGAGGATCGCGAACATCAGGCTGACCAGTACCAGCAGCACCGGCCACTTGGCGACGTTCCACACCGTCACCGCGGTGGAGCCGATCCCGATGGCGCTGCCCGCCTCCTCGGCGAGCCGTCCGGTGAAGACCACGATCACCGCGCTGGCCAGCAGGAGGACGCCGATCACGGCGGTCACCCCGGCCCGGATCGGCAGGGTCTTCCAGATCGGCCGCCCCTCCGGCACGTCGTAGATGCTGTTGGAGGCCCGCATGAACGCGGCGACGTACCCGGAGGCGGACCAGAACGCGGCGAGCAGACCGAGGACGGCGGCGACGCTGGCCAGCCCGCCCGCGTTGGCCGCCTGGTCGATCGCGGCCGAGATGATCTGCCGGATGTTGCCCTCCGGCACCGCCTGGTTGACCGTGTCCCTGACCCCCTCGGTGGCGCTCGGTCCGAGCAGGCCGAGGAGGGAGATGAGCACCAGCACGCCGGGGAAGATCGACAGCACCCCGTAATAGGTCAACGCCGCCGCCCAGTCGGTCAGGCTGTCGTCCTGGAACTCCCGGATTGTCCGCTTCAGCGTCGCCAGCCAGCCGGCGCCCGACAGCTCCGTCGGGCGGTCCGGCCCCTCGCCCGGGCCGACCGGCCGATCCCGAGCCGGGCCACGCCGGTCCCGGTCCGCGTTCCGCCGGTCCCGGTCCGCGTTCCGCCGGTCCCGGTCCGCGTCCCGCCGGTCCCGGTTCCGGCCGGGCCCCGGACGATCGGCGTCGATCCTGCTCTCGGCGCCCGGCCGGGCCGCGCCCGCGGTGCGGGCGTCGTCCCCGTCGTGTCCGGCTCGGGCGGAAGTCTCGTCGGAGGCCATCGCCCCTCCTCGTGGTCGCGGTGTCCACTCGGACATGCCCCGGGAGGGTGACCGCTAACCCGCTACCGGTAGAGCAGGCGTTCCATCCGGCGGGCCGCCACCAGCAGCCCCAGCCCGGTCGCCACCAGCAGGTACGCCACGTCGAGCAGCCAGGACCACCCGCCGTCGGCCAGCGCGACGCCCCGGACCAGGTGCACCGAGCGGTAGAGCGGGGTCACCTCCACCAGCCAGCGCAGCGCCGCCGGGTACGTCGTGGCCGGCACGAACGTGCCGGAGAACAGGAAGAGGGCGAACTGCACCGAGGCGAGCAGGTCGAAATCCTGCCAGCTCCGCAGGAACGTGGCCAGCGCCATGCCCAGCGCGCCGAAGGCGAAGCCGACCAGCACCGCCGCCGGGAAGGCGACCAACGCCCGGACCGCGCCGGTCAGGCCCATCGCCACCATCACCAGCAGGAACGCCGCCGAATAGGCGCCGCCCCGAACCATCGCCCAGCCCAGCTCGCCGAGGGCGATCTCGAACGGCCGCACCGGGGTGGCGATCACCCCGTCGTACAGCCGCATGTACTTCATCTTGCCGAAGAGGTTGAAGGAGGTCTCCGCCAGCGCGCCGGTCATCGCCGACGAGGCGAGCATCGCCGGGGCGACGAAGGCCGCGTACGTCACGACCTGGCCGCCGGGGAGGGTGAGGTCGCCGACCAGTGCGCCCACCCCGACGCCGATGGAGAACAGGTAGAGCAGCGGCTCGACGAAGCCGGAGGCGAGCAGCAGCCAGTAGACCGGCTTCAGCGCCGCCACGTTGCGCTCGGTCACCGAGGCCGCGCGGCGGGACGCGGCGGGGACGCCGACCAGCCGGGGCAGGACGAGAGTGAGCACTTCACCCCCTGCTAGACGACGAGCCGACGACGGAACGCGCGGTGCGCCAGCAGCCAGCCGACGACCGCCCAGGCGGCCAGGTAGAGCAGGTGGCCGGCGACCGACCACCGCGGGGCGACGCCCAGGGTGGCCGCCCGGCACAGGTCCACCCCGTGCCAGAGCGGGGTGGCGTAGGCCAGCCAGCGCAGCGCCCCCGGCAACGACTCGACCGGAAAGAACACCCCGGCGAACAGGGTCATCGGGATCACCGCGAAGCGGAACAGCATGGCCAGCCAACTGTCGCTGTCCACCGCCGCCGCGTACGCGAACAGCGGGGCTGCGACGGCCAGGCCGACCAGCGCGGCCACCGGCGGCACGGCCAGCGCCCACGGCGACCGCAACGCCCCGAACAGCGCGGTCACCAGCAGGAACACCACGGTCGAGGTGACCACCCGGAACAGCACGTACAGCAGGTTGCCGGCCAGGATGTCGCCCACCCGCAGCGGTGTGGCGGCCTGTGCGAAGTAGACCTTGGTCCACTGGAAGCTGCTGTAGACCGGCCAGGTCGAGTCGCCGACCGCCACCTGGAGGGCGGTGGAGGCGATCAGCCCGGGCACGATCCAGTCCAGGTAGCGCACCCCGCCGACGCCCTGGTCGATGTACGCCCCCACGCCGAGGCCGAAGCCGACCATCGTCAGCACCGGCAGCAGGAACGAGGAGAACATCCCGGCCCGCCAGGTGCGCCGGTAGCCCACCAGGAAGTAGCCCAGCGCCGCCAGGGCGGGCGCTCCCGGCAACGGTCGCGCCGCCCGGCCGGGCAGTTCCTGCCGCGCCACGCCCATCCCGTCACCCCCGCCCTCCACGTCCTCGGCCTTCCTACCCCGGGGGTACGACAGGCCGCGGCCACCCTACGACCCACTGCCCGGGGGAGTCGCCCGGTTTCCGCGGTCGCCACCCGCCGGCCCGGCCGGCCGGGGCGCGGTGGCCAGCGTCCACACCGCGTACGCCCAGAGCAGCAGCCCGGCGCCGACGCCGACCACCAGGCCCGGCGCCACGGCCGAGGCGAGCCCGGTGACCAGGCCCGCGAGCGCGACCAGGCACATCGCGCCGGCGAGCAGCCACAGCCGGGGGTCGCGCAACAGCGGGGTGAGCGGAAGGAAGTGCCCGCCGACGACAGCGCAGACCAGCACCGGGGCGTACGCCGAACACCCGAGCGCCGCCAGCAGCGCCGCGCCGAGCCCCGCCGCGGCGAACTCGGCCACCACGATGAGCAGGTACCGGCGGTCCGCCGCCCGGTCCCGGACGGCCCCCGCCTCGGGGTGGCTGCGCGCCGCGACCACGGCACCGGCCACCGCCGTGACCAGCGCGGCGACGCTGGCGACCACCAGCAGCGTCCGTAGTGCCGGGCCGGCCGCCGGCACGCTGAACCAGATCGTCGCGAAGACGCCGAGATAGAGGGCGGTGAGTCCGGCCTGGCGCCGAGGGACGGTGAGCACGAGGGAATTCGCTCCCGGTAGGGGTCAGTCGACGAGGGTGCGGCCGGTGAGCTGGAGGAAGACGTCCTCCAGGCTGCTGCGCCGCACCAGCACGGTGGCCGGGGTGAGGCCGAGCGCGGCCACCTCGGCGACCGCCGCGTCGCCGTCGGCGACGTAGAGCAGCACGCGGTCGGGCAGCACCTCCACCCGCTCCCCCAGCCCGGCGAGCTTGCCGGCGAACGCCTCCTGCGACTCGGCCGCGAAACGCAGCTCCACCACCTCGCGGGTCGAGTGCCGCTCGATGAGCTCCCGGGGCGAGCCCTCGGCCACGATCCGGCCGCCGTCCATCACCACCAGCCGGTCGCAGAGCTGCTCGGCCTCGTCCATGTAGTGGGTGGTGAGCACCAGCGTCACGCCCTGCTGCTTGAGCCGGAACAGCCGCTCCCAGACCAGGTGCCGCGCCTGCGGGTCGAGCCCGGTGGTGGGCTCGTCGAGCAGCACGATGTCGGGCTCGTTGACCAGCGCCCGGGCGATGGTGAGCCGGCGCTTCATGCCGCCGGAGAGCGGGTCGACCCGGCTGTCGGCCCGCTCACCGAGCTGGACGAAGTCGAGCAGCTCGGCGGCGCGCTCGCGGGCCACCCGGCGCGGGATGCCGAAGTAGCGGGCGTAGGTGGTCAGGTTCTCCCGGACGGTCAGCTCGGGGTCGAGGTTGTCGAGCTGCGGGCAGACGCCCAGCCGGGCCCGGATCGCCGGCCCGTCGCGGACCGGGTCCATCCCGAGGATGCGCAGCTCACCCCCACTGGGCGGGGAGATGCAGCCGACCATCCGCATGGTCGACGACTTGCCCGCGCCGTTGGGGCCGAGAAACCCGAACGCCTCCCCCGCGCGCACCTCGACGTCGATGCCGTCGACGGCGGTGAAGTCGCCGAACCGCTTCACCAGCCCCCGCGCCCGGATCAGTGGCTCCCCCGTCATCACCGCCCGACCCTACCCACCCCCACCGACACCCCCCACCGCCGACTTTCCCACCCACCCCGCCCCGCCCTTGCCTCACCCGCCGCGCCGCGCGGCGCCCCTCCATGATCGTCTGCTGGAAACGGACACGACACGCCGGGCCGGCTCTCCCTGAACGACAGACGATCATGGGGCGGCGCGGCAGCGCGGCGCGGCAGCGCGGCGCGGCAGCGCGGCGCGGCAGCGCGGCGCGGCAGCGCGGCGCGGCAGCGCGGCGCGGCAGCGCGGCGCGGCAGCGCGGCGCGGCAGCGCGGCGCGGCAGCGCGGCGCGGCAGCGCGGCGCGGCAGCGCGGCGCGGGCACCGCGCCGGGCACGACGCGGGGTGGGGTGGGGTGAGGCGGGGTGGGGTGGGGTGGGGTGGGGTGGAACGGCGCGGGGCCGGGTTAGAGGTTGGCGGGGGCGGTGGCGGCGCGGGCGGCGGCGACGAGGCGGTCGGTCTCGGCGACCACCGGCTCGTCGTCGGCCGGAGTGCCGGGGTCGTAGCGGACCGTCCAGGCCAGGCCGTCCACGCCGGGCACCCGGCGCGCCGCGACCCGGCCGGCGCCTCCGGGCACCGGGTGCTGCTGGGTGTACGCGACCGAACGGGTCACCCGCGCGCGAACCTGGTGCGGCAGCTCCCCCGGGTCGAGCAGCAGGTACGTCTCGGTCGGGCAGTCGGCCACCACCAGGTAGCCGTCCCGCTCGGCGACCCGCTCGGCGGGCGTGACGGTCAGCTCCCGGCCCGACCAGACGGCCTTGAGGATGTCGTGCCAGCCCAGCCGGTGGCCCCGCCCCGGCAGCCAGAGCCCGAGGTTGCTGGCGACCACCACGCCGTCGCCCTCGCCGTTGCCGACCGCGGCCCAGGCGAGCACCCGCTCGTCGTCGGCCAGCGGCGGGCGGGCCGCCGGGGGCAGCTTCGGCCTGCGGTTGAACAGTCCCATCACAGCCCTCCCGCGGCCTGCTCGCGCAGCGCCCGCGCGTGCTGCTCCAGCGACAGCAGTTCCCCGAACAGCGCGAAGTACTCGTCCTTGTTGCTGACCGGGTTGATCCGCTGGATCTTGGACTTCAGGTCCCTGATCCGGCCGGTCACCGAGCCCCACTGCAACCGCGCGATGGTCACCGAGACGTACCGCGGGTCGGGCTCGCCGTCGATCCGCAGCGGCTCGACGGCCAGCTCGCCGACCAGGGCCTGCGCGGCCAGGTCGGCGCACGCGTCGCGGGCGGCCTCGACCCAGACGGCCCCACCGGTGGCGGTGGCGGCCCCACCGGCCGCCGCGATCGCCTCCCGCACGGCCACGTGCACGGGGTGGCGGTACTCCGACGCCTCGACCGCGTCGAACATCGGGCCGGCCAGCACCGGCTCCTGGAGGGCGAGCTTCAGCGCCTCCCGCTCGACCAGCGACTGTGGGTTGTCCCCGGCGGGCGCGCCTCGGGCGGCGCGGGCCGGGCCGGGGGACGGCTGCCCGGCGGGCTGCCCCGAGGCGGCGGCGAGCACCGCCCGCTGCACCGGCTCGATCTCCATGCCGAGGTCGCCGGCGAGCTTGCGGACGTACTCGGGGCGCTTCTCCCGGTCCTTGAGCTTCGCCACCAGCGGGGCGGCCCGGCGCATCGCCTCGACCCGGCCGTCGACGGTGTCCAGGTCGTACCGGTTGATCACGTGGCGGAGCGCGAAGTCGACCAGCGGCTCGCGGCGGGCCACCAGGTCGCGGACCGCCAGGTCGCCCTTGGCCAGGCGCAGCTCACACGGGTCCATGTTGTCGGGGCTGACCGCGATGAAGGTACGCCCGACGAAGCGCTGGTCGTCCTCGAAGGCGCGCAGCGCGGCCTTCTGGCCGGCGGCGTCCCCGTCGAAGGTGAAGATGACCTCGCCGGCCACGTCGTCGGTGTCCAGCAGCAGCCGGCGCAGCACTCCGATGTGGTCGGAGCCGAACGCGGTCCCGCAGGTGGCCACGGCCGTCGGCACTCCGGCGAGGTGACAGGCCATCACGTCGGTGTAGCCCTCGACGACGACCACCTTGCCCTGCTTGGCGATCTCCCGCTTGGCCTGGTCGATGCCGTAGAGGACGTGCGACTTCTTGTAGATCGGCGTCTCGGGGGTGTTCAGGTACTTCGGGCCGTCGTCGTCGTCGAACAGCTTGCGGGCCCCGAAGCCGAGCACGTCGCCGGTGATCTCCCGGATCGGCCACATCAGCCGGCGGCGGAACCGGTCGATGAGCGTGCCGGAGCGCGACGGCCGGGACAGCCCGGCGCTGACCAGCTCGTCGTGGCTGAAGCCCTGCTGGCGCAGGTGCTTGGTGAGCAGGTCCCAGGCGTCCGGGGCGAAGCCGCAGCCGTACCGCTCGGCGGCGGCCCGGTCGAAGCCGCGCTGCGCCAGGAACTCCCGGGCCGGGCGGGCGCCGGCCGTGCCGAGCTGGGCCCGGTAGAAGTCGACGGCTGCGGCGTGGGCGGCCACCAGGCGCTGCCGCTGCCCCTGCTGCGGGCGGGCGCGCGGGGCGGCCTGGTCGTTCTCGACGTACCGGAGCTGGAGGCCGGCGCGGGCGGCGAGCCGCTCGACGGACTCGACGAAGCTGAGGTGCTCGGCGTCCATCAGGAACTTGATCGCGTCGCCACCGGCCCCACAGCCGAAGCAGTACCAGACGTTGCGGGCGGGCGAGACGTTGAACGAGGGGCTCTTCTCGTCGTGGAACGGGCAGAGCCCCTTGAGGTTGCCGCCGCCGGCCGACCTGAGGGTCACCGTGTCCGAGATGACCTCCGCGATCGAGGTGCGCTCCCGGACCAGCGCGATGTCCTCGTCCCGGATCCGCCCAGCCATTCGCCACCCCCCTCGGCCCTACATCCTGCCCTGCCGGGGGCGGCGATCCGGCGTCGGGGGGACGGCGTGTGGCGCGTGCCGCCGCCGGCCAGGGACCGGAGGGGGTCGGCCGCCATCGGCCATGGGCCGGAGTGCGTCGGCCGCCATCGGCCATGGGCCGGAGTGCGTCGGCCGCCATCGGCCATCGGCCGGCGGGGGGCCGCCGCCGGCCCGGGCCGTCCCGCCGGTCCCGCCGCACCCGCCGGGCGGCCGGGTCGGCGGGGCGGCGGCGCGTCCCGCTCAGGCGGCGGCGGTGACCTCCTCCGCCTCCACCTGGCGGTTCCAGTCGGCCTTCGCCGAGCGCCAACCCTCGTCGTCCATCCCGCGCCGCCAGTAGCCGGAGATCGACAGCCGTTCCCGGGGCACGGCGCGCTCGACGCGCAGCAGCCGGCGCAGCTCGCGGACGAACGTCGCCTCGCCGTGCACGAAGGCGTGCACGTCGCCGGGCGGGAAGTCCAGCGCCGTCACGGCCGCCACCAGCGCCTCGCCGACCGGCCGGCCGCCCCGGTGCAGCCAGGTCAGCTCCACCGCGCCCGGGCTGGGCAGCGGCTGCTCGTCGGCGGCGTCGGCGACCTCGACGAAGACCTTCGCCGGGGCGTCGAGCGGCAGCCGCTCCAGGGCGGCGGCGATCGCCGGCAGGGCGCTCTCGTCGCCCACCAGCAGGTGCCAGTCGGCGTCCGGGCTCGGCGCGTACGCCCCGCCGGGGCCGACGAACAGCACCGGGTCGCCGGGGCGCAGCCGGGCCGCCCACGGGCCACCCACCCCCACGTCGCCGTGGTGCACGATGTCGATGGTCAGCTCGCCGGCCACGGGGTCCCAGGCCCGCAGCGTGTACGCCCGCAGCCGGGGCCACTGCTCCGGGGGCAGGTTCCGGCGGATCGCGGCGAGGTCGACCGGCTCCGGGTAGGTCACCCCGGGCGGCGGGAAGACCAGCTTGACGTAGTGGTCGGTGTACTCGCCCACCGGCAGGCCGGTCAGCTCCTCGCCGCCGAGCACCAGCCGGACCAGGTGCGGGGTGGGCCGCTCGGTCCGCAGGACCCGGGCGGTGGTGACCATGTTCGGGCGCTCCGTCATGCTGCTTAGGCTAACCTAAGTACGCCGGACATTCCCACCGCCCGCTCGGGCCCGCCGGCCACCCGGTCGGCCGGTTGCCGCTCGGCCGCCTCGGCAGCTCCGCCGTGCCGCGTCACGTCGGGAGCGCGCCGGGCCGTTCGGCGGGCGGGCGGCAGCGTCCCGGGCGGCTCAGCCGGCGAGCAGCCGCTCGTGCCAGGCCAGCGCGGCCGGGTCGGTGAGCGAGGCGACCTGGTCGATCACCACGCGCAGCCGCGCGGCGTCGTCCGGGGCGGCCCGCCACAGCGGGGCGAAGACCTCGTCGAGCGCCTCCGGCGCCCGGTGGGTCAGGACGGCGACCAGCTCCGCGAGGATCTGCCGCTGCCGCTCGTACCGGCACCGGGACCCGGGCCGGCGCATCACGTAGCGCAGCGCGATCCCCTTGAGCAGCGCGCACTGCGCCCGGACCCGGCGCGGCACCACCAGGTCGGCGGCGTACCGGCGCAGCGGACCGGGGCCGCGGCGCTCCCCGGTGGCGGCCACCACGGTCGAGACGAAGCGGCCGGTCAGCACGCTGGTGGTGGCCTTCAGCGCGGCCTGGGCGCGGTGGCTGCCGTCGTACCCGGCGAGCGGGGCGAGCACCGGGTCGGCGAGCAGTTCGACCAGCACCTCGCCCAGGTCGGCCGGGGACTCCCCCGAGTATGCGGCGGCCACGTCGGCGCAGAGCGCGGCCCGCTCGTCGGGGTCGGCCAGCAGCGGGCGCAGGGCGACGTACCCGCCGTGGATACCGTCCTCGACGTCGTGCACCGAGTACGCCACGTCGTCGGCCCAGTCCATCACCTGCGCCTCCAGACAGCGCCGCCCGCCGGCCGGGGCGCCGGCGCGCAGCCAGTCGAAGACCGGCCGGTCGTCGGCGTACACCCCGAACTTGCGCTCGCCCGACCGGCGCGGCCAGGGGTACTTGCCCGTGGCGTCGAGCGACGCCCGGGTCAGGTTGAGCCCGACGGAGCGGCCGTCGGGGCCGAGCACCTTGGCCTCCAGCCGGGTGAGCACCCGCAGCGTCTGCGCGTTGCCCTCGAAGCCGCCGCAGGCCGCGGCGAGCCGGTCCAGTTCCGCCTCCCCGTTGTGCCCGAACGGCGGATGCCCGAGGTCGTGGGCCAGCCCGGCGGTGTCCACCACGTCGGGGTCGCAGCCCAGCCGGGCACCCATCTCCCGGGCGATCTGCGCCACCTCCAGCGAGTGGGTCAGCCGGGTACGCAGGAAGTCGTCGGTGCCGGCGGCGTGCACCTGGGTCTTCGCGGCGAGCCGCCGGAACGCCGCCGAGTGCAGCACCCGGGCCCGGTCCCGCTCGTACGGCGAGCGGCCGTGGCCGGTGTCCTTGGGCAGCTCGGCGACCCAGCGCGCGGCGTCGGCCGGCTCGCCGCCGGAGCCGTTCCGGTGCCGGTCGCTCACCCCGCCCCGCTATCCGCGCTGCCGCAGCACGCAGAACTCGTTGCCCTCCGGGTCGGCCAGCACCGTCCAGTCGACGTCGCCCTGGCCGACGTCGACGTGCCGGGCGCCCATGTCGACCAGCCGCTCGACCTCGGCCTCCTGGTCGGCCGGGCGCAGGTCGATGTGCAGCCGGTTCTTCACCTGCCGGTCGTCGGGGACCGACACGAAGACGAGGCCGGGAAGCCGGTCGGCGGACTGTCGGATCTCCACCTCGTCGGGCTGGTCGGCGACCACCTGGTAGCCCAGGACCTCGGCCCACCAGCGGGCGAGCCGGGCCGGGTCCCGCGCGTCCACGGTCAGATTTTCCCAGGCGCTGGCCATGCGGTCCACCCTCCACCGGCGATACGACACACTCGCGCGCGACACGACGCACCCGCGCGCCCAGGTTACGCCGCAGCGGCCCGCTCGGCTCGCCGGCGACTGCCGGCGGATGAGGCTTCCGCAACAGCCGATCAGTCGAGAGTTGTCGACCGATTGCCGACCGTCACGGGGGTCGCGGCCCGCCATGGCTCCGGGTAGCGTTTCCGGAGCAGAACGTTACCGAAGATCCGCACATCTGAATCGCACGACGGGAAGTGACGCTCGTGGACGCTGACGCGGTGCTGGGAACGGAGTTGCGGGGGCTGCGCCGACGCCGGCCGGAGGTCGCCGGCACGGTGCTCGCCGGCACCGACGGCCTGCTCATCTCCAGCGACCTGCCGACGACCGACGCCACCCATCTGGCGGCCCTGGCCGCGGCCAGCTTCGGCCTCGGCAACCGGGTCGCCGACACCGTGCGGCACGGTGAGTTCCGGGAGTCGGTGGTGCGCACCGCCCGGGGCTGCGTGGTGATCTACCCGGCCGGCCGGCACGCCCTGCTCACCCTGGTCGCCGCGGCCGGCACCGACCTGGACACGCTGCATGCGGAGGCCCGGGAGGTGGCCGGCCGGGCGGGTTCCGTCTTCGACCGGCAGCGCACAGCGGTCGCCCCCGGCCCGGTCCCGACGCCGGATCCGAACGCGCCGCTGGCCATGCGGACCCCGATGGCGACGCTGCCCGGCCGGGCCCCCAACGCGTCCCGCGTCACCGGCTGGCGGCGCCCGCCGATCTGAGCCCGCCGGCCCCGGTGGGGGTGCGTGCGGCTCACCCACCGGGGCCGGCGCCGGCCCGCGTCGCCGACCGGTCGGCACCGGTCGGCGACGCGGTCGTCAGCGGCTGTCGGAGCCGTCGGTCTCCACCACCGCGCGACCGGCCTCCAGCCGGGCCACCGGCACGCGGAACGGCGAGCACGAGACGTAGTCCAGCCCCACCTCGTGGAAGAAGTGGACGGACTCCGGATCGCCGCCGTGCTCGCCGCAGACGCCGAGCTTCAGCTCCGGCCGGGCGGCCCGGCCCTCCTCGGCGGCGATCCGCACCAGCCGGCCCACGCCGTCGCGGTCGATCGACTCGAACGGCGAGATGCCGAAGATGCCCAGTTCCAGGTAGCGCCAGAAGAACGCGCCCTCGACGTCGTCGCGGGAGAAGCCCCAGCCCATCTGGGTCAGGTCGTTGGTGCCGAAGGAGAAGAACTGCGCCGCCTCGGCGATCTGCCCGGCGGTCAGCGCCGCCCGGGGCACCTCGATCATCGTGCCGATCAGCACCTCGACCCCGCTGTCCCCGACCACCTCGGCGATGATCTTCTCGGCCTCGGCGCGTACCGTCTCCAGCTCCTGGACCGCGCCGACCAGCGGGACCATGATCTCCGGACGGGCCGTCCCGCCCTCGCGGGTGACCCGGACCGCGGCCTCCGCGATCGCCCGCACCTGCATGGCGAACAGGCCCGGGATGACCAGGCCGAGCCGAACCCCGCGCAGCCCCAGCATCGGGTTCTCCTCGTGCATCCGCCGGACGGCGGCGAGCAGCGCCTCCTCCTTGGCCACGTCCTCGCCGCGCTCCTGGGCGACGGCCACGTTGACCGCGAGCTGCTCCAGCGGGGGCAGGAACTCGTGCAGCGGCGGGTCGATCAGCCGGACGGTGACCGGCAGCCCGTCCATCTCGCGGAAGATCTCCACGAAGTCGTCGCGCTGCAACGGCAACAGGGCGGCCAGCGCCTCCTGCCGCTCGGCGTCGGCGCGGGCCAGGATCAGCCGCTCGACCAGCTCCCGCCGGTCGCCGAGGAACATGTGCTCGGTGCGGCACAGCCCGATGCCCTGCGCGCCGAAGCGCCGGGCCCGGGCGGCGTCCGCGCCGGTGTCGGCGTTCGTCCGCACCGCCAGCCGCCGCCGGGCGTCGGCGTGCGTCATGATCCGGTGTACGGCCCGGACCAGCGCGTTGTCGATGTGTTCCGGGTCGAGGCTGCCCTCGAAGTACTGCACCACCTCGGACGGCATGACCGGCACCTCGCCGAGGTACACCTTGCCGGTGGTGCCGTCGATGGAGACGACGTCGCCCTCGGTCACGGTGTGCCCGCCCACGGTGAACCTCTTCGCCGGCACGTTGACGTCCAGCTCGTCGGCGCCGGAGACGCAGGTCTTGCCCATCCCCCGGGCCACCACGGCGGCGTGGCTGGTCTTGCCGCCACGCGAGGTGAGGATGCCCCGGGAGGCGATCATGCCGTTCAGGTCGTCGGGGTTGGTCTCCCGGCGGACCAGGATCACCGCCTCCCCCTCGCCGGCCAGCTCGACCGCCCGGGCGGAGGTGAAGACCACCTTGCCGGACGCCGCGCCCGGTGACGCGCCGATGCCCTTGGCCACCGGCTCGAAGTCGTGGTCGAGCTGGAACCGGGGGAACATGAGCTGGGCGAGCTGCGCGCCGTTGACCCGGTGCAGCGCCTCGTCCAGGTCGATCAGCCCCTCGTCGACGAGCTGCCCGGCGATGACGAACGCCGCGGCGGCGGTGCGCTTGCCGACCCGGGTCTGGAGCATCCACAGCTTGCCGCGCTCGACGGTGAACTCGATGTCGCACAGGTCCCGGTAGTGCCCCTCCAGCCGGGCCATGATGCCGAGCAGCTCGTCGTAGGACTTCTTGTCCAGCCGCTCCAGCTCCTGCAACGGCACCGTGTTGCGGATGCCGGCGACCACGTCCTCGCCCTGGGCGTTGGCCAGGTAGTCGCCGTAGATGCCCTGCGCCCCGCTGGCCGGGTCGCGGGTGAACGCGACGCCGGTGCCGGAGTCCGGGCCGAGGTTGCCGAAGACCATGGCCACCACGTTGACCGCGGTGCCGAGGTCGGCCGGGATGCGCTCCTGGCGGCGGTAGAGCACGGCGCGCTCGGCGTTCCACGACTCGAAGACCGCGCGGATGGCCAGGTCGAGCTGCTCGCGCGGCTCCTGCGGGAACTCCCGCCCGGTGTGCTTGGCGAAGATCTTCTTGTACGCGTCGACCAGCCCGCGCAGGTCGTCCGCGTCCAGGTCGAGGTCGCTGGTCGTGCCCCTGGCGCGCTTGGCGTCGTCGAGGGCACGCTCGAACTCCTCGCCCGGCACCTCGCACACGGTCTTGCCGAACATCTGGATCAGCCGGCGATAGGAGTCCCAGGCGAACCTGTCCGCGCCACCGGAGGCGGCCCGGTCGGCGGAGCCGCCGGCCTGCCGGGCGAGCCCGACGACGCTGCGGTCGTTGAGGCCGACGTTGAGGACGGTCTCCATCATGCCCGGCATGGAGAACTTGGCGCCGGAGCGGACGGAGACCAGCAGCGGGTCGTCGGGGTCGCCGAGCCGCCGGCCCATCCCGCGCTCCAGCGACTCCAGGTGCGCCTCGATCTGACCGGCGAGCCCGTCCGGCTCCCGGCCGGTCGCGAGGTACGCCTTGCACGCCTCGGTGGTGATCGTGAAGCCGGGGGGTACGGGCAGGCCGAGGTTCGTCATCTCGGCCAGGTTGGCCCCCTTGCCGCCGAGAAGTTCCTTGAGGTCCTTGTTGCCCTCGGAGAAGTCGTAGACGTACTTGCGGTCGACCGTCTCTTGCGCTGCCACCAGAGCCTCCCACGCGCGTCGGAATTGACACTTAACGAAGGTTCAGTTCCTCCATACCCCGGGGCCGACCTCCGGTAATCCGGCGTCGCCGCCGATCGGTGGGCGAAGGTTAAGCGAACATCGTGGGGCCTGGGACCGTTCGGTGACAATCGGCACAGTCATCACGACTATCCGTGTCCGTACGGGTTTTTGGGAACGCTTCCACGAGCACGATCACGCAATTTCCCGGACCCCTCGTACTCTTGACGGCGCTGGTTCTGTCGAACCTCACCTTTGCCATATTCCTCGCAAATACACCCGGGAGTCGACGCCGTGCCGCCCATCCCGCCCCGCACCCCCGAGACCGGCCGCGACCCGCTGGCCCCGGCCGATCTCCCCGGTCGCCAGCCGGCCGCCGGCGAGCTGGCCCGGGCCGCCGCCCGGGCCGCCGGCGACCGGCTCGCGCCGCCGGCCCCGGTCCGGCTGGGCGACGTGGTGCCCGCGCCGGAACGGGTCGAGCCCGACCCGGCGGCCGACTTCACGCTCCCGGCCGACGTGGTCGTGCGGGTCCACCCGGACCCGGCCGCCCGGGACGTCGCCGAGCAGCTCGCCACACTGCTCCGCCCCGCCACCGGCTACCCGGTCCCGGTCACCGACACCCTCGCGGACCCGGCCGGCGGCCTGACCCTCACGCTGGCCGGGACCGGGCCCGACATCGCCGGACCTGCCGCCGGGCCCGACATCGCCGGGCCGGGCGCCAGGGCCGACGGAACCGGGCCGGGTACCGGAACCGACGGCGCCGGGCCGGGCGCCAGGGCCGACAGCTCCGGGCCGGGCGTCGCCCCGGCGCGGGCGGCGGACCCGGACCCCGGGCCGGCCGGGACCGAGCCCCTCGGCACGGAGGGGTACCGGCTCGACGTCCGGTCCGACGGGGTACGACTCACCGCCGCCACCCCGGCCGGCCTGTTCCACGGCGTGCAGACCCTGCGCCAGCTCCTGCCGGCCGCGATCGAGAGCCCCACCCCGGTGACCGAGCGCTGGACGCTGCCCGGCGGGACGATCGTCGACCGGCCCCGGTTCCCGTACCGGGGCGCGATGCTCGACGTGGCGCGGCACTTCTTCGCCGTCGCCGACGTGCTGCGCGTGGTCGACCACCTCGCCCGGTACAAGCTGAACCACCTGCACCTGCACCTCACCGACGACCAGGGCTGGCGGATCGCCGTCGACGCCCGGCCCCGGCTGGCCACCGTCGGCGGGGCGACCGAGGTCGGCGGCGGCCCCGGCGGCTGCTACACCGCGGCCGACTACCGGCGCATCGTCCGGTACGCCGCCCGCCAACACGTCACCGTCGTCCCGGAGATCGACCTGCCCGGCCACACCAACGCGGCGCTGACCGCGTACCCGGAGCTGGCGCCCGAGAGGGTCGCTCCGCCGCCGTACACCGGCACCGAGGTCGGCTTCAGCTACCTCGACCCGGCCGACGAGCGTACGTACGCCTTCGTCGCCGACGTGCTCGGCGAGGTCGCCGCCCGCACCCCCGGGCCGTACCTGCACATCGGCGGCGACGAGGTGTTCAAGGTTCCGGCCGACGTGTACGCCCGCTTCGTGGAGCGGGTGCAGGGCATCGTCGCCGGCACCGGCAAGATCGTGGTCGGCTGGCACCAGATCGCCCCGGCCGGGCACGCCGAGGGGCGGATCCTCCAGTGGTGGGGCACGCAGGGCGACGACCCGGTGGCCGCCGAGGCCGTCCGGCGCGGCGCCCGGCTGATCCTCTCCCCCGCCAACCACGCCTACCTCGACATGAAGTACGCCCCGGACACCCCGATCGGACACGACTGGGCCGGACTGATCGACGTGGCCCGCGCGTACGACTGGGACCCGGGGACGCATCTGGACGGCGTGCCGGCCGAGGCGGTGCTGGGCGTGGAGGCCCCGCTCTGGACCGAGTCGGTCACCTCGCTTGCCGAGATCGAGTTCATGCTGTTGCCCCGGCTGCCCGCCGTGGCAGAGCTGGGCTGGTCGCCCCGGCGTACGCACGACTGGCCCGCCTTCCGCGACCGCCTCGCCGGCCACGGGCCGCGCTGGAGCGGCGCGGGCATCGCCTTCCACCGCGCCCCGGAGATCCCCTGGCCGGCGCAACCCCAGGACGCACCTCCCATCCCCATCCAGCCCCACCCGGACACCACGGCCGGAGCCGCCCAGACCGGCACGGACCACGCCCCGACCCCACCGCGTTGATCAAGAGGTTTGCGTCAGGATTCGCCGCCCCCTTGACGTAAACCTCTTGATCACCGGGGCTGGAGGGTCGGTGGTGGGTGGTTTGGGGGGTTTGGTCCTGTGGGCGGGGTCACGCCGGCGGTGGAATCGGTCGGGGGGCGGGGGTGTTGTACCTGGTTCA
>NZ_QKKX01000061.1 GCF_003434305.1 Micromonospora sp. MW-13
CGGGGCACAAACCTGACGCAAACCTCTTGATCACCGCGAAAGGGCGTGGGGGTGATGTGGGGCACAAACGATACGGGGCGGTTCCGTATCGAAAAAACCTCGCTTAGGCTCGCTGGCGTTACGAGTCTAACCCGTTTCGTATTTGCGCCGCGGGTGAACCGGGGGAGAGCCGGCCATGCAGCTGCACGAGAACACCGGACATCCGAGGAGGTGGGCGATTCTCGGGGTGCTGGTGATCAGCCTCCTCGTCGTCGTCCTCGACAACACCATCCTCAACGTCGCCCTGCGCACCCTCGCCGATCCCGTGCACGGTCTCGGCGCCAGCCAGGGCGAGTTGGAGTGGTCCATCAACTCCTACACCCTGGTCTTCGCCGGCCTGCTGTTCACCTTCGGTGTGCTCGGCGACCGCGCCGGGCGTAAGCGGTTCCTGGTGGCCGGACTGGTGTTCTTCGGCCTCGCCTCGCTGCTGTCCGCGTACGCGCAGAGCCCCGGCCAACTGATCGCGGCCCGCGCGCTGATGGGACTGGGTGGCGCGGCGATCATGCCGGTGACCCTGTCGATCATCTCCAACGTCTTCGACCCCCGGGAACGTGGCCGGGCGATCGGCATCTGGGCCGGCGCGGTCGGCCTTGCCGTGGCGATCGGCCCGATCCTCGGCGGCGCGCTGCTGGAGCACTTCTGGTGGGGCTCGGTCTTCCTGATCAACGTGCCGGTCGTCGTGCTCGGCGTGGTCCTGGTCGCCCTGCTCGTCCCCGAGTCCCGCGACCCCGACCCGGGCCGGGTCGACGTTCCCGGCGTGCTGCTGTCGGTGGTGGGCCTGGTCGCGTTGACCTACGGCATCATCGACGGTGGCGAGCACGGCTTCGACCGGCCGCTGGTGTGGGCGTCGATCGTCGGCGGCGTGGCCGTGCTGGCCTGGTTCGTGGTGCTGGAGCTGCGCAGCGACCACCCGTCGCTGGACGTCCGGCTGTTCCGGGTGCCGCAGTTCGCCGCTCCGGTGGCGATGGTCGGGCTGATCTTCTTCGCCGCCATGGGCGTGATGTTCTTCAGCTCGTTCTACCTGCAACTGGTCCGCGGCTACAGCCCGCTGGAGACCGGCCTGCTCTTCCTGCCCTTCGCCGCCTCGCAGCTCATCTTCGCCCCGCGCAGCGCGGCGATGGTCCGCAGATACGGGGGCAGGGCGGTCGCGGTCGTCGGCCTGGCGCTGACCGTGGTGTCGCTGGGGGCGTTCGCGTTCGTCGACGGGGGTACGCCGATCTGGATGGTCCTGGTGTTCTTCTTCCTCCAGGGCGCCGGGATGGCGAACATCATGCCGCCCGCCACCGAGTCGATCATGTCGGCGCTGCCGAGGCAGAAGGCGGGGGTCGGTTCGGCGGTCAGCAACACGGTCCGGCAGGTCGCCGGCGCCCTCGGCGTGGCCGTGCTCGGCTCGGTTCTGTCGGCGCTGTACCGCCAGGACGTCGCTCCGGCCCTGCTGGGCCTGCCCGCCGCGGCGCACGAGGCGGCTGGTGAGTCGATCTCCGGGGCGTACGCCGCGGCCGGACAGCTCGGCCCGGCGGGGCCGACGCTGGTCACGGCGGCCAACCAGGCCTTCGTCTCGGCGATGCACTGGGCGGCGGCGCTCTCGGCGGCGGTCGCCGCGTTCGGCATCGTGGTGGCGCTGCGCTGGATGCCCGGGCGGGACCAGGGCCAGCCACCGGCCGTGGCGCCGGTGACCGGGAAACCGGAGTTGGCCGGAACCGCATAGGTAAGGGAAGAATGTCGGACATGACTTCCGCCGCCGACGCTCCCCGGTCGCCCGGCCGACCGCGGAGCGCCCGTGCGGACGAGGCGATCGTGGAGGCGGCCCTCGACCTGCTCGCCGAGGGCAGCACGATCGAGGCGCTCTCCATCGAGGCCATCGCCGCCCGGGCCGGGGTGGGCAAGGCCACCATCTACCGGCGCTGGCCGGGCAAGGACGCGCTGCTGCTCGACGCGCTGCGCCGCCTCAAGGGCGTCCTTCCGCAGCCGACCGGGAACTCCGTCCGGGACGACCTGGTGCTGCTGGTCGGCGCGGTCGGGCACAACATCGACCCCCGGGCCGCGAAGATCATGCCGTGCCTCGTGCCGGAGGTGAACCGTAGCCCGGACCACTTCCGGATCTACCAGAACATCATCGAGCCCCGCCGGCAGCTCATGCGTGAGGTGCTCCGCTGGGGGGTACGCAGCGGCGAACTGCGCGCCGACCTCGACATCGAGGTGGTGATGGCCCTGCTCACGGGGCCGATGCTGGTGCAGCGGATGCTGCGCTGGAACCCCGAACTGGACGACGACTCCCTGCCCGGCCGGATCGTCGACGGCGTCCTGAACGGCATCCGGGCCCACTGACCCCGTGCCGGGGGCCGCAGCGGGTGGGCGTCAGCGGTTCGGCTCGCGGAGCCGGTGCAGGCGCAGCGCGAGCTGCACCTCCAGGGCCCGCTCGGGCCGTTGCCAGTCCGCGCCGAGCAGCTGGCCGACCCGCTCCAGCCGCTGGGTGACCGTGTTCACGTGCACGTGCAGCAGTTCGGCCGCGCGGGCCAGGCTGCCGCCCACCCCGAAGTACGCCTCCAGGGTCTTCACCAGCGCCGTGCCCCGCCGGGCGTCGTAGTCGACCACCGGCCCCACCGTGCCGGCGAGGAAGCGGGCCACGTCCCGGTCGCCGGCGTCGCCGACCGCGCCCAGCAGCAGCCCGACGAAGCCCAGCTCGGCGGTGCTCGCCCCCTGCCCGGCCCGGCCCAGCGCGCCGAGCGCGGACAGGCAGCGGCCCGCCTCCTGGAAGATCGCCGCCAGCGACGCCGGGTCCGTCGAGGGGCCGCTCGCCCCGGCGGTCACCGGCCGCCCCGTCACCCGGGCCAGGTCCCGGGACACCGCGCGGGCCGCGCCGCCGGCGTCGGCGCCGGGCAGCATCAGCACCACCCGGCCGTCGCGTGCCGCGGCCAGCCCGCCCCGGGTCGAGGCGTACGTGGTGGCCCAGGACAGGGCCCGCTGCCGGGCCGATCCGGTCGCGGCGATCGCGTCGTCACCGACCGCCACCAGCACGTGCGGGGCGTCCAGGTCCACCCCGAGCCGCCGGGCCCGGCTGCGCAGCGCATCGGTGTCGGCCAGCGGCCGGGCGATCAGGTCGTCGAGCAGCTCCCCCCGGACCCGGCCCTCGGCCTCGGCCACCGTCCGGCGGAACAGCAGCAGCAACGCGGTCACCAGCGCCGCCCGCTCCAGGATCCGCTGGTCGGCGTCGACCAGCTCGCCGTCGGGGCGCAGCACCAGCGCGCCCAGGTTCTCCGCGCCGGCCACCACCGCCGCGTACCAGACCCGACCCCGCCGTACGCTGCGTCCCTCGGTCCGCGACGCGGCCACCGCCTCGACCAGGTCCGCCCGGTCCGGCTCGTCGATCTCGCCCACCCGGGCCAACCGCCGTCCCTCGGCGTCCAGCGCCAACAGCGCCCCGCCGAGCACGTCGGTGACCGCCGACGCCACGTCCTCGACCCCGCCGCCGCGCAGCACCAGCGCCGTCATCCGGTCGTGCGCCGCCGCGGCCCGCTCCACCGAGCTGCTGTGCGCCCGGATGGTGGTGTTGGCCGTGGAGAGCTCCTCCAGCGCCGAGCGGGTCTCCGCCAGCAGCCGGGCGGTGTCGATCGCCACCGCCGCGTGCGCGGCGAGGGAGACCAGCAGCGACACCTCCTCCCGGGCGAACGGCCGGGCGGAGCGGTTGGCCGCGTACAGCACGCCGATCGAGGTGGGGCCCAGCCGCAGCGGCACGCCGAGGATCGCCACCAGGCCCTCCTCGCCCACCCCGGCGTCGATCTCCCCGGTGTGGTGGAAGCGCTCGTCCTCGGGGTAGTTCGCGGTGACGTACGGGGTGCCGGACTGCGCCACCAGCCCGCCCAGGCCGGCGCCCATCGGCAGCCGCAGCCGCTGGAACCGCGCCGAGATCGACCCGTCGGTGACCCGCATGTACGTGTCGCCGCGTTCGTCGTCGTCGAGCGTCATGTACGCCACGTCGGTGCCGAGCAGGCTGCGCGCCCGGTGCACGATCGCCCGCAGCACGGCGTCGAGGTCGCGCAGCCCGGCCAGGTCGCTGGCCGTGTCGTACAGGCCGGACAGCTCGGTTTCCCGGCGGCGCCGCCGCTCCAGCAGTGCGCGGACCCGCAGCGCGACCACCTTGGCCTGCTCCAGTTCGGCCAGCCGGTCGGCGGGCAGGCCGGCGGTGCGCGCGGCCACCAGCGGCCCCTCGAACTCCACCGCGGCGGCCTCCCGGGCGAGCAGTTCCAGGAACTCCACCGGCGACGACATGACCGACATTGTGCGCGAGGCCACTAGTTCGCCGTCCAGCCCCCGTCGAGGGCGATCGAGGCGCCGGTGATGAACGCCGCCGGCGGCGAGCAGAGGTACACCAGCAGCTCGGCGACCTCCTCCGGCTCGATCAGCCGCTTGATCGCCGCCCGGGCCAGCATGATCTTCTGCACCACCTCGGCCTCGGGTATGCCGTGGGTGGCGGCCTGGTCGGCGATCTGGCTCTCCACCAGCGCGGTCCGCACGTACGCCGGGTTGATGCAGTTGGCCGTCACGCCGTGCGCCGCGCCCTCCAGCGCGACCACCTTCGACAGCCCCTCCAGGGCGTGCTTGGCCGAGACGTACGCGGCCTTGTACGGCGAGGCCCGCAGCCCGTGCACGGAGGAGATGTTGACGATGCGGCCCCAGCCCCGGGCGTACATGTGCGGCAGCGCCCGGCGCACGATCAGGAACGGCGCCTCCACCATCACCCGGTGCAGGTGGGCGAAGCGCTCGGCCGGGAAGTCCTGGACCGGGGCGACGTGCTGCAACCCGGCGTTGTTGACCACGATGTCGACGTCGGCGTCGAGCCGGTCCACCGCCGCCGGGTCGGCCAGGTCCACCCCCTGCGCCCGGCCGCCCACCGCGTCGGCCACCACCTCGGCCGCCTCGACGTTGCGGTCCACCACCAGCACGGACGCGCCGGCCGCGGCCAGCCGCAGGGCGCAGGCCCGGCCGATGCCGCTGCCACCGCCGGTCACCAGGGCGGTGCGACCGGTCAGGTCGACGTGTACGACGTGGGGGACCGCCACGGGTTCTGCCGTCATGGCGCATGAAGTTACGAGCTGTGTGGCCGAGGGCACATGGGGCGGCGACACATACTCGCCACCGCGACTGTGTGGTGGACGGCCCACCCGGCCCCCGGCCACCCGGAGCCCCGGGTGCCCCGGCGTGTCCCCGGCGGGGGGTGTCCGGGGCGACCAGTAGGGTGTCGAACACACGTACTGCTGGCGGCTGGGGGAGGGAGGCGGCGTGCGCGTGCTCGGCGTCGACCCGGGGCTGACCCGGTGCGGGGTCGGCGTGGTCGAGGGCGTGCCGGGCCGGCCCTGCACCCTGGTCGCCTACCACGTGGTCCGCACCGACCCCGGCGACGACCTGCCGCTGCGCCTGCTGCACCTGGACCGCTCGCTCACCGACCTGGTCGCCGAGCACCGGCCGGACGCCGTCGCCGTGGAGCGGGTGTTCAGCCAGCACAACGTGCGCACCGTGATGGGCACCGCCCAGGCCAGCGGGATCGCCGTGCTGGCCGGCGCGCGGGCCGGCCTGCCGGTACAGACGTACACCCCGAGCGAGGTCAAGGCGGCCGTGACCGGATCCGGCCAGGCGGACAAGGCGCAGATGACGGCCATGGTCACCCGGCTGCTGCGGCTGCCCGAGCCGCCGAAGCCGGCCGACGCGGCCGACGCGCTCGCGCTGGCCATCTGCCACGTCTGGCGCGGCGGCACCCGCTCGAAGCTGGCCGAGGCGGCCGACCGGGTACGACGAGGAGGAGCACGATGATCGCCAGTGTGCGCGGCACGGTGACCGCGACGGGCCCGGACCACGCCGTGGTCGAGGTCGGCGGGGTGGGCCTGGCGGTGTACTGCGCCCCCGGCACGCTCGCCGACCTGCGGGTCGGCCAGCCCGCCCGGCTGGCCACCAGCCTGGTGGTCCGGGAGGACTCGCTCACCCTCTACGGCTTCGCCGACGACGACGCCAAGCAACTGTTCGAGCTGCTCCAGACCGCCAGCGGGGTCGGCCCCCGGCTGGCCCAGGCGGTGCTCGCCGTGCACCCCCCGGACGCGGTGCGCAAGGCGATCGCCAACGCCGACACGGCGGCGCTGACCCGGGTGCCGGGCATCGGCAAGAAGGGCGCCGAGCGCCTGGTGCTGGAGCTGCGCGACCGGATCGGCCCGGTGCCGGTGGGCGCCGACGGGGCGGCCGGGGTGACCGGGGGCGCCTGGCCCGAGCAGGTCCGCCAGGCCCTGGTCGGGCTGGGCTGGACGGCCGGCCAGGCCGACCAGGCGGTGGCCGCCGTGGCGGAGACCGTCGACGGGCCGCCCCCGCCCGTGCCGGTGCTGCTCAAGCAGGCCATCCGGCTGCTCGGCCGGACCCGATGACGGGCCCCGACGGCAACCTCGTCTCGGCGTACGTCAACGACGCCGAGCGGGACGCCGAGGCCAGCGTCCGGCCGAAGCGGCTGGCGGAGTTCATCGCCCAGCACCGGGTCCGCGACCAGCTCGACCTGCTGCTCCAGGGCGCGATGCGGCGCGGCTCCCCGCCCGACCACATCCTCCTGTCCGGCCCGCCCGGCTTGGGTAAGACCACCCTGGCGAACATCGTGGCGGCCGAGCTGGGCGCGGGCATCCGGGTGACCAGCGGCCCGGTGATCGAGCGCTCCGGCGACCTGGCGGCGATCCTGACCAGCCTCGCCGAGGGCGACGTGCTGTTCATCGACGAGATCCACCGGATCGCCAAGCCGGCCGAGGAACTGCTCTACAGCGCGATGGAGGACTTCCGGGTCGACGTGGTGGTCGGCAAGGGCCCGGGGGCCACCGCCATCCCGCTGGACGTCGAGCCGTTCACCCTGGTCGGCGCGACCACCCGGTCCGGCCTGCTGACCGGGCCGATGCGGGACCGGTTCGGCTTCGTCGCGCACCTGGACTTCTACTCCCCGGCCGATCTGGAGGTGCTGCTGCGCCGGTCGGCGCACATCCTCGGCGTGCCGATCACCGACGACGGCGCCGTCGAGATCGCCGGCCGGTCCCGGGGGACCCCCCGGATCGCCAACCGGCTGCTGCGCCGGGTGCGGGACTACGCCGAGGTCCGGGCCGACGGCGTGGTCACCGTAGAGACCGCCCGGGCCGCCCTGACGGTGTACGACGTCGACGCGCTCGGGCTGGACCGGCTGGACCGGGCCGTGCTCACCGCGCTGGTCGACTCGTTCCGGGGCGGGCCCGTCGGGTTGTCCACCCTGGCGGTGGCGGTGGGGGAGCAGCCGGACACGGTCGAGGAGGTCTGCGAGCCGTTCCTGGTCCGGGCGGGGCTGCTCGCCCGGACGCCCCGGGGGCGGGTGGCGACTGAGGCGGCCTGGCGGCACCTGGGGCGTACCCCACCGAATGGTACATTTGGCGCCGATGCTCCTGTCGTTCCCGATCTGTTCTCCGCCGCACCTGATCAGCCGTGATCCGAACGTGATCTGCGCCGCATTCGGCGTTCCCAGGTGCAGGGACTAGACTTCGCCGCGGTTTGTACAGGACGTGAGAATCCGCCTCCGCTCCGGTGCCCCTCGTGCCGGGCCGGAGGCCAATCGGAAGGTCAGTAACCGTGCACTACGCAGCAGCGGGTGGAGGGGGAGTCGGCGGTCTCACGCCGATCCTCATGATCGCCCTGCTCTTCGGCGTCATGTACTTCATGATGATCCGCCCCCAGCAGAAGCGCCGCCGCGAGGCGGAGCAGATGCAGTCCGCCATCGCCCCCGGCGACGAGGTGGTCACCATCGGCGGTCTCTACGGCACGGTCGCCGGCGTGGACGACGAGACCGTCCTGCTCGAGGTAGCCCCCGGCGTGCAGACCCGGTACGCCCGTCCCGCCATCGCCCGGGTGGTGAGCAAGGCCGAGCAGGTCGAGTCGACCGAGCCGGTCAGCGAGGACGCCGAGACCGTCAAGGAGTGACCGCCTCCCCGACGGGGCAGCGGAGACGCCGTTAAAACTGGATAGTTGGGTCGACACCCGACGCCGACACCCGAAGGCTGCCGGCCGGCGCCCCCGCGCCGGTCGTGGTCAGCCGTGTCGGCGTCGCGTCGCCGGCCCGGACACCCGTCGCCGGTACCCCCGGCCCGACACTCGCGCCGCCGCCTCGGCAGCGCGACCGTAACAGGGAGACAGACAGCCGTGGCACCACCACCTCAGGGACAGATGCGGCCCGGACGGCAGCTCGCCGTGCTCGGGCTCATCTTCGTCGTCCTCTATCTCATGGTGTTCTTCTCGGGCGGCGCCAGTGGTGGCTTCAAGGACCGGCTGGAGCCTCGGCTCGGCCTGGACCTGATCGGCGGCACCCGGCTGACGCTCGAGGCGACGAACAGCATCGACGGCAAGCCCCCGACGGCGGAGAACCTCGAAGAGGCCCGCCAGATCATCGAGAGCCGGGTCAACGCCTACGGCGTGGCCGAGGCCGAGGTGGTCACCGAGGGCAACCGGAACATCGTCATCTCCCTGCCCGGTGAGAACCGCGACCTCACCGACGTCGGCAGCGCCGCCGAGCTGCGCTTCCGCAAGGTGCTCAAGGTCGCCGACGGCAGCGGCGCGGTGGCTCCCCCGGCCGCCACGCCGGCCCCGGCCCCGTCCGGCAGCGCCAGCCCCAAGCCGTCCGGCAGCGCCAGCCCCAAGCCGTCCGGCAGCGCCTCGGCCGGGGCGAAGGCGAGCGCGTCGCCGAGCGCCGGCGGACAGGGCGGCGGGGCGCCGGCCCCGAGCGCCAGCGCCTCCGCGCCGGCCTCGCCGAGCGCCGCCGCACCGTCGCCCAGCGCCAGCGCCGAGCCGGTGCCGCAGGGTGTCGAGGAGCAGCGCAAGGCCGTCCAGCAGAAGGTGGGGGCCGCCGCCTGGCAGGCCGCGACCGCGCTCCAGGCCCCGGCCGATCTGACCACCGACCCGTCGCTGGGCGAGAAGCTCAAGCCGTTCGGCACGCTCTCCGCGCGTGAGGTCGCGGTGCTGCCGGCGGAGATGCAGTTCAACGTCCCGACGATCGGCTGTGCCCAGCTCGACCAGCGCCCGGCGGCGTCGATCAAGGACGAGAAGCAGAAGGCGGTCGCCTGCGAGGACGGCGTCCAGAAGTACCTGCTCGACGTGGCGAAGGTGCTCGGCACCGACGTCGGCGACGCCAACGCGGTGCTCGACCAGACCAGCTCCTGGGTGGTCAGCCTCGACTTCAAGGGCAAGGGTCAGGAGAAGTGGACCAGCCTGACCCGGGAGGCGTTCACCAACGAGGGCCAGGCGTGCGACCAGACCGCGCTGGGCCAGGACGGCAAGTGCCGGGTCGCCGTCGTCCTCGACAACAAGGTGGTCTCCTCGCCGGAGATCCAGGGCGTGCTGACCGGTGACTCGCAGATCACCGGCAGCTTCGACAACAAGGCGGCCAGCGCCCTCGCCAGCCAGCTGCGCTACGGCGCGCTGCCGGTGACTTTCGAGCCGCAGGAGCAGCAGAACGTCACCGCCACCCTCGGCGCCAGCCACCTGCGCGCGGGCCTGCTCGCCGCCGGCATCGGCATGCTGCTGGTCATCATCTACTCGTTCTTCTACTACCGCCTGCTCGGCTCGGTCATCTTCCTGAGCCTGGTGCTGTCGGCGCTGCTGGTCTTCGGCGCGCTGGTGGTGCTCGGCCGGCAGATCGGCTTCACCCTCACCCTCGCCGGCATCGCCGGCATGATCGTCTCGCTGGGCGTGGCGGCGGACTCGTTCGTCATCTACTTCGAACGGCTCAAGGACGAGATCCGCGAGGGGCGCAGCCCGCGCAGCGCGGTGCCGCGGGCGTGGATCCGGGCCCGCCGCACGATCATCTCGGCCAACGCGATCACCCTCATGTCGGCCGTGGTGCTCTACGTCGTCTCGGTCGGCGCGGTGAAGGGCTTCGCCTTCGCGCTCGGCCTGGCCACGGTGCTCGACCTGGTCGTGGTCTTCCTCTTCCGTCACCCGATCATGACGATGTTCGCCCGGACCCGGGCGTTCCTGTCCCCGCGGGTCAGCGGTCTCGGCCGCGCCCTTCCCGCGCGGACCGAGCAGGCCACCCGCACCTCGCGCGTCAAGGAGGCCTGAGATGGCTAAGACTGGATTGGCGAGCCGCCTCTACCGGGGCGAGGCCGGCCTCGACGTCATCGGCCGGCGCAAGCTGTGGTTCACCGTCGCCGGGGTGCTGATCCTGATCTCGGTGCTCAGCTTCGCCGTGCGGGGCTTCAGCCTGGGCATCGAGTTCGCCGGCGGCAACTCGTTCCAGGTGCCGGCCAGCGTCGGCACGCTGGAGCAGGCCGAGGAGAAGGTCGACGCGGCGCTGGCGAGCGCTGCGGGTGGTGCCGAGGTGGTCACCGCGCAGAAGGTCGGCGGCACCGGCGGCGACTACTACGAGATGCGTACCTCGCAGCTCAACGCCGAGCAGGCCAACGCGGCCAAGGCGGAGATGGCCCGGGCGTTCGGCATCCAGCCGGACCAGATCAGCGGCAACCAGGTCAGCGAGGCGTGGGGCAGCCAGGTCACCTCCCGGGCCATGCTGGGTCTGGTGATCTTCGTCGCGCTGGTGATGGTCTACCTGATCCTGCGCTTCGAGTGGCGGATGGCGGTGGCGGCCGTCTCCTCGCTGTTCATGAACCTGATCCTCACCGCCGGCATCTACTCGCTGGTCGGATTCGAGGTGACCCCGTCGACGATCATCGGGTTCCTCACGATCCTGGGCTTCGCGCTCTACGACGTGGTGGTGGTCTTCGACAAGGTCCAGGAGAACACCCGGGGCATCACCGCGAACAACAACCAGACGTACGGCGAGGCGGCCAACCTGGCGATCAACCAGAGCCTCATGCGGTCGCTGAACACCTCGGTGGTGGCCCTGCTCCCCGTCGGCGGCCTGCTGTTCATCGGCGCCGGCCTGCTGGGCGCGGGCACCCTGAAGGACCTCGGCCTGGTGCTCTTCGTCGGTATGGCGGTCGCGTTCCTGACCTCGATCCTGCTGGCCACCCCGCTGCTGGTGCTGCTGAAGAACTACGAGCCGCGGATCCAGGCGCACAACAAGCGGGTGCTGGCCCGGCGGGGCGCCCTGGCCCGGGGCGAGATCACCCCGAAGGGTGCGCCGCGCCCGGCCGGGGAGGACGACGAGCCCATCGACCCGGAGGAGGCGGCCCTGGCCGGGGCCGCGCCGAAGGTGGGCGCCCGGCCCGCCGGCAAGCGCGCGGGCGGAGCCCGGGGCGGTCGCCCCGCCGGCGGCGGCGGTAACCGGCCGGGCGGCGCGAAGCGCCGCTGACGCGACCGGGGAGACACCCACCGGAGACGGTGACGACGGCGTCCTTCATGCTGTGCGAGCGGCGTGGAGGACGCCGTCGTCGTACGAAGGGAGACGGGACCGCGTGACGGAGACGCACAGCGCCGGGGTACGGGGAGACAGCGGCCCGCAGGTCGCCGAGTTGGTCGCCAGCCGTGTGCTGGACGTGCCGGACTTCCCGAAGCCCGGCGTCATGTTCAAGGACCTGATGCCGCTCTTCGCCGACGGCACCGTGTTCGGCCAGGTGGTCGACGGGATCGTGGCGTACCACGGGCGGGAGTCGTTCGACGCCGTGGTCGGGATCGAGGCCCGGGGCTTCGTGATCGCGGCGGCCGTCGCGTACGCCACCGGGGTCGGCGTGGTGCCGGTGCGCAAGGCCGGCAAGCTGCCCCGCCCCGCCTACTCGGCCTCGTACGCGCTGGAGTACGGCGAGGCGACGCTGGAGCTGCACGAGGACGCGTTCACCGCCGGGCACCGGGTGCTGGTGGTCGACGACGTGCTCGCCACCGGGGGGACCGCCGAGGCCACCCTCGACCTGGTGGAGCGGGCCGGCGGCACCGTCGCCGGCTTCACCGTGCTGCTGGAGCTCGGCTTCCTCGGTGGCCGGGAGCGGCTCGCCCCGCGGCCGGTGCACGCCCTGCTCCAGGTCTGAGCGGCCCGTGCCGGCCGGCGACCCCGCCCGGCGACTCGGGACCGGGGCGGCGTCCGGTCCGTGCCCGGCTGACCGATTGGTCGTGGCGGCCGTCGGACGGACCCGGTGCGGTCCGTCCGGCGGAGCGGCGGGGCACCGTGCGTGCGGGTAGCATTGCCCATTGCTGAGCGGGCGGGAGATTGCCCGGGCGGCGGAAGACCAGGCCGGCCGGCGCACGGTCGGCATACCCCGGCGAGCGGTGAGGAGGCCGGTGTCCCACGATGTCGTCCCCCCGGTGGAGGGCACGGTGCACCCGACAGGCGACGCTGACGGCTCGGTGACCGACAAGGGAGCTGACCTGCGGGGCGCGATCCCCGGGAGCGAGGGGGATTCCGCCCACGCAGACGGCGGCACTCCGGCGGCCGGCGTCCTGGAGCCGCTGTCGGCCGACGACTCCGGCGACCCGTTGCCGGGCGCCGGCTTCGCGCTCTCCAACGCGCCCACCGGGCGGCGGGTGCGGGCCCGGCTGGCCCGGTTCAACGCGCCCTGGCAGACCTCGCAGGTCAGCGAGGTGCTGGAGCCGCTGATCTCCTCCCATCGGGTGAACCACCCCAAGGCCGACGCCCGGCTGCTCCAGCGGGCGTTCGACACGGCGGCCCGCTGGCACTCGGGCCAGTACCGCAAGTCCGGCGACCCGTACATCACCCACCCACTGGCGGTGTCCACCATCCTGGCGAACCTGGGGATGGACACCACCACCCTGGTCGCCGCGCTGCTGCACGACACGATCGAGGACACCGAGTACACCCTCGACCAGATGAAGGCGGACTTCGGCGGCGAGGTAGCGCTGCTCGTCGACGGGGTGACCAAGCTCGACAAGGTCAAGCTCGGCGACGCCGCCAAGGCGGAGACGATCCGCAAGATGGTCGTGGCGATGGCCAAGGACCCCCGGGTCCTGGTGATCAAGCTGGCCGACCGGCTGCACAACATGCGCACCCTGACCTTCCTGCCCCGCCCGAAGCAGGAGCAGAAGGCCAAGGAGACGCTGGAGATCCTGGCGCCCCTGGCCCACCGGCTGGGCATGAACACGATCAAGTGGGAGCTGGAGGACCTCGCCTTCGGCACGCTGTTCCCGAAGCGGTTCGAGGAGATCCTCCGGCTGATCGGGGAGCACCAGCCGCAGCGGGAGTCGTTGCTGCGCCAGGTGACCCAGAAGGTGGGCACCGACCTGAAGGCCGCCAAGATCAAGGCGGAGACGACGGGCCGGCCGAAGCACCTGTACTCGATCTACCAGAAGATGATCGTGCGGGGTCGCGACTTCAACGACATCTACGACCTGGTCGGGGTGCGGATCCTGGTCGACACGGTGCGGGACTGCTACGCCGCGTTGGGCGTGATCCACGCGAACTGGCAGCCGGTGCCGGGCCGGTTCAAGGACTACATCGCGATGCCCAAGTTCAACATGTACCAGTCGTTGCACACGACGGTCATCGGGCCGACCGGCAAGCCGGTGGAGATGCAGATCCGCACGTACGCGATGCACCGCACCGCCGAGTTCGGCATCGCCGCGCACTGGAAGTACAAGGAGCACAAGGGCACCCAGATCGTCGGCCCACCGGCGCACATCGACGAGATGACCTGGCTGCGCCAGCTGCTGGACTGGCAGCGGGAGGCGGCCGACCCGAGCGAGTTCCTGGACGCGCTGCGCTTCGACCTGTCCAGCCAGGAGGTGTACGTCTTCACCCCCAAGGGCGACGTCATCCCGCTGCCGACCGGGTCGACGCCGGTGGACTTCGCGTACGCGGTGCACACCGAGGTGGGGCACAAGTGCATCGGGGCGCGGGTCAACGGCAAGCTGGTGCCGCTGGAGTCGACGCTGTCCAACGGCGACGTGATCGAGATCTTCACGTCGAAGTCCGAGACGGCGGGGCCGACGCAGGACTGGCTGGGCTTCGTCAAGAGCCCCCGGGCGCGGACGAAGATCCGCCAGTACTTCAACAAGGAGCGGCGCGAGGAGGCGATCGAGGCCGGCAAGGACTCGATCGTCAAGGCGATGCGCAAGCAGGGCATGCCGTTGCAGCGGATGCTCACCTCCGACGCGCTGATGGCGATCGCCCGGGACCTGCACCTGGCCGACGTGGCCTCGCTCTACGCGGCGGTCGGCGACAGCCAGGTCTCCGCCCAGTCGGTGGTGCAGAAGCTGATGGCCGCGTACGGCGGCGAGGAGGGCGCGGCGGAGGACATCGCCGAGACCGCCGTCGCCACCCGGCCGCCGCGCAGCCGGCAGAGCAGCGCCGACCCCGGCGTGGTGGTCCGGGGGGTCAGCGACGTCTGGATCAAGCTGGCCCGGTGCTGCACCCCGGTCCCGCCGGACTCCGTCTTCGGGTTCGTCACCCGCTCCGGCGGGGTCAGCGTGCACCGGGACGACTGCGCCAACGCCGAGGACCTGCGGGCCCAGGACGAGCGGGTGGTCGAGGTCAGCTGGAAGCTCACCTCCGCCTCGACGTTCCTGGTCGCCATCCAGGTCGAGGCGCTGGACCGGCACAAGCTGCTCGCCGACGTGACCCGGGTGCTCTCCGAGGAGCGGGTCAACATCCTCTCCGCCACGGTCACCACCACCCGGGACCGGGTGGCGGTCAGCCGGTTCAGCTTCGAGATGGCCGACCCGAAGCACCTGGGCCACCTGCTGGCCGCCGTCCGCAAGGTCGACGGCGTCTTCGACGCGTACCGGGTCACCTCGGGGTCCTGACCCGCACACGACAGCGCCCGCCGGCTCGCAGCCGGCGGGCGCTTCGTCGTTGCGGAGGGCTCAGCCCTGCGGCTCGCTCATCGTCACCTTCTTGATGACGACCTCCTTCTTGGGGTGGCCACCGCCGGCCTGCTGGGCGAACGCCTTGTCGTCGCCGGCCTTGGCGACGGCCTCGACGATGTCCATGCCGCCGGTGATCGTGCCCAGGACGGTGTAGTTCGGGTCGAGCTGCGAGTCGCCGTAGACGATGAAGAACTGGCTGCCGGTGCTGCCGGGCTGCTCCGATTTGGCCATCGCGATGACCCCCTTCGGGTAGGCGGGGCGCTTGTCGGTGGGCAGGTTCTCCTCGGCCAGCCTGTACGCCGGGCCACCGGTGCCGTCGGTGTCCCGCCAGCCCTTGCCGGTCGCGCTCGGGTCACCGCACTGGAGCACCTGGATGCCCTCGGTGACCAGGCGGTGGCACTTGCTGTTGTCGAAGAAGTTCTTG
Source organism: Micromonospora sp. MW-13 (assembly GCF_003434305.1). GTDB lineage: Bacteria > Actinomycetota > Actinomycetes > Mycobacteriales > Micromonosporaceae > Micromonospora. The sequence continues at coordinate 15,212 of NZ_QKKX01000061.1, forward strand.
CTCGCCAGGTGGGTGAAGCTGGCCGCGGTGCACGGCGTGGCGGCCCGGTCGACCTTGGCGGTGATCGGGCCCAGGTTGGTGTCCATGGTCAGGGTCTGCACGCCGGTGTTCGCCTGCTGGGCCTGCGGCAGCCCGACGTCCTTGATCTCCTTGGTGCGGCTCTCCTTGGGGATCTCGGTGAACGCGCACTGCACGAAACCGCTATTGGCGGCGGTGTCCTGCTTCTTGTCGTCGCTGCCGACGGTGGTGGCCAGCCACACGGTGCCGGCGACCACGAGCAACAGGGCCGCCCCGGCGCCGACGATCGCCTGCGTCTGCCGGCGCTTGCGGGCCTTGGCCGCCTGCGCGGCCATGTTCCGCTGGAGTCGGGCCTTCGCCGCCGCGCGCTGCCGCTCTTTCGTGGACGTCACGGTCGATCCTCCTGGACTGTGTCTCTGGCGCGGTCTGTGCCGCAGTGTGTGGGGCGGGGCCCGGTCAGCCGGCGCTCGGGCTGGCCGCCGGAGCGCCCGACGCCGGGGCGGTCGCGGCCGGTGCCGACTCGCCGACGGTGAGACTCTGGATCACCACGTCGGTCTTCGGCTTGACCTTGGCTCCACTCCCATTGTCCACGGTCGGGAGGGCACCGATCTTCGTGATCACGTCGAGCCCGCCGGTGACCCTGCCGATCACCGGGTAGACCGGCTTGTCGGGGTTGTAGTCCTTGAAGAAGACGAGGAACTGGCTGCCGTTGGCGCCCGGCGGGTTGGCCATCATCGCGACCGTGCCCTTCGGGTACGCCGGGGGCTGGCCGGGGGCGGGGCTGGCCGACGGGCTCGCCTCGGGCGCCGTGGGGACGTTCTCGTCGTAGAACGAGTATTTCGGCCCGCCCAGGCCGGTGCCGCTCGGGTCGCCGCAGCGCAGCGCGCCCTCGGCGGTGATCTCGTGGCACGTGGTGTTGTCGTAGAAGCCCCGGCTGGCCAGGTGGGCGATGCTCGCCCCGGCGCAGGGGGCCGAGGCGAGGTCCAGCTCCGCGGTGACCGGCGCGCCCTGGTTGGTGGTGACGGTCATCGTCCGGGTGCCCTCGGTCGGCAGGCCGGTGGTGGCCGGGGTGCCGACGTCCTTGAGGTTGGTGTTCGCGGTGGCGTCCTGCGGCGTCCAGAGGCAGACGTCCTCGGCGGCCGTGTTCTTCTCCGGGTCGTCGTCGAAGGCGCCCAGCGCCCACGCCGAGCCGGCCACGATCAACGCGAGCACCACGGCGGCGCCGACGCCGGCCTGGATCTGCCGACGGCGCCTGGTCCGGGCGGCCCGTCGGGCCAGCTGCCGGTCGAGCTTGGCCCGCGCCAGTTTGCGCTGCCGGTCCCTGCTGGAAGCCACCCGTGCTCCCCTTCCTCTACCCTGACGGTCACCGGCGGGTTTGGGCGTCGCGCCCCGTGGGGCGGCACGTGCGCCACGCCACACGCCCGCCAGAGTGTACGGGTACCGGCTGGGAATGTGGTGTACCAGGGCCTCGCCGGGTTTATCGGAGGCAGTCACTGCGCCCCCTGGGGCCGGCGGGGCGGGTGGGTCGACGGAATCCGCTCGCCGTTGCGGCTAGGCTGCCAGGGCAGGGACGGCAGCTCGACGGAAGGGGAGCGGACGTGCTCGTGGCCGGCTTTCCCGCGGACGCCTTCGGCACCAACTGCTACGTGGTGGCGACCGCGCCGGGGGAGCAGTGCGTGGTGGTCGACCCGGGCATCGGGGTGATCGACCGGCTCGACGCCGTGCTCGCCGAGCACCGCCTGCACCCGGCCGCCGTGCTGCTCACCCACGGCCACCTCGACCACACCTTCTCCGTCGCGCCGGTCTGCGGCGCCCGGGGCGTCACCGCGTACGTCCACCCCGACGACCGGGAGCTGCTGGCCGACCCGGGCAAGGCGCTGTCGATGGACCTCACCCAGCTCTTCGGCGGCCGGCTGCCCTACACCGAGCCCGACGACGTCGCCGAGCTGGCCGACGGGGCCACCCTCGCCCTGGCCGGCCTGGAGATCACCGTCGACCACGCCCCGGGCCATACCGGCGGGTCGGTGCTGTTCCGGCTGCCCGGCGCCGGCTCGCCCTGGGAGGCCGAGCAGGTCTGCCTCTCCGGCGACGTGCTGTTCGCCGGCTCGATCGGCCGCACCGACCTGTGGGGCGGCAGCATGCCCCGGATGCTCGCCAGCCTGCGGGACAAGATCCTCCCGCTGGCCGACGACACCGTGGTGCTGCCCGGCCACGGCCCCGCGACCACCATCGGGCGCGAGCGCGCGAGCAACCCGTACCTCGTCGAGGTGGCGGGCTCCGGCGACGCGCGCCCCGCCGCGCCCCGCCGCGGTCTCTAGTTTTCCTCCGCCCGCGCCGCGCGGGCCCACGACCTCACCGCGCCCGGCGGCGCGGAGCTGCAAGGAGTACGCCATGAGCAAGCCCACGCCCATCTCCGGTTTCCCCGAGTGGACGCCGGCGCAGCGGATGATCGAGCAGTTCGTCCTCGACCGGATCCGCACCACCTTCGAGCTGTACGGCTTCGCCCCCCTGGAGACCCGCTCGGTGGAGCCGCTGGACCAGCTCCTGCGCAAGGGGGAGACCTCGAAGGAGGTCTACCTGCTGCGCCGGCTCCAGGCCGACGCCGAGGGCCCGGCCGGGGACGACGCACTCGGCCTGCACTTCGACCTGACCGTCCCGTTCGCCCGGTACGTGCTGGAGAACGCCGGCAAGCTCCAGTTCCCGTTCCGCCGCTACCAGATCCAGAAGGTCTGGCGGGGCGAGCGCCCGCAGGAGGGCCGCTACCGGGAGTTCCTCCAGGCCGACATCGACATCGTCGACCGGGACACCCTGCCGGCCCACTACGAGGCCGAGATGCCGCTGGTCATCGGCGACGCGCTGCGGTCGCTGCCGATCCCGCCGGTGCGGATCCAGGTCAACAACCGCAAGATCTGCGAGGGCTTCTACCGGGGCATCGGGCTGACCGAACCGGAGGCCGCCCTGCGCGCGGTCGACAAGCTCGACAAGATCGGCCCGGCGAAGGTGGCCGAGCTGCTGGCCGAGACGGCCGGGGCGAGCGAGGCGCAGGCCAAGGCATGCCTGTCTCTGGCCGAGATCTCCGCCCCGGACGCCTCCTTCGCCGACGCGGTGCGCGCCCTCGGGGTGAGCCACCCGCTGCTGGACGAGGGCGTCGCCGAGCTGGTCGCGGTGGTGGAGACCGCCGCCGCGCACTCCCCCGGGCTGTGCGTGGCCGACCTGCGGATCGCCCGCGGCCTGGACTACTACACCGGCACCGTCTACGAGACGCAGCTCGTGGGCTACGAGCGGTTCGGCTCGATCTGCTCCGGCGGCCGGTACGACAACCTGGCCAGTTCCGGCAACGTCCGCTTCCCGGGGGTGGGCATCTCGATCGGGGTGACCCGATTGCTCGGCCTGCTCTTCGGCGCCGACGCGCTGTCGGTGTCCCGCAGCGTGCCGACCTGCGTGCTGGTCGCGGTCACCGCCGAGGAGCAGCGGGCGGCCAGCAACGCCGTCGCCGACGCGCTGCGCCGCCGGGGGGTGCCCACCGAGGTGTCGCCGAGCGCGGCGAAGTTCGGCAAGCAGATCCGGTACGCCGAGCGGCGCGGCATCCCGTACGTGTGGTTCCCGGGGGCCGACGGCGCGGCGGACGAGGTGAAGGACATCCGATCCGGCGAGCAGGTGGCCGCGGCGGCGGGGGAGTGGACCCCGCCCCGGGCGGATCTTCGGCCGCTGGTGGGCTGACCCGCCGCCGGTCCGCCGGATCGTCCCGCGGGGGCCGGCCCCGTGCCCGGTCGGTGGCCGGCGTCCCGGCCCGGCAGGGGCCGGACCAGCCGTCAACCGGCCCAGTGGCCGGTCGGGGCCGCCACCCGGCCCGCCGGGCCGGGCCGAACGGTTGCCGTGATCCCTGCATTCAGTGATGACCGTCGTTGATCCGACTGCCAGAATGACCAACGTGTCATCGCCCGGTCACTCTGCGCCCGTCGTCGATGCCGCGGGGGAGGGCCGGGCCAACCGGTTCATGCTGGTCCTGCTCGCCCTGCACCGGGCCACCTGCCTGGCGCCGGCGGTCGCCACGGGCGCGTACGGGGCGTACCGCAGCGCCTGGGCGAACCTGGCACTGCTGCTCGGCGCGGTCGCCTGGAACCTGGTGCTGTTCCGCTCCGCCGTGCGGCGTGGCTGGTTCCCGACGCCGCTGGTCTACCTGGACGTCGGGCTGGCCGTGGCGGTGCTGGTGGTGGTCACCGCGAACCTGCCCACGGAGGTCGCCGACGCGCCGAACTGGGGCAACGGGGTGGCGCAGGCCGCCGGGTCGCTGGCCGCCGCGGCCATCGCCCGGCCCGCGTCGGCGGTGGCCAGCGTGTTCGCGCTGCTCACCGCCCAGGCCGCGGTGGCGGTCGGGTACGGCACGTCGGGGGCGCCGGTGCTGGAGCTGGTGCACACCATCAACGGGCTGGCCTGCTTCGCGCTGGTGGCGGGCTTCGCCGTGCGGTACCTGCGCCGGGTCGGCCGCGACCTCGACCGGGTCAACGCGCGGCGGCTGGTCGCCGAGGCGGAGCGGGCCGCCGACCACGCCCGGTACGTCACCCGGTTGGCGCACCACCGCGCCCTGCACGACACGGTGCTGACCACCCTCACCCTGATCGCCCGGGGCGGGGTGGACCCGCGGCTGCCCGAGCTGCGGCAGCGGTGCGCCAGCGACGCCGACGTCATCCGGGGGCTGCTGGCCGACCGTGCCGACCCGGAGTTCGGGACCCTCGCCGAGGCCCTGCGGCACGTGGTCGGCGAGGTGTCGCTGCTCGGCCTGCGGGTGCGCTACCGGGGCGCGCTGACCCCGCCGCACGTGCCGTCCCCGGTCGTGCAGGCCGTCGGCGAGGCGGCCCGGGAGGCGCTGAACAACGTGGTCAAGCACGCCGGGGTGGACCAGGCCTGGCTGACGGTCAGCGGCGAGCGGGGCGTCCTGCGGGTGACGGTCGTCGACCGGGGGTGTGGCTTCGACCCGGACGCGACGCCGCCCGGGTTCGGGTTCCGGCACTCGGTGGTCGACCGGGTGGCCGAGGTGGGGGGCCGGGTCCGGGTCTCCAGCGAGCCGGGCGGGGGAACGTGCGTGGAGCTGTCGTGGCCCCGGTGATCCGGGTGGCCGCCGTCGACGACGACCGGATGCTCCTCGACGGGCTGGTCACCTGGCTGTCCACGGTGCCCGACCTGCGGCTGGTCGGCGCCGCGTCCACCGTGGACCAGTTGCTGGCGGGCCTGCCCGGCCCGGTCGACGTGGTGCTGCTGGACCTGGTGCTGCGCGACCGCAGCGACGCGGCCGGCAACGTCCGGCGGCTGGTCGCGCGCGGGCACCGGGTCCTGGTGCTCAGCGTGTGGGCGCGGCCAGACCAGGTCGTGGCCACCTTCGCCGCCGGCAGCAGCGGGTACGTGACCAAGGACCACGACCTGCCCGCCCTCGCCGTGGCGATCCGCGAGGTGCACGCCGGCCGTCCCGTATTCTCCACCGACCTGGCCTTCGCCTGCCTGGGCGACAGCCGCCCGGTGCGCCCCGCGCTGTCCCCCCGCGAACGCGCGGTCCTGCTGGCGTACGCCTCGGGCATGACGCTCAAGGCGGCGGCCCGGCACCTGGGCATCAAGCCGGAGACCGCGCGCACCTACCTGGACCGGGTCAAGGCGAAGTACCACGACCTGGGCCGGCCCACCCGCACGAAGCTCGACCTCGCCGACCGGGTTCGCGAGGATGACCTGGAGGCGGGCTGACCGCCCGGCCCGGCCCTCCCGCGCCGCCGCCCGGCGGCCGTCCCTCGTCCCCCCGCCGCCCCGGTCGCCGGGCCCCGTCGACCCCCTGCCCGGACCGTACCGGTTGCCCGGCGGCGGCGGGCGTCCCGCGTTCGGGGGACACGCCCCGGCCGGCCCGTCCCCCGAACGCGCGGCATGACCTGCTCGGCGCAGATCGTTAGTTTGGGAATCGCACAGCGTCGAGATCCATCGATGCCCGGACGGGTTCCGTCCCTGGCCGGCGCTGCCGTGCCCCCACCGGTCGTTCGAGGAAAGGCCATGCCCCATGCCCAGTTTGATCGGCGTCAACGAGGCGGAACAGCTCAGCACCAGGCAGGTGCACGAGCTGTACCGCGCCCACGTCAGCCGCAGCCAGGTATCCCTGATGACCACCTTCGGCTTCGGCCGGGAACTGGTCGAGCACGCCGAGGGGGTGTGGATCCGGCTGCGCGACGGCCGACGGGTGCTCGACTTCTCCGGCGGCGTCGGGGTGCTCAACCACGGGCACAACCACCCCCGGATCCTGGCCGCCCGGCGGCGCTTCGCGCAGGCCCGCCGGATGGAGGTGCACAAGGCGTTCTTCTCGCCGTACCTGGCCGCGCTGAGCCACAACGTGGCCGCGCTGCTGCCCGGCGACCTGTCCGTGTCGTACTTCCCGAACTCGGGGGCGGAGGCCAACGAGGGCGCGATCAAGATGGCGTACAAGTACCACGGCGGGCGGCGCAACACGATCCTGCGCGCCGACATCAGCTTCCACGGCAAGACCCTCGGCGCGGGCAGCCTCACCGGCTCGTCGGAGAACTCGTTCAGCTTCCCGGGGCTGCCCGGCATCGTCGTGCACCCGTACGGTGACCTCGCCGCGGTGCGCGCCGTCGTCGACGCCGCCCGCACCCCCGACGGCGGCTGCGACGTGTACGCCATCCTCGTCGAGCCGTTCAGCGCCTCCACCATGCGCGCCTGGTCGGCCGACGACCTGCTGGCCCTGCAACGGCTGTGCCGGGAGCGGGACATCGTCACCATCTACGACGAGGTCTACACCGGCTGGGGCAAGACCGGCAGCCTGTTCTACTTCATGCGCCACGAGGGGCTGCTGCCCGACATCCTCACCTACTCCAAGTCGCTCGGCGGCGGCAAGGCGTCCATCTCCGGCTACACCGCCCGCGAGCCGGTCTTCCGCCGGGCGTACGACCGGCTCACCGACGTCATCCTGCACAGCACCACCTACTACGGCTTCGGCGAGGAGACCGCCACCGCCCTCGCGGCGATCGAGGTCGTGGTGGACGACGACTACCCGGCCCGCGCCCGCGCCCTGGAGGCGGTGCTGCGCCCCGGCCTGGAACGGCTGGCCAAGGCCCATCCCGACGTGGTGACCCGGGTCGCCGGCGCGGGCGCGCTGTGGGGGGTGTTCCTCGGCGGCGGGCCCGGCGTGCTCGACCTGGCCGGCAAGCTGATGCCCGGGTTCGCCCACGACCCCCAGTTCCGCACCAAGCTCGTCACCCTGTCGGTGATCGCCCACCTGTTCCGCGAGCACGGCATCATGACCTACTACAGCCCGAACGCGGACAACCCGCTGATGGTCGCCCCGAGCCTGGTGGCCACCGGCGAGGACGTCGAGCACTTCCTCACCGCCCTGGACGCCACCCTGTCCCGGGGCCTGCCGAGGCTGCTCGCCTCCTTCGTGCGGGAGCGGGTGACCTCCCGGTGGTGAGCGCCGAACGGGTCGTGGTGACCGGCGCGTCCGGGATGCTCGGCTCGCACCTGGTCCGCCGGCTGCTCGACACCGGCCACCGGGTGCACGGCGTGGACCTGCTGCCCGCCGTGCACACCCACCCCGACCTGACCCACAGCCAGGGCGACATCCGCGACGGCGCCCTGCTGGACCGGGTCCTCGCCGACTCCGCCGCGGTGGTGCACTGCGCCGCCGCGCTGCCCAGCTACCCCGCCGAGATGATCCGCTCGATCATCGTCGACGGCACCCGCGCGGTGCTCGACGCGGCCCGCCGGGTGGAGGTGCCCCGGGTCGTGCACATCTCCTCGACCGCCGTGTACGGGCTGCCCCGGCTCGTCCCCACCCCCGAGGAACACCCCCGGGTGCCGGTCGACCCGTACACCCGGGCGAAGGTCGAGGCGGAGCTGCTGGTCGAGCGGCACCGCGCCGACGGGCTCTGCGTGCCGGTGCTGCGGCCGAAGACCTTCCTCGGCCCCGGCCGGATGGGGCTGTTCGCGATGCTGTTCGAGTGGGCCGAGGAGGGCCGCAACTTCCCCGTCCTCGGCCGCGGCGACGTGCGGGTCCAGATGTTCGCCGTGGAGGACCTGGTCGACGCCGTGCTCATCGTCCTCGCCGCGCCCGACGACGTCGCCGGGGACACCTACAACCTCGGCGCGGCCGAGTTCGGCACCCTGCGCGAGGACTTCCAGGCCGTGCTCGACGCCGCCGGGCGCGGCGGCCGGGTGGTCGGCCTGCCCGCCGGGCCGGCGCTGGCCGCCCTCGCCGCCCTGGAGCGCAGCGGGCTCTCCCCGGTGTACGGGCGGCTGCTGCACAAGCTGCGTGCCGACTCGTACGTCAGCATCGACAAGGCCCGGGAACGCCTCTGCTTCAAGCCCCGGTTCGCCAACCGCGACGCGATTCTCGGCACGTACCGGTGGTGGCGGGAGAACCGGCACGCCACGGCGGCCGGCGGCGGCCGGACCAGCCGGGAGCCGTGGCGGCAGGGCGCGCTCTCCCTCGCGAAGATCTTCTTCTAGGCCGGGAGGTCCGATGCCCCTGCTCGACTCGGCCCCGGCCGCCGCCGGCCCCGCGGTGCACCCCCCGGCCGCCGGCCGGACCCGCCTCCTCGTCGACCTGGTCCGGCTGGTCCGGCCCGGCCACTGGGCCAAGAGCCTGCTGGTGGTGCCGGTCCCGCTGCTCGACGCCCCGTCCTGGCACCCCGCCGGGCTGGCCCGGCTGGGCTGGTCGGTGCTCGCCTTCGTCCTCGCCGCCTGCGCCGTCTACGTCGGCAACGACGTGGCCGACCGGCACCGCGACCGCCACCACCCGGTCAAGCGGCACCGGCCCGTCGCCGCCGGCCGGGTGCCGGTGCCCCTGGCGTACGCCTGGTGCCTGGTGCTGCTCGTGCTGCTCGCCCTGGTGCTGGCCGCCGGCCTGACCGGGCCGGCCTGGCCGGTGCTGGCGTACCTCGTGTTGAACGTCTGCTACAGCCGCGGCCTCAAGCACGTCCCCCTGGTCGAGGCCGGGGTGGTCGCGCTCGGCTTCGTGCTGCGGGCCGTGCAGGGCTACCTGGCCGTCGGTGCCGCCGTCTCGGCCTGGCTGCTGCTCACCGTCTTCGCCGGCTGCCTGCTGCTGATCGTCGGCAAACGCCGGCAGGAACTGCTCGACGGCGGGGTGGCCCACCGGCCGGCGCTGCGCGGCTGGTCGGTCGAGCTGGCCGGGCACCTGTTGCAGCTGACCAGCGTGCTGGCCGTCACCGCGGGGCTGGTCTGGCTGAGCACCGAGGCCCCGTTCGACCCGTACGGGGAGGCCGCGATGCTGCTGTCCGCCCCGTTCGTGCTGTACCTGATGTCCCGCTACCTGCAACTCGCCCTGGTCCGCCGGGCCGGCGGCGACCCGGTCCGGCTGCTGCTGCGCGACCGCGCGGTCGTCGCCGCCGCGCTGCTGTGGGCCGCCGCCCTCGGCGCCCTGCTGACCGCCGCCCAGTTCCCGGCGCTCATCGCCGCCCTGCCCTGACCTGGCCGCCGGCCCTCCTGACCTGACCGCCGGCTCCTGCCCTACCCGCCGCCCCGGTGCTCCGCCGGAAGGAGACCCATGACCCCGCCCGTACCGACGGTGTCCGTCGTCGTGCCCAACTACAACCACGCGGACTCGCTGCGGCTGACCCTGCCCGCGCTGCTGGCCCAGACCCACCCCGCCACCGAGATCGTCTTCGTCGACGACCGCAGCACCGACGACTCGGTCGCCGTCGCCCGCGCCCTCGGCGTGCCGGTGCTGTCCACCCCCCGCAACGGCGGCCCCGCGCTGGCCCGCAACCTCGGCGCGGCCCACGCCACCGGGGAGGTCCTGCTGTTCGTCGACTCCGACGTGGAGCTGCCGCCGGACACCGTCGCCCGCGCCGTCGCGCTGCTCGCCGCCGATCCGGCCGCCGGCGCGGTCTGCGGCACCCTCGACGAGGTCCCCCTGGTCCGCGACAGCCTGGTCCAGGAGTGCCGCTGCCTACAGGCGCACTGGTGGCGGATCAGCTCGCTCGGCGACGTCAGCTTCCTGTTCACCGCCATCTGCGCGATGCCGGCCCGGGTGTTCGCCGAGATCGGCCCGTTCCACGAGGGGCTGCGGCAGACCGAGGAGGTCGAGTACGGCGAGCGGATGGGCGCCCGCTACCCGATCCGGCTCACCGACGCCATCCACGGCCGGCACCGCGACGACGACCGGCTATGGCCGATGCTGCGCAAGGTGTTCCACCGCAGCCGGCTGCGGATGCCGCTGTACGTCCGCCGCCGCCGCGCCGCGCAGGGCTTCGAAACCGCCGCCCGGATGTGGGCCAGCGTCACCGCCCTGCTGGCGACCGCGGTCCTGCCGCTGCCCCTGCTGCTCGGCCCGGCCGGGGCGCTGCCGTCGGCGGCGCTGGCCGTGGCGTTCCTGGCCTGCGACGCCGGGATGTACCGGTTCGTGCTGCGCCGGCGCGGCGCGGGCCTGCTGGTGGCCTTCGTCGGGGTGCAGTGGCTGATCAACTTGGCCATCGTCGCCGGGGCCGCCGCAGGGGCGGCACAGTGGCTGTTCTCCCGCTCCTTCCGCGCCCTGTACGAGGGCGGCCCCCAGCCGGCTGCGGTGCCCGCATGAGCCTGCTGGCCCGCCCCGCCGCCGGCCCGCCGGCCCCGCCCCGGCGACGGTGGTGCCCGGCCACCCGGCTGCTGGTCGCCGCCGCCCTCGGCTGGCTGGCGGTCACCGTGGCGCACCGGGCGCTCACCGGCCGGTGGTGGCTGTGGCTGCTGCCCGACCTGCTGCCGCCGCTGGCGTACCTGGCGGTGCCGGTGGGGCTGGCGCTGGGCGTGCCGGCCGCCCGGCTGCTGCGCCGGCCGCTGCCCGCCCGCCCGGCGACGGCGGTGCTGGCCGGGGCCGCCGCCGCACTCGCCCTCGGGCTGCCCGACGCCGGGCTCAACCGGCACGCGTTCGCCGACCGGCCCGCCCCGCCGCCGGACGCGCTGCGGGTGCTGGCCTGGAACACCGGCTATTGGGACCAGCACGACGACCCGGACGCGTTCCTGCGCTTCCTGGCCGACCAGCGCGCCGACGTCTACCTGCTCCAGGAGCACCTGTACTGGGACGACGCCGCCGGGCTGGCCGGCGCGCGGCCCGCCCCCGGCCTGGACCGGCTGCGCCGGGCGTTCCCCGGGTACGCCGTCCTCGCCCGGGGCGAGCTGCTCACCCTGTCCCGGTACCCGGTGCTGGCCCGGCCGGCCGTCGGCCCCGACGCGGCGCTCGCCGCCGACCCGGCCGCCGACTTCGGGCGGGTGTTCGCCGCCGCCAAGGTGCTCCGCGTCGACCTGCGGGTCGGCGACCGGACGCTGTCGACGTACAACGTGCACCTGCCGGTGCAGGTGAACCTGGCGCCGGAGCGCTTCTGGGCGTACGTCCGCGAGCGGGACGCGGCCCGCCGGGCGCAACTGGCCGCCCTCGGCGCGGACCTCGCGGCCAACCCGAATCCGGCGCTGGTGGCCGGCGACCTCAACACCACCCCGGCCATGGGTGACCTGCGCCCGCTGCGCGACCGGCTGCGCGACGCCGCCGACGCCTCCGTCGACCTCTACCCGGCGAGCTGGCCGGCCGGCGGGCCGACCTGGCGGCTCGACTGGACCCTCGCCTCGGCGCAGGTGCGGGTGCACCGGTACGCCCTCGGCGACCCGCGCGGCCTGTCCGACCACCGCACCCAGACCGCCCTGATCTCGCTTGAGGAGGCGCGATGAACCTCGCACCCACCGTCTCGGTCGTGATCCCCGTGTGGAACGCGGCGAAGACCCTGCGCCACTGCCTGGACTCGGTGGCCGCGCAGACCCATTCGCCGGTGGAGGTGCTGGTCGTCGACGACGGCAGCACCGACGACTCCCGGGCCGTGGCAGCGGCGGCCGGCGTCCGGGTGCTCGTCCAGCCGGTCAACGGCGGGGTGTCCGCCGCCCGCAACGCCGGGGTCGCCGCCACCACCGGCGACGTCGTGTTCTTCCTCGACTCCGACGTGGCGCTGGCCCCCGACGCGCTCGGCAACGCAGTGGCCGCGCTCGCCGCCGACCCCGGCTGCGGCTGCGTCTACGGCGTCTACGCCCCGCAGCCGCTGATCGACGACGGCCCCGTCGAGCGGTACCGGGTGCTGCACCTGCACTCGGCGCTGACCCGGGCCGTCGGGCCGGTGGACACCGCCGTGTTCGCCCTCGCCGCCGTGCCCCGGGCCGTGCTGCGCGACCTGGGCCCGTTCGACGAGAACCTGCGCAGCGCCGAGGACGACGAGTACAGCGAGCGGCTGCTCACCCGCTACCGGATCCGGCTCACCGACGCCGTCGTCGGCTGGCACGACGAGGCCGACCGGCTGCTGCCGCTGCTCGGCGAGCAGTACCGCCGCGCCCAACTGCTGCGCTTCTCGCTGCGCAACCGGTACCGCCGCCGGGGCCTCGCGTTGAACCCCACCCTCGGGGTGGCCGCCGCCGGGCTGGCCGTGCTCACCCTGCCCGCGGCCCTGCTCGGCCCGGCCGGCGCGGCGCTGCCGGCGTTCTGCCTGGCCGTCTTCGCCGCCGCCGACCCGCCGCTGGTCGCGCTGCTGCGCCGCGCCGGAGGCTGGCCGTTCCTCGGCCGCGCCCTCGGGGTGCACCTGCTGGTCAACCTGGCCCTGATCGCGGGCGCGGTGGTCGGGCTGGCCCGCGCCGCCGTCGACCCGACGTTCGGGCCGTCGCGGCGGCCGTCCCGGTCCGCCGTCCGTCCGCTCGACTCGAAAGGTTGGTGAGGTGGTGTCCGCCGCCCCGCTCGTCAGCGTGATCGTGCCCAACTACAACTACGCCCGCACCCTGCGGCTCTGCCTGGCGGCCCTGGCCGGGCAGACCCACCACCCGCTGGAGGTGATCGTCGTCGACGACGGCAGCACCGACGACTCCGTCGCCGTGGCCCGCTCCTTCCCCGAGGTCCGGCTGCTGCATATCCCGGTCAACAGCGGGCCCTCGGTGGCCCGCAACATCGGCGCGGACGCCGCCACCGGCGAGATCCTGGTGTTCGTCGACTCCGACGTGGCGCTGGCCCCCGACGCCGTCGCCACCGCCGTGGCGATCCTGCGCGACGAGCCGGGCGTCGGCGCGGTCTGCGGCAACTACGACACCGTCCCGCTGATCCGGGGCAGCTTCACCAAGGACTACCGCAATCTGTTCCGGCACTGGTACTTCCGCATCGCCGAGGGCAGCATCACCGGCTTCCTGTCCACCGCCATCCTCGCCCTGCCCGTCCGGGTCTGGGCGGAGGTGGGGCCGTGGAACCCCCGGCTCACCCAGAGCGAGGGCGCCGACGTGGCCGAGCGTCTCACCGACCGGTACGAGGTGCGGATGACCTCGTCGGTGATCGGCCGGCACGACGACGATGCCACGCTGGGCATCGCGCTGTCGAAGGTGTTCACCCGCACCCGGGTGCACATCCCGTTCTTCCTCAACCGGCGGCGGGTCGTCGGCGTGGTCACCTCCACCGAGTCCGGCACCGGGCTGGCCTCCTGGCTCGCCGCCGCCACCGCGCCGCTGCCGCTGCTCGCCGGCCCGGCCTGGGCCGCCGTGCCGGTGCTGCTGCTCGCGCTCTGGCTGCTGCGCGACACCCGGATGTACCGCTACGTGCGCGCGGTGCGCGGCCTGCCGTACACGGTTAGGTTCGCCGCCCTGCACCTGCTGGTCAGCCTCACCATCGGGGTGGGGGTGGCCGCCGGCCTGGCCCAGTGGCTGGTGTCGGCGCGCTTCCGCCGGCTGTACGAGTCCCCGGCGGTGGCCGCGTGAGCACCGTGGACGACCCGCCCCGGGTGGCCACCTCCGACCAGCCCGGGTCGCCCGCCGCTCCCGCCACGCCTGCCGTCCCTGCCGCTCGGGGACCCCGGCGGCGGGCCGGCCGGGCGCTGACCGTGCTCGCCGGGGCGTGGCTCGCCTTCGTGGTGGCGCACCGGCTGCTCAGCGGCCGGTGGTGGCTGTGGCTGGCCCCGGAGCTGACCCCGCCGCTGGCCTTCGTGGCCGTACCGGTGCTGCTGCTCGCCCTCGCCGGCCTCGCCGGGCCGGCGCGCGGCCGGGTGGCGCTGCTCGCCGCCGCCGCGCTCGCCCTCGGCGCCGGGCTGTCCGGGCTGAACCCGGCGGTGCTGCGCACCCCGCCGCCCGTGCCGGCGGACGCGCTGCGGCTGGTCTCCTGGAACACCACCGTGTGGAACGAGACCGACGACGCCGACGCGTTCTACGCCTCGCTCACCGCCCGGCGGGCCGACGTGTACCTGCTCCAGGAGTACAAGCCGGCCGACGACCCGGCCCGCCGTGACGCCGACCTGGCCCGGCTGCGCCGCGAGTTCCCCGGTTACCAGGTGGCCGCCCGGGGCGAACTGGTCACGCTCACCCGGTTCCCAATCGTCGGGGTCGCCGCCCTGCCGGCCGACCCGCCGCCCGGCTCGGACTGGCGCACCGACTACTGGGAGGTCAAGTCGCTGCGCACCGACCTGCGGATCGGGGCGCGGACCGTGTCGGTGTACAACACCCACATCCTGGTCCCACTGGACCTGAGCAGCCCGCTGCGCGCCACCTTCTACGAGCGCCGGCGCGAGTTCTTCCAGCGCCGCGAGACCCAGTACGACGCGCTCGCCGCCGACCTGGACCGCAACCCGCTGCCCGTGCTGGTGGCCGGGGACCTGAACACCAGCCCGGCGATGGCCGACCTGGACCGGCTCACCGACCGGCTCACCGACGCCGGCCGGGCCGGCGGGTCGGCGTACCCGACGTCGTGGACCATCGCGGGGCAGCGCTGGTGGCGGTTGGACTGGACGTTCGTCTCCCGGGACTGGACGGTGCACCGGTACCGGCTGCGCGACGCCCGGGGCATGTCCGACCACCGGGTGCAGGAGACGACCCTCTCCCTGGACGGTGCCCGGTGACCCGGGCGCGGGCCGCCCGGGGCGGTGTCCCGGTGACCCGGGCGCGGCTGTGGTCCACGCTGCGGCTGGCCGGCTACGCCGCGGTGCTGGTCTTCCTCGGCTGGCAGGTCTGGCGGGTCCGGCACGGCCTGGGGGAGAGCCTGCGGGCGGTCGGCTGGGGCACCGCGCTCGCCGCCGGGGTGCTCGCGGCGGTCGGCGGGGTGCCCGGCTTCGTCGGGTGGCGGCTGCTGCTGGCCGGCCTCGGCAGCCGGCTGTCGCTGCGCGACGCGAGCTGGTTGTTCTTCCTCGCCGGGCTGACCCGCTACCTGCCCGGCGGGGTCTGGCCCACCGTCGCCCACGCGGCGATGGCCCGGCCGCTGCGCCAGCCGCCCGCCCGGCTCGCCGCGGCGTTCCTGGTCAGCCAGGGCCTCGCGGCGGTCTCCGGGGTGCTCGTCGGCATCCTGGCGCTGCCCTGGCTGGTCGCCCGGAGCCCCTGGTGGTGGCTGCTGCTGCCCGCCGCAGCCGCCGCCCTCGCCCCGGTCCTCGCACCCCGGCTGCTCGGCCGCCTGCTTGTCGTCGCCGCCCGGCTGCTGCGCCGTTCCGCCGGGGCGGGGGAGGGGCCGGCCCTGCCCGAGCGGCGGACGCTGCTCGGGGCCACCGCGCTGATGCTGCTCGGCTGGCTGATCAGCGGTCTGCACATCGCGGTGCTGGCCGTCGCCCTCGGCGCCGACCCGTGGCGGGCGCTGACCGTCGGCGTCGGCGGGTTCGCCCTGTCCGTGGTCGCCGGCCTGTGCGCCGTGGTCATGCCGACCGGGCTGGGGGTGCGTGAGGTGGTCCTCGCGGTCACCCTGGCCACCCTGGTCGCCGGCCCCGACCTGGTCACCCTGGTCGCGCTCAGCCGGGTGCTGCTGACCGTCGGCGACATCGGCTCGACGGCCGTGGTGCTCGCCCTGCTCACCGCCACCGGCCGCCGGCCCACCCACCCCACCGCCCCCGCCCCTGTTCCGGCCGTCGCCCCCTCCTCCTCCGCCCCCGTTTCCGCCAGCGTCGAAGACCTCGAAGGAGCACCCTCATGACCGCCACCGACCTGCCCGCCCACCCGCCCACCGACCGGCTGCGCGCGCCGGGCCGGGTCCCCGGCGGCGGCGTCCGCGGCTTCACCCGGCGGATGCGCAGCGCGTTCGGCACCGCCTCCGGGGTCGAGGTGCTGGCCGCCCTGCCGTTCCTGGCCGCGCCGCTGGCCCGGCTGGAACGCCGCCCGTTGCTGCACGGCCTGGTGCTGTCCGCGTTCGGGCTGCGCCGGCCGATCTTCGTGGACTTCCCGGTCCGGCCCGAGCCCCGCTTCGGCCACGGCCGCCCGGACCACCCGGCGCTCACCGCGCTGCTCGACCGGGGCCGGGACGCCTACGCCGCGCGGCTGCGCCGGTTCTGCGACCACGCGGACCGGCTCGCGGAGATCCCGCTGCGCGGCGACCTCGACGCCGGGTCGCCGTACTGGGTCAACGGGTGGCTGCCGCCGCTGGACGCGCTGGCGCTCTACGGGTTCCTCGCCGACGGCGACCCCCGCCGGTACGTGGAGATCGGCTCCGGCAACTCCACCAAGTTCGCCCGCCGGGCCGTGCG
Source organism: Micromonospora sp. MW-13 (assembly GCF_003434305.1). Classification (GTDB taxonomy): domain Bacteria; phylum Actinomycetota; class Actinomycetes; order Mycobacteriales; family Micromonosporaceae; genus Micromonospora. The sequence goes on from NZ_QKKX01000061.1 coordinate 31,714, forward strand.
CGACCACGGCCTGCGCACCCGGATCACCTCGATCGACCCGGCCCCCCGGGCCAGCGTCGACGTGCTCTGCGACGAGGTGGTGCGCCGCCCCCTGGAGCGGGCCGACCTGGCCGTCTTCGACGAGCTGGAGCCCGGCGACGTCGTCTTCTTCGACGGCTCGCACCGCAGCTTCATGGGCTCGGACGTGACGGTCTTCTTCTTCGAGGTGCTGCCCCGGCTGCGGCCCGGGGTGCTGGTGCAGGTGCACGACATCATGCTGCCGCGCGACTATCCGCCCCAGTGGCGCTACCGGCACTACAACGAGCAGTACCTGCTGGCCGCGTTCCTGCTGTCCGGGTCGGACCGGTGGCAGGTCGAGCTGCCCAACGCGTACGTCGCCGGGGATCCCGAGCTGCGCGAGGTGGCCGCCGGGCTGTGGCGGCGGCTGGGGCTGACCGAGCACTATCTGCCGGCGTCGTTCTGGCTGCGGATCGGGGAGGGCTGAGGATCCGCGGGCACCGCTCACGAGCTGGGCGCTACTGGCGCGTACGCCGACGAAGACCTACGGTGGCGTAAGTTACGCCACCGTAGGGAGATCGTCGTGACCGCACTGAGCCAGACCGCCCTGCTCGTCGAGCTGGAGCCCGTCGTGGAGAAGAACCTCGACCGGCACCTCTCGATGGCCAAGGAGTGGTTCCCGCACGAGTACGTGCCGTGGAGCGAGGGCCGCACCTTCGACGGCCCGCTCGGCGGCGAGGCGTGGGCGGAATCGGACTCGACGATCCCCGACGTGGCGCGCACCGCGCTGATCGTGAACCTGCTGACCGAGGACAACCTCCCCTCGTACCACCACCAGATCGCCACCCTCTTCGGCCCCGACGGGGCGTGGGGGACCTGGGTGGGCCGATGGACGGCGGAGGAGGGGCGGCACGGCACCGCCATCCGGGACTACCTGACCGTGACCCGGATGGTCGACCCGGTGGCCCTGGAGCGGGCCCGGATGGTGCACATGACGGCCGGCTACTCCAACTCCCACGACGACTCGATGCTGCGCTCGCTGGCGTACGTGTCGTTCCAGGAACTGGCCACCCGGATCTCGCACCGAAACACCGGCCGGGTGACCGGCGACCCGGCCTGCGAGGCGCTGCTGGCCCGCATCGCGGCCGACGAGAACCTGCACATGGTTTTCTACCGCAACCTGCTCAACGCCGCCCTGGAACTGGCCCCGAGCCAGGCGATGCGGGCGATCGCCGACGTGCTGGCGGACTTCCAGATGCCCGGCGTGGGCATCGACGGCTTCGCCCGCAAGTCGGTGGCGATCGCCCTGGCCGGCATCTACGACCTGCGCCAGCACCGCGACGAGGTGGTCGTCCCGGTGCTGCGCCAGTGGGACGTGTTCAACGTCGCCGGCCTGGACGCCGAGGGCGAGGCGGCCCGCGACCAGATCGCCGCCCACCTGGACACCCTCGAAACCCACGCGTCCCGCTTCGAGGAGAAGCGCGACGCCCGCGCCGCCCGCCTCGCCGCCACCCGCCCCTGACCCACCCGCCACTTCCCCCACCCCCACCCCCACCCCCACCCCCACCCCCACCCCCACCCCACGTCGATCATGGAGTTGTGGTGGGGGACGTTTCGGGCGAAACGGCACCTTCCCGGCACCACGCCTCCATGATCGACGGTGGGGGGTGGGTGGGGGCGGGAGGTCAGGCCGGGGGAGCGGGGGTGGTCAGGGGGAGGAGGAGGCAGGTGGAGGTGGCGTGGGCGATCAGGCGGCCCGCCGCGTCCGTGAGCCTCGCCTCGGCCAGGGCGGTGCGGCGGCCCCGCTGCAGGACGGTGCCCTCGCAGCGCAGGGTGCCGCTGGTGACCGTCACCGGGCGGAGGAACTTCACGTTCAGGTCCAGCGAGGTGTAGCCGACCCCGGCGGGCAGGGTGCTGTGCACGGCGCAGGCGGCGGCGGTGTCCAGCAGGGTGGAGATGACGCCGCCGTGCACGGTGCCCAGGGGGTTGTAGTGGAACTCCTGCGGCACCAGCTCGACCGCTACCCGGCCCTCGTCGGCCTCCATCCGCGCCATGTCGATCAGGTGCATCACCGGGGGCGCGGCCAGCTCGCCGGCGATCATCGCCCGGAGCAGCTCCAGGCCGCTGCGCCGGCCGAGGTGGGCGGCACCGGCCGCCGGGTCGGACCAGGTGAAGGTGCGGCTGCGCGCCGGCTGCGTCTGCGTCATGGACGCAGCCTGGCAGCGCGTTGCTGAGTCTGTCAACAAGACCTAGCCTGGTGGGCATGAGACCCTCGGCACTGGACTGGTCGGTGGACAACTGCACCATCGCCCGCGCGATGGCGATCCTCGGCGAGCGGTGGACCCTGGTCGTGCTCCGCGAGGTGTTCAACGGCATCCGCCGCTTCGACGACATGCGGGTGCGCACCGGTATCCCCCGGCAGGTGCTCACCAACCGCCTCGCCACCCTGGTCGAGCAGGGGGTGCTGCGCCGTGAGCCGTACCGGGAGCCGGGCAGCCGGGTGCGCCACGAGTACCGGCTGACCGGCAAGGGGCTCGACCTGTGGCCGGTGCTGGTCGCCGTGCTCGGCTGGGGGGACCGCTACCTGGCCGACCCGGACGGCTCGCCGCTGTCCGTCGAGCACCGCGACTGCGGTGCCGAGGTGCGGGCGGAGCTGCGCTGCGCCGCCGGGCACGAGGTGGCCGACCCACGTGACGTGCTGCCCCGGCCCGGCCCCGGCGCCCACCGCCGCGAGGGCGACGGGCCGCCCCCGCTCCGGGCGGGCTGACGGTACGGCCCCCGCGCCCGGTGGGCTGACGGTACGGCCCCCGCGTCGGCGGGCTGGCGGTACGGGCCCCGCGTCCGGCGGGCTGATGGTGCGGCCCCGCCTCGGGCGGGGCCGGCGTCACCAGCCGGCGACGGCGGCCCACGGCGCGGTTGGCATCCGCCGACGGATCCGGGCCCGCCGGTCGGCGTCGGGTAGGCCGGGTCCTGAGCGGGGCGAGCGCCGCGTCGACATCGATCCGGTGGGGGCGTCAGGCGGGGCTCATGGTGGCCTCCGAAACGCGGGTACTGATGGGGGAGTCAGGATTCACCGATCATAGATATCGATGTCTGTGGTCGCAACTTCGCAGGCCGCGACGGATGTGGCCCGGATGGAGCGGGGCAAGGTCAGGTCTTGCGAGAAATCTTAAGTATGTGAATACTTCAGTTCACTCGACCGGTTCGCACAGATCCGGCCGGGTCCGTCCTCGGGTCCGTCACCCCCGGCGCGACCCGTCACCCCCTTCCGGGAGGTCTTGCATGCGACCCACAAGGTCATCGCTCCTCCGCGCCGCGTCCGTCGCCGCGGCCGGCACCCTGGTCGCCACCGCGCTGATCGGCGCGCCCGCCCAGGCCGCGCCCTCGCCCGCCTCGCCCGACGCCGCGGCCAGCCTGGCCGACCGGCTCGGTGACCGCTCGGCCGGTGTGTACGCCGACGCCAGCGGCAAGATGGTCGTCACCGTGACCGACGAGGCCGCCGCCCGTCAGGTCCGCGCCGCCGGCGCGACCGCCAAGATGGTCAAGCGCGGCGCCTCGGAGCTCAACCGGGCCACCGCCGAGCTGGAGCGCTCGGCGAAGATCCCCGGCACCGCGTGGTGGACCGACGCGGTCACCAACCAGGTCGTCATCTCCGTCGACAGCACCGTCACCGGCGCCAAGCTGGAGCGCGTCAAGGCCGCCGCCGCCCGGACCGGCGGCGCCGTCCGCGTCGAGGCCGAGGCCGGCGTGCTGAGCACCCGGATCTCCGGCGGCCAGGCGATCTACGCCGCCGGCGGCGGTCGCTGCTCGCTCGGCTTCAACGTCCGCAACAGCGCGGGCACGACCTACTTCCTGACCGCCGGGCACTGCACCAACATCGCCTCGACCTGGTACTCCAACTCGGGCCAGACCAGCGTCCTGGGCACCCGCGCCGGCAGCAGCTTCCCGGGCAACGACTACGGCATCGTCCGGCACAGCAACTCCGCCAACGCGACCGGCAACGTCTCCCTCTACAACGGCAGCTACCGGGACGTCACCGGCGCCGCCAGCGCGTTCGTCGGCCAGTCCGTGCAGCGCTCCGGCAGCACCACCGGCCTGCGCAGCGGCTCGGTGAACGCCACCAACGCCACGGTGAACTATGCCGAGGGCAGCGTCTCCGGCCTGATCCGCACCAACGTCTGCGCCGAGCCGGGCGACAGCGGCGGCTCGCTGTTCAGCGGCAGCAGCGCCGTCGGCCTCACCTCCGGCGGCAGCGGCAACTGCTCCTCCGGCGGCACCACCTACTTCCAGCCCGTCACCGAGGCGCTGAGCGTCTACGGCGTCAGCATCATCTGATCGGTTCGCACCACCCCGCGAGGCGGGCCGCCGGGAGTCCGGCGGCCCGCCTCCGGCGTACCGGGAGAAGGCGCCCAATCGCCGCCGAGGAGCGCGTCCGGCGTTGGCCGAGGGCCCCGTCACGGTGCGCCCCCCGCTCCCCGCCGGCCACGACCGAGGGCCAGCACCGCCAGCAGCGGGCCGAGCGCCTCGGCCCCGGCCGTGACCCGCTCGGCCAGGCCGAGCCGGGCCCCGCCGTTGACCAGCGCGGTGGCGCGGGACGCGGGGCCGGCCGGGGTGCGACCGGCCGCCACCGGGCTCGCCCGGGTGGCGGCGCCGTCCGGGTGCCGTCAGCCGCCCGGTGGCGGCGGGGGGCGGGGCGCCCTGACAGAATGCGGGGGCAGACCGACCGCAGACGAGGGAGACGCAAGCCGTGATCCGTACCCATGACGCCGGCAGCCTGCGCGCGACGGACGCCGGCACCACGGTGACGCTCGCCGGGTGGGTGGCCCGCCGGCGCGACCACGGCGGTGTCATCTTCGTCGACCTGCGCGACGGCTCCGGCATCGTCCAGGTGGTCTTCCGCGAGGAGGACGCGCACGCGCTGCGCAACGAGTTCTGCGTGAAGGTGACCGGCGAGGTGACCCGCCGCCCCGAGGGCAACGAGAACCCGGAGCTGCCGACCGGCGAGATCGAGGTGACCGCCAGCGAGCTGGAGGTGCTCTCGGAGGCCGCGCCGCTGCCGCTGCCCGTCGACGACCAGATCGAGGCCGGCGACGACATCCGGCTCAAGTACCGCTACCTCGACCTGCGCCGCGGCGGCCCGGCGAAGGCGATGCGGCTGCGCTCGCGGGCCAACCAGCTCGCCCGGGGCGTGCTGCACTCCCGGGACTTCCTGGAGATCGAGACTCCGACGCTGACCCGGTCCACCCCGGAGGGTGCCCGCGACTTCCTGGTCCCGGTCCGACTCCAGCCGGGTAGCTGGTACGCCCTGCCGCAGTCCCCGCAGCTTTTCAAGCAGCTGCTGATGGTCGGCGGCATGGAGCGGTACTACCAGATCGCCCGCTGCTACCGGGACGAGGACTTCCGCGCCGACCGGCAGCCGGAGTTCACCCAGCTCGACATCGAGATGTCCTTCGTCACCGAGGACGACGTGATCGACCTCGGCGAGGCGATCGTCTCGGCGCTGTGGAAGGACCTCGCCGGCCACGAGATCTCCCGGCCGATCCCGCGGATCACCTGGCACGACGCCATGGCCCGGTACGGCTCCGACAAGCCGGACCTGCGTTACGGCGTCGAGCTGACCGAGCTGACCGACTACCTGCGCGGGACCGCGTTCCGGGTCTTCGCCGGCGCGATCGACGCGGGCGGGTACGTCGGCGCGGTGGTCATGCCGGGCGGGGCGGGCCAGAGCCGCAAGGAGCTGGACGGCTGGCAGGACTGGGCGAAGGCGCGCGGGGCCAGGGGCCTGGCGTACGTGGTGCTCGACGCCGAGACCGGCGAGGCGCGTGGCCCGGTGGCGAAGAACCTCTCCGCCGAGCACCTGGCCGGGCTGGCCGACGCGGTCGGCGCGAAGCCGGGCGACGCGGTCTTCTTCGCGGCCAGCGCCGACGCGCGGGAGGCGCAGGAGCTGCTCGGCGCGGCCCGGATCGAGATCGCCAAGCGGGCCAAGCTGATCGACGAGTCCGCCTGGGCGTTCTGCTGGGTGGTCGACGCCCCCATGTTCGAAAAGACCGACGAGGGTGGCTGGACGGCCGTGCACCACCCGTTCACGTCCCCGAACGCCGAGTGGGTCGACCGGTTCGAGGAGGCCCCGGACCGGGCCCTGGCGTACGCGTACGACATCGTCTGCAACGGCAACGAGATCGGCGGCGGCTCGATCCGTATCCACCGGGGCGACGTGCAGCAGCGGGTGTTCGACCTGCTCGGCATCACCCCCGAGGAGGCGCAGGACAAGTTCGGCTTCCTGCTGGAGGCGTTCAAGTACGGCGCCCCGCCGCACGGCGGCATCGCGTTCGGCTGGGACCGGGTCTGCATGCTGCTGACCGGTGCGGACTCGATCCGCGAGGTCATCGCGTTCCCGAAGACCCGGGGCGGGTTCGACCCGCTGACCGGTGCGCCCACGCCGATCACCGGGCAGCAGCGCGCCGAGGCGGGCATCGACGCCAAGCCGAAGCCGGCCGCCGCCGCGCACACCGGCACCGCCGGCCCGGCCGCCCCGGTGGCGGACCCGGTCTGAGGCGGTCTTTCGCAGGGTGCAGCGGGGCGTCGCCGAGGTGGCGCCCCGCCGCCGTGGAGGGGGAGACGCGTGACGCTGCTCGTGGTGGGTGCCAGCGGGTACCTCGGCGCCGAGGTGTGCCGGCAGGCCGTCGCGGCGGGCCGGCGGGTGCTCGGCACGTACCACGCCAACCCCGTCGAGCTGGCCGGGGTCGAGGCGCACCGGCTCGACGTGACCGACCGGGCCGCCGTGCGCGCGCTGGTCGCGGCCGTGCAGCCCGCCGCCGTGGTGAGCACCCCCTACCGGTACGACGACTGGACGGTCACGGCCGACGGGGCGGCCCACGTCGCGTACGCCGCCGCCGAGGCGGGCGCCCGGCTGGTGCACCTGTCCAGCGACGCGCTGCACGCCGGCCGGCCCGAGCCGTACGCCGACGACGAGGTGCCCACCCCGGTCTTCGCGTACGGGGCGGCGAAGGCGGCGGCGGAGACCGCGGTGCGGGCCGTCGACCCGGGGGCCGCGCTGGTGCGTACCTCGTTGATCGTCGGCGACGAGCGGAGCAAGCAGATCCGGCTCTGCCTGGACGCCCTCGCCGGCCGGATGAGCCTGTTCACCGACGAGATCCGCTGCCCGGTCGACGTGGCCGACCTGGCCGCCGCCGTGCTGGAGCTGGTGGCGGGCGACCACGCCGGCCCGCTCAACGTGGCCGGCCCGGAGGCGGTCAGCCGCGCCGAGCTGGGGCTGCTGGTGGCCCGCCGGTTCGGCGTCGACCCGGCCGGCCTGAGGACCGCCACCAGCGCCGCGTCGGGCCTGCTCCGGCCCACCGAGGTACGCCTCGACAGCGCCCGGGCCGCCGGCCTGCTGCGCACCCGCCTGCGCGGGATCACCGAACTCCTCGCCCCCTGAGCGTCCCACCCGCCAACTGTCAGGTGCCGCACACTTTCTATGCACAAAACTTGTGCATAGAAAGTGTGCATAGCTATTGTGCAGGCATGGACAGCAAAACCCCGCCAGGAGCGCCCCGCGCCGTCCGGCTGGATCACCGACAGGTGCGGGTGCTGGCGCACCCGATGCGGCTACGGCTGCTCGGCGCGCTACGAATCGGCGGCCCGGCGACCGCCACGGCCCTCGCCGGGAAGCTCGACACCAACACCGGCGCCACCAGCTACCACCTGCGGCAGCTCGCCGAGGTGGGGCTGGTCGTCGAGGACCCGGATCGGGCCACCGGCCGGCAGCGCTGGTGGCGCGCCGCGCACGACGTGACCAACTGGGATCCGACGGACTTCGACGACGACCCGGACGCCCGGGCCGCGATCGAGTGGATCCAGGCTGACCAGGTGCGGCTGCTCGTCGAGCAGGCCGAGCGGTGGTTCGCCGCCCGCCAGGACTGGTCTCCCGCGTGGCGGGACGCCGCCGGCATGAGCGACACCCTGCTCCACCTGGGGCCGGACCGGCTCCAGGCGCTCGAAGCGGAAATGCGGCAGGTTCTCCTGCGCTACCGCGAGGAGTCCGCCCCCGACGAGCCGGACGCCCAGCCGGTGCAGGTCTTCCTGGCCGCGTACCCGATGACCGGTCAGACCCGGTGAGCGTCCTCACCGTACGCCAGGTCCGGTTCCGCTACCTGGCCCTCTACGCCCTGCGCTGGCTGCCGTCCGGCCTGCTGATCCCGGTCATGATCCTGCTGATGCAGGAGCGCGGCCTGTCGCTGTCCCAGATCGGCCTGGCCGTCACCGCCCAGGGCCTGGTGGTGCTGGCGCTGGAGTTGCCCACCGGCGGCATGGCCGACGCGCTGGGCCGCAAGCCCGTGCTGGTCACCGCCGGGGTGCTCAACCTGGTCTCCCTGGCGCTGTTCGCGGTGGCCGACTCCGTCGCCCTGTTCTTCCTCGTCTTCGCGGTGCAGGGGGCCTACCGGGCGCTGGACAGCGGCCCCCTGGAGTCCTGGTACGTCGACGCCACCCTGGCCGCCGACCCCGAGGCCGAGTACGAGCGCGGCCTCGGTCACGCCGGCACGGTCGCCGGCGTGGCCATCGCCGTCGGCGCGCTGCTCAGCGGTGGCCTGATCGCGCTCGGCCCGGTCGGCCCGGTGAGCGCGCTGACCGGGCCGGTGCTGGTCGCCCTCGCGTTGCAGGCGGTGGCGTTGGCCGCGCTGCTGGCGCTGCTGGTCGAGGTCCGGCCCGGCCGGGGATCGGGGGCGCTGCGGGCCTCGGTCGCCGAGGCGCCCCGGATGGTCGGGCAGGCGTTCGGGCTGCTGCGCCGCTCCCGGGTGCTGCTCGCCCTGGTCGCGGTGGAGCTGTTCTGGGGCTTCGGGATGGTCACCTTCGAGTCGCTGCTGCCCGTCCGGCTCGCCGAGGTGGTCGGTGACCCCGAGCGGGCCGCCGCGCTGCTCGGCCCGGCCAGCTCCGCCGCCTGGCTCGCCTCGGCCGCCGGTGCCGCGCTCACCCCGCTGCTGCTGCGCTGGCCGGGCGCCGCGCCGGGCGCCGCGCTGCTGCGGGTCCTCCAGGGCGCGACCGTGGTCGGGATGGGGCTGCTCGCCGGCCCGGTCGGGGTGCTGGTGGCGTACCTGGCCTGCTACACCGTGCACGGCGCGTCGAATCCGCTGCACCTGGGGCTGCTGCACCGGCAGGTCGACGGCCCGTACCGGACCAGCGTGCTCTCGCTGAACTCGATGATGGGGCAGTCCGCCGGGGCGCTCGGCGCGGTGGTGCTGACCGCGCTGGCCGACGCCACCAGCGTCGGCACGGCGATGCTGGTCGGTGCGGTGGCGCTCGCCCTGGCCGCGCCGCTCTACCTGCCGGCGTGGCGGGCCGCCCGTCGCGCGGCACCCACCCCCGCGGCCGGTCCGCCGGCCGGTCCCGTGGCCGGACCGCTGCCCGGTCCCGACGGCGGGCCCGCCGGGACCGCACTCGTTACCGCGGCCGCCGGTGCGCCCGCGCCCGCCCCTACTGCGGCGCGGTGAGCGGGGCGCACCTTCGGCACCAGAGAACCCGGCCGGTGCACCGGGGACGTCGGCCGGCCGGGCGCCGGCCCGGATGGAAGGAGCCAACCGTGGGAGGGATCACCTCCGGGTATCCGGTCCGGTTGAGCGGGCCGCGCTGCGCGCTGCGCGAGGCCGAGGACGGCGACGTCGCCGCGTTGCACGGGCTGACCGTCGATCCCCGCGTCCACGAGCGGTCGCTGGACGAGAGCACGCCGACCCTGGACGAGGTCCGCGCCGCCGTGCCGGCGTGGCGCGACGAGGCGCGGCGCGAGCCGCGGTCCCGCTACCGGCTGGTCGCCGTCGCGGCCACCGGACTGGTGGGCCTGGGCACCCTGACCGTCGACAGCGTCGCGTACCGACGCGGCGAGATCGGGTACGTGGTCCATCCCGACCACTGGGGTCGGGGCCTTGCCACCGACATCGCCGGACTGCTGCTGCGGCTCGGATTCGACCGGCTGGGGCTGCACCGGATCGAGGCGACCACCCGGCCGGACCATGTCGCCTCCCGCCGGGTGCTGGAGAAGGTCGGGATGCGCCGGGAGGGGATCAGCCGGGACCACCTCCTGGTCCGGGGCCGGTGGTGGGACTCGGTGCGGTACGCCGTCCTGGCCACGGACCGGTCACCGACCGGTGACTGAGCCGGCCCGTCCCTGGTGGAGATTGGCGATCGGACCGGTTGGGTACATCAGGCGGCGACCCACTGGGAACCCCCACCGGAGGACCGACATGCTCGCCATTCTCGCGGCCATCGTCTTCGGCTTCGCCCTGTTGATCGACCTGCTCGACACCAGCTTCGGCGCGCCGGACCTGTTCAACGTGCACACCCTGCTGATGCTCGGTCTGCTGCTGCTCTCCCTGTACCTCGCCGGGGTCGGCAGCGGCCCGCGCGGCGGTGGCGGCGGACGCTGGTACCGGGGCCGGCGCCCCGGCCGAGGCTGACCGGAATCGATCATTCCGGGCCGGGTCCGCGCCGCAGTTCCGGCGGCGCCGACCCGGCCCGGTACTGTCTTCCTGATGGAGTCCGACGCCCTCTTCTCCCTCGGTGCGCCCGCCGGGTCGCCCAGCGCCCACACGGGTTCCGTCGGCGTCGACGGCTTCACCCCGGTGTCGGCCGACTCGCCCCTGCCCGTCCGGATGCGTCCGGCCGGCATCGACGAACTCGTCGGGCAGGACCACCTCCTCGCCCCCGGCGCCCCGCTGCGCCAGCTCGTCGGCGGCACCACCCCGATGTCGGTGATCCTCTGGGGCCCGCCGGGCAGCGGCAAGACCACCATCGCCCACCTGGTGGCCCAGGCCACCGACCGCCGCTTCGTGGCGATGTCGGCGCTCTCCGCCGGGGTGAAGGACGTCCGCGCGGTGATCGACACCGCCCGCCGGCAACGCCGCTCGGGCGGCCCGCCGACCGTGCTGTTCATCGACGAGGTGCACCGGTTCAGCAAGACCCAGCAGGACTCGCTGCTCGCCGCCGTCGAGGACCGCACGGTCACCCTGCTCGCGGCGACCACCGAGAACCCGTACTTCTCGGTCATCTCGCCGCTGCTGTCCCGGTGCGTGCTGCTCACCCTCCAGCCGCTGGACGACGCCGCCGTGCGCGACCTGCTGCATCGCGCGGTCACCGACCCCCGCGGTCTCGCCGGCGCGCTCACCCTCGAAACCGACGCGGAGGACCACCTCGTCCGCCTCGCCGGCGGCGACGTGCGAAAGGCGCTGACCGCGCTGGAGGCGGCAGCCGCCTCGGCCACCGCGCTGGGCGCCGACCGGATCGAGCTGGCCACCGCCGAGCAGGCGGTGGACGTCGCGGCGGTGCGTTACGACCGGGCCGGCGACGCCCACTACGACGTCACCAGCGCCCTGATCAAGAGCATGCGCGGGTCCGACGTGGACGCCGCGCTGCACTGGCTGGCCCGGATGCTGGTGGCCGGCGAGGACGCCCGGTTCATCGCCCGCCGCCTGGTCATCTTCGCCAGCGAGGACGTCGGGATGGCAGACCCGACCGCGTTGGGCGTGGCCACCGCCGCCGCCCACGCGGTGGAGTTCGTCGGCCTGCCCGAGGTCCAGCTCAACCTCGCCCAGGCCGTGATCCACCTGGCCACCGCGCCGAAGTCCAACTCGGCGACCAGCGCGATCGGGGCCGCGATGGCCGACGTCCGCGCGGGGCGGGGCGGGCCGGTGCCCCGCAACCTGCGCGACGCCCACTACGCCGGGGCCCGAGGGCTCGGCCACGGCGTGGGCTACCGCTACCCGCACGACGACCCCCGAGGGGTGGTCACCCAGCAGTACGCTCCGGACGACCTTGTCGGGGCCGACTACTACCGTCCCAGCGGGCACGGTGCCGAGCGGTCGGTGGCCAACCGGCTGCCGTTGCTGCGCCGGATCGTCCGGGGGCTGCCCACCCCGGCGCGTGCGGACGCGTCGGCCCCCGTCGGGAACGGCCGCCACCCGTCGGGCAACGGGAACGCCACCGTGGCGGACGAGGACGGCGCAGACGCCGTCGGGGAGGGTCAGCAGTGAGATCCCGTGGTTCGGAGCGACCGGAGGACGGCCCCGACGAGCGGCGCGAACAGCGTGCCAAGGGGCGCCGGTGGGGCCGGGGCCGACCCGACAGCGAGCCCGAGGAGCCGGTCGGCGGCGAGGAGTTCGGCTGGATCGACGACCTGCGCTCCGCCAAGCAGCAGCGCGCCGAGCTGGGCCCCGACGGCGTCGCACCCGGCCAGGCCCCGGCACCCGGCCACCCCGACCCGCAGGCCCGGCGCGGCCCGGCCGGCCCGCCGGCCGCGCCCCCGGTGCGCGGCGGTGAACCCGGTCCCGCCCGGCCCCGTCCGGTCGACGGGCCGTGGCCCGGTTCGCCGGAGCCCGGTCGCCGCCCCGGCCCGGCCGAGCCGCCCCGCCCGCCGCACGGCGCGCCCCCGCCCCCGGCGGCCCCGCCGGGCCGGCCGGCGCAGGGCCCGATCCCGCAGTCCGCGGCACCGGCCGCTCCGGCCCGCCCGCCGCACCCCGCGGCGCAGCCGGCCCGCCCGCCGCACCCGGCGGACGCCGCGCCCCGGCCGCCGCAGCCGGCCCGCCCGCCGCACCCGGCGGACGCCGCGCCCCGGCCGCCGCAGGCCGGCCCGGAGCCAGCCCGCGACCAGCCTCGTCCGGCCGGTCCCGCCGGCCCGGTGGGCGGCCCGCCGGGGGACCTACCCCGGCCGCAGGGCGCCGCGCCGGTGGCCGGCGTCCCCGGACAGCCCCCCCGCCCGCAGGGCCCGCCGGCCGACCCGGCCGGCCGTGCCGGCCAGCCCCCGACCGGCGGTTGGCCGGTCGGCCCCGGTGGGTCGCCGCCCGCCGGCCGGGCCGCCGCCCCGGTCTCCGCCGCCGCGCGCCGCGCCGCGCCGGAGCCGCCCCCCGTCGTCGGCGCGCCGCACCCGGCCCCGGCCGACGCCTTCCGCCCCGAGCCGGGCGACCGCCCGGGCCGGGTCCCCGGCGGTCCCGTCGTGGCCGGACCGGACGAGCCGACCGGCCGTGGTGTCGCCGGTCCGGTCCCGCCCGTCGCCCGCCCGGCCGGCCGCCGCCGCGCCGCCGAGGAGCCGCCGCCGGTCGTCCCGCTCAGCGGCAACGCCCCCCCGGTACCCGGTCCGCCGCCGACCGTGGCCGAGGGTGCGGGCGGGCGGCGGCGAGGTGGGCCCGAGCCGGGTCCGGACGAGGCCGCCGCGCGGCGCCGAGCCACCCCCGCCGGGCCGGCCGGCGAGGGCCCCGACGAGCGAGGTGGGGCGACGCCGGGCCAGGGCGACCGCCCGAAGCATCCGGCGGAGTGGCTCCGCCAGGCCGGCCGCGGCACCCACACCGATCCCGCCATGCCGATGGTGAACCGGGCCGCGGTGCCGCCCGCTCCGCCGGCCGCCGTGCCGCCGGTCGGGGAGCCGACCGGCGCCCGGCGGGTCGTCGGTGACGCCGGGCGGGCGTCCGTCGGCCGGGCCCGGCCGGGTGCCGCTCCCGGTGCCGGGCCGGCGGACGCCGGCCCATCCGCCGCCGCCCGGGCCGCCGCCCCGCCCCGCCAGCCGGTGGCCCCCCGCCCCGGCGAGGTCGAGCCACCCCGGGAGCCGGGTACGGGCGAGGTCCGTCCGCCGCACGAGCGCGCCGCCGGTGAGGCCCGCCCGCCCCGGGACCCCGGGGCCGGCCAGCTCCGGCCGTCGGGCCCCGCGCGGGGCGCGGCCCGCCCCGGCGGGTCCGCCGACGGACCGCACCCGGGCCGGGCGTCCGTCCCCGAGGAGCGCCGGCCCCCGGCCGGTCCGACCGGGCTCGTCCCGCGTCCGGGCGCGGCCCCCGCCCCGGGTGCGACCCCCGGCGACCGGCCCGGTGCCGCCGGTCCGCGTCCGGGTGCCGAGTCCGCCCCGGGAGCCCCGCCGGAGATCGGGGGCCGCCCCGGCGCCCCGGCCGGCCGGGCGACCCCGCCCGGCGCCCCCGCCGGCCGGGCCGCCGCCCCCGCCGGCCCCGCCACCGCCCGGGCCGCCGCCCCCGTCGGCCGTCCCGACGGCGGGCCGGCGGACCGGCCGGCCGGCCGGTCCGCCGGCCCGCCCCAGCCCGAACCCGGGCGCGGCGAGCCCACCGCCGGCCTGCCGGGTGCGCCGCCGGCCCGGCCCGAGCAGCCACCCGCGCTGGCCCGGGCCGCCGCCGTGGTGCCGCCCGCCGTCCGGGCCGGTGCGGAGCCCGCCGGACAGGGCGCGGGCGAGGTGGTGCCGCGGCGGCCCGCCGAGCCCGCGGCCCCCGCCGGGGACGCCGCCGGCGGCCCCGGCGGCCTGCGCGGTGCCCGCTCGGAGCTGCGCCGGCAGATGCGGGAGCGCCGCCGGCTCCGGATGGGCGTGCTCGCCCTGGTCAGCCTCTTGCTGCTGGGCGCGGTCCCGCTCTACTTCGGTCTCCGGACGCTGAGCCACGACCCGGTCTTCGACACCCTGGACGAGCTGAACGTGCCCGGCTGGGCGGCCACGAAGAGCGTCGACAACGTCAGCGGCAGCCGCTGGTGCCTGGAGGAGTGCCGGCTGCGCGAGCGCACCGTCGAGTCCGAGCGGCCGGTGAAGGAGACCTCCCAGGCGTACGCGCGTGCCCTGACCGAGGACGGCTGGCGGCCGTGGAAGGTGAGCCGGTGCCCGGAGCAGCAGGCGAAGGGCGAGTACACCTGCTGGCGGCGCGACGAACTGACCCTCGACCTGTGGGTGCGCGAGCCGGCCTGCGTCCCGCCACCGGTCGACGGCGAGCCCGCGCCGACGCCGCTGGCCTCGCCCGCAGCGCGGGAGTGCACCGGCTCGTTGGTGTCGGTGAAGGTCCGCAACGCGATCGACGACGAGCGGACCCGACCGCAACCGAGCACCGACCCGTCACTCACCGGCGAGGATCCCTTCCCGACCTTGAGCGAGGATCCGCTCGGTGAATTGACCCCCTCACCGTCGTGAGCCGTGTTCCATCACTGACGGTAGGGTCTGGGGCTGGCAGGCCCGCCTGCTCCGGCTGACCCCGACGGGTCGCCGAGCGCCGGTGTGGGTATGACGGTCGCGCGTTCCGGACGTCGGGTTCCGGAACTCTGCTTGAGGAGGACATGCGTGGATGGTGGACAGATCGCTGCGTTGATCGCGGCCGGCGCGTTCCTGATGCTGGTGCTCGTGCTCGCGGTGCCGATCCTGCGCCTGCGGCACACCGTGGACGCCACGACCCGGATGATCAACGATCTCAACGACCGCACCACTCCGCTGCTCGGGGACGTCAACATCACGGTGAAGAACGTGAACACGGCGTTGGAGCAGGTGCAGACCTCGCTGGACGGGGTGAACCTCCAACTGGCCAAGGTGGACACCATGACCACCCACGCCCAGAACGTCACGGCGAACGTGGCGAACCTGGCCACCGTGGTCTCCGCCGCCGCGGCGAACCCGCTCGTGAAGGTGGCCGCGTTCGGCTACGGCGTGCGGCGGGCCGCCTCCGCCCGGCGCAACGCGGAGACCGAGCGAGAGGTGCGCGACACCATCAGGCAGCAGCGTCGCGCGGCCAAGCGCGGCAACCGCTGAGCCGGCCGGCGACGGAGGGATGACATCATGAGGCGCCTGTTCTGGCTGGGCATCGGGTTGGCCGTCGGCGTGGTGGTGGTCCGCAAGGCGACCCGTACCGCGCAGGCGTACACGCCGGCCGGCATCGCCGGAGGACTGTCACAATCCGCTGGCGGGCTGGTGGAGTCGCTGCGTAGCTTCGTGGAGGACGTCCGGATCGGGATGGCCGAGCGGGAGCAGGAGATCCACGAGGCATTCGCCCGGGGCGAGGCGTTCGACGACCAGTTCGCCGAGTTGCGGGAGGACCCGCGCATCGGCGACCGAGAGATCTTTCCGGAGGAGCACCAGCGATGAAGACGGCGGAGATCAAGCGGCGGTACCTCGCGCACTTCGAGGCGAACGGCCACGCCGTGGTGCCGTCCGCTCCGCTGCCCGCCATCAGCGACCCGAACCTGCTGTTCGTCAACGCCGGCATGGTGCAGTTCGTCCCCTACTTCCTGGGGCAGCAGGCCCCGCCCCACCCCCGGGCGGTCAGCGTGCAGAAGTGCATCCGCACCCCGGACATCGACGAGGTCGGCAAGACCAGCCGGCACGGCACGTTCTTCCAGATGAACGGCAACTTCTCCTTCGGGGACTACTTCAAGGACGGGGCGATCCCGCTCGCCTGGGACCTGGTCACCAAGCCGGTCGAGCAGGGTGGCTTCGGGCTGGACCCGGAGCGCGTCTGGCCGACGGTCTACCTCGACGACGACGAGGCGTTCGGGATCTGGCGCTCGGTGGGCGTGCCGGCCGAGCGGATCGTCCGCCGGGGCCGGAAGGACAACTTCTGGTCGATGGGCATCCCCGGCCCGGCCGGGCCGTGCTCCGAGCTGTTCTACGACCGGGGCCCGGAGTACGGGCGCGAGGGCGGGCCGGAGGTCGACGAGGACCGGTACATGGAGTTCTGGAACCTCGTCTTCATGCAGTACGAGATCGCCGACGTCACCAGCAAGGAGCATTTCCGGATCGTCGGTGAGCTGCCGGCGAAGAACATCGACACCGGCATGGGCCTGGAGCGGATGGCGTCCATCCTCCAGGGCGTCGACAACCTCTACGAGATCGACGAGGTCCGGCCGATCCTGGCCCGGGCCGCCGAGCTGACCGGCAAGCGGTACGGCGCGCACTCCGGCCACGTGGCCAGCGAGTCGCACCCCGACGACGTGCGGCTGCGGGTGATCGCCGACCACGTCCGCACCGCGCTGATGCTGATCGGCGACGGGGTCACCCCGAGCAACGAGGGGCGCGGCTACGTGCTGCGCCGGATCATGCGCCGCGCCATCCGCTCGGTGCGCCTGCTGGGCTACCAGGACCGGGCGCTGCCCGAGCTGCTGCCGGTGGCGCGGGACTGCATGGCCCCGTCGTACCCGGAGCTGGCGGCCGAGTTCGACCGGATCTCGCAGTACGCGTACGCCGAGGAGGACGCCTTCCTGGCGACGCTGCGCGCCGGGACGACGATCCTGGACACGGCGATCGCCGAGACCCGGTCGGCGGGCAAGGCGGCGCTGTCCGGCGACAAGGCCTTCCAGCTACACGACACCTACGGCTTCCCGATCGACCTGACCCTGGAGATCGCGGCCGAGCAGGGCCTGACGGTGGACGCCGAGGGCTTCCGCCGGCTGATGGCCGACCAGCGCAGCCGGGCCAAGGCCGACGCGCGGGCGCGCAAGACCGGGCACACCGACGTGTCGGCGTACCGGTCGGTGCTGGACGCGGGCGGTCCGGTGGAGTTCACCGGGTACACCGAGCTGAACCGGGAGTCCCGGGTCCGCGCGGTGCTGTCCGCCGGCGGCGAGGTCGGCGCGGCGGTCGAGGGCGACACGGTCGAGCTGGTGCTGGACACCACCCCGTTCTACGCCGAGGGCGGCGGCCAGCAGCCCGACCAGGGTCTGATCACCGTCGGCGGTGGGCAGGTCGAGGTTTTCGACGTGCAGCAGCCGGTGCCGGGCCTGATCGTGCACCGGGCCCGGGTGGTCCGGGGCGAGGTGCGCGCCGGCGAGACCGGGTACGCCGAGATCGACGTGACCCGGCGGCGGGCGATCTCCCGCTCGCACACCGCCACCCACCTGGTGCACCAGACGATGCGCAACTTCCTCGGCGAGTCGGCCACCCAGGCCGGTTCGCTGAACGCCCCGGGCCGGCTGCGGTTCGACTTCAACACCCCGACCGGGGTGGCGCCCAGCGTGCTGCACGACGTGGAGCAGCAGGTCAACGAGGTGCTCCTGGCCGACCTGGAGGTGCACGCCTTCATCACCACCCAGGCGGAGGCCCGCCGGATCGGCGCGATGGCGCTGTTCGGCGAGAAGTACGGCGAGCGGGTCCGGGTCGTCGAGGTCGGCGACTACGCCCGGGAGCTGTGCGGCGGCACCCACGTGGCCCGCTCGGCCCAGCTCGGCCTGGTCAAGATCCTCTCCGAGGCGTCGGTCGGCTCCGGGGTGCGGCGGATCGAGGCCCTGGTGGGCATGGACGCCTTCGGCTTCCTGGCCCGCGAGCACCTGCTGGTATCCCGGCTCGCCGAGCTGTTCCGGGTTCCCGGCGACCAGGTCGCCGACCGGGTGGAGCAGACCGTCACCCAGCTCCGCGACGCGGAGAAGGAGCTGGAGAAGCTGCGCGCCCAGCTCGTGCTCGGCGGCGCGGCGGCCCTGGCCGGGCAGGCGAAGAACGTCCGCGGGGTGGCGTACGTCGGCACCGAGGCGCCCGAGGGCGCGGCCGGCAACGACGTGCGGACCCTGGCCCAGGAGATCCGGGGCAAGATCGACCCGGCGCGGCCGGCCGTGGTGGCCGTCGCGGCCCGTTCGAACGGCAAGGCGTCCCTGGTGGTGGCCGTGAACGCCGCCGCCCGGGGCCGGGGGCTGACCGCGAAGGACCTGGTCAAGGCCGCCTTCTCCGGTCGGGGTGGCGGCAGCGACGAGGTCGCCCAGGGCGGTGGCCTGCCGGCCGCCGAGGCACCGAAGCTGCTCGCCACCGTCGAGAAGGCGATCGCCGACGCGTGAGCGCATCGCACGTCGAGTCAGGGCGGACCGTCCCGGTTCGCCCTGACTCGTGCCAGGGCAGGGTGGGGAACTGATGACCGAATCGTGGCGTGGAGTCCGCCTGGGGGTGGACGTCGGGCAGGTCCGGGTCGGGGTGGCCCGATCGGACCCGCACGGGGTGCTGGCCACCCCGCTGGTCACCCTCGCCCGGGACCTGACCGCCGCCTCGGACGCCGTCCCGAGCGACCTGGCCGAGCTGGCCGCGCTGGTCGCCGAGCACGAGTGCGTCGAGGTCGTCGTCGGCCTTCCGGTCAATCTCGCTGGTCAGCACGGCCCGGCGGCGCGAAACGTGAAGGCGTACGCTGACCGGTTGGCTGATGTAATAGCGCCCGTTCCGGTAACGCTCACTGACGAGAGGATGTCGACCGTGGTGGCTTCTCGTAGGCTGGCCGAGCGTGGCGTCCGGGGAAAGCGCCAACGCGCGGTGGTCGACCAGGCCGCCGCGGTCGAGATCCTGCAGAGCTGGCTGGACGCGCAGCGGAGGCGGACGCGATGATCGACGATCTGGACCTTGGTTTCGACGACTCGGAGCGGAGCGGCGACAAGGGCAAGCACCGGCGCAGCTACGTGCGCAAGCGCAAGGGCGAGTCCTCGGGCGGCCGGGGCAAGACCGTCCTCGCCCTGCTCATGGCCTTCGTGCTGCTCGGGGTCATCGGCGGCGGGGCCTTCTACGGCTTCGACCGGATCCAGAGCTACTTCGTCACCCCCGACTACGACGGGTCCGGCAGCGGCGAGGTGACGGTCGAGATCAAGCAGGGCGCGCTGCTCGCCGACATGGCCAACGCGCTCTACACCGCCGGGGTGGTCAAGAGTTCCAAGGCGTTCATCGAGGCGGCCGAGGCGAACTCGCGGAGCAAGAACATCCAGCCCGGCACGTACAAGGTGCGCAAGCAGATGAGCGGCGAGCAGGCCCTGATCATGCTGCTGGACCTGAAGAACAAGGTCACCAACGGGCTCACCATCCCCGAGGGGCGCACGGCCAAGGGCATCTACAAGCTGCTCTCGGAGAAGACCGAGATCCCGGTCAAGGAGTTCGAGGCCGCCGCGAAGGACCCGGAGGCGCTCGGCGTGCCGGACTGGTGGTTCAAGCGCACCGACGGCAAGCCGGTCAAGAAGTCCATCGAGGGCTTCCTCTTCCCGGACACCTACGAGATCCCGCCGAAGGCCACCGCCGAGAGCATCCTGAGCCTGATGGTGGAGAACTTCGTCGCGGTCACCGGGGAGCTGAAGTTCGCCGACCAGGTCCAGAAGGAGCGCGGCGGGATCAGCCCGTACGAGGCGCTGATCGTCGCGTCGCTGGCCCAGGCCGAGGCGGGGAACAAGGACGACCTCGGCAAGGTCGCCCGGGTCGCCTACAACCGGGTGTACGGCGAGTTCTTCTGCAACTGCCTGGAGATGGACGTCACGGTCAACTATTACTTCGAGTCGATCGGCCAGGAGGGCAAGCGCTCGAAGGACATGACCCCGGCCGAGCTGGACAACCCGAAGAACCCGTACAACCGCAAGCTGCGCGGGATGATCCCCACCCCGATCAACAACCCCGGCAAGGAGGCCCTCCAGGGGGCGATGGACCCGCCGCCGGGCAAGTGGCTCTACTTCGTGGCGATCGACAAGCAGGGGCACTCGGCCTTCGCCGAGACGTACGAGAAGCACCAGAAGAACGAGGCGAAGGCCAGGGAGGCCGGGATCATCTGATGACGACGCCTCGGCGGGCGGCGGTGGTCGGCAAGCCGATCAGCCACTCCCTCTCCCCGGTGATCCACAACGCCGGCTACGCCGCCGCCGGCCTCGCCGGGTGGTCGTACACGACGATCGAGTGCGCGGAGGCGGAGCTGCCGGCCATGGTCGCCGGCCTCGGCCCCGAGTGGGCCGGGCTGTCGGTGACCATGCCGTGCAAGGAGGCGACCCTCGCCCTCGCCGCCGAGGTGTCGCCGGTGGCCGCCGCGATGGGCGCGGCGAACACGCTGGTCCACCGGCCCGACGGCTCCTGGTACGCGGACAACACCGACGCCGCCGGGATGGTCGAGCTGCTGGCGGCGGCCGACGTGCGACCCGGCGCCCGGGTGACCGTGCTCGGCGCGGGTGGCACCGGCCGGGCCGCCCTGGCCGCCGCCGCCCGCCTCGGCTCGGGCACCGTGACCGTGGTGGCCCGGCGCGCCTCGGCGATCGACGAGCTGCGGCCCGCCGCCGACGCCCTGGGTCTCACGCTCGCCGGCGCCGACTGGGCCGACGCGGCCGGCCACACCGACGCCGACGTGGTGGTCTCCACCGTGCCGAAGGGGGTCGCCGACCCGCTGGCCGCGGGCGCCCGGTGGAAGCCGGGCGCGGTCTACTTCGACGCGCTCTACGACCCCTGGCCGACCCCCCTCGCGGCCTCGGCCGGGGCCGCCGGGTGCCGGGTGGTCTCCGGCCTGGACCTGCTGGTCGCCCAGGCCGTCGGCCAGTTCGAGCACTTCACCGGCGTCCGCGCGCCGGTGCCGGCGATGGCCGCCGCGCTCTCCGCCGAGGTCGGGATCGAGATCCGCCCGGTCCGGTGACCCGGCCGCGCCGACCCGGCCGCGCCCCGCGCTGGCGGGCCCGCCTACCATGATCGACTCTGCGTCACTGACATGGCGGTATTCCGTCAACCGGATACCGCCATGTCAGTGACATCGTCGTGCCATCCCGGTGCCGGTGAGGCCCCCGCACGTAGGAGTCCACTCGCGGCCCGGCGGCGCGTATCCCCGGGCGGGCAAGATCATCTGATGTACATCCGCAGGTCGGCTGCCCGTCGCCGGCTTCGACACCGGGTGTTTCGGTGCGGTCCCTAGCATCTGCGGTCATGTTGACGCTTTCCCGCCCCGCCGGGCGGCGACGCCCGCGCCGGGCCGTCGCCGCGCTCGCGGCGCTCGCCACGACCGCCGGCGTGTTCGCCGCCGTCCAGACCTCCGCCCCCGCCGCCGCCCGGCCCGGCGACGTCGTCGTTGCCGAGGACTTCTCCTCCGGTACGCTGCCCGCCGGCTGGCGCGCGATCGACGGCGAGTGGACGGTGCGCGACGGCCGGCTGCACGGCACCGCCACCAGCGGCACGAAGAAGATCACCTTCGGCCGGCACCTGACCGACTTCCGGTTCTCCGCGACCGTCCGGTTCGAGTCCGTCGCCGAGGCGACCCGGTGGACGGCGCTCGGCCTGGACGTGCCCGCCGACGGCAGCACCCCCTGGTGGATCGCCACCATGCGCAGCGGCACCACGGCCGCCAACGGCCTGGAGTTCGCCCAGCTCACCACCGCCAACTCCTGGAACGTCACCAACACCGGCTCCGCCGGGTACGCCGCCGGCACCGGGCGGGACATGAAGGTCGCCGTGGAGGTGCACGGCAACCAGGCCCGCTGGTTCCTCGACGGCCGGCAGCTCCTGCGTACCAGCAGCCTGACCCGGTCCACCGACGGCGGGCAGGCGCTGGTCGTCAACGGCGGCAGCGTCTCCTTCGACGACGTGCGGGTCACCGAGCTGCCGCCCAACGGCTACCTGCGCCCGGCCGGCGCCCCGCTGACCGTCGTCGCGCACCGTGGCGCGTCCGCCGCCGCCCCGGAGAACACCCTCGTGGCGCAGGAGATCGCCCGCCGGGCCGGCGCGGACTTCGTCGAGAACGACGTCCAGCCGAGCCGCGACGGGGTGCCGTTCGTGCTGCACGACGGCACCGTCGACCGCACCACCGACGGCACGGGCGCGATCCGGAGCCTGACCGCCGACCAGCTCAAGGCCCTCGACGCCGGCTCCTGGTTCGCCCCGCAGTACGCCGGGGCCCGGCTGCCGACGTTGGCCGAGCAGCTCACCGACCTGCGGGCCCGGGGCGGCAACCTGCTGCTGGAGATCAAGGGCGCGCACACCCGCGACGAGGTGGCCCGGATCGTCGAGGTGATCCGCGCCGAGCGGATGGCCGGCCGGGTCTTCGTGCAGAGCTTCGAGGTCGACGCGCTGCGGTACACCCGCGAACTGGCCCCCGAGCTGCCGCTCGGCCTGCTCCGGGGCAGCCTGGACGCCGACCCGGTGGCCGTCTCCCGGGACCTGGGCCTGACCGCGTACAACCCGACCGGGGCGGCGCTGCTGGCCCGGCCCGCCGTGGTCGCCGACCTGCACGCCGCGGGCGTCGCGGTGCTGGCCTGGACGGTCGACTCGCCGGCCCAGTGGCAGCAGCTGGAGCGGATCGGCACCGACGGCATCATCACCAACCGGCCGGCCGAGCTGGCCGGCTGGAGCGCGGCCGGCCAGCTCGGCGCCGCCGCGCCGACCGTCTCGATCGCCGCCCCGGCCGACGGCGCGAAGCTGGACCGGGCGCAGCGGCCGGTGCTCACCGTGCCGGCCACCGACGCCGACACCGTGACCGTCACCCTCGACGGCCAGGCGGTCCCGGCGGGCCAGCCGCTCGACCTGACCCGGCTGGCGCCCGGAAAGCACCAGCTCCGCGCGGAGGTGACCGGCCCCAAGGGCACCGCGACCGCCGAGGCCGCCTTCACCGTCCTGGTCACCCCGGCCGGCCTCGGGCACCTGGTGCTCACCTCCGGGGCCCAGGACCAGGCCCTCACCGTGCTCACCAACCACCTGGTCAAGGGCCGGTACGCCGAGCTGGCCCGGTACGCCGACCAGCAGGCCGGCAAGCTCCTGCCCGCCGGCGTGGCCGGGGTGATCGCCGCCGACGCGCGCACCCTCGCCGAGCGCTGACCGCCGTGGTGCGGGCCGTCACGGCCGGCGGCCCGCACCGCTGGCCCTGAAGAGCGGACAGCAGGTGCCACTGCTCGGATCGCAGGTCTACTCCTGGATCCCGGGGCGAGGCGGACGGTCGGCGTGAACCGTTGGGGTGCCGCGGAGAGATCTGCGGCACCCCAACGCGGACACCGGGCCCTGGCCCGGCGCGGACGCGGCGTCCGCAGGGCGGGACACGGCGGGCGGTGCCGTGGGAGGTAACCCGGTCGTGACAGACTTGCCGACGTGTTGCGTTGGCTGACTGCAGGTGAATCGCACGGTCCCGCCCTCGTCGCGATGCTGGAGGGCGTGCCCGCCGGGATCGAGGTGACCACCGGCGAGATCGCCGGTGAGCTGGCCCGCCGCCGGCTCGGCTATGGCCGGGGTGCCCGGATGTCGTTCGAGCGGGACGAGGTCGAGATCATCGGCGGCCTCCGGCACGGCGTCACCCTGGGCAGCCCGGTGGCCATCCGGATCGGCAACTCCGAGTGGCCCAAGTGGCAGACGGTGATGGCCGCCGACCCGGTGGACCCCGACGAG
This sequence comes from Micromonospora sp. MW-13, assembly GCF_003434305.1. Taxonomy (GTDB): domain Bacteria; phylum Actinomycetota; class Actinomycetes; order Mycobacteriales; family Micromonosporaceae; genus Micromonospora. Next base: position 55,562 of record NZ_QKKX01000061.1, read on the forward strand.
CTGGCGCAGCAGGCCCGCAACGCGCCGCTGACCCGCCCGCGCCCGGGCCACGCCGACCTCGCCGGCATGCAGAAGTACGGCCACACCGACGCCCGGCCGATCCTGGAGCGGGCCAGCGCGCGGGAGACCGCCGCCCGGGTCGCCGTCGGCACGGTGGCGAAGGCGCTGGTGCGGCAGGCCCTCGGCATCGAGATCGTCTCGCACGTGGTGGAGCTGGGCCCGGTCGCCGTGAAGCCGGGGCTGCGACCGACGCCGGAGGACGCCGAGCGGATCGACGCCGACCCGCTGCGCTGCCTCGACCCGGAGGCCAGCGCCCGGATGGTCGCCGAGGTCGACGCCGCGAAGAAGGCCGCCGACACCCTCGGCGGCGTGGTCGAGGTGCTGGCGTACGGGGTGCCGCCGGGCCTGGGCAGCCACGTGCAGTGGGACCGCAAGCTCGACGCCCGGCTCGCCACGGCGCTGATGTCCATCCAGGCGATCAAGGGCGTGGAGATCGGCGACGGCTGGCAGCAGGCCCGCTCCCGGGGCTCCGAGGCGCACGACGAGATCATCCCGACCGCGACCGGGGTGCGCCGGGTGACCGACCGGGCCGGTGGCCTGGAGGGCGGCATCACCACCGGCGAGCCGCTGCGGGTGAAGGCGGCGATGAAGCCGATCTCCTCGCTGAACCGGGCCCTGGCCACCGTCGACGTGACCACGGGGGAGCCGGCGACGGCGATCAACCAGCGCTCCGACGTGTGCGCCGTGCCGGCCGCCGCCGTGGTCGCCGAGGCGATGGTGGCCCTGGTGCTCGCCGAGGCCGCCACGGAGAAGTTCGGCGGCGACTCGGTGGCCGAGATCCGCCGTAACCTGGCCGGCTACCTCGACCACCTGGTGATCCGATGAGCGGGAGGACCCGGCCGGTCTGTGTCCTCGTCGGGTCGCCGGGGTCCGGCAAGAGCACCGTCGGGGAGGCGCTCGCCGCGCTGCTCGGGGTGCAGTTCCGGGACACCGACGCCGACATCGAGCGGCTGGCCGGCAAGCCGATCCCGGAGATCTTCATCGACGAGGGCGAGGCGCACTTCCGTGCCCTCGAACGGGCCGCCACCGCCGCGGCGCTGGCCTCCTGCGCGGGCGTGCTCGCCCTCGGCGGTGGCGCGGTGCTCGCGGAGGAGAACCGGGCCGCCTTGGTTGGGCACACCGTGGTGCACCTGAGCGTCGAGCTGCCCGACGCGGTGCGGCGGGTCGGGCTGGGCGCCGGCCGGCCGCTGCTGGCGATCAACCCGCGGGCGACGCTGAAGCACCTGATGGATCAGCGCCGCCCGCTCTACGCCGAGGTGGCGACCGCGACCGTGGTGACCGACGGGCGGGCCCCGGAGGAGATCGCCGCCGAGATCGCGGCCCTGCTCAAGCCCTGAGGCCCGCCCGGCCCCAGGCTAGGGTCAGGGACGGGCCGCCTCCGGCACCGGACACGACCGAACCGCCGGCCGCGGGGCCTTCCGCACCGGTCGCCAGGTGGCGAGGAGGGCCAGGGCGAGGCCGATCTCGGCCAGGTCGCCCCCGTAGTACATGACCGTCGCCCCGGCCCGGAGCTGCTCGGGCGGGCCCGGCACGTCCACGGCCAGCCCGGCGTACAGGAGCTGGGAGAGGGTGGCGTGGGCGGCGACGGCGACGCCGAGCACCACCAGCCGGACCGGCACCCGGGGCCGGTGCGGGCCGGGATCGGGGCCGGCGACCGACCAGGTGAACAGGCAACCGGCGAGCAGGAAGTGCAGGTGCACCAGGTGGTGCAGCGGCGGCGACGTCAGGGTGGCCCGGTACAGCGGCGTCAGGTACAGCAGGTACAGCCCGCCGGCGGTCAGCGCCAGTCCGATGACCGGGTGGGCCAGCGCGTCCACGGCCGGTCGGCGCAGCAGCCGGACCAGCGCCCGGCCGCGCCGCCGGTGCACCGTGCGCAGCAGCAGGGTGCCCGGCGCGCCGAGCACCAGGCCCAGCGGCGCGAGCATGCCGATCAGCAGGTGCTGCCACATGTGCGCGGCGAAGCCGCCGGCCGGCAGGGCGAGCCCGACCGCGAGCAGACCCGTGCCGGCGCCGAAGGCCGCCGTCCGCCGGTGCGGCCACCCGCCGCCGCCCGGGCCCCGCTGCCGCAGCGCGGCGGCGAGGTAGATCCAGAACAACGCCAGGGGTACGAGCAGCGCCGGCCCCGGGGCGAACGCGCCGTGGCCGGCGTGGGCCGGGGTCACCGCCGGTCGGCGCAGAGGTCCACGGCCGTGCCGCGGCGCTGCACCAGCCAGCCGGCGGCGACCAGCACCGCGCCGAGCGCCAGGAACCCGAGGTCCCACCAGGTCCGGTACGCGCCGCCGCGCACGTGGTGGATGCCGAGCAGGTGGTGGTCGACGACCCCCTCGACGAGGTTGAACAACCCCCAGCCGACCAGCGCCCAGCCCCACAGCACCGGCGAGCGCCACAGCCGGCCCCGGGACCGGGTCACCCGGGCGTAGAGCAGGGCCAGGCCGGCCAGCACCGCCACCCAGGTCACCACGTGGAAGATCCCGTCCCACAGGGTGTTCATCTCCAGCCCGGGCACCGTGTCCACCGGGTATGCCTTCACCCCGACGTTGTCGCTGCCGGTGCTGCTGAGCATGTGGTGCCACTGGAGCACCTGGTGCAGCACGATGCCGTCGGCGAAGCCGCCGAGGCCGACGCCGAGGATGGTGGCGGGCACCCGGATGTCGACGCCGTCGATCGTGGCGGGCGCCCGGGTGTCGGTGTCGTCGGTCGTGGGTGTGGTCATCGCGGGTACCTCCGCCTCGTAGGCCGGTGCGTGCTGAACGCTGCCCCCCGCTTCTCCTGGCTAAACGCTGCCGGGCCGTGCTGGTCACGCCCCGGTGACGATCCGCCCGCCACGGAGTGGACAGTCGCCGCCGGGGCCCCGCCGGCTGGACTAGGCTGCCGGGCGATGGACGAGGTGACCCGTATTCCGGTCGGCGGCGAGCGGCCGTACGACGTGCTGGTGGGACGCGACCTGCTCGACACGCTCCCGACGTTGCTGCCCGGCGCGACCCGGGTGGCGGTGTTGTACGCGCCGCCGCTGACGGGGCTGGCCGACGCGCTCGGCGCCCGCCTGGCCGCCGCCGGGATGGCCCCGCTGACCGTGCAGGTGCCGGACGCCGAGGCGGGCAAGGCCATCGAGGTGGCCGCCGCGTGCTGGGACCGGCTCGGCGAGGCGGGCTTCACCCGTACCGACGCGGTGGTCGGGGTGGGCGGCGGCGCGGTCACCGACCTGGCCGGCTTCGTCGCGGCCTGCTGGCTGCGCGGGGTGCGCTGGGTGCCGGTGGCGACCTCGCTGCTCGGCATGGTCGACGCCGCCGTCGGCGGCAAGACCGGGATCAACACCGCGGCCGGCAAGAACCTGGTCGGCGGCTTCCACCCGCCGGTCGGGGTGCTGTGCGACCTCGCGGTGCTCGACAGCCTCCCGCCGGCCGACCTGGCGGCCGGCCTGGCCGAGGTGGTCAAGTGCGGGTTCATCGCCGACCCGGTGATCCTCGACCTGGTCGAGCGGGACCGGGCCGCGGCCACCGACCCGACCTCGCCGGTGGTCCGGGAACTGGTCGAGCGGGCGATCCGGGTCAAGGCCGACGTGGTCTCCGGCGACCTGCGCGAGTCCGGGGTGCGTGAGGTGCTCAACTACGGCCACACCCTGGCCCACGCCATCGAGAAGGTGGAGGGGTACCGCTGGCGGCACGGGCACGCCGTCGCCGTCGGCCTGGTCTACGCGGGCGAGCTGGCCCGGCTGGCCGGCCGGCTGGACCCCGCGACCGCGCGGCGGCACCGCACGGTGCTCACGGCGCTCGGGCTGCCGACGGGCTACCGGGCCGACGCGTGGCCGGCGCTGCTGGCCGCGATGCGGGTGGACAAGAAGACCCGCGGCTCGCGGCTGCGGTTCGTGGTGCTCGACGGCCTGGCCCGCCCGGCGATCCTGGAGGGCCCGGACGACGAGCTGCTGCACGCCGCGTACGAGGAGATCACCTCCCGGTGAGCGCGAGGAGTGCAGCGCAGCGGAGCCCCGCAGTCGCGAACGAGAGGCGATGCCGGTGAGCGCGAGGAGTGCAGCGCAGCGGAGCCCCGCAGTCGCGAACGAAAGGCAGCACATGAGGGTGTACGTGCTGAACGGGCCGAACCTGGGCCGGCTGGGCACCCGCCAGGTCGACGTGTACGGGGCGACCAGCTACGCCGACCTGGTGACGCTGTGCGTGCGGACCGGCCGGGAGCTGGGGCTGGACGTGGTGGTCCGGCAGACCGACGCCGAGCACGAGCTGGTCGGCTGGCTGCACGGGGCGGCCGACGAGGGCGCGGCGGTGGTGCTCAACCCGGCCGCCTGGTCGCACTACTCGATCGCGGTCCGGGACGCCTGCGCGATGCTGCGCGGCCCCCTGGTCGAGGTGCACCTCTCCAACATCCACGCCCGGGAGGAGTTCCGCCGGCACTCGGTGGTCTCGGCCGTGGCGACCGGGGTGATCTGCGGGCTGGGCGTCGACGGCTACCGTCTCGCCCTGCGTCACCTGGCGGCCCGAGCGGGGGCGGAAGCGACCGGCGGCTGACGGCGGGGACGGCCGGTGCCGGCAGCTAGTAGACTTGCCAGGTCTGTCCGCCAATTGATGATCAAGGCAGGAAATGGCCTCCACCAACGACCTGAAGAACGGCCTGGTACTCAACCTCGACGGAGAGCTCTGGTCCGTCGTCGAGTTCCAGCACGTCAAGCCCGGTAAGGGTGGTGCCTTCGTGCGTACCACCCTGAAGAACGTGCTGTCCGGCAAGGTGGTCGACAAGACCTTCAACGCGGGCACCAAGGTCGAGACCGCGACCGTGGACAAGCGCACGATGCAGTACCTCTACGCCGACGGCGAGGACTACGTCTTCATGGACCTGGAGACGTTCGACCAGATCACCGTCCCCGGCGGCACCGTGGGGGAGGCGGCCAACTACCTCCTCCCGGAGGCCGAGGCGACCGTCGCCACCCACGAGGGCGTGCCGCTCTACATCGAGCTGCCGACCTCCGTCGTGCTGGAGATCACCTACACCGAGCCGGGCCTGCAGGGCGACCGGTCCACCGGCGGCAACAAGCCGGCGACCGTCGAGACCGGCGCGACCGTGCAGGTGCCGCTGTTCATCACCACCGGCGAGAAGATCAAGGTCGACACCCGCGACGGCCGTTACCTCGGCCGCGCCTGATGGCCGAGGGCGCCAAGCAGCAGATGCCGGCGCGCCGCAAGGCGCGCAAGCGGGCGCTGGACGTGCTCTACGAGGCCGACCTGCGCAACCGGCCCCCGGTGGAGGTGCTCGCCGGCTACGTCGAGCGGATCGAGAAGCCCCACCCGGAGCACCTCGGGTACGCGGTCGGCCTCGTCGAGGGGGTGGCCGCGCACCTGGACCGGATCGACGAGCTGATCGCCAGCTACGCCGAGGGCTGGACGCTGGACCGGATGCCGGTCGTCGACCGCAACCTGGCCCGGATCGCGGTGTACGAGCTGCTCTACGTCGACGAGCTCGACGACGCGGTGGCGATCAGCGAGGCCGTCGAGCTGGCCCGGCAGATGTCGACCGACGACTCGCCGCGCTTCCTCAACGGGGTGCTCGGCCGGATCGCCGAGTACGCCACCCGCTGAGTCGGCGGCGTCGCCGCGCCCCACACGACGAGCGAAGGGCCCGTGCCGTCCGGCACGGGCCCTTCGCTCGGTCGACCTGGGTCAGGAGGCGAAGAACGCCCGCGGGTCGGCGACGAGCACGCCGTGCTCGGTGAGGCGCTCGATCAGGCCGGACGGCGAGGCGTCGTAGACGATCGCCAGGGCGCGCAGGTCGTCGGCGCGGATGGAGAGCACCCGGCCGTTGTAGTCGCCGCGCTGCTGCTGGATGGCGCGGGCGTACCGGGCGACGTAGGCCAGCTCCTCGGAGGCCTCGTCGTAGAGCCGCTCCAGGTCCAGCACGATCTTGCTGGTGGGCTCGTGGCGTACCCCGCTGCCGTCGGGCAGCAGCTCGGAGACGGGCACCCGGTAGAAGTCGGCCAGCTCGGCCAGGCGGGACACCGTGACGGCGCGGTCACCGCGCTCGTACGAGCCGACCACCACGGCCTTCCACCGCCCGTTCGACTTCTCCTCCACCCCTTGCAGGGACAGGCCCTGCTGCTGGCGGATGGAGCGCAGGCGGGCACCCAGCGACTTGGCGTATTCAGAGGGCATTCGGACACTCCCAGTGCTGCTCGGGGTTCTCCCAGCGATCGCTACGGAGCGTGACGGTACGGGGATTGCGACACCTGGTCAAGTGGTCGTGACCCTACCGTTGGGGAGCGCAGGGTGACTTATCCCGATTCGCCACCCTGATCCAGGGGTCAGTGCCGGCGGCGGCGTACCACGTGACCGCTGGTAACGTGGCGTGAAGCCCCGGTCCGGCCCGTTCGCGGTCCGCCGGAGGTGCCAGACATCCTTTAACGACCCGTCCCGTGAGGCGGGGAAGGAGGTCCGCCGTGGCCTACCCACCGGCTGCCCACCCGTCGCCACCGCGACAACCCTCGGTGAAGGTGATCCTCACCGCAGCGGACGTCTCGCGGGTGGTGGACCGCATCGCCCACCAGATCCTGGAGAAGACCCAGGGCGCCGCCGACACCGTGCTGCTCGGCATCCCCACCCGGGGTGCGCCGCTGGCGCGGCGGCTCGCCGCCCGGATCAGCACCTTCGAGGACATCGTCGTCCCGGTCGGTGTGCTCGACATCACCCTCTACCGCGACGACCTGCGTCGCAACGCCACCCGAGCGGTCGGCCCGACCCAGCTTCCGCCCGGCGGGATCGACGGCCAGCGGGTTGTCCTCGTCGACGACGTGCTGTTCTCCGGCCGCACGGTCCGGGCCGCCCTCGACGCGCTCGGCGACGTCGGCCGCCCCGCCTCGGTGCAACTCGCCGTGCTGGTCGACCGGGGCCACCGGCAGTTGCCCATCCGCGCCGACTACGTGGGCAAGAACATCCCGACCGCGCTGGCCGAGAGCGTGCGGGTCACCCTCGCCGAGACCGACGGCGCGGACGAGGTCCGGCTGTACGGAGAGGCGCTCCCCTCATGATCCGCCACCTGCTCTCCGGCGCCGACCTGGACGCCGCCGCCGCCACCCAGATCCTGGACACCGCGGCCGAGATGGCCACCGTCGCCGGGCGCGAGGTCAAGAAGCTGCCCGCGCTGCGCGGCCGGACCGTGGTGAACCTGTTCTACGAGGACTCCACCCGGACCCGGATCTCCTTCGAGGCGGCGGCGAAGCGGCTCAGCGCCGACGTGATCAACTTCTCGGCCAAGGGCTCCAGCGTCGCCAAGGGGGAGAGCCTGAAGGACACCGCGCTCACCCTCCAGGCCATGGGGGCCGACGCGGTGGTCGTCCGGCACCCCGCCTCCGGCGCGCCGCACCGGCTGGCCGACTGGGTGGCCGGGTCGGTGGTCAACGCCGGCGACGGCACCCACGAGCACCCCACCCAGGCGCTGCTCGACGCGTACACGATGCGCTCCCGGCTGGGCCGGCTCGCCGGCCTGCGGGTCGCCGTGGTCGGTGACGTGCTGCACTCCCGGGTGGCCCGCTCCAACGTGCTGCTGCTGTCCACCCTCGGCGCGAAGGTCACCCTGGTCGGCCCGCCCACGCTCATCCCGGTGGACATCGCGGCGGCGCTCGCCCCCGGCACCGACGTCTCCTACGACCTCGACGTCGTTCTCCCCGACGTGGACGTGGTGATGATGCTGCGGGTGCAGCGGGAGCGGATGAACGACTCCTACTTCCCCTCCGCCCGCGAGTACGCCCGCCGCTACGGGCTGGACGGCCCGCGGATGCGCCGGCTGCCCGAGCACGCGATCGTCATGCACCCCGGGCCGATGAACCGGGGCATGGAGATCACGCCCGAGGTCGCCGACTCGCCCCGCTCCACCATCGTCGAACAGGTCGCCAACGGGGTCTCCGTGCGGATGGCCGTCCTCTATCTCCTGCTCGGGGGGAACAAGCTGTGACCGCGTACCTGATCACCAACGTGAGCGTCGTCGGCGCCGCGCCGACCGACCTGCTGATCCGCGACGGCGTCGTCGCCGAGGTAGGCCCGGGACTGGCCGCGCCGGACGCCGCCGTGCTCGACGGCACCGGGCTGGTCGCCCTGCCCGGCCTCGTCGACCTGCACACCCACCTGCGCGAGCCGGGCCGCGAGGACGCCGAGACCGTCGAGTCCGGCTCCCGGGCGGCGGCGCTGGGCGGGTACACGGCGGTCTGCGCGATGGCCAACACCTCCCCGGTCGCCGACACCGCCGGGGTGGTCGAGCAGGTCTGGCGGCTCGGCCGGGAGGCGGGCCTGGTCGACGTGCAGCCGATCGGCGCGGTCACCGTCGGACTGGCCGGCGGTCGCCTGGCCGAGCTGGGCGCGATGGCCGACTCGGCGGCCCGGGTGCGGATCTTCTCCGACGACGGGCACTGCGTCGCCGACCCGCTGCTGATGCGCCGGGCCCTCGAATACGTCAAGGCGTTCGACGGGATCATCGCCCAGCACGCCGAGGAGCCCAGGCTCACCGAGGGCGCGCAGATGCACGAGGGTGAGGTCTCCACCCGGCTCGGACTGACCGGCTGGCCGGCGGTCGCCGAGGAGGCGATCATCGCCCGGGACGTGCTGCTCGCCGAGCACGTCGGCAGCCGGCTGCACGTCTGCCACGTCTCCACCGCCGGCAGCGTCGAGGTGCTGCGCCAGGCCAGGGCCCGCGGCGTCCGGGTCACCGCCGAGGTCACCCCGCACCACCTGCTGCTGACCGACGAGGTCGTGAGCGGGAGGAGTGAGCTTGCGAGCCCCGCACTCGCGAACAGCGGAAGCTCGGTGAGCGGGAGGAGTGAGCTTGCGAGCCCCGCACTCGCGAACAGCGGAAGCTCGGTGAGCGGGAGGAGTGAGCCTGCGAGCCCCGCACTCCCGAACAACTGGAGTCCGGCCGGCGCCTACGACCCGGTGTACAAGGTGAACCCGCCGCTGCGCACCGCCGCCGACGTCGCCGCGCTGCGCGCCGCGCTCGCCGAGGGCGTGATCGACGTCATCGCCACCGACCACGCCCCGCACGCCGTGGAGGACAAGGAGTGCGAGTGGGCGTACGCCCGGCCGGGCATGCTCGGGCTGGAGACGGCGCTGTCGATCGCCCTGGCCGTGCTCGGCCCGCAGTGGGAACTGATCGCCGAGCGGATGTCCCGTGCCCCGGCCCGGATCGCCGGGCTCGACTCGCACGGCCTCGACCCGGCCCCCGGCGTGCCGGCCAACCTCACCCTGGTCGACCCGGCCGCCCGGCGGGTAATCGAGCCCGCCGAGCTGGCCAGCCGCAGTCGCAACACCCCGTACGCCCGCATGACGCTGCCAGGTCGCATCGTGGCGACCTTCCTGCGCGGCGAGCCGACGGTCCTGGACGGAAAGGCAGTCAGGTGATCCGAGCGAGGAGTGCAGCGGAGCGGAGCCCCGCAGTCCGGATCGAAGGAAGTGCAGCATGAGAAGGCGTCCCGCGATTCTCGTCCTTGAGGACGGGCGCACGTTCCACGGCGAGGCGTACGGCAGCGTCGGGGAGACCTTCGGCGAGGCGGTCTTCAACACCGGCATGACCGGTTACCAGGAGACCCTGACCGACCCGTCCTACCACCGGCAGGTGGTGGTGCAGACCGCGCCGCACATCGGCAACACCGGCGTCAACGGCGAGGACGACGAGTCCGGCCGGATCTGGGTCGCCGGGTACGTGGTCCGTGACCCGGCCCGGATCGGCTCGAACTGGCGGGCCACCGGCGGGCTGGAGGACCGGCTCGCCGCCGAGGGCGTGGTCGGCATCGGCGGGGTGGACACCCGGGCGCTGACCCGGCACCTGCGCGAGCGCGGCGCGATGCGGGTCGGCATCTCCAGCGTCGACGACGACCCGCGCGCCCTGCTGGCCCGGGTCCGCCAGGCGCCGCAGATGGTCGGCGCGGACCTGTCCGCCGAGGTGACCACGGCGCAGCCGTACGTGGTCGAGGCCGAGGGCGCGCACCGGTTCACGGTGGCGGCGCTGGACCTCGGCATCAAGCGCAACGTGCCGCGCCGGCTCGCCGCGCGCGGGGTCACCACCCACGTGCTGCCCGCCTCGTCGGGCATCGACGACCTGCTCGCCACGGGCGCGGACGCGGTGTTCCTCTCGCCCGGCCCGGGCGACCCGGCCACCGCCGACGGCCCGGTCGGGCTCGCCCGGGAGGCGCTGCGCCGGCGGATCCCGCTGTTCGGCATCTGCTTCGGTAGCCAGATCCTCGGCCGGGCGCTGGGCTTCGGCACCTACAAGCTCGGCTACGGCCACCGCGGCATAAACCAGCCGGTGCTCGACCGGGTCACCGGCAAGGTCGAGGTGACCAGCCACAACCACGGCTTCGCCGTGCGGGTGCCGGGCGCGGACCAGGGGGCGGTCGTCCCCGACCAGGTGATCGAGACCGAGTTCGGCGGCGTCCAGGTGTCGCACGTCTGCCTCAATGACAACGTGGTCGAGGGGCTGCGGGCGAAGGACGTGCCCGCCTTCACCGTCCAGTACCACCCCGAGGCGGCGGCCGGCCCGCACGACGCGGACTACCTCTTCGACCGCTTCGCCGAGCTCATCGAGGGCCGGACCCACAGCGAGGGGCGCACGAATGCCTAAGCGGACCGATCTCAAGCACATCCTGGTGATCGGCTCCGGGCCGATCGTCATCGGGCAGGCCTGCGAGTTCGACTACTCCGGCACCCAGGCGTGCCGGGTGCTGCGCAGCGAGGGGATCCGGGTCAGCCTGGTCAACTCCAACCCGGCGACCATCATGACCGACCCGGAGTTCGCCGACGCCACGTACGTCGAGCCGATCACCCCGGAGTTCGTCGAGCTGGTCATCGCCAGGGAACGCCCCGACGCCCTGCTGCCCACCCTGGGCGGGCAGACCGCGCTGAACACGGCGGTCGCGCTGCACTCCGCCGGCGTGCTGGACAAGTACGGCGTCGAGCTGATCGGCGCCAACATCGACGCCATCAACCGGGGCGAGGACCGACAGCTGTTCAAGGACATCGTCGCCAAGGCCGGCGCCCGGATCGGCGTCGCCGACCCGACGGGCCTGGTGCCGCGTTCCCGGGTCTGCCACTCCATGGCCGAGGTCGAGGCCACCGCCGCCGAGCTGGGCCTGCCGGTGGTGATCCGGCCCTCGTTCACCATGGGTGGCCTGGGCTCCGGCATGGCGCACACCGACGCCGACCTGGCCCGGATCGCCGGGGCGGGGCTGGCCGCCAGCCCGGTGCACGAGGTGCTCATCGAGGAGAGCGTGCTCGGCTGGAAGGAGTACGAGCTGGAGCTGATGCGCGACCGCCACGACAACGTGGTGGTGGTCTGCTCGATCGAGAACGTCGACCCGATGGGCGTGCACACCGGCGACAGCGTCACCGTGGCCCCGGCGATGACGCTGACCGACCGGGAGTACCAGCGCCTGCGCGACCTGGGCATCGCCGTGCTGCGTGAGGTCGGGGTGGACACCGGCGGCTGCAACATCCAGTTCGCGGTCAACCCGGCCGACGGGCGGATCGTCGTGATCGAGATGAACCCCCGGGTGTCCCGCTCCTCGGCGCTGGCGTCGAAGGCCACCGGCTTCCCGATCGCGAAGATCGCCGCGAAGCTGGCCATCGGCTACACCCTCGACGAGATCCCCAACGACATCACCCTCAAGACCCCGGCGGCGTTCGAGCCGACCCTGGACTACGTGGTGGTGAAGATCCCCCGGTTCGCGTTCGAGAAGTTCCCCGGCGCGGACCCGGAGCTGACCACCACCATGAAGTCGGTGGGCGAGGCGATGAGCCTCGGGCGCAACTTCACCGAGGCGCTGAACAAGGCGATGCGCTCGATGGAGACGAAGGCGGCCGGGTTCTGGACCCAGCCCGACCCGCGGGGGGCGACGAAGGAGGACACCCTCGCCGCGCTGGGCGTCCCGCACGACGGACGGCTGTACACCGTCGAGCGGGCGCTGCGCCTCGGCGCGTCGATCGCCGAGGTTGCCGAGGCGTCCGGCGGGATGGACCCGTGGTTCCTGGACCAGATCGCCGCGCTGGTGGAGCTGCGGGCGGAGATCGTGGACGCCCCGGTGCTCGACGCCGACCTGCTGCGCCGGGCCAAGCGGGCCGGGCTGTCCGACCGGCAGCTCGCCGCGCTGCGCCCCGAGCTGGCGGCCGAGGACGGGGTGCGCACGCTGCGGCACCGTCTCGGCGTCCGGCCGGTCTACAAGACGGTGGACACCTGCGCCGCCGAGTTCGAGGCGACCACCCCGTACCACTACTCGACCTATGACCAGGAGACGGAGGTCGCGCCGTCGGACCGGCCCAAGGTGCTCATCCTGGGCTCCGGGCCGAACCGGATCGGCCAGGGCATCGAGTTCGACTACTCGTGCGTGCACGCGGTGATGGCACTCCGGGCGGTGGGCTACGAGACGGTGATGGTCAACTGCAACCCGGAGACCGTCTCCACCGACTACGACACCGCCGACCGGCTCTACTTCGAGCCGCTGACCTTCGAGGACGTCCTGGAGGTGTGGTACGCCGAGGACTCGTCCGGGAAGGCGGCCGGCGGGCCGGGCGTGGTCGGCGTCATCGTGCAGCTCGGCGGGCAGACCCCGCTGGGCCTGGCGCGGCGGCTGAAGAACGCTGGCGTGCCGGTGGTCGGCACCTCGCCGGAGTCGATCCACCTGGCCGAGGAGCGCGGCGCGTTCGGGTCGGTGCTGGCCCGGGCCGGGCTGCGCGCCCCCGCGCACGGCATGGCCACCTCGTACGAGGAGGCCAAGGCGATCGCCGAGGAGATCGGCTACCCGGTGCTGGTCCGCCCGTCGTACGTGCTGGGCGGGCGGGGCATGGAGATCGTCTACGACGACCCGACACTGCGCGACTACATCGGCCGGGCCACCGACATCTCCCCGGACCACCCGGTGCTGGTGGACCGGTTCCTCGACGACGCCATCGAGATCGACGTGGACGCGCTCTGCGACGCCGACGGCGAGGTGTACCTCGGCGGGGTGATGGAGCACATCGAGGAGGCCGGCATCCACTCCGGCGACTCGTCCTGCGCGCTGCCGCCGATCACCCTGGCCGGCTCGCACCTGGCGCAGGTGCGCCGGTACACCGAGGCGATCGCCAGGGGCGTGGGCGTGCGTGGCCTGCTCAACGTCCAGTACGCGCTCAAGGACGACGTGCTGTACGTGCTGGAGGCCAACCCGCGGGCGTCCCGGACGGTCCCGTTCGTGTCCAAGGCCACGGCGGTGCCGCTGGCCAAGGCGGCGGCCCGGATCGCCCTCGGCGCCACCATCGCCGAGCTGCGCGCCGAGGGGCTGCTCCCGCCGACGGGCGACGGCGGGACGATGCCGGCCGACGCGCCGATCGCGGTGAAGGAGGCGGTGCTGCCGTTCAAGCGGTTCCGCACCCCGTCGGGCAAGGGCATCGACTCGCTGCTCGGCCCGGAGATGAAGTCCACCGGCGAGGTGATGGGCATCGACACCAACTTCGGTCACGCCTTCGCCAAGAGCCAGTCCGCCGCGTACGGGTCGCTGCCGACCGCCGGAAAGATCTTCGTCTCGGTGGCCAACCGGGACAAGCGCGGCATGATCTTCCCGATCAAGCGGCTGGCCGACCTGGGCTTCGAGATCGTCGCCACCACCGGCACCGCCGAGGTGCTGCGCCGGCACGGCATCGCCTGTGAGCAGATCCGCAAGCACTACGAGTCCGGCGCGGGCGAGGACGCGGTCTCGATGATCCTCGGCGGCGACGTGGCCCTGGTGGTCAACACCCCGCAGGGCTCCGGGGCGAGCGCCCGCTCGGACGGCTACGAGATCCGCAGCGCCGCCGTGACGGCCGACATCCCCTGCGTCACCACGGTCCCGGGCGCGGCGGCGGCCGTGATGGGCATCGAGGCCCGCATCCGCGGCGACATGCGCGTGCGCCCCCTCCAGGACCTGCACGCCACCCTCCGAGCCACCCGATGACCCCCACCCCCACCCCCCGCCCGATCGGCGATGATCAAGAGGTTTCGGTCGCCCAGGGGCCCCTGCCCGGACGCAAACTTCTTGATCAACCCGGCGGTGTGGCCCGGGGGAGGGTGCGGTGATCTTCGAGAAGGTGGTGCGGCCCGGGTTGTTCCGGGTAGGGGGCGGGGACGCCGAGGCGGCCCACGAGTGGACGCTGCGGCGGCTGGCCGCCGTGTCGCGGTCGCCGGTGGCGCTGGCCGGGCTGCGGGCCCGGTACGCCGTGCGGGCGCCCCGGACGGTGTTCGGGGTGCGGTTCCCGAACCCGGTGGGGCTGGCCGCCGGGATGGACAAGGACGGGGCGGCGCTGCCGGCCTGGCCGGCGCTGGGCTTCGGCTTCGTGGAGGTCGGCACGGTCACCGCGTACGCCCAGCCGGGCAACCCCCGGCCCCGGCTGTTCCGGCTGCGCGACAGCGAGGCCGTGGTGAACCGGATGGGCTTCAACAACGCCGGCGCGGTGGCGCTGGCGGACCGGCTGGCCGCACTGCCCCGCCCGCTCGGGGTGCCGCTGGGGATCTCGCTGGGCAAGTCCAAGGTGACCCCGCTGGACGAGGCGGTGCAGGACTACCTCGCCTCGTACCGGGCGCTGCGCGGGCACGGCGACTACTTCGCGGTCAACGTCTCCTCGCCGAACACCCCGGGGCTGCGCGCGTTGCAGGACCGGTCCCACCTGGACGCGCTGCTGGCGGCCCTGGTGGGGGAGAAACCGGTGCTGGTCAAGATCGCCCCGGACCTGACCGACCCGGCGATCGCCGAGTTGCTGGAGGTCTGCCTGGCCCGGGGCGCGGCCGGGGTGATCGCCACCAACACGACCCTGGCCCGTGACGGGCTCGCCCCGGCCGACCGGGCGCGGGGCGCGGAGCAGGGGGGGCTGTCCGGGCGCCCGCTGGCTGCCCGCGCCCGGGAGGTGGTCGCCTTCGTCCACCGGGAGACCGGCGGGCGGCTCCCGGTGGTCGGGGTGGGCGGCATCGTCGACGCCGACGACGCCGCCCGGATGTTCGACGCGGGCGCGTCCCTGGTCCAGCTCTACACCGGGTTCATCTACCGGGGCCCGGCCCTCGTCCGGGCCGCCGCCCGGGCCGCCCGCCCGGCCCCCTCGGCGCTCCAGGGCGGCCGGACATGACCGGGGAGCCCCCGACAGCGGCCGGACCCGCCCGGGGCGGGAGGGAACGCCGATGACACCCGAGGACGTCCTCGCCGCCGACCGGGCGCACGTGTGGCACCCGTACGCGCCGCTGCCGCCGGCCACGGCGCCGTACGTGGTGGACAGCGCGCGGGGGGTGCGGCTGCGGCTGGCCGACGGCCGGGAACTGGTGGACGGGATGTCGTCCTGGTGGGCGGCCATCCACGGCTACCGGCACCCGGTGCTGGACGCGGCGGTCACCGACCAGCTCGGCCGGATGAGCCACGTGATGTTCGGCGGGCTGACCCACGAGCCGGCGGTGCGGCTGGCCGGCACGCTGGTCGAGCTGGCCCCGCAGGGGCTGGAGCGGGTCTTCCTGTGCGACTCGGGCTCGGTGAGCGTCGAGGTCGCGGTGAAGATGTGCCTGCAGTACCAGCGGGCCACCGGGCGGCCGGGGCGGCGCCGGCTGGGCACCTGGCGGGGCGGCTACCACGGCGACACGTTCCACCCGATGAGCGTCTGCGACCCCGAGGGCGGCATGCACCATCTCTGGGGCGACGTGCTGCCCCGGCAGGTGTTCGCGCCCGTGCCGCCGGGCGGCTTCGACACCCCGCCCGACCCGGCGTACGTGACGGCGCTGACGGACGCGGTGCAGCGGCACGCCGACGAGTTGGCCGCCGTGATCGTCGAGCCGGTGGTCCAGGGCGCCGGCGGGATGCGCTTCCACCATCCGGAGTACCTGCGGGTGCTGCGCGAGGTGACCCGGGCCCACGGCGTGCTGCTGGTCTTCGACGAGATCGCCACCGGCTTCGGCCGCACCGGGACGATGTTCGCCGCGGAGCACGCCGGGGTGAGCCCCGACGTGCTCTGCGTCGGCAAGGCGCTCACCGGCGGGTACCTGACGCTGGCGGCGGCGCTGTGCACGGCGGAGGTGGCGGAGGGCATCTCCCGCGACGGGGTGCTGGCGCACGGTCCGACGTTCATGGGCAATCCGCTCGCCTGCGCGGTCGCGAACGCCTCCATCGGCCTGCTGCGGGCCGGGGACTGGGCCGCCGAGGTGGCGAGGGTGGGCGCGGGCCTGCGGGCCGGTCTGGAGCCGCTGCGGGGCGCGCCGGGGGTGGCCGACGTGCGGGTGCTCGGCGCGATCGGTGTGGTCCAGCTCGACCACGAGGTGGACCTGGCGAGGGCCACCGCCGCCGCGGTGGAGCAGGGGGTCTGGCTGCGGCCGTTCCGCGACCTGGTCTACACCATGCCGCCGTACGTCACCGGCGACGCCGACGTCGCCCGGATCGCGGCGGGGATCGCCGCCGCGGTGGCGGTCGGCTGACCCGCGCCGCGGGTCCACCGGTCGGGGCGTGGCGGGTCCCGGATCGGTCAGCCGCGTGCCGGTCCCGGCGCGCGGCGGGGCGCGGCGGGCGCCGCCCCCGGGGAGAGGTCGAGAGAGGGAGAGGTCGGATGGAGAGCTTCGGTGCCCGGTTGTACCGGGCGGTGGCGGAGCGTGGGCCGCTGTGCGTGGGCATCGACCCGCATCCGGGGCTGCTGGCGCGGTGGGGCCTGTCGGACGACGTCGACGGGTTGGAGCGCTTCAGCCGCATCGTGGTGGAGGCGCTCGGTGACCGGGTCGCGGTCGTCAAGCCCCAGTCCGCGTTCTTCGAGCGCTTCGGCTCCCGAGGCGTGTCGGTCCTAGAGTCAACTATCCGACAGTTGCGGGATTCCGGCTCGCTCGTTCTGCTTGACGTCAAGCGTGGGGACATCGGATCGACCGTCGCCGCGTACGCCGCCGCGTACCTCGATCCATCCAGCCCGCTGTATGTCGACGCGCTCACGGCGAGCCCCTACCTGGGAGTAGGGTCGCTGGCCCCGATGTTCGAGCTCGCCGCCGCGCACGGGGGCGGGGTGTTCGTCCTGGCGCTGACGTCCAACCCCGAGGGGGCCGCCGTGCAGCGGGCCCGGACCGCCGACGGGCGGACCGTGGCGCAGACGGTGATCGACGAGATTGCGCAGCTCAACCAGGGTGCCGAGCCGCTCGGCAGCTTCGGCCTGGTGGTCGGCGCGACCATCGGTGACACGGGTCACGACCTCTCCGCCGTGCACGGTCCGCTGCTCGCCCCGGGGCTCGGCGCGCAGGGCGCCACGGCGGCCGATCTGCGTACGGTCTTCGGCTCCGGCCTGTCGTCGGTGCTGCCGTCGTACTCCCGCGAGGTGCTGCACGCCGGGCCCGACGTGGCCGCGCTGCGGGCCGCCGCGGACCGGGTCCTGACCGAGTGCCGGGCGGCCCTGAGCGGGGCCTGACTGAGTGAAGGCTCGGTCACTTTGCCGTGGTCGCCGCGCGTCCACGTTGCCGAATGCGCGCGCGACCGCTAGTTTTCCCCGCGCTGGGAACCATGGACCCCTTTGGTTTCCGGCGACTCCACGTTTCACAGAAGCGGCGTGGCGTCCCGCCCGTCGCTATAGGGACCTGAGGAGAACTGGTGCCCCTCCCGTCACTGACCCCCGAGCAGCGCGCAGCCGCGCTCGAAAAGGCTGCGGAGATCCGCAAGGCCCGTGCTGAGCTGAAGGAGCAGCTCAAGCAGGGCAAGACCACCCTCGCCGCCGTTCTCGAGCGGGCCGAGGGCGACGACGTCGTCGGCAAGCTCAAGGTTTCGGCCGTCCTGCAGGCGATGCCGGGCATCGGCAAGATCCGGGCGACCCAGATCATGGAGAAGCTCAAGATCGCCGACAGCCGCCGGCTGCGGGGCCTGGGCGAGCAGCAGCGCAAGGCGCTGCTCGGCGAGTTCGCCGCCAACTGAGCACGGCGGGTTCGCCGTCACCTGACCACGGCAGCGTGTAGAAACGAGCCGTGAGCATGGATGACGAGGCGCGCCCGGCGGCTCGGCTCACCGTCCTGACCGGTCCCTCCGGGGTCGGTGTGGGCAGTGTCGTCGAGCTGTTCCGGGCGCGTTCTCCGTCGGTGTGGACGCCGGTGCCGGCCACCACCCGCCCCCGCCGGGCGGGCGAGCGGGACGGTGTCGACCGGCTGTTCCTCGATCCGGCGGAGTTCGACCGGCTGATCGCCGCCGGTCGGCTGCTGGAGTGGGCCCGGATCGGGCCGTACATTCGCGGCACCCCGGCCGGGCCGGTCCTCGCGCGGCTCGCCGCCGGCCGGCCGGTCCTGCTCCCGCTCGACCTGCGCGGCGCGCTCGCCGTCCGCGGGGCGCGCCCGGAGACCCGGCTGGTCCTGCTCGCCCCGCCCGGTTGGCGGCCCGAGCTGGCCGTCGCGGCCGTGGCCGAGCACGTCGTGGCGCACGACCTGACCGGGCGGGCGGTCGACGAGCTGGTAGGCTTGCTCGGTTCTTCTTTCCCGGCTCCGGCTCAACCGCGTCTGCGTGGTTGAGCGACCCACCGCGTCCGCGCGGTAAAGAGACGCAGAGGTTATTTCGTGGGATCCATCGCCAACCCCGAAGGCATCACCAACCCGCCGATCGACGAGCTCCTCGAGAAGACGACGTCGAAGTACGCCCTGGTGATCTTCGCCGCCAAGCGGGCCCGCCAGGTCAACGCCTACTACAGCCAGCTCGGCGAGGGTCTGCTGGAGTATGTCGGCCCCCTCGTGGAGACCACCCCCCAGGAGAAGCCCCTCTCCATCGCCATGCGCGAGATCAACGCGGGCCTGCTCACCGCCGAGCCCACCGACCAGCCGTAGTCCCGCCGCGCGTCGATGTCCGCCGAGATCGTCCTCGGGGTCGGCGGCGGTGTCGCCGCCTACAAGGCGTGTGAGCTGCTGCGGCTGTTCACCGAGTCGGGCCACCGGGTCCGCGTCGTGCCGACCGCGTCGGCGCTCCGCTTCGTCGGTGCGCCGACCTGGGCCGCCCTGTCCGGCCAGCCGGTCGCCGACGACGTCTGGTCCGACGTGCACGAGGTGCCGCACGTCCGGCTCGGGCAGCGGGCCGACCTGGTCGTGGTCGCCCCCGCCACCGCCGACCTGCTCGCCCGGGCCGCCCACGGCCTCGCCGACGACCTGCTCACCAACACGCTGCTCACGGCCCGGTGCCCGGTGCTGCTCGCCCCGGCGATGCACACCGAGATGTGGGAGAACGCGGCCACCGTGGCCAACGTCGCCACGCTGCGCTCCCGGGGCGTCCGGGTGATCGAGCCCGCCGTCGGCCGGCTCACCGGCGCCGACAGCGGCAAGGGGCGGCTGCCCGACCCGGCCGAGATCTTCGCCGTCGCCAAGCGGGCGCTGGCCCGGGGCGTCGCCGCCCCGGCCGACCTGGCCGGCCGCCACGTGCTGGTGACCGCCGGCGGCACCCGGGAGCCGCTCGACCCGGTCCGGTTCCTGGGCAACCGCTCGTCCGGCAAGCAGGGGTACGCCTTCGCCCGCGCCGCGGTCGCCCGCGGCGCCCGGGTCACCCTGGTCGCCGCCAACGTGACGCTCGCCGACCCGGCCGGGGTCGACCTGGTCCGGGTCGGCACCACCGAGGAACTGCGCGTGGCCACCCTGGAGGCCGCCGCCGGGGCCGACGCGGTGGTGATGGCGGCGGCGCCCGCCGACTTCCGGCCCGCCACCTACTCGGCGGGCAAAATCAAGAAATCGAACGCCGGGCCACCTACGATCGAACTCGTCACGAACCCGGACATCGCCGCCGAGTTGGGCCGGCGCCGCCGACCGGAACAGGTGCTGGTGGTGTTCGCGGCCGAGACCGGCGACGCCGAAGCCAACGGCCGGGCAAAGCTCGCCAGCAAGCGGGCGGATCTCATCGTCATCAACGAGGTCGGCCCGGACAAGGTCTTCGGCGCCGAGACCAACGCGGCGACCGTCATCGGCGCGGACGGCGCGGTGCACACCATGCCCGAGCAGTCCAAGGAGGACCTCGCGGACGGCGTCTGGGACCTCGTGGTGGCGCGGCTGGCCGAGGCGTCCGCATTGTGACGTCGTCCTGACCGATCGAGCGCCGCGTGAGTGTGGGTGACTACACTTCCGCGGAACGACTCTTCACATACTTAGGAGTGCCGTGACACGCCGCCTCTTCACGTCCGAATCGGTCACGGAAGGCCACCCGGACAAGATCGCCGACCAGATCAGCGACGGCATTCTCGACGCACTGCTGGCCCAGGACGCGCACAGTCGCGTGGCCGTCGAGACCCTGATCACCACCGGGCAGGTGCACGTCGCCGGCGAGGTGACGACAAAGGCGTACGCCGACATCCCCACCATCGTCCGGGAGACGATCCTCGAGATCGGGTACGACTCCTCGAAGAAGGGCTTCGACGGGGCCTCCTGCGGCGTCAGCGTGTCCATCGGCGCCCAGTCCCCGGACATCGCGCAGGGCGTGGACAACGCGATGGAGCTGCGCACCGGCTCGTCGGAGAGCGCGCTGGACGCCCAGGGCGCCGGCGACCAGGGCATGATGTTCGGCTTCGCCTGCTCGGAGACGCCCGAGCTGATGCCGCTGCCGATCGCCCTGGCCCACCGGCTGGCCCGCCGGCTGACCGCGGTGCGCAAGGACGGCACGATCCCGTACCTGCGGCCGGACGGCAAGACCCAGGTCACCATCGAGTACGAGGGGCTGCGCCCGGTCCGGCTGAACACGGTCGTCGTGTCCAGCCAGCACGCGGCCGACATCTCGCTGGACAGCCTGCTCACCCCGGACGTGCGCGACCACGTCATCGCCCCGGAGCTGGAGAGCCTCGGCCTCGACACCGACGGCTACCGGCTGCTGGTCAACCCGACCGGGCGGTTCGAGATCGGCGGCCCGATGGGCGACGCCGGCCTGACCGGCCGGAAGATCATCGTCGACACCTACGGCGGGTACGCCCGGCACGGCGGCGGCGCGTTCTCCGGCAAGGATCCGTCCAAGGTGGACCGCTCGGCGGCGTACGCGATGCGCTGGGTGGCCAAGAACGTGGTGGCCGCCGGCCTGGCCGAGCGCTGCGAGGCGCAGGTCGCGTACGCGATCGGCAAGGCCCACCCGGTGAGCCTGTTCATCGAGACGTTCGGCACCGAGACCGTGGCGGTCGCCTCGATCGAGAAGGCCGTGTCCGAGGTCTTCGACCTGCGCCCGGCCGCCATCATCCGGGACCTGAACCTGCTCCGCCCGATCTACCGGCAGACCGCGGCGTACGGCCACTTCGGCCGGGAACTGCCCGACCTGACCTGGGAGAGCACCGACCGGGCCGCCGACCTCAAGTCGGCCGCGGGAGCCTGACCGGCGCCAGGCGCAGCGACCGGCGACCCGCGGACGGGTCGCCGGTCGCTCGCGTCTGCGTGGACGTCCCGCTGGCCCATCTCGACCGCCCCTTCGACTACCTGGTCCCCGCCGAGCTGGCCGAGGCCGCGGCCCCCGGGACCCGGGTGAAGGTGCGCTTCGCCGGCCAGCTCGTCGACGGCTGGCTGCTGGAGCGGGCCGACGACTCCGGGCACACCGGCAAGCTGGCCTACCTGGAGAAGGTCGTCTCGCCGGAGCCCGTGCTGGCCCCCGAGGTCGCCCGGCTGGCCCGGGCCGTCGCCGACCGGTACGCCGGCAACCTCGCCGACGTGCTCCGGCTGGCCGTGCCGCCCCGGCACGCCCGGGTGGAGAAGGAGCCGCACGAGCCCGGGGAGCCGCCGGCCCCGCTGAATCCCCCCGCGGCGGACGGCTGGCGGGCGTACCCGGCCGGGCCGGCGTTCCTGCGCGCCCTGACCGAGGGCCGGCCCGTCCGCGCGGTCTGGTCCGCCCTGCCGGGGGAGGACTGGCCCGCCCGGTACGCCGAGGCGGTCGCCGCCACCGTGGCCGGCGGCCGGGGCGCCGTCGTCGTGGTTCCCGACGCCCGGGACCTCGACCGCCTCGACGCGGCGCTGACCGCCGCGCTCGGCGCCGGCCGGCACGTCGTCCTCGCCGCCGCCGCCGGCCCGGCCCGCCGCTACCGCGCGTTCCTGGCCGCCCGGCGCGGCGACGTGCCCGTCGTGGTCGGCACCCGGGCCGCCATGTTCGCCCCGGTGGCCCGGCTCGGCCTGGTCGCCGTCGTCGACGACGGCGACGACCTGCACGCCGAGCCGCGCGCGCCCTACCCGCACGCCCGCGAGGTGCTGCTCACCCGCGCCCAGCTCGCCGACGCGGCGGCCCTGGTCGGCGGGTACGCGCGCAGCGCCGAGGCGCAACTGCTGGTGGAGACCGGCTGGGCCCGGGAGGTGGTCGCCGACCGGGCCACCGTGCGGGCGCGTACCCCCGCCGTCGCGCCGACCGGCGACGACCCGCAACTGGCCCGCGACCCCGGCGCGGCCACGGCCCGGCTGCCCAGCCTGGCCTGGAGCGCCGCCCGCGACGCGGTCCGCGCCGACGCGCCGGTGCTGGTCCAGGTGCCCCGCCGCGGCTACCTGCCCTCGGTCTCCTGCGCCGAGTGCCGCACCCCGGCGCGTTGCCCGCACTGCGCCGGCCCGCTCGCCCTGCCGTCGGCCGAGGGAATGCCGGCCTGCCGCTGGTGCGGCCGGGTCGCCGCCGCGTACGCCTGCCCGGAGTGCGGGGGACGGCGGCTGCGGGCCGCCGTGACCGGCGCCCGGCGCACCGCCGAGGAACTGGGCCGGGCCTTCCCCGGCGTGCCGGTGCGCACCTCCGGCCGGGAGGAGGTGCTCACCACCGTGCCCGGCGGGGCCGGCCTGGTGGTGGCCACCCCCGGGGCCGAGCCGGTCGCCGAGGGCGGCTACGGCGCGGTGCTGCTGCTCGACTCGTGGGCCCTGCTCACCCGGGCCGACCTGCGGGCCGGCGAGGAGGCACTGCGTCGCTGGCTGGCCGCCGCCGCGCTGGCCCGGCCCGCCGCGGCCGGCGGCCGGGTGGTGGTGGTCGCCGACGGCGCCCTCGCCCCGGTGCAGGCGCTGCTGCGCTGGGACGCCGCCTGGTTCGCCGCCCGGGAGCTGGCCGAGCGCCGCGAGCTGGGCTTCCCCCCGGCGGTGCGGATGGCCAGCGTCACCGGCCCGGCCGACGCGGTGGCCGACCTGCTGGCCGAGGCCCGGCTGCCCGGGGAGGCCGAGCTGCTCGGCCCGGTTCCCGCCGACGGCGACCGGGAACGGATGCTGGTCCGGGTGCCCCGGGCCCGGGCGGCGGCCCTGGCCGGGGCGCTGCACTCGGCCGCCGGGGTCCGCGCCGCCCGCAAGGCGGCCGATCCGGTGCGCCTCCAGGTCGACCCGCTGAGCCTGTTCTGAGCGTCGTCACGATCCGTGCTGGCGGGTGCGTGATAGCATCGCCCGTCATGCCCGGGCGCACGGATCGCGCGACAATGGCGGGAGCGCGTCGAGCCGACGTCAAGTCGATGATGTCAGTCAGCCGGTGATCAGGGGTGGACCAGTCGTGACCGTTCGTCAATCGATCGTCTTCAACGGCGACCTCGGCAGCGGCAAGAGCACCGTCTCCGTGGAGATCGCCAAGCGGCTGGGGCTGCGCCGGGTCAGCGTGGGCGACCTCTATCGCCAGATGGCCCAGGAACGGCAGATGACCGCGCTCCAGCTCAACCTGCACGCCGAGCTGGACCAGGCCGTCGACGGCTACGTCGACCAGCTCCAGCAGGACATCGCCGCCTCCGGCGAGAGCCTGGTGATGGACTCCCGGCTGGCCTGGCACTTCTTCACCGACGCGCTCAAGGTGCACATGATCACCGAGCCGACCGAGGCGGCCCGCCGGGTGCTGGCCCGCCCCTCCGGCCCGGCCGAGAGCTACGCCTCCCTGGAGGAGGCGAAGGCCAAGCTGCACGAGCGCAGCGAGAGCGAGCGGGGCCGGTTCGTCGTCCGCTACGGCGTCGACAAGGCCCGACTGCGCAACTACGACCTGATCTGCGACTCCACCCGGGCCACCCCGGCGCAGGTGATCAGCCACATCATCGACGTGTACGAGGGCCGGCTCGGCGCCGACGTGCTCCGTGACGCCCCGCCGCTGCTGCTGCTCGACCCGGCCCGGGTCTACCCGACGGAGGACGTCGGCACGCTGCGCGGGCTGTGGGACGCCGGGTTCGTCGGCGAGGTCGCCGACGGCGGCGACGAGGCGCTGGAGCCGCTGACCATCGGTTACTCCGGGGAGTACTTCTTCGTCGTCGACGGCCACCGCCGGCTCAGCGCGGCCCTGCAGAACGGGTTCCCGCTGGTCCCCGCCCGGCTGGTCGCCGAGGTGGAGGAGCCGGTGGTCGGTGGGATGAGCGCGGTGGACTACTTCACCGCCCAGGTCCGCCCCGGCACGGTGTACGACTGGGAGGCGGCCCACAAGATCCAGCTTCCGCTGCCGGAGCACTGCCTGCGCGCCGGGGAAACCGTGCTCGCCGGCGACCCCGCCCCGGGCGCCTGACGGCCGTCCCGCCCCTGTCGCGCCGGCTCCCGGGGCCGGCGCGGGCCGCCGGGCCCGAGCGCCGCGCCCGGCTGACCCGGCGCGGCTGCGCCACCCTGCCCGTCACCCTGCGCGACGGGTCCCCGGCCACCGATCGCGGTACGCCGGCCGGCGCCACCGAACGCACTCCGTAGACTGGTACGGCCCGACCGCCGTCCGACCGAAGGAGCCACCCCGAGTGACCGTCCAGCCCATCCGTCTGTTCGGGGACCCGGTGCTGCGCACACCGGCCGATCCGGTGGTCGACTTCGACGCCGAGCTGCGCAAGCTCGTCGCCGACCTGACCGACACGATGCGCGAGCAGAACGGCGCCGGCCTCGCCGCGCCCCAGCTCGGAGTGGGCCTGCGGGTGTTCGCCTTCGACGTCGACGACGTGCTCGGCCACCTGGTCAACCCGGTGCTGGAGTTCCCGGACGCCGAGGAACAGGACGGCCCCGAGGGCTGCCTGTCCATCCCCGGGCTGTACTTCGACACCAAGCGCCGGCAGAACGTGATCGCCAAGGGCTTCAACGGCTACGGCGACCCGGTGCAGATCGTCGGCACCGGCCTGATGGCCCGCTGCGTCCAGCACGAGACCGACCACCTCGACGGCGTGCTCTTCGTCGACCGGCTGGACCCGGCCGGCCGCAAGGAGGCGATGAAGGCGATCCGCCAGGCGGACTGGTACGACCCGGCCACCCCGCCGACGGTCAAGCTCAACCCGCACACCGCCGACAGCCCCTTCGGCCTGGGTCGGTGACGCCGGTGCGTCTCGTCTTCGCCGGCACCCCGGCCGTCGCCGTCCCCGCCCTGGCCGCCGTCGCGGCCTCCGACCACGAGCTGGTCGCCGTCGTCACCCGTCCCGACGCCCCCGCCGGCCGGGGCCGGGGCCTGGTCCGCTCGCCCGTCGGCGCGTGGGCCGACGAGCACGGTGTCGAGGTGCTCACCCCGGCCCGCCCGCGCGAGCCGGAGTTCCTCGACCGGCTGCGCGAGCTGGCCCCCGACTGCGTCCCGGTGGTCGCGTACGGGGCGCTGGTGCCCCCGGCCGCGCTGGAGATCCCCCGGTACGGCTGGGTCAACCTGCACTTCTCGCTGCTGCCCGCGTGGCGTGGCGCGGCCCCGGTCCAGCACGCCGTGCTGCACGGCGACGAGCTGACCGGCGCGAGCGTCTTCGAGCTGGAGGAGGGGCTGGACACCGGCCCGGTCTACGGCACCCTCACCGACGAGATCCGCCCCACCGACACCTCCGGCGACCTGCTGGAGCGGCTCGCCCACTCCGGCGCCGGCCTGCTGGTGGCCGTCCTCGACGCGATCGCGGCGGGCACCGGCCGGGCCGAGCCGCAGCCGGCCGACGGGGTGTCGCTCGCGCCGAAGCTGACCGTCGAGGACGCCCGGGTGCGCTGGGGCGACCCCGCGTTCGCGGTGGACCGGCGGGTCCGCGCGTGCACCCCGGCCCCCGGCCCGTGGACCACGTTCCGCGGCGAGCGGGTCAAGCTCGGCCCGGTCGTCCCGGTGGCGGACGGCCCCGAGCTGAGGCCGGGCGAGCTGCTGGTGGAGAAGTCCCGGGTGCTGGCCGGTACGGCCACCGTCCCGGTGGCCCTCGGCGAGGTACGGGCGGCCGGCAAGAAGGCCATGCCGGCGAGCGACTGGGCGCGCGGCGCCCGGGTCGCCGCCGGGGAGGAACTCGCGTGACCGGGCCGACGGAACGGCCCGGGCGACGGTACGACGAGCAGCGCGACCCGCGCCCCGACCGGCGTCCCGAGCGGTCGTCGGGCGGCCCGCGGGGCGACCGGCCCGGCTACGGTGACCGGTCGGCCCGGGGCGGTCGGGGCGGCGAGGACCGGCGGGGCGGCGGGCGGCCGGCGCGGCCCACCGTGGACCTGCCCCGGCACGTCGCGTACCAGGCCGTCGCGGCGGTGCACCGGGACGACGCGTACGCCAACCTGGTGCTGCCGGCGCTGCTGCGCGAGGAGGGGCTGACCGGCCGGGACGCCGCCTTCGCCACCGAGCTGACCTACGGCTCGCTGCGGCACACCGGCACCATCGACGCGATCCTCACCGACGCGGCCGGCCGGGACGTGGCCCGGATCGACCCGCCGGTGCGCGACGCGTTGCGGCTGGGCGCGTACCAGCTCCTGCACACCCGGGTCCCGGCGCACGCGGCGGTCTCCTCGACGGTCGACCTGGTCCGCACCGTCGGTATCAGCGCCACCGGCTTCGCCAACGCGGTGCTGCGCGAGGTGGCCGGCCGGGACGCCGACGCCTGGGTGGCGAAGCTCGCCCCGGCGTTCGAGGCCGACCCGATCGGGCACCTGGCCCTGGCCTACAGCCACCCGCAGTGGATCGTGCGGGCGTTCGCCGAGGCGCTCGGCGGCGACCTGGGCGAGACCACCCGCCTCCTGATCGAGGACAACGAGCGCCCGCCGGTGCACCTGTGCGCCCGGCCGGGCCTGGCCGATCCGGTCGAGCTGGCCGACGAGGTCGGCGGCGCCCCCGGGGCGTTCTCCCCGTACGCGGTCTACCTCGGCGGCGGCGCCCCCGGCGAGCTGCGGGCACTGGCCGAGGGCCGGGCACACGTCCAGGACGAGGGCTCCCAGCTGGTGGCCAACGCCCTGGCGGTCGCCCCGCTGGACGGCCCGGACGGCCACTGGCTGGACCTGTGCGCCGGCCCCGGCGGGAAGTCCGGGCTGCTCGGGGCGCTCGCCGCCCAGCGCGGTGCCCGGCTGACCGCCGTCGAGGTCTCCGAGCACCGGGCCCGGCTGGTCACCCAGGCCACCCGAGGGCTGCCGGTCGACGTGCTGCACACCGACGGCCGCACCGTCGGCGCCGATCCGGAGCTGCCGGAGGGGCACTTCGACCGGGTGCTGGTCGACGCCCCGTGCACCGGGCTGGGCGCGTTGCGCCGCCGGCCGGAGGCCCGCTGGCGTAAGCAGCCGTCGGACCTGCCGCCGCTGACCCGGTTGCAGCGGGAACTGCTGGTGGCGGCGCTGCGGGCGGCCCGCCCAGGCGGCCTGGTGGCCTACGTGACCTGCTCCCCGCACACCGTGGAGACGCACGTGACGGTGACCGAGGCGGCCCGCCGTGCCGGGGTGCCGGCGGACTTCGTCGACGCCCGGCCGCTGCTGCCGGCCGGGATGCCGGGGCTGGGCGACGGGCCGTCGGTGCAGTTGTGGCCGCACCGGCACGGCACCGACGCGATGTTCCTCGCCGTGCTGCGCCGGGGCTGAGCGACGCGAGAAACGCAGGGGGGCGGCCGGACCGGCCGCCCCCCTGCGCGCGTCAGCTCCCCGCCGTCCCGGCGGGTCGGGTCACCGGACCGGCAGGCCCCTGGGCCCGGCGCCCTTCACCGAGCGGGTGAGGTTGCGGTCGGCCCAGAGGAAGCACTGCACCCCCCGGTTGCCGTCCTTCCACTCCTCCTCGACGGGGTGGTAGAAGATCGTCCCCGCCCGGTACTGCAGGTCGCTGTTGTCGGGCACCTTGGCGTACGAGGCGATCAGGGACCGGCACCCCCGGTGGATGCGCAGCCGGTTCTTGTCGATCTGGTTGTAGGCCACGTCCGGGGCCCGGTAGACCCCGACGAACTCGACCCGGTGCTTGCTGGTGCACGGGGTGACGGCCATCGACTTGACGACGTTCTTGACGATCTTCGGGTTGAAGCAGCGGTGGACCAGGGTGGAGTTCCCCGTCAACGCGCCCTTGAGGCTGCCGCTGCGCGGCACGACGCTGGAGTCGTCGACGCTCTCCACCTCGTTGAGGTCGCAGCGGAACCACCGCGCCCCGCCCGCCCACGCCTGCTGGGACGGGAAGACCGTGGACAGGAACAGCCGGCCCGAGCGCCAGCTGGCGCCGACGGCCTTGTCGACCTCCCGGTCGCACTCGGCGCGGGCGGTCCTCATCCCCGCCGATCCGGCGGCCGGGGGAGCGCTCAGCTCGGCCGGCGGGCCGGTCAGCGTGCCGACGTGGATGGTCTCCACCCGGTGGGTCGTACCGCAGTCCACCGGGTGGTAACTGCTGAGGTAGCCGACGTCGGACGACGCGGTGTGGCAGGCCCCGGCGGCCGGCACGAACTGCGTCGGCGCGGCCATCGCCCGCCAGTCGTCGGCGAGGTCACCGTCCACCCCGGAGGGTGTGCCGCAGGCCGCCAGCGCCACCGCCGCGCCCGCGCCCACGGCGATCGCCGTCCACCATCGCCGCATCCGTCCGACCTCCCCGTCGCCGGTGGTCGCGGTCACCGGCCTCCGTCGCCGATCGCGCCACGGTGCGGGAGCATACGGCACCGGCGCTCGTCCCGCGTGGACTCTCGCCGCGTTTCGGTCGATCGACGGGCGCGGCTGCCTGGCCCTCCGGGATCTTCCGCCGGTCCGGGCGAATCCGCACCGGCAGTCACGGCCGAATCACAGCGCGTCCCACGTGGTGCCGCGCTGGGGGCGGCGCACGAGCGCATTCGTACACTGGCCCGGTGACCGTACCGCTGCCGATCGTCGCGCCCAGCATCCTCGCCGCCGATTTCGCCCGCCTGGCCGAGGAGGTCCGTGCCGTCGAGGGCGCCGCGGACTGGCTGCACGTCGATGTCATGGACAACCACTTCGTGCCGAACCTGACCATCGGGCTGCCCGTCGTGCAGAGCCTGCGCGCGGCGACCGAGCTGCCGTTCGACGTGCACCTGATGATCACCGACCCGGGCCGCTGGGCCCCCGGGTACGCCGACGCGGGAGCGTACAACGTCACGTTCCACGCCGAGGCGTGCGACAACCCGGTGGCGCTGGCGAAGGACCTGCGGGCGGCCGGGGCGAAGGCCGGGCTGGCCATCGACCGGGACACCCCGATCGAGCCGTACCTGGAGCTGCTGCCCAGCTTCGACACGCTGCTGATCATGACGATCAAGGCCGGCTTCGGCGGGCAGCGGTTCCTCCCGGAGCTGCTGGACAAGGTGCGCGCCGCCCGGCGGCACGTCGACGCGGGCCACCTGGAGCTGCGCATCGAGGTCGACGGCGGGATCGCCGCGGACACCATCGAGCAGGCCGCCGCCGCCGGTGCGGACGCCTTCGTCGCCGGCACCGCGGTCTACGGCGCCGACGACCCGGCCGAGGCGGTCCGCCGCCTGCGGGGCCTGGCGGAGCGCGCGGCCCCCGGGGCCTGAGGTGGAGCCGGCCGAGGAGCGACCCGACGTCATCCTGGTCGTCGACGACGACGCCGACATCGCCCGGTTCGTCGAGTTCAACCTGCGGCTGCACGGCTTCGAGGTGATCCATGCCGGCGACGGCCAGGAGGCGCTCGAGGTGATCGAGCGGCAGCGGCCGGACCTGGCGGTGGTCGACCTGATGATGCCGCGCATCGACGGGCTGGAGCTGACCCGGCGGCTGCGCGCCGACCCGATGACCTCCGCGCTGCCGGTGATCATGCTGACCGCCAAGGGGATGACCGTGGACAAGGTCCACGGGCTCAGCGCCGGCGCCGACGACTACCTGGTCAAGCCCTTCGACACCGCCGAACTGGTGGCCCGGGTCAGCTCCACCCTGCGGCGCAACAAGGAGTTCCGCGAGGTCTCCCCGCTGACCGGCCTGCCCGGCAACTCCCGGATCCGCCGGGAGATCACCGACCGGGTACGCAACGGCGTCGACTACGCGGTCGGCTACGTCGACATCGACCGGTTCAAGAGCGTCAACGACCGGTACGGCTTCGTCCGGGGTGACGAGTTCATCTCGGCGCTGGCCCGCAGCCTGCACCGGGCGGTCGTCGCGATCGGGCTGCCGCCGGCCTTCCTCGGCCACGTCGGCGGCGACGACTTCGTCATCGTCTGCACCCCCGAGCAGGTCCGGCCGCTGACCTCCCGGGCGGTGGTCGACTTCGAGACCGCCGCCGACCGGCTCTACGACCAGTCCGACGCCGAACGCGGCTACGTCGAGCTGAAGGACCGCCGGGGCAACATCCGGCGCGCGGCGCTGGTCACCCTGTCGATCGGGGTGTCCGTCTCCGACTCCGGCAAGCGGCTCACCAACCCGCAGGAGGCGATCGCGGTCGCCTCCGAGATGAAGTCCGTGGCCAAGAGCCAGCCCGGTTCGTACGTGGCGGTCGACCGGCGACGCAGCGTTTCTTGAATATTGCCCACCTCTGTGAGGTAGCTCCCCCGAGGGCAGACGCGCGGCGCGTGCCGTGCCACACTTCTGGGGTACCCACCACGCGCTGGC
Source organism: Micromonospora sp. MW-13 (assembly GCF_003434305.1). Lineage (GTDB taxonomy): Bacteria > Actinomycetota > Actinomycetes > Mycobacteriales > Micromonosporaceae > Micromonospora. Next base: position 86,219 of record NZ_QKKX01000061.1, read on the forward strand.
GGGACTCGGTGTAATTCCGAACCGGCGGTGATCCACGGTGTGACCGTGGTAAGCCCGCGACCCGGACGGCGACAGCCGCCCGGTGGACCTGGTGAGATTCCGGGGCCGACGGTTGGGGGCGGGCCAGCCCACCCCCAGACAGTCCGGATGGGAGACAGCGCGCGGGACGGGGCGGGCCCTGCCGGCCGCTGACTCAGCGCTGTCCGGGCTCTCCCGGGGCCGGCTCCGCCGTTCCCGGAATCCGCCGCCGCCTGCCCGTACCCTCCCGACCCGCCCGCGCGCGGACCGGCGAGCGAGAGGGCAGGGCAAGGGGCGATGGCCAGCGGCTCCGTGGACGAGGCGATGCGTCGGGCGATCGCGCTCGCCGCCCGTGGGCTCGGCACGGCCAGCCCCAACCCGGTGGTCGGCTGCGTGTTGCTCGATCCGGACGGCGAGGTCGTCGGGGAGGGATTCCACGCGTACGCGGGCGGACCGCACGCCGAGATCGTCGCGCTCGCCCAGGCCGGCCTGCGGGCCCGGGGCGGCACCGCCGTGGTCACCCTGGAACCCTGCGACCACACCGGCCGCACCGGCCCGTGCAGCCACGCCCTGATCGCCGCCGGCGTCGCCCGGGTGGTCGTCGCCGTGCCCGACCCCGACCCGGTCGCGGCCGGCGGCGCCGCCACCCTGCGCGCCGCCGGCCTCCAGGTCGAGTTCGGGGTACGCGCCGCCGAGGCCGAGGCCGGGAACGTCGCCTGGCTCACCTCGGTGCGCCGGGGCCGGCCGTACGTGATCTGGAAGTTCGCCGCCACCCTCGACGGGCGCTCCGCCGCCGCCGACGGCACCAGCATGTGGATCACCTCGGAGGCCGCCCGGGCCGACGTGCACGCGCTGCGCGGCACGGTCGACGCGGTGATCGCCGGGGTGGGCACCGTCCTCGCCGACGACCCCCGGCTCACCGTGCGCAACCCGCGCGACGGCACCCCGGCCATCCGGCAGCCGCTGCGGGTCGTGGTGGACAGCCTCGGGCGTACCCCCGCCGGGGCCCAGGTCCGCGACGGCGCCGCCCCGACGTGGATCGCCACCGCCGCGCAGGTCGGCGCCGGCCCGGACGGCCGGGTCGACCTGCCGGCGCTGCTGGCCGAGCTGCACCGCCGGGGGGTGCGGGCCGCGCTGCTGGAGGGCGGCCCCAGCCTGGCCGGCGCGTTCCTCGCCGCCGGCCTGGTCGACCGGGTCGTCGGGTACGTCGCGCCGCGGCTGCTCGGCGCCGGGCCGACCGCGCTGGCCGACGCCGGGGTGACGACCATCGCCGACGCCATCGACCTGGAACTCACCGACGTCACGCAGGTCGGTCCCGACCTGCGGATCACCGCGTTGCCCCGGAAGAGGGAGGGCTGACATGTTCACCGGCATCGTCGAGGAGCTGGGTGAGGTCGTCGCAGTGACCGAGACCGGGGGTGACTCGGCACTGGTCGCCGTCCGTGGCCCGCTGGTCACCGCCGACGCCCGGCACGGCGACTCCATCGCGGTCAACGGGGTCTGTCTCACCGTGGTCGACGTCGACGCCGGGGTCTTCACCGCCGACGTGATGGGGGAGACGCTGCGCCGTTCCGCCCTCGGCGGGCTGGGCCCCGGCGTCCCGGTCAACCTGGAACGCGCCGCCGCGCTGAACAGCCGGCTCGGCGGGCACATCGTGCAGGGCCACGTCGACGGGGTCGGCGAGGTGCTGTCCCGGGAGCCGGCCGAGCAGTGGGAGACGGTCCGCTTCCGCCTGCCCGCCACCCTGGCCCGGTACGTGGTGGAGAAGGGCTCGATCACCATCGACGGGGTGTCGCTGACGGTGGCCGACGTCGGGCCAGACTGGTTCTCCGTCGGGCTGATTCCCACCACCCTCAAGCTGACCACCCTCGGCGCCCGCGCCGTCGGTGACCCGGTCAACCTGGAGGTGGACGTGCTGGCCAAGTACGTCGAGCGGCTGCTCGGCGACCGGGCCGCGGGTGGTGGCGGGCGGTGACCGGCCCGCTCGGCTGGCTGCTCGACGCCCAGTTGCCCGTCGCCGGCTCCCCGGTGCTGGTGCGGGAGATCGTCGGCAACGTCTTCGGTCTGGCTTCGGCGCTGCTCGGCCTGCGCCGCGTGGTCTGGGCGTGGCCGGTCGGCATGGTCGGCAACGCGCTGCTGCTGACCGTGTTCCTCGGCGGGGTGTTCGTCACCCCGCAGGCGCACGACCTCTACGGCCAGGCCGGCCGGCAGGTGTTCTTCTTCGCCGTCAGCCTCTATGGCTGGTGGCGCTGGTCGCGCAACCGCCGCCTCGGCGTCGACGGCGACCACGCCCCGGTCGCGCCGCGCTGGGCCACCGGCCGGGAACGACTCGGCCTGCTGGTGGCCGCCGCCGTCGGCACCGCCGTCGGGTACCCGGTGCTGGCCGCGCTCGGCTCCTGGGGGCCGCTGCCGGACGCCTGGATCCTCACCGGCAGCCTGCTGGCCACCTACGGCATGGCCCGCGGCTGGGTGGAGTTCTGGCTGGTCTGGATCGCGGTGGACGCCGTCGGCGTGCCGCTGCTGCTGCGCGGCGGGTTCTACCCGTCCGCCGCCATGTACCTCGTCTACGGCGCCTTCTGCGCCTGGGGCTTCGCCGCCTGGTGGCGTGCCTCACGCGTCACCCGCCCGACCCGGGCCCCGCTCCCGCCCAGCTACTCGGAGGCCGTCGCATGAGCACTTTCGCCAGCATCGAGCAGGCGGTGGCGGACATCGCCGCCGGCCGGCCCGTCGTCGTGGTCGACGACGCGGACCGGGAGAACGAGGGTGACCTGATCTTCGCGGCCGAGCTGGCCACCCCGGAACTGGTCGCGTTCATGGTCCGCTACACCTCGGGCTACATCTGCGTGCCGCTCACCGAGGGCGAGTGCGACCGGCTGGACCTGCCGCCGATGCACCACACCAACCAGGACCGGCGGGGCACCGCGTACACGGTGACCGTGGACGCCCGGGAGGGCGTCAGCACGGGCATCTCGGCGGCCGACCGGGCGCACACCATCCGGCTGCTGGCCGACCCGTCCACCGACCCGACCGATCTGGCCCGGCCCGGGCACGTGGTGCCGTTGCGGGCCCGCGAGGGCGGGGTGCTGCGCCGGCCCGGGCACACCGAGGCGGCGATCGACCTGACCCGGCTGGCCGGGCTGCGGCCCGCCGGCGTGCTCTGCGAACTGGTCAACGACGACGGCACCATGATGCGCGTGCCCGACCTGGAGAAGTTCTGCGCCGAGCACGGCCTGACCCTGGTGACCATCGCCGACCTGGTGGCGCACCGGCGGCGCACCGAGAAGCAGGTGGAGCAGGTGGCGGCGGCCCGGATGCCCACCCCGTACGGGGTGTTCCGGGCGCTGGGGTACCGCGCCGAGCACGACCCGGCCGAGCACATCGCCCTCGTCATCGGGGAACTCGGCGACGGGGAGGACGTGCTCGTCCGGGTGCACTCGGAGTGCCTCACCGGCGACGTGTTCGGCTCGCTGCGCTGCGACTGCGGCCCGCAGTTGCAGGCCGCGCTGGCCCGGGTCGCCACGGAGGGCCGCGGGGTGGTGCTCTACGTGCGCGGGCACGAGGGGCGCGGGATCGGGCTGCTGCACAAGCTCCAGGCGTACCAGTTGCAGGACCTGGGCCGCGACACCGTGGACGCGAACCTCGACCTGGGCCTGCCGGCCGACGCCCGGGACTACGGCACGGGCGCGCAGGTCCTCTACGACCTGGGCGTTCGCTCGATGCGGCTGCTGACCAACAACCCGGCCAAGCGGGCCGGGCTGGAGGGGTACGGCCTGACCGTCACCGGCCGGGAGGGGCTGCCGGTGCAGCCGCACCCGGAGAACGTCCGCTACCTGCGCACGAAGCGCGACCGGATGGGCCACCTGTTGGACGAGTTGGACGGGGTGACCGAGGCGCCGATGGGCCGCCCGGTCGCCAGCGACGAGATCGGAGCATAGCCATGGCGGGATTCGGTGAACCCGGGGTGACGGTGGTGGACGCCGCCGGGATGACGGTCGGCATCGTCGCCGCGCGCTGGCACGGCGAGCTGACCGACCACATGGTCGACCGGGCGGTCGCCGCCGCCGAGGCGTGCGGCGCCCGCGCCGTGGTGGCCCGGGTGGCCGGTTCGGTGGAGCTGCCGGTGGTCGCCCAGGCGATGGCCCGCCGCTTCGACGTGGTGGTCGCCCTCGGCGTGGTGGTGCGCGGCGCCACCGCCCACTTCGACTACGTCTGCCGGTCGGTCACCGACGGGCTGACCCGGGTCGCCCTCGACGAGGGCAAGCCGGTCGCGCACGGGGTGCTCACGGTGGAGACCATCGAGCAGGCCCGGGACCGGGCCGGGCTGCCCGGGTCGGCGGAGGACAAGGGCTGGGCGGCCACGGTGGCGGCGCTGGACGCGGCGCTGGCCGTACGCGGCCTGGACGCCGCGGCCGGGCACCGGGTCGGCTTCGGCCACTGACGCCCGTCCCGCGCCGGCCGGGCCGGGGCACGATGTCACTGACATCGCGTGTCCCGGCCCGCCCGATCCCGCGAGGTCAGTGACGTGGTGCCGCGGCGGCCGATCTTCGTGTCGGTGAGTTCCGCGCCGGTGATGTAGAAGGCGGTCGGCAGCTCCACCACGAGGCCGTCGATCTGCCCGTTCTGCAGGGCCTTCTTGGCGTCGTCGTCGCTGTTGTAGACCGCCGGTTCGACGGTCGGCTTGTCGGCCCTGGCGTACCCGAGCTTCTCCGCCACGGCGTACACCACCGGTCGGCCCGCGCCGGCGGGTCGGCCACCGCACCGGCGGGGACCCGCTGCGCGCCCCGGCGGGCCGGTGCTGGAAGAATCGCATCCCGTGAAGACGTTCGAGGAGTTGTTCGCCGAGCTGCAGGCCAAGGCCGCCGCCGGCACCCCCGGCTCGGGCACGGTGGCCGCGCTGGAGAAGGGGGTGCACTTCATCGGCAAGAAGGTCGTCGAGGAGGCGGCCGAGTCGTGGATGGCCGCCGAGCACGAGGGCCCGGAGCGGGCGGCCGAGGAGATCTCCCAGCTGCTCTACCAGGCGCAGGTGCTGATGCTGGCCGCCGGTATCGAACTGAAGGACGTCTACCGACATCTGTGAGTGCCCCGTCCGTTGATCTTCTCCACCGATCGAAGGAGCACTCCGTCATGCTGCGTGTCGCCATTCCGAACAAGGGCACCCTGGCCGAGCCGGCCGCCCAGATGCTGCGCGAGGCCGGTTACCGGCAGCGCCGCGACCCCAAGGACCTGGTCTGCCGGGACGAGGCCAACGACGTCGAATTCTTCTACCTGCGCCCCCGCGACATCGCCACCTACGTCGGCTCCGGTGACCTGGACCTCGGCATCACCGGCCGGGACCTGCTGGTCGACTCCGGTGCCCCGGCCGAGGAGGTGGTCGACCTCGCCTTCGGCGGGGCCACCTTCCGGTTCGCCGCCCGCCCCGACACCATCGCCTCGCCCAAGGAGCTGGGCGGGCACCGGATCGCCACCGCGTACCCCGGGGTGGTCCACCGCTACCTCGACGAGCACGGGCTGACCGCCGACGTCATCCGGCTCGACGGCGCGGTCGAGAACGCCGTCCGCCTCGGCGTGGCCGACGTGGTGGCCGACGTGGTCTCCACCGGGGCGACCCTGCGCCAGGCCGGCCTGGCGATCGTCGGCGACCCGCTGCTGGTCTCCTCGGCGGTGCTGGTCCGTCGGGTCGAGGCCCCCGGGCACGCCCAGGAGGCGCAGCTGCTGCGCCGGCTGCACGGGGTGCTGGTCGCCCGCCGCTACGTGATGCTCGCGTACGACGTGCCGGCCGGGCTGCTCGACCGGGCCAGCTCGCTCACCCCCGGCATCGAGTCACCCACCGTCTCGCCGCTGCACCGCGAGGGCTGGGTCGCGGTCCAGGCGATGGTGCAGCGCGACGACGTGCACCGGATCATGGACGAGCTGTACGAGCTGGGCGCGCGCGCCATCCTGGTCACCAACATCCACGCCTGCCGGCTGTGAGACCGCTGCCCCCGGCGGCCGCCCTCGCCCTGGTGGTGCTGGCCGGGGCGGCCTCCGCGGCACAGGGAGCCGGCAACGCCGAGCTGGGGGAGCGGGCCGGCGATCCGGTGCTCGGCGCGCTGGTCAACAACCTCGGCGGCTGCCTGGTGGTCCTCGTGGGCCTGCTCGGCCTGCGGTCCACCCGGGCCGGGCTCGACGCGCTGCGCCGGGCCCGGCTGCCGTGGTGGTCGTACCTCGGTGGGCTGGGCGGCGCGGTGATCGTGACGGTCGCCGCGTACGTCGTCCCGGTGCTCGGGATCGCGGTGTTCACCATCGCCCAGGTGGCCGGGGGCAGCCTCGGCGGCCTTGCGGCGGACCGGGCCGGGCTGGCCCCGCTCGGGCGGCTGCGGCTGACCGGTCCCCGGGTCACCGGCGCGCTGCTCGGCGTGCTCGCTGTCGCCCTGGCCCAGCTCGGCCGGCCGATCGGTGAGGTGGCCGTCGGCGGGATCCTGCTCGCCGTCGCGGGCGGGGCGGCGGTCGCCCTCCAGTCCGCGCTCAACGGTCGGGTCTCCGCCGCCGGCACCACCACCGCCGGCATCGCGATCAACTTCGCCGTGGGCACCCCGGTCATCGTGGCGGTGGCCGCGCTCGCCGGTGCCTTCACCGGCCTCGCGCCGACCTGGCCGCACGACTGGTACCTGTACCTCGGCGGCCTGCTCGGCGTCGGCATCGTGTTCGCCCTGATGCTCGGGGTCCGGGCGGTCGGGGTGCTGCGCACCGGGCTGGCCCTGGTCGCCGGCCAGCTCGGTGGCGCCCTGCTGCTGGACGTCGCACTGCCGGGCGGGGCGGGGCCGCGGTGGCCGGTGCTGGTCGGCGCCCTGCTCACCCTGCTGGCGGTGGTGGTCGCCGGCCGCGGCATCCGGCCACCGACTCCGGTTGCCCCGGCCGGTCCGGCCGCTCCGGTTGTCCCGCCGTCCCGGGCGGACCCGGGATCCCTGGCGGGTCCGTCGGCCCCGATGCGCCCGGGGGTCTCCTGGGGTCCGGGCGACGACTGAACGGCGGATGGTCAACTCCATGTCACTGACTTGGGGCGATCGACAGAGGTGGACGCCCCGATGTCAACGACATGGAGTTGATCTCGCCTGGGCTGGGCTGGGGACGGTGCTCACGTGTGGCGGTGGGCGGGCCGGCGGAGTCGGATGGCAGACTGGTGGGGTGAGCGATACCGAACCGGTGATCCTGCGGCCCCGCCGGATCCGGCTGGTCTGCTGGGTGTCGGCCGCCGCCCTGCTGGTGGTGTTCAGCCTGGTGGCCACCTCGTTGACCGGCCCCACCGGCGAGGGTTACGGCACCTTCCAGCGCGGCGACCAGCTAGCCATGATCGGCCTGGGCGTCTTCGGCGCGCTCGGCATCCTGCTGTTCACCCGGCCCCGGGTGGAGGCGCACGCGCGCGGAGTGCGGGTGCGTAACGTGATCGGCTCGTACGAGCTGCCCTGGGAGGTCGTCCGGGGGGTGCGCTTCGACCGGGGCGCGCCGTGGGCGAGCCTGGAGCTGCACGACGACGACCTGCTGCCGATGGTGGCCCTCCAGGCGGCCGACAAGGAGTCGGCGGTCGAGGGGGTCCGCGCCCTGCGCCGGCTGCACCAGGCCCACCTCGCGGCCCTGGCCGCCCGCTGAGCCGCCGCGTCCCGGGCCGGCCGCCGCCGCGTTCCGGGCCGGTTTCACCGGGGCTGGCCCGATGCGGGCTGACCTGCGTGCGCGGTTTGGGGTCGGATCGGGTGAGGGTGTAGTGTTGCTGAGTCGACCAGACTGCCTGTGTCTCTACGTGCGGGCGGTCTAGAAGCGGAGCGCCTGCTCCCACCCGAGTCGCCCCAGTCGGTGGCCGGGTCCGGTCACCGGTTCCGGGCACACCCCGGGCCCGGATGCGCGATCATTTGATCGTGCCGACCGGTCGAGCGGGCCCTGGCATGCGCCGGGGCCTTCTGCTTTCCGGATCGGCCTCCACCACGGGGGCCGCGGAGTCGGCCACCAGAGGAGAGACTCGACTCGAGGAGGCCCCATCAGCGTCGAACCACGCGTGAACGAGCAGATCCGGGCACGTGAGGTCCGACTGGTCGGCCCCGAGGGTGAGCAGGTGGGCATCGTCCCGCTGGAGCGCGCCCTTCAGCTGGCCGCGGACGTCGATCTGGACCTGGTCGAGGTTGCGCCGATGGCGCGCCCGCCGGTGTGCAAGCTCATGGACTTCGGCAAGTTCAAGTACGAGAGCGCACTCAAGGCGCGCGAAGCGCGGCGTAACCAGCAGCAGACCGTCATCAAGGAGATGAAGCTCCGGCCGAAGATCGACCCGCACGACTACGAGACCAAGAAGGGTCACGTGGTGCGGTTCCTCAAGGCCGGCGACAAGGTCAAGGTGACGATCATGTTCCGCGGTCGGGAGCAGAGCCGCCCGGAGCTGGGTTACCGGCTCCTGCGCCGGCTCGAGTCCGAGATCACGGAGCTGGGATACGTCGAGGCCGCTCCGAAGCAGGACGGCCGAAACATGATCATGGTTCTCGCTCCGCACCGGGCCGTCAAGGCCTCCGCGGTCGCCGCGACGGCGTCCCGCGGCGCACCCCGGGACCGGGTCGCGGACGAGTCCGCCGCTCCGGCAGCCGGTGAAACCGCGGCAGCCGGCGAGACCGCAGCGGCCGGCGAGACCGGCGCAGTCGCCGACAACACCGGCGAGTAACAGGGGAGAAGACGTTTCAATGCCGAAGATGAAGAGCCACACGGGCATGGGCAAGCGGGTCAAGGTGACCGGCAAGGGCAAGATCGTTGCCCAGCAGGCCGGCCTCCGCCACAACCTGGAGAAGAAGCCCTCCACCCAGACCCGGCGGCTGACCGGCACGGTCGAGCTGGCCAAGGCTGACGTCAAGCGAATCAAGAAGCTGCTCGGCCGCTGACGCGCGCCACCTTCACGGATACAAGGAGTTGAGATGGCACGCGTCAAGCGGGCTGTGAACGCCCAGAAGAAGCGTCGTACCCTGCTGGAGTCCGCGAGCGGTTACCGCGGTCAGCGCTCCCGGCTGTACCGCAAGGCCAAGGAGCAGGTGCTGCACTCGATGCAGTACGCCTACCGGGACCGTCGCGACCGCAAGGGCGACTTCCGGCAGCTGTGGATCACCCGGATCAACGCGGGTGCCCGCGCCAACGGGATGACCTACAACCGGCTGATCCAGGGCCTGCGCCTGGCCGGCGTCGAGGTCGACCGGAAGATCCTGGCCGACCTGGCCGTCAACGACGCCACCGCGTTCGCCGCGATCGTCGAGGTCGCCCGCGTCGCCGTGGCGGCCGAGGGCACCGGTGGCGCGGCGGCCCAGGCCGCCTGATCCGCCAGCACCCGACCGAGGCGCCCCCCGTGTCGTCCACGACGCGCGGCGGGCGCCTCGGCCGTGCTCCGGAGCCGGACACCATGCCCTTCACCCCACGTACCCCCAGGGTCGTCGCCGCCCGCCGGCTGCACCGGCGCCGCGACCGTGACGCCGGCGGCCGGTTCCTCGCCGAGGGGCCGCAGGCCGTCCGGGAGGCCCTCGCCCGCCCCGGCACCGTCGTCGAGCTGTTCGGCACCCCGGCCGCCCTCGACCGGTACGCCGACCTGGCCGCCCACGCCGCCCGCGTCGACGTGCCGGTGTCCGAGGTCACCGACGACGCCCTCGCCGCGCTCGCCGAGACCGTCGCCCCGCAGGGCCTGGTCGCCGTCTGCCGGCACCTGGACGTGCCGCTGGACGACGCGCTCGCCGCCGCCCCCCGACTGGTGGCGGTGCTCGCCGAGATCCGTGACCCGGGCAACGCCGGCACCGTGCTGCGCACCGCCGACGCCGCCGGAGCCGGAGCCGTGGTCTTCGCCGGCGACGCGGTCGACCCGTACAACGGCAAGTGCGTGCGAGCCTCGGCCGGCAGCCTCTTCCACGTCGACGTGGTCCGCGCGCCGGACCCCCTCGCCGTGGTCGCCGCGCTGCACGCCGCCGGGCTCTCGGTTCTCGCCACCACCGGGTACGGCGACAGCGACCTCGACGACCTGGCCGACGCCGGCCGGCTGGCCACCCCGACCGCCTGGCTGTTCGGCTCGGAGGCGCACGGGCTGCCCGAGGAGCTGACCGCCGCCGCCGACGCCCGGGTGCGGGTGCCGCTGCACGGGCGCGCCGAGAGCCTCAACCTGGCTGCGGCTGCCGCCGTGTGCCTGTACGCTTCAGCGAGAGCGCTGCGCTGACGTCCGAGCGTGTCCGCACCCGGTGTCGGGCGCCCGGTCGGCGGCGCGGCCCCACCGCAGGGGAGTCGTCCACATGATGAACGCGCCACGGCGTTCGTTTAGCCAGCCCGCCGGTGTCGGCGGGCGGCGGGCCTGACCCTTCCCCCTGCGCGACCTCCCACCGGCGGGCTGCGGCACAGCCGCGCGTCCGTAGACTCGCTTCGCCGCCCGTGCAGGGCCGGCGCCGCCGTGAGGGAGTGCCCGTACGCCATGACCTATCGCAACGATCCGTACGACCCGAAGCAGGTCGCCCTGCTCGACCCGGACGCCCTGGCCGGGGCCGTGGCCGACGCCGAGCAGGCGTTCGCCGCCGCCGCCGACCCCGACGCGCTGACCGCGCTGCGACCCGCGCACCTCGGTGACCGGTCCCCGGTCTCGCTGGCCCGCCGGGAGATCGGCGCGCTGCCGCCGGCCGCCAAGTCCGACGCCGGCAAGCGGGTCAACGAGGCCCGCCGGGCGATCGAGGCCGGCTACGCCGCCCGCGCCGAGGTCCTCGAACGCGAGCAGGCCGAGCGGGTGCTGGTCACCGAGCGGGTCGACGTCACGCTGCCCTACGACCGCCGGCCGCGCGGCGCCCGGCACCCGCTGAGCACGCTGATGGAGCAGATCAGCGACCTGTTCGTCGGGATGGGCTACGAGGTGGCCGAGGGGCCCGAGGTCGAGCTGGAGTGGACCAACTTCGACGCCCTCAACATCCCCGCCGACCACCCGGCGCGCGGCCTGATGGACACCTTCCACATCGCACCGCCGCCGGGCGCGGAGAGCTCCGGGCTGGTGCTGCGCACCCACACCTCCCCGGTGCAGGCGCGCACCATGCTGACCCGCAGGCCGCCGATCTACGTGGTGGTGCCCGGCCGGGTGTACCGCACCGACGAGCTGGACGCCACCCACGCCCCCGTGTTCCACCAGGTCGAGGGCCTGGTGGTGGACCGCGGCATCACCATGGCGCACCTGCGCGGCACCCTCGACCACTTCGCCCGGGCCATGTTCGGCGAGGGCGCGAAGACCCGCTGGCGGCCGCACTACTTCCCGTTCACCGAGCCGTCCGCCGAGTTCGACGTGTGGTTCCCGGAGCACCGCGACGGGCCGCGCTGGGTCGAGTGGGGCGGCTGCGGCATGGTCAACCCCCGGGTGCTGCGCGCCTGCGGGATCGACCCGGAGGTCTACTCCGGATTCGCCTTCGGCATGGGCATCGACCGGACCGTGATGTTCCGCCACGGGGTCAGCGACATGCGGGACATGGCCGAGGGCGACGTGCGGTTCACCCGCGCGTTCGGGGCCGGGGCGTAGACGGTGCGGGCACGAGTTACGGAGACGGTGATCTGAGACATGCGAGTTTCTGTCAGCTGGCTGCGGGAGTACGTCGACCTCCCGGCCGACCTGCCCGCCGATGACCTGGAGCAAGCGCTGGTCGACCTCGGCATCGAGGTCGAGTCGATCGTGGACCTGCGGGCCACGGTCACCGGCGCCCTGGTCGTCGGCGAGGTCCTGGAGATCGAGGAGCTCACCGGCTTCAAGAAGCCGATCCGGTTCTGCCGGGTCGACGTCGGCGCTGCCAACGGCACCGGCGAGCCGCAGGAGATCGTCTGCGGGGCTCGCAACTTCGCCCCCGGCGACCGGGTGGTGGTGATCCTCCCCGGCGGCGTGCTGCCCGGCGGCTTCGCCATCGGCGCGCGCAAGACGTACGGGCGTAACTCCCACGGCATGATCTGCTCCGCCAAGGAGCTGGGCCTGGGCGACGACCACTCGGGCATCATCGTGCTGCCCGAGGACGTCAAGGCCCTGCCCGGCGACGACGCCCGCCCGGTGGTCGGGCTCGACGACGTGGTCGTCGAGGTGGAGATCACTCCGGACCGGGGGTACGCCCTGAGCGTCCGCGGCATCGCCCGGGAGTTGGCGCACGCCCTCGGGGTGCCGTTCCGCGACCCGGGCCTGGCGCCCGCCCCGGCCGGGACGGCCGAGCCGGCGTACCCGGTCGAGGTGCGCGACACCGTCGGCTGCGACCGGTTCGTCGCCCGGATGGTGCGCGGGGTCGACCCGAAGGCGTCGACCCCGGGCTGGATGCGGCAGCGGCTCACCGTGGCCGGCGTCCGCAGCATCTCGCTGGCGGTCGACGTCACCAACTACGTGATGCTCGAACTGGGCCAGCCGATGCACGCCTTCGACGCCGACCGGATCTCCGGGCCGCTGGTGGTGCGCCGGGCCGAGGCGGGGGAGAAGCTGACCACCCTGGACGGGGTGGCCCGCACCCTGACCGCCGAGGACATGGTGATCTGCGACGACAGCGGGCCCATCTCGCTCGCCGCCGTGATGGGCGGCGAGACCAGCGAGGTCCTCGCCTCCACCACCGACGTGCTGTTCGAGGCCGCGCACTGGGACCCGGTGATGGTCGGGCGCACCGCCCGCCGGCACAAGCTGTTCAGCGAGGCGGCGAAGCGCTGGGAGCGGGGCGTCGACCCGGCCCTGGCGCTGGTCGCCGTCGAGCGGGCGGTCCGGCTGCTCACCGAGCACGCCGGCGGCATCGCCGGGGCGGAGATCCTCGACCTGGACCACGTCCGGCCGCGTACCCCGGTCGTCCTGCCGGCGGACCTGCCGAGCCGGCGGGTCGGGGTCACCTACTCCCCGGAGCGGGTGGTGTCCCTGCTGGAGCAGGTCGGTTGCCACGTCACCCGGGGCACCGACCGGCTGGGCGAGGACCCGGGCGCCGCCGGGACCCCGGCGGCCGGCGGCGCGGACGTGCTCACCGTCGTCCCGCCGACCTGGCGTCCGGACCTCACCGACCCGGCCGACCTGGTCGAGGAGGTGGTCCGCCTCGACGGGTACGACCGGGTCCCGTCGGTGCTGCCCACCGCGCCGCCCGGCCGGGGGCTGACCTGGCAGCAGCGCCGCCGCCGGGCCGTGGCCCGCTCGCTCGCCGAGCGCGGGTACGTCGAGGTGCTCGCCCACCCGTTCGTCGCCGGTGAGCTGGCCGACCTGCTCGGCCTGCCGGCCGACGACCCGCGTCGGCCGGCGGTGCGGGTGGCCAACCCGCTGTCGGAGGAGGAGCCGCTGCTGCGCACCACGCTGCTCGGCCCGCTGCTCGGCATCCTCAAGCGCAACCTCGGCCGGGGCCACCGCGACGTCGCCCTCTACGAGATCGGCACGGTCTTCCACCCACGCCCCGGCGTCGGCGCCCCGCCCGCGATGGGCGTGGACCGGCGGCCCACCGACGCCGAGTTCGCCGCCGCCGACGCGGTCGTGCCCGACCAGCCCCGGCACGTCGCCGCGGTGCTGACCGGGGACGTCGAGCCGGCCGGCTGGTGGGGCGCCGGCCGGCCGGCCGGCTGGGCGGACGCGGTCGAGGCCGGCCGGGTTGTGCTCGCCGCCGCCGACGTCCCCGCCGACCGGGTCGAGGTGCGGGCCGCCGAGTACGCACCCTGGCACCCCGGCCGCTGCGCCGAGCTGCTGGTCGACGGGACCGTCGTCGGGCACGCCGGTGAGCTGCACCCGGCCGTGGTGGCCGCGCTGGAACTGCCCCGGCGCACCAGCGCCATGGAGCTGGACCTGGACGCGCTGCCGCCCGCCCCGGTTGCCCCGGCCCCGACGGTCTCCGGCTTCCCGCCGGCACTGATCGACGTGGCCCTCGTCGTGGACGAGCGGGTGCCCGCCGCCGAGGTGCAGCGGGCCCTCGTCGAGGGGGCCGGCGAGCTGCTGGAGGGCGTCCGGCTGTTCGACGTCTACGCCTCCGAGCAGCTCGGCGCGGGACGCCGGTCGCTGGCGTACAAGCTGACCTTCCGCGCCCCCGACCGGACGCTGACGGTCGAGGAGGCGGTGGCGGCCCGCGACGCGGCGGTGGCCCGGGCGGCGGAGCGCTTCGGCGCCACCCTGCGCGGCGCCTGAGGTGCGACCAGGGGTCCCGTCCCACCGGGACGGGGCCCCTGTCAGCCTTCCTCCGGCTCTAGCTCACCGAGAGCGCGCAGCCCGGGCAGGTCGCGGACGGTGATCCGCCGGTAGTCGGTGTCCAGCAGGCCGTCAGCCCGCAGCTCGCGCAGCGTCTTCTGGACCGACGTCTCCGCCGCCCCGCAGATGGTGGCCAGCTCCGGCTGGGTGAGCCGCACGTCGATGACCACCCCGTCCCAGCTGCGCCGGCCGTGGGTGCGGCACAGCTCAGCGAGCACCCGGGCCACCCTGACCTTCACCGCGTACGAGGTGAAGTCGATCCGGCGCCGGTTCGACCAGCGCAGCCGGTCGGACACCATCGCCGCAAGCTCGACCGCCGCCTGCGGGTGCTCCCGCAGGAACCGGCTGAACCGCTCCCGCGGGATGACGCTGTAGCGGGTGGGTCCGCAGGTGGTCACCGTCGCCGACCGGGGCTTGTCGTTGAGGGCAGACATCTCGCCCATCAGGTCGCCGCTCACCCGCAGCGACAGCAGCGCGGAGCGCCCGTCGGGCAGGCTCGCCGTCACCTTGGTCAACCCGTCCTCTAGCAGCACCAGGTGCGACTCTTGGACGCCCTCGTGAATCAGGATCTGCCCGGTCGGGACCTGGCGCCGTACGCCCAGGTCGAGCAGGAGCGAGCGGACCGGCGGGTCCAGCCGCCAGAGGAAGGTCCCGTACGGCCACTCGACTCCGGACAGATCACGGCGCCGCATCGACAACCTCACCCTCCCCTTGCCACTGAAACCGTCGAAGCGTAGCCGGTCATGCGCGTAGCGCGATGCCCCTGCCCGGAGCAGGGCGGCCGCCACCGCCTGGAGGGCCAACGCCGCCAGCACCTCGACGGGCGACCAGCCGGCGGCCAGCAGCAGCCCGGTCACGTCGTTCGTCATGTCCCCAGGACACCCCGCCCCGCTCCCGTGGATACCGCCTCTTGAGGGGATGACCGGTGACCGACAGGATCGGCGGAATGCCGTACTTCTACGGGGTCCCGGCCGGCCAGCGCCGGTTCGATGTCCCCTGCGGCCCGCCGGACGGAGGCGGGCCCGGTGACGGAAGGGCGGCACCCCATGCACCATCCCGAGCGGCGACTGTTGATCTCCGTGGACATGGAGCGGTACAGCCGACGCAGCAACCTTCAGCAGTTCGATGCCCAGCAGGACTTCCGGCGGCTGCTACATGAGGCCGCCCGCGACGTCGGACTGGACCGGGTGGCCTGGAGCACGCAGCAGGCCGGCGACGGGGAACTGGCAATCCTGCCCCGGGACGCTCCCGAGGCGCGTGTGATCGGTCGGTTTGTGCCGGAGCTGAACCGGCGGCTGCGGGCGTACAACGCCAGCAGGGTGCCCGCGGCGCGGATCCGGCTGCGGATCGCCGTCCACCAGGGATTGGTGCACCTCGACGGCGCGAACGGCTTTCCCGGCAACGCCGTCGTGTTCGTCTGCCGGCTCTGCGACGCCGCCCCGGTCAAGCGGGCGCTGGCCGCCTTCCCCGACGCGGGCGTCGCACTGGTCGTCTCGGCCGAGATCTTCCGGGACGTGGTGACCGAGTACCCGGAGGAGATGCGCCCGGAGCGGTTCCGCCGGGTGCGAGTCAGCCACCCCGACAAGGGCTTCGAGGAGCATGCCTGGTGCTGCGTGGTCGACGAGGACCTGTCGTCCGCGCCACCGCTGGCCGGGGAAGGACCGGCGGGGCTGCGACCGCCGGGGGACCCGGACGACGGGCCGGCCCCGACTCCGGCGCCGCCCGGAGCGGACCGCCCCGGTGCCGGTCACCCCGCGGGGCCGGGGAACGGTGGCATCCAGACCGGCGATGTCCGGGTGCGCGGTCAGAACGCGATCGGTCCGAACGCGACGGCGATCGGCTCGGTCGGTCGGGACGCGATCGTCGGCCGCGACGGGGGTGGGCGGTGAACGGGGCGGGGCACCGGTCCGGCGACCCGGGGGACCGGTCCGATAACGCCCCGGCCGGGCCCGACAGCGGCCCTGACGACGTGCCGGCCCGTGTTGGCGAGGCGTGGCCGGGCGGCCCGGACGACGGGTGGTCGGGGTCCCCAGCGGAGGCGGGGAACTCCGACGACGAGGATCCGGCCGACGAGGCGGAGGAACCGGAGGATTCGCTGGATCCGGGGGACATCATCGCCAGGCTGGCGTCCCTGCTCGGTGCCCCGCCCGCGATCGGCGTCGGCGACGTGCGGGTACGCGGGCAGAACGCCACCGGGCCCGGAGCGACCGCGATCGGCACGGTGCACATCACCACGGCGGCGGTGGCCGGTGGTAGCCGAACCTGGTCGGAGACGTTCACCGGAACCTGGGTCCGCCAGCTGGCCGATGGCTATGCCCCAGGGCCGAGCGACGAGCGGATCGACCGGCACCTCAAGCAGCGCCACCTGGTCTGCCTGTCCGGGCCGGCGGGTGCCGGCCGGCACACCGCGGCGTGCCTGGCCGCAGGCCGCCGGCACGGGTTCGACCGTGTCGGCGTGCTCGACGCGGAGCAGCTGAGCGACCTGCTGCGCCCCGACGCGCCGGTGCGGGAGGGCTTTGGCTACGTGCTGCAACTCTCCGATCCCGCCGTCCGGGAGCTGGACGGGATGACCCTGGTGGGCCTGGCCGCCCGCGCGGAGACGATCGGGATCACTCTGATCCTGGTCGGCGACTTCGGCCGCCGCGACCACGAGCTCGCGGGGCACCTGGTCGAGCACCGGCCGGCTGCGGCGGTGGACGTGTTTCGCGCGCAGTTGCGCCGCCAGTTGAGGGGCCGCTGCGTCGGTTGGTGCGCATCGTGTGCGGGAGACTGTGTCGACGCCTACGTCGAGGACGAGTGCGTCACGCATCCGCTGCTCTCGGCCCACTTGGCCGCCGAGCCCCGGCCGGGCGAGGTGGTTCGCCTGGTGGAGCTGATCGCGCAGGCCGCGCCGCGGGGTTCGGATCTCACCGAGCGGCTGGAGCGTTTGCTGCCCCGCCAGTTGCGGGAGCGGGCGGCGCGGATCCTCGCGGCCGACGATCTCGGCGGCGACGGGCCGGCCGGCTGGGGCGTCGGCCAGCGCCGGGCGTTCCGGCTGTCCTGCGCCGTGCTCGCCGGGCAGCCGGTGGCCGAGATCCGGGCCGCCGCCGGGCAGCTGGCCCTTCCTGGCTCGGCGGACGCCTTCGCGGACGCACCGTCCACCGGCGTCGCGGGTGGGGGACTCGACGTGATGCTCGGCCCGACGCTGCGGCAGGCGGTCCTGGTGGTTGACGACGACCGGCTGCCGGGCGGGCGGCGGATCGATTTCGCTGCGGGCAACGAGCAGTTGCGGGCCAGCCTTCTGGAGGTCGCCTGGTCGGACTGGTGGCTGCCAGAGCAGTTGCTCGGCTGGCTGGCCGACCTCGTACGGACCGGCGCGCCCGGTGTCCGCCAGTCCGCCGCAGGGGCGATCGGGTGGTCCGCGGACCATGGGGTGCTCGCCGCGCTGCGCACGGTGGACCAGTTGGCCAGGGAGCGCCGCGCCGGGGTGCGGCAGTCCGCCGCCATCGCGCTGGTCGCCATGGCCATGCAGCCGCAGTTGCGGCAGCGGGTCCGGGCGGAGCTGGACCGCTGGGCGGCGGGCGGGGCCGCGCACCTGCAGGACACCGTCGCGCGGGCGTACGCGCTGGGCCTCGCCCGGCTCTGGCCGGACGCAGCGCTTGTGCAGCTGCGCCACGTCGCCGAGGCGCGGATGCAGCGGCGGCACAACTCGGTGGTGCGCGGCCTGGTCGAGGTGTACGTCGCCGGACACGCGGCGAGCGTGCTGCCGGCCCTGGTCGAATGGACCGCGTCGACAGACCCCGAGGTGCGGCTGCATGCCGGACGCGCGCTGCGGGTGCTCGCCGACCGGTGGGCCCCGGCGCCCCGCGAGCACTGGCCCGAACTACTCCACCTGGTATGCGCCGGCACGGTCCGGATGACTGACCTGGCCGCCTGCTGGGTTGCGGCGCTCAGTCTCCCGGCGACTGCGTACCGCTCGTGGCGGACGCTCGGCTTTTGGCTGAACCGGGCTTACGGCCAGCCCGAGGTGGCGGCCCACTGCCTGGAACTGCTCGGCCTGGTGGTGGCGGGCCGGGAGCCGTTGCGCCGCCGGTTGGACCACCAGCTCCGGCACGTCTGGGAACCCCTCATGCCCCACAACGCCTTGCTCGACGACGTACGCCGACTCACCGACGAGGATCACCGATGAGCACTCACCCCGATGCGAACCGTGGCACCCGACTGTCCGCGCCGAGCCAGCTAGAGCACCGCCGCT
This sequence comes from Micromonospora sp. MW-13, assembly GCF_003434305.1. Taxonomy (GTDB): domain Bacteria; phylum Actinomycetota; class Actinomycetes; order Mycobacteriales; family Micromonosporaceae; genus Micromonospora. The sequence goes on from NZ_QKKX01000061.1 coordinate 104,647, forward strand.
GGTGGCACACCCTCTTCCCGCCCGTAGAACCGGCCCTCGTGGCCTCCCCGCCACCGCTGACGCCGCCGACCGTGTCGTTCCGCCAGGACGTGCCGCAGCCGATCCTGGTGCCAGCGAAGGGGGACGCCTTCGACTTCCGCCTGCACGTCGTCTACCTGTGGAGAGCGCAGCACATGACCTTCGAGGAGCTGCGCTTCCGTGCCGAACGCTATCTGGGCTGGGCTGGCGGGATCGTTCGGGAGCGGGCCGTCGACCTGGCGCGTGAGCATGAGCCGCACCGCTCGCACGAACTGGAGCGGGCGCTGAACAACCGGCTGGTGGGCCAGCGCTGGCCCCGCGACGAGAGCCTGCCCCACTTTGGCGTGCAGGTGCGGGTCAGCCCCGACGAGCGGGTCCGGGAACGGCTTCGGCCGTACTGGGAGGAGCGGATCAAGCTGGAGTGCGACCACGAACTGCAGAAGATCCGGGCCCGCCAGGCCGACGACCTGACCCGCCGGTGGTGCGCGGTGTTGCAGGCCCTGGAGGACGACCCGGTCACCGCGCACGCGGCGCGGCTGACGGGAGAGCAGTTCGCCGAGGTCTTCCGCCGCTACGTCGAGGAGCGCCGGGGGACGGTGCCGGAGTTGGTGACGTTGTTGCGGGAGGCGGTACGGGGGCACAACGACCTCGGCTTGGGCCCGTCGGAGTACACCCAGGCGTGGGACGCGGCGCTGCGCTCGTACGAACGGCAGCACGGGTTTGTTGAGCGGGTCAGCTGATCCAGGGCCCCTTCCTGCGGATCCGCTCCGGGAGGGACCCCTGGGTGTGCCTGCAGTGCTCCCAGCGGGCGACCGGGTTGTAACGAAGCCGGCCTACGTGTCTACCTGGTCGACGATGCCCTCGCCGGCCAGGTAGTGCGACATCCTGGCGTGGGCGCCGTGACGCGCCGCCGTGCCGGCGTCGCTCGCCCGAATCGTGACTGTAGCGGTCGGGGTGGCGATCGTCACCCCGACATGCTCATGCGATGGAGCGTATGACCTTGCAGCGTGTCAGCCTGACCAGGTAGCCTTCTCTGCATAGTCATGCGGAGGTGGGAATGGGTATCCGAGTTGCGGTCGCGGGGGCGAGCGGCTACGCCGGGGGCGAGCTGCTGCGCCTGGTCGCCGGTCACCCCGAGCTCGACCTGGTCGCGGCCACCGCGCACCGCCAGGCCGGCGCGCCGGTCACCGCCGTACACCCGCAGCTCGTCGGGCTGGACCTGGTGTTCGCGGCGACCGAGCCGGCGACCCTGGCCGACGCGGACCTGGTCTTCCTGGCCCTGCCGCACGGCGAGTCGGCGGCCCTGGCCGCCGCCCTGCCGGAGCCGGTCCGGGTGGTCGACCTGGGCGCCGACCACCGGCTGCGCGACGCCGCCGCCTGGACGCGGTACTACGGCGGCGAGCACGCCGGGACCTGGACCTACGGCCTGCCCGAACTGCCCGGCCAGCGCCCGGAGATCGCCGCCGCGACCCGGGTCGCCAACACCGGCTGCTACGCGGTGGCCACCACGCTCGCGCTCGCCCCGCTGGTAGCGGCCGGCGCGGTCGATCCCGCCGACGTCGTGGTGGTCGCCGCCTCCGGCACCTCCGGCGCGGGCCGGGCCGCCAAGACCAACCTGCTCGGCAGCGAGGTGATGGGCGACCTGTCGCCGTACAAGGTCGGGGCCCACCAGCACGTGCCGGAGATCAAGCAGGCCACCGGAGCGACCAGCCTCTCCCTCACCCCGGTCCTCGCGCCGATGCCGCGCGGCATCCTCGCCACGGTCACCGCCGTGCCGACCGGCGACGCCGACCCCCGGGCGGTGCTCGCGCAGGCGTACGCGGACGCCCCGTTCGTGCACCTGCTGCCCGAGGGGGCCTGGCCGCACACCGCCGCCACCCTCGGCTCGAACTCCTGCCACCTCCAGGCGGGCGTGGACGTCGACTCCGGCCGGGTGATCGTGGTCAGCGCCATCGACAACCTCGGCAAGGGGGCGGCCGGCCAGGCCGTGCAGTGCGCCAACCTGATGCTCGGCCTGCCCGAGACCACCGGCCTGTCCGTCTGGGGGGTCGCACCATGACTGTCACCACACCGAAGGGATTCCGGGCCGCCGGGGTCGCCGCCGGGCTCAAGACCAGCGGCGCCAGCGACGTCGCCCTGGTCGTCAACGACGGCCCGGACGCCGGAGTCGCCGGCGTCTTCACCGCCAACCGGGTCAAGGCCGCGCCGGTGCTGTGGACCCAGCAGGTGGTCCGTGGCGGCGTGGCCCGCGCCGTGGTGCTGAACTCCGGTGGCGCGAACGCCTGCACCGGCCCGGCCGGCTTCCAGGACACCCACGCCACCGCTGAGCACACCGCCGCCGCGCTGACCGCCGCCAGCCCCCGGCTGCGGCTCGGCTCCGCCGACGTCGCGGTCTGCTCCACCGGCCTGATCGGCGAGCGGCTGCCGATGCCGAAGCTGCTGCCCGGCGTACGGGCGGCGATCCGCGGCCTGTCCCGCGACGGCGGCAGCGCCGCGGCCGAGGCGATCATGACCACCGACACCCGGCCGAAGACCACCGCGGCCGCCGGCAGCGGCTGGACCGTCGGCGGCATGGCCAAGGGCGCCGGAATGCTCGCCCCGGCCATGGCGACCATGCTCTGCGTGCTGACCACCGACGCGGTGGCCGGGCCGGAGGCGCTCGACGCCGCGCTGCGCGCGGCCTGCCGGGTCACCTTCGACCGGATCGACTCCGACGGCTGCATGTCCACCAACGACACCGTGCTGCTGCTGTCCAGCGGCGCGTCCGGCATCGAGCCCACCCAGGCGGAGCTGACCGACGCCGTCACCGCCGCCTGCCACGACCTGGCCCAGCAGCTCATCGCCGACGCCGAGGGCGCCACCAAGCAGGTCGCCATCGACGTGGTCGGCGCCGCCAGCGAGGACGACGCGGTCGAGGTGGGCCGGTCGGTGGCCCGCAACAACCTGGTGAAGACGGCGCTGTTCGGCAACGACCCGAACTGGGGCCGGATCCTGGCCGCCGTCGGCACCACCGCCGCCGCGTTCGAGCCGGACGCCGTCGACGTCGCCGTGAACGGGGTCTGGGTGTGCCGCTGCGGCGCCGCCGCCGAGGACCGCTCGAAGGTCGACCTCACCGGGCGGGACGTGACCATCCGCATCGACCTGCACGCCGGCGACGCGGCGGCCACCGTGTGGACCAACGACCTGTCGCACGCGTACGTGCACGAGAACTCGGCGTACTCGACGTGAGCGCGAGGAACGCAGCGCAGCGGAGTCCCGCAGTCGCGATCGGAAGGTTGGCATCGTGAGCGCGAGGAACGCAGCGCAGCGGAGTCCCGCAGTCGCGATCGGAAGGTTGGTGCGGTGAGCCTCACCGCGGACCTCACCCGGGCCCAGGTCAAGGCCGAGACGCTGATCGAGGCGCTGCCCTGGCTGGCCCGGTTCTCCGGCGCCACCGTCGTGGTCAAGTACGGCGGCAACGCCATGGTCGACCCCGAACTCCAGCGGGCCTTCGCCGCCGACATGGTGTTCCTGCGCTACGCCGGCCTCAAGCCGGTCGTGGTGCACGGCGGCGGGCCGCAGATCTCCGCCATGCTCGGCCGGCTCGGCATCGACAGCGAGTTCAGGGGCGGCCTGCGGGTCACCACCCCCGAGGCGATGGACGTCGTCCGGATGGTGCTGGTCGGCCAGGTCGGCCGGGAACTGGTCGGGCTGATCAACGCGCACGGCCCGTTCGCCGTCGGCCTCTCCGGCGAGGACGCCGGCCTGTTCACCGCCGTGCGCCGCCCCGCGTACGTCGACGGGGAGCCGGTGGACGTCGGCCAGGTCGGCGACGTCGAGTCCGTGGACACCTCGGCGGTGACGGACCTGATCGCGGCCGGCCGCATCCCGGTGATCTCCACCGTCGCGCCGGACGCCGACGGGGTGCTGCACAACCTGAACGCCGACACCGCCGCCGCCGCGCTCGCGATCGCGCTCCAGGCCCGCAAGCTGGTCGTCCTCACCGACGTCCCCGGCCTCTACGCGAACTGGCCCGACACCGACAGCCTGGTCAGCGAGATCACCACCGACGACCTGGCGGAGCTGCTGCCGTCCCTGGAATCGGGGATGGTCCCGAAGATGGAGGCCTGCCTGCGGGCGGTGTGCCACGGCGTGCCCGCCGCACACGTCGTCGACGGCCGGGTCGCCCACTCCACGCTGCTTGAGGTCTTCACCTCGGAAGGATTCGGAACGATGGTCGTGAGCGCGAGGAGTGAGCCTGCGAGCCCCGCAGTCGCGAACAAGAATGGCTCGGTGAGCGCGAGGAGTGAGCCTGCGAGCCCCGCAGTCGCTAACAAGGAAGGCACGGTTGCGCCATGAGCACGCTGGTGGACCGCTGGCGGCAGTCGCTGATGGACAACTACGGCACGCCGCCGCTCGCGCTGGTCTCCGGTTCCGGCGCGGTCGTGGTCGACGAGGCCGGCCGGGAGTACGTCGACCTGCTCGGCGGCATCGCGGTCAACGCCCTCGGCCACGCCCACCCGGCCGTGGTGGCCGCCGTGTCCCGGCAGGTCGCCACCCTCGGGCACGTGTCCAACCTGTTCGTCGCCGAGCCGCCGGTGGCGCTGGCCGAGTTGCTGCTGGCCCTCGCGGGCCGGCCCGGCCGGGTCTTCCTCGCCAACTCCGGCGCCGAGGCCAACGAGGCCGCGTTCAAGCTGTCCCGGCTCACCGGCCGCACGCACGTGGTCGCCACCGTCGGCGGCTTCCACGGCCGGACCATGGGCGCGCTCGCGCTCACCGGCCAGCCCGCCAAGGCCGACCCGTTCCGCCCGCTGCCCGGCGACGTCACCCACGTCCCGTACGGCGACGCGGCGGCCCTGGCCGGGGCGGTGACCGACGCGACCGCCATGGTGATCCTGGAGCCGGTCCAGGGCGAGAACGGGGTCGTCGTCCCGCCCGCCGGCTACCTCGCCGAGGCCCGGCGGATCGCCACCCGGCACGGCGCGCTGCTGGTGCTCGACGAGGTGCAGACCGGCGTCGGCCGCACCGGACACTGGTTCGCCCACCAGGCCGAGGGCGTCGAACCCGACGTCGTCACCCTCGCCAAGGGCCTCGGCGGCGGCCTGCCGATCGGCGCGTGCCTGGCCTTCGGCCCGGCCGCCGACCTGCTCAAGGCCGGCTCGCACGGCACCACCTTCGGCGGCAACCCGGTGAGCTGTGCCGCCGCCCTCGCGGTGGTGTCGACCATCGCCAGTGAAGGGTTGCTCGACCACGTCAAGCGGGTCGGCGAGCGGCTGCGCCGGGGGGTCGAGGCGCTCGGCCACCCCCTGGTCGCCGAGGTGCGCGGCGCGGGCCTGCTGCTCGGGATCGTGCTCACCGCCGACGTGTCCGGCCCGGTGGCGACCGCGCTGCGCGAGGCCGGCTTCCTGGTCAACCCGGTGCAGCCCGGCGTGGTCCGGCTCGCCCCGCCGCTGGTCCTGACCACCGACCAGGTCGACGCCTTCCTGGCCGCCCTGCCCGCCGTCCTCGACGCCACCACCCCGGAGGCCACCGCATGACCCGCCACCTGCTGCGCGACGACGATCTCTCGCCCGCCGAGCAGTCGGCCGTGCTGGACCTGGCCGCCCGGATGAAGGCCGAGCGGTACGCCCACAAGCCGCTGGCCGGCCCGCGGTCGGTGGCGGTGCTGTTCGACAAGCAGAGCCTGCGCACCCGGATCTCGTTCGACGCCGGCATCGCCGAGCTGGGTGGCCACCCGCTCGTGGTGGACACCCAGGTCACCCACTTCGGTCGGGGCGAGACCCTCGCCGACGCCGGCCGGGTGCTGTCCCGCTACGTGGCCGCGATCGTGCTGCGCACCCACGGCGACGACCGGATCGCCGAGGTCGCCGCCGGGGCGAGCGTGCCGGTGGTCAACGCCCTCACCGACGGCTTCCACCCCTGCCAGCTCCTGGCCGACCTGCTCACCGTCCGCGAGCGGTGCGGCGGCACGCGGGGCCGGACGCTGGCGTACGTCGGGGACGCGGCGAACAACATGTCCCACTCGTACCTGCTGGCCGGGGCGACCGCCGGGATGCACGTGCGGGTCGCCGGGCCGGACGGGTTCGACCCCGACCCCGAGGTGGTCACCCGGGCGGCGCAGATCGCCGCCGGCACCGGCGGGTCGGTGCGGGTGCTGCGCGACGCGGTGGCGGCGGTGCGGGACGCCGACGTGCTGGCCACCGACACCTGGACCTCGATGGGGCAGGAGTCCGACGGGCTGGACCGGATCACCCCGTTCCTGCCGTACCAGCTCAACAAGGAACTGCTCGGCCACGCCGCGCCGGACGCGATCGTGCTGCACTGCCTGCCCGCCCACCGGGGCGAGGAGATCACCGACGAGGTGCTCGACGGCCCGCAGAGCGCCGTGTTCGACCAGGCGGAGAACCGGCTGCACGCCCAGAAGGCGCTGCTGGCGTTCCTGTTGGAGAGCCGGGTATGACCGCCCCGCTGACCCGCGCCGCCCGGCACGCCCGGATCGTCGAGCTGATCCGCGACAAGGCGGTCCGCTCGCAGACCGAGCTGGCCGACCTGCTCGCCGGCGACGGCGTCGGAGTGACCCAGGCCACCCTGTCCCGGGACCTCAAGGAGCTGGGCGCGGTCACCGCCCGGGGCGGTGACGGGCGCCCCGTGTACGTCATCCCCGAGGACGGCCACCGCCCGCTGCGCGACGCCGAGGCCGCCCCGGCCCGGCTGGTCCGGCTGCTGCGGGAGCTGCTCAACGAGGTCGACTCCAGCGGCAACATCGCCGTGCTGCGCACCCCGCCGGGCGCAGCCCAATACCTGGCCAGCGCGTTGGACCGAGCGGGCCTGCCCGAGGTCGTCGGCACCATCGCCGGCGACGACACCATCCTCGTCGTGGCCCGCGAGGCCGTCGGCGGTGCCGCGTTGGGCGAGAAGCTCGCCGCGTGGTCCCGCCGGGAAGAGAACGTCGAAGGGAACGCCACACCATGACCGAGCGGGTCATCCTTGCGTACTCCGGAGGGTTGGACACCTCCGTCGCGATTCCGTACCTGGCCGAGCAGACCGGCGCCGAGATCATCGCGGTGGCGGTGGACGTCGGGCAGGGCGGCGAGGACCTCGCCGCCATCCGGCAGCGCGCCCTGGACTGCGGGGCCGTCGAGTCGGAGGTGGTCGACGCGCGCGACGAGTTCGCCGCCGACTACTGCCTGCCGGCGATGCGGGCCAACGCCCTCTACATGGACCGGTACCCGCTGGTCTCCGCGCTGTCCCGGCCGCTGATCGTCAAGCACCTGGTGGCCGCGGCCCGCAAGCACGGCGGCACCATCGTGTCGCACGGCTGCACCGGCAAGGGCAACGACCAGGTCCGCTTCGAGGTCGGCCTGGCCGCGCTCGCCCCCGACCTGAAGATCATCGCCCCGGCCCGGGACTTCGCCTGGACCCGGGACAAGGCGATCGCGTTCGCCGAGGAGAAGGGGCTGCCGATCGACGTGTCGGCCAAGTCGCCGTACTCGATCGACCAGAACCTGTGGGGCCGGGCCGTGGAGACCGGCTTCCTGGAGGACATCTGGAACGCCCCCGTCGAGGACCTGTACTCGTACACGTCGGACCCGGCCGAGCCCCGCGACGCCGACGAGGTGGTCATCACCTTCGACGCCGGCGTGCCGGTCGCGATCGACGGCGAGACCGTCACCCCGTACCAGGCGATCCTGGAGCTGAACCGGCGCGCCGGCGCGCAGGGCGTCGGCCGGCTCGACATGGTCGAGGACCGGCTCGTCGGCATCAAGAGCCGCGAGGTGTACGAGGCCCCCGGCGCGATCGCGCTGATCGCCGCCCACCAGGAGCTGGAGGCGGTCACCGTCGAGCGGGACCTGGCCCGGTTCAAGAAGGGCGTCGACCAGCGCTGGGGCGAGCTGGTCTACGACGGCCTGTGGTTCTCCCCGCTGAAGCAGGCCCTGGACGCCTTCATCGACGACGCCCAGCAGCAGGTCTCCGGCGAGGTGCGGCTCACCCTGCACGGCGGCCGGGCCACCGTGACCGGCCGGCGCTCCGAGGCCAGCCTGTACGACTTCGGCATGGCCACCTACGACACCGGCGACACCTTCGACCAGTCCCTGGCCAAGGGCTTCGTGCAGCTGTGGGGCCTGCCCAGCAGGATGGCCGCCGCGCGGGACGCCCGGTTGAGCGGCTCCTGACCGTGGGAACCACAATGAGCGGCGTGGACGACAAGAGCCTCACCGAGAACAGCGCCGCGACCAACCGTACGAGCCTGTGGGGCGGCCGGTTCGCCGGCGGCCCCTCCGAAGCCCTGGCCCGGCTGTCGGTCAGCGTGCAGTTCGACTGGCGCCTCGCCCCGTACGACCTCGCCGGGTCCCGGGCGCACGCCCGGGTCCTGGCGGGCGCGGGCCTGCTCGACCCGGAGGAACTGGGCCGGATCCTCGCCGCCCTCGACGACCTGGAGGCCGCCTGCGCCTCCGGGGCGTTCCGCCCCACCGTGGACGACGAGGACGTGCACACCGCCCTGGAGCGCGGGCTGCTGGAGCGGCTCGGCAGCCTCGGCGGCAAGCTGCGCGCCGGCCGGTCCCGCAACGACCAGGTCGCCACCGACCTGCGGCTGTACCTGCGCGACCACGCCCGGGGCGTGGCCGCCCGGCTGGTCGAGCTGGCCGAGGCCCTCGTCGAGCAGGCCGAGCGGCACGTCGACACCGCCGCGCCGGGGATGACCCACCTCCAGCACGCCCAGCCGGTCACCTTCGGCCACTGGCTGCTGGCCCACGTGCAGCCGCTGCTGCGCGACCTGGACCGGATGCGCGACTGGGACCACCGGGCCGCGATCAGCCCGCTCGGCGCGGGCGCGCTCGCCGGCTCCGGCCTGCCGTTGGACCCGGTGGCCGTCTCCAAGGAGCTGGGCTTCCGTACGTCCTTCGCCAACTCGATGGACGCCGTCGCCGACCGCGACTTCGTCGCCGAGTTCCTCTTCATCACCGCGATGGTCGGGGTGCACCTGTCCCGCCTGGGCGAGGAGGTGGTGCTCTGGACATCGCAGGAGTTCGGCTGGGTCGAGCTGGACGACGCCTTCGCCACCGGCTCGTCGATCATGCCGCAGAAGAAGAACGCGGACATCGCCGAGCTGGCCCGGGGCAAGTCCGGCCGGCTCGTCGGTGGCCTGATGAGCGTGCTCACCATGCTCAAGGGCCTGCCGATGACGTACGACCGGGACATGCAGGAGGACAAGGAGCCGGCCTTCGACGCGGTCGACACCCTGGAGCTGCTGCTGCCGGCCCTCGCCGGGATGATCTCCACGATGACCGTCCGCGTCGACCGCCTGGTGGCCGCCGCCCCCGTCGGCTTCTCCCTGGCCACCGAGGTCGCCGACTGGCTGGTCCGCCGCAACGTGCCGTTCCGGGACGCGCACGAGATCACCGGCAGGCTGGTCGCGCTCTGCGCGGTCCGCGACTGCGCCCTCGACGAGGTCTCCGACGCCGACCTGGCGACGGTCAGCGAGCACCTCGACCCGTCGGTGCGCGACGTGCTCTCGGTCTCCTCGGCCCTGGCCGCGCGGACCACCCCCGGCTCCACCGGCCCCGGCCCGGTCGCCGACCAGCTCGCCGCCGCCGCCGACCAGCTCGCCGGCTGGCGGGAGTGGGCCGCCGAGGTGGTCGTGCCCCGCTGACGACGCCGTCGTCCTGACGCGGTTGTTGCTTGCGGTAGCTGCGACGCGGCGCGCGGGAACCTTCCGCGCGCCGCGTCGGTCGTCGTGCCCCCGCTGCGCCCCCGCCGCCGGGCGGCTCAGCCCGCCGCCGGGCGAATCTCGGCTCAGCCCGCCGCCGGGCGGTCCCGCTTCGGCAGCTTCGCCACCACGGCCTCGTACGAGGTGTCCACCGCCTCGTACAGCTCGTCGTCGTCGATCGCGCCGGTCAGTCGCAGGCTGTTCCAGCCGAACCTGCCGATGTGCGAGGACGTGACGGCGTCGCAGGGGAACCGGTGTAGCCACTCGTCGGCGATCTCCCGGGTCGGGCCGCACTTGACGCCTACCCGATCGCCCGACTCCGGGCCGAGGAAGGCGAAGATCCGGCTGCCCACCTTCACGACCTCGTCGGCGTCCCAGGGCCGGTCCAGCCACGCTCCCGGCTTCGCCAGGCAGTACGCCAGCAGCTCCGCGCGCTCCATCACCTGCCCCGCCCGTCGCCGTGCCGTGCGCCATTGTCTTCCCGCCGACCGTCGTCCGGGGCGTCGCTCCCGGCCCCAGCGTCGACCCGGCCGGTGAGCCGCTCGAAGCGCTGGCGAGCGGCCTGCGCCGAGCCGAGCCCGAGGCCGTGGGCGATCGACTGCCAGGTCAACCCCCGGTCGCGGGCGAGCCGGAGCAGCCCGGCCTCCAGCGCGTCCAGCTCCGCCCGCACGTGCGGCACGAGGGTGAGCGCGGCCACCAGGTCGGCGGAGTCGACCGGCTCCTCGTCGGCGGCCAGCTCGGCCCCGCCGGCGGCCAGCGCGGTCACCAGGGCCACCGCCTCGTACGGGTCCGGCACGTACGGGTTGGTGTGGCGTCGGCGGCGCGCGTCGTCGGACGCGTGCCGCTCGGCGATCCGGGTCAGCGCGGCATAGGTGCGGTGCGCCCGGGCGTGCGCCGGATCGGGCGCGGTGAAGAGATCCTGCTCGGCTGCGGTCATGCGTCGAGTCCAGCACGCAAACGAATCGTTGTCAACGAAGTGTTCAAACGGCTGTGCTCATCGAGGTGAGCCAGCGCAAAGAGCGTGGTTGGGATGGTGGCGTGAGGTGGGCCCTGCTGGCTCGGAGCCAACAGCAGTGTGGGCCGGGGGTGGCCCCAGGTGATTGCGAAGTCGGGCGGGAGTGCTTCGATCAGGAGGTCTGGGGGGTCCTGGCGTGGGCGCCGCTCCACGGCAGGTGTGCCTCTCGGCGCCTATGGAGCTGAGTCGGATACGACATCAGCCACGCTCGCCACGCTCGGCGACCGCAAGCGACGACCCGACGCGACGGTGGTGGCCCGACCGGCGGTGATGCGTGGACGACTCAGCTCCAAAGGCATCGCCCCACGGCATCGACCGCCCCGCCCACAGCTCCGCCCCGGGCCACGGTCCCGGGGCCGACCAGGGGCCGCACCCGCGACAACGCAATGACCCTGGGGTGGCCCACACTGCCATTTGTCATACCCGTTCATTCTTTTTGCTTGCACCAGGATTAGGACGGCAATAAGAATTGGCACCATTCCAGCCGCCCCCAGTAGCGGCTCACCGGCCTCGGCGTCACGTTCACCGCCCCGCCGGCCCCGACCGGGCCGGTCCTCTCGGCGGTCCTCGACGACACCTGCGGCAACCTGGTCAGCCTCCAGCAGCCGCTCGGCTGAGCCGCCCGGCGCACCGGACCGCCCCCGGCTAGGCTCGGGCCATGGTGCCGCCCTCCGACGCGCCGGCGCGCGACGCAGACCTCGCCGCGCTGGCCGGGCTGCTGGCCGGGCCGGTTGTGCCGGCCGCCCGGGGCCTGCTCGGCTGCCGGCTGTTGGCCGGCGGGGTCACCGTCCGGATCACCGAGGTCGAGGCGTACGCCGGCACGGCCGGTGATCCGGCCTCGCACGCGCACCGGGGCCGTACCCCGCGCAACGCCGTGATGTTCGGCCCGGCCGGGCATGCCTACGTCTACTTCACCTACGGCATGCACTGGTGCGTGAACGTGGTGACCGGGCCGGACGGGGAGGCGTCGGCGGTGCTGCTGCGTGCCGGCGAGGTGGTCGAGGGCGTCGAGGCGGCCCGGGCCCGGCGCACCGCCGTACGCCGGGACGTGGATCTGGCCCGCGGGCCGGCCCGGCTCTGCGCCGCCCTCGGCATCGACAAGACGGTGTACGGGTGCCACCTGCTCGACGACGGCCCGGCCCGGTTGCGCCCGGCCGCCGTGCCGGTGCCCGGCGCCGCGATCGCGGCCGGCCCCCGCGTCGGGGTGACCGGCGCGCACGACGTGCCGTGGCGGTTCTGGATCGCCGGCGACCCGACGGTGAGCGAGTATCGCCGGCACGTGCCGCGCACCCGCCGCTGAACGTGGCTCCCGGCCTGCCCCCGGGCCCTCGCGGGCCCCGACTCCCCGGAATAGTTGACTAGTCAATCATGTTGTGCGCTACGTCCGGGGGCCGGGAACGGCCCCGGTAGCCAGCCGAGGAGCGGTCATGCAGTTCGGGATCTTCACCGTCGGCGACGTCACCGTCGACCCGACCAACGGGCGGGAACCGTCGGAGCACGAGCGGATCAAGGCGATGGTGACCATCGCCCGCAAGGCCGAGGAGGTCGGGCTCGACGTCTTCGCCACCGGCGAGCACCACAACCCGCCGTTCGTGCCGTCGTCGCCCACCACCATGCTGGGCTGGATCGCGGCCCGCACCGAGCGGCTGCTGCTCTCCACCGCGACCACGCTGATCACCACCAACGACCCGGTGAAGATCGCCGAGGACTACGCGATGCTCCAGCACCTCGCCGACGGCCGGGTCGACCTGATGCTCGGCCGGGGCAACACCGGCCCGGTCTACCCGTGGTTCGGCCAGGACATCCGCAACGGCATCCCGCTGACCATCGAGAACTACGAACTGCTGCGCCGGTTGTGGCGGGAGGACGTGGTCGACTGGTCCGGCCGGTTCCGTACCCCGTTGCAGTCGTTCACCTCGACCCCGCGCCCGCTGGACGGGGTGCCGCCGTTCGTCTGGCACGGCTCGATCCGCAGCCCGGAGATCGCCGAGCAGGCCGCCTACTACGGCGACGGGTTCTTCGCCAACCACATCTTCTGGCCGAAGGAGCACACCCAGCGGATGGTCGGCCTGTACCGGGAGCGCTTCGCCCACTATGGTCACGGCTCGCCCGACCAGGCGATCGTCGGCCTCGGCGGCCAGGTGTTCATGCGGCGCAACTCGCAGGACGCGGTCCGGGAGTTCCGTCCGTACTTCGACAACGCCCCCGTCTACGGCCACGGGCCGTCGCTGGAGGAGTTCACGACGCAGACCCCGCTGACCGTGGGCAGCCCGCAGCAGGTCATCGACCGGACCCTCGGCTTCCGCGACTACGTCGGCGACTACCAGCGCCAGCTCTTCCTGGTCGACCACGCCGGCCTGCCGCTGAAGACCGTGCTGGAGCAGCTCGACATCCTCGGCGAGGAGGTGGTCCCGGTGCTGCGCAAGGAGTTCGACTCGCTGCGTCCCGCGCACGTGCCCGAGGCGCCCACCCACGCCTCGCTCGTCGCCGCCCGAGCCGTCGCCGGACCGGCCGCCGGGTCCACCGCCGCCGGTGCGGGGACGGAGGCCGGCCGATGAGCCGCCGCACCCTGGCCGTGGTGTCCGCCGGGCTCTCCCAGCCCTCGTCCACCCGGCTGCTCGCCGACCAGCTCGCCGCGGCCACCCGCGACGAGCTGGTCCGGGCGGGCGGCGAGGTCGAGCTGCGCCCGATCGACCTGCGCGACCACGCCCACGACGTCGTGAACAACCTGCTCACCGGCTTCCCGCCACCGGCGCTGCGGCAGGCCCTGGACGCCGTCGCCGGGGCCGACGGCATCGTCGCGGTCACGCCGATCTTCAACGGGTCGTACACCGGGCTGTTCAAGTCGTTCTTCGACGTGCTCGACGCCGGCTCGCTGGTGGACCGGCCGGTGCTGATCGCCGCCACCGGCGGCACGGCCCGGCACTCCCTGGCCCTGGAGCACGCACTCCGGCCGATGTTCGCGTACCTGCGGGCGGTGGTCGTGCCCACGGCGGTCTTCGCCGCGCCGGAGGACTGGTCCGGCGGGACCGCCGAGGGCGCCCTGCGTGCCCGCGTCGTCCGCGCGGGCGGGGAGCTGGCCGACCAGGTGCGCCGGCGGCCCACCGCCGCCCCGCCCGACCCGTTCGCCCTCACCACCAGCTTCGACCAGCTGCTCGCCGGCGGCGACCCGGCCTGACCGGCCCGCCACGGCGGGCGGCAGGGCTCGCAGACGGCCGCCCCGCCCGGCGGACGCCGTACCCGGTCTTGGCTGGTGCCGGCCGGGCGGTGGACGGGGCGGGGCCGGTGGGTCGGCGCGGGCCGGTCCGGTACCGCCCGAGCGGCTCAGTCCTCGCCGGCCGGGCGCGGGTGGGCGACCAGCACCGGGCAGTGCGCGTGCTGCACCAGCGCCTGGCTGACCGAGCCGAGCAGCAGCCCGGCGAAGCCACCGCGCCCGCGGGAGCCGACCGCCACCAGGGTCGCGCCCCCGCTCGCCTCGATCAGCGCCCGCGCGGGCCGGTCCGCCCGCAGCGGCCGCCGCTCGACGGCCAGCCCGGGGTGCGCCGCCGCCACCTCGGCGGCGGCCCCGGCGAGCAGGTCCGCCGACTCGGCCCCGGCCGCGGCCCCCGCCTCCACGACCTCGTCGGGCACCGGCCGGTCGGCGCCGGTCGGGGCGACGTGCGCCAGCGTCAGGCCGGTGCCCCGGCGGGCCGCCTCGTCGGCGGCGAGCGCCACCGCGAGCCGCCCCGGCTCCGACCCGTCCACCCCGACGACCACCGGGCCGCCGACCGGAATGGGCTGCTCCTCGGGGCGGACCACGAGCACCGGGCAGCGCGCGTGCCCGGCCACCTGGGCGCTGACGGAGCCGAGCAGCAGGCCGGCGAAGCCGCCCAGGCCACGGCTGCCGACCACCACCAGCTCCGCCCGGCGGGACTCCTCGACCAGGCTCACCGCCGGACCGCCGGCCACCTGGCGCACCTCGACGTCGACGTCGGGCCAGCGTCCGCGCAGCTCGGCCGCCGCCCGGTCGAGCATCCGCCGGGACTCGTCGGTCGGCGCGGGCACCCCCAGGTCGTACGGATTGACCGGCACGCCGTAGCCGAGCGGGTGCAGGTAGCCGTGCACCAGCAGCAGCGGTCGGGACCGCCCCGCGGCCTCCTGCGCCGCGTACTCGGCGGCGACCAGGCTCGACGGCGATCCGTCCACGCCCACCACGACAGGTCGGTTCATCAGCTCTCCCTGGCTCGGTCAGAGGTCATTGTCGGCGGGCTCGCCCCCGATCACCGGGATTTGCCCGGACACGCCGCCCGGCACGCCGTCCCACTCCACCGTGTCGCGGACGCCCCGGCGGTGGCAGGGGCGTAGCGCCCGCCCGGACCGGGACCAACGGCCCTGCCGCCAGCGACCCACCGAGGGGTCGAATGGGGCAGGCGGGGTCCGCCGAACCCGCTGCCCGCCGGCTGACGCGCCCAGACCCGACGGCCCAGACCCGACGGACCCGCACCCGCCGAGGCGAGGAGGAGGCACCATGACCCCGCTCGACATGCTCCGCACCCACCCGTTCCTGGCCGGCGTGCCGGAGCCCTGGCCGACCCGGCTGACCGGGTACGCCCGCCCCGTCGCCTGGCACCCCGGCCACCGCCTCTTCCGGGCCGGTCAGCCCGCCGAGCGGTTCTGGCTGGTCCGGAGCGGGGAGGTGGCCCTGGACTTCCCGGTGCCCGGGCGCGGCGACGTGGGGATCGAGACCATCGGCCCGGGCGGGGTGCTCGGCTGGTCCTGGCTGTTCCCGCCGTACCGGTGGCAGTTCGGGGCGGTCGCGGTGCGGCGCAGCACCGCCGTGGAGTTCTCCGCGGCCGGGGTGCGCCGGCTGATGGAGTCCGACGACGCCTTCGGCCGGCAGCTCACCACCCGGTTCATGAGCGTGGTGGTGGACCGTCTCCAGGCGGCCCGGGTTCGCCTGCTGGACCTGTACGGCTACCCGACGGCCCTGCCCCCGGCGGGCTGACCGGCCCCGGCGCGCCCACTCGACCTGCTCTGCCGAGGCCCGGACGCCGGTGGCGCGCCCCGGCGCCCAGTGCCGGGGAGCCGGTCGCCAGCACGGCCAGCAGGGTGGGGAACAGCACCTCGCCCGGCACGAGACCGCATGTCCTTCCACGCACCGCCACCGGCCCGGCGACATGGACCACTGGTGACGGCCCGATGCGCGCCTGGCCACCACCGTCGGCTGCCCGTCACCCGTCGCCGGTGGACTCCCGCCCGGACGCACTGCCCGGGGCGTCGATGCGCCGGTGGACGATCAGCTCGTCGACCTCCAGCCGCCCGATGCGCAGGTCCCGGATCACGGCCCGGCGGATCGCCAGCCGGCCGATGGCGAGGACGGCCACCGCGACCATCCCGCCGGTCAGCGCCGAGACGGCCAACGCCCCGGTGGCCGCCGCCCCCACCGCTCGCGCCCCGATCGCCAGCCCCCCGGTCGCCGCCGCGCCGGTGGCGGTCGCACCGGTGGCGGTCGCACCGGTGAGCCGGACCCCGGCAACCCTGGACCGGCCACGTCGGACCAACCGGTAGCTACTCATCCCCAGATCCTGCCACGCCCACCCCACCCCCACCCTCCTCCTCCCTCCCACCCTCCCAGGGGGAGGGGTAGCCTGCTGCGGTGAGCGCCGAGGAGCTGCGACTGCGCCTGGTGCGCGATGAGGACCTGTCCCACTTCTTCGCCTTCGAGCAGGACCCGGAGGCCAACTGGGTGGCCGCCTTCGGCCCGGCCGATCCGGCCGACCGGGCGGCGTTCGACGCGCACTGGCGGCGCATCCGCGCCGACCCGGCCATCGTCACCCGCACCGTCACCGTCGACGGCGTCGTCGTGGGCCACGTGGCCGCCTTCCCCGTCGGGGAACAGACCGAGGTCAGCTACTGGATCGACCGGGCCCGCTGGGGCCGCGGGTACGCCACCCGGGCGCTCGCCGCGCTGCTGGCCGAGCTGCCGCAGCGGCCGGTGCACGCCCGTGCCGCCAAGGACAACGCCGCCTCCCTCGCCGTGCTGCGCAGGTGCGGCTTCGTCGTCCGCGGCGAGGACCGGGGGTACGCCAACGGCCGCGGCACCGAGGTCGACGAATGGGTCCTGGAACTCGCCGGCTGACCCGGACGCGGCACCGGGCGGCGGCCCGGCGGGCGAGCCGGGCCGGTTACCACTAGTCTCGCGGGGTGAACTGGCTGGACTTGATCGGCTGGATCGGCTCGGCGCTGCTGGTCTGGTCGCTGCTGCAGGCGCGCGTCCTGCGGCTGCGTGCGCTCAACCTCGTCGGCTGCCTCGTGCTGATCGGCTACAACGCGGCCCTCGCCGTGTGGCCGATGGTCGGGCTCAACGTGGTGCTCGCCGTGATCAACGTGTGGTACCTGCGGAAGATGCTCACCACCCGGCACGACGAGCAGACGTACCAGGTGGTGGAGGTGGGGGTCGACGACCAGTTCCTGGCACACACCCTACGGGTGCACGCCACCGACATCGCCCGGTTCAACCCCGGCTTCCGCTGGGGCGGGCACACCGCCCGGCGCTCGGCGTTCCTGGTGGTCCGGGCCGACGAGGTGGTCGGGGTGGTGCTGTCGCACGCCGAGGGCGACGACGTCGCCCAGGTCGACCTGGACTACGTCACCCAGCGGTTCCGCGACTTCACCCCCGGGGAGTTCGTCTACCGGCGCAGCAGCCTCTTCACGGACCGGGGGTTCCGTCGGGTGGTCAGCCCGCCCGGCATGGTCGCCCCCTACTACCACCGGCTCGGCTTCCGCCCCGTGGGCGGCTCGTACGTGCTCGACCTGCCCGCCCCGCCCGTCGCCGACCGGGTCTGAGCCGCCGGTCGGCGAGTCCTGACCAGCCGGTCGACCGGATCAGGATTCGCGGACCCGGGCACTGGGCACAGACAGCCCTGCACCGACCGGGGCCGCCGGGCGGTGCCGCCGGTCGTACCCGACCGGGGTCGTCCTCGTGAGGGAGAGAACCGGGCGTGCAGAGCTACTGGAGCCAACTGGCCCTGGTCGGAGTCCTGGTCGTCCTCAACGCGATCTTCGCGGGCAGCGAGATGGCGCTGGTCTCGCTGCGGGACAGCCAGGTCCAGCGGCTGGAGCGGACCAGCCGGGCCGGCCGGGTGCTGGCCCGCCTCGCCAAGGACCCGAACCGCTTCCTGGCCACCATCCAGATCGGCATCACCCTGGCCGGCTTCCTCGCCTCCGCCGCCGCGGCCGTCTCCCTGGCCCGGCCCCTGGTGCCGCTGCTCGGGGTGTTCGGCGGCGCCGCCGAGACGGTGGCCATCGTGGCGGTCACCCTGGCCCTGACCTTCGTCACCCTGGTCTTCGGCGAACTTGCTCCCAAGCGGATCGCCATGCAGGCCGCCGAGCGCTGGGCGCTGCTGGTGGCCCGCCCGCTGGACCTGCTGGCGACCCTCACCCGGCCGGCCGTCTGGGCGCTCGGCGCCACCAGCGACCTGGTCGTCCGCCTCGTCGGGTTCAACCCGAAGCACGAGCCGGAGGAGATCGGCCCCGACGAGCTGCGCGACATCGTCGCCGGCAACCACGGCTTCACCAAGGAACAGCGGACCATCATCGCCGGCGCGGTGGAGATCGCCGACCGGCGGCTGCGCGCGGTCCTCGTACCCCGGTTACAGGTCTTCACGCTCGACAGCGGGACCACCGCGGAGGCTGCCCGGCTGGTGCTGGCCGCCACCGGGCACTCCCGCGCGCCGGTGGTGCGCCACGGCGGCCTCGACGACGCGGTCGGCGTCATCCACCTGCGCGACCTGGTCGGGGTGCCGGTCGACCGGCCGGTCGACGAGTGCGCCCGCCCGGCGATGCTGCTGCCCGACTCGCTGCCCGTGGTCGACGCGCTGCGCCAGTTCAAGGCCGAACGGCAGCACATCGCCCTGGTCGTCGACGAGCGCGGCGCGGTCGACGGGATCGTCACCCTGGAGGACATCCTGGA
The DNA here is from genome assembly GCF_003434305.1 of Micromonospora sp. MW-13. GTDB lineage: Bacteria > Actinomycetota > Actinomycetes > Mycobacteriales > Micromonosporaceae > Micromonospora. Next base: position 123,319 of record NZ_QKKX01000061.1, read on the forward strand.
GGAGATCGTCGGCGAGATCTACGACGAGACCGACCGGGACGTGCACGGCGTGCGCACCGAGGCCGACGGCGCGCTGCTGCTGCCCGGCACCTTCCCCGTGCACGACCTGCCCGACATCGGCGCGGAGCTGCCCGGCCGGCCCGCCGGCGACTACACCACGGTCGCCGGGCTGCTGCTCACCCTGCTCGGGCACATCCCCACCGTCCCCGGCGAGGACGTCACCATCGACGGCTGGCAGCTGGAGGTCGCCGACATCGACCACCGGGCCATCACCGCCGTACGGCTGCGTCGGGCCGCTGCCCCCGCCGGGCCGGACGCCGACGAGAGCACCGGGAGCGCCGAGAGCACCGGGAGCGCCGACGCCGACGCCGAACCCGCCCTCGACCCGGCGCGCGGCTGACCGCCGGTCGCAACCCGCGCTCACCCCGCCGACGCGGCGCCGGCGGTCGACCCGCTGGTCGTGGCCGCCGCGGCCGGTCCGCCGGTCGACGTCCGCGACCGGCCCCGGGCAGGTCGGCGCAGGTTCATCGCTCATCCGCCGGCTCCCCGAACGGGAAGCCGGGCACCGGAGGGACCAACCGGACCAGGTCGGCCGGCACCTGTTGGCTGCCACGGCTGAGCTGCCGGGCCACCAGGCGGATCAGCCACGGCCCCGACGGGTGCCGCTCCGGCCCGATCAGTCGTCCGCTCATCCGGCTGTACCAGTGCCGCGCCACGATCAGGTCGGTCAGCCGTAGCCGCCCGCCCGGGCCCGCGTCGCGCACCACCACGTCCACCACCCGGCCCAACCGCCGCCCGTGCAGGTCGTACGCGGTCCGGCCGAGCAGTTCACCCGCCCGCACGGTCCGACCCCGGGATCCGGTCGATCAGGTGCCGGCGCAGCCAGTCCTCCACCGGTGAGCCGGGCAGCTCGTCGAGGCGGACCCGCAGCCGCACCGCGCTGTCCACCCGCTCCACCAGCGGGTACGGGATGCGCATCGGCGCCGCCGGCGAGCTGTCGACGAACCAGTCCGCCACCGCGACGAGGAACCGCCCGATCCGCCCGCCCATCCGTTGCCCGAGCGCGACCTGCCCGGACAGCACGGCCCGCACGTACGGCACCCCGTCGGTGTCGATCCCGAACTCCACGTCGTCGACCTTGCCGACCAGTCGCCCGTCCCGGTCGACGATCTGCCGGTCGAGCAGCTGCCGGCCGAGCTGCATCCTCACCGGCCCATCCCCGTCGCCACCGCCAGCGGGATCGCCGCCACCGACGCGGCGATGATGACCAGCAGGAACACGGCCCCCAACAGGTTCAGCAGCGGGCCGTTCACCCGGTCGCCCAGGTACGTCCGGTCGTTCGCCACGATCAGGATCGGCAGGTACGTCAGCGGCAGCGCCACCGCGCTGATGATCAGCATGTACTCGGTCAGCGCCACCGGGTCGATCGTGGTCAGCAGCACCAGCACCCCGAGCAGGATGCTGACCAGCAGCACGCTGTGGAACCGGGCGGCCTCCCGGGGGCTCACCCGCTTGCCCCACTGCCAGCCGAAGTACTGCGCCGCCGCGTACGCCGCGCCCAGCCCGGTCTCCAGCGCGGCGCCGAAGGTCACCGCGAAGAACGCCAGCGCCGCCACCGCCAGCCCCGCGCCCCCGAACGCCAGCACCACCGGGTGCGCCACCTGGTCGAGGGAGCCCAGCGACGTCCCGGTCGGATGGAACACGACCGCCGCCGTGGCGATCAGCGACAGGGCGAGGAACCCGCCGACCGGGAAGCCGATCAGCACGCTGAACCGAGCGTCGGCCAGGTCCGCGCCGCTCCACCGCTCCTCCACCCCGCCGGAGGAGAAGAAGAACACCTCGTACGGGCTGACCGTCGAGGCGAACAGCGCCACCGCCACGAACCAGTACGCCCCCCAGCCCTGTCCCGCCGCCCCGCCGTGCAGCGCACCCCGGCCGAGCGCCGCCCAGTCGGTGGGCAGCCAGAACAGCGCCACCGCGAACACCACCAGGGCCAGCCCGGCCAGCCCGAACACCCGCTCCATCAGCCGGAACCGCATCCGCCACAGCACCAGCCAGACCGCCAGGGCGGCGACCGGCACCCAGATCAGGTAGCTCAGCCCGGAGGCCAGTTGCAGGGCCAGCGCCACGCCGCCCAGCTCGGCGGCGAGGGTCAGCACGGTCACCAGGTAGGAGGCCACCAGGTTGACCAGCGCCACCCGCGGTCCCAGCCGCTCCCGGACCAGGTCGAACACCGCCCGCCCGCTGACCGCCGCGATCCGTCCGGCCATCTCCGCGTACGCGCAGATGCCGACCACCCCGAGCAGCAGCACCCAGGCGTGCGCCATGCCGAAGCGTGCCCCCGCCTGGCTCGCCGCCACCAGGTCGCCCACGTCGACGAAGCCGCCGACGGCCGAGAGGACGCCGAGCGTGGCGGCGAGGAGCTTCCTCACCTCGGGGGTCGGTCAGCGGATGCCATCGCCGCGACGATAACCGGGCGTACGGCCACTCATGCCCCGAAACGGGCATCCGGCGGGTTGCTCAGTCCGCGGTCAGGTTCTGCAACCGGACCTGCCCCCGGGAGACCAGCCGCCCGGCGTCGTCGGAGATCTCCACCTGCCAGAGCTGCTGGCTGCGGCCCCGGTGCACCGGGGTGCCGACGGCCGTCAGCTCGCCGTCGCGCACCGCCCGGAGGAAGTCCGTCTGGTTCGACACCCCGACCACCCGGCCCCGCCCGCCCAGCCACAGCGAGCCGCCGACGCTCGCCGCCGTCTCCACCACCGCGCAGTACACCCCGCCGTGCTGGATGCCGTACGGCTGGTGCAGCTCGGGACGGACCCGCCACCGGATCACCACCCGGTCCCCGCTCACCTCGTCGAACTCCAGGCCGAGCAGGGCCACGAAGCCCCCGGTCAGGTCCGGCATCTCCACGACGGTCCTCCTCGCGCACGGAAGGGGCCAGCCTAGCCAACCGTGATCAGGGGCAAACCCGGTACGGCCCCGCCCGGGGGATGGGGGAGAATCGGTGACCGTGACCGACAGCAGCCTCCCGCCGCCCGGGCGGGACACCCTCACCGAAGACCTGCGGTGGCGAGGCCTCATCCAGGACTCGACCGGCCCCGACGAGCTGCGCGCGCTGCTCGACGGCGGGGCGGCCACCTTCTATGTGGGCTTCGACCCGACGGCGGCCAGCCTGCACGTCGGCCACCTCATGCAGGTCGCCACGGCCCGCCGGCTCCAGCTCGCGGGGCACCGCCCGCTGCTGCTCGTCGGCGGGGCCACCGGCCAGATCGGCGACCCGAAGGAGAGCGCCGAGCGGGCGCTGAACCCGCCCGAGGTGGTCGCCGGCTGGGTGGGCCGCATCCGCGACCAGCTCTCGCCCTTCGTCGCGTACACCGGGGACAACGCGGCGCGACTGGTCAACAACCTGGACTGGACCGGCGAGATGTCGGTGGTCGAGTTCCTCCGCGACGTCGGCAAGCACTTCCCGGTGAACAAGATGCTGGCCCGGGAGGTGGTGAAGGCCCGGCTGGACAGCGGCATCAGCTTCACCGAGTTCAGCTACCAGCTACTCCAGGCCAACGACTTCTACGAGCTGCACCGTCGGCACGGCTGCCAGCTCCAGTTCGGCGGCTCCGACCAGTGGGGCAACATCACGGCAGGCGTGGACTACGTCCGGCGCCGGGGGGCGGGGCCGGTGCAGGCCTTCGTCACCCCGCTGGTGACCAAGGCCGACGGTACGAAGTTCGGCAAGACCGAGGGCGGGGCCGTCTGGCTCGACCCGGAGCTGACCAGCCCGTACGCGTTCTACCAGTTCTGGCTCAACGCCGACGACCGGGACGTGGTCCGCTACCTGCGCTACTTCAGCTTCCGCCCCCGCGAGGAGATCGAGCAGCTGGAGAAGGAGACGGCGGAGCGCCCGGCGGCCCGGCTCGCCCAGCGGGCCCTCGCCGAGGAGCTGACCACCCTGGTGCACGGCGAGCGGGAGATGGCCCAGGCGGTCGCCGCCAGCCAGGCGCTGTTCGGCCGGGGGTCGCTGGACGAGCTGACCCCCGAGACGCTGCGGGCGGCGCTGGCCGAGGCCGGGCTCGTCCACCTCACCGAGCTGCCCGACGTGGCCGGCCTGCTCAAGGAGTCGGGCCTGGTGCCGAGCATGAAGGAGGCCCGGCGGGTGATCTCCGAGGGCGGCGCGTACGTCAACAACACCCGGATCACCGAGGTCGACGCGACGGTGGCGGCCGAGGAACTGCTGCACGGCCGGTACCTGGTCCTGCGCCGTGGCAAGAAGTCCTTCGCCGGGGTGGAGCTGCGTGACCGGGCGGGTACGTCGAGAGTGTGACGCGGGACGCCCCCGGCGGATTTGACGATCAATCCGCCGGGGGCGTAACTTTCTCTCTGTCAGCGCGGAACGGACGAAGCGGGCGAAAGTCCGGAAGGCCGGAGCGCGGAAATGAGTTCCGGGCGGCGAGGGTGGTACTCCTCGGAGCCCGGGCCGGGCGGGGCCCCGGATCTGCCGCAGGGTGGATTTGGCGAGGCGAGACCGACCGGGTATGGTTCACCGCCGGTAGGGAACCGGGCAAGCTCGCGGGTCACCGCGGCGGCCGGCCTGCCGGAAACCACGGACGAGGCGGCGCAAGCCGCCGAATATGTGGTGCCCGTTA
>NZ_QKKX01000062.1 GCF_003434305.1 Micromonospora sp. MW-13
GTTGCGATCCTCGCCCGGCGCAAGGGCCGGGCGCAGCTACCGGGATGGCTACGCGCTCCAGCTTCCAGTAGCCCCAGTTGCGATCCTCGCCCGGCGCGAGGGCCGGGCGCAGCCCGCCGAGGTGGCCCGCCAGATCGAGGCAGGACTAGCCGTTGCGATCCTCGCCCGGCGCGAGGGCCGGGCGCAGCCGACGCACCCAGCCCGCCACCACCCAGCCCGCCTGACCCGGTTGCGATCCTCGCCCGGCGCGAGGGCCGGGCGCAGCAGCCGAACCCTCGTTCGCCGGCCCCTCCCGGTCGATATAGTTGCGATCCTCGCCCGGCGCGAGGGCCGGGCGCAGCTCCGCCCCCTCTCCCACGCTATCGCTATCGCTATCGCCGTTGCGATCCTCGCCCGGCGCGAGGGCCGGGCGCAGCCCGGCAGCCGGTAGACGTACTCAAGGGCACGCTCGGGTTGCGATCCTCGCCCGGCGCGAGGGCCGGGCGCAGCCGCCGCCGCAGACGAAATGGTTGCCGCCTTCCTGGAAGTTGCGATCCTCGCCCGGCGCGAGGGCCGGGCGCAGCCACCGCCAGGCCGTCGAGCTGGAGGGCCGGACGCTTGGTGTTGCGATCCTCGCCCGGCGCGAGGGCCGGGCGCAGCGGCATGACTGCACTACTGCAATACTGCTCGGCATGATGTTGCGATCCTCGCCCGGCGCGAGGGCCGGGCGCAGCTGCTGTACGGCCCGCTGAACAACGCCAACCAGCTCGCCCGGGGTTGCGATCCTCGCCCGGCGCGAGGGCCGGGCGCAGCTGGGACATCACGCGAGTCTTCGGCACCCTGCACTTTCCGTTGCGATCCTCGCCCGGCGCGAGGGCCGGGCGCAGCGGCTCGTGCTGGCGACCGGCGCGACCGTGGAGGCGGAGTTGCGATCCTCGCCCGGCGCGAGGGCCGGGCGCAGCTCCGGTGTCTCCTCCGGCGTGCGGACCGTGACGGGTGCGTTGCGATCCTCGCCCGGCGCGAGGGCCGGGCGCAGCCACCGGGCGCGGCTGAGAAATGGCGCGGTCCGCTGGAAGTTGCGATCCTCGCCCGGCGCGAGGGCCGGGCGCAGCACTACGCGCTACGAGACGTCATGATGCGCTACTACGACGTTGCGATCCTCGCCCGGCGCGAGGGCCGGGCGCAGCGCATCCCCCAACAGGAGGTACGCCCATCATGGCAAGCCCGTTGCGATCCTCGCCCGGCGCGAGGGCCGGGCGCAGCGTCCGGCGGCGGGTCACCGGACGCCCCGCAGGCTGAGGTTGCGATCCTCGCCCGGCGCGAGGGCCGGGCGCAGCACGAGACCCCACGGCACCGCCTCCTTGCCGGTGATGTTGCGATCCTCGCCCGGCGCGAGGGCCGGGCGCAGCCCGGACCGCAGCACCCACTGCTGGCCGCTCTTTGCGGTGTTGCGATCCTCGCCCGGCGCGAGGGCCGGGCGCAGCCTTCGAGAGCATCGTCCGAGAGCAGCGCCGCACCGAGTTGCGATCCTCGCCCGGCGCGAGGGCCGGGCGCAGCACGCAATTCTGGGGGATGACGAAACCCCCGGGCTAGTGTTGCGATCCTCGCCCGGCGCGAGGGCCGGGCGCAGCCAAGTTCAAGCCGCACCGGTCGACCCAGGTCACGCCGGTTGCGATCCTCGCCCGGCGCGAGGGCCGGGCGCAGCCATCTGCGCGTTCGGCTCGACAACTCCATGATTGGCGAGTTGCGATCCTCGCCCGGCGCGAGGGCCGGGCGCAGCTCCGGCGGGTGGCTGCCGCAAGGGCTCTCGGTGGTGGAGTTGCGATCCTCGCCCGGCGCGAGGGCCGGGCGCAGCCGTGCCCCCTCCCTTCAGTGAGCCGCCTACCCAACGGCTGTTGCGATCCTCGCCCGGCGCGAGGGCCGGGCGCAGCACCCGGGCGGGTGCCCGATGACCGTCGAGCCGATCAAGGTTGCGATCCTCGCCCGGCGCGAGGGCCGGGCGCAGCCAATGGAATTGCACGGGGATATTCCGGTCGCATGGGTTGCGATCCTCGCCCGGCGCGAGGGCCGGGCGCAGCTCGGCCTGCCCGCCACCGTGCCCTGCGTCCTCCCCGGGTTGCGATCCTCGCCCGGCGCGAGGGCCGGGCGCAGCACCGGGGCGTTCGTGCCGTCGTGTTGGCCGATCCAGGGGTTGCGATCCTCGCCCGGCGCGAGGGCCGGGCGCAGCAGCCTCATGACCGCCACCCCGTCAGCGACGTCGGGCGTTGCGATCCTCGCCCGGCGCGAGGGCCGGGCGCAGCCGATCACCCCGTCGACCACCAGGCCGTGCCGCGCCTGGTTGCGATCCTCGCCCGGCGCGAGGGCCGGGCGCAGCCCGGACCACACCGCGTCGCCGAGGACCTCCTCGACGTTGCGATCCTCGCCCGGCGCGAGGGCCGGGCGCAGCTCCCGGGCATGCGTGGGGCCGGCCGTCGGATCGGCGAGGTTGCGATCCTCGCCCGGCGCGAGGGCCGGGCGCAGCGCGGTCACCGCGGAGTGCTCGGCGCCTGACGAGAAGTTGCGATCCTCGCCCGGCGCGAGGGCCGGGCGCAGCACGGCGACGCCCGCCGCGACGAGGCCATCGAGGACGAGTTGCGATCCTCGCCCGGCGCGAGGGCCGGGCGCAGCAGCGGAGCCCGTCGGCGAGGCGGACCAGCTCGCGGGCGTTGCGATCCTCGCCCGGCGCGAGGGCCGGGCGCAGCGAGCACCGGGGGCAGCCGTACAAGCTGACCGACGCTGGGTTGCGATCCTCGCCCGGCGCGAGGGCCGGGCGCAGCATGTGCAGCACATGCCAATCGCAGGAAGACACGCAGGTTGCGATCCTCGCCCGGCGCGAGGGCCGGGCGCAGCGGCGGGACACGACCCAGCTCGGGGATGTCAGCCGTCAGGTTGCGATCCTCGCCCGGCGCGAGGGCCGGGCGCAGCACATACGTCCGCGTGACCGTCGCACGGTCGCCCGCGTGGTTGCGATCCTCGCCCGGCGCGAGGGCCGGGCGCAGCATTAGGTAAGGTGTCACGCGTTGTGACGCAACACGCGTTGCGATCCTCGCCGGGCGCGAGGGCCGGGCGCAGCCTGACCTGGTCAGGCAGCGGACCGGGTGTTAACGCCCGGCGTTGCGATCCTCGCCCGGCGCGAGGGCCGGGCGCAGCAGTGATGGTCCGCTGTGACCTGTTCATCGATGACGACACGTTGCGATCCTCGCCCGGCGCGAGGGCCGGGCGCAGCGGTTCCCGAGCAGCGGAAATAGGAATCTGTCGATGCACATTCGACTCACTCGCGGTCCGTTTTATTCATCTAATCCACATTTTTCGGCTCGGAACCCCCTGGTATATCCGCGTTCACTTGGGGTTCCTAGATCACCAACGTTCCCCGCGGGTCGATCGGCCGCGGCTTGCCGAGATGCTCGACGTCGTCAAGCGCGTAAGCCGGCAGCCGGTAGATCCGGATGCTGTCCTGAGTTGGGTCGATGACTTCCTGGAGCGCGGCGACGAAGCGCACCTTGTCGGTTTCGCGGCAGACCACCTCGAACACTGACTTCTGCACGCGGTGCCCGTACGCCTCACAGATCTTGGCGACCTTGCGGAGTCGGCGTTGCCCCTGCGGGGTGACCGTCTCGACATCGTACGTGACGAGTAGATCCATGGCTCAGTTCACCATCCATGGCCGGTACGCGGCCGTGTCTCCGCGGAGGTGACGTGCGAGCAGCCGGGCCTGCACGAGTGGCAGCAGCGCGGCGGGCACCTGCCGGCCGAGCTGCGTGTGTGGCCATTCGCGTTGCCGGCTCTGCTGCCAGGCACCCAGCACGGTCTTTCGTCCACTGTCTGTGAGCCGGTACGCCCCGTTTGGCAGTTCCTCAAAATCGGTCGGTGTCAGCTCTCGCCTGTTGAGCATGGTGAGCGCGAGCCGGTCGGCCAGTAGCGGCCGGAACTCTTCCATCAAGTCCAGGGCGAGAGCGGGCTTACCTGGCCGGACGGCGTGCAGGAAGCCGATGTACGGGTCGAGTCCGACTTGGTCGAGTGCGCCCTGGACAGCGACGCGCAGCATGCCGTACAGGAAGGAGAGCAGGCAGTTCAGCGGATCGGTGGGCGGTCGCTTGTTGCGCCCGGACGCCTTCCAGTCCTTGCTTTCACCGAGCAGGTACGGCATGGCGGCGAAGTAGTCGCGTGCGGCGATGCCTTCGACGCCGAGCACCTCGTTGGTGCTGGCTGCGGTGGCGAGCAGTTCAAGCCGCCCGGCCAGCAGTTCGGCGCTCGCCCGCAGCGCGGTCTGCCGGTGTCCCTTGGTGTCCCGGGCGGTGCGTAGCAGCACTTGCCGCGCGTTGTGTATCTTGCCGGCGACGATGGCGACCGCGATCGGCAATTGCCGGTCCGGCGAGTCAGCGGCCCGGTGCTGGGCTTGGCGGAGCAGCGGATTGCCGTGAGTGGGGCCGACCAGGCCGGCCCGGAACCGCCCGCTGCCGGTGAGCCAGCTGACCGAGCGTCCGTCGTCGGCGCACCGCAGCAGTAGATCGTCGCTGGGTGTCACACCGCCGAACAGGACCAGGTGGTCGAGCCGGACGAGCGGCAGCAGCCGGCGGCCGGGCTGGTCGGGGTGGTACACCCGCACGGTGTCACCGTCGAGGCGCAGGCTGGTGCCGGGGGTCTGCACGTAGAGGGTGTTGAGCAGCTCAGTCACGCCACTGTCCCAATGGTCGTGGGGTCAACAGGTTGGTTGTGGCCTGCCGCCGGCCGTCGGTCAGCTCGGGCAGGCAGTCCTCGCGTAGGGAACATCGCCGGCAGCGGGCGTCGTTGCGTGCCGCCGGCAACGCCGGGTTGTCCATCAGCCGGCGTACGGCCATGGTCGCGGCCACGACCTGGTCGAGCAGGTCGGCGTCGATGGGTACGGCGTGTCTGCGCCTTTCGGCAACCGAGTAGATGTAGCCGGTCGGCACGTCGAAGCCGGCTTCGAGTAGGCAGAGTGCCTGCCCACCGAGTTGCAGCTCGGCCGGCCCGCCGGCTTTGTACCGTCCGACCTTGTACTCGACCGGTGTGGCCGTGCCCTTCTCGAACTCGACAATGTCGCAGATGCCGCGGAGGCCGTGGGTGTGGCTCCACACCGGTAGTGACCGGACCACGGTGAGGCCTCGGCGCCGCTGGATGCCGGGCAGGTCGACGGTGGTGTGGCTGAGGTCGCCGCGTACCGTCTCGACGCTTTCCGACCAGACACCCTCAACGTGGATCAGCGCGGTCTGCCGGTGGCAATAGGCATAGTGCTCCAGCGCGGACAGCGGCACCTCCCGCTGGTCGGTGCCGCTGTCCGTCGAGTGGTCGTCGGTCACAGCCAGAGGTCGACCAGCTTGGTCAGCTCGACACCGTCCGGCAGCCCCGACTCGTCGATGTCCCGGGTGTAGTCGGTGTGGGCGCGCGGCGCCTTCTCACGGTTGACTCGGTCGACCGTGATGCGTTGGGTGAGGGCAGCCGAGGGGGCGACTCCGAAGGCGTCGGGATGGCTGAACACGTAGAGCCCGCACAGCTTCATCTCGCCCCGGGTGGCGGCCCGGTCGTGGTCGAACATCACGGTGATGGCCTGCCACAAGGCGGCCAGGTCATCGCCGGTCACGCCGGTCTTTGTGGCGCGCGGCGCGGAGTAGAACAGGTGCGCCCGGTAGAGGCCGTACGGAACGGTCCACTTGGAGCCGATCTCCGTACGCTCTCCCTTGTCGATGTCCTCCTGTCGGGTCTGCGTGACCCGGGTGATGGTGTGGTCGGTGGGCAGGATCGGATCGATGCTGCGGGCGAAGGTCAGCTGCAGCGGGCCACGGACCTGCCCGGCACCGCCGCTCCTGCCGGTGCTGAGGACCGCGCCGAACATCCGGACGTCGAAGTAGTGCTGGCAGAGCCACTGCTGGGCCGCAGCGATCTCGGCCGGGGTCGGCTTGTTGCTGACCTTGGGCGGCTTGGCGACATAGGCACCCTCGATCCGGGTGTTCAGGGCGTGGCCGGCCTCGACGAAGATGCCGTACCGGGGATCGTCGCCCCGCAGCAGCGACACCGTATCGCGGATTTTGCGCTTGATCGCCACGTCGGTGACCAGGCCCTGTCCGCTCTCGTCGTCGGTCCGCGGCTGGTTGCCGGCGTCCGGGTCGCCGTTGGGGTTGCCGTCGCTGACGTCGAACAGCAGGACGGCGTCGTGGCGGCGGGTCGGGTCGAGGTGCGCGGCGCTCATGCGTCGTCTCCTTCGTCGTCGGTGTTCGGCGCCGCGTCGTCGGGCTCCGGGGGCAGGTCGGTCTTCTTCTTGTTCGCGGCTGCCGCGAGTCGTTCGACCCGCATCTCGGCCCGCTGCTGGTGGTAGCCGAGGATGAACTGGGCCTTGTCGGTCAGCACCGCGACGCTGGGAATCGCATCGATCTGGACAAAGAGGTCGTCGAGTCGGCGTTCGTACGCGTCCGACCACTGCGGTCGGCGGAGGGGCCCGCGCAGCCGTTTGAGCCACGCCTGCACGTTGCGGCGGCCGGAGACGATGACGACCTGCGGGTTGTCGATAGCGCGGCCGAAGTAGCGTTCGGCGAAGGTGGTGTTCAGCTTCTGGTCGGCGACCCGGAACACGGTCCGTTGCAGGTCGTCCATCACGGCGAAGATGCGGCCGGACACGTAGGCCGGCGGCTGCTTGTGCTCGACGTTCAAGGTCGGCGTCAGCCTCTCTCGTTCATGCTCGGGCAGGGTCGGGTGGCGGCGGAGAGCGAGCCGGATCAGCGCGGCGCGGGCCGGGTCGAGCCGGCCGTCGATACGGATCCGGTTGATGACGTGGTTGAGCAGTTTCGGTGGCAGTGGCCGCTTGAGCAGCGCAGCGCCGAGCAGCCCGTGGAACAGGTCTGGTGGTCGCTGTTCGCCGGAGGCACCGAACTTGGTCCAGGTCCCGGGACCTCCGTTCCGCCCGGCCTCGAACCGCCCGGCCGCCCGGGCCAACTGGGAGACCTTGACCTCCACCACCTCACCGGTCCAGGCGTCGACGATCCTGTGGTCGTCGAACCAGGCCCGGACGTTGTCCTTCACGCGACTGATCGGCTGCTCGACCCAGTCCCGGACGACCACCCGGGCGACGTTGCCACCTACGGTCACCGAGCAGTACCGGGACAGGTCGTCAACCGTCGCTTCCGTACCGCTGGCGGGGCCGGCGATCAGGTTCCGGATCTGGGCAGGGTCCAACTGCTCGACAGTCGCCCACGGGTCGAAGGTCGAGCCGCCCAGCACCCACCAGGCGAGCCGGGCATTCTGCCCGGACAGCGCGGTGCTGTGTAGCGGATCGGAGAGCAGACCGGTCAGCGCGGTCGTGAACTTGAGGCCGCAGTCGGCGCAGATCGGGGTGTTGGTCAGGGACTTCTGCAGCTCGTATCCGTGCGCGGCCTCGTTCATGCTGACCAGCGACGCGTTCTGGGTAGCGCCGGGCACCCACCGCCGAGGAATCAGCTGCGGCACCGTCTTGAGCAACGGCTGCACCTGCCCGCAGACCAGACACAGGCCAGACAGCCCCGAACCCTTCCGGTCACCGGCCACCTCGGCCCAGAAACGCCGCGCCGGGCTGGTGTCCGCGGCGTAGACCCCGTCGACCCAGAAGCCGATCAGGTCTCCCCTGCTCCAATCGGACGGCGGTTGAAGCTTGCTGGCGTGCCCGCCGCGGTAGAAGGCGGCGATGGCCGGGCCCACGTCGTCAGGCTCGGCGGCAGCCCACTCTGTGATCAGGGCGCGGAAGGCGTCGTGCTGCTTCGCGACCCGCTCCGGTTTGGCCCCCTCCGACAGCCAGCCGAAGACGTACTCGCCGTTGTCGACCGCGAGCACAGGCGAGATCCCGGCGGTCCGGGTCACCGCCGGCACCAGCGAGGTTGCGCCAAACTTACGGTGCGGGTCGTCCTTGTCCGCCGTGTCGACAAGGCCACCTCGGGGTACGCCGCTCCCGTCGATCTCCAGGCTCCAGCGCACCGGTTTGCGGGCGTAGAACGCCGGGATGACGTCCTTGCTGGTGTCGGCGTACTCCACCAGCCGTTGCAGCAGCACTAGACCCCCTGGCCTTCCATCGGGAGCGCCAGCTCGATTCCCCGCTCGGGCACGTAGAGCACGCCGGCGGCGACCCGGGCGGCAAACCACTCCATCCGAGGCTGGGCGGATGTCCCGTCCCGGTGGACGGAGTGCAGCATGATGCCGATCTCCTCGTTGACGTCCGCGCGCCGGGTGTCATCCGGCCAGCCGAAATCGGCGCTGAACTCCCGAGTGCCGAGGTACGGCTGCTGGAAGCAGGCTCCCTTGCGGACCCGGCGACGAAGCTGGTCCCGGTACGCCGCGACCCGCTTGTCCGCGTGTGCGGCCAACTCGATATGGGCGTGGATCCGGTACGCGACGTCGCGCAGGCAGACGGCGTTGCGTTGATCGCGGTGCGCGGCGGTGTCGACCCGGCGGGTGCCCTTGATCGCCTCGGCGAGCGGCGCGACGTCGGAGGTCTCGTTGCGCCGAACCGAGAAGTGCCTCACGGGCTTGAGCACCTCGATCGCGACAATCTGGTACCGCATCTCCGGCTTCCAGAAGATCGATTCCAGAACGCCCACTGCGGCAGACGGGGTCATCACCGGATAGCTGACCCGCTCCACCTTCAACTCGGGCCGCGAGAACAGCGCCGCCTCACCGCTGACCTGCACCACAACTGGGAGCTCACCCTCCGCGCTCCGCCGCAGAGTCAGCCCGTTGACCACGTCGGTCGTCACAGCACAATCCCTCCCAAGATCAGAGCCATCGAACACACGATCGACAAGGCACCGAACCACGAAATCAGCGGCCCCTCGCACACCAAGTGCGAGGATGCCCGATCGGTATGACAAGAACGGCTCGACGTTGTCCATCACCGACCGACAGACCATCCAGCATCAACTAGCAAATAGACCATGCTGGACGGCGCCGACACCTTCTGTGATGCACCCAAGGTTGCGATCCTCAGCGCCAAGGCACTGCAGGCCAGTTCCACACTGACAACCGGCTCAGCATAGCGAACTTCCTTGGTTGCATGACGGTGACCGTCCGTTGTAGATTCCTCGAGCTTGGTCGGGTGCATGCCCGGCTCCGAGTTGGGCCGGCACCGTTCGCCCCCAAAAGCGACGGTCCGCTGCGCCAACAGCGGACCGCCCAGCTCCCCGCCATCCGTAAGGTCGAAGGGAACCAGATGACAGTAAGGCAGAGCCGCGCCCACAGGCCACTCGGCCGAGACCGCGAACCGCAGAGATCCAGTCTTCTGCCTCTTCGCTGGGCAGTCATCATGGGTCTCAGCGCGGCAGTCGGCATCATGGTCGGCACAGCCGAGGGCCTTCCCTTCGGCGTGCTCGCCAGTCTGATCACGGCTGGAGCACTGCACAAAATAATGAAGTGAGCAGGGCGCCAGGTGGGCGCCCACGCGCTCACCTGACATGCCCGACCCGCCATCAGACGACGAATTGCTCCAGATTCGGGTCGAGGCTGATGCCGGTGGCGTCGTCGTACTCGCCGATCCATTCGACCAGTGCACCCCGCCGCACCTCGTTGCCGAGGATCGGCCGCAGCAGTGCGATCACGCCGGGTCGGCGAAGCACGCTGGGGTGGATGTTCGTCGTGTACGCCTGCAGACTCCGCAGCTTCGTCGGATCCGGAACCGGTGCCTGGCGCAGTTCCACGACCAGTTGCTCCAGTTCACACCGCAGTTCAGGTGTCTCGGCCCCCTGTGGGGTCACCACGCTGATCCCGTCATCGTTGATCATCCGGAATGCCAGCTTCCGATCCCGCAGCTTGCTACTCGCGTCCATCGGCCCATCGGCAACGGTCTCGAACTCCCACCGCTGCCGAGCCTGTTGGATACATTGCCCGACATGATGGGCGTCGGCGAGATTGAGCAGGGCGTACACGTTGCGGTAGTAGCGCCCGAGCGCCTCCAGGTCGTCCGGGTCGGCCTTGTCCGGTCCGAACTGACGCCCGGTGCAGCCGACCAGGGTCTTGTACGTGGGCGGCTGTCCGCCGTCCTCCGGCGCGAACACGACCACCCGTCCACCGTCTGTCATCCGCCCCTCGCGGTTGGCTCGCCCGGCCGCCTGAAGCAGCGAGTCGGCCGGCGCGATCGCACGAAACACCACCGGAAAGTCGACGTCCACCCCGGCCTCGATCAGTTGGGTGGCCACGAGCAGGACGCGCTCACCCCTGCTGAGGCGTGCCCGCACCTCTTCAAGCACCCGTCGCCGGTGCTCCGGGCACATCCGGGTGGATAGGTGCCGGGCCACACCATCGGGCTCGGCATCATGCCAGCGGTCGTACACCACCTTCGCGTCCGCTGTCGTGTTGACCACGACGAGTGCCGACGGTTCCGAGGCGGCCTGGTCGGCGATGTCGGCCAGCGTTGGCTTCGGGTCGAGCTGCCACTCGTACCGCACTCTTCGCAGATCACTGACCAGCTTCGGGGTGTCGTGGATCAGGTCCGTGCAGGGCACGTCCTTGAACTCGTCCAGCGCCCAGAAGCTCGGCTGTGTCGCCGAGGAGAGCAGCACGGTCGCGCCGAAGTGCCGCACGAGTAGCCGGAGTCCGTCGAGGATCGGCGCGAGCATGGCGTGCGGCAGTGCCTGCACCTCGTCCAACACGATCACCGAGTTGGCCAACCGGTGCACCCGGCGCATCGCCGACGGTTTGCGGGCGTACAACGATTCGAAGAGCCGGACGAAGGTGGTGACGACGAACGGGGCGTCCCAGTTCTCGGCCGCAAGCCGCGCCCACCGGCCGGCTTGCGGGTCGTCGAAATCGGCCTGGCTGTGGTGTTCGAGGACGACCGGCTCGCCGCCCTCCTCGTCGAGCAACCGACGGTAGACGGCGGCGTTCTGTTCGGTGATGGTGAGGAACGGGACCGCCACGATTACCCGGCGCAGGCCATGCTTCTCCGCGTGCCGCAGAGCGAACCCGCCGCTCGCGAGGGTCTTCCCGGCTCCGGTCGGCGCACCGAGGCGGAACACTCCACGATCGCGCTCAGCCGCCGCGAGACAGTCCGCGTAGACCTGCTCCCGCAATCTGGCTATCGGAGTGTCGCCGCGACCGGCGAGTTCGTCGCGCCGCCGCTGTTCGAACAGCTTGTAGAGGTGGCCGAAGTCGGCGTCCGGACGCACCTGCGGGCTTGCCAGTCCCTGAAAGTGCGCGCTGGTGTCCAGGCTGTCCGCGTCGACCAGAGCGCTGTAGCACAGCCGCAACGCCATTTCGCCCACCAACGGATCCGCCCGCCAGTCCGCCGGCACGAGATGGTCGAGCCGCTCCGGCAGGTCCGGCAACAGCCCCGGCAGTTCCCGCTCGGCGGACGCCATGTTGCCCGGTTCGGCAGCCAGTTTTCCTTGGAACGCCCCACGGAGGCTGGGCGTGTCGATCAGTCCACCATGGTGGCCGAAGATCGCACCGGCGAATCCAGCGAGTCCGCGTTCATAAGCGACCCGGGTACCGAGTGACTTATGGTCGATGCCGACCGGACGGCCGGTGGGCGCGACAACAGCGAGCTTGTCCTGCCAGGCGCAGGCCGCCTTGCCCACGTCATGCAGCGCACCAAGCCAGTACGCCACTTCACCCCCACCGAACGGGCCGGCAAACCGTCGCGCCAGCTCGGCGGTGCTACGAAGATGATCGGCCAGCGAATGCCACCGGTTGCTACCAGAAGCAGGGCTGTGCGCCCAAGGAGAACCCATACCAGACAAGAACGGCCCCTACGAACGTCGCAGAATTTTCGGGATTGGAGATCAGGGCCTCGGATGGTATCGGTGGTTGCCGGTTTCGGCGGTGAAGCGCACCGAGTGACGTGGAGGATTTTCAGCCTTTGAAGGCAGGAGTCACCGTGCCTGCACCGAAGAAGTGCACTGACGAGCTGCGCCAATGCGCGGTCCGGCTCGCCTTCTAATGTCGCAAGTCGGCTGGTCAGCGGCAGGCACAATCGATGAAGGTCAGCGTCTGGGACGTCAACGGCGAATATTTCAGCGGATCGTGGAGCTGAAACGTAAGGTTCGTGAGCTGCTCCGAGCGACGGAATCTTGGCCAGGTAAACCACACCCAGGCGGGCTCGAGGACCTCCCGGCGCTCGACGCGCCAGCCGCCGCGTTCGTCGACCAACGGCCGAACTGCGCGCCGGTCGCCGTAGCTCCGCGCCACGCTGCCGCCCCTGTGTAATCGGGCGGCGATTTCGCAACTTCTCCGAGGAACCCTGGCGGGAGCTTTCAGGGGACTGACCGAGACGGTACGACGAGCGGCGCCGCGATCACCCCAGGACTGCGCGTTACAGTCCTCGCCTGGCACGAGGACCGGGGCGCAGCCTCCGCAGCCCTCGGCGATGAACACGACCCAGTACTGGTTGCGATCCTCGCCCGGCGCGAGGGCCGGGCGCAGCGTCAACGCAGGGAGCAAGGCAGCCTTGCCCCCCAACGGTTGCGATCCTCGCCCGGCGCGAGGGCCGGGCGCAGCGCACCGCCCACAACGGCAACCGCCTGGAGGTGCTCGTGGTTGCGATCCTTGCCGGGCGCGAGGGCCGGGCGCAGCACTGGCCTTTGACATCGCAATATAGTTCAGCCATGTCCAGTTGCGATCCTCGCCCGGCCCGAGGGCCGGGCGCAGCGGGCCGGTGAGGCTGCCGACAAGTTGGGTGCCGCGTCGTTGCGATCCTCGCCCGGCGCGAGGGCCGGGCGCAGCGTCGAGGTGTTCGACGAGGCGCAGATCCTGACGGAGTTGCGATCCTCGCCGGGCGCGAGGGCCGGGCGCAGCGTCGGCGTCATACGGCAGCTCCTGGTCGCCCCAGACGGGTGGCGATCCTCGCCGGGCGCGAGGGCCGGGCGCAGCTACGCGGTCGCCGCCGTCATCGAACGGCGTTCCACGATGTTGCGATCCTCGCCCGGCGCGAGGGCCGGGCGCAGCAGGCGGCACAGTCAAGCTCGTGCAGAGCGCAGCCCTGTTGCGATCCTCGCCCGGCGCGAGGGCCGGGCGCAGCGGCGGTGGTCGCGGCCGAGTTGTCCGGCGAGTTCAGCGTTGCGATCCTCGCCCGGCGCGAGGGCCGGGCGCAGCGCCTTCCTAGCACATACGGGATTGCTGCGCAACCCCCAGTTGCGATCCTCGCCCGGCGCGAGGGCCGGGCGCAGCGCGCACCACGGCGACCGGCCTCACGACTTCGGTTGTGTTGCGATCCTCGCCCGGCGCGAGGGCCGGGCGCAGCCGGACTGCGCAGACCAGGTCGCCGGCGGCTCGCCCAGTTGCGATCCTCGCCCGGCGCGAGGGCCGGGCGCAGCTTCGGCGTGCTGGCGCAGGTGACCATCTCTGACAGGTTGCGATCCTCGCCCGGCGCGAGGGCCAGGCGCAGCTACTTTGCCCGCAGGCAGTGGAGGAGGTACGCGGTGGTTGCGATCCTCGCCCGGCGCGAGGGCCGGGCGCAGCGTCGCGCGGCCGGGTACATCGTGGTCGGAGCGATCCAGGTTGCGATCCTCGCCCGGCGCGAGGGCCGGGCGCAGCGGATGATTCACGCCCCGAACGTGACAACCGTGGTCAAGGTTGCGATCCTCGCCCGGCGCGAGGGCCGGGCGCAGCCCCGTGAGCAGGATCGGCATATAGCCGTAGTTCTTGGCGATGCGATCCTCGCCCGGCGCGAGGGCCGGGCGCAGCCCTCCTCCTGGCGGCCCACCCGGACGGCACCCGTAGGGTTGCGATCCTCGCCCGGCGCGAGGGCCGGGCGCAGCCTGGCAGCCAGGCACCACCGCACCGGTGTATTTCCGTTGCGATCCTCGCCCGGCGCGAGGGCCGGGCGCAGCGGAGGAGTCGGCGGTCGACGCGATCGCCGACGCCCGGTTGCGATCCTCGCCCGGCGCGAGGGCCGGGCGCAGCCATCGGAGAGCGGCATGGGCGGTCTCTCCTCTCACCGGTTGCGATCCTCGCCCGGCGCGAGGGCCGGGCGCAGCTCGCCAGGACCTGAATCGTCGGGGTCAGGACCGCCATCAGTTGCGATCCTCGCCCGGCGCGAGGGCCGGGCGCAGCGATGGACCGGGGGGACTTCCGGGCGACGGAGGCCGGGTTGCGATCCTCGCCCGGCGCGAGGGCCGGGCGCAGCCCTGGGGGCCTTTCTCATGCCGTTCAGCGGGACTCCCGGTTGCGATCCTCGCCCGGCGCGAGGGCCGGGCGCAGCCTTCTCCCTCGTTAGCGGGTCGCTCACCCGCACACATGTTGCGATCCTCGCCCGGCGCGAGGGCCGGGCGCAGCGCAGCAGTTGGTGTTCTCTGCGATGGAGGGTGCGCGGTTGCGATCCTCGCCCGGCGCGAGGGCCGGGCGCAGCCAGCACCGGTACGAGTCGCAGCCGCGTCCCCGGTGGCAGTTGCGATCCTCGCCCGGCGCGAGGGCCGGGCGCAGCACATCCGGCAGCTCGCCGAGGCGATCACCGCCGCACTGTTGCGATCCTCGCCCGGCGCGAGGGCCGGGCGCAGCCCGGTGGCGCACGGGGCGCCGCCGCTCGCCGACGGGCAGTTGCGATCCTCGCCCGGCGCGAGGGCCGGGCGCAGCGGCCGTTCCACACACCGGTCGCGTTCCGCGCGTCCCGGTTGCGATCCTCGCCCGGCGCGAGGGCCGGGCGCAGCACGACTGCTACGACCTGGCCTGCGACGAGATCTGACCACGTTGCGATCCTCGCCCGGCGCGAGGGCCGGGCGCAGCTCAGCTCCTCGTGCTGCCGCACGGCGTACGGACGGTCGTTGCGATCCTCGCCCGGCGCGAGGGCCGGGCGCAGCGCCGGGGACGCGGGGCGGTTGGGTGGAGCGGACCAGGTTGCGATCCTCGCCCGGCGCGAGGGCCGGGCGCAGCTAGTGCGGCGCGACGGCGAGCGCGTCGTACTCATTAGGTTGCGATCCTCGCCCGGCGCGAGGGCCGGGCGCAGCGCCCAGCAGGAGCAAGCACCAGCGCATCGACCGGCGTAGTTGCGATCCTCGCCCGGCGCGAGGGCCGGGCGCAGCTGCGCAAGGCCGGCGGGCTGTTGGCTGCGCGAGACGGGTTGCGATCCTCGCCCGGCGCGAGGGCCGGGCGCAGCTCTTTGATTGACGGGAGTCTTTGGTTAGCGCATCGTGTTGCGATCCTCGCCCGGCGCGAGGGCCGGGCGCAGCCCGGCCACGCCGTCGACCACGATTCCCTGCCGCTTCTGGTTGCGATCCTCGCCCGGCGCGAGGGCCGGGCGCAGCGCCTTGACCCGGGTGCTGTCGGCGGTGAGGTACTCCTCGTTGCGATCCTCGCCTGGCGCGAGGGCCGGGCGCAGCGTCGCGGCCAGGCCACTGGCCACGATCTCGGCGTCGGAGTTGCGATCCTCGCCCGGCGCGAGGGCCGGGCGCAGCTGCCACGTTCATCGGTGGGTGGATGCGCAGCGACAAGTTGCGATCCTCGCCCGGCGCGAGGGCCGGGCGCAGCGTTACCTGGTCCGGGTGGCCTTCTTCGTGGCCGTCGGGTTGCGATCCTCGCCCGGCGCGAGGGCCGGGCGCAGCGCCAGCTCCGCCCGGCTCACGGGGCCACGTCCGCGACGTTGCGATCCTCGCCCGGCGCGAGGGCCGGGCGCAGCCCGCGACAAGGCGGCCGGAATGCACGACGAAACTCCGGTTGCGATCCTCGCCCGGCGCGAGGGCCGGGCGCAGCTTGATGCCGTTGGCGTTGTAGGTGATGGCACGCACCACGTTGCGATCCTCGCCCGGCGCGAGGGCCGGGCGCAGCCCTCGGCGGTCTTGTGCTCCGGCATCACCGCCGAGGTGTTGCGATCCTCGCCCGGCGCGGGGGCCGGGCGCAGCGGGCCGGCGGAGATGTTGGAATACGGCGTCTTGTTCCAGTTGCGATCCTCGCCCGGCGCGAGGGCCGGGCGCAGCGCTGCACAGAATTCGACCATGATCGGTCTTACGATGGGTTGCGATCCTCGCCCGGCGCGAGGGCCGGGCGCAGCACGATGATCCACGCGCCGAACGTCACAACGGTAGTGAAAGTTGCGATCCTCGCCCGGCGCGAGGGCCGGGCGCAGCCTCGATGTGCTGCCGACGGGGTACGGGGTGACCCGGGGGTTGCGATCCTCGCCCGGCGCGAGGGCCGGGCGCAGCGTCTATGGCTACGGTGACCCGTTCATCGAGTGGGAGGTTGCGATCCTCGCCCGGCGCGAGGGCCGAACGCAGCGCGCTCGTGGTCCAGTTCCCCGACGGGCTGCACATCTCGTTGCGATCCTCGCCCGGCGCGAGGGCCGAACGCAGCCACCGGGGGGCCCTGTAGCCGTTCCTCGATCCGGTGGTGTTGCGATCCTCGCCCGGCGCGAGGGCCGAACGCAGCCACCATCGGCTACGTCGTGTGGGACGGCTACATCAAGGTTGCGATCCTCGCCCGGCGCGAGGGCCGAACGCAGCGGTTCGCGAGCAGCAAAAATAGCAATCCGTTGATGCCTTTTCGACTCGCGAGCAGCGATTTATTCATCTAATCCAGATTTTTCGCCTCGGAACCCCCCGATGTATCCGCGTTCACTTGGGGTTCCTAGATCACCAACGCTCCCCGCGGGTCAACCGGCCGCGACTTGCCGAGATGCTCGACGTCGTTTAGCGCGTAAGCCGGCAGACGGTAGATCCGGACGCTGTCCTGGGTCGGGTCGATCACCTCCTGGAGCGCGGCCACGAAACGCACCTTGTCGGTTTCGCGGCAGACCACCACGAACACCGACTCCTGCACACGATGCCCGTACGCCTCACAGATCCTGGCAACCCTACGGAGTCGACGTTGCCCCTCCGGCGTGACCGTCTCGACATCGTACGCGACGAGTAGATCCATGGCTGGATACGCGCGCAGGTGTGGCCACCGATGTCGGCAACCCGGCCATGGTCGCCGCCACGCTGATCCTCGCGCTCTCCGTCCGCAGACAAGGGTGGCAACCTCCTTTGGAGGATCCGCCTCTGCCGCCTGCGCCTACATCAGAGGAAGGGCAGCAACGGTACGCCACTCGTACATCTGGTGGTCGCGGTGCATCTCGATCAGGTCAACCTGCCTGATAGCTACGTGAGTGGGCTGAATCTCCGCACGGCTCGTGGCCTCGATGTAGGGCAGTGCAGGCCCGCCAGCGGTGAGGTAGGCGACGCTCACATGCGGACGAAACCGGTCCGGGTCCTCACCAACCTCGTCGGGGCCCAAGACCCGGCCGATCGCCTGCCGGGTTAGGTGGCGTAGCCCGTGGATTCGCTCGGCGGGCTCGGCTGGCATCAAGATCGCCTCGTCGGCCACGACGATTGGTCCGAACTCGACCTGAAACGCTGGAAGGGCGGCCAGCAGCGAGCGAGCTTCGTCGGCGATGTCCTGGACAACGTCCAAGGCGAGTTCATCGGCGAAGCCGACACCCTGCATGGTGAGGTGCAACCATCGATCCGGGATCAGGGTGAGGCTCGGCATCCCTGCCAGAGCTGTTCGGTAGGCCGTCGCGGTGTCGCAGAGTTGTTGTTGGTACTCGAAGGTGATGTGGAAGGCGTAGAAGCGCCTGCCGACGCGCCACCCTGGACGCCACCACCAATGGTTACGGACTTCGTCTGCGTGCTGGCCCGGGGCAAGGTCAACAAGCGACATCCCGACTCCTCATACTTCGGACGGAGCATCCGGCTGAGCCGGCTCTGCCTCTATTGGGTAATCGTCGATGACGACGATCCGGTCTGCCGGCCAGACAGACTCCGACACTTCCAGGACAGTTCCGTCATCGGCCCTGGCCACGTGGATCACCTGCATGACGGGTGCACCGGTCGGCAGCTCCAGCGCGGCAGCTTCCTCTGCCGTGGGTAGGCGACAGAACCAGTGATCGCGGGCCGTTGAGTAGCGCTTGCCGCTGAGTTCCTCAATGCAGAGGAAGAGAGCCTTGGGCACCACCTCGGGCTCTTCCAAATACGTCCCGTCAGCAAGATCGATCGGGATGTAGCTCGCGCCGATCTCTTCGGGTCTGCCGGTCTCTTCGTCATGGAGATTCCGCCGTCGTACTACCACTTCAGTTCCAGCGGGTACACCCATCGCGGCAGCAATCTCACCCTGGACCTGCGCCTTCCCGGCGAACACGATTTCGTGTCGCAGGTGCGCTGTCAGTAGCTTGAGATCGCTACGAGCGCGCCCGTAGCGATGCCGAGAGAGGCGTTGCAGCCGCCGGCTCTCCCGGACAAAGGTCCCTACACCGTGGCGGGACTCAATCAATCCCTCGGCGCGAAGGACACCCATAGCGTTACGCAGGGTGATTGGACTAACCCGGAACCGTCCAGCCAGGGCCGTCTCCGCTGGCAATTGCTCGCCCGCCTGCAATTCCCCGTCACGGATGCTACGTCGCAACTTCGCCGCGATTTGAAGGTACTTCGGTGCTTTGCTGCCCAACTCGTCAGTCATCGCCGTCCCCACTCAGGTAGTCCTCTCTAGGACAACCCCTCCGCCTCACTGTACGTCCACCAATCCCCTGACGCAGACCGGCTGCTTCTTCAGGAGCCGTCAGCCATGTCCGGTGGAGGGCTTGCACACGGGCCAACCAGGACCTACGGTCCTATATAGGTCTACAGGACCTGCGGCCAGTCATCGGGGCCGATCAACAACCAGCCACGCCGAGCCGAGTCATTCCAGCGGCCGGAGAGGGCAGCGCTGTCGACAGCCCAGGACGGAGGCACATGGAACCAGGGGTAGAGCTGCCCGGACGGGCCACAGGGGAACGACTCTCCACCGGTGACCATCGGACCCGCGAGGCGGCCGGCGAGGGCGGCACGGTCTACCAGTCCAGGCGGAACCTGCTGACGCCGGCCGAGATCCGGTGGCAAGAATTCCCGATGACCAAGCTCGGTCGGCGGGGCCTCGACCCGGAGGCAGTCGGCAGGTTCCTACGTCGGGTCGAGGCCGACATGGATGTCCTGTACCAGGAGGTCGTCACCGCTCGGGACGAGGCGCGCTACCACCGGGACATCGTGACGGAGCTGCGAGCAGAACGCCGGCGTCCCCACGAGCCGTGGCCCCAGCGACCACGCGGCGAGTACAGGCGCCCGCCGATCTGGCCGCCCTACTCCCCTCGCCGGCAAGGCTGCCACCGTCAGCCGGAAGACGAATCGGGCGATGACTGACTACCCGGCGCTCCACGGCCCGTCGAGACCGGACTGGAACTGCCTCGTCTGCGGCGACCCCTGGCCCTGCCTGACCCGCAGGCGCCAGCTCAAGGAGCTGTGCCAGTGCAACGTCCGGACGCTCGTGCGCTACATGACCTCGTATCTGCGCGACGCCCGCCAAGAGATCGGCGGCATGGGCACCGCTGAGATCACCGAGCGCTTTCTCGGATGGTGCAGCAGGCCGTTGGAGATGTGGGTCGACCAGGAGCGCAATCGGCCGGTCCGGGGAGATCAAGGCCGTCGACAACCCGGCACGGGCGACAACCAGAAGGCAGGGAGATATGGACGGCACGGATAATGGCCCGGCGCAGAGCCGGAGCGAGTGGGCCGAGGCCGCCGAGCGGGAGGCGGCGAGGCGACGCCTGTTGGAGCAGGCCGAGGCGGACCGGGTTCCGGTGGACGACACCACGAGGGCGGTGCCCGACCGGCGGTGGCGGCGTGACCACCCATGACCTGCCGATAGGACGCCGCGTCGCGCGGTTACGGGTCCGGCGGCGGATGACCCAGCAGATGCTGGCCGACCGGCTCGGCAAGTCGAAGAGCTGGGTCGACAAGGTCGAGCGGGGTGCCCGCGCCCTCGACAGGTTCACCGTCATCCGCGACCTCGCCGACGCGCTCCGCGTCGACCCGGTGGCGCTGCTCGGCCGCGACGCACGTCCGCCGGCGGCGGCCGGTGCCGCCGTGGACGGCGTCGACGGGGTGCGGGCCGCCCTCGCCCGCTACGACACCGTCCTGGCCGGACCGGGCGGCCGAACGGCACCGCCCACCGGCGAGCTGGGCCGGCGGGTGGTGCACGCCTGGCTCACCTACCAGCACGCCGACTACCCGCAACTGCTGCGGGCACTGCCGAACCTGCTCGGCGACGCCCAATGCGTCCACGCCTGCTGCGGCGGCGGGGACGGCGCGGCGGAGTTGCTGGTGCAGGCGTACGGGATCACATCATCGGTGCTGGTGAAGCTCGGCGAGGGTGACCTCGGCTGGCTCGCTGCCGACCGGGCCATGTCCGCCTCCACGGGCGACCCGCTGCTGGTGGCGGCGGCCACCGTCCCGCTGGGACAGGCGCTACGCGTCCTCGACCGCGCCCCGCTGGCCCTGACTGCCACGATCGCCGCCGCGCACCGCATCGCTCCCTCGGTGCCGCGCGACGGCCCGCCGCACGAGCTGGCGCTGCACGGGACGCTGCTGGTCCAGGCCGCCCTGGCCGCCGCCGCGTGCGGCGACGAACGGAGCGCACGGGAACTGGTTGACCAGGCGGCCGGCATCGCCGACGAGATCGGCGACGGCCATGACCGGCACTGGACCGGCTTCGGTCCCACGGCCGTCGAGCTGGCCCGGGTGGCGACCGCCGTCGACCTGGGTGCCGGCGACGAGGCCGTCGCCCGGCACGAGAAGGTCGTCGGCTCGGACGACTGGCGACGGTTGCCGGCCGAACACCGGGCGGCATACCTGCTCGACGCCGCCCGCGCGTACCTCCAGGTCGGTGATCCGCTCGCGGCCGGACGCGCGCTGGTCGACACGGAACGGATCGCGCCGGCCGAGGTCCGGTTACGGCCGGTGGCCCGTACGCTGATCACCGACCTGATGCGCGGCGGACCGGTCCCGGCCGACGTCGCCCGGCTCGCCACGGCCCTCGGGATCGGGTGATCACCGCCCGGCCCCTCCCCCGCCCGGATCCGCAAGCGCTCCCGGCCCGCATCAGCGCTCCACTGTCTCCGGGAGCCACCCGGTCCGGGTGAAGTACCCGACACAGGTGTCGAACAGCGCTTGCGATCGCCGCAGGCTGGCAGGCTGATGGGGGCGATCGGCCACTACGCTTGGCGCTCAGTCGGGGCCATGACCGGCTGGAGCCCGTGCCCGAACGACTACCCACCTGACAGGTGGGTGTGCGACCACGTGAAACGCGGCACGAGAGCGTGCTTCGTGACGAGCGGCGAGGAATCTCGTCTGCGGCAGATTCGGACGGGTCAGCCGGTGACTGTCATCGCGGCTTGTAGATGCTCCCGGGCGTCTTCGTCGAACGCGACGAGTCGTACTCGTTGGACGGTTGTCGGAGTGGACTTGATCGTTGCCACGGCGATCCGGGCAGCTTGGTCGGGAGGGAAGCCGTACACGCCGGTGGCGATCGCCGGGAAGGCGACGGTCCGGGCGCCGATTTCGCCGGCGACTTGCAGGCTCCTCCGGTAGCAGGAGGCCAGGACGTCGGCCTCACCACGGTCGCCGCCTTCCCAGATCGGCCCGACGGTGTGGATGACGTACCGAACCGGTGGGTCGAGGTCAAACGCCGGGGTCACCATCGCGCTGCCACAACAGAATCCTGGCACACCAGGAGAGGCGAGGGAACGCGCGGGCCGGTGGTCATCGTCTCCAGAACAGCAGGTGGGTGACTCCGCTGGGGCTCGGCACTGACTCAAGGTGGAAGCGGTCGAGAAGTTCAGTGTGGCTCTCCCACAGCCGCTCGCCTCGACCGAGGTCGACGGGCGCGACGGCGATGTGCATCGTGTCGACCAGGTCGGCCTCGATGAACTCGCGGATAGTGGCGACACCGCCACCGAGGCGTACGTCCCGACCGGCGGCGGCCTCCTTTGCGCGTGCCAGCGCCTCGGCCGGGGGCGCATCGAGGAAATGGAAGGTGGTGTCAGCCAGGGTGAACGACGGGCGTTCGTGATGGGTGAGCACGAAGACCGGCGTGTGGAACGGTGGGTTGTCCCCCCACCATCCCTGCCAATCGTGGTTCTCCCAGGGGCCACGCTGGGGGCCGAACTTGTTACGACCCATGATCTCCGCCCCGATGTTGTGGTCGTAGTCGCGGGTCATGTAGTCGTCCAGGCCGCGCGTGCCGCCGGGTTCGGTGCGGTAGTGGAAGCTGGCGGTGGCGGCGCGCCAGGAGAACAGGGGGTTGGGGTCTGCGTGGCCGAAGGGCCGCTCCAGGCTCTGCCCCTCCCCGGTGCCGAACCCGTCACGCGACAAGCAGAAGCTCTGCACCCTCAACAGCTGCGGCATGTCTCCTCCTCGGGACCTGATGAGCAACTTCCGATTGCAACTTACAACCGGTTGCGGGGTGCCCGATCAATCTGACCGTCGAACTGCTGGGCGACCGATGGAGCCTGGTCGTGCTGCGGGACGTCATGTTCGGCGGCTACCGGCACTTCGGTGAACTGCTCACGAACTCGATCGAAGGCATCGCGTCGAACATCCTCGCCAGCCGCCTGTCGAAGGCCGTCCGCGCCCTGCCGACGGCGTCCTCGCCGAACTCACCCTGGCCTACGAACGCTCCCGCGCCCCCTCACGAACGACGATTCGGAGCTATGATACGGCAGCAGTTGCCCCATTTAGTTTCGTTCCCCAAGGCTGGTGACGTAGTTGCCTGGCAAAAGGTCTGCCACCCGACGACGGCCGGAGACTCAAGTCGGCGAGTCGGCCCCGCGGGAGAAGTGGCTGTCGCGAACGCTCCTGACGGCCGCCGTCACAGTTGGGGTCACCGTAGTCGGCGGCGTGGGAACCGCTGCCGGCCTACAGTGGCTCGACCTCGGAGGGGACAAGCCAAAGCCGACACCGTCGGCTGCTCCCGGTGGCGATCCGATCAAAATCAACAAGGTCACCCTCGTTCCCAGGGAGAACGACAACACCTGGGTGTTTCCCGGTCTGGTTGGTGCACAGACCCTCGGGGACATCAATGACGATTTCCGTGCGTACGAGAAGAGCACCCATGAGATCATGCGCTCGTACGGAGGCGTCGAGGCTGGCGTCTCCACGGTAGAGCTGGAACTCGAGGGAAATCGCGCGAAGGACGTGCGGTTGACCAATATCGCCATCCGGCCGAACTGCCGTGAGCCACTGACGGGCGCACTCTTCGACAACTCACCGCAAGGATCTGCCGAGACCGTCCAGATTGGCTACGATCTCGACCGCGATCCCGTTTTCGCACAAGAGTCCAAGATGAACGGCAGCGATCTGCGGCCACAGTTGACTGGCAACTATTTTGCCAACCGGAAATACACGCTGAAGCTGGGCGAGCAGGCCACCTTTCGCCTTTCTGCCGTGACCAGCAAACAATACTGCGAATATACCTTTGAGCTAGAGTACATTGTTGACGGAAAACCCGAATCAATGGTCATCAACAATCAGGGCAAGCCGTTCCGGGTAACGGCCCTGGTCGTCCAGAAAGGCCAGCTCGACTGCTCCGCCTACCAACAGGTACACCAACCTTCAGAACGCGGCTGGACCAAGGTTCCAGCTTCCTCCCCGTGCGGCGGATGACCGAACATGCAGCGCACCTCTCTGGCTAGAATCATCTGCTTGGCGGCAGTCCTTCTCGCAACGAGCACAGCCTGTTCGGCAGGCAAAACCTCGAGCAGATCCGCGAACTCGCCAACCATCCAGCCACCGAAGGACTTTCGAGTCACCTTCCTGTCCGAGGCCACGAATATCGTCCACGGTGTCGCGATTAGCAGTAACGGCGAACGCGCCCTTACGAGTTCCGTGGAAGAAGCCGCCGATCCTCCTCACGGATCCGTGTCGCTCTGGGACCTGAGCGATCCGCTGCGGCCTCGCGCTTCCGCACTCATACCTGATCGCGGGGGCACGGCGCTCAAGGTGGCCTTGAGCGGCGACGGCAGACATGCGGTGACCACCAACCTGCGTGGAGAGCTGACTCTCTGGGACCTCTCAGACCCGTCAAACCCGACTTCCCGAAGACTGGCTGCCAAAAGGGTGACGTCACTGGCCTTGAATTACGACGGCCGCTACGCCATCTCCGGCGGCGACGAGGGCGTTCATTTCTGGGACCTCACAAACCCGAACCAGCCGCGGAAAGAAATGCTCCTGGGTATGGGTAAATACTCCACCGACTGGTACGAGGTGGCCATAAGTGCCGACGCGAAACGCGCTCTGGTAAGTCACCAGTCCGGCAACGGCGAAGGCGGCGTGATGGTTTACGACCTGTCGAACCCGGCCAACCCGGAGGGGTATTCGCTGATACGCAACGCCGACTACCACTCGTCAAACACGGTTGCCCTCAGCGGCGACGGAAACACCGCACTCGTGGGCTACCACCACTGGACCACCTACAATAATTTCGTCACCTACTGGGACCTGCGCACGTGGGACAAGACCGAACTGAGGCCGATGACCGGATGGAAGATCACCCCTGACACCGGCGGCTCCGTCGTGCAATGGGAGATCGCGCTCAATCACGACGGAAAACGCGCACTCATCGCTCAACGCAACGACCCCGCACCCAAAGATGAGCCGAACCCTCCGCGCTCCGAAGTGCAATTGTGGGCACTTGACACCTTGGCCGGCTTCCCCCGGTTCTCCCCCACCGGCTGAGCAGCCACCTCTGCTTTCGAGGACGTTCTACGTCGCCGTGGCAAGCGACGTCGCTGGTCGCCGCCGGGCTCACCCGCGCCGCTGCGGCCCTCGCGTAGTGGCTGATCCCCCTCACCGCGCGGCTCCCGATAACCTGTCCCCTCGCCACCACCGCGGAGACCACCGAACATAGGACGAACCGCCGGCCAGAGCTGAGATCGAAAGCCGGCTCGACCCGGCGGACCACGAGGTCGGTCGCCTCACACGGGCCTGCGTCCGGGCCTGGCTCGCCCACGCCGAGGACCAGATCAGCACCCGCAGGACCGTTGCCCTGGTCGCCCAGCTGATGACCATCCCGGCGGTCGCCGAACTGGTCGACGCCGATACGCTCGCCCGCCACCCCGAACTCTGGCAACAACTTCCATCGGGGGCCGTCCGTCGATGGCGTGCAATGGCGGGGCCCATTGTCAATGTAGCGTTGACAGATGACACCCGAGGTGATCGAGCTGACCAGTGTCACGGTCGACCGCGCGCGGCTGGACGAGCGCGAGCTGGAGCTGATCGACCGCGCGCGCCACGCGGGTGCGACATGGGCTCAGATCGCCGTCGCGCTCGGCCTCGGCAGCCGGCAGGCCGCGGAGCAACGCCGGCAACGCCTGGCGGCCGTACGACGGTCGCGGCGGCACGAACGGGATCTCGGGTATTCGACGCGGATCGCGGCGATACGGGGTGCGGTCCTCGACCTCCAGCGGTGGATCGACGCGGACCGGCGGTGGGATACGCGATTCGGGCGGGCGGCTCTCGTGCGGAAGACCGCGGAGGTGGCCGCCGACGCCGATCCGGGCTCGCTGTACGCGTTGGCGTCGCTTCTCGCGCTCGACCTGACAGAAGCAGGACGCGGACGGTTGCCGGGGCCGGTGCAGGCTGTCGCGGCACGATTCGACGCTCTTCTGTCAACGAAACCTTGACAGGTCGGGAACGTATTGCCTGAACCACGCTCAACATCAAAGATCTGAGTCGTCTCGACTCAACCTTGGAGGGCTCATGCGCCGGAACGCCGGCCTGTTCGTGGCGATCTCGCTGCTGTCCGGCTTCGGCAGCAGCGCCATGTCGCTGGTGGCCGGGATCTGGATCCTGGACCTCACCGGTTC
The DNA here is from genome assembly GCF_003434305.1 of Micromonospora sp. MW-13. Lineage (GTDB taxonomy): Bacteria > Actinomycetota > Actinomycetes > Mycobacteriales > Micromonosporaceae > Micromonospora. The sequence continues at coordinate 25,625 of NZ_QKKX01000062.1, forward strand.
CACCGGCCTCGCCGCCCTCGCCGGGCTCTGCGTGTACGCCCCGGTCCTCGCCGGCCCGTGGCTGGGAGGCCTGCTCGACCGAGCGTCGAGGCGATCGCTGGTCATGGCGGTCAACCTCGCTCTGGCCACCGTTCTGCTCAGTCTCCTCACGGTTCGGGGACCAGGTCAGACGTGGCTCATCTTCCTGGCTTCCTGCGCGTACGGCGTCAGCTACGTGCTGATCGACGCGGGCGAGACGGCACTGCTGCCCTCCGCGCTGTCGCCTGCGGAACTCGGAGACGTCAACGGCTGGCGTTCCAGTGCCCAGGAGGGCATGAAGCTCGTGGCGCCCTTGGCCGGCGCGGGCCTCTACGCATGGCGCGGGGGTCACGCGGTCGTCCTGCTCAGCGCGGCGATGCCGGTTCTGGTTGCCATCCTGTACGCGGCCGTTCGACTGAAGCAGACGCCACCCGACCTGCCAACCGAGCAGCAACGCGGCCTGCGCGCGGGCCTCGCCGTCCTGCTCGCGCAGCGGGCGACACGCGTCACTGTCGCGCTCGCCGCCGTGTCCATCGCCATGTCCGGCTTCACGACCGCCGCCAACTACGCGATCGTCACCGGGACACTGGGCCTACCGACGACGTTCCTCGGAGTGCTGTTCAGCGCGCAGGGCGCCGGTTCCATCATCGGCGGTCTCATCGCGGGCCGGCTCATCGCCCGATGGGGCCCGGTCACCGTGGGCGTCGCCGGCACGACGCTGTTCGCCGTCAACTGCCTGGTGCGCTGCCTGCCCTGGTGGCCCGGCACGGTGGTTGCCTCGGTGGTCGCCGGCATCGGCCTGCCCTGGGCCCTGGTCGCCGCAGTGACCGCGGTGCAGACGCACACGCCGACAGCGATGCTCGGCCGAGTGGCCGGGACCGCGAACACCGCGATGTTCGGTCCTATCGTGCTGGCAATTCCCCTCGGCTCCGCCGCCGTCCAGCTCGGCGACCGCCCAACGCTTGTCGTGGCCGCCGCGTTCTGCCTGGCTTCCACAGTCGGCGTGGCCTGCCGCCCTCGAAGGCAGCGGGAAGAGGAGCGTACGTCGGCAGCGGGGCTACCCACCGCAGAGGAACCGCACTCTGACCGAACTCAACCACCGCAGGGTGCAACCCTCGCACGTTCGCCATCCGCCATGGAGCACACCTGAACGACGTTCCAAGCCAGCTCCGGAATCGAGCGGCCATCGGCCACCGGCTCCCCTACGATCGCGTGGTGTCCCGGCCGACGTACCCGATTCGCACCGCGCGGCTCGTCCTGCGCCCGGTCATCCTGGACGACCTCGACGACGTGTACGCCTATCAGCGCCGACCCGACGTCGTCCGCTGGATGCTCGGCGCGGAGCCGCGCACCCGCGAGCAGTCACGGGCATCGGTGCTCTCCATGGCGGGCGAGGACGCGCTGCGCGCCGAGGGCGACTGCCTGACCCTCGCCGTGGCCACCGACGCCGGGGTCATCGGGACCGTGGAGCTGGTCTGGCGCAGCCAGCGCGACCGCACGGCCGAAATCGGGTACGTCCTGCACCCCGACCACTGGGGACGCGGGCTGGCTGCCGAAGCCGTCACGGCACTCCTGGACTGGGGGTTCGACACGTTCGGGCTGCACCGGGTCTACGCCCGGTGTCACGGCCGTAACGACGCGTCCGCCCGCCTGATGGCCCGGCTCGGCATGCGCCAGGAGGCGCGCCACGTCGAGAGCTACCTGTTCCGGGGAGAGTGGGCCGACCGCCTCGTCTTCGCCGTCCTGGCCCACGAATGGCGGTCGCGGCCCAGGTAGGTCCCATCTCGGGCGTTACTCAGGGCAGTGGCTACGTATGTGCTGTCCGGAGCCGTCTACCGGCCTTGCTGTGAGGAATCCGTTGAGAGTTCGGCTGACGCACACCCGCGGTGATGACCGGCTGGGTGTGGCCGCCGAATTAGGTGGTCGAGAGCGGGAGTTACCCGTTGGTGCTGGGCGGCAGTGGCTGGCTGAGTGTGTCGGAGAAGCCGTACACCATCTCGGGGACAGTGGGGGTGCGCGACAGCGGGTTGCCGATGCGCATCAAGTGGCCCGCAGCTGCCGTAGCCGCTGTAGTTGCACAGCGGCTACGGCCCGGGGAATCTGTCAGAACGGGTTGCGGGCCCGTTTGAGTTCGCTGAACTGCGGTACTGACGACAGCAGCCGCAGCGCCTGCAGTAGCTTGTCGGCCTCAGTCCCTTCGGGTGCCGGCGACACCACCGGGCCGAAGAAGCCCGGCCTGTCGTCCAGGACCGTTACCGGACTTCCGGCCTCGTCACCGACCTGGGCCTGTGCCTCGTCGTGGCTGGCACGCACCACCGCGTCTAGCGAGGTGTCCTGAGCTGCGCCGATCAGGTCCGCCGGCAGATGCGCCGCGGTGATCGCCGCGGCCAGGGTCTCGGTGTCGGGATTGGCGTTGTCCGTGTGTGCTCAACGCGGGCTGGTAAGACAGCAGCCGCGGCTCATCGCGATGCTGGTGTGGTGTCCATCTGCGGGGCCGTTGTGGCGGTGTCGCGGCCGGTGAGTGTGATCGCGGCGAGGACCGCGGCCACGCCGGCGATGCCGGCGGCGCCGAGCAGCGCGGCGGAGTACCCGTCGGTGAGGGCGGCCGGGTTACCGAGTTCGTCGGCGCCGTGGGCGGCGGCGAGCGCGGTCATGGCGGCCAAGCCGAGGGCGGAGCCGACCTGGTAGCTGGTGTTGACGATCCCGGACGCCAGGCCGCCTTCCTCGGGTCGGGCGCTGGACAGGGCGGTGCCCAGCGAGGGGATGAACGCCAGGGCCATGCCGAGGGCGGCGACCAGCGAGGCGGGCAGCACGTCGACCAGGTAGCTGCCGGTCGGGCGGATCAGCGCGAGCCAACCCAGACCGGCCGCGAGGACCGCAAGGCCGGTGACCAGGGTGGCTTTAGGGCCGAATCGGGCGATGACGCGGGGCGCGGCGACGATCATGCCGATCATGATGAGGACGGTCATCGGCAGCAGCGCGGCGCCGCTGGGGAAGGCGCTGTAGCCGAGGCCCTGCTGCAGGTAGAGGTTGAGGTAGAACCACATCGGGATCCACGCCGCGCCGAGCAGCAACTGCGCGACGTTGGCGGCGGACAGGTTGCGGTTGGCGAGGATGGACAGCCGCATCAGCGGCTCGCGCCGCTTGGCCTGAATGGTCAGGAATGCAGCGAGCAGAATCGCGGCGCCGGCAAGGGTGGCCCACGTCTGGGCGGAGGTCCAGCCGACCTCCGGGGCACGGACGATGCCGTAGACGGCGGCGCCGAGCCCGGCGGTGACAGTGAGCGCGCCGGCGACATCGAGGCTGCCGTGCCGGTTGCCGCCGGCGGGCATGAGCGTCGGGGTAGCGATCAGGGCGAGCAGCGCGATGGGGATGTTGAGGTAGAACACCCATGGCCAGCTCGCGTATTCGGTGATGACGCCGCCGAGGAACACGCCGGCGGTGCCGCCGGCCGGGGCGGCCGCGCCGTACAGGGCGAGAGCCTTGGTGAGTTCAGCGGGCTTGCCGCCGAACAACATCATCAACAGCGTCAACGCGGATGGGGCGATCAGCGCTGCACCGGCGCCCTGTACAGCGCGGGCGGCGAGTTCGACTTCGACGGTGCCGGCGAGGCCAGCGGCGGCCGAGCCGGCCAGCAGGATCACCCATCCGGTGGCGAAGATGCGGCGGGCCCCGAACAGGTCGGAGAGCCGACCGCCGAGCAGCAGCAGCCCGCCGAAGGCGACGACGTAGGCGTTGAACACCCAAGACAGGTTGCCGGGTGAGAAGCCCAGGTCCTCGCGCATCCGGGGTAGGGCGACGCCGATGATCGAAGTGTCCATGATGACGATGAACTGTGCGAGGGCGATGAGCCCGAGGGCCCACCAGCGTACGGAACTGCGGGACATGACGAACCTCCTTGTACCCCCGGGGGGTATCTGTGTCGGTTGCCATTCTTACCCCCCGGGGGTATATCCCGTCAAGGAGAGTTCCGCTTTGGCATCCACGTCACACCAGCGCGGCAGCCACTTCCGAACCATACCGTAGGGGGGTAGGGTAAAGGCCGGTGATGGGAGCAGCTCATGACACACGGCTACATCAAAGACAAGGACGACTACCTCAAGCGGCTGCGCCGGGTAGAAGGCCAGATCCGCGGACTGCAGCGCATGGTCGACGACGACGTGTACTGCATCGACATCCTCACGCAGGTCTCCGCGGCCACCAAAGCCCTGGAGACGGTGGCGCTGGGACTGCTCAACGACCACCTGGCGCACTGCGTGGTCGACGCGGCGCGCGGCGGCGGCCCGGACGCCGAGGTGAAGCTGAAGGAAGCCTCCGACGCGATCGCCCGGCTCGTGCGGTCCTGAAGCCGCTCGCCGTCACCGACGTTCACCCCACCAGCGAAGGGATACTGCGATGTGCGGTACAGATGACGCTTGCACCTGCTCGACTCAGGCGTCGACCACGACGACGGCTGCGGCCACCAGGCCAGGGAACTCCCAGCAGGTGTTTCAGGTATCCGGGATGACGTGTGGCGGCTGCGCATCACAGGTCAGCAAGCAACTCGCCGAGGTACCCGGCGTCAGTGACGTCAGCGTTGACGCCGCCACCGGCGCGGTCACGATCACCAGCAGCGCGCCAGTCGACGCCGACGCAGTCGCCGCGGCCGTCTCCGCGGTGGGCTACCAGCTAGTTCACTGACGTTTCCCGCGGCCACCGGCCCGGCGTGAGAATGCCTTCCACAGGCTTCTCACGCCGGGCCGGATGTGGTTGCGGCGTAGCTCTCAGCAGCTAGTCGGGACCGAGTCGGCCCATGGCCGCGGCCGGGCCTCATAGCTGATGACGGTGATGACCGCAGGCAGCGCCTCCGGGTTAGCGGTGGCCGGGTCGGCATCGACGCCGGTGCGGCCGGCGCGCGCGAACGTCTGCGCCCGGTGTACCCCGCTGGCATCCTCGAGTGTTTCGCCGATCAACAGGCCACAGCTGCCACCGTGACGGTGCCGGTGTAGGTGCCCGTCGCCAACTGCCAGTTGCCTGGCCGCCTGCCGGGCAGCTGAATCGCGCCAATACCCGTATGGGGTACTTTTGGTGGCATGGAAGAGATGATGTCGGCCGAGCCGCACGGGTATTCGGCCGGGAAGCAGGCGCTGTTGGCGCGGCTGAAGCGGGTCGAGGGGCAGGTCCGCGGGTTGCAGCGGATGGTGGAGAACGATACCTACTGCATCGACGTGCTGACCCAGATCTCCGCGGCGACCAAGGCCTTGCAGGCGGTCGCGGTCGGTCTGCTGGAGGATCATCTGCGCCATTGCGTGGTGCAGGCGGCCAAGGAAGGCAACGCCGAGGCCAAGATCAAAGAAGCGACCACGGCGATCGCCCGCCTTGTCAAATAGCGCCGCCCGCCCTCGCGAGATGCGGGACAGGCGGCGCTTGACGAATGCCCTTACTGCTGTGCGGTGATGCTGGTGAAGCGGCGCAGTCGCAAGCTGTTGCCGACTACGAACACCGATGAGAACGCCATCGCCGCTCCGGCGATCATCGGGTTGAGCAGGCCCGTCGCGGCCAGCGGCAGCGCAGCCACGTTGTAGGCGAACGCCCAGAACAGGTTGCTCTTGATGATCCGCAGGGTGCGCCGCGACAGCCGGATCGCGTCCGCCGCGGCCGTCAGGTCGCCGCGCACCAGGGTCAGGTCAGCGGCCTCGATGGCGACGTCGGTGCCGGTGCCCATCGCCAGACCCAGGTCGGCCTGGGCAAGAGCCGCAGCGTCGTTGACGCCGTCGCCGGCCATCGCCACCACCTTGCCCTGATCCTGCAGCCGCTTGACCACGTCGACCTTGTCGGCGGGCAGCACGTCCGCGATCACCTCATCGATCCCGACCTCGGCCGCGACGGCCCGGGCGACGGTGGCGTTGTCGCCGGTGAGCAGCACCGGGGTGAGGCCGAGACCACGCAACGCGGAAATCGCTTCGCGGCTGGTCGGTTTCACCGCGTCGGCGACCGCCAGGACGCCGCGTGCTTGGCCAGCCCAGCCGGCGACCACGGCGGTCTGCCCCGTTCGCTGCGCGGCCGTCACCGCCTGCTCGATCTCGGCGGTGAGCGTGTAGCCGCGTTCGCGCAGCAGCTGCGGGCGACCGACCAGCAGCTCCCGATCGTCCACGGTGCCGATGACACCGAGCCCTTCCAAGTTCCTGAAGGCGGTGACCGGCGGGAGCGGCGCACGGTCGGCGCCAGCGCGGGCGATCGCCTGGGCGATCGGGTGTTCCGAGGCGGCCTCGACCGCGGCGGTCAGCCGCAGCAGCTCTTCTCGGTCCTGCCCCGGTGCCGGGATCGTGTCGACCAGGGTCATCCGGCCGGTGGTGACGGTGCCGGTCTTGTCCAGCACAATCGTGTCCACGCGGCGGGTGGACTCGAGGACTTCCGGGCCTTTGATGAGGATGCCAAGCTGGGCGCCGCGACCGGTGCCGACCAGCAGCGCGGTCGGGGTGGCCAAGCCGAGCGCGCACGGGCAGGCAATGATCAGTACGGCGACGGCGGCGGTGAACGCGGCCGTCCAGCCGCTGCCGGTGCCGACCCACCAGCCGAGGGTGCCGGCGGCGAGGGCGATGACGATCGGGACGAACACGCCAGAGATCCGGTCGGCCAATCGCTGGGCGGCGGCCTTGCCGGTCTGGGCCTGCTCGACCAGCTTGGCCATCTGCGCCAGCTGGGTGTCCGACCCGACCCGGGTTGCGCGGACGATCAGCCGGCCGCCGGCGTTGACGGTCGCGCCGACCACAGTGTCGCCTGGGCCGACCTCGACGGGTACGGACTCACCGGTCAGCATGCTCGCGTCGACGGCGGAGGTGCCGTCCTCGATCACGCCGTCGGTGGCGACCTTTTCCCCCGGCCGCACCACGAACCGGTCCTCCACCGCGAGTTGCCCGACCGGGATCCGCACCTCGGTGCCGTCGCGCAGCACGGTGACGTCCTTGGCACCCATCTCCAGCAGAGCACGTAGGGCGGCGCCGGCGCGGCGCTTGGACCGGGCCTCGAAGTAGCGGCCGGCCAGGATGAACGTGGTCACGCCGGCCGCGGCCTCGAGGTAGATGTTGCCGGCGCCGTCGGTGCGGCCGATGTCGAAACTGAACGGGTGCGTCATGCCCGGGGTGCCGGCCGTGCCGAGGAACAGTGCCCACAGCGACCAGCCGAACGCCGCGAGGGTGCCCAGCGACACGAGTGTGTCCATGGTTGCAGCGCCGTGCCGCAGGTTGGTCCAGGCTGCCCGGTGGAACGGCAGCCCGCCGTAGACGACGACCGGCGCGGCCAGGGTCAGCGACGCCCACTGCCAGTAGGTGAACTGCCAGGTCGGGACCATGGCCAGGAGAATCACCGGGACGCTGAGCGCGATCGCGGTGAACAGCCGGGTTCGTAATGGGCGCAGCTCGTCGACGGGCTGGGCCTGCTCCGCCGGGTCGTCGGCGCGCTGCGGGGGTGGAGGCAGAGCGGCGGTGTAGCCCGTCTTCTCCACCGTGGAGATCAACTCTTCGGCGGTGACGCCGTCGTCGTACGCCACGGACGCCTTCTCCGTGGCGTAGTTGACGGTGGCGGTGACGCCGTCCATCCGGTTGAGCTTCTTCTCGATCCGCGACGCGCAGGAGGCGCAGGTCATGCCGCCGATCGACAACTCGATCTGGTTCGGGGCCGTTTCCAGTGGCCGCGTGATCGCCATGAGCGCTTCTCCTTACTGGTGGGTGTGGCCGTCTGCGCCGTGCCCGGACGGGCTCGGCGCCGACGAGGTGGCCGGCGTTTCGGCTGCGGGAACCGGGGTGCCGGCGACGGCGGTGAACTCGGCGGTACGCACCTTCCCGCCGTGCTGGAAGTCCAGGTAGAGCCGGTAGCCGCCGGCGGCGGGAACTTCGGTGTGGAAGACCACGTCCGGGCCGGGAGAGGTACGGCCGTCACCGGGTTCGCCGTCGGGGTGCACGTGCAGGTACGCCAGGTCGCCGTCGCGCAGTGCGACGAGATGGCCGTAGGCGCCGAGGTAGGGCTGCAGGTTGGTGACCGGTTTGCCGCCCTTGCTCACTGACAGCGTCAGTTTCGAGGAGCCGCCGGGGATGAGGTCACCGGTGAGGGTGACGGTGTACCCGTCGACGGTCGTGGAGCGTTCGGCGGCCGGTAGCGGCCGGGGTCGGTAGTCGCCGGATGCCGGCACGTCGGCGCCGAGGGTGAGACCGTCGGCGTGTCCGGCGGGCTGGAAGTCGGCGAACACCCGATACTGCCCGGCGGCGGGAACGGCGAGCGGGATCGACCAGGTGCCGTCGCTTTCCAGTTGCGGGTGGACGTGCTGGAAACCGGCCAGGTCGCGGCGCACCACGATCAGGTGCAGGTCCTTGTCGTGGTTGGTCGTGTACTTGGTGACGGGGGCGCCGTCGGGTCCGATGATCCGGAACCGGAACGGTTGCGGCGCGCCGGTGGACAATTCGCTGCTGATCGGGGTGAGCCGGTAGCCGTCCTGGGTGATCTGCAGGCCAGCCGGCAGGGCGGCGGCCGGCGCGACGCTCGAGCTGGCGGCATGACCGCCATGGGCGGCAGCCGGGGCACGCGGGGTCCGGGTGGGGCCGGAAGCGTGACCGAGGCCGAGGGCAGCCGTGAACACGGCCGCCAGCCCGATCCCGAAGCCGCCGAGTTTGACAGCGTTGTTCATAACCTACCTCGCAAGTTCGTAGCCCGCCTCGTCGACGGCGGCGGCGACCGCCGCGTCGTCGAGAGGCCGGTCGCTGGTGACGGTGACCGCGCCGGAGGCCAAATCGACCTGGACGTCGGTCACGCCGGGAATCTGCCGGATTTCAGTGCTGACCGAGTTGACGCAGTGCGAGCAGGTCATCCCGATCACGGTGTAGGTATGGGTCGCCATGACGTTCTCCCTTGTCGGTTCGCGGCGCGCGGCTCTCACCCGCTCACCACACACTATACCCATACCCCCCAAGGGTATATGAGGTGAGGTGGCGGTCACATCAGCCCGGCCAGGACGTGCCGGTTGCCGAGGTGGCCCGGCGGCTGCGGGTGTCGCAGACCGCGGTGTATGGCTGGCGGAAACGGTGGCGTGCCGAGAGTGAGGCGGGGTTGGCGTCGAAGGGGCCGGGTGGTTCCCGCTGCCGCCTGGACGCCGGCCGGCTGCGGCGCCTGGCCGATGCCCTGGATGAAGGGCCGGCCGCGCACGGGTTCGGCGAGGACCAGCGGTGGACCCTGGCGCGGGTGTCGGATCTGATCGCTCGGCTGTTCCGCACCCGGTACACGCTGCGCGGCACCTCGTATCTGCTGTACCGCATCGGCTGGTCGGTGCAGGTCCCGTCGCACCGGCCCGTCGAGCGTGATGAGGAGGCGGTCGCGACGTGGCGGCGGGAGGTGTGGCCGGCGGGAAAACGGTAGCGGCGCAGCGCGACGCGTGGATCTGCTTCGAGGACGAGGCCGGTCAGACGCTGCGCCCACCGAAGGCCCGTACCTGGGGCCGACGCGGCGAAACGCCGGTGATCCCGGTTTCGGGTAAGGGGTCCGGCCGGGTCTCGATCGCGGGGCTGGTCTGCGTGAAGCCGGGCCGACGCAGCCGGTTGATCTACCGCACGATCACCCATCGCGGCCGCAAGAACGAACGACGCAGCTTCGCCGAGACCGACTACATCGCTCTGCTCGACGCCGCGCACCAGCAGCTCGGCGGTCCGATCGTGCTGGTCTGGGACAACCTCAACACCCACATCAGCGCCGCGATGCGGCAAATGATCAACGGCCCGTTGCGAACGGTAGGGTTTGACCTTCCGGTAGGGGGAGCCGCGATGCTGGTCTCATGCTAGGAATTGGTGAGTTTGCAGGTCTGACCGGGTTGAGCGTGAAGGCGCTTCGCCACTATGACGAGAAGGTTGTGCTGGTCCCGGCCGAGGTCGATGCCTTGTCGGGGTATCGAAGGTATGGGGAGGGTCAGGTCCGTGCTGGCGTCGTTGCGCGGGCGCTTCGTGACGCCGGAGTTCCTCTTCCGGCAGTTGCGGCGGTGGTCGCCGCCGGCGGGGCGAGCGATGCTCTGACGGAGCACCGCCGGCGGGTTCTTGAGGACCGCGCGAGCGAAGACCGCGCGCTCGCGGCTGCCGAGGAGGCCCTTCGCGCGTTGGCGGTTCCGGTTGCAGTAGATGAGCGTGAGATGGCTCGGCAACCGTTCGTCGGGCAGGTGATTTCCGTGAGCGTGGATGATGCTGAGTCGCTGTCCGACGTGGACGCCAATGCGGTGTTCGGTGGACTGTTCGAGCAGTTGCAGGCGTCCGGTCTCGGCCCGAGTGGGCAGTTCTGGACGACGCTCCGAGCAGGCGAGCGGGGAACAGTCGAGGTCGTCTGGCCTACGCCCACCGAGGTCGACGACGAGTGGTGCGGTCCGCAGACATTCGCCGGAGTTCTTCCGGCCCGCACCGAGTTGGTCGCGACTTGGCGACCGGCGGAGGGCGAGACGCTCCCGGACGGTCCTACACACCCGGCCGTCGTCGCGCTCTTCGACGCGATTGCCGGTCGGCAGATCGAACTGCGCGGCATGGAGGTGCGCCAGACCGTGCTTGGTCAGAGCGAAGAAGACTACGCCGTCGAGGTCTCTGTCTCCGTGGAGACGCGATGACTGCGGGCGTGGGCGGTGCTGCTGACCTTTCCGCTCTCGTGCTGCGCGGGATCGCCTGGGCCATTCTCCTGGCCGGTGTTGCCCTGATCGCCCGCGGAACAAGGACCACGGCGTAGTGGAGAGCTTCCCGTTCCGGCTCAGCGAGCTGCGCGACCGCACCGGCCCCGACGTGATCCTCACCAAGCGGTGGGATGGCGAAAAGCACGGCTACGTCGCCACGTTCCGCACGCCCGAGGACTTCGTCCGCTACGCCGACACGGTGTGCGACGGCTGAGGGGGCGCACCCCAGGGTGATTGCGAAGTCGGGCGGGAGCGCTTGATCAGGGAGTCCGGGGGGTTCCTGGCGTGGGCGTCGCTCCACCGCAGGTATGCCTACCGGCTCCTTTGGAGCTGAGTCGAATACGACATCACCCACGCCCGCCGCGATCGGCGACCGCAGGCGACCGACCCGGCGGGGTGGTGGGTGACGCGACGGCGGTGGCCCGACCGGCGGTGATGACGTGGACGACTCAGCTCCATAGGCGGCGTACCACGGCATCGAGCCGCCGCACCCACGGCTCCGCCCGGGCCACGGTCCCCGGGCCGACCGGGGACCGCACCCGCGACAACGCAATGACCCTGGGGCGCACCCAATCAGGTCAAGTCACCCAGATAGTGCCCGTTCGAGCGTGTTGTCCGCCCACCCGCCGCCTACCTGATGAGTAGCAAGGCAACTACCCATGGTGGAGCACCTGGCGGTACCGTCGCGGGTACACGATGTACCCCACTCGGGTGAGGTGTTCCATGGTCGACCAACAGCAACCCACGCCAGGACAGCGTGCCGACAGTGCGCCGGAGCTGCTGCCGCTGCGCGGGGCGCTGCTGGTCGAGGCCGCCCGCGCGTACCTCCAGATCGGCGACCCGCTCGCGGCGGGACGCGCGCTGGTCGAGGCGGAGCGAACCGCGTCGGCCGAGGTCCGGTTACGGCCGGTGGCCCGTACGCTGATCACCGACCTGCTGCGCGGCGGACCGGTCCCGGCGGACGTCGCCCAGCTCGCCACGGCCCTCGGGATCGGGTGACCACCGCCCGGTGGACGCTGTGTCACTCCGATCCTCCCCCGTCCGGATCCGCGACCGGCGCACGCCGGGTCAGCGCGAGTCGTGCTGCTCCCCGCGCGCCCGCCGGTGCGCGCCGGCCACCCGGCCGTGCGCGTGGGCGAGCAGCCGGTCGACCTCGGGGAGCCGCCGGACGCCGGGGTTGAGCACGCAGGCCCAGCCGTACGTGCCGTAGGCGGGGTGGGGCAGGATCTCGTCGCACCGGGTGAAGTCGATTCCCGACCGGTGGTCGGGGAGTTCTGCGGGCGGGTAGCCGAACCGGCGCCGGAACTCCTCGCGGCCGACGTGCACGTTGAGGCGGAAGATTCCCGGCCGGTCGAGGTGCGAGTCCTCGTCGAACCCGGGGACGTCGTGTTCCACGATGGTGGCGAACGGCCGGCGACGGTCGGACCCGACGAAGAAGAACCGGTCGCCCCAGCTCGCCTCCGGCGCACCGGGCCGCTGGTCGGCCTGCACCTGCGTGACGTGCGGGAGCGCGACGATCCGCTCGACGAGTTCGGCCACGACCGGCGCCGCCCGGTCGCCGGAGGGCTCAGGCAGAGAAGTCATGACCTCTACCGTATCGTTGACCTGCCCTGTGAAGGTTTGGCGTTGTCTGCTGCTGGGAGGCCGAGCTGAAGTCTCAAACGGGAGGACGTGAGCGTTCGTACCGTCCCGCGGACCTCGCCCGGGAGCACGGCATCTCCACCCAGGCGGTCCGCAACTACGAACGCGACGGGGTGCTGCCGCTGGCCCCGCGCACGCCGAGCGGCTACCGCGCCTACTCGGCCCTGCACGCGCACGCGCTGCGCGCCTACCTCGCGCTCGTCCCGGCACACGGCTACGCGACCGCCGGCGAGATCATGCGCGCCGTCAACGCCGGCGACGTGGACACCGCCCTGCGGGCGATCGACCGCAGCCACGCCCAACTGCTCCGGGACCGCGAGACGCTCGACGCCGTCGAGGCGGCTGTCGGCGTCCTGACGGCCGCCCGCGTCCCCGCCGGGGCCGTCCCGGCGGGGACGCCGGCCACGGGCCGGCCCGACCGTCCGCTGACGATCGGCCACCTCGCCCACCGGATCGGCGTCACGCCGGCCACCCTGCGCAAGTGGGAGCGGGCCGGCGTCCTCGTGCCGCGGCGCGGTCCCGGGACCGGCCACCGGCTGTACCGGGCCGACGACGTCCGCGACGCGGAGCTGGCCCACCTGCTCCGGCGCGGCGGCTACCGGCTCGACCACATCGCCACGGTCCTGCACCAGGTCCGCGCCGCCGCCGGCCCCGAGGCGTTGGCCGGCTCGCTGGAGGACTGGCGGCGGCGGCTCACCGACCGGGGGCGGGCCATGCTCACCGCCGCCGCGCGGCTCGCGGACCACCTGTCCCCGCCGGACGGTCCCCGGGGCTAGCCGATCCGGGAGACAGAACCTGGGCTGTTCCCGGCCCACAGCGCTCGGAGAGGGCGTAGCGCAGCAGCACGACGTCACCGATCTGCCGGACCTCCGCCACCGCGGCCCGGCTGCCGGAGTGCCACGGGAACCGGCCGTCGCCGGGGAACCGGGGCGCCCGGCGGTCGCCGACGAAGAACGGCGCGACCACGAGGTGCAGTTCGTCGGCGAGCCCCCCGCCGAGGAACTGGGCGTGCACCCGCGCGCCGCCCTCCACCATCAGCCGGCGTACCCCCCTGGCGGCGAGGTCGGCGAGCACCCGGCACAGGTCGACCTGGTCGCCGACGGCCGCGACCGTGGCCAGCCCGTCGAGGCGGTGCCGGGTCTTCTCCAGCGCCGACGTGGCGCAGTAGACGATCCGGTCGGCGTCACCGACGGCGAAGAACCGGGCCGCCGGGTCGAGGTCGCCGGTGCCGGTGACGGTCACCTTCGTCGGTGACGGGGGCAGGCCGCGGGCGACCCGGGCCGCCCGGCGCTCGGCCGAGCGGATGACCAGGCGCGGGTCGTCGACCCGGACGGTGCCCGCGCCGACGAGGATCGCGTCGCACCCCGCCCGGACGTCGTCGATCCGGTCGAGGTCGGCCTCGTTGGACAGCAGCAGCCGTTGGTCGCTGGCGTCGTCGATGTACCCGTCGATCGACATGGCACAGCTGACCAGCACGTACGGCCGCTCCGGCGCTGCCGGCCCGCCGCCCGGCACGGTCCCCGGCGACCCGGCGGAATCCGGGCCGGCCCGGTCGGATGTCGGGGGCGTCAACGGACGAACGGGAGGTCGATGGTGTGGGCGGCCCGGCCCACCTTCGCGGCCAGGTAGTCGGCGTTGACCGGGGACAGGTGCAGCCGGGTGGGCACCCGCGCGGCCACCTCGATCCCGAGCCGGCGCAGCTGCCCTTCCTTGTCCGGGTTGTTGCTGAGCAGGGCCACCCGGTCGGCGCCGAGGGCGGCCAGCATCTGGGCGGCGACGGTGTAGTCCCGCTCGTCCGCGCCGTGCCCCAGCGCCAGGTTCGCCTCGTACGTGTCCAGCCCGCCGTCCTGGAGGGCGTAGGCGTCGAGCTTGGCGTACAGGCCGATGCCGCGGCCCTCCTGGCGCAGGTAGAGCACGAGCCCGCCGGCCTCGGCGATCCGCTCGACCGCCTCGCGCAACTGGGGGCCGCAGTCGCACCGCTGGCTGCCGAACACGTCCCCGGTCAGGCACTCGCTGTGCGGGCGGACCAGCGGGGGCGGCCCGCCCGCGGCGGACCGGTCCAGCGCGGCCGTCCAGTCGCCGAGCCCGAACGCCAGGTGCTCCCGGCCGTCGACGAGGCCGTGGAACGAGAACACCCGGGCCGCCGCGGCGTAGCCGTCGGGAAAGCGCAGCGGGACCGTGACCTGGGTACGGACGGTGGCGACGGGCAATGCTCCGGACATCGGTCTCCTTCGTCGGGCGGTCGTCCACTCACGGGTACGCGCCGGGCCGGCGCGGGTGGCCGACGCGCGGGTGGCGTGGTCGACGGCGGGTACGGCAGCCATCGCATCGACGGCGATGGTTAGTACCGTACCCATCGCATCCGTGGCCGGGGGGTAGGGCAGCGCCGGCCCGGGCGGGCGGACGGTTCACCGGCAGCCGACGAGCAGGTCGCGGTGGTCGACGAGGACGTCGAGCCGGCCGGCCGCCGCGTCGGCGAAACGCCGCCGGGCGTACGCCGTGGTCGGTCCGGTCAGCTCGGGCCGCTGCTCGCGGGCGGCGCCCAGCCAGCCGGTGAACCACGCGGCGGCGAGGTCCGCCCGGTCCGGGCCGAGCCGCCAGGGGCTGGGCCGGACGTCGACGCCGACGCCGTGCCGGGCGAACGCGGCGACGCAGGCGTCGACGGCGTCCGGGCCGAGCAGGGTTCGGCCGTCGACGGTGCGCCGCTGGTGGTCGTCGAACGCGGCGGCGACCTCGGCGTCCAGCGGGTCGGCCGGGGTCAGCTCCACCCTGCCCACCACGGAGAGGGTGAGCAGGGCGGCCCGGCCGGCGCACGCCGCCACGATCCGGCCGAGCTCGTCGGCGGTGAGCATGTCCAGCAGCGCGGACGCGGTGACCAGGGACGCATCGGCGAGGTCGGCGGCGGTCAACCGGGTGAGGTCGGCCTGGCGGGTCTGCACGGTGACGGGGGCGCCGTCGGCGGCGGTGTCCACCATGGCCGACCGGGCCCGCGCCAGCAGGCCGGGGTCGCGGTCGTACAGGATCCAGTGCTGCGGGCCGGGCAGCCGGGGGGCCAGCCAGCGACCCATCGAGCCGGTGCCGGCACCGAGATCGTGGACCACGACCGGCCGGGTGCCGGCGAGGCGGCGGCGAACCGGTTCCAGCAGGTCCGCCGCCCTGGCCGCCGCGTCGGCGGGCTCCCGCAGCCGCAGCCAGCCGGCGAAGGCGTCCGCGTCCTGCCCGTCGTTCATGCCGCCAGGGGAGAGTTCGCCGCCCAGGCCGCTCGTGGAGACCTCGCCGTCGCTCATGCCGTCGCTCATGCCGTCACTCCTCTCAGGACCGCCGCGAGGGTCGCCGCGGTGGCCGCCCAGTCGGCCAGGTTGTCCCGGCGGGCGCGGGCGGCGCGGCGCAGCCGCTCCCGCAGGCCGGGGTCGCCGAGCCAGGCGCGCAGCGCGCCGGCCAACGCGGCCGGGTCGTCGGGCGGCACCAGCAGGCCGGGCCGCTCGCCGCCGGGGGCCCGGCCCAGCGCGTCGGGCAGCCCGCCGGCATCGGTGGCCAGCACCGGGGTCCCCCGGGCGAGCGCCTCGGTGACCACCATCCCGTACGTCTCGCCGCGCGAGGCCAGCACCAGCAGATCGGCGGCGGCGTACGCGGCGGCCAGGTCGACGCCGGTACGCGGACCGACCAGCTCCACCCGGCCGGCCAGGCCGGACCCGGCGGCCTGCCGGCGTAGCCGGTCGACGTACGCCGGGTCGCGGGTCAGCGCGCCGACGCAGCGACAGCGCCAGGGCAGGTCGGCCACCGCCGCCAGGGCGGCCAGCAGCACGTCGTGCCCCTTGTGCGGGGCGACCGCCGCGACGCAGAGCAGCCGGTTGCCGGCGGGCGACCCGGGGACCGGCGGGGCCGGGTCGACCCCGGGCGTGGCGACGTGCACCCGGTCGGCGGGCAGCCCGTACCGCTCGCGCAGTCGCCGTCGCGTCCACCCGCTGGTGGCGACGACGGCGGTGGCGGCGGCCAGGGCGCGCGCCTCGGTGCTGTCGCCGCGCGGCAGGTGGACCAGGACGACCAGCCGCAGCCGGCGGGCCTGCGGCTCCAGCGCCTCCGGCGCGACCGAGGCGACCAGGCCGTCGAGCAGCACGACCGCGCGGTCGGGCAGCGCCGCGAGCCGGGCGGCCAGGTCGGCCCGCTCGGCCGGGGCGGGCGCCGGCCAGCCGCCCGGCACGGCATGCTCGTGGACCCGCCAGCCGGCGTCGGCGAGCCCTCGGCAGATCCGGCGGTCGTAGTGGTTGCCGCCGCTGGGGGCGGCCGGGTCGTCGATGTCGCCGGGCAGCACCACGTGCACCTCGGCGACGCCGGCCGCCCGGGCCGTCACAGGGGCCGCTCGTAGCTGGCCCAGGCGATGTGCGACTCGTGCAGGGTGACGGTGATCCCGGCGAGCCCGCGCGCCCCCTCGCCGAGGTCCCCGGCGTGCACCCGGTCGGCGAGCCGGTCGGCCACCGTCCGGGCCAGCACCTCCGTGGTGGTGTTCACCCCGGCGAACGCGGGCTCGTCGTCGAGGTTGCGGTAGGTCAGCTCGCCGAGCACGGCGCGCAGCCGCTCGGTGGCCAGGCCGATGTCGACGACGATGCCGTCGGCGTCGAGGTCGGCCCGGCGGAACGTCGCGTCGACGACGAAGGTGGCCCCGTGCAGGCGTCGCGCCGGCCCGAAGACCTCGCCGCGGAAGCTGTGGGCGATCATCATGTGATCGCGGACGGTCACGCTGAACACGGGTCACTCTCCTAATAGGTGATGAGGTGGCAGAGCGCGGGCAGGGTGCCGGCGCTCAGCCCGGCGAGCACGTCGGGCAGCTCCGCGAAGGGTGAGCGGCCGGTGATCAGCGCGTCGAACGCGGGATCGGCGAGCAACTCCAGGGCGAGCGCGAGCCGGTCGGCGTACGTGCGGCTGCCCCGGCGGGCCGGGGCGATGGTGCCGACCTGGCTGCTGCGCACGGTCAGCCGTCCCGAGTGGAACGCCCCGCCGAGCGACAGCCGCACCGGGCGGTCGCCGTACCAGCTCAGCTCCAGCACGGTGCCCTCCGGGGCGAGCAGGTCCAGGGCCCGCTGGAGCCCGGCGGAGCTGGCGCTGGCGTGCACCACCAGGTCGCGCCCGTCGGTGGCCGTCTCGGGGGTGGCAAACGCGACGCCGAGCGCCGAGGCGACGGCGGCCCGGGCGGGGTCGGCGTCGACCAGCTCGACCCGCACGCCGGGGAAGCGGGCCAGCAGCGCCGCGACGGCGCAGCCCACCATGCCCGCCCCGACCACGGTGACCCGGTCGCCGACCAGCGGCGGGGCGTCCCAGAGGGCGTTCACCGCGGTCTCCACGGTGCCGGCCAGCACCGCGCGCGCCGCCGGCACCCCGTCCGGCACGGGCACCACAGCGGCGGCCGGCACGACGTACGCGCTCTGGTGCGGGTACAGGCAGAAGACGGTACGCCCGCGCAGCGCCGCCGGGCCCTGCTGCACCACACCGACGCTGAGGTAGCCGTACTTGACGGGGGCGGGGAAGTCGCCCTCCTGGAACGGGGCGCGCATCGCGGCGTGCTGGTCGGCGGGAACCCGGCCGGCGAACACCAGCGTCTCGGTGCCCCGGCTGACCCCGGAGTAGCGGGCCCGGACCAGCACCTCGTCGGGCCCGGGGGCGGGCAGCGCCACCGGCCGGATCTCCCCCGCCCCGGGCTCGCGCAGCCAGAACGCGTACGCGTCGCGGGTCACCGGCGGCTCCTCTGCGGCACGTCGTCCTCCTCG
Organism: Micromonospora sp. MW-13; assembly: GCF_003434305.1. Lineage (GTDB taxonomy): Bacteria > Actinomycetota > Actinomycetes > Mycobacteriales > Micromonosporaceae > Micromonospora. The sequence continues at coordinate 43,712 of NZ_QKKX01000062.1, forward strand.
TTGTGCAGATCGGGCGAACCGTCGGGCCGGTCTTGCGGGTTGTGGGTGGACGGCCCGTCGACAACAGTCTCTCGATCATCGAACACGGAGGCACGGTGCGCAGGGTTCAACATGGTCCGCCGGCCGGGCTGATCGTCCAGTTCGTTCTGTTGGCGGGTCTCGGCGCGACCGTCGGCCTCGGACCCGCCGGCTGGCTCGCCGGGCTGGCCTACCAGACGGCGCTCTGCGCCCTGCTCGCCCGGGGGCTGCGCCGCCGGGGCGCGGCCGGCCTGGGCCCGGCGGACGTGGTGACGCTGGGCCGGGCGGTCCTGGTCGGCGGGGTGACGGCGCTGGTGGTGGACGGGTTCGACCGGCCCGCGCCGGTGCCGCCGCTGGTCGCCCTCGCCGCGGTGGCGCTGCTGCTGGACGCCGTGGACGGGCGGGTGGCCCGCGGCACCGGCACCGCCAGCGACCTCGGGGCGCGGTTCGACATGGAGGTCGACGCGTACCTCATCCTGGTGCTGGGCGCGCACCTGGCGCCGACGGTCGGCGGCTGGGTGCTCGCCCTGGGCGCGCTGCGGTACGCCTTCGTCGCGGCCGGCTGGCTGCTGCCCTGGCTGCGCGGGACGCTGCCGCCGCGCCGGTGGCGCAAGGTGGTCGCCGCGGTCCAGGGCGTCGCCCTGGCGGTCGCCGCGTCCGGCCTGCTCCCACCGGCTGCGGCGAACGTGCTGCTGGCCGGCGCGCTGGCCCTGCTGGTGGAGTCGTTCGGCCGGGACGTCGGGTGGCTGTGGCAGCGCCGACCGGACGCGGTCCGGGACGACGGCCCAGGCGCCCGACACCACGACATCGGATGGGGTCACTAAACACAGCCTTCGATCTAGTTGTACACCCCTTGCAGTGCCACTGTATGCGGCTTACACTGCTCCAACCTGTGCCGGTGTAGTCCCTGCGCCGCCGCCGCGGCGGGTATTCCGATGTAAGGAGCGCATAGTCTTGTTTCAGCATTTCAGCAAAAGAAAGCGTGCCGGCTCCATCGCCCTTGCCGCACTGACCACCCTCCTGCTCCTGGGTGGGTGCGGTGATTACACTCCGCCGTCGTCCGAGCCGCAAAAACCCGGCAGCGGGGACGGTCGTACGATGGAGAGTCTCGATCCCGAACCGCTCAACACAGAGATCGCAGCGAAGCTGCCCGAGAAAATCCGGCAGCGCGGCTACATTACGGTCGCCACCGACCCCATTTACCCGCCGTACGTCTTCTACGCCGACAACAACAAGGACATCATCGGCATGGACCCGGAGATCGGCCGGGCGATCGGTCAGGTGCTGGGCCTGGAGCTCCGGTTCGAGCAGGTGGCATGGGCGGGTGTCCTGGCCGGAGTCCAAACCCACCGGTACGACATGTCGCTGGTCTCGATGTTCGACACGCCCGAGCGGCAGAAGCAGGTTGACTTCGTCAACTACTACAAGGACGGCTCGCAGTTGATCGTCCAGAAGGGCAACCCGCATAAGATCAACGATCTGAGGGACATCTGCGGGCACAACGTCTCGGTCCTGCAGGGCTCCACCATGCTGTCGCAGTTGGAGAATCTGCAGAAGGAATGCGAGAAGCAGATGCAGATCTCGATTGTGCCCTCAACCGCAGACCAGGTTATGCAAATCCAGACCAAGCGTGCTGTTGCCACCATCGCCAACGGCCTCGTGGTGAAGTACATCGCGGAAAACCAGGGTATCTCCAGCGTAGAGATTCTGGAAGGTAAGGCTTACCAGCCCGGTATCAAGGGAATGGGATTCGCCAAGGACAACGCCCAGTTGCGCGATGCGGTGCAGGCGGCCATGAACGAGGTCATCAAGAGCGGCAAGTACACGGCGATCCTTCAGCGCTGGGGCGCTCCGGCCGACTTCGCGATCCAGGAGGCCACGATCAACGGCGGGGTAGAGATCAAGTAGTTCGGGCGACAGCCGATCGATTTCTCACCACGTCATCGGGCAAGGAGCGAAGATCATGGAAAGCGTCCACACCGTGCTCGGACCGAGGGCGCCGGAGGAGTTCACGCAGGTACTGCCCCACGAGCATCTGCTGTGTGACTTCAGCCCGGTAACGGGGCAGGGTCCCCATGTCCTCAACGACCTTGAGTTGATCATCCCGGAGGTGCTGGAACTACCGGACGTCACGAGGACGTGCCTGGTAGAGGTCACTCCCGCGGATGTCGGTCGGAACCCGGCGGGACTGCGGGCCATCTCCGAGCGGACCGGGCTCTCCGTGGTGATGGGGACCGGGTGGTACCGCGAGTCGTACCACCCGCAGGAAATCGATCGGCTGTCGGTCAATGAGATCGCCGACCGGATGGTCGAGGAGTTGACCACCGGGGTTCCGGTGACCGGTCCGGCCGTTCAGGCCGGCATCATCGGGGAAATCGGTTCGGATCGGGACTACGTCAGCGCGGCCGAGGAACGGGTGTTGCGCGCGGCGGCCCGGGCGAGCAACCGTACCGGCGCCGCGGTGACCACGCACGCGTTCATGTATCCGGTTGGACTGCCGCAGCTTGCTGTAATGCTGGAGGAACGGGCGGATCCGAGCCGCATCGTCATCGGGCACGCGGACACGTACATGAACCCGGACTACCACCGTGAGTTGCTCAAGCGTGGGGTGTACGTCGAGTTCGACACCTGCGGTCGGACGCACCTGAATCCGGATGCGCGTCGAGCCGACGCGCTCGTGGCACTCATCCGGGCCGGCTGGCTGGAGCAGCTTTTGATCTCCAGCGACCGGTGCTTCCGGTCGGATCTCAAGGCGTTCGGCGGCGTCGGCTATCCCTGGGCGCTCACCGGCTTCGTGGCGTTGCTCAAGGACCGTGGGGTGAGCGCGGATGAGATTGACGTCCTCACCAGGGTCAATCCGTTGCGGATGCTGGCATGGTGAGGACGCCCCGGTTCAGTCCTGGATCACGTCGGGCGGGGTCGGCGGGCTCACCACCCAGATCACCTGAGCGGTGGTCGAACCCAGGTTCTCCGCCCGATGGGCCTGTGAGCTGTAGAACTCCATGCTGTCCCCGCCTTCGAGGATGTACTCGACCCCGTCGACCTCGAAGAGCATCCGACCGGAGATCACCATGAAGATCTCCTGGGAGTCGCCGTGGGTGTACGGCTTGGTGCCGGTGGAGGTGCCGGGAGCGAACTCGCCCACGGTCACCTCGACGGCCCGCAGTGGGGGACGGGTGACCAGGTACTTGACTGGCCCGTTCATCGACCGCAGGACGGGGCGGTCGGCCGCCCGCAACACCCCCGGCGCGGAGCTCTTGTCCTGGTCGAAAAGATCAGCCAGGGTAACGGACAGTGCCGAGGCGATCGCACGTAAAGAGTTGAGACTCGCGTTCGACTTCCCGCGCTCCAGTTGGCTCAGGAAGCTCACGCTGACGCCAGCATCTTTGGCGACTCGGCTCATCGGAAGTCGTCTGCTCTGGCGCAGCTCTCGAATGCGCTGTCCAAGGGGGTTCGGTTCCGTAGCGTCACTGTCCACGGCTGCAGACAATAGCACACTTCACAAGATGTGCAGTGGGCTGACCCCGCGTGGCGCCAGATAGAGCACGGAGTTTGCCGTGAGTTGTATCGGCTTCAATGAGTATCGGTGCGATGGGTCTCGGATCGCACAGGATTTGATGTCTCCGAGGGGATCGTAATAATGGATGTTGATACCGCAGAGCGGGCCAAAGCGGATGCCGTCGGGCCGCAGGTGCACATAATTAACCTACGGCATCGTGGTCGAAGTGTGGTGGCGATCGTTGCGTTGCTGCTGGTGGTAGCGCTAGGGTATTCCTTGCTCGCCAACCCCAACATCAACTGGGCCGCGATCGGATACTACTTCACGGAGGAGTCCATCCTCCGTGGCGCATTGATGACGATTCAGCTCACCGTCCTGGCCATGCTGGTTGGCTTGGTCCTGGGTTTGATATTCGCCATCATGCGGATGTCGGAAAATCCGGTCCTCAACGGTATCGCGAACGCGTACATCTGGTTCTTCCGAGGCACCCCACAGCTGGTCCAGCTGATCTTCTGGTTCAACCTGGCGTTCCTGTTCCCGCGGATCGGCATCGGGAGCTACACGGTCGACACCAACACCGTCATGACCCCCTTCGTGGCGGCGCTGATCGGGTTGAGCCTGAACGAGGGCGCCTACATGGCCGAGATCGTCCGGGCCGGCATCCTCGGCGTTGACCCAGGTCAACGGCAGGCTGCCACCGCCATGGGTATGACCCCCACGCAGATCATGTTGCGAATCACCCTGCCCCAGGCAATGCGCTTGATCATCCCCCCGACCGGCAACCAGGCCATCGCGATGCTGAAGGTCACCTCACTGGTATCGGTTATCTCCGCGCGGGAACTGCTGACCAGCGCCCAGATCATCTACGCCAAGAACTTCTTGATCATCGAACTGCTGATCGTGGCGAGCTTCTGGTACCTCATCATCACGACGGTGGCTACGGTCGGCCAGCACTACCTGGAGAAGTGGTTCAATCCGGAAAGCGGCCGCAACGGAAGAGGTAGGTCGGCGAAGCGGTCGAGGTTGACCCAGATTTCGCGTGGACTCAAGAAGTCCACCGCGCCAACGGGAAAGGCCTAATAAAATGAACGTCCCCACGTGGATGGTCGAGGCTCAGGGCGTTCGTAAGAACTATGGTGACCTCGAAGTGCTCAAAGGGATCGACCTGCAGATCCCACCTGGATCGGTAACCTGCCTGCTGGGTCCGTCCGGCTCCGGCAAGAGCACATTCCTGCGCTGTATCAACCATCTGGAGAAGATCGATGGTGGCCGCCTCACCGTGGACGGCCAGTGGATGGGCTACCGGCTGCTCGGCAACAAAGCCTATGAGCTTACCCCGCGCCAGCAGGCACACCAGCGCGCCGACATCGGAATGGTCTTTCAACAGTTCAACCTTTTCCCGCATCTGACGGTACTGGAAAATGTCGCGTTGGCGCCGCGAATCGTGCACAAAATCGCGCGGGAGGCGAGCGAAATAAGGGCCCGGGAACTGCTGGCCCGCGTTGGTTTACATGACAAAACCGGGTCCTACCCCCGGCAGCTGTCCGGCGGTCAACAGCAACGGGCGGCCATCGCCCGAGCCCTGGCGTGTAAACCCAAACTCATGCTCTTCGACGAGCCGACCTCCGCGTTGGACCCGGAGCTCGTCGGTGAGGTGCTCGACGTGATGCGGGATCTGGCCAGCGGCGGGATGACGATGATCGTCGTGACGCACGAGATGACGTTCGCGCGCGAGGTGGCCGACACGATCGTGTTCATGGAGGACGGGCGGGTGGTCGAGACGGGTCCGCCTGACCAGATTTTCGGATCGGCGCACAGTGAGCGGACCCGCCGGTTCCTCACCCGCGTGCTCTGAGGAATTGGCGCAATTTCAACCGAAATGGGAACGGAGAAAAGGTTGTGACAGTGGCGTCTGAGCTCTTGACGATCGAACGGCAGCACCATGCGGGTAGTTTCTCGGCAATCAGGCAGCCGGTGCTGTCCATCGAGCCGGGCACGGGCACCCGTATCGCCTTCGAAACCAACGACGCCTCGTTCCAGCAGATGGACGAGTTCCGCGACATCAAGAAGGTCACCGCGACGAGGAACGCGGTGACCGGGCCGGTCTACGTCGAGGGAGCCGAGCCGGGCGACGTGCTGGCCGTGACGGTGCACCACATCCAGACCGCCGAGCAGGGCTGGTCGGTGTACATCCCGGGGGCCGGCGCGCTGGCCAAGCCCATGGGTGACGAACTGTGGGTGCGGCGGGTGCCGCTGCGCGACGGATACGCCTACTTGACCGACCAGGTCCGCCTGCCGATCCAGACGATGATCGGTTGCATCGGTGTCGCGCCGGCCGAGGGCGAAGCCAACACCATCATTCCCTGTTTCCGTACCGGCGGGAACTTCGACGTGCCGGACATCAAACCCGGCGCCACGCTCTACCTGCCGGTGGAAGTGGAAGGCGCGCTGCTGTCGCTGGGCGATCTGCACGCGGCGATGGCACGCGGCGAATCGTCATTTATCGGGATCGAGACCGCGGGCGTCGCCACGGTCAGCATTGACCTGATCAAGTCGTTTGAACTGGGGGCGCCCCGGATCGACACCGGCGACGAAATCATCTGCATCGGTTTGGGTGATCCGCTCCGCGAGTCGATCCGAGCCGCCTACGAGAGCCTTTTCGACTACCTGGTCGTCGAGCGGGGCTGGGACCGGCACGACGCGTACATCGTGATGAGTGCGGCGGCGCACACCGAACTCGGTGGGCCGGTCGGCTCCGAGCAGCCCGATCCGCTGCATCCGTTGCGGGCAGTCGGGGCCATCACGGTGGCCCGACTCGACAAGGCACTCGCCGACGTGCACGCCACCCGAGCACCCTGGGGTCGGGCCAGGGTGTAGTCGTAGTCGGGACAGGTAACCGGGGTCGATGCTCGATCATCGGCCCCGGTTCGTTACCGCGGTCCGCTGAACCTCTGCCGGGCGGGGCGTCGGTCACACCCGGGCGGCGGCGTCAGATGATGAAGTGGGTCCAGTAGTTCAGCCAGACCACGAACAGGGCGCCCTGGAGCAGGGCCAGGGCGGCGGTGAGCCAGTTGTCGACGGTGGCGTGGCGGGCCCACCGGGCGAGGACCAGGGCGACGGGGAACGCGGCGAGCAGGTAGCGCAGCAGGCTCTTGTACACCGGAGGCCCCATCGACAGCGGCACCAGCACCACGATCAGGGTGTAGACCAGGTAGGGCAGTTCGGCGCGGCGGAACCCGGCGACCGCCACCGCCACGACGGCCAGGGCCAACCAGACCCGCGCGGCGTCGGCGGCCGAGCCGCCGGTCAGGCCGTGGTACGCCACCCAGAGCGGGTTCTGCACCCTGATCCCCCAGCCCTGCTCCTGGGCGTGCTGGTAGGCGAACCAGTCCCCCGTCTGCCACCCGGCGACCGCCATGAAGGCGAGCCACCCGGCCGGCAGGAGCAGCAGCGGCCAGCCGAGCCGCAGGTACCGGCCGAGCGTGCGCGGGTCCAGCCGGTACGCGTGCTGGCGCAGCAGGACCAGGGCGAGCGGGACGACGACGAGGAAGCCGACCGACCGGCTCAGCGCGAGGAGGAAGCCGACGACGCCGACGAGCAGCCACCGCCGCCGCTCGGCGTGGTAGAAGGCGGCGAGGGCGAGGCAGAGGAAGAGCGACTCGGTCAGCGCCGCCTGGAACAGGAACGCGGCGGGCAGGAGCAGCAGGTACCGCACGAAGCGCCGGGCCGTGGTGTCGTCGCCGCAGAGCCGCTCGCCGAGCCGGTGGGCGTAGTAGAGCTGGAACAGGTACGCGACGTTGGCGACCAGCAGCAGCGCCCATGCGGTGTTCCCGCCCAGCAGCGCCGCGACCGGCCGGGCCAGGAACGGGTAGAGCAACGGGAAGGCGAACTCGCTCCACCCGCCGGTGAGCGGCAGCCGGGCCAGGTGGTCGTAGAGCAGGGAGTCCCAGGCGAACCAGAGGGACAGCCACCGGTGCGGCGAGATGGCGTCCTGCTGGGCGCGCATCGTCGCCTCGCCCGCCGGTGGTGCCCCGGGGATCCCGTCCCAGGCGGTCAGCGCGGTCACGGCGACCAGCGACAGCACGAGCTTGGAGCCGACGAAGACGGCCAGCACGAACCCCCACGGCGCGGGGACCCCGGCGGCCAGGCGGCCCGCCCCCCGGCGCAGTTGCCCGGCCCAGGTCGGCCAGGCCCGTACGCCGGTCGGCCGGTCGTCGGCGTCTGCGCGCCCCTTGCTCATCTGGTGGTCCCCCGGCTCGTCCGCGACCGGCCGGGGATCCCCGCTCCCGGCCGGCTCACACCCGGCCGGCAGGTGAATTCGGCGGCGGACCGGGTAAGGGCGCTGCCTCATTCGGCAACTACGGGGGGCGGCACGGGCATGGGCGCGGAACCCGGCACGGTGGTCATCGGCGCGGGCCCGGCCGGCCTGACCGCGGCGTACGAGCTGCTCCGGCACGGCGAGCCGGTGCGGGTGTACGAGGCCGACGACGTGGTCGGCGGCATCAGCCGCACGGTGGAGCGCGACGGGTGGCGCTTCGACATCGGCGGGCACCGGTTCTTCACGAAGGTGTCCCGGGTCGAGGCGTTCTGGCACGAGATCCTGCCCGACGAGGACTTCCTGCTCCGCCCCCGGATGAGCCGGATCTTCTACCGGGGCGCGCTCTACGACTACCCGCTCAACGCGCGCAACGCGCTGCGCAACCTCGGCCTGCGGGAGGCGGTGCGCTGCGTCGGGTCGTACGGCCGGGCCCGGCTGCGCCCGCCGAGGGACCAGTCGCACTTCGAGGGCTGGGTGTCGGCGCGCTTCGGCTGGCGGCTGTACTCGATCTTCTTCAAGACGTACACGGAGAAGGTCTGGGGGATGCCGGCGGACCAGTTGCAGGCCGACTGGGCGGCGCAGCGGATTAAGAACCTCTCGCTGTCCCGCGCGGTGTGGGCCGCGCTGCTGCCCCGGCGCAACCGCAAGGACGTGACCAGCCTGATCGAGGAGTTCCAGTATCCGAAGTTCGGGCCGGGGATGATGTGGGAGCGCTGCACCGAGCAGGTCCGGGCCCGCGGCGCGACGGTCAGCACCGGCACCTGGGTACGGGCGGTGCACCGCGATCCGGCCGCCCGGCGGGTGACCGGGGTGACGGTCGCAGGGCCGGACGGCGAGCGGCGGGAGGAGGCCGCACACGTCGTCTCCTCGATGCCGATCTCCGAACTGGTGGCGGCGCTGGCCCCGCCGGCACCGGCGGAGGTGCTGGCCTGCGCCGCCGACCTGCGCTACCGGGACTTCCTGACGGTGGCGCTGGTGGTGCCGGAGGAGTTCTCGTTCCCGGACAACTGGATCTACGTGCACGACCCGACGGTGCGGGTGGGGCGGATCCAGAACTTCGGCTCCTGGTCGCCGTACCTGGTCAAGGACGGCCGGACCTGCCTGGGGCTGGAGTACTTCGTCTTCGAGGACGACGAGACGTGGCGGCGCTCCGACGAGGACCTGGTCCGGCTGGCCACCGCCGAGCTGGAGCAGCTCGGCCTGGTCACGCCCGGCGTCGTCGAGGCGGGCCACGTCGTCCGGATGCCCAAGGCGTACCCGGTGTACGACGAGCGCTACCAGCACAACGTCGACGTGATCCGGGGCTGGCTGGCCCGCGAGACGCCGAACCTGCACCCGGTCGGGCGCAACGGGATGCACCGCTACAACAACCAGGACCACTCCATGCTGACCGCGATGCTCACCGCGGAGAACATCGCCCACGGCACGACCCACGACGTCTGGTCGGTCAACGTCGAGCAGGACTACCACGAGCAGCGCACGGTCGCGGGCGACGGCCGGCGGGGAACCGGCCGGGACGCCCCGGTGGTCCCGGCCCGCCCGGTGGCCCACGCCGACGGCCGGCGGGTCACCCCCGCGCGCACCGACCGGCCGGCGGGGGTACGCCGCTGAACCGCGCCGAAGCCGGCTGGTCCAACCAGTTGACGGCTTACTGTGGTCGGGACCACACTGCACCGCATGGCCTTCGTTCCCGCCCCCCGCGCCTCCGTCTCCGATCACGTCTTCGGGCAGCTCCGTGACGCGGTGGTCGGCGGCACGTACCGGTCCGGCGACACCCTGCCCGGCGAGCGGGAGCTGGCCGCCGCCTTCGCGGTGAACCGGCACGCCGTCCGGGAGGCGCTGCGCCGGCTGCAACAGCTCGGCCTGGTCCGGGTCAGCCAGGGCGGCGCGACCCGGGTGCTGGACTGGCGGGTGCACGCGGGGCTCGACCTCGCGCTGTCCCTGGTCCGCTCCGGTGACGTCCTGCCGGTCGACACGCTGGTCCGGGACATGCTGGAGATGCGGGCCTGCATCGGCGTCGACGCGGCCCGGCTCTGCGCCGAACGGGCCGACCCGGCCACCCGCGAGACCGTCACCCGCGCCGCGCAGGAGTATGCCGGGCTCGCCCCCGACCTGCCCCGGATGGCCGAGGCCAACATCGCCCTGTGGCGGCACGTGGTGCACGGCTCGGGCAACACCGCGTACCTGCTGGCGTTCAACAGCCTGGTGGCCGGCGCGCTCGCCGTCGGCGACGTGCCGCCCGAACGGCGGGCCGCCGAGCTGCTCGACGTGGCCGGGCACCGCCGGCTCGCCGAGGCGGTGGCCGCCGGGCGGGGCGCCGCCGCCGCCGAGCAGGCCCGGACCCTGCTCACCGCCGCCCTCACCCCCACCGCACCCGGAAGGGAATGCCGAGCATGATCCCCGCCGTGCTCTACGCCGTACCCGCGTTCCTGCTGCTCATCGTCGTGGAGGCGCTGTCCTACCGGTTCGCGCCGGACGACGACGAACGCGGCTACGAGCTGCGCGACACCACCACGAGCCTCACCATGGGCGCCGGCAGCCAGGTGATCGGCTTCCCCTGGAAGCTGCTCACCGTCGGCCTCTACGCCGCGGTGTGGACGGCCGCGCCGGTCCAGCTCTCCCCCACCAGCGTCTGGACCTGGCTGCTGCTGTTCTTCGCCGACGACCTGGCCTACTACTGGTTCCACCGCACCCACCACGAGGTACGGCTGTTCTGGGCCGGCCACGTCGTGCACCACTCCAGCACGTTCTACAACCTGTCCACCGCGCTGCGGCAGAGCTGGACGCCGATGACCTCGCTGCCGTTCTGGCTGGCCCTGGCCCTGCTCGGCGTCCCGCCGTGGATGATCTTCCTCCAGCAGTCGGTCAGCCTGCTGTACCAGTTCTTCCTGCACACCGAGCGGGTCCGGGTGCTGCCCCGGCCGGTCGAGTGGCTCTTCAACACGCCGTCGCACCACCGGGTCCACCACGGCGTCAACGCCGAGTACCTGGACCGCAACTACGGCGGCATCCTCATCGTCTGGGACCGGCTGTTCGGCACCTTCGAACCGGAGCGCGCCGCCGTCCGGTACGGGCTGACCAAGAACATCGGCACCTACCACCCGCTGCGGGTGGCCACCCACGAGTACGGGGCGATCTGGGCCGACGTGCGGGCCGCCGCGACCTGGCGACACCGGCTCGGCCACGTGTTCGGCCGCCCCGGCTGGCAGCCCGCCCGATGAGGCGGCTCGCACCGTTCGGCGTCGTCGCCGCCGTCGAGCTGGTCGGCGTCGCGCTCGACAACGCCGTGCTCCAGTGGCTGACCAAGCCGCTGCTCGCCCCGCTGCTGCTGCTCTGGCTGCTGCGCTCCGGGCGGCGCTTCGACCTGGTCGCGCTCGGGCTGGTCTTCGCCACTGCCGGCGACGTGGCGCTGCTGCTGCCCGGCGAGCCCGCGTTCCTGGTCGGGATGGGCTGCTTCCTCGGCACCCAGGTCAGCCTGATCGTGGCGTTCACCCGGCACCGGCGGCCCCCCGTGCCGGTGGTGGCCGGCTATCTCGTGCTGTGGGCGGCGGCGAACGTCGTGCTGTGGGGTCCGCTCGGGGCGCTGCGGCTGCCCGTGCTCGGCTACAGCCTCGCCCTGTGCCTGATGGCCGCCGCGGCGGCCGGCGTGTCGACCCGCGCGGCGGCCGGTGGGGCGTTCTTCCTCGTCTCCGACCTGCTGATCGGCGTGGACGCTGCCGGGACCACCCTGCCCGGGCACGGCCTGCTCGTGATGGGCACCTACATCGCCGCGCTGCTGCTGCTCACCACGGCGTGGGCGGCGGCGGGTGGGCCCGGCACCGCGCGCCGGCCGGACCGGCGTACCGGTGGGGTCCCGGCCGCCCGGGCGGGCGACCCGGCCACGCCCTGACGCCGGTCGCCGGCCCGCCCTGGTGCGGGCGGGCCGGCGACCGGCGGGGCGCGTGCCGGGCTGCGGACCGGTCCCGGCGACGGGCCGGCGTCGGGAGCGGATCAGTCCCGGCGCCGCAACGGCCGAGCGCGGCGGGTCAGTGTCGGCGGCGGCCGTAGGCGCCGGCGGCGAGCGACACGCCGACCGCGGCGAAGATGACCTGGATCAGCAGCTCGATCCAGTCGATTCCGGCGGTGTCGTCCACCCCGAACGCGCCGGCCACGAGGGTGCCGAGGATCGCGGCGACCACGCCGATCAGCAGGGTGAGCCAGATCGGGATGTTCTGCTTGCCCGGTACGACCAGTCGACCCAGCGCGCCGATGATCAGGCCGATGATGATGGCGGTGAAGAACCCGGTTACTTCCACGGTGGGCCGTTCCTTTCGAGGGGTTGTCGCCTGTGCCCTCCACGGTGCCCCGGACGGCCGGGCGACCAAACCGCCGACGGCCCGACGGGCGGATTCTTCACAGGACTGTCATGCTCCCGCGCGGCAACCGTCACACCCGGCGGCCGGTCCCCGGTCACCCGGCGCAGTGGGCGTACCTGGCGGCCCGCTCGGCCAGCCACAGCCAGCGCCGCTGCGTCTCCCCGGCGGTGGCGGCGACCATGGCGAGGGCGTCCCCGCGCACGGCGGTGAGGGCCGCGCCGGTGGCGACCGGGTCGTCGAGCAGGGCCGCGCCGTCGCGGAACGCCTCGGCCTCGGCCGGGCCGCCGAACCGGGGCACCACCTCGTCGCGCCAGAAGTCCGACCAGGCCAGCTCCGGGTCCCAGGAGAACCGGGCGTACGCCAGGTAGCTGATCTCGTTGGTCGGGTGGTACGCCGACGGCTCGGCGAAGATGGTCAGCCCCCGCATCCCGGCGGCCCCGGACCGGGTGGCCATGTCGGCGTACAGCTCGGGGACCCAGGAGTGACGCTGCCGGTTCCACTGCGACCCGGCGTGGGTGCGCAGCACGCTGGTGGTGTGCGGCAGCCGGTCCACGTGCTCGGCGGTCAGCCGATCCCGCTGCTCGTACCAGAACCCGCGGTTGACGCAGTACTGGTACGCCACGTCGTCGGGCAGGTCGGCCAGTGGCTGCTGGGCGTCCAGGTCGAAGATGTTGTCCCAGTACACCTCGACGAGGTGGCGCAGCGGCACCCCGGCCGGGCCGGTGCGGCGGGCGGTCTCCAGCAGGGTCGGGTAGACCGACCGCATCGCCTCGTAGGACCAGGAGGTGCGCTCGCCGCCGGCCCGGGCGGCGCACCGGGCGCAGGCGCAGCTTCCGTAGTCGCCGGTCTCGAAGTTGATCCCGCCGACGGGCAGGGTGTCCAGCAGCCAGTCGATGGCGTCGCGGTGCCAGGCCAGGTTGTCCGGCTGGGACGGGCAGGCGGCCATCATGTACTCGCTGGCCGGGAAGTGCAGGTCGCCGAACTCGTCGATGTCGAAGCCGACCTTCTTCGGCAGCTCGGCGGCGAGGTCGGGACGCCGGCGCAGCCAGGTGGCCAGGTTGTACCGGTGCCGGCCGTCGAAGTAGATGCCGCCGTAGGCGTTGATACCGACCCCGGCGATGATCCGCACGCCGCGGGCGTTGGCGTACTCGCACAGGTCGCGGGCCGCCTCGACGCCGCCGTGGGCGTCGCGCAGCAGCCCGTACACGACGATCCCGCCGATCCGCTCGCGGCTGCAGAAGTCGACCAGCCGGCGGTAGTCGGCGCCGAACGCGTCGGCGGACTTCGCGTACGGGTTGAGCGCGCCGATCTCCTGCTGGCCGAGTTGCCGGGTGTCCCAGTTCGTGGAGTGGTCCCAGGTCCACAGGGTGCGCAGCGGCAGCCCGGGGGCGGCGGCGGACGCGCCGACGGGCAGGCCAGCCGGGGTGGCCGCGGCGACCAGGGCGCGGGCGGCGTACACCAGGCCGGCGAACGGGTCGCCGGTGAGCCGGATCTCGCCCCGCTCGGGCACGTCGGTCCGGTGGCCGCCCTCGGGCAGCGTCGGGTCGACGGCGAGGCGGACCGGCACGGCGTCCGGCCCGCCGTCGCCCCACGCCTCGCGCAGCAGCCCGGCGGCGAAGGGCGCGTGCTCGGCCCCGAGCACCCGCACGCCGGAGACCTGGCGGTACGACGACATCATGTCCTCCCGATGGGGTGGGCGGTGGCGGCGAGATAGTCGACCACGTCGATCGCGGTCCACACCCCGTGCCGCCAGTAGGGGTCCTGTTCGACGAGGGCGCGGGCGGCGGGCGCGTCGGCGGCCCGCAGCACCAGCACGGAGGCGCTCAGGTCGGCGCGCGCCCCGGCGATCAGGGCGGTGCCGTCGGCGAGCAGGGCGCGCACGTGCGCCAGGTGCGCGGCCCGGTGGGGTTCGCGCCGGACCACGACGTCGGCGGCGAAGGTGGCGGTGACCAGGTAGGTCGGTTCGAATCTCACGGGTGGACTCCCCCTGCGGTGGCGGCCCGCGCGGTCCCGGCCGTCACGCCTCGGCCCCGATGGCGCCGAGCAGTCGCCGCATGGCGACCCGGTAGACGGTCTGCGGGCGGCCCGCTCCGGTGCTGACGTGCAACCCGACCTCCTCGGCGAAGCCGGCCGCGCGCAGCGCCTTGAGCAGCCGGCGGGCCGAGCGCGCCTCCACCCCGTACGCGTCGGCCAGCCCCCGGGCGGTGACCTCGTCGGGGTCCATCTGGTGCAGTGCCTCCAGCAGCCGCCGGGTGGACAGCGGCCCGATCCGGAGCTGCTCGGAGACCCGCAGCACGCCCGGGGCGGTCTCCCGCAGCCGGGGCCGCACGGCGGTCTCCCGGCTGGAGTAGACCTCCCCGTCGGGGAACACCACGTGGGTGTCGCCGCTGTGCCGGCCCAGTGCGAGGGCCTTGCGGGCGTTGTCCTCGGCGGCGGCGATGGTGGTGCCGGCGCCGAAGCCGACGGCGTGCTCGACGTCGACCCCGCGCAGGGTGAGCAGGGAGGCGTGCCCGTCCCGGTGCCGGGCGATGGCGCTCTCCACGGTGCCCCGGGTGGTGGTGATCAGCAGCGTCCGGTCGTCGACGGTGGCCAGCCGGCCGCGCATCCGCTCGGCATGCTCCAGCAGCGCCTCGCGCACCCGCAGCCGCTGCCGTTCCGCCTGGTACGGGTCCTGCGCCCGGGTGGTCGGCACACCCAGGTCGACCATCATCACGGCGATCTGGGTGGCCCGGGACTGGCGCACCTCGGCGGCGAGCCAGGCCCGGCGCAGCGCGTCGCGCACCGAGGCGCGGGTGTGCTCGACGCGCCACACCGGGACCCCGCTGTCGGCGAGGTCCCGGTGCACCGCGCCGAGGCAGGTCAGGCACGCCTCGACCGCGCCGGAGGCGTACCGCTCCCGGTGGTACGCGGTGATCTCGTCGAGGCCGGTGAAGAGCAGCCCGGAGGAGTCGGCGATCGGCAGGATCTCCGTGGGCGGGGCGACCTCGATGTCGTGGTACGTCTCGCGGACGGTCTCCGCGTCGATGGTGTCCACGCTGACCCGGGGCAGCTTCCCGCCGGTGGCCAGCAGCATCCGCGACAGCGTCCGGTACAGGTCGATGCCGGCGTGCGGAACGTAGTCGATCTCCGCCCGCAGCTCGCCGGCCGCGCTGGCGAACGCGTACGGGATGCGCCCGGTGAACAGCAGCACCTGGCACACCTCGTCCAGCTCGCGGGCCAGCTCGGGGGCCTGCTCGGGGCGGGTGTACACGCGCGTGCTCACCGCCTCCGCGCGGCCCTCCCCGGCCGCCACCTCCTGCACGAGCCGGATCGAGTCCTCCGGGCCGATGATCCCGATCACGATGCTGCCTCCACGTGGTGTCCCGCTGGCCTAGAGGGTGGGTGCTCAGCCCGTGCAGACCGTGCCGGCCAGGCCGGCGCTGGCCGGCGACGCCAGCAGCACCAGCACCGAGGCGACGTCCTCGGGGCGGCCCAGCGCTGCCTCGATCGCGGCGACCCGCCCGCCGTCGGTGCCGTTGGCCCGCGCCTCGTCCAGCGACCGTCGCATCAGCGGCGTGTCGATGTCTCCCGGGCAGAGCGCGTGCACGCGGATCCCCTGTGGACCGAGCTGTCGGGCCAGCGTGAGCGCCAGACCGTGCAACCCTCCCTTACTCGCGCCGTAGGGTACCGAGCCGGAGCCGGTCTGGACGCCCGCCTTCGACCCGACCAGCACGAGCACCCCGTCGCCGGGGCTCAGGTGCCGGGCGGCGTGCTTGGCGACCAGGAACGGGCCGGTGAGGTTGACGGCGATGACCCGCGTCCACAGCTCGACCGGCACGTCCCGCACGTCCAGGCCCTGGCCGCCCATGATCCCGGCGACGTGCAGCACGGCGTCGACCCCTCCCAGTTCGGCGGCGACGGCGTCGAGCGCCCCGGCGACCTCGGCCTCGACGGTGACGTCGACGCCCCGGGCGCAGGCGTTCGCCCCGGCGGACCGGACCTCGGCGGCGGCCTCGGCCGCGCCGGCGACGTCGGCGTCCAGCACGGCGACGGCCGCGCCGGCCGCGGCGGCGGCCCGCACGGTGGCCCGGCCGATGCCGGACGCCCCGCCGACGACGACCACCCGCCGCCCGGCCAGCAGGCCGACCGGGCGGGTTCGGCCGCCCGCGGCCGGACCGGGCGGCAGGGTGCCGCCGCTCACGCGCGGACCGTCCGGCGCACCGCGTCGGCCACGGTCGCCGCCTCGGGCACCACGACCGCCTGGAGGGCGGGCGCGGCGGGCATCGGCACGTCCGGGGCGGCCACCCGGGCGACCGGGGCGCGCAGGTCGGCGAAGCACTCGGCGGCGGCCCGGGCGGCGATCTCCGCGCCGAAGCCGCCGGTCAGATTGGCCTCGTGGGCGACGACCAGCCGGCCGGTGCGGGCCACCGACGCGGCGACCGTGTCGAAGTCCAGCGGGTTGAGCCAGCGCAGGTCGACCACCTCGACGTCGACGCCCTCCTCGGCGAGGGTCGCGGCGGCGTCCAGGGCCGCCGACACCATCCGCGACCAGGCGACGACGGTGACGTCGGCGCCGGGCCGGACCACCCGGGCCCCGCCGATGTCCTCGACCGGGGCGTCGGTGCGCACCGGGCCCCGGGTCGGGTAGAGCATCCGGGCTTCGGCGACCACCACCGGGTCGTCGCTGACGACCGCGGTGCGCAGCATCTGGTACGCGTCGTCCGGGGTGGCCGGCAGCGCCACCCGCAGCCCGGGGGTGTGCGCGAAGTACGCCTCCGGCGAGTGCGAGTGCTGGGCGCATGCCCCGGGCGAGTAGCCCTGCTGCATCCGGATCACCAGCGGGGCCTTCCACCGGCCCGCGCTGGAGTAGTGGATGGTGGCGATCTGGTTGACGATCTGGTCCATCGCCACGAACGAGAAGTCGGCGTACATGATCTCGGCGATCGGCCGCAGCCCGGTCATCGCCGCGCCGAGGGCCATGCCGAGGAAGCCGGTCTCGGAGATCGGGGTGTCGAAGATGCGGTCGGAGCCGAACCGCTTGTGCAGCCCCTTGGTGGCGCCGAACGGCCCGCCGGGCAGCGCGACGTCCTCGCCGAAGTAGACGGTGTCGGTCCGGCTGTCCAGGGCCCAGGTGAGCGCCGCGTTGACGGCCTGGATGTAGCGCAGCGACTCAGACATAGACGTGCTCCTTGGCGGTCGCCGGGTCCGGGTACGACACGGCGCGGGCGGCGGTGACGGCGGCCTCGATCTCGTCGGCGACCTCGGCGTCGATGGCGTCGAGCCGGGCGGCCAGCCCGGCGTCGGCGGCCCGGCGGATGCGGGCCAGCGGTTCGCGCTCGCGGGCGGCGGCGATCTCGCCGGCCGGGCGGTAGTGCTGCGCGTCGCCGCTGTAGTGGCCGACGAGGCGCTCGGTCATCGCCTCCACGATGGACGGCCCGGAGCCCTCGCGGGCCCGGTCCACGGCCTCGGCCACCGCCTCGGCGACGGCGTCGGGGTCGTTGCCGTCGACCACCCGGCCGGGCAGGCCGTAACCGGCGGCCCGCTCGGCGAGCTGCCGGACCCGCACCATGTCCTCGATCCGGGACATCTCGGAGTAGACGTTGTTCTCCACCACCAGCACCAGCGGCAGGTCGAGCACGGCGGCGAGGTTGAGCGCCTCGTGCACGTTGCCCTGGTTCATCGCGCCGTCGCCGATGCTGACCACCGACACCGCCCCGCTGCCGGTGCGCTGGGCGGTGAGCGCCGCGCCGGTCGCGATCGGCACCCCGGCGCCCACGATGGAGTTCTCGCCGACGAACCAGCGGCCCGGATCCGACAGGTACGGCGAGGCAGCGCGTCCGCCGCACAGGGCCGAGTCGCGGCCCATCATCTCGGCGAACAGGCCGGTGAGGTCGACGCCCCGGGCGATCGCCCAGCCGTGCCCCCGGTAGGTCGCCGTGACGTGGTCCCCGTCGCGCAGCGCCCGGCAGGCGCCGACCGGGACGGCCTCCTGGCCGTTGCACAGGTGGATCGATCCCGGGATCTCGCCGGCGTCCTTGAGGGCGGCCAGCCGCTCCTCGAACCGGCGGATCCGGGCCATCAGCCGATAGTCCTCGGGCAGCCCCATCACACCCCCTGAGATAATTGAGCCTTATTCCGGCTCGTTGGTTGAGGAGCCTAGACCAGCAGTCCAAGGCTATGGAAGAGTGCACAAGCAAGTTTGTGGCCGTTATTGGTCTCTAATTTGGGGAGCGGGCATGGAGATCGCCGAGGTGGAGTCCGTCGTACGCGGCGACGCGCACTTCGTCCAGTTGCGCACGTCGGACGGGCTGACCGGGGCCGGCCAGTCCGCCTGCTGGGGGTACCCGACGGCGGTGCACGCCGTGGTGGAGACGTTCCGGCCGTACCTGCTCGGGGCGGACCCCAACCGGATCGAGCACCACTGGCACCACCTCTACCGGATGGGGCCGTTCCGCGGCTCGGTGCTCACCGCCGCCGTCTCCGCCGTCGACCTGGCCCTGTGGGACCTGCTGGGCAAGCGGCTCGGCGTGCCGGTGTGGCAGCTGCTCGGCGGCCGGGTGCGCGACCGGATCCGGCTGCACCTGCTGCTGGGCGGCACCGGGGCGCAGGCCCTCGCGGCCCAGGCCGCCACAGCCGTCGCCGACGGCTTCACCGCCGTGAAGTTCGACCCGCTGCCGGCCGACTACGGCGACGTGTCGCTGGCCCGCCTCGTCGCCGAGACCGAGGCCACCACGGCGGCGGTGCGCGACACCGTCGGCCCGGACGTCGACCTGCTCGTCGAGCTGCACCGCAAGCTCACCCCGTTGCAGGCCACGGCCGTCGTGCCGGCGCTGGCCCGGCACCACCCGCTGCTGGTGGAGGACCCGATCCAGATCGACAGCGTGAGCAGCCAGGCCGAGGTGGCCCGCCGGGCGCTCGGCGTGCCGATGGCCAACGGGGAACGGCTGCACACCATCTGGGAGTTCAAGGAGTTGCTCGCCCAGGGCGGCGCCCAGTACGTCCGGCCCGACGTCGGGCTGGCCGGCGGGCTCAGCCACGGCCGGAAGATCGCCGCGCTGGCCGAGGCGCACCACGCGGCCGTGGTCAGCCACAACTGCCTCGGCCCGCTGCTGACCATGGCCTCGGTGCAGCTCGACACGGTCATCCCGAACTTCGTCACCCAGGAGTACTCGCCGCTGGACGACCGGCTCGCCGACGGGCCGGCGCGGGCCTGCGTCCGCCGCGAGGGCGGGTTCCTGCCGGTGCCGCAGGACCCGGGGCTGGGCGTGACGCTCGACCTGACCGACGAGACCCCGCTGGACCTGACCGGCCGGCCGCTGACCCGGATCCCGCTGCGCGCGGACGGCTCGGTCGCGTACGCGGTCTGACGGCGGGCACCGCGACGGCCCGGCGGGAAGGTTCCCGCCGGGCCGTCGCGGTGCGTTCGCGCCCGTCACGGCGGCGGGTGCCCCGGGTGGTGGAACACCGGGTACGCCCACAGCGGCTCGCCGTCGGCGTCGGCGATCTCGGCGAACAGCCCGGCCAGCGACGCCGTCCACCGGGCCTGCACGTCGGAGGAGCCGGTGACCGCGCCGGCGTGGGCGTGGCCCCACCGGGTGCGCAGCACGCAGATCAGCAGCAGGTCGCGCCGGTAGATGTGGTAGTCGTAGATCCCCGCCTCGTCGAGCAACGCGGACAGCTCCGGCCACACCCGGGCGTGCCGGCGCTCGTACTCGGCCTCCGCGCCGGGGCGCAGCCGGTACAGGTGGCACACCTGCTCCCCCGGCCCGGCGCCCCCGCTCACCGGGCCCTCCGCCCGGCCGCGCAGATCGCGACGCCGCCGGGCCGAGGGTCGATCCCGGTCACCGGCCGACCCCGGTCACTGCCGGCCCGGTCACTTGCCGGAGCCGGCGAGCGCGCCCGAGACGAGCTGCCGCTGGAAGACGAGGTAGATGACCAGCACCGGCAGCAGGGCGACGATCAGGCCGGCGCTGACCAACGGCACCGACACGTCGTACTGGCCGCTGAGCAGGGAGACGCCGACCATCAGCGTCTTGCTGTCCGAGCCGCCCATGATGACCAGGGGCAGCAGCAGGTCGTTCCACATCCAGACGAAGTTGAAGATGGCCAGCGCCGCGAGGGCCGGGGTGGCGATCGGGGCGAGCAGCCGGAACAGGATGGTCAGGTGCCCCGCGCCGTCGACCCGGGCCGCCTCGATCAGCTCGTCGGGCACCTGCTGGAAGTAGCCGGCGAGCTGGTACGTGCCCAGCGGCAGCCCGAACGCGGCGTACGCCAGGATCAGGCCCTGGTACTGGCCGGACATGCCCAGGTCCAGCACCGTCTGGTAGAGCGGGTAGATGATCGCCTGGCTGGGGATGGTCAGCGTCACGATGATCAGCAGGAAGACGATCTTCCCGCCGCGGAACCGCAGTTTCGTCACCGCGTACGCGACCAGCAGCGCGGCGAGCACCGACAGCACCAGCCCGCCGAGCGTGGTGATCAGCGAGTTGAGCAGCAGCCGGGGCATGTTCATCCGGCGGAACGCCTCGAGGTAGTTCTCCAGGGTGATCCCGGCCGGCAGGCCCAGCGGGTCGTGGGCGAAGCCGGCCTGCGTCTTCAGCGAGCTGACCACGGTGAACAGCAGCGGGTAGACGGCCGCGACGGCGACGACGACCAGCGCGAAGGTCAACAGGTAGCGCCCGATCCGGGCGGAGTGGCGCGGGTTCATCGCGGCTTGCGGGTCCCCTCTGTGAACATGTGCCGCACGCTGAAGATCGACAGCACGGCGACGAAGACGAACAGGGCGATGCCGATGGCCGAGCCGTAGCCGCGGTCCAGGAACTGGAAGGTGGTGAGGAAGACCAGGTACTCGGGGAGCATGGTGGCGTCGCCCGGCCCGCCCTGGGTCAACGCGTAGATCAGTGGGAACAGCCAGATCAGCACGCCGGAGGCGCAGAGCACGCTCCAGTACGCGACGGTCGGGCGCAGCATCGGCACGACCACCGACCACAACCGCCGGAAGAACCCGGCGCCGTCGAGGTACGCCGCCTCCAGCGTCTCCTCGGGGATGGTGGCCAGGCCGGCGAGATAGGTCATCACGCCGAGCCCGAAGAAGCTCCACAGGGCGACCGCGACCAGCGAGAACAGCGCGCTGTACCGGCCGTTGAGCCACTCGATCGCCAGCGGCTGAAGGCCGACCGAGCGCAGCAGGGCGTTCAGCGGCCCGTCGGGGGCGAGGATCTGCCGGAACATGATGCCGACGACGATGGGCGCGATGGTGTACGGCACGAAGTAGACGGCCCGGAAGAACTTCCACCCCGGCGAGCGCTGGTGGATCAGCAGCGCCAGCACCAGCGGGAGCACGATCCACACCGGCAGGGTGGCCACCACCAGCAGGGCGTTGCGGAAGCTGGTGAGGACCATCGGGTCGTCGAACATCCGGGTGTAGTTGTCCGCCCCGGCGAACTCGCTGCCGCCGAACCCGCTGGACGACTCGGTGCTGGTGACCACCCCCCGCACCAGGGGCACCAGCTTGAACAGCACGGCCAGCACGAGGGCGGGCAGCACCAGCGCGGCACCGAGCCACCACTCCCGGGCCCGCCCGGGTCGTGGCGGGCGGCGGGCCGGCGCGGGCGGGGTGTCGGCTGCCACCGGCTCCGACACCGGCGCGGTGGAGATCGTCATCAGGGTCCTCCCCCGGTCGCGCCGGGCGGGGCGACACGCTGTCGCCCCGCCCGGGGTGGCTACTTGGTCTGCTTCTTCGTGGGGCTGCGCTCCAGTGCCTGCTGCATCGCCTCGGCCCACTTGTCGACGGTGAGCTGGCCGAGGGTGACCTGCTGCCAGCCGCGCGCCAGGGCGTCGGCCTCGGGGCCGGAGAGCATCACCCCGGCGTGCAGGGTCGGCTGGGCGACCAGTTCCTGGATCTTCTGGAAGGCCGGCGACGAGGGCAGCAGCGCCTTGTCGACGTTCTTGTTCAGCGGCTGGCCCTTGGCGTGCTTCACCCACAGCTCGCCGTTCTCCTTGCCGGCGAGCCAGGTGATGAACTCCAGGCCGGCCGCCTTCTTCTGGCTCCACTGGGTGACCCCGTAGACGGCGCCCTCGATGCCGGAGAACTTCTGCGCCAGCGGCGCGGCCGGGTCGACCGCCGGCCACCGGGTGACGCCGAGCTTGTCGTCGCCGAGTGCCTTGCCGAACGCGTCCCAGTTCACCGCGTCGGAGATGATGGTGCCGGCGAACGCGGCGTCGCCGCGCTGGAAGATGTCCGCCCCGTCGGGGAGCATGGTGATCGACGGGGCGTTCTTGTTGGCCCAGCCCTTGGTGGTGATCTCGGCGAGCTTCTCCAGCACCGCGACGAGCTTGGGGTCCTTCCAGGACAGCTTGCCGGCCAGCAGGGCGCGGACGTCGTCCTCGGTGAGGTAGTTGCGGGCGATCTCGGGGAAGTCCCAGTACGCCGGGAAGGTGCCGGACAGGCCGAGGGCCAGGCAGGTCTTGCCGGCCTTCTTCACCGCCTCGCAGGCGGCGCCGAACTCGTCCCAGGTCGCCGGCGGCTGCTCCGGGTCGAGCCCGGCGGCGGTCAGGACGGCCTTGTTGTAGTAGAGGACATTGCCCTGGTACGAGAACGGCACGCCGTAGCACGGCTTGGCGGTGTCGAAGCCCTCGCAGGCGCCGCTGTAGGTGACCAGGTCCTTGGTGATCTCGGCGGCCTTGTCGCCCAGCGGGACGTACGCGCCGCGCCGGTCGAACAGCTCCAGCCCGGCGTTGTTGGCCATCACGTCCGGCCCGGACTGCGAGGTGATGTACGGGCCCTGCACCTCGGGGTACTTGTCGAACGGGACGGACTGCATCTCCAGCTTGATGTCCGGGTGGCCCGCCTCGAAGCTGGTCTTGACCTGCTTCCAGTACTCGGTGCCGCCCGGTTCCCAGGTCAGCACCTTGAGGGTGACCGGGCCGTCGGCGGCGTCGCCGCCGCCGCATCCGGTCAGCAGCGCGGCGGCGGCCATGCCGGCGGCGAGGGCGCCGGCCAATCTCCGTCGAAACATCGGGTAGCTCCTGTCACAAGTGGGGGCTCGGGGGGATCCGGCGGACCGCGCCGCCGGCGGTGGCGCTGTCGGCCACGGCCTCGGCGACCCGCACGACGTGCAGGCCGTCGGCGAGCGGGACGACCGCCGTCGGTGCGGTGCCGTCGACCTGGCCGAGGAAGTGCCGCAGCTCGGCGGCGAGCGCTCCGCCGCCGTCGACCGGGGAGAGGAGCCAGTCCGGTGCCTCGGTCGGCTCGCCCTGGACGAGCAACGTGGGGTGGCCGAGGTCGACGTGCGCGACCCCGTCGGTGCCGTACACCTCGACCAGGTCCGAGGTGTGGTTCGGGGTGTGTTCGGGGAGCAGGTAACTGTTGCGGATCGACGACACGACGTCGTTGGCGTGCCGCAGCTCCGCCCACACCAGGACCGGGGTGGCCGATCCGGGGCGGGTCCGGGCCGCCGCGCGGACCTCGACCACGGGCGCCCCGGCGTACCAGAGGGCCAGGTCGATGTCGTGCACGGCGGTGAGCAGCGCGGGGTGTTCGCGGGGGAAGAGCCGGCTCAGTGTCCGGGGCCGGTCGCGGCGGGACGAGACGGCGAGCACCTGGCCGAGCCGGCCGGCGCGGACCGCGTCGTGCAGGGCGCGGTGCGGGGCGCTGTACCGCAGGATGTGCCCCGGCTGGCAGAGCACGCCGGTGCGCTCGGCGACGGCCACGATGGCGGCGGCGTCGGTGACGGTCGCAGCCAGCGGCTTCTCCACCAGCACCGGCACCCCGGCGGTGAGCAGGTCCACGGCCACCGGGCGGTGCGCCGGGCCGGGCACGCACACCGAGGCCGCGTCGGGCGGGGCGGCGGCGAGCAGGTCGGCCACGCAGGCGTACGTCTGCGGCACCCCGTACTCGACGGCGACCCGCTGCCGGGTCGCCGCGTCCGGCTCGACCAGGGCCCGCACCGGCACGCCGAGCGACCGGTACGCGGCCAGGTGCCGGACGCCGAACGCCCCCGCGCCGACCACGGCGACCGACGGACGGCTCATGCCCCGACCGCCTCGACGGCCGAGGCGCAGGGGGCCGCGTCGACAGTGGCCAGCCGGCCGTTGAGGACGGCCCGGGTGAGGCGTTCCAGGGCGGCCACGCCCACCCCGAGGCACCGTTCGTCGACGTCGAAGGCGCCGGAGTGCAGCGGCGCGCCGCCGCGCTCGCCGGTGACCCCGAGCTTGACGTACAGGCTGGGGCCGAGCGCGCCGAGCAGGGCGAAGTCGTCGGTGGTCAGCGGGGGCGCGGTCAGGTCGGCGACCTCGACCAGGCCGGCCAGCTCGGCGTGCGCGAGGGCCACCAGCGACGCGGCGTTGCGCACCGGGGGCATCTCGTTGGCCCAGGTGAAGCGCAGGCCCAGGTCGAGCGCGGCGGCCTGCTGACGGGCGATGCGCTCGATGACCTCCTTGAGCCGCCCGCGGGTGGCCTCGTCGTGGGTACGCAGCGTGCCGGTCGCCTCCGCGCGCTCGGCGACCTGGCTCTGGCTGGCCCCGCCGGAGATCGTGCCGATGTTGAAGGCGACCAGCTCGTGGGGGTTGCGGGAGCGGGCCACCCCGGCGTGCAGCAGGTTGACGATGCCGGCCAGGCCGAGGATGGCGTCGCGGCCCAGCGCCGGGGTGGCGGCGTGCGCGGCCCGGCCGAGCACCTCGACCCGGAAGGCGTCCTTGGCCGCCATCGCGGTCACCCGGTCCACGCCGACCGCCCCGACCGGCAGGTCGGGCCAGCAGTGCAGGCCGAGGACGGCGTCGAAGCGCCGGCCGCGCAGGGCCTCGTCGGCGAGCACCGCGGCGGCGCCGGAGTCCTCGCCGAACGGGATCTCCTCGGCCGGCTGGAACAGCACGGTCACCGAGCCCCGGGCGGGCGGGTCGGCCGCGAGCCGGGCCGCGACGCCGTGCACGACGGTCATGTGCACGTCGTGCCCGCAGGCGTGGCAGACCCCGGCGTTGCCCGACGCCCAGGGCACCTCCTTGGCATCCTGGACCGGATAGGCGTCCATATCGGCCCGAAGCAGAACCGAGGGTCCCGGTGCACGTCCTTCGATCTCGGCGACGAGGCCGGTGCCGGCGACTCCGGAGCAGACCCGGGCGATCGGCGCGAGCCGGCCGGCGAGAGTCGCCGCGGTCTGCCGCTCCGTGAACCGCAGCTCCGGGTACTGGTGAAGCTGCCGACGCAGCCGTACCAGATCGTCAACATCCTCGTGCGCCTGCACCACGCGGTCCACCCCTCGCCTGCGGCCGATAATCCGGACCTAATTGAGACAAGAACCTAAAGGAGGGGTCCTCCCACGTCAATGGGCCGGCCGGAATCGGTTAGGGTCCGGCCATGCCACGCGCCGACGCACACCTGCACCTGTTCGCCGACGGTTACCCGGGCCGCTACGGACGGTCCCCGGCCGGGGGCGACGAATTCGCCGTCTACCAGACGTTGCGCCGCGAACACGGCATCGACCGGGCGCTCGTGGTCGGCTACGAGGGAGAACCTGGGTTCGCCGGCAACAACGCCCACCTCGCGCGGCTCGCGGCCGAGCACGACTGGATCGCGCCGCTGGCGTACCTGCCGGCCACCGGCACGGACCGCAACGGCCTGGACCGGCTGCGGACGGCGGGCTTCGTGGGCGTCGCCGCGTACCTGCCGGACCCGGCCTCGGCCGACGCGTTCGCCGACTGGGCCGCCGGTGACGCCGGCCCGCTCAACGCCGCCGCGACGGTGGTCAGCCTCAACGCCGGGCCCGAGGCGATCGGCCGGCTCGGCCCGGCGCTGGCCGCCCTCGACGGGTGCGTGGTGCTGTTCAGCCACCTCGGCCTGCCCGGCCGGCAGCCGGCGGCGCCCACCCCGGCGGCGGCCGGGGCCCGGCTCGCCCCGCTGACCGAGCTGGCCGCGCTGCCCCACGTCGGGGTCAAGGTCTCCGGCCTGTACGCCGTCAGCGACCCCGCCCACGACCACCCGCACGCCGCCGCCCGGCCGTTCGTCGACCTGCTGCTCGACCGGTTCGGCACGCGGCGGCTGTACTGGGGCTCGGACTTCTCCCCCAGCCTGGACCACGTGTCCTTCGCGCAGACCCTGCACCCGGTCGGGCTCGACCAGCTCTCCGCCGCCGAGGCCGCCGACGTCTTCGGCGGCAACCTCCGCCGCGCCCTGGACCGCCGCTGACCGGACGGCTGCGGGGCCGACGGAGATAGGGTCGGCACCCATGCGGACGAAGCAGGAGCTGGGCGCGGCCATCCGGCGACAGCGACGGGCGGCGCTGGTGGTCAACGCCCGCTCGCGCCGGGGCCACCGGTTCTACGAACACGCCCGGACCCGGCTGACGGAGGCCGGTTTCACCCTGCTCGGCTGCTATCCGGCCGACCGGCCCGGCGAGCTGGAGCGCAGCCTGGACGACGCCCTCGCCCTCGGGCCGGACCTGCTCGTCGCGGGCGGGGGCGACGGCACGCAGAGCGCCGCCGCCCGCCTGCTCGCCCACCGCGACGTCGCGCTGGGCCTGCTGCCGCTGGGAACCACCAACAACTTCGCCCGCACCCTCGGCCTCCCGCTCGACCTCGACGCCGCCGTGGCCGTCCTGGCCGAGGGCAAGGTGATCGACGTCGACCTGGGGCTGGCCGGGGACGTGCCGTTCGCCAACCACGTCGGCGTGGGGCTGTCGGCCGACATCATGCTGCGCACGCCACCCGCGCTCAAGCGGGTCACCGGGCGGTTGGCGTACCCGGCCACCGCGCTGGCGCTGCTCGCCCGGCACCGGGCGCTGCGGGCCACCGTCCGCGCCGGGGGCGGCACCCACGAGTTCCACACCCACCAGCTCTACGTGGCCAACGGCGGCTTCCACGCCGGCCGGCCGATCACCGCCGACACCGACGCCGACGACCGGCTGCTGGTGGCGTACCCGGTCGGCGGGCCGACCCGGCGCGGGCTGCTGCGCGACACGGCCCGCAACGCCACCACCGGCCACCGGCGCACCCTCGCCGAGACGCCGTTCCTCGCCGTGGGCGAACTCTGGCTGGAGACCGACCGACCGGTGCGCGTCGAGGTCGACGGCGAGCTGTGCGGGCAGACCCCGATCCGGATCGGCCTGGCCGCCAACGCGCTACGGGTGATGGCCCCCACCGACACCAACGACCGGTAACCCACCCCACCCCAGCGCGGTGATCAAGAGGGTTGCGTCAGGTCTGCGCCCCGAGTCCGGCGTAAACCTCTCGATCACCGCGCAAGGTGCGGCCCGGCCGGGGTCGGCGGACACGCCGACCCCGGCCGGGCCGTGGGAGCGGGCAGGCCGCCCGGGCGTCAGCCCTGGGCGCCGACCGTCGCGGGGGCCGGCCAGCTACCGGTGAAGACCCCGGCGCCCGTGGCGGTGCGGGCGGCGAAGCCGAAGTACGAGTCGACCGCGGCGGCCTCGGCGGTGCTCGGGTACGGGTTGGTGCAGGAGGTGCCGGCGCTGCCGCCGGACATCAGGATGGCGCAGTTGCCGTTGTAGTTGTCCGGCAGGCCGAGGATGTGCCCGATCTCGTGGGTCATGATCCGCAGCGGGCTGTACTGCTGGGCCTGGTAGTAGTCGATAACCACGCGGCCGTTGCCGAGGCTCGTGCGCTGGGCGTACGAGCCGCCGCCGTAGGTGTAGTAGATCATCAGGTTCGAGCCGCACTGGGCCATGTTGATGTTGTTGGTGTAGTTGTTCCAGATCGTGGCGGCCTGGTTGGCGTAGCTGGCGAAGGGGCCGGCCTGACTGGTGTTGTAGCAGACGTTGCGGACGGCGGCGGATGCCGGCGCTGCCTGCACGGCGGTGAGGCCGAGCGCCGCCGTCGCGGCGGCGGCGAGGGTGGCGATGATCCGGGACACCTTGGACAGACGCATGGGTCACGCTCCACTGGGTGACGGGGTGAGCGGGGACCGGGCCAGCCTATTCATCGACATAGATCGATTGCAACGCCTCTTTTTATTTAACAATCTTTACTGATACGCTCCCGGCCATCGACGGGAGGAGATGCCATGAAACTTCGACGCGGGGCCACTGCCCTGCTGGCGGGGACGGCGCTGGTCGTCGCCACCGGGGGCCTCACCGCCACGGGCGGTCTCGCGGCGGTGGCCACCGGCCCGGCGACGGCCGCCGCCGTGGCCTGCTCCGCCCCGGGGTGGGCCGAGGGCACCAGCTATCCGGCCGGCACCCAGGTCAGCTACGCCGGCCGGCTCTACCAGGCCCTCGTGACGCACACCCCGCCGGCCGGCGCGGGTTGGAACCCCGCGGCCACGCCCTCACTGTGGAAGGACCTCGGGGCCTGCGACGGCACCCCCTCCCCCACGCCCACCGCGACCTCGTCGCCCTCCCCCACCGCCTCGCCGACCGTGCCGCCGACGCCGACGCCGACCACGACGCCCCCGCCGGGCACCGAGACCTGCGCGCTCAAGCCGAGGCCGGCCGGCAAGGTGCTCCAGGGCTACTGGGAGAACTGGGACGGCGCGGCCAACGGCGTGCACCCGCCGCTGGGCTGGATCCCGATCACCGACTCCCGGATCACCGCCCACGGGTACAACGTGGTCACCGCCGCGTTCCCGGTGATCCGCTCCGACGGCACCGTGCTGTGGGAGGACGGCATGGACGCCACCGTGAAGGTGCCCACCCCGGCGGAGATGTGCCGGGCCAAGGCGGCCGGCCTCACCGTCCTGCTGTCCATCGGAGGCGCCACCGCCGGCATCGACCTCAACTCGGCGACCGTCGCCGACCGGTTCGTCGCCACCGTCGTGCCGATCCTCAAGCGGTACAACTTCGACGGCATCGACATCGACATCGAGACCGGCCTGACCGGCAGCGGCGACATCAACCGGCTCTCGGCGTCGCAGGCCAACCTGGTCCGCATCATCGACGGCGTGCTCGCCCAGATGCCCGCCGGCTTCGGCCTCACCATGGCGCCGGAGACCGCGTACGTCACCGGCGGCAGCGTCACCTACGGCTCGATCTGGGGCGCGTACCTGCCGATCGTCAAGAAGTACGCCGACAACGGCCGGCTGTGGTGGCTGAACATGCAGTACTACAACGGCAGCATGTACGGCTGCCACGGCGACTCGTACGCCGCCGGCACCGTGCAGGGCTTCACGGTCCAGACCGACTGCCTCAACACCGGCCTGGTCGTGCAGGGCACCACGATCCGGGTCCCGTACGACAAGCAGGTCCCCGGCCTGCCCGCCCAGCCCGGCGCCGGCGGCGGCCACCTCGCGCCGGCGGCGGTGGCGCAGGCGTGGAACACCTACGGCGGTGGCCTCAAGGGACTGATGACCTGGTCCCTGAACTGGGACGGGTCGAAGGGCTGGACGTTCGGCGACAACGTCCGGGCCCTCCAGTCCCGCTGACGCGCCCCCTAGGTGTCCGGCCCGGCGCGGGCCAGGCCGGACACCTAGGACGGGGTGCGCGTCACTGGGCCAGCTCGGCGACCTCCTCGGCGGTGAGCCGCAGGCCGGCGGGCGCCGCGCCGCGCGCCGCCGCCGGGGCGGGCACCGGGTCCGGTGGCCGGCGCCAGTGCCAGTCGGTGACCGCCTGGTACGCGGCCACGACCGACAGCAGCCGGTCCTCGCCGTACGGCAGGCCGCCGAGGACGGTGCCGATCGGCACACCCCTGGTGGTGAACCCGATCGGGAAGGCGATCTCCGGCAGGCCGAGGATGTCGAACGGCACCGGACTGGTCTGCACCACCACGTCGCAGGCCTCAAAGAGCTGGTCCAGGACGCGTTCGAGCAGCAGCAGCTTGGCCCGCTGGCCGGTGATGAACTCGTTGCCGCCCAGCAGCGCCCCCTGCAACCAGCCGGTCACCGACACCCCGAAGCCGCGCAGGTCGGTGCGCAGGTACGGCATGAACGGCTCGCTGCGCTCCGGCAGCCGGACGTTGTTGAACGCGCCGCCGGTGAGCAGCTCCCAGTCGTCGGGCAGCGGCACGTCGACCACCGTGGCGCCGGGGATCGCGGCGAGCTTCGCCAGGTACGCCTGCCGGGCCGCCGTGGTCTCCGAGGTGCCGGCGGTGAAGCCGGGCAGCACGCCGATGCGGGTCTTCCAGCGCAGCTTCAGCCGGCCGCCCTGGTACGCCGGGGTGGCCGCGTCGATCAGGTTCGGCACCTCGGGCAGGCCCTGCGTGCGCGGGTCGGCCGGGTCCTCGCCGGCCATCGCGGTGAGCATGATGGCCGCGTCCTTGGCGTCGCGGGCCAGCGGGCCGGGGTGGTCGCGGGTGTAGCTGAGCGGGATGATGCCGTGCAGCGAGACCCGGCCCATCGTCGGCTTGAGGCCGGTGAGGTTCTGCGCGTTGGACGGCGCGGTGATCGAGCCGCCGGTCTGGGTGCCGGTGCCGGCGACGGCGAGTCGCCCGGCGACGGCCGTGGCGGTGCCGGTGGACGAGCCGCCCGGATCGGTGCGGATGTCGGCCGGGGTCCACGCGTTGACCGTGGTGACCACCCCGTTCGGGGTGGTCGCCCGGGTGGTGGCCAGCGGCCCCATCTGGGTCTTGCCGAGCACGATCGCCCCGCCGGCCAGCAGCTTCGCCACCGCCGTGGCGTCGAACGGCGGCCGGAAGTCGGCGAACAGGTAGGAGTTGGCGGTGGTGGGCACCCCGGCGGTGTAGTAGTTGTCCTTCACGGCCAGCGGGATGCCGTGCAGCGCGCCCCGCCGCGGCTTCTTCGCCAGGGCGGTGGCCGCCTCGACCGCCGCCTCGGCGAGCACCAGGTTGAACGCCTGGTACGTGCCCTCATGGGTCGAGACGCGGGCCAGGTACGCCTCGACCAGCTTGGCCGGGGTCAGCTTGCCGGCGCGGATCAGCCAGGCCGCCTCGGCGACGGTGAGCTCGGTCGGGTCGGCCACCGCCTCCGGGCGGGGCTCGACGTAGGCGCGGGGCACGTCCAGCGCCGGGTTCCACCTCGCCGCCGGCAGGCGGGGTGTTCGGGCCGGGCCGGCCGCCGACGCCACGGCGGGCAGCGCGACCGCGCCGCCGACGGCCGA
The DNA here is from genome assembly GCF_003434305.1 of Micromonospora sp. MW-13. GTDB lineage: Bacteria > Actinomycetota > Actinomycetes > Mycobacteriales > Micromonosporaceae > Micromonospora. Next base: position 74,879 of record NZ_QKKX01000062.1, read on the forward strand.
GGCGGCGGCCAGGGCGGCGGTGCGGGCCAGGAAGGCGCGGCGGTCGACGCCGCGGTCGACGGGGGCTGCGCTCATCACTTCCGCCATTCCGTGCTGACCGAGGGGTAGAGCATCGGCGCGGGCTGCTGGGACAGGGCCTGCGCGACGGCGGGGTCGGCGGTGCCGGCCGGCGCGGGCAGCTGGTACGCGGCGAGGGCGCCCACCGTACCGCGCACGAAGGAGCGCAGGGAGGCCAGCACGGAGTCGCGGCCCGGCGAGCCGGTCTCCGGGTCGGCGGTGGTGCCGGGTGGAAGCTGGTCGAGGTCGATGCCGAGGGACGCGAGCCGGGCGCGGATGAAGACGTTCAGCTCGGCGTCGGTCGGTGGGGTGGGTGCCAAGGGGTGCTCCTCCTGGGTCGGAGACGATGCGCCCACTGTCGGGCTGCCACGTATCACTGGCGTAACGAGTTGATCTCGGCGCGGTGAAGCAACGCAGGTCAATGCCCTCCTGACCGGTGAAGGTACGGCCCCGACCACCCCCTTCGGACACCCTTGAGGACCGACGGGGCGGCGGGGCCGGCCGTCGGGGCGGGGTCGGGCGGCCGGCCGGCGTCCGGGCTCACCTGTCCGCAGTGGAGCGGGATCCCACCGTCACACAGATTGACAATTGTCGTTCACTTCGGTTCTCCTGAGAGGTGAGAGCGCTCTCACCCCCCATCCGTCCCGTTGACGGCCCGGCGATCCCGGGCCGGTGCCCGGTGCGCCGGGCGAGGAGGAAGCATGCGGTTCACCCGAGGGCGCGGCGGCGCCGATCCGACCGGACACCCGTACCTGCGCCGGGCCGGCGCGCTGACCGTCGCCCTGCTGACCCTGGTGGCCAGCGGGGTGCTGGCCGGCCGCGACGCCGTCGACGCGCAGGCGGCGCCCGGCGGCCACGCCGACCACGCGTACGTGCTCAGCCCGGAGCAGGAGCGGGCCGCCCTGGAGCTCCAGCTCGCCCCGGTGCGCGGCTCGGAGTTCCGGGCCGACTGCCCGAGCAAGGGACGCGCCAACGACGACCCGATCGTCCGGCCGGGCCAGCCGGGCGCCTCGCACATGCACGAGTTCTTCGGCAACACCTCGACGAACGCGTACTCCACCCTCACCTCGCTGCGGGCCGGCGGAACGACCTGCAACCCGGTGGCCGACAGGTCCGCGTACTGGGTGCCGACGCTCTACCAGAACGGCACGGCGGTCGCGCCGCAGAGCGTCCGGATCTACTACCAGGGGATCACCGACCGGGCGAACGTCCGGCCGTACCCCCAGGGCCTGCGGATCGTGGTCGGCAACGCCCTCGCGACCAGCCCCGACCAGAACCCGGCGGCCCGGTGGAACTGCGTCGGTATCCCCCAGGCCAGCCGCGACCTACCGGTCTGCCCGGCCGGCTCCAAGCTGGAGACGTACCTCGACTTCCCGACCTGCTGGGACGGGAGGAACCTGGACAGCGCCGACCACAAGAGCCACATGGCGTTCGGCCTGGGCGGCGTCGGCGGCACCTGCCCGGCCAGCCACCCGGTGCCCGTGCCCCGGCTGGAGTTCCTCATCACGTACGACGTGCGCGGGACCGGGCTCACCCTGGGCGGCACCCGCGACGGGGCCAACGTCACCACGGCCCCCGGCTACACCTTCCACGGCGACTTCTTCAACGCCTGGGACGAGCAGGCCCTGGCCGACCGGGTGCAGCAGTGCGTCGTCGACGGCTACATCTGCGGCAACGACGGCAAGCCCATCCAGCAGTGACCCGGCACGGCGGCGCGCGCCGACCGCGAGGCCGACGCGCACCGCCGTGTCATCCGTCAAGCGGGGACTCCCCACCGGGTCCCGCCGCCGTCGGTGTCGGCGCCCCGGGCCCCGCCCCATGATCGGCACCGGATCGACGACAACGGGGCATCCCGATCGACCCGGACCGCGATGTCACTGACCTGAAGTCGATCAAGGCGGACGGGGCGGGCAGCCGGACGGGGGCGGGGAAGCGGGCGGGGCGACTGAGCCCCGGTCGCGCTCAGCCGCGGAAGGTGCGGTCCAGCAGGTCGAACAGGGCGACCCAGTGCCGCTCGGCGGCCCGCTCGTCGTAGGCGGCGGTGTCGGCCATGGTGAACCCGTGGGTGGCGCCGGTGTACCGCTCGGACCGGTACCGGACCCCCGCCGCGTCGAGCGCCGCCTCCAGCGTCGCGATCTGCTCGGGCGTCATGGACTGGTCCTGGTCGGCGTGGGCGAAGTACAGCTCGCCGGTCACGGAGCCGACGCCCCGGTGGGGGCTGTCCGGCGCGTCGGTGACGACCCGGCCGGCGTGGAAGCTGGCCATCGCCGCGATCCGGCCGGGATGCGCCTCGATGGCGCGCAGGGCGTTCGTACCGCCCATGCAGTAGCCGGTGACGACCACCGGGCCGGGCGCGACGTCGTCCCGGGCGGCCAGGAAGTCCAGGTACGCCGCCGCGTCCCCGGCCACCACCTCCGGGGTCAGCGCGGCGATGAGCGGCATGATCCGCGCGAAGGCCCGGCCGCGCTCCTGCGGGTCGGCCAGGCGGGAGAGGTCGAACAGCGGGGCCCGGCCGGCCCGGTGGAACAGGTTGGGCACCAGCACGACATGCCCCCGGGAGGCGATCCGCTCGGCCATCTCGACGAGCCGGGGCCGCAGGCCGAACGCGTCCATGAAGAACAGCACGGCCGGGAACGGGCCGTCGTCGTCCGGCCGGACCAGGATCGCGTCGGCGACCCCGCCGCCCACCGGCACGTCCACCGTCGTCGTGCGCGCCACGTCATCCTCCGTCGGGTCGCCGTCAGCCCGCACCCTATCCGTCCGGGCGTCGGCCCCCGCGCCGGCCCATCGCCTCCGGCGGCCCGGTCACCCCGGGTCGCGGCGCGGGCGCGGCGGCCGGTCGTCCCGGTCGATGCGCAGCTCCCGCTCCAACTCGGCGATGACGGCCCACAGGTCGTCCAGCCGTTGGGTGAGCGCGATCCGGTCCACCTCGTCGGGCACCCCGTCGCCGTCCTCGTCGTGGCCGGGTGCGAGCCGCTCGGTCATCTCCAGCCGGCGGGCCTCCTCCATCGAGTTGACGATGACCGCGATCAGGATGTTGAGCAGCAGGTTCACGGTGATGATCACGTAGCTGACGTAGTAGACCAGGGTCCACGGGGACAGGGCCATGCCCTGCTCGACGAGGTCCGGCAGCGTCTCCAGGGACAGCAGCACGAACAGGGTCAGCAGCGACCGCCCGATGTCGCCGTACTGCTCCGGCTGGGCCCTGCCGAAGATGAGCCAGCCGGCCATCCCGTACACGTAGAGGGTCACCCCGGCCAGCGCGAGGAAGCCGGCAACGCCTGGCAGGCTGCGCAACAGCGCCGCGACGATGGTGCGCAGCCCGGGCGAGAACCGCACCAGCCGCAGCATCCGGGCGACCCGCACGACGCGCAGCAGCGCGGAGTCGCCGTGCAGGCCGGGCAGGAAGATCGCGGCCGTCACGACGAAGTCGAAGACGTTCCAGCCGTGCCGGAAGAAGTCCTGCGGCCGGCGACCGTAGGCCAGCACCCGGACGGCGATCTCGGCGACGAAGGCGGCCCGGAAGACCCACTCCAACCATTGCAGCACCGGCCCCGCCGGCCCCAGGTCGCGGTACGTCTCGACGCCGAGCACCACCCCGTTGGCCATGATGAGCACGACGATGGCGACCTCGAAGAGCCGCGACCGGACGACCCGTAGGCACCACCCGGCCAGCCCTGGCGGCCCGGCCCGGCGCCCCGGTCGATCCTCGGTCGACGCCGGCCAGGGTACGTCGAGCATGGCCCCACCCTACCGAGGGCACCGACCGGCGACGCCGCGCCGGGACGGGCGTACGCAGGCCGCGTCGAACGATGACCGCCACCGACGGGGTCAGGCCCCGCCACGAGCGCGGAGCCTGACCCACCACAGGAGCACCGTCGGGATCAGCCCCAGGTTCCGGCGTACGCGAGCCGCCAGTGCTGGTTGGTCCCACCCCAACAGTCGCCCTGCACGACCCGGGCGCCGTGGGCGGTGCTGGCGTTCGCCACGTCCAGGCACTTGTCACTGTGCTGCGCCCGGATCTCGTAGAAGCCGTTGGAGAGCAGGACGAGACGCCAGTGCTGGTTCGTCCCGCCCCAGCAGTTGCCCTGCACGACCGGCGTGCCGTGGGCGGTGCTGGCGTTCGCCACGTCCAGGCACTTGTCGCTGTGCTGCGCCCGGATCTCGTAGTAGCCGTTCCCGACCGCGATCCACCGCCAGTGCTGGTTCGTCCCGCCCCAGCAGTTGCCCTGCACGATCGGCGTGCCGTGGGCGATGCTGGCGTTCGCCACGTCCAGGCACTTGTCACTGTGCCGCGCCCGGAACTCGTAGAAGTCGATCGCCTGGGTTCCCGGTGTCGCACTCCCCCGAGCCTGCGGCGTGCCGGCACCGGCCTGGGCTGCTCCGGCGCCGAGCAGCAGCAGGCCGCTGGCCAGGAACACACCGAGCAGCGACTCCAGCGCGACACGCAGGATCCCCCGGCGATCGCGTGACCTGCCGGGCAGGCTTTCCGACTGTGTCTTCCCGCTTGCTTCGATCACTACAGCTCCTCACCTGTTGTGGTAATCGGACGGTGACCAGGTCGATCCAGCATCGCGGGGGCCCGTGCTGTCCGGTGGTTTCCCGGACAGCACCGGGCAGGGTCGACTCGTCGCAGCGCCCCGGCCGGGACCGTCGGCCGCGCGATCCGCGCGGTGGGCCGCGTCGCCTCGGCGCGCAGCTCCGGGCTCATGCCATCCCCCCGAGGGGACCGCCGCCTACCCGGCCGGGTCGTGGTCGGCCGCCCGCCGGGCGGCGTTGCGGATGGCGCGCAGGCGCAACAACACGTCGTCGCCGCCCCGGCCGAAGTGGTCGTGCAGCCGCCGGTACTCGGCGTACAGCGCGTCGTAGGCGCGGGCCCGCTCCGGGTCTGGCCGGTACACGTCGCGGTCGACCCGGCCCATCGCCGCCGAGGCGGCCGGCACGTCCGGGTACGCGCCCGCGGCGACCGCCGCGTGGATCGCCGAGCCCAGCGCCGGGCCCTGCGCGGAGCCGATGACGCCCAGCGGGCGCTTCGTGACGTCGGCGTAGATCTGCATCAGCAGGGTGTTGGCGGTGAGCCCTCCGGCCACGATCAGCTCGTCGACCGGCACGCCCGCCTCGGCGTACGCCTCGATGATCATGCGGGTGCCGTACGCGGTGGACTCCAGCAGGGCACGGTAGACGTCCGGCGGCCGGGTGGCCAGGGTGAGCCCGACGATCAGCCCGCTGAGGTCGTGGTTGACCAACGGGGAGCGGTTGCCGTTCCACCAGTCCAGCGCCACCAGGCCGTGCGCGCCGACGGGCTGGGCGGCGGCGGCAGCGGTCAGCGCCTCGTGCGAGGCGTAGCCGGCGGGGGCGGCGTGCGCCACGTACCAGCCGAAGATGTCGCCGACGGCGCTCTGGCCGGCCTCGTAGCCCCAGGAGCCGGCGCTGATCCCGCCGTCCACGACGCCGCACATGCCGGGCACCTCGGCCAGCTCGGTGGCGTTGACCATGTGGCAGGTGGAGGTTCCCATGATGACGACCAGCCGGCCCGGGTCGAGGGCCCGCGCGGCGGCGGCGGTGACATGGGCGTCGACGTTGCCCACCGCCACGGCGACGCCCTCGGGCAGGCCGGTCCACGCCGCGGCCCGCGCGGTCAGCCCGCCGGCCCGGGTCCCCAGCGGGGCGAGCGGACCATCGATCTTGGCGACGAAATCGGCGAAGCCGGGGTGCAGGGCGGCCAGGTAGTCCCGGGACGGGTACCGGCCGTCCTGGTGGATGCCCTTGTAGCCGGCGGTGCACACGTTGCGGGTCTCGACGCCGCAGAGCTGCCAGACGATCCAGTCGGCGGCCTCGATCCACCGCTCGGCCCGGTGGTAGACCTCCGGGTCCTCCTCCAGCAGTTGCAGGCCCTTGGCGAACTGCCACTCGGCGGAGACCTTCCCGCCGTAGCGGCCGATCCACGGCTCGCCACGGGCGTGGGCCAGGGCGTTGATCCGGTCGGCCTGGGGCTGGGCGGCGTGGTGCTTCCACAGCTTGACCCAGGCGTGTGGGCGGGTGCGCAGCTCGGGCAGCTCGCACAGCGGGGTGCCGTCGGCGAGGGTGGGCAGCACCGTGCAGGCCGTGAAGTCGATGCCGACGCCGACGACGCGCCGCGGGTCGACGCCGCTGGCGGCCAGGGCGGCCGGGACGGCGTGCCGCAGCACGTCGCGGTAGTCCTGCGGGTCCTGCAGGGCCCAGTCCGCCGGCAGCGCCCGCCCGTCGGCGGCGAGCGCCGAGTCCATCACGCCGTGCCGGTACTCGTGCACCGCCGTGCCCAGCTCGGCGCCGTCGCCGACGCGCACCACCAACGCCCGACCAGACAGCGTGCCGTAGTCGACACCGACGACGTACCGGTCCCCCGGCCCTGGGGAAACGCTCATGACATCCTCCGCCCACCCGCCCGCAGAAGCGTTAGCGCTCACATGCACCGCCGTCAAGATGCTGTCCGGCGGGATCTGCGGGCGGCGCCGTTCCGTCGCTTCACTCCTCGGCGCCCATCCCGGACGAAGGCGGGCCGCGCCGGGCGGAGCGACGCCGCCGGTCGATGTGCGCACTCACAAGGCGGCTCGTCGGGCACCCCACGCGCGGCGCGACCTGGCCGGCGGGCCAGGTGCGGGCGGCCGAGGTTTTCGGAGATGTTTCGGCGGCCGGGCTGCGCTGGTGGCGGCTGCCGGGTGACCGGGGCGGCGCGGGTCCACCCGGGCCGGCCGTCGAAAGTTTCGGGATATGCTGCGGCCGGGCCGACCTCGTGAGGGAGATGCATGGAGCAGCAGCGGGCGACGCTGGCGGAGATTGCGCGCGCCGCCGGCGTGTCGATCCCCACCGTCTCGAAGGTGCTCAACGGCCGCCCCGACGTCGCGCCGGGCACCCGCCGGCGGGTGCAGACGCTGCTCGACGAGCGGGGCTACACCGCCCGCGGGACCAGCCGGCCGGCGGCCCGGGCCGGGCTGATCGACCTGGTGCTGCGGGACCTGGGCAGCCCGTGGGCGATGCAGATCATCGACGGGGTGGAGGAGTTCGCCTACCGCGCCGGGTTCGGCGTGGTCGTCTCCGCGGTGCACGGCCGGCACCGCAACCGCCCCGACCGCCGGTGGACCGAGCAGCTCGCCACCCGGCGCTGCGACGGCGTGCTGCTCGTGCTGTCCGACATCTCGACCAGTCAGCGCGGGCAACTCGACGAGCTGGGCATCCCGGTGGTGGTCATCGACCCGGCCGGGCAGCCCCAGGCGGACATCCCCTCCGTCGGCGCCACCAACTGGGCGGGCGGGCGCGCCGCCACCGAGCACCTGCTCGGCCTCGGACACCAGCGGATCGCCGTGATCGGCGGGCCGGCCGCCGTGCCGTGCAGCCGGGCCCGGGTCGACGGGTACCGCGCCGCCATGGACGCCGCCGGGCAACGGATCCCCGCCGGCTACGTCCGCGGCGCGGACTTCACCGCCCCGTCGGGCTATCGGGAGACGAACGCCCTGCTCGACCTGACCCGGCCGCCCACAGCGATCTTCACGTGCTCCGACGAGATGGCCTGGGGGGCGTACGAGGCCCTCTACGAGCGCGGGCTGCGGGTGCCCGACGACATGAGCGTCGTGGGCTTCGACGACCTGGACGCCGCGCGGTGGGCGGTGCCGCCGCTGACCACCGTCCGCCAGCCGCTGACCGAGATGGCGGGGATGGCGGCCCGGATGCTGCTCAACCTGATGGACGGCGAGGAGCTGGGCAGCAACCGCATCGAGCTGGCCACCCCGCTGATCGTCCGGCAGAGCACGCGCGCCCGCTGACCGCACGGCACGGCACCCTCCGGTCGCCGGTCGGGCAGCGGGCTTGCCCGACTTCGATGTATCGACCTGTTGCATGAAGGTTACGAACCCCGTACCACACCCCACCGCCGGGGCGCGCCCCGTCCACCCCGGACGGGGCGCCGCACGCGTTCGGGTCGCCCGCCGACGGCACTCCGGCACCGCCCACACCGGTGGGGTCGCCCGCCACCGGGCGGCCCCACCGGGCGAGCCGTCAGAGCGGCTGCACGAAGTACGGGGAGACGTCGAGCCAACCGTTGCCGGCCGCGCCGCCCAACCGGCCGCTGCTGGCGGTGGACAGGGTGTACCAGGAGTCCACGTAGTCCGGGTCGTCGGTGTACCAGGAGGTCGGGATGGCGTCGAGGATGGCGCTCACCAGCGGCTGGTACGCCCCGCCGTCCACGATCACCAGCAGCGCGCCGACGATCGCCTGGACCAGGGCCTGGTAGTTGGTGTCACCGTCGTCCTCCATCATGACCACGTCGGCCAGGTTGTACTTGTACGCCGAGAAGTGCACCAGGAGCTGGTTCGGGTAGTAGGTCGTGCCGTCGTGGTCGAGGTAGGGCATCTGGACCAGGTCGACCTTGGGCTTGCCGTCGAGGCCGAACCCGGCCACCACGCTGTAGATCTCGGCAGCGCCCTTGATCCAGGGCTCCTTGTCGTCGTTGAGCCGTACCGCGTCGACCCGGGTGGCCCAGTAGCCGGACGCCGCCGTGGTCCGCGCGGTGGTCGCCGCCCGGGCGGCGGCGGTGTCGGTGACGCCCCGGCGGGCCAGTTCCCCGCGCATCAGCGCCAGGCCGGCGGACAGCGCCCGGCCGGTGTCGACCTCCACCAGCAGCACCGGGCGGGCGGGGACCCGGGCGGCGTCCAGCAGCACCGGCCGGGCCCCCCGGTCGTAGGCGGTGACGGTGGTCAGGGCATCGTCGGTGGGGGTCGCCGCCACCAGCGGAACCGCGCCCCGGACCGCCGCGGCGCGCATGTCCGGGGTGGCCCAGCGCAGCCGCAGCAGCGACCCGACCGTTGCCGGCAGGCCCTTGGCCGCGAGCACCCGCCGGTTCGCGGCCCGCGCCTCGCCGGACAGCCCCGACGCGGCGAGCGGGACGGCGAGCAGGTCGGCCTGGCCGTCGGCGGTGGCGGCGAGGACCGCCCGGGTCGCCGCCGGGTCGGCGAGCGCCCCGGCGAGCCGGCGGGCCAGCCCGTCGGTGACCGAGAGGACGGCCCCGGCCGGGGCGGCGGTGGCCGCGGGGGCCCGGTGCTCGGGGCGGGCGTACGCGGGGCTGGCCACCGGGGCGGCCAGGACGGCCGCCGCGAGGCCGGCCGCAAGCGCGGTTCGGCGGAGGGTAGGAGTGTGCACGCGGGCTCCTCTGCTTGGTCCGACCGCCGGCTCGTGGCGACGGTGCAGAGAAGATATACATCCAGACTGTTGCACTTATCAATGAGCTGGATCGAGGTGCGGATCCGGGCCGGGCGGATGGCCCCGGGCGGATGGCCCCGGGCGCGGGCGTCAGCGGCCGGGACCCTCGCCCGCCGTCGGGGCCCGCATCGCCCGGACGGCCTCCCCCGCGTACCGGCAGGCGGCCCGCTGGCCGGCGGCGACCTCGACCAGCGCCGGGTCGACCTCGGCGCAGTCGGGACGGGCCTGCGGGCACCGGGTCCGGAACCGGCAGCCGCTGGGCGGGTCCGCCGGGCTCGGGACGTCACCGCTGAGGATGATCCGCCGGCGGTGCCGCTCCACCCGCGGATCGGCCACCGGGATGGCCGACAGCAGCGCGGCGGTGTACGGGTGGGCGGGCTCGCCGTACAACTGCTCGGGCGTGCCGGTCTCCACGATCCGGCCCAGGTACATCACGGCGACCCGGTCGCTGAGGTGCTCGACGGCGGCCAGGTCGTGCGCGATGAACAGGTAGGTGAGGCCGAGGTCCCGCTGGAGCCCGCGGAGCAGGTTCATGATCTGCGCCTGCACGCTCAGGTCGAGCGAGGCGATCGGCTCGTCGAGGACGATCAGGTCGGGCTCGCCGGCCAGCGCGCGGGCGATGCCGACCCGCTGGCGTTGCCCGCCGGAGAGCTCGTGCGGGTGCCGGTCGGCGAGGTCGGCGCGCAGGCCGACCATCTCCAGCAGCTCGGCGACCCGACGGCGCCGGGCGGCGGCGGTGTCGGCGAGCCGGTGCACCACCAGCGGCTCGGCCACGCTGGCCCCGATGGTACGGCGGGGGTCCAGCGACGCCTGCGGGTCCTGGAACACCATGGCCACCCGCCGGCGCAGGCCGCGCAGCCGGCGGCGGGACCACCGCGTCACGTCCTGGCCGTCGACCCGGACCACGCCGGCCGTCGGATCGACCAGGCGCAGCAGCGCCAGCCCCGTGGTCGACTTGCCGCTGCCCGACTCGCCGACCAGCCCGAGCGTCTCGCCCCGGCGGACGCGCAGCGACACCCCGTCGACGGCCCGGACGGGGGCGCCGCCGGGCACGGGGAACCACACCTTCAGGTCGGCCAGCTCGGCGACGGTCTCCCCCGGCCCGATGGCGGCGTCGGCGGTCATGCGTCCTCCCTGCCCGGGTAGAAGGTGCGCACCCGATGACCGGGGGCCACCGGGACCAGGGGCGGCAGCTCGTGCTCGCAGCGGGCGTCGCCGCGCACCGGGCAGCGGGGCCAGAACGCGCAGCCGGCGGGCAGGTCCAGCGGGCTCGGCGGCGCGCCCTGGATCGCCGGCAGCTCCCGGCCCCGGTGGGCCGGGTCGGGCCGGGCGGCCAGCAACGCCCGGGTGTACGGGTGCGACGGCGCGGCGAACACGGCGTCGACCGGGCCCTGCTCGACGATCCGTCCGCCGTACATCACGGCGACGGTGTCGGCGACCCCGGCGACCACCCCCAGGTCGTGGGTGATCCAGACGACGGCGGTGCCGAGCCGGCGGCGTAGGTCGGCGACCAGCTCGACGATCTGCGCCTGGGTGGTGACGTCGAGCGCGGTGGTCGGCTCGTCGGCGATCAGCAGGTCCGGCTCGCAGGACAGCGCCATCGCGATGACGACCCGCTGGCGCATCCCGCCGGAGAACTGGTGCGGGTACGCGTCCGCGCGCCGCCGCGGCGACGGGATGCCGACCAGGTCGAGCAGCTCCACCGCCCGCTCCCGGGCCTGGCGGCGGGTCATGCCCAGGTGTTCCTCGCACCCCTCGGACACCTGCCGGCCCACGGTCAGCACCGGGTTGAGCGAGGTCATCGGGTCCTGGAAGACGAAGCCGACGTGCCGGCCGCGCAGCCGGCGGCGGCGCGGCTCGGGCAGCACGGTCAGCTCCTCGCCGAGCAGCCGGACCCGGCCGGTGACCCGGGCCGCGCGGGGGGCCAGGCCGGTCGCGGCGAGCACGGTCATGCTCTTGCCGCTGCCGGACTCGCCGACCAGGGCGAGGGTCTGGCCGGCCCGCACCGACCAGTCGACGCCCGCGACCGCCCGGGCCGGGCCCCGGCGGGTGCCGATCGTCACCGTCAGGTCCTCGATAGCCAACACCGGTTCGGCGGGGTCGCGGCGGGCCGGCGCGCCGGCGTGGCCTGGGCGGGTCGGCCGCCCGCTCCGTTCCCTCATGCCCTGCTCCTCCTCGCCTCGCCGACGGTGAGCTGACGCGGGTCCAGCACGTCGCGCAGCGCGTCGCCGACCAGGTTGAAGGCGAGCACGGTGAGGAAGATGGCGGCGCCGGGGAAGACACCGAGCCACCACGCCTCGGTGACGAACCCGCGCCCGTCGTAGAGCATCCGGCCCCACGCCGGATCCGGCGGCTGGATGCCGAGGCCGAGGAAGGACAGGGCCGCCTCGGACAGGATGGCGAAGGCCAGGGAGAGCGACGTCTGCACGATCAGCGGCGCGGCGATGTTGGGCAGCACGTGGCGGCGGACGATCCGCGCGTCGGACGCCCCGATCGACACCGCCGCCCGGACGAAGACCTGCTCCCGCACCGAGAGCACGCCCGCCCGGGTGACCCGGGCGAAGATCGGGGTGTAGACCACCCCGATCGCGACCATCGCGGTGAGCAGGCCCGGCCCCAGCACCGCGACGATCGCGACGGCGAGCAGCAGCACCGGGAACGCGAACAGCACGTCCATGCCGCGCATCAGGACGTTGTCCACCCAGCCCCGGTACCAGCCGGCCAGCAGCCCGACGGTGACCCCGACCAGCAGCGCGATACCGACGCTGACCAGGCCCACCTCCAGCGACACCCGGGCGGCGACGAGCACCCGGCTGAGCACGTCGCGGCCCAGCTCGTCGGTGCCGAACGGATGGTCGGGGCTGGGCGGGCGGAGCATCCCGTCGACGTCGACGTCGTTGACCCCGGCCGGCGCCAGCCACCGGCCGGCCACCCCGACCACGAGCAGCAGGAGCAGCACGACCGTGCCGGCGACGGCCGGCGGATCGTGGCGCAGCGCGGACAGGGCACGGCGCGGCGTGCCGTCCGGATGGCCGCTCACCGGACGCCGATCCGCGGGTCGAGGCGGGCGTAGAGGACGTCCACCAGCAGGTTCATCAGCAGGAACAGGGCGGCCACGAAGAGCACCGCGCCCTGGAGCACCGGGTAGTCGCGGGCCTGGACGGCGTCGTAGGTGAGCCTTCCGACGCCCGGCCAGGCGAACAGCACCTCGATCACGATCACCCCGCCGATCAGGCTGGCGAGCTGCACCGCCACCACGGTGACCACGGGGATCAGCGCGTTGCGCAGCACGTGCCGGACGACCACGATCCGGGAGCGCAGCCCCTTGGCCTCGGCGGTGCGCACGTAGTCCTCGGAGAGCACCTCCAGCACCGAGGAACGGATGAACCGGGTGAGGATCGAGGCGGTGACCAGCCCGACCGCCGCGGCCGGGAGCAGCACGTGCGACGCCCATCCCGCCGGATCCTCGGTCAGCGCCACGTATCCCGACGGCGGCAGCCAGCCGAGCACCCCGGCGAAGAGCAGGATGCCCATAATGCCCATCCAGAAGTCGGGCACCGACACCCCGAACTGGCTGAACACCCGGGCGGCGTGGTCGAGGACCGAGCCGCTGCGCACGGCGGAGAGCACGCCCAGCGGGAAGGCGACCAGCAGGGCGAGCAGCACGGCGGTCACCGCCAGGGACAGCGTGGCCGGCAGCCGCTCCAGCACGATGGTGGTGACGGGCTGGCCGCTGCGGAAGCTGACCCCGAGGTCGCCGGTCAACGCGTGGCCGACGTAGCCGACGTACTGCGCGACGAGCGGCCGGTCGAGGCCGGACCGCTCCCGCAGCGCGTCGTAGGTCTGCTGGTCGAAGCGGGTGCCGAGGGCGACCCGGACGGGGTCGCCCGGCACCAGTTGGAGCAGGAGGAAGACGACGAGCGTCACCCCCAGCAGGACGACGACCGACTGGAGCAGCCGGCGAAGGACGAAGCGCGCCATCCGAGGCTCCCGTCAGCTCACCGGACGAGGCCGACGTCGCGGAACCGGACGGCCCGGTCGGAGCGGACCTGGTACCCGGTCACCTGCTTCGACCAGCCCTGCACCACCTCGGGGTTGTACAGGTACAGGTAGCTGGCGTCGTCGACGATCTGCTTCGCGGCCTGGTCGTACGTGCGCTTGCGGGCCGCCGGGTCGGTCTCGGTCCGGCCGGCGTCGAGGAGCTTGTCGACGGCGGGGTTGCTGTACCCGTGGAAGTTGAACGTCGCGCCGGTGCGGTGCTGGGCGTAGTAGAACTCGTCCGGGTCGATGTTGCCGAGCCAGCCCAGCAGGAACGCGTCGAAGTTGCTCTTGCCCTGCTCGTCGAGCCACTGGGCGAAGTCGAGGGTACGGATCTTGACGGTGATCCCGACGTCCTTGAGCTGGGCGGCGATCACCTGGGCGGCGGCGACCGTCTCCGGGTACTCGTTGGTCACCATCAGGTCCATGGTCAGCCCGCGCACGCCGGCCTGCCCGAGCAGTTGCCGGGCCTGCGCCGGGTCGTGCCGGTACGGCGCGTACTCGTAGTACCAGGAGCTGCCCTCGGGGATCGCGGTCTGGTTGGGTTTCGCCAGGCCGAACTTGGCCGCCTTGGTGATCGCCTCACGATCCAGGGCGAAGGCGATCGCCCGGCGCACGTTCAGGTCGTCGTACGGCTTGCGGCCCTGGTTGAGCGCCAGGTACCAGTAGTCGGTCGAGGACCGCGACTCGACGGTGACGCCGTCGCCCTGCTTCTTCAGCCCGGCGACCTGCTGGGGCGGGAGGTTGTCGGTCCACTGGACCTCGCCCCCACGCAGGTTCTGCAGGGCCACCGTGGGGTCCTTGACGAAGGTGAAGGTGACCCCGTCCAGCTTGGGCCGGCCACCCCAGTACGCGTCGTTGCGGACCAGCTTGACGCTGTCGCCGGAGGTGTAGCCGGCCACCGCGAAGGGCCCGCTGCCGACCGGCTTGGTCTTCACCGCCCCGGACTCGACATTGGACTTCTCGACGATCGCGACGCCCTTGAACCCGCCGAGGTTGGCCAGCAGGTTCGGGGTGGGCTTGCGCAGCGCGACGACCACGGTGGTCGGGTCCGGCGCGGTCACCGACCTCACGGTCTCGAACTTGTACGCCTGGTTCAGCTTCTCGGAGATGATCCGGTTGTACGAGTAGACGACGTCCTGCGAGGTCAGCGGCGAGCCGTCGGAGAACCGCACCCCCTCGCGGAGGGTGAAGGTCCAGGTGAGCTGGTCGTCGCTGGTGGTCCAGCTCGTCGCCAGCGACGGGCCCATGCGCAGGTCCGCCCCCGGCTCGACCAGGGTGTCGTAGACGTTCTCCAGCACCTGGAAGCTGTAATAGGCCGAGGTCCTGTGCGGGTCGAGCTGGTCCGGCTCCCCGCCGATGGCCGCGGCGAGCGTCCCCCCGGCTCCCCCGCCGCCCGGGTCACCGGTACCGCCGACGTCGACGCTCTCGCCGGAGCTGCACCCGGCTGCCGCGGTGAGCCCGAGCGCGAGCACCGCGCCGGCCAACCTGGATCTGGTCATGGACCGGTCCCCCTCCCGTGGTGGACCGGACGGGTTCGGGGGCCCTCGGGGCGCCGCGATCCGTCCCGTCCACCCTCGACGGCTTCCCACCACCATGCCCGTTTCGGACCGACTGCGAAACCTGGGGCGACGAAACCAGGGGGCGACGGAGCCGACGGCGCCCGGCGGTCAGGGCCACGGCGACGGCGACGGCGGCCACCGCCACGGCGGTCCACGGCCGCGGGTCGGTCCACAGCGGCCGAGGAACCTGCTGGGCGAGGACGAGCACGCCCATCACCACCACGAACCAGCCGAACGCCCGGCGCAGCAGGTCGGCGGGGAGCCGGCCGGCGAGCCGGCCACCGAGGACGCTGCCGGCGACGGCGGCGGCGGTCACTGCGGCGGCCAGGCCCCAGTCGACGGTGACGCTGGAGAGGTAGCCGGCCAGGCCGGCGAGGGACTTCATCGCGATGACGACCAGCGAGGTGCCGACGGCGACCGGCATCGGCAGGCCGCCGAGCAGCGTCAGGGCCGGCACCACCAGGAACCCGCCGCCCGCGCCGACGAGCCCGGTGACCAGGCCGACAACCGCCCCGTCGGCGAGCACCCGGGGCAGGGGCAGCGCGGGCGGCGCCGGCCGGTCCCCGGCGGTGCGCCGACCTCGGATCATCGCGACCGCGGTGGCGAGCATCATGCCGGCGAACCCGGTGAGCAGGACGCCGGCCGGGACGTACCCGGCGAGGCGGCCACCGGCGTACGCGCCGGCCATGCCGGCCAGACCGAAGACCAGGCCGGTGCGCCAGCGGACCCGGTGGGCGCGGGCGTGCGGCAGGACGCCCACGACGCTGGTCGCGCCGACGACGAGCAGCGAGGTGGCGATCGCCTCCCTCGCCGGCAGACCGGCGACGTAGACCAGCAGCGGCACGGCGAGGATCGACCCGCCCCCGCCCAGCAGCCCGAGGCTGACGCCGACGAGGACGGCCAGCCCGACGGTCAGCGCGAGGGTCGCCGTCACGGCCGCCGCCCGCCGGCCGCGCGCAGTCCCCGGGCGCCGCCGTCGGCGTCGCAGCGCGCGCCCCGGTTGTAGGGCAACCTGCCGAGCAGCAGGCCCATGGCGCAGGTGTTCGTCACGGCGGCGACGGTCAGCCCGGCGCCGACGAGGCCCGCGACCCACTTGAGCCCGGGCACGAACACCGAGGCGAGGACGCTGACCAGGACGATGGTGCCGGCGACGAGGCGGACCTGCCGCTCCAGGTCCCAGCGCGGACGGCCCTGCGCGACGGGGGCGTGCGCGGCCTGCCAGGCCAGCATGCCGCCGGCCAGGACCCTGAGGTTCCGCAGCCCTACCCCGGCCAGGGCCCGCTCGGCCTGGGCGGCGCGGGCGCCCGAACGACAGATCAGGACGACGTCCCCGTCGAGGTGGGCGCGCAGTTCCGCGCGGTGCTCGCGGAGCCGGTCGAGCGGCACGTTCTCCGCGCCGGGGATGTGCAGGCTCTCGAACTCGCCGGGGGTCCGGACGTCCAGCAGGCGGGGCGACCGGCCGGACTCGATCAGCTCGCGCAGGGTGGCGGCGTCGACGGTGGCGGCGCCATTGTGCTCGGAAACGGTCATCTCTCCTCGTTCGGGCTGGGCCGCCGGACGGCGGCGGGCACGGGACACCCGGCCCGCGCCGGATCGGCGCGGGCCGGGTTGCCGGGTGGTTCACTGCGGACGGGTCCACACCGGGCGGATCGATGCCGGGCGCATCGATCCCGGGCGGATCGATGCCGGGCGGGTCAGTCGGCCGGGGCCAGGACGACGCCCGCCGCCTCGGCCCGGTCGAACCGGTCGTCGACGACGACCACCTCGCGGCCGGCGTTGGCCAACAGCGACGCGGCGACCGTGGCCCGGTAGCCGGAGCCGCAGTGCACCCAGACCGCGCCGCCGGGCACGTCGGCGAGCCGCCCCGGCAGCTCGGGCAGCGGGACGTGCACCGCGCCGTCGACGTGTCCGGCGCGCCACTCGTTGGTCATCCGGACGTCGAGGACCACGTCGGGGTCGGGCAGCCCGGCCGGGGTGCGGCCGGCACGGGCGGCGGCCAGCGCCGGAAAGTCGGCGGTACGCAGCTCGCGGAGCTGGCCCGGGCCGGCGGCCCACTGCTCGGGCTGCCCGGTGGCCTGGGCGGCGGGCCGGTCGATGCCGATGCGCACCAGTTCCCGCTGGGCGTCGGCGACCTGTTCGGGGGTCTCGGCGAGCAGGGTGATCGGGACGCCCCAGTCGATCAGCCAGCCGAGCCAGGTGGACATCGGCCCGTCGAGGCCGAGGCCGACGGTGCCGGCCAGGTGCGAGGCCGCGTACGCCCTGCGGTGGCGCAGGTCGACCACCCACTCGCCGGCGGCGATCCGGTCCCGCAGCCCGGCGGCGTCGGCGCGGGCCACCGGGGTGAGGTCGACCGGCGCGGGCCCGGCGGCGTTGGTGACGCCCATGTGGGCGTAGTAGGCCGGGTACGCGTCGAGGCCGGCGAGGGTCTCGGTGACGAAGTCGTCGGCGGCGAGCCGGAGCACCGGATTGGCCGTCCTCTCCCGGCCGATGGTGGACTCGGGCGCGTCGGCCTGGCTGGCCGAACAGAAGCTGCCGAAGCCGTGGGTGGGCCACACCTGCGCGCCGTCGGGCAACAGGTCGGCCAGCCGCCGGGCCGAGGCGTGCTGGCGGTGGGCCAACTCGTGGGCGTGCCGCTGCCCGAGCAGGTCGGTGCGGCCGGTGGTGCCGAACAGCAGCGAGCCGCCGGTGAAGACGCCGACCGGCCGCCAGTCGCCGCCGGCCGCCTCGTCGAGGACGTACGACAGGTGGTGGAAGGTGTGCCCGGGGGTGGCGACCACGCGCAGCCGCAGGGCGCCGGAGACCGCGACCTCGTCACCGTCGGCCACCGGCGTCCGGTCGAAGCGGACGTCGTCGGCCGCGGCGACCAGGTGGCGCGCGCCGGTGAGCCGGGCCAGCTCCAGGCCGCCGGAGACGTAGTCGTTGTGCAGGTGCGTCTCCACCACGTGCGTGATCCGCACCCCCCGCTCCCCGGCCAGGTACAGGACCCGGTCGATGTCGCGCTGTGGGTCGACCACGATCCCGACCCGCCCGTCGGAGGCCAGGTAGCTGCGGTCGCCGAGCGAGGAGGTGGCGAGCACGGACACCTCAACGGTCACTGCGTTCTCCCTTCTCGAACCGCTATACCCCGGGGGGTATAGCGACGACACACCTCTGCGTCGGTTTCCCGAGGTGCGGTTACCCGCCAGCGCCGCCACTACGCGGCAGCGCCAACCACCCCACCCCGCACCCCACCATACCCCCTGGGGTATCCCCCCGCCACCCCCGCCCACCCCGCCCCACCCCGGCCCCGCCTCGCCCTGGCGATCAAGAGGTTTGCGTCGGAACCGGGGCGCGGCCTGACGCAAACCTCTTGATCACCGTCGCCAGGCGCCGGGGTGGGGACGGCGTGGAGTCCGGCGGCCGGTGGTTTTGTCACACAACTGTCATGCAACTGGGAGATCCCCTCCAAAACCACGTAGCAGGGTTGCGGTTGCCCAGACGCCGCGGCGGCCCCGCACCCTCCGCCAGACGGTGACCGGCGGGTCGGGCCGGCGCCACCCCGAGGCCCGGTCGACGTCCGCCGGGCCCGACCATGGCAGCGGACAACGAGAGGAATCCGGGATGACCGTCGTACCGGACGATCACCTGATGACGCTGATCTGCGACGACTGCGGCGACAGCACCACCGGTCACGCCTGCGTGCTGCCCGACGCCGAGGTGGTCTGGACGCTGGTGTCCGAACACGGCTGGAGCGGCTCGCCCTTCGCCGTCGGCCCGCACCGCTGCCCGCCGTGCAGCATCGCCGGTTCGGAGGGCAGCCCCCAGCATGCCGGGGCACTCGGGACCGGCCAGGCCCTCGGGCTGGACCACGTCGACGACTGCGACCAGGTCACGGGCCGGGACGAGAACGCCCTACGCGCCGCGCTCGACGACACGGTCGAGTTCGACGGGCGGGCCGTCGTGGACCTGCACGGCGTGGAGCAGATCGACTCGACCGGTCTGGGCCTGCTGGTGCGGGCGCACCAGCAGGCCAGGAACCGGGGCGTCGTGCTGTGCCTCGCCGCCCCGTCCCGGTTCGTCCGCACCGTGCTGCACACGATGCGGCTCGACGGAGTGTTCCCGGTCTTCGACACCCAGCACGAGGCCCTGCTGGACCGCCCCCGACCCGCCCGCACCCCGGGGCGCTGAAGCACCTAGCCCCGGGGCGGTGAACGCCGGCCCGCCGCCCCGGCGCCGGGTGGACCGCCCGGTCCGCCGGGCGCCGGGGACCACCAGGCCGGGCGGGCTACGGATCCGGTCCGGCTCAGCGGCCCTCGGGCCGTCCGGACTCCCGCTGGTAGACGTCCGGCACCCCGTCGCGGTCGAGGTCGACGGTCTCGGCCTCGTGCACCCGCCGGTACAACCGGCTGCGGCCCCGCAGGATCACCGTGGCCAGTACGGCGGCGACCAGGGAACCGGTGAGCACCGCCACCTTGACGTGGCCGTCGCGCTCGCTGCCCAGGCCGAAGGCCAGTTCCCCGATCAGCAGCGAGACGGTGAACCCGATCCCGCCCAGCAGCGCCAGGCCGAGAACGTCGAGCCAGTTCAGCCCCTCGTCGAGGTCGGCCCGGGTGAACCGGGACACGAGCCAGGTCGCCAGCATGATGCCGATCGGCTTGCCGAGCACCAGGCCGACGACGATGCCGAGCGCCGCCCGGTCGGTCAGGGCGGTGGCCAGCCCGGCAAGGCCGCCGACGGTGACGCCGGCGGACAGGAACGCGAAGACCGGCACCGCGACGCCGGCCGAGAGTGGACGGAACCGGTGCTCGAAGTGCTCGGCCAGCCCCGGGCCGCCCTCCGGACCGCCGCCGGCCTCGCTGCGCAGCACCGGCACGGTGAAGGCCAGCAGCACGCCGGCGACGGTGGCGTGCACCCCGGACTCGTGCACCAGCGCCCAGGTCACCGCCGCCAATGGCAGCAGCAGCCACCAGGAACGCACCCGGCGCCGCACCAGCAGGCCGAAGACCGCCAGCGGGACCAACGCGCCCAGCAGTGGCCCGACCGCCAGGTCGGAGGTGTAGAACACGGCGATGATGACGATGGCCAGCAGGTCGTCGACCACGGCCAGGGTGAGCAGGAACGTGCGCAGCGCCGAGGGCAGGAACCGGCCGACCACGGCGAGCACGGCCAGGGCGAAGGCGATGTCGGTCGCGGTCGGGATCGCCCAGCCCTTCGCGGCCCCATCGCCGGCGATCATCCAGTAGAGGGCTGCCGGCACGAGCACCCCGCCCACTGCGGCGGCCACCGGCACCGCCGCGCGGCGCGGGTCGCGCAGGTCCCCGGCGACGAACTCGCGCTTGAGCTCCAACCCGGCGACGAAGAAGAAGATCGCCAGCAGGCCGTCGGCGGCCCAGGTGGCGAGGCTGAGGTCCAGGTGCACCGCCGCCGGGCCGAACCGGAGGTCCCGCAGCGCCTGGTACCCGTCGGACCAGGGCGAATTCGACCAGATCAGGGCCAGCAGGGCCCCGGCGAGCAGCAGCGCCCCGCCAACCGTCTCCTTGCGCAGGATCGCCGAGATGCGACTGGTCTCACCCCACGAGCGGCGGGCGAACAGGCTGGTACGGCGCCGGGGGGCGTCGGGCACGGGGGGCTCCTCGTCGGCAGGGGTCGCGTCATCCATCGCCGACCAGACTTCCCGGCACACCAGGAGTCCAACGCTATCCTGCCAGGCCCGGGGACGCGACGGCGGAGGCGGTCACCCCGCCGCCGGCTGCCCGCCGGCACCACGTCGCAGGCTGCCAGACGGGCACGACCTATCCATGCTGATGGATGTACCTGAGCCGGACATGATCGGGCGCCGGGCAGCCTCGATCGGCACCCCCGCCAGTCACGTCCTCCGGAGGAACATGTCCATGAGAACGAAGATCGGACTGCTGTGCGCCGCGCTGGTGGTCGCCGTGGCCCTGCGGGCGCGGCGAAGGCCCACCCGCCACCCGCGTCGCCCGTCCCGGGACCGAGGGCGGTGCGGGACGGCGTGCCCGTGGCTCGCCGGCGGGCGGGCCGTCCCGGCGCCTCGGACGGTCGTCCCGCCCCCGGCCGATCTTGTCGATCCGGACGGCCGACGCCGCCCGGCCCGGCGATCCGCCCCGGCAGCCGAGTGGCATTCGTCTTTCGCCGGTCGGGGCGGGGCCCACCGACGCTTGCGCCGGCACGGCCGGCCGATCGATGTGCCCCGCCGCCCACTACGGCAGCCTTCCTGGCGGGAACACGACTCCCCCTTCCGCGGCGCCCGCCGCCGACCCATCGTGAATGCAGCGACGGGAACGCGGGCCCAGCGGGTGTCCACAGTGGGGTCCGGGTCCCCCGTCCCGACCCCCTCCCCGGGGCCCGGGTTCCCGTCGCGCGGTCCCATCGCGACGGGAACCCGGGCACCGGCCGGAGAGAAACGCGGTGGCCGGAGAGAAACGCGGTGGCCGGCCGCTCCGGACGGGAAGGGCCCGGCGGAGGCCCGGTCCGGGTCTCCGCCGGGTCGCGGTCCGACGGGCGACGCCCGTCAGCTCGACGCGGTGGCGGGCTCCCCGGAGCCGCCCTCGCTGCCGGCGCCGACCGGCTCGACGTGCCGGTCGGCCAGATGCCGGCGCAGCGACCAGGCCACTGCCGCCACCCAGGCCAGCGCGATCGCCAGGTAGCTGGTGTACCGGACGCCGGCCGGGGCGTCGATCCAATCGCTGACCAGCAGGGTACGGACGTTGGTCAGGACGATGACTCCGCCGACGGCGGACCCGAGGACCCGGGGCGGGACCATCCGCACCAGCCAGGCGGCGATCGGCGCGGCGACCATGCCGCCGAGCAGCAGCGTGGCCACCCAGCCGAAGTTGATGTTCTCGGAACCGATCCCGACCAGGAAGCCCAGGCTGGCGGCCACCGCCACCAGGAACTCGCTGGTGTCGATCGAGCCGATCACCCGACGGGGCTCCAGCCGGCCGCTGGCCAGGATCGCGGGGGTACCGACCGGCCCCCAGCCGCCACCGCCGGTGGCGTCGACGAAGCCGGCGACCAGCCCCAGCGGCCCGAGGAAGCGCTTGCGCAGCGGCAGTCCGACGCGTCCCCGGGGCAGCCCGGAGACGGTGAACCGGACCAGCACGTACAGCCCGAGGGAGAGCAGGATCAACGACATGATCGGGGCCGCGGTCGCGGTGGAGAGGCTGGACAGGAAGGTCGCGCCGGCGAAGGCGCCGAGGGCGCCCGGCACGCCGACCCTGCGGACCACCGTCCAGTCGACGTTGCCGAACCTCCAGTGGGCTGCGCCCGAGACGAGGGTGGTGCCGATCTCGGCCAGGTGAACAGTTGCCGAGGCGCTCGCGGCGCCGGTGTTGATGGCCAGCAGCAGCGTCGTGGACGTCACGCCATACGCCATCCCGAGGCTGCCGTCGACCAGTTGCGCACCAAGGCCGACGAGGGCGAGGAGCAGGAGTTTACGCACAATAACCGCCGATCCGAAAGATGAA
Source organism: Micromonospora sp. MW-13 (assembly GCF_003434305.1). GTDB lineage: Bacteria > Actinomycetota > Actinomycetes > Mycobacteriales > Micromonosporaceae > Micromonospora. Next base: position 97,233 of record NZ_QKKX01000062.1, read on the forward strand.
TGGGGAAGGCAGTGCCGACGGGACGGGCCGCCGTAGGCGGTCCCGGGTCCCGGCCGGCCGGGGTCTGTGCAGGGGTGCGGAGCCCGCCGGAGAAGACAGCGCGCCGGTCGTCGAACGGGGGCGCTAAGCATTCCGACAGAGGGTACAAAAACGATCGTTAAGCGAGTCGGCCCGGGTGCCGCCGAGGCCGACGTCTGACCAGAACAGAACGATTGCCGGCGGCGTCGGCCAGGGTTCGCGCTGACCGTCGTCGGTCGCTCCCGACGCCGGCGTCAACTACCGACCAGCAAGTGACGCGGGTCACAGCGAACCATCGCGTCGGAGCCTGTGGCGATCGCCATCGAATCTCACCTCGCCTCCGAATGGCACAGTTAATCGATGGGTAATAACGACTACGACATAGACACGGATCGTTGGCGTCGGCCACGCCTCAGAGCAAGACCCGTTCCACATAGTGGGACACAGTGGGGATGAATCGCCCACCCCGGCCGACCCCACGGGGGCGGAAAACAATTTTGTAATGAAGTCAACAATCGCCGCGCCACCCCGCTCGACGCCACTCGCGGCCAACCCGGACCGAACCTTCGGAAGTATTGCCTGGCCACCCCGACGACATATCCCGCCGCATGAGTAGGAAATCTTCACCTCGTCGGTCGAGTAGGTCAGATTTAACCGGGGCGTAACTGAGCGGGGCTATGTTATGACTCAGCGCGACATTGACTGCCGCGGATTCAGACGTTGATCGCCGGCGTTCGGCCGGCCGGTCCAGCCCGTCGCACCGCGATCTCCTCGCGACCGAAGTGGGAGCCTGATGAGTACTGCACCGCACACGCGCGACCTGATCATGGTTGTCAATCCCGTCGGCGTCCTCGAACCGGGCCCACGAATCACGGCCGCCGCCAGCGCCGGTGGCGGGCGGGGCATCGTCGACCTGGCCGGCGGCGACGACTGGTCGCTGCGCGCGCTCGCCCAGGCCGCGTCCTGGTCCCCCACGCCGATCGGCGTCCGGGTGCCGGCGGGGTGCCGGGCCACCCCGGACGACGTGGACCGCGCCGCGCCCGGCCGGGTGGACCTGGTGCTGGTCGAGCCGGGCAGCCCCTGGCCGCTGGCCGGGCTCACCGGCCGCTACCGGGTGCTGGTGGAGGTGACCAGCCGGGACGAGGCGCGGGCCGCGGCGGCGGCCGGCGCGCACGGGCTGGTCGCCCGTGGCATGGAGGCCGGCGGACGGGTCGGCGACCTCAGCTCGTTCGTCCTGCTCCAGCAGCTCGTCGCGGACGACGCCCTCGACCTGCCGGTCTGGGTGGCCGGCGGGATCGGCCCCCGCACCGCCGGGGCGTGCCTGGTCGGCGGTGCCGCCGGGGTGGTGCTGGACACCCAGCTCGCCCTGATGCCCGAGTCGGAGCTGCCGGCGGACGTCCGGGCCGGGATCCGGCGGATGGACGGCTCGGAGACCGTCCTGCGCGACGGGATGCGGGGAATGCGCCGGGGCGGGCCGCACGAGGAGCACTCCGAGCTGCTGCCCGTCGGTCAGGACGGGTGGCTGGCCGGGGTCTTCGCCGACCGCTGGCCGGACACGGCCGCCGCCGTCCGGGGGATCCGGGCGGCGATGCTCGACGCCGTCGACGGCCCGGACGCCGGTGAGTTGCTGCTGCCGGGCGCCCCCCTCGCGGAGACGCTCGGGGTGCGGGTGCCGGTCGCCCAGGGGCCGATGACCCGGGTCAGCGACGAGGCGTCCTTCGCCGCCGCGGTCGCCGACGACGGCGCGCTGCCGTTCCTCGCGCTCGCCCTGAACTCGGCCGACCAGTGCCGCCGGATGCTCACCGAGACCGCCGGGCTGCTCGGCGACCGCCCGTGGGGTGTCGGGGTGCTCGGCTTCGCCCCCGAGGAGCTGCGCGCCGCGCAACTGGAGGTCATCCGGGAGCTGCGTCCCGCCTGCGCGATCATCGCCGGTGGCCGGCCGCCCCAGGCCCGCGCGCTGGAGGAGCAGGGGATCAGCACCTTCCTGCACGTGCCCTCCCCCGGCCTGCTGCGGCAGTTCCTGCGCTCGGGGGCCCGCAAGTTCATCTTCGAGGGCGCCGAGTGCGGCGGTCACGTCGGACCGCGGGCCAGCTTCCCGCTGTGGGAGGCCCAACTGCTGGTGCTCGACGAGTACCTCGACACCGACCCCGCCGCGGCCGGGCAGGTGCAGGTCTTCTTCGCCGGCGGCGTGCACGACGCCCGGTCGGCGGCGATGGTCGCCACGATGGCCGCGCCGCTGGCCCGCCGGGGCGGCCGGATCGGCGTGCTGATGGGCACCGCGTACCTGTTCACGGCGGAGGCGGTGGAGCACGGCGCGGTCCAGCCGATGTTCCAGCGCGAGGCGCTCACCGCCGAGCGCACGGCGCTGCTGGAGACCGCCCCCGGGCACGCCACCCGGTGCCTGCACACCCCGTTCGTCGACGACTTCCACCAGCTACGCGACCAGTTGCAGAGCGCGGGGGTGCAGAACCGCGAGGTGTGGGAGCAACTGGAGCTGCTCAATGTCGGGCGGCTGCGGATCGCCAGCAAGGGCCTGCGCCGCTCCGGCGAGGTCATCGAGTCCGTCGACGAGGCCGTCCAGGCCGCCGAAGGGCTGTTCATGGCCGGCCAGGTCGCGGTGCTGCGCGCCGCCCCCACCACCGTCGCGGAGCTGCACGAGGCGGTCACCACCGAGGTACGGGGCTTCCACGCCGACCGGCTCGACACGCTGCGCGCCCGGCTCGCGCCGCCGGCCGCCGGGGTCGAGGAGCCGCCCGCCCCGCTGGACATCGCCATCGTCGGCATGGCGTGCATGCTGCCGGGCTCCCCCGACCTGGACAGCTTCTGGCGCACCGTGCTCAACGGCACCGACGCGGTCACCGAGGTCCCGGCCGACCGTTGGGACACCAGCGTCTACTACGCCCCCGAGGTCGGACCGGGTCGGACCGGCCGGATCAGCGTCTCCAAGTGGGGCGGGTTCATCGAGCCGGTGCCCTTCGACGCCATCGGCTACGGCATCCCGCCGTCGGCGCTGAGCAGCATCGACCCGACCCAGCTTCTCGCCCTGGAGGTCTCCCACCGGGCGCTGGTCGACGCCGGGTACGCCTACGACGCCCCGGGCGTGGACCACTCCCGTACCGGCGTGGTCTTCGGCGCCGAGGCGGGCAGCGACATGGGCCACGCGCAGACCCTGCGCACCATGCTCCCGGCCTACCTCGGCGAGGTGCCCGAGGAGATGGAGGAGCTGCTGCCCACGGTCAGCGAGGACAGCTTCCCGGGCGTGCTGGCCAACGTGATCGCCGGCCGGGTGGCCAACCGGCTCGACCTGGGCGGGCCGAACTACACCATCGACGCCGCCTGCGCCTCCTCGCTGGCCGCGATGGACGCCGCCTGCAAGGAGCTGGCCAGCGGCGACAGCGACCTGATGATCTGCGGCGGCGCCGACCTGCACAACGGCGTCAACGACTACCTGATGTTCACCTCGGCGCACGCGCTGTCCCCCACCGGCCGGTCGCGGCCCTTCGACAGCACCGGCGACGGGATCGCCCTCGGCGAGGGGGTGGCCTGCGTCGTGCTCAAGCGGCTGGCCGACGCCGAGCGCGACGGCGACCGGATCTACGGCGTGATCAAGGGGCTCGGCGGGGCCAGCGACGGGCGGGCCCTCGGCCTGACCGCCCCGCGTCCCGAGGGGCAGCGCCGGGCGCTGGACCGGGCCTACCACCGCACCGGCATCTCACCGCGGGACGTGGGGCTGGTGGAGGCGCACGGCACCGGCACCGTGGTCGGCGACCGCACCGAACTGGAGACGCTGACCCGGATGTTCGTCGAGGCCGGCGCCGAACCGGGCGGCTGCGCACTCGGCTCGGTGAAGTCCCAGATCGGGCACACCAAGTGCGCCGCCGGGCTGGCCGGGGTGATCAAGGCGACCCTGGCGCTGTACCACGGGATCCGGCCGCCCACGATCCACCTGGAGCGTCCCAACCCGGCCTGGCACCCGCAGCAGAGCCCGTTCGTGTTCTTCACCGAGGCCCGCCCGTGGCCGGCGCCGGCCGGCGAGCGGATCGCCGGGGTCAGCGCATTCGGTTTCGGCGGCACCAACTTCCACGCGGTGCTCGGCGCGTACGCGGGCGCCCCGGAGCCCCGGCACGCGCGGCGGCTGTGGCCGGCGGAGCTGTTCTGCTTCCGCGGCGCCGACCGGGCCGCGGCCCACCAGCCGGTCCGGCAGCTTCTGGAGAGCCTCGCCGCCGACGCGGGTCGGAACCGGCCGGGCCGGCTGGCCGAGCTGGCCGCCGCGGTGGCCGCGAAGGCCGCCAACCGGTCCGGACCGACCCGGGTGGCGGTGGTGGCCCGAAGCCTGCCCGAGCTGGAGACGCTGCTGCGCCGGGCCCTCGCCGGTGAGCACGACCCGGCCCGGGGCCTGGTCCAGCCAACGGAGACCGACCCGGTGGGGCCCGGCCAGGTGGCCTTCCTCTTCCCCGGGCAGGGCAGCCAGCGCCCGGGGGCCCTCGCGGAACTGTTCGTCGCCTTCCCGGAGCTGCGGCACTACCTCGAACTCGACCGGTCCGCCGCGGAGCTGCTCTTCCCACCGACCGCGTTCGACCACGAGTCCCGGCGCGCGCAGGAGGACCGGGTGCGCGACACCCGGGTCGCCCAGCCGGTGCTGGGCATCGGCGGCCTCGCCGTCGACCACCTGCTGCGCCGCCTCGGCGTCCGGCCGGACATGACCGCCGGGCACAGCTACGGCGAACTGGTCGGCCTGTGCGTCGCCGGGGCCTTCGACGCGACCACCCTGCTGGACCTCAGCCGGGAGCGGGCGGCGGCCATCCTGGGCGCCTGCGGCGAGGACCCGGGCACCATGGCGGCGGTCAACGCCACCGCGGACGAGGTGGCGCAGGCCCTCGCGGGCGCCGGCCTGACCAGCGAGGTGGTACTGGCCAACCGGAACGCCCCGAGGCAGGTGGTGGTCTCCGGTCCGACCGCGAAGGTGCGGGCGGCGGTGGTCGCGCTCAAGGAGTCCGGGCTGTCGGCCAAGGCCATCCCGGTGGCCTGTGCCTTCCACAGCCCGGTGGTGGCCGGCGCGGTGGAGACCTTCGCCGAGGTGCTCGCCGACCGGCGGATCGCCGAGCCGCGCATCCCGGTCTGGTCCAACCTCACCGCCGCGCCGTACGCCGGCGACGCCGACCAGGTACGCCACCACCTCGCCGAGCAGATCGGCGCGCCGGTCCGCTTCGTCGAGCAGATCGAGGCGATGTACGCCGCCGGCGCCCGCCTCTTCGTCGAGGTCGGCCCCGGCCAGGTGCTCACCCGGCTGGTACGGGCGGTGCTCGGCGACCGGCCGCACCGGGCGATCGCCGGTGAGGGTGGCCCGGCCGAGGGGCTGCGCGGATTCCTGATCTCGGTCGCCGAACTCGCCTGCGCCGGCGCGCCGGTACGCCCCGACTGGCTCTTCCAGGGCCGGGTCGCGGGCGACGCCCCCGGCGCCGCACCGACCCGTCGTCCGCTGTGGACGGTCGACGGGCAGCTCGTCCGGGACCAGCACGGCGACTGCCTTCCCGGTGGCATGACCCCTCCCCGACGGATCAAGGAGCTGTCGATGACCTCAGCGAACGGCACCGCCACCGCCACCGGCAGCGGCCCCGGCGCCGACCCCGGTGTCCGGGACATCCGGGGCGAGCTGCTCAGCGAGTACCTGCGCACCACCCGGGACATGATCGCCACCCAACGGGACGTGATGCTCGCCTTCCTCGGCGACTTCGGCGGCGGGGAACGGCCCGTCTGGCAGCCCGCCGAGGCGTACCGGGTCGAGGGGTACGCGCCCGCCGCGCTGCCGCAGGAGTCGGCGCCGTCGCCCGCCCCGGCCGCGGTGCCAGCGATGGTGGCGGCGAACGGCGCAGCGGCGCTGGCCACGGCGCTCGCCCCGGCGATGCCGGTCGCCCCGGCCGTCGTCCCCGTCTCGCCCGCCGTGGGCACCATCGTCCCGACGCCCGCGCCGGCGGCTCCGGCCGGGCCGAGCGTCGCGG